>NZ_LECW02000021.1 GCF_001042475.2 Bacillus glycinifermentans
ACGATAAAAAGTCCGGCTGTCATTAAAGCGCCGGTGTTTCCAGCCGAAATACAAGCGTCGGCTCTGCCTTCTGCAACTTCTTGCGCCATGAGGACCATCGAAGAGTTTTTCTTTCTTCTGACAGCCCGGACAGGTTCGTCTGTCGCTTCAATGACTTCTTCTGCATGTTTGACGGTGATCCGTCCGTGTTCTGTTAAATGGCCGGCTATTTTTTCCCGGTCTCCGATGAGTGTGATCTCAAGGTCCTGAAAATCCTTGACCGCCTGCATCACTCCGTCGATTACCGCTTTAGGAGCATTGTCGCCTCCCATAGCATCTACTGCAATTCTCATGACAAACGCGCCACCTTCTATGATTGTTTTGAACGATACATGACAAATTCGCCTGAAAACACAGGCTCTTCGGCAACAAAGCTGTTCACTTCGACAACCGTTCTGCCTTTATCTTTATCAAGCTTCACGACTTTCGCTTTTGCCACAACCCGCTCGCCTTGTTTGACCTGCCTTGTAAAGCGGATATCCGCTTTTGCGGTCAGCGCAAGCTCATCGTCGATGAGGGCGACGGCAAGCGAGTTGGCCTGGGCGAACAAATGGTGCCCCCTGGCGATTTGGTTGCGGCTGAACACGTGTTCCCTTCGGATCTCAAGGATCGAAATCGCATGTTCATCAAGCTCAAGGTCGATGATTTCTCCGATGACTTCATCAAGCGACAGCGACTTCACTTCGTCCTCGAGCGATTTTTCGGCAACACTTTTGATTCTTTCCCGAAGCTCGGGTATCGAAAGTTCCAAACGGTCTAAACGAATCGTCTGAATGCTGACTTTAAATTTCTCCGCCAACTCTTCGTCTGTAATGAACGGGGTCATTTTAATCGTCTGCTGCAGCAATTCTTGGCGTTCCCTTTTGCTTTTTCTCATATTTATAAACACCATCCGCGCAATTGTGACTAGGTACTAATAGTAGTATATAATTTCATAGATTGGAATGCAATCTTTCTTTCTCCTGTTCACGGTTGAAATTTCTGAGTCAGCTTAGTTTTTCACCGCCTATGATTCCGCTTTTTTGCAAATGCTCCCTTAACGGGGCATATTCGGAATCCGTCCAGAACGCTTTTGAGGAGACGAGCTCTGCCGCGTCTTTTCTGGCAGTCTCAAGCGCGCGGTAGTCATGGACCATGTCAGCGACTTTAAACTCCGGCATTCCGCTTTGCTTTTTGCCGAAAAAGTCGCCCGGCCCCCTTAGTTCGAGATCCTTTTCAGAAAGCTCAAAGCCGTCGGTCGTTTCGGACATGATCGCCATCCGCTCCTTGCCTGTTTCAGACTTCGGATCAGCCATCAGGATGCAGTACGACTGATGGTCGCCGCGTCCGACGCGGCCGCGAAGCTGGTGAAGCTGCGAGAGTCCGAAGCGGTCGGCATCATAGATCAGCATCATGGTCGCGTTCGGCACGTTTACGCCGACTTCCACAACGGTGGTCGAGACGAGAATCTGGCATTCATTGCTGCTGAACTGTCTCATCACTTGTTCTTTTTCATCGTTGGACAGTTTTCCGTGCATCAGCCCGATCCGCCATCTCCCTTGAAAAGCGTGGGTCAGCATGCTGTGCACATCGATCGCATTTTGCACGTCAAGTTTGTCCGACTCTTCGATCAGCGGGCAGATGACGTAAGCCTGCCTGCCTTTTTTCAGTTCTTTTTCAATAAAGGCAAGAATCCGTTCAAGCATGTCGTGCTTCACCCAATACGTCTCAATTCGCTTGCGTCCCGCCGGCATTTCGTCAATGATCGAGACATCCATTTCGCCAAATACCGTGATCGCGAGCGTTCTTGGAATCGGCGTCGCCGTCATGAACAGGACGTCGGGGTCCTTTCCTTTGCTTCGCAATTTTTTTCGCTGCTCGACGCCAAACCGGTGCTGTTCATCCGTAATGACAAGGCCGAGCTGCTGAAAATGCACATCGTCCTGGATGAGGGCGTGCGTTCCTACTAAAATATCAATTTCGCCTTCTTGCAGCCTTTCCAAAAGCTCCCGCCTTCTTTTGCCTTTTACAGAGCTTGTCAAAAGCGCGACATTGACATCCATGTTTTCAAACAGGGAAACCAATGAGTCCGCGTGCTGTTCGGCCAGTATTTCGGTCGGAACCATCAGCGCGCCCTGACAGCCGGATAAAATCGAAGCGTACAAAGCGATGGCGGCGACTGCCGTTTTGCCCGAGCCGACGTCGCCCTGCAGCAGCCGGTTCATTTTGTATTCGGAAGCCATATCGTTTAAGATGTCGCCAAGGGCTTTCGCCTGGGCGTTTGTCAGCGTAAACGGAAGGCTTTTGACAAATTGATCGACGTCTTCGCGTTTAAAGGCGTGCCTGATCCCCCGGGACTCTTCCCGCTCAAATTTCCGCAGCGCCTGCATTTTGAGCTGAAACAATAAAAATTCTTCATAGACAAAGCGGCGGCGCGCCTGTTTTAACGCCTCCCTCGTCTCCGGTTTGTGGATCGCTTTTACCGCATCCCGGTAAGAAGGAAGTTTGTAGGCGAGCCGCAGCTTTTCCGGAAGTGGATCCTCGGCGTATTGCAGATGGGTGTGAACAGCTTCCTGAATCAGTTTCCGCATCGTCTTTACCGTGATGTTTTCTTTCACCGAATAGACGGGTTCTATCGTTTGATCTTCCTTATGGGGTCCGTTTTTCAATTCCTGGACCATCACCGACTGCCTGTGCTTGTCCCATTTTCCTGAAACGGTGACAACCGACCCGATGGCCAGCTTCTTTTTCAAATACGGCCGGTTAAAGCAAATCGCCGTGATCAGGTAGTTTCCGACCAAAAGCCGAAACGTGAGTCGGCTCCGTTTTTTTCCGTAATATGTAAGAGAAGGCTCGCTGTGAACCTTCCCTTCGACCGTCACTCTCTCCTCGTGTGCCACTTCTTCCAAATCGCGCAATTCATAATCGTCATACCGGTACGGGAAGTAGTTCAAAAGATCGGAAACGTCGTAGATGCCGAGCTCGTTCAGCGTCTTTTCCGTTTCCGCCCCGATTCCTTTTACAACAGATACGCTATTTTGCAGATTGTTCTTCACGTGCAGTTGACGCCCCTCCGAATATTTTTTTCTCCAATTCTTTACCTGTCGGGGTTGCAGCGAGACCGCCGCGGCCAGTTTCCCTTAAAGCCGTCGGCATCGTTTGCCCGATTTTGTACATCGCATCAATGACTTCATCGCACGGAATCCGGCTCGTAATACCGGCGAGCGCCATATCTGCCGCAACCATCGCATTTGCCGCTCCCATCGCATTTCGTTTCACACAAGGAACTTCGACAAGCCCTGCGACGGGATCGCACACAAGACCGAGCACGTTTTTCAAGGCGATTGCCATCGCTTCGGCGCACTGTTCAGGCGTTCCTCCCGCCATTTCGACGATGGCCGCCGCAGCCATTCCTGAGGCAGATCCGACTTCAGCCTGACATCCCCCGGCCGCTCCGGAGATGCTCGCATTGTTGGCGACGACAAATCCGAACGCGCCTGAGGTGAATAAAAAGCGGACCATCTGCTCTTTTGTCGGATTGAGCTTGTCTTTGACGGCAAACAGCGTGCCGGGCACGACGCCTGCCGATCCTGCCGTTGGTGTCGCGCAGATCGTCCCCATTGCGGCGTTGACTTCATTTGTCGCAACCGCTTTGCTGACGGCGTCCAAAATCACGTCTCCTGACAGCCCTTTTCCCGATTTGAGATAAGCCTGCAGCTTGACGGCATCGCCGCCGGTTAATCCCGAGTGTGACTGAACGCCGCTGATGCCTTTTTCCACAGCCGCTTCCATCACTTCTAAATTGGCCTCCATCTGCTCGAAAATCTCTTCTCTCGTCCGGCCTGACACCTCGATTTCCTGGGTGATCATGATTTCTGAGATGGAGACGTTTTTCTCATTCGTCAGCTGTATCAATTCTTTTACGTTTCGAAACATATAAACTCCCTCTCTTTGTCCTTTAGTCGGCGATCTGCGTCACTTCGATGATATTCGGCAGCGTCCGCAGTTCGTCAAATACGGCCGGATCGATCGCCTGATCGACCTCGATTGTCATGAGTGCTTCCTGTCCGACGTCTTTGCGGGCCACTTCCATATGGCCGATGTTAATCGCGAATTTTGCCAGCACGTTGGCAACGCCTGCAATGGTTCCGTACCGGTCATTATGGACGACTAAAATAGCAGGGTGATTACCCGACAATCTGAGTTCAAAGCCGTTAAGCTCTATAATTTCGATTTTTCCTCCGCCGATCGAAATGCCCACAAGTTCAAGGGATCCTTCTTCATCAGAGATGAGAAGGCGGGCTGTATTCGGGTGTTTCGGCACCGCGTCTTCTTCGCGGAACTCGATTTCGATTCCCTTTTCTTCCGCGATGCGGATGGATTCTTTAATTCTTTCGTCAAATGTATCAAAATCTAAAAGACCGCCGATGATCGCCACATCCGTCCCGTGCCCTTTATAGGTTTCGGCAAAAGAGCCGTATAAAGAAACGATGATGCGTTTCGGTTCTCTTCCAAACACGCTTCTGGCGACCCTGCCGATTCTGGCGGCGCCTGCAGTATGAGAACTTGACGGTCCGATCATGACAGGCCCGATAATATCAAACACACTTCTGTATTTCATGTATATCCCCCTTTCATGCGTTCACAGATTTCACTGTGAATACCGGAAAACAGCCGTTTTTTTTAGACTAATCGATCTAAGTTCAATTGGCAAGCAGACAGCCGCGAGGAGCCCGCGAGCACGCTTTAAAAAAAGCCAAAAGAAGAGAAGGGCTTTTTTAAAACGCCCTTCTGCCGTCAATGATTATTCCACAGCCAAAATGTAAGAATACAGCGGCTGTTTGCCGTCATGAATTTCGACTTCAACATCTTCGAATGTTTCGCTGACATACTTGGCGAGCTCTTCTGCTTCTTCTTCTGAAGCGTCTTCGCCTTTCATAATCGTCACGATTTCGCTGTCTTCATCGATCATTTCGGCGATCAGCTTTTTGGCTGCCGTCAATTGCTCTGACGCTGTTTCAATGATTTTTCCGTCGAGGATGCCCATGAAGTCGCCTTTTTTAATGTCGATGCCGTCAATGTTCGTATCTCTGACAGCATATGTGATCTGTCCGCTTTTGACATGGGTGATCGCTTCAAGCATATTCGACTCGTTTTCTTCCGTGCTTGCGGCAGAGTTGAATGCGAGAAGCGCGGCCATTCCTTGAGGAACGGTCTTTGTCGGGACGACGATCACGGTTTGATCCGCGACGTCTGCCGCCTGGTTGGCCGCCATGACGATGTTGGAGTTATTCGGCAGGATCACGACTGTGTCCGCATTGGCATCCTTTATCGCCTGAACGATGTCTTCCGTGCTCGGATTCATCGTCTGGCCGCCTTCGATCACAACCGTCGCACCGATGCTTTTGAGGAGCTCGGCAATCCCTTCACCCATCGCTACGGTGACAACGCCGTACGGCTGTTTTTCGGCTGGAGCCTTAACAGCAGCATCTTCCTTCGTTTGACCGACAATCGCGCTGTGCTGCTCTCTCATATTTTCAATCTTCATATTGATCAAGCTTCCGTACTTTTGCGCATATGTCAGGACTTCACCCGGAACTTCGGCATGGATGTGCACTTTTGCAAGGTTCTCGTCAGAGACGACGAGCAGCGAATCGCCGAATCTGCTTAAATCCCGGCGGAACGCGTCTTCTTGAAAGCTGTCTTTCTCCTTGTCAAGCTTTACCATGAATTCCGTGCAATAGCCGAATTCGATGTCTTCAGTGTTCATATGACTTTGTGCGCTTTTATGATGCTCCGCGCTGACGAGATCGTCCAATGACGGAAGCGCGGCCGCTTTATCCGACAGCTTTTCTCCTTTTAAAGAAGCAAGGAAACCCTCATATACGTACAAGAGTCCTTTTCCTCCGCTGTCGACGACGCCGACTTCTTTTAATACCGGCAAGAGCTCAGGGGTCCGCTCCAATGAAGCAGACGCTTCCTTGACAACGGCCTCCATGACGGCAATGATATCGGTTTCAGTTCGCGCGGCGTGGACGGCTTTTCTGGCCGCGTCTTTCGCAACCGTCAAAATCGTGCCTTCTACCGGTTTCATGACCGCTTTATAGGCGGTGTCGACCCCGGCCTGAAACGCGGCCGCAAATTCCTTTGCATCAATTTCGCTTTTCTGTTCGATCGACTTTCCAAAGCCCCTGAACAGCTGCGATAAAATGACGCCGGAGTTTCCCCGGGCTCCCATGAGGAGCCCTTTAGAAAGGCTTGCCGCCACTTTGCCGATATTTGCCGTATCGATTTGCTCCACTTCTTTTGCACCGGATGTCATCGATAAATTCATGTTCGTTCCTGTATCACCGTCCGGCACGGGAAAAACGTTTAACGCATCAACCACGTTTGCGTTTTGAGACAGATGGTGCGCGCCGTACAGAATCATTTCTGCAAAGGCCTTCCCATCCAGGTTTCGTATAGACACTCTTGTTTTCCTCCTAACTACGGGTTCGTCACTCGTACTCCTTGTACGTAAATGTTTACGGAATCAACTGCAAGACCTATTGTGTGATCCAGCGTGTATTTGACTTTTGTTTGAACATTGTGTGCCACTTCTGAAATTTTTGTTCCGTAGCTGACAATGATGTACATGTCAATGTGAATGCGGTCTTCTTCCTGACGGACAATCACTCCGCGGCTGAAGTTCTCTTTTCTGAGGATTTCAGTCAGCCCGTCTTTAATTTGGTTCTTGGATGCCATACCTACGATCCCGTAGCAGTCAATCGCCGCCCCTCCGGCAACCATGGCGATGACTTCGTTCGATATATCAATCTGTCCGTATTTTGTTCGAAATTCGATGGACACGTCGGTTCCTCCTTTTTGAGTCTCTATGACCGAGTTATCATCATTCTACTATAAGGATCTTCTTTTTAAAAGAACAGGCAAGCTTCCCTCTGGACCCAACCCTACTTATACTACAGCGGGGTTATTTTTTCAAGATGTCAAGGAATTATTCTTGAAAGGAGAGTAATCAATAGTTGCAAACGGTTTTCAGCTGTGGTAAATTATTAAAGTATGTGAAGCATCACAAACGATCAAATGATAATGAATAATGATGTTTGTTTTTAGAGTTAGGAGGGAAACGAATGGCACGTAAATGCGTTATTACAGGCAGAAAATCACGTTCTGGCAATTCTCGTTCTCACGCGATGAACGCTTCTAAACGCACATGGGGCGCAAACGTTCAAAAAGTGCGCATCCTTGTGAACGGCAAGCCTAAAAAAGTATATGTATCTGCTCGAGCTTTGAAATCTGGAAAAGTTGAGCGTGTATAAGAAAAAATAAACGCCTGCCCAAAGCGACTGTGTTTGAGGGCAGGCGTTTTTTCGTTCTTTTTCGTCCAGGGAAGAAGGGGCGCTTGCTAGTCTTTGCGAAACGAACCCAGCATCGCCCGGACGATTCCCCCCAGAAACTTCGGTAATTTAATGGTGTAAAATTTCATTCCGTTCCCTCCTATAAGAGCCCCTGTAAACCGCATGTCTGACAACCGGATCCCTAAACATCCGCTTAGCGGAAAGAGCCGCGATATTTTAATCAGTGCTTCTTATCATTATTAATATGCCTTCAGTAAACGAAAAAGCACCTTGTGATCGGATGAGTTCGTTACTAATACATAGTGTCGAACCAAGTGCAATATGACACTTATTTAAAGAATACTTAAATCCTTCGAGAGAAAGGTTATTCACCGTTTCTGTAAACGGCAGGAATGACACGTACGGCTTCACGGGGTCGCGCAGGACGGTATAGGAGCCTGGGGAGAACATGCTGATCGTATTTTGCCGGTCGATCATTACGGCGCTCACATTGCGTTGGAGCGCCTGGTAAAGAAGCTGCAGATTTCCGAGAAAATGGTCGGCCCTGCCTCCTGAGATGCCGAACATCCTGATGGAGGCTGGCCGCTGCTCGACTGCCCAGCTGAGGGCGAGGTCCAGGTCTGTCTTGTCCTTCTCGGCTTGATAGATATGGAGGCCGGGCGCGGCTTTTTCAATCGCTTTTTTTTGCTCTATTGTGATGCTGTCAAAATCGCCGAACGCTTCATCCGGAATGATCCCTGAATCGAGAAGCGTCACCGCTCCCCTGTCAACGCCGATCCAAAACGCATCCTTTTCCCGGTACTCTGACAAATCGGGGATGAGGTTCCCGGGTCCTCCGGCAACAATATTGATGTTCATGATCGATGTATCCTTTCTCACGCCGTTTTAAAAAAGAGCCCGGCTTCGAAGGCCGGCTCTCTTTTTGGCTAAAACGTGTTATCTAAGCGCTCCTCTAATGTCTGCAATGGCTTTTTTGCGGTCTTTCTCGTTGTAGATTGCAGAACCCGCAACAAGCAGGTTAGCGCCTGCTTCTGTACACTGTGCAGCCGTCTCTTTGTTGACGCCTCCATCGACTTCGATCAATAGATCGGAAAGCCCGTTCTTATCTGCAAGCTCTTTGACTTGCCTGATTTTCGAAACGACGGAAGAAATAAACGACTGCCCGCCAAAGCCGGGGTTCACCGTCATCAATAACACGAGATCAAGGTCTTTTATCACATGTTCGATCTGCTGGACAGGGGTGTGCGGGTTTAACACGACGCCCGCTTTCACCCCCTGCTCCTTGATCAGCTGGATCGTCCGGTGAAGATGCGGACAGGCTTCGACATGGACGGAAATCATGTCCGCCCCCGCTTTTGCAAACGCGGGAATATAGCGGTCCGGCTCTTCAATCATCAAGTGGACATCGAGCGGCAGCTTCGTAATCGGGCGGACGGCTTCTACGACAAGCGGTCCGATCGTCAGGTTGGGAACAAAATGCCCGTCCATCACGTCAATATGGATGTAATCGGCACCGCCTTGTTCAACATCTTTAATCTCTTCGCCCAATCGGGCAAAATCTGCTGAAAGAATCGATGGAGCAACATATACCATATTTTAATACCTCGGCTTTCTGTCTTTGATCTCTGATAAAAATTCAACATAATGATCATACCGGTATGAAGCGATTTCTCCATTTTCCACCGCTTTTTTCACGGCGCAGTCCGGCTCTTTTACATGCAGGCATCCGCGGAATTTGCACGCAGCGCTTTTTTCTGCGATCTCCAAAAATGTATAGCCCAAATCTTCCGCTTCAATGCCCGTGAACTCAAGCGAGCTGAATCCCGGCGTATCCGCGATGAGTCCGCCGCCCGCATGAATCAGCTCGACGTGGCGCGTCGTATGCTTTCCCCTGCCGAGATGAGCCGAGATACGTGCGGTTTTCAATTCAAGGCCGGGGCTGATCGCATTTAACAGCGAAGATTTCCCGACGCCGGACTGGCCGGCAAACACGGTAATGCTGTCTTGAAAATGCGGAATGATCTCTTCCGTGCCGCTTCCGTTTTTCGTTGACGTCAAATAGACGTGATAGCCGATCTGCCGGTAGTCTTCGGCATAGCGCCTGATTTCGCCTTCCCGGTCCTCCCCGGCCAAGTCCATTTTCGTAATGCAGATAATCGGCTTGATATCATTCGCTTCAACGAGAACTAAAAAACGATCCAAAAGCGAAGTGCTGAAATTCGGCTCTTTTGCCGAAAACACAAGAACCGCCTGATCGACATTGCTGATCGGAGGCCTCACCAATTCGTTGACCCTTTTTTTTATCTCAAGAAGGTAGCCTTCCTTATCATTGTCGGCTTGATATACGACATCGTCGCCGACAAGGGGGGTGACTTTATTTTTCCTGAATATCCCCCTCCCCCTGCATTGAATGACCTGATCACCATCCAATACGTAATAAAAGCCGCTTAACGCTTTAATGATTTTGCCCTCGGGCATATTGCACCTCCTTTATTCATCGTCAGGATATTCGATCGTTTTTGACCTGATCACTTTATTGTTGACCGTCACTTGATAATACCCTTTTTGGCCCGGCTCAATTTTAAATTTGATCGTCCGCTCGGCCGGGGCGGTGATTTTAAAGTTTTCATAGGAATCTGAGATGCTGTGCTCGGCATCATCGATTGAGATCTGGACGTCGAGCTCTTCGCCCGGCGTATCCGGCTCATAAGGGATGTCGATCTTTTCCGTCACCGTCTTGGCCGGTTTTTTTTCAGGTCCGAGCGAAAACGTGACCTCGACTTTTGATCCCGGTTTGACAGACGTCCCGGCCGCAGGCTTTTGCTTTATGACCTGGCCTTCCGGAACATCGTCGGAATGTTTCTCCTTCTCAACAAGGACGAGCTGGTGGTCTTCCAAATAGCCGGAAGCCGCCTGTTTGCTGTACGTTTTCAAATCCCTGAGCGTAATATTTTCAGGCCCCAGGCTGACCGTCAATTTGACGTCATCATCGCCGGGGACGATTTCCGCTCCCGCTGACGGCTGCTGACCGATGACGGTTCCCGCTTCCTCATCATCATACACCTCTTCTGTTGTAACGTGTTTAAAGCCTTTTTGTTCAAGCAGGTCTTTCGCCGTATCGATGTTCTGGCCGACAACATCGTCAACCTCTTTTTTCTCCTTGCCCGAACTTTTATAAAGCTTGACCGTCGCGCCTTCCTTGACAACATCGCCGGCCGCCGGATCGGATTTGACGATCAGGCCTTCCTTGATTTTTTCGTCGGCAATGTCTTCGGCGTTCGGATCAACTTCAAATCCGTCATTTTCAAGAAGGGTGACAGCCTCTTCATACTCAAGGCCGGCCACATTGGGAACCTTCACATCTTTCGGTATGAACAGCGACGGAAATACCGTCACCGCCAAGATAACGGACGTGACCAAAATAAAAAACAGCGTCAATACAACGAGCGGCCACTTCTTCCTTTTTTTCTTTGCTTTTTTGTGTGGTGCAGCCGGCTCGTCAACCGGGGCGCTTGAATGCCCCCCGTTTCCGTCATCAGGCACATCTTTGATGACAGGGACCGCTTTTGTCATTTCATCGTCCGGCGGGATCGTGAATTTCTGTTCGTTCATCCTGTCCGGATCAAAAGCCGTCCTCAAATCGCTTTCCATGTCCTCGGCCGTTTCGTAGCGGTGAAACGGATCTTTGGCTGTCGCCTTTAGAACGACGTTTTCCAAGCTTTGCGGCACGGCCGGATTCCACCTTTTCACTGAAGGCGTTTCCGATTGCAGGTGCTTGAGCGCGATGCTGACCGCTGACTCCCCTTCAAACGGCGTACGTGCGGTTAACAGCTCAAACAGCACGATGCCGAGCGAATAAATATCGGATTTTTTCGTGGACAGGCCGCCCCTTGCCTGTTCGGGCGAAAGGTAATGGACCGAGCCCAAAACCGAGTTGGTGTGTGTGATGGTCGTAGAGCTTAACGCCATGGCGATGCCGAAATCGGTGACTTTAATATGTCCCAAATGGTCAATCAGGATATTGTGCGGCTTGATATCCCTGTGGACAATCCGATTATCATGGGCGTGTGCGATAGCCGACACGATTTGCTCCGTGATCTGGACCGCTTCTTTTGGGTGAAGGGGGCCGGATTGGTTTATGTATTCTTTCAGGGTCATTCCCTCTACGTACTCCATCACGATATAATAGATGTCATCTTCTTCTCCGACATCATAAATGCTGACGATATTCGGATGATCGAGACTTGCGGCGGCCTGGGCTTCCCTTCTGAAACGCCTGATAAAATCGGCGTCATGAACGAAGTCAAACCGCAGCACCTTAATCGCGACTTCCCGGTCGAGTATGATGTCATTTGCCAAATAAACGTTAGCCATTCCCCCTCCGCCAATGGCTCGCAGGATGTGATAACGTCCGCTGATCCGTTTGCCGATTAGCACTTGTCTTCACCTTCTTCAGTTTGAGAAGGAAGCTCCAGCAGCACAACGGTAATGTTGTCTTCACCGCCGTTGTCATTTGCCGCCTGAACAAGCCGCTCCGCTTTTTCTTCCAAGGAAGAAGCAGATTGAAGCATATCTTTCAGCTTCACATCATCGACCTTGTTCGTCAGGCCGTCGGAACATAACAGAACCTTATCACCTGGTTCCATTTCAAAGGAATGGGCCTCTACCTCCACTTCGGGATCTGTGCCGAGCGCTTTCGTCAGCACATTTTTCCGCGGGTGATGTTCGGCGTCTTCTTTTGAAATCCCCCCTGTCCGCACCAGTTCATTGACAAGCGAATGGTCTTCGGTCAGCTGTGTGAAGCTGTCTTTGTGCAGGAGGTAGCAGCGGCTGTCTCCGATATGGGCTACCGTCAGCGTTTTTCCCGTATATAAGGCGCAGACGACCGTCGTCCCCATTCCATGGCATTCTTCGTGCGCCCTCGAATGGTCGTAAACCTTTTGGTTGACGGCGGTAATCTGTCCTTTTAGCCAGGTTTCGGTTTCAGCCGGTGAATCCGGAATATCTTGCGCCTGCTCCCAGGCGTCCTTGAGGGCAGAGACCGCCATCCTGCTGGCGACGTCTCCCGCAAGATGGCCTCCCATTCCGTCGCAGACAACGGCCAAAACCCGCTCTTCTTTTCCTGTAAAAATGCCGGCATCATCTTCATTGTGCTGACGTATCTTTCCCCTGTCTGTTTTTAAGGCTGTCTTCAACCTTGATTCACCTCGTCTCTTCTTGACGCTCCTTCGCACGCAGCTGTCCGCAGGCAGCGTCAATATCATGGCCTTGCTCTCTTCTGATCGTAACATTGACTCCATGAGACTTTAATGTTTTTTCAAAGGCGAAAATCTGTTCTTTAGGTGTTCTGACATAGTCTCGTTCGGGTACATAATTGACGGGAATTAAATTGACGTGACACTTGATTCCTTTTAATAGCGCTGCGAGTTCTTCCGCGTGTTCAACCTGATCGTTGACACCGCCGAAAAGCCCGTACTCAAAGGTGATCCTTCTGCCGGTTTTCTTGATATAGTAATCGACGGCCTTCATCAGCTCAGGCAGCTTGTATGCCCTGTTGATCGGCATCAGCCGGCTTCTGATCTCGGTGTTTGGCGCATGCAGTGAAATCGCAAAGTTGATTTGCAGCTTTTCATCTGCAAACTCGTAGATTTTCGGAATGATCCCGCTCGTTGACACTGTAATATGGCGCGCGCCGATGTTCAGTCCTTTATCATGGTTGACGATTTTTAAAAAGGCGAGCATCTCCTGGAAATTATCGAACGGTTCGCCGATTCCCATGATCACGATAGAGCTGACGCGCTCATCTGTTTCATCGAGCGCCTGCTGCACCTTGACAACCTGTGCGACGATTTCCCCGGCTTCAAGGTTCCGCTTCAGCCCGCCGAGCGTGGATGCGCAAAATGTACAGCCGATGCGGCAGCCGACCTGTGTGGTGACACAAACAGAATTGCCGTAATCGTGTCTCATTAAAACGGTTTCGATCGTATACCCGTCATGAAGTTCGAATAAGAATTTCATCGTTCCGTCCTGGGATGTCTGCTTGACGGCCGTTTTGAGCGTTGTCAATACAAAATGCTCTTTGAGCTTATTGCGAAGCTCTTTTGAAAGGTTTGTCATCTCGTCAAATGACGAAACTCTTTTACTATATAGCCATTCAAAGATTTGCGTGGCGCGGAAAGGCTTTTCGCCGTTTTCCTCAAGCCAGCTTTTGATGTCATCGATTTCAAAAGAATAAATCGACGGTTTCTCAGTCCGCAATTCTTTTCTTGCCTTTTGTTTTGATTCAATCATTGTGATCCCTCTTTCTCATGCTGCAAATAAAGAAGCCGTCTGTACCGAAATAATGGGGAAGAATTTGAATACTTCCGTCCTTCACATAAGGCGCGGCTTTTTCCGGCAGCCGGTCCTTCAGCGTCGGATCAAGTTCAAATTCATCGTGTTCTTCCAAAAACGCATGCATGACTTGTTCGTTTTCTGTCCGGTCTATTGTACACGTACTGTAGACCAGTGTGCCGCCTTTTTTCAAAAGCGGCGCGATTTCGTTTAAAATCGCGAGTTGAATGCCGGAAAGGCGGGCGCTGTCTTCCGGTGTTTTGCTGTATTTGAGATCCGGCTTCCTGCGGATGACGCCGAACCCTGAGCACGGCGCGTCGACGAGAATCCGGTCAAATTGCTCCGGCTGAAAAACTTCGGCCGCTTTTCTGGCATCCATTGCTGCCGTTTCAATGTTGGAAAGTCCGAGCCGGCCGGCGGTTTCCCTGATGAGCTTCACTTTATGCTTGTGCAGATCGAGGGAAACGACCTTCCCGGTATTTTCAAGGAGCTCGCCGATATGAGTCGATTTCCCTCCCGGAGCCGCGCACGCATCAAGTACTGTTTCACCCGGCTTTGGACCGAGGGCCCTCGCGACGAGCATCGAGCTTTCATCCTGGATCGTCACATCGCCTTCCTTGAAAAATGGGGTTGAAGCAATCGTTCCCTTTGACAGTTTGAGTGCGTCCGGCGAGAGGTCGCCTTTTTCGGCCTCAATTCCCGCTTCGCTCAAGTGCTTGAGCATCGTGTCCCTGTCGTTTTTCAGCCTGTTGACGCGGATCGTCTGCTTTGGCGGTATCATATGAATGCGGCAAATGCGTTCGGCCGCCTCAAATCCGTACGCTTCCGCCCATTCTTTGACAAGCCATTCCGGATGGCTCGTTTCGGTCGCCAGGCGCTTAACCGGATCGCCGATTTCCGCAAATGAAGGAACGCCTTCCCTCTGGACGGAACGCAAAACCCCGTTGACAAATGAAGAAATTCCTTTATGCCCGCGTTTTTTCGCGATTTCTACCGCTTCAAACAATGCGGCCCGATCCGGGATTTTCTCCAAATATTCCATTTGATACAGCGACAATCTTAACAGGTGGATTACCCACGGCTTCACTTTTTCCGGCTTTTTAATAAACGGCTTCAGCATATAGTCGAGGGCAAGCTTGTTTTGAAGGGTGCCGTATACGAGTTCAGTTAAAAGACCCCTGTCCTTGTCGTTTAAATCGTTCGTTTTCATGACCGACTGCAAAAGAAGGTTGCTGTACGCTTGATTTTGATCAAGCTTAATCAATGTATCGAGCGCGACTTCCCTGACATTACTTTTTTTCATCGTTATACCCTAATTTCATTCCGGCTTGAAGACCCGCTCCCCTGACGAAATCTTCGCCTTTCATTCTTTTTTTCCCGGCAGGCTGCACTTCCGTTAGTTTAAGTGAAGTGCCGTTTCCTGCGGCGACAACGATGCCGTCTTTTTCAATAGCGATGATCTCTCCCGGCTCAGCCTGTTTTTCTGCGGAAACTTTTTCGGCCGCCCATACTTTCAAGATTTGTCCCCCGAGGGTCGTATATGCGACAGGCCATGGGTTTAAGCCGCGGACCTGGTTGTACAATACCTCGCCGGGCTGTGACCAGTCGATCCGCTCTTGATCGCGCTTAATGTTTGGAGCGTATGTCGCTTTTTCCTCATCCTGCTCTTCCGGCGTCACGGAGCCGTCTACTACTTTCGGCACCGTTTCAGAAAGAAGCGCGGCCCCCGCTTTGCTCAATTTGTCGTGGAGCGTGCCGACATTATCGTGCTCTTCGATGTCAACTTCGACTTTTGACAGCATATCTCCGGCATCGAGCTTTTCGACCATGTACATGATCGTCACGCCTGTCTTTTGCTTTCCTTCAAGGATCGCATAATGGATCGGCGCTCCTCCGCGCAGCTCAGGGAGAAGGGACGCATGGACGTTGATGCAGCCGTATTTCGGATAATCCAACAGCTTTTTCGGCAGGATTTGCCCGAATGCCGCCGTTACGATTAAATCAGGCTTAAGCTCAAGGATCTTGTCGGTCTCCTGTTCTTCCCTCACTTTTTCCGGCTGAAGCACGGGAATTCCGTGGCGCAGCGCTTCCTCCTTAACCGGCGGCGGTGTCATCACTTTTTTTCTGCCTTTCGGACGGTCAGGCTGGGTGACGACGCCCACCACTTCATAGCCGTCCTTAATCAGCGTGTTCAGCACAGGAACCGAAAAATCCGGCGTTCCCATAAAGACAATCCTTGTCATCCAATCATCCTTCCATTTCCGCAAGTTCTTCCGCATCATAATAGCGCGTGATTTTTGATGTAAATAAAATGCCGTCCAAATGGTCGATTTCATGAAGCAGCGCTCTGGCCAAAAAGCCCTCCGCTTCAATGGTGAACGGCTTTCCGCGGCGGTCGAGCGCCCGCACTTTCACGTAATCAGACCGCATGACCTCACCGTACAGATCGGGGAAGCTTAAGCATCCTTCCGGTCCTGTTTGTTCGCCGCGCTCCTCGATGACCTCGGGATTAATCAGTTCGATTCTTCCCGTTTCATCACCGATATCGACGACTGCCGCCCTTTTGGAGACGCCGATTTGCGGTGCAGCCAGTCCGACTCCGTCAAGTTCAAGCATCGTATCATACATGTTATCAAGTAGTTTTTTCAACGATTTATCAAAAGCCGTAACGGGCTCGGCAGGCGTTTCGAGAACATCTGCCGGGTACGTCACAATCGGTTTTACTGCCAATCTAAAATTCCTCCATCACATTGTATTGTTACATCATCATATACGGATTCATATCGATCGAGATCGTCAATTGCTTTTGTTCGATATCGCGCTTGTAATGATCCATGATGTTTTTCAGCAAAGGTGCCAGCTGATGATCCTGTTTGTATTTTATCACGCATTGGTAGCGATATCTATCCTTGATCCTGGCGATCGGCGAAGCGACGGGCCCGAGGATTTTCGCATCTCCCTGAATGTTCGCCTTTAAATATTGGACGATTTTTTCAGTAACGAGAGCCGTCTTTGTCACTTCTTCATGGGACACGGTGATCAGAGCCAAGTAATAATACGGCGGATACGCCTGTACCCTTCTGTGCATCATCTCCTGCTGAAAAAACGTTTCATAGTCGTGCGTTTTTGTAAGCTGGATGCTGTAGTGTGACGGTGTATAGGTTTGAATGATCACCTTGCCCGGTTTTTCGTGGCGCCCCGCTCTCCCGCTGACTTGCGTCATCAGCTGAAACGTCTTTTCAGCGGCCCTGAAATCAGGGATGTGCAGCATCGTGTCTGCGCTCAGCACGCCGACGAGCGTGACGTTTTCGAAATCAAGGCCTTTGGCGATCATCTGCGTCCCGAGCAAAATGTCGGCTTCACCTTTGCCGAAGGATGTCAGCAGCTTTTCATGCGCTCCTTTCCGGGACGTTGTATCAACATCCATGCGGATCACTCTGGCTTGCGGGAGAATTTTCGTCAATTCTTCTTCGACGCGCTGCGTCCCTGTGCCAAAGTAGCGGATGTGCTCGCTTGTGCATTCGGGACATGTTGACGGCATGCCGGTTTCAAAGCCGCAGTAGTGGCATTTCAGGCGCTGTCCGAATCTGTGGTATGTGAGGGAAATTTCGCAATGCGGACACTGGATGACATAGCCGCAGTCCCTGCACATCACAAATGAGGAATAGCCCCTTTTGTTTAAAAAGAGGACGGCCTGTTCGCCTTTTTCAAGCGTTTTTTCGAGTTCTTCCATTAAAGCTCTCGAAAACATCGAGCGGTTTCCGTTTCTCAGCTCCTCCCTCATATCGACCAGCGAAACATCAGGCATGACCTGGCTGTTGACGCGGTGCTTGAGGGACAGAAGCTTGTACACGCCTTTTTTGGCTCTTGCATACGATTCGAGCGTCGGCGTCGCGCTCCCGAGAACAACCGGACACCGGTGGTGCTCAGCACGTTTAATCGCCGCTTCCTTCGCATGATATCTCGGCATTTCTTCCTGTTTGTATGACGTCTCATGCTCTTCATCAATGATGATCATTCCGAGGTTTTCAAACGGGGCGAAAATCGCAGAGCGAGCCCCTACGGCAAGGCGGACCTCTTTGCGGTGGATTTTTCGCCATTCATCATACTTTTCTCCTGTGGAAAGGCCGCTGTGCAAAACCGCCACCTGTGAGCCGAACCGGCCTTTAAAACGATGAACCATCTGCGGAGTCAACGAGATTTCCGGCACGAGGACGATCGCTTCTTTTCCGGCGTTCAGCACCTTTTCAATCGATTGCAGATAGATTTCCGTTTTGCCGCTTCCCGTTACACCGTGAAGGAGGAAGACGTCATGACGATCGTTTTCAACCGCTTCAGAAATCGCTTCATAAGCCCGCGACTGCTCTTCTGTCAGCGGAAGCGGTTCGGTTTTTTTGAACATTCTGTCCTGATAGGGGTCCCGGTAAACCTCCCGTTCGCCTTCCTGTAACAAACCTTTTTGCAAAAGCGGTTTCAAGGAAGCGGACGACCCTCCGGTTTTGTCTACAAGCTCTTTTACGGTTACGGTCATCCCTTCACTGCCCTCAATAAAAAATTCGAGAATCGCTTTTTGTTTGACAGCCTGCGGGGAAAGCCCCGAAAGCGCCTCTTTCAGTTCAGCTTTCGAACGGAGGGCCGATACCGTGCGCTGCGTCTTTTTGTTCGTTTTTTGGTTGACCTTGTATGTCACTTCAAGGTTTCCCTCTTGTACCTGGCGCTGAATGAGCTTTAGTGTCCGGGGATCTTCGATATCTGAATAGGAAAGCGCGTTTCTTTCAGAAAACAGGCTTTGTAATGGTTCTGGAAGCGGTTCGTTCCCGATCACTTTGATTTCTTTTGCGTATTTCGCTTTCATGGCCGGCGGAAGCATCGCCTGTAAAGCCGTGATTTTATATGAAAGCGTCTTTTCCGTCAGCCAGTCGGACAGCTCGAGAAGCTCTTCAGTCAAAACAGGCGTCAGGTCAAGGATTTCCTCAATGTCCTTGACAGACCGCCCGGAAAGATCTGAAGCGTCTTTCACATTGATGACGAACCCTTGAATTTTACGGGGACCGAAGGGGACGACAACCCGCATCCCTTTCTTGATCATTCCCCTCCATTTGTCAGGTATCCGGTAATCAAACGGTCTGTCTATATTTTTAGTGGTGACATCGACGATCACTTCGGCAAAATTCATGAAGACGTCCCGCCCCGTTCGGCGAGCGCTGCGGCGTCCTTCAGGATTTCAGATGCGACCTCCCGCTTCGTCATGAGCGGGTGCGCTTTCTTATCTCCGTTTTTATAAAAAACCGTCACAATGTTCGTCTCCGTTCCAAAGCCGGCGCCTTCAGCCGTAATGTTGTTGGCGACGACCATGTCGAGGTTTTTAGATGCCAGCTTTTTTTGCGCGTACTCTTCGACATGCTGTGTTTCCGCAGCGAAGCCGATTAAGATTTGTTTTGTTTTCCGCTGACCGAGCTCTTTTAAAATATCTTTTGTCCGCTCAAGCTCAATCACGAGGCTCCCGTCTTTTTTCTTCATTTTTTGGTCATGGACGTATTTTGGCTTATAGTCCGCGACCGCTGCGGTTTTAAAAACGATGTCTGCGTCTTCAAATACGGATAAGACCGCATCATACATGTCATCAGCCGAATTGACGCGGACGACGTCAACAGCGGACGGCGCTTCAAGCGATGTCGGACCGGAAACCAGTGTCACACGGGCGCCCAGCTTTGCCGCTTCTTCAGCGATGGCATAGCCCATCTTGCCCGTCGAACGGTTTGAGAAAAAGCGGACAGGGTCGATCTGCTCCCTTGTCGGACCCGCTGTGACCACAACGTGTTTACCTTTCAAAGGGCCCATCCTTCCGCCTGAAAAGTGCTCTTCGGCAAGTTCGACGATCCGCTCAGGCTCCTCCAGCCTGCCTTTGCCGACATAACCGCACGCAAGGTACCCTTCACTCGGTTCAATAAACCGGTAGCCGTCTTGATACAGAATGCCGATATTCCGTTTTACGGCCGGATGGTCATACATATGAACGTTCATCGCCGGCGCGAT
Source organism: Bacillus glycinifermentans (assembly GCF_001042475.2). Taxonomy (GTDB): domain Bacteria; phylum Bacillota; class Bacilli; order Bacillales; family Bacillaceae; genus Bacillus; species Bacillus glycinifermentans. The sequence continues at coordinate 19,746 of NZ_LECW02000021.1, forward strand.
CCATACCGGCGCGGTCGTCGCCAAAAGCGTCGTCGTCAGCATGTCATCGGCGATGCCTGACGCGAGTTTTCCGATGATATTGGCCGTAGCCGGAGCGACGATGACGAGATCGGCCCAGTCGGCGGCATCGATGTGGGCGATCACGCGGGGATTCGGTTCTTCAAATGTATTTGTATATACTTCATGCCGGGAGAGCGCCTGAAAGGTGAGCGGGGAAACAAATTCACAGGCGGATTTTGTCATGATGACCTTCACGTTTGCCCCTGCCTGAACAAGCTTACTCGTCAGTGCGGCCGCTTTATAAACCGCAATCCCTCCGCTTACGCCCAGCAAGATGTTTCGATTTTTCAGCATCGTTTTTCCCCCTTAAGTTTTGGTTCGTGGCCGTGAAAAAAATAACAACCTAATGGATAGGTTGCTATTTTTTCGGCTATTAGCGATTTTCCTTTTCAAACGTCAATAGGCCAGCATCAATTTCTTCAAGGGCTCTGCCGACAAATTTGTGAGATTTCGGATTTTCGATCTGTTCGTCTTTGTTCATCTGCATTTCGCGGGCGCGTCTTGCAGCAACGGTCACAAGCGTGTATTTTGAATCCAGTTTATTCATGAGAGAGTCAATTGACGGATCTAGCATAAGTTATTCAACCTCCAGCATTTTCTTATATCTCGGGGCAACGCGATCCCGCCTCAAATGCTCGGCGAGAACGATTGCTTTAATTTTTTCGCAAGCAAGCTCGATGCTGTCATTTTCGACAACATAGTCATAGGCGTCCATCAGTTCGATTTCTTCCTTCGCCGCTTTCATCCGGTTTTCGATGAGGGCCTCTGTTTCCGTCCCTCTTGTGACGATCCGGTTTTTCAGCTCGGCGAGGCTCGGCGGCGCCAAAAAGATAAACAGCCCTTCAGGAAAGGCCTTCCTCACTTGAAGCGCTCCCTGAACCTCGATTTCAAGGAAAACGTCCTTTCCTTCCTGAAGCGTTTTTTCAACGTAGTCAATGGGCGTGCCGTAATAGTTGCCGACGTACTCAGCCCATTCGAGCAGCTTGTTGTTCTCAATCATTTCTTCAAACTCTTCGCGGGTTTTAAAAAAGTAGTCCACTCCGTCCCGTTCGCCTTGTCTCGGCTTTCTCGTCGTGACGGAAATCGAATATTCAAATTTTGTGTCCTCCTGAGCAAACAGCGCCTGTCTGACTGTTCCTTTGCCGACGCCTGAAGGGCCGGAGAGAACGATCAATAATCCTCTTTCTTTCATAAGGCTCTTTATCCCTGCCCTTCATCCATGATTTCTTCTTTTACAGAAAGCCTTTGTGCTACTGTCTCAGGCTGGACGGCAGATAAGATGATATGGTCACTGTCCATAATGACAACCGCACGCGTTCTTCTTCCATATGTAGCATCTATGAGCATGCCGCGGTCCCTCGCATCCTGGATCATCCGTTTGATGGGCGCGGACTCAGGACTCACAATCGAGATGAGCCGGTTGGCGGATATGATATTTCCAAAGCCGATATTGATCAGTTTAATCGTCATCCTATACGTTCCCCCTGTATATTTGGACGTCTCTAGTTTAACCTGATGAGAACGTCCGTAAACAATACGCACAATCGCTATTCTATATTTTGCACTTGTTCTTTTATTTTTTCAATAGAGCTTTTCATTTCGACCACGCATTTTGTGATGCGGTGATCATTTGCCTTTGAACCAATCGTGTTGGCTTCGCGGTTTAATTCCTGAACGAGGAAGTCGAGCTTGCGGCCGCTGGCGCCTCCCGCTTCGCAAATATCGCGGAACTGGCGGAAATGGCTTTTCAGCCTCGTTACTTCTTCCGTGATGTCGGAGCGGTCTGCAAATAAGGCCACTTCCGTCAGCAGGCGGCTTTCGTCAAAACGGTCGGCCGACCATTCTTCAAGCCTTGATTCAAGGCGTTCGCGGTAATGGTCGACGACCGCGGGGGCGAGCGCTTCGATTTCGCCGGTCAGCTTCTCAAGCTTAGCGATGTGCTGAAGGCAGTCGTCTTTCAGCCTCGCTCCCTCAGCTTCGCGCATGCTGCACAGTTCGCTGACGGCCGCTTCAACCGTCTCAAGGAGAACCCGCTCAAGGTGTTCGTGATAAACGGGCTCCTCTTCGATTTGAATGACGTGTTCAAACCGAAAGGCGTCATGAAGCGTGATCTCGCCTGAAAGCTTATAGCGGTCTTTCAGCTCGTCAGCCGTTTTCATGTATTCTTCAAGCAGCGGCCAGTCGACCTGGATTTTCCGGCTGATGAGCGCCTCGTCGTCAACCGAAACGAACAGCTCCAGCCGTCCTCTTTGTATATGTTTAAAAATCGTCTGCTTTATTTTGTCTTCCAAATAGAGCAATGGCCTTGGCATGCGGGCGTTCACTTCTTTAAAGCGATAGTTGACAGATTTCAGCTCAACAGCTACTGTCAGACCATCCTCCGCTTTGCTCGCGCTGCCGAAACCGGTCATACTCCGTATCATAAAACACACCCAATTCTGTATACTTTCATCAAAAATTGATGATGCTTTAGGCAATGACGTGCCTTCTCCCCGAAAAAGCCGGAGCGTTTTCCGGCAAGCTTAAAAAGGCAATAGAAACCTCTATTACCTTTAAGATTATATCATACAAGCCTACTTTTTTCTTGTCAAAAGTGACCCGGCAAGCAAAAAAGTTGGGATGGCCGACATTCCGATAATCAGCAGCCAGTCCGCCATTAAGATCGGCACGGTGTGGAAGATCGGCTGCAGCGGCGGATAGTAAATGACGACAAGCATCAATACGATCGAAGACAACACAGCGCCGAGCAAATAAACGTTTTCAAACGGGTTCCGTTCAAAAATGGACCGCTCGCTGCGGCAGTCAAACACGTGAATGAGCTGGGCAAGCACCAGAGTAGCAAACGCGACGGTCTGGGCATATGCAAGCGCATCCGGGTTGCGGTGGTAGATAAACATGAACGCCGCAAGCGTCGCCGCCCCGATTAAAAAGCCGCGCGATACGACTTTCCAGCCAAGGCCTCTCGCAAAGACCCCCTCTTTCGGGTGGCGCGGCTTCCGCCTCATCACATCGCCTTCCGGCTGATCCATTCCGAGCGCCATGGCCGGCAGTCCGTCCGTCACAAGGTTGACCCAAAGGATCTGGATCGGAACGAGCGGCAACGGCAGGGCAAGCATCATCGCAAACAGCATGACAAGAATTTCCCCGACATTTGAAGCGAGCAGATATCTGATAAACTTCCTAATATTTTCGTAGATGTTCCGCCCTTCTTTGATCGCCGACTTGATCGTGGCAAAATTATCATCGACGAGAATGAGGGATGAAGCTTCTTTGGCAACGTCCGTTCCGGTGATGCCCATCGCGATGCCGATATCGGCCTGCTTGATCGCCGGCGCATCATTGACGCCGTCACCTGTCATCGCGACCACATGGCCGTTTTCCTGATAGGCGGTGACGATTTTCAGCTTGTGCTCTGGCGATACTCTGGCAAACACGTACACATCTTCGACGATTTCTGTCAGCTCTTCCTGTGTAAGCTCATTGAGCGTCTGCCCGTCCATGACTTTACCGCCCCGCGGCAAGAGCCCCAGTTGTTTCGCAATCGCCTGTGCCGTTGTCACGTGGTCGCCTGTGATCATGACCGTTTTGATCCCGGCATCGCGGCATTCTTTAATGGCCTGTTTTACTTCAGGCCGAGGCGGGTCAATCATTCCCATAAGCCCGATAAACGTTAAGTCGGACTCCGCTTTCTCAATGGAGAGATTCGCAGATTCCTTGACCGGTTTATAGGCCACTGCAATCGTCCTCAGCGCCTGGGATGCGAGCATTTCCAGCGCTGTGTTCGTTTCGGCGAGTCTCTCTTTTGAAAACGGCTCTCGCCTGCCTTCTTTATAAACGGCGGAGGAGCGCTTCATTAACACATCGGGAGCTCCCTTGGCAATGACAAAGCGCTTGCCGCTTGCATCCTCCGCGACGACGGACATCATTTTCCGGGCGGAATCGAACGGAAACTCTTCGACAATCTTAAAATGTTCGCCGACATACCGGTCCGTAAACCCCGCTTTTTTGGCGGCCGTCAGCAAAGCGCCTTCCGTCGGGTCTCCATCGAGGCGGAACTCGCCGTCTTCTTCAATGATCGAGGATGAATTGCACAATGCCCCAAACAGGAGCACCTGCTGCAATGACTTGTGGTTTTTGACTTGAATATCCCGGCCGTTCATGCTGAAAGAGCCTTGGGGATCATAGCCGATGCCTGACACGTTCCACGTTTTCCCCTCTGACCATACGTGGGTGACGGTCATTTTGTTCTGCGTCATCGTTCCCGTCTTATCGGAGCAAATAATCGAAGCGCATCCCAGCGTTTCAACGGCGGGCAGCTTTCTGACGATCGATTTTTGCCTGATCATCCGCTGAACGCCGAGGGACAGGGCGACCGTGACAATCGCCGGCAGCCCTTCAGGAATGGCGGCGACGGCGAGCGAAACGCCGGCTAAAAACATGCTGTACAGATCATGGCCTCGCACAACGCCTGCCACCACGACAAGGAGCGTCAATAACAGCGCCGCCACGATCAGAATTTTTCCGAGCTCCTCCAGCCTTCTTTGTAGCGGAGTCGCCGCATTTCCGGCCGATTCAAGCATATCGGCGATTTTTCCCATCGCCGAGTTCATCCCGGTGCCAATGACGATGCCGATCCCGCTTCCCCTTGTCACGAGCGTTCCCATAAAGGCCATATTCTTCAAATCGCCGAGCGACACATCCGAAGCCTGAAAACGTTCCGACTGCTTTGATACCGGGAGCGACTCGCCGGTAAGGGCCGACTCTTCTATTTCAAGGCTTTTCGTCTCGATCAGCCTGAGATCAGCGCCGATTCTGTCCCCGCTTGAAAAGCGCACAACATCTCCCGGCACAAGCTCTTTTGAAGGAATTTTAACCCAGCTTCCGTCGCGGAGCGCCGTCACCTGCGGGGCGGACAGTTCCTTCAATGCCTGAAGCGATTTCTCCGCCTTTCGTTCCTGGAAAAAACCGAGGATGCCGTTTACGAAGATGATCGCAATGATGGCAATCGCGTCGATATATTCACCCAAAAAGCCGGAAACCAACGTCGCCGCAAGCAGCACAAGAACCATGAAGTCTTTAAACTGCGAAAAAAACAAAGCCAGTGCCGACGTTTTTTCGCCTTCAAGAAGTTCGTTTGCCCCGTGTCTTTCAAGCCGCTTTTTAACCTCTTTTTCTGTCAGCCCTTTCTCAATGGACGTTTTTGTTACGTTTAACAATTCGGTTTGTCCCATCTCGTGCCATTTCATTGAATCGTCCACTCCTTCTGCCCTTAAAGCTTTCCTTTGTCTCTATAAGTCAATTTATTCAGACTCGTCCTAAATCATGCTATAATTATTCGGACAGACACATGATGAAGAGGATTAATAAGAAAAGGGTGTTTTTAATATGTCTTTTGACGGCATTTTTACATACGGAATGATAGGAGAATTGAATGAAACGATTAGGGGCGGGCGGATCACCAAAATCCATCAGCCGTTTAAGCACGAGCTGATTTTTCACATCAGGGCGAACGGAAAAAACCGCAAACTGCTGCTCTCCGCCCACCCCAGCTATGCCAGGGTTCATCTTACAGAGGAAGCGTACGACAATCCGAGCGCTCCGCCGATGTTTTGCATGCTTCTTCGCAAGCATTTGGAGGGCGGTTTCGTCGAACAGATCGAACAAGTCGGCATGGACAGGGTGATCGTATTTCACATGAAAAGCCGCAATGAAGTCGGCGACATGCTCACGAGAAAGCTCGTCGTGGAAATCATGGGAAGGCACAGCAACATCGTCTTGACCGACGGGGAAAAAGGCGTCATCATTGACAGCTTAAAGCACCTTTCTCCATCGATTAACAGCTATCGGACCGTTCTTCCAGGCTATGATTACATCCTGCCGCCCGCGCAAAACAAGCTGTCACTGCTTGAGGCGGATAAGGAAGACATTCTCCGCCATCTCAATTTTCAGGAGGGAAAATTGGACAGACAGATCGTCGACACCTTCTCCGGGATCTCCCCCCTCTTTGCAAAAGAAGCCGTGTTTCGGGCCGGGCTTGCAAACAGGGCAACGCTTCCAGATGCGCTCATGACGATGTTTGCCGACGTCAAAAACCGGTGCTTTACCCCTCAGCTTGTGACAGAAGACGGAAAGGAATATTTCTATCTGCTTGATTTGACGCATGTAAAAGGAGACAGGCGGCCATTCGGGACGCTGAGCGGACTCCTTGACCGCTACTATTTCGGAAAAGCGGAAAGGGACCGCGTCAAACAGCAGGCTCATGACTTGGAACGGTTCGTCATGAACGAAAAGAAAAAGAACGAAAACAAGATCAAAAAGCTCAAAAAAACGCTGGCGGATTCCGAAAACGCCAAGGAATACCAGCTGTACGGAGAGCTGTTGACGGCAAACCTTTACAAGCTGAAAAAAGGCGATAAAGAAGCCAAAGTCGTCAACTATTATGATGAAAACGGCGGGGAGGTCACAATTTCCCTCAATCCGAATAAAACGCCGTCTGAAAATGCGCAAAGCTATTTTACAAAATATCAGAAGGCGAAAAATTCAGTGGAGGTCGTCAAAGAACAAATCAGGCTCGCTGAGGAAGAGATCGCTTATTTCGACCAGCTGATGCAGCAACTCGCGTCTGCATCGCCAAAGGATCTGCAGGAAATTCGCGAAGAGCTTCAAGAAGGAAACTATTTGCGCGCCAAACAGCAGCCGGGCCAGAAAAAGCAGAAAAAACAAGCGCCTTCTCTGGAAACTTATGAATCTACGGCAGGAGAAACGATCCTCGTCGGAAAAAACAACAAGCAGAACGAATATTTGACGATGAAGCTTGCCGCCCGGGACGACCTTTGGCTGCACACGAAAGATATTCCGGGCTCGCACGTCGTGATCCGCGCAAGCGACCCTGACGAACAAACGATCCTTGAAGCAGCCCGGATCGCAGCATACTTCAGCAAAGCGAAAAACTCAGCTTCAGTCCCTGTCGACTATACGAAAATACGCCATGTCAAAAAGCCGAACGGCGCAAAGCCCGGCTTTGTCACATATGACCGACAGCAAACCGTTTTCGTGACGCCTGATGAAGACCTTGTCATCAAGCTGAAAACATCGCGCTAAACGAAAAAAAGGCCTGAACCGTTATCGGTTCGGGCCTCTTCTTTTTCGGAAAAGCTCATCGATCTCCCTGATGAGCTCGTCATCGATCAGTCCGTCGATCCGCCCGGCCAATTCGATCGTATGGCTCGGGCTTGCGCCGTTTGTCGAAACGCTGATGGTGATGTTTCCTTTTTTGACGATTTTCGGAACGTACACATTTCCGAGCTCAGCCTCGCTCGCAACATTGACGAGCTGGCCTTCTCCGGCTGATCTTGCAATCCGCTTATTCGCCTCGCAATCATCTGTTGCAAGTATGATGAGAAATGCGCCTTTTACATCTTCCGGCTCTGCTTTTTTCCGCTTCCAGCAAACCCCGTGTTTTTCGATCAGCTCGAGCATGTCAGCCGATACGTCAGGGCTTATGACGGTAACAGATGCACCTTCACCCGCCACCGCTTTCAGCCGCCTTGCCGCGATCCGTCCCCCGCCTGCGATGACGACGGGCTTGCCGCTCATGTTAATGTGAAGCGGCAGCATCGGCGGCTCCTTTGAAATCGAAGGAACGGTCATGATTCATAACGGCTTCCTTGACGCGGTTTAAAAAGGCGTTTTTGACGTGCGGATGGAAGCCGAGATATTCAGAGAGCACAACGTCGGGATTGGTTTCCTTCAGCTTTTCGGTCTCCCTTTCGATCTCCTTCATCAACATCCCGGTAAACAGCAGATACGGAACGATGAATGTCGTTTTTCCGCCGCTTTCTTTAAGCTGTGAAAAAACGTCGCGATAATGCGGTTTACAGGCGGTCATAAAACAAGGAATGACCTCATCAACCGGAGCCATCGCTTTGAGGCGGGCTGCGATCTCTGTGACATCCCGCAAGACATCCGGATCTGAGCTCCCCCTTCCGATCAATACGATCCTCGCATGTTCATAAGGAACGCCAGTCTCTTCGATCCGCGTCAAAACGGCTTTGACGACCTCCTGATCAACGCCGATCGGCTTTCCGTAAGTGACGCTTACGGAAGGATATTGGGAAGAAACACGGGCGATTTCTGCCGGAATGTCTTTTTTGGCGTGTGCGGCGGTCAAAAGGAGAAGCGGCACCGCGGCGATATGCGTCGCGCCCTTTTCCGCGCACGCTTTAAATCCCGTTTCAATATCAGGCGGTGCAAGCTCCAAAAAAGAGATTTCCTGAATGGATGCGGACATGTCGCCTCTGCACCCTTCCAAAAAAGCGGCTGCTTCTTGTTGTGCTTTTTTCAGACGGCTGCCGTGGCCGATATACAAAATGGCTTGTTTCATGTTAAAGCGCCTCGCTTAATGCTGTATTTTTCAGCTCGGTTTCATACCAGTTTAAACGCGAGCGGAAGTTGACCACATCGCCGATGACGATGAGGCTCGGGTTAACGATTTTTTCGTTTTCAGCGGTTTCGGCAAGCGTTTCAACCGTGCAAATCACCGTTTTCTGCTTGTCCGTCGTTCCCCAGTGGATGAAAGCAGCCGGTGTTGAACGGTCTCTGCCGTTTTCGATTAAAAGCCTTTCGATTTGCTTCACGTTTTTGATCCCCATATAGATGACGAGGGTATCGATGCCCGTCGCCAGCGCTTTCCACTTTTCCTCAAAGTCTTCTTCCGCCTTGTAATGGCCCGTCACGAAAGCGACGTTTGAACTCGCATCCCGGTGAGTTACGGGGATGCCGGCATAAGCGGCCGCTGCGATTCCTGAAGTGATCCCGGGAACGATTTCAAAAGGAATCCCGTTTTCTGCGAGGCTCGCGGCTTCCTCTCCTCCTCTGCCGAAAACGAAAGGGTCTCCCCCTTTTAATCTGACGACGATTTTTCCTTTTTTCGCATATTTGACGAGAAAATGGTTGATCGTCTCCTGCTTCATCATATGATAATCGGGAAGCTTTCCGCAATATATGAGGTCTGCTCCCGCTTTTGCGTGCTGAAGGATCTGTTTGTTGACAAGCCGGTCGTATAAAATGACGTCGGCTTTCTGGATCGCTTTCAAAGCTTTGATTGTCAGTAAATCGGGGTCTCCAGGACCTGCCCCAACGATATATACTTTCCCCATCTTGCACTTTCCCCCGATCGATCAAAATCGTTTCACTTCATTATAAATCATAAAGAAAGCGTTCGGTGATGAAAATGTCACAACACGCCAAACGTTTTCTTTATGAAATAGGAAAGTGCAGTCGATGCACTTTCCTATTTGCCAAGCGTTTTATTTCGTTTCGTTTTTCACGTATTCAACGAGCCTGTCTTTGCACTCGTTCCTTTCATGCTCACTCGTATTAAGGATGAGCTCAGGCGATTCAGGTTCTTCATACGGCGAATCGATGCCCGTGAAAAATGGAATTTCCCCGTTTCTCGCTTTTTTGTACAAGCCTTTCGGATCCCTTTTTTCGCACGTTTCCAAATCGCATTTGACGTACACTTCGTGGAATTCGTTTTCCCCGACGAGCTGTCTGACAAGATCGCGGTCTTCTTTAAAAGGAGAAATAAACGCCGTAATCACGATCGTACCCTGCTCGACGAACAGCTTTGCGACTTCGCCGATCCGGCGGATGTTCTCTTTCCGGTCCTCATCCGAAAATCCGAGGTCTTTGTTCAGGCCGTGTCTGACGTTATCGCCGTCAAGCACCGTCACCTGAAAGCCTTCTTCAAACAGCTGGCGGGCGGCTGCGTTGGCAATCGTTGATTTCCCAGAGCCGCTCAAACCTGTCAGCCAAATAATTCCGCTTTTATGGCCGTTTTTTTCATGATATTCCTTCTTTGTAATGGATGCCTCATGCCAGACGATGTCTTTATTCACCAACAGTTTTTCCTCCCTTTAAGAAACGCCGGCTGCTAAGCCTTTGATTAATGTTTCGATGACTTCAGGACGGCTGAATGTGCTTGGTGGGAACTCGCCGTTTCTCAGCATTCCCCTCACCTTTGTGCCGGACAAAATGACATGGTGCTCCCTGTCATGCGGGCATGTTTTCGCCGTCGCCATTGATCCGCACACATTGCAGTAAAAGCTGTGTTCAAATTTCATCGGAGTGATGCCGATTTCTTCAGGCGTGAACTGATCGAACAGCTCCTGCGCTTCATATGTTCCGTAATAATCGCCGACACCCGCATGGTCCCTTCCGACGATGAAATGGGTGCAGCCGTAATTTTTTCTGACGAGCGCATGGAAAATCGCCTCTTTCGGGCCTGCATAACGCATCGCTGCCGGGAAGACGCCGAGGAAGACGCGGTCTTTCGGGTAATATCCGTCAAGCAGCACCCGGTAGCTTTTCATCCTGACATCTGCCGGAATATCGTCTGACTTCGTTTCTCCGACTAACGGATTGAGGAAAAGTCCGTCAACTGTTTCCAGCGCGGTTTTTTGAATGTATTCATGTGCTCTGTGCACAGGATTTCTCGTTTGAAATCCGACGATCGTTTTCCAGCCGAGCTCGGCAAACTTCCGTCTCGTTTCCGCCGGTTCAAACGTATGGGCAGGGAACTGCTTTTCGCTCCGTTTGATGAGTGTGATCGGGCCGCCGACATAGACATCGCCCCGCTCGAACAATTTTTTGACGCCCGGATGGTTCAGGTCGTCGGTTTTATAGACGTTCACAGCTTCCTTATTCTTATCAGGCCTATAGATGTCTTCGATATCGATGACCCCGTATGTTTCTCCTTTGTATGTGAGGCGGACGGTGTCGCCTGTTTTGAATTCGGCGGCTTTTTGCCCGTCAACGGGAAGGCTGATCGGAAGCGTCCAAACATCGCCGCTTGCAAGCCTCATCGTTTCTACGACAGAAAGGTAGTCTTTTTCCGTTAAAAAGCCTTCGATCGGGCTGTACGCCCCGATCCCGATCAATTCGAGATCGGCGAATGCGATCAGGTCAAGTTCGATTTCAGGTCCGATATGTTTCACATCGTATGCTTCATTGACGCGGTTAACCAATACACCGCCGTGTGGCGCTAAACTCATAACTTTATTTCCCCCTACTTGGTGTTTAAATTCCCCCGCCCTGTTCATGAACGGAGCTGTGTTCTTTTTTTACTGCTCTCATCAGGCTGATCGTTCCTACTGATGCCAGAAGAACGCTCGTGACAACGATGAGAGAATAGTAGTCTCCTTTTAAGAAAAGGCTGACCAGCATATAAGACAGGCTCAAGGAAAGAAATGGCGAAACGATCCACACTTTCAGCATCGTTTTGACCACCTGTTTATGAAAAACATTGCCGCCGTTTTTCGCCATTCCCATCCCTATAATAGAAGATGATGTCACTTGCGTGAGCGGAACCGGAAGGCCGAAAATAGAACTGATAATGACAAGGCCCGATCCAGTCCCCGAAAGAAGGATCCCCTCTCCTTTGGAGAATCTGGTGATCTTTTTGCCGTTTGTTTCAAGGACGCGCCGGCCCAATAAAAGGGCGCCGATCGCGACAAACACCCCGCCGTACAGCGTTCCTTGGCCGACGGTCAAAACATGCGCCGCCACCAGCGGCCCAACAGCGTTTGCGACATTGTTCATTCCCGCCGAGAAAGCTTCCATAAAACCGGCGATGACCAGAACGGCTGTCAGGATCTGAAGTTTTTTTCCTGAGGCCGGTTTGACCATCTTTTTCATGATCTTGGCCATCACGTAAGTAAAACAAAACGCGATAAAAGGGATAATCACCCAAAACGCGACAATCACCGTCAAAGATTTGACATACAATACTTGATACGCGACACCTACACCGACGACAGATCCGACTGTCACTTCACTTGTAGATAAAGGAATGCCGAGAACGTTTGCGATAAAGAGCGACAAAGCTGCGGATCCGATGATGATGCAGACGATTTCAAGCGTAATCACCCGTTCGGGAATGATCCCTGAGCTGATCGTTTTGACGACTTCCCCTCCGCCGATAACGGCTCCGAGAAGAATGCCAGCCGCACAGATCAGAAGCGCGTGAAACTGTTTTTTCACAGCTTCCGACCCGTAGGCGATGCCCATCGAGGCCGCTGCACCGCTCGCACCGATATTCATCGCAAAAAACAGGCTAAATATAATGGCGGCAAGTTCCATGACTCATCTCCTTACTCGTGTAATCCGCATTCTGTTTTATTCAATCCATTCCAGCGGCCGGAGCGGAGATCGTCCATCTTAAAGGCCGGCGACGTGCACGGGGCGCAGCCGATGCTCGGATAGCCCTGATCGTGAAGCGGATTGTACGGCAGATCGTGCTTTGTCACATATCTCCAAATATCCTTCCATGTCCAATGGATGAGCGGGCAGACTTTGATCGACTTGAATTTATCGTCCTTATTTAAAAAGTTCGTCTTGCTCCGTCCCTCGGACTGCTCGCGGCGCAGCCCCGACAGCCATGCCGGATATGCTGAAAGCGTCTCGCGGAGAGGGATGACCTTTCTCATTTCACAGCAGAGGTTCGGGTTGGTCTCCCAAAGTTTGTCCCCGTATTCCTGAGCCTGCTGTTCGACTGTAAGTTCCGGTTTCTTCATCATAATCTGAAGGCCCGGATATCGTTCTTTGACAGCCTCTATCGTTTCATACGTTTCTTTAAAATGAAGCCCTGTATCAAGAAAAACGATGACGGCGTCTTTTTTCACCTTGTAGATTAAATCAATGAGGACGATCCCTTCGATTCCGAAGCTGCAAGCGTATACGAGCTGATCGCCGTAATGGCCGTACGCCCATTTGAGGACGGACAGCGCGCCTTTATAAGAATCATCCTCCTGAAACGTGATCGCCGGTTCTTCCCATGTACTGTAAGTAAATATTTTTGGTTCCCCCTTTTTTTGCCAACAAAAAAACGGCTTTCAGCAGAAAAAAACTCTGTGAAAACCGCCTCTAGTTTGTCTAGTCAGCTATTTCAATCTTATTTTTTCATTTTTTTCGATTTGAATGACCTTTCCATCCTGGACAACGATTGTGATGGATCCGTAGCTCATATCCTTCAGCATGTCTTTCATTGTGATGATCGCTTTGTCCAGCTGCTCATCCGTTTTCATTGCCAGCTCCTCCTTTTGCCCCGAAAAATAAAATCTTTCTTCCAAATGTGAAAGAAAGACGAGGAACTTTATATATTCCTTATCTCTCAAAATGAGCGCATTTTGCTGGAAGTAGCACCTTACGAATACACGCAGGTTGCCGGGTTTCATCGGACCAGTCCCTCCACCGCTCTTGATAAGTTTGCTTTTGTATTTTTAAATTTTAGCACAATTCGAATAAAAGTCAACCCGACTTTTTTTATAGGATTAATAAAAAATAAAAATGGTTCGATTTTACTATTTTTATAGAGGATCAAAAAAGCCGCCCCTTCAAAAGAGGCGACGGTTTTCTTCATATTTTCATCCATGCTGTTGATTGCGGATCTGCTTTCCATTCTTTCAGCTTTGCGGCATCGGCTTCGCTGATATAACCTTCGGCAAGCGCTGCTTCTGTCAGCGTGTCGTAGTCGGTCAGGGTATGGTATTCAACGCCCGCTCCATCGAAGGCGATACCCGCTTTCGGAAGACCGTACGTGAAGATTGCAGCAACGCCAAGCACCTCGCAGCCGGCATCCTTTAAAGCGGAGACGGCTTCAAGAACGCTTCCGCCGGTCGAGATCAGATCTTCGATGACAACGACTTTGTGCCCTTTTTTGACCGCTCCTTCGATTTGATTTCCTTTTCCGTGCGCTTTCGGCTTGCTTCTGACGTAGCACATCGGCAGGCGGAGCCTGTCAGCGGCAAGCGCAGCGTGAGGAATTCCCGCTGTCGCCGTGCCCGCAATGATTTCCGCTTCCGGATATTTGTCTTTGATCATCCCGGCAAGGCCTGATGCGATGTCAGCCCTTACCTCAGGATACGAAAGCGTCAGCCGGTTGTCGCAGTAAATCGGCGACTTCATGCCGCTCGCCCATGTAAACGGCTCATTCGGCCGAAGGAAAACCGCCTTGATCGCTAATAGATGTTTTGCAATTTCTGTTTTCATGCTTTGATTCCCTCCCACTCACGCACTATGTTTCGATAAGCCGAAACCGGCTCTTCCGCTTGTGTGATCGAACGGCCGACCACGATCGCGGAAACGCCTTTTTCCCTCGCCATGGCTGGTGTTGCCACTCTGACTTGATCGTTCTTTTTATCATCGGCAAGCCGGATTCCCGGCGTCACCGTCAGAAAGGAAGGAGACGTCTCCCTGCAGATCCGCTCCGCTTCGTGAACCGAACAGACGACGCCGTCAAGCCCGCTCTCTTCTGCAAGCTTGCTGTAGCGAAGAACGGTTTCTTCAAGCGGCGTTTTGATCAAAAGCTCATGCTGCAGCATCTCAGGCGACGTGCTTGTCAGCTGTGTCACAGCGATTAATGACGGCCGTTTCTGCCCTGCGGCAGTCCCCGCTTCAAGGCCTTCAAGCGCAGCCTCCATCATCCGGCTTCCGCCTGCTGCGTGCACATTGACAAGACTGACGCCAAAACCCGCCAGCCTCTTCATCGCCTTATATACGGTCGTCGGAATGTCATGGCACTTCAAATCGAGAAATATCCGGCAGTTTTGCTTCTTTAGCTGCTCAAGGATGTAAGGACCTTCCTGATAAAAGAGCTCCATTCCGACTTTTACAAAAAGGTTTTCTCCGTCAAACTGCTTCAAAAACGCAAACGTTTCCTGTGCGGATGGAAAATCAAGCGCGATGATGGGCGGCGTATTGTTCATGTTTCCAGCTCCTTCCGATGCATTCATCAATAGATCGGTATCCGTATTTTTCCAAAACGCGCGGCAAGTCTTCAATGATTTCCGGACAGGCGAACGGATTGACGAAATTGGCTGTGCCGACCGCGACCGCGCTCGCCCCCGCCAGCAGAAATTCAAGTGCATCTTCCGCCGACTGCACGCCGCCCATGCCGATGATCGGAATGCTGACCGCCTGGCTGACTTCATAAACCATCCTGATCGCGACCGGTTTTACGGCCGGACCTGATAATCCTCCGGTTTTGTTCGCCAAAATCGGCTTGCCTGTTTTCAAGTCGAGCCTCATGCCGATCAGGGTGTTGATCATCGTCAGCCCGTCGGCGCCCGCTTCTTCGATCGCTTGGGCGATTTCAGTAATGTCTGTGACATTCGGCGACAGCTTCACATAAACGGGCACATCGGAAACTTCCTTAACCGCCTTCGTCAGCTCGGCCGCCATTTCCGGCCGCGTGCCGAACGCGATCCCGCCCGTTTTGACGTTCGGACAGGAAATGTTCAGCTCGAGCGCATGGACATTCGGCGCTTTGCTGATTTCTTGCGCAACCTCGACATAATCTTCAAGCTGTGAACCGGCTACATTGGCGATAATCGGCGTATCGAATTGTTCGAGCCGCGGAAGTTCGTGTTCCATGACAGCCTGAAGGCCGGGATTTTGCAGTCCGATCGCATTCAGCATGCCGGCTTGCGTTTCCGCGACCCTCGGCGTCGGATTCCCGAAGCGCGGTTCGCTCGTCGTCGCTTTGATCATGATCGCCCCGAGGCATGAAAGATCATATAAGTTTGCAAACTCTTTTCCGAAACCGAAGCACCCGGAAGCCGGAATGATCGGATTTTTCAACCTGAGGCCGGGCAAATTTACTTCAAGCATTACAAAAGCACCTCCTGCGCTTTAAAAACAGGGCCGTCCAGACAGACTTTCACGTACGGCTTTTCACTTTCATCCGTATGGCATACACAGGCAAAGCAAGCGCCGATTCCGCAGCCCATCCGCTCTTCCATCGACAAGTAAACGTCTTTATCCGGATAGCGCTCCTTTAACGCTTTCAGCATCGGCGTCGGCCCGCAGGCAAGAAGGCAGTCAAACTGAAGCTCTTCTGCTTCGATGACATCTGTGACAAACCCCTTCGTTCCATGGGTGCCGTCCGCTGTGGCGATATAGACAGGGCCGTACTCAGAGAATTCCCGCTCGTAAAAAACGTCTTTGGCTGACGCAAATCCTAACACATGCACGACATTGACTCCCTGTCTATTCAGCTGCTTTGCGAGCTCGTAAAGCGGCGGGACGCCGATTCCCCCTCCGACTAAAAGAGCCGTTTGGCCGGGAGCAAGCGCATCTTGCGGAAATCCGTTTCCGAGCGGTCCGAGCACATCAACGATATCCCCCTTTTTCTTTAATGAGAGAAGCCGTGTCCCCTCTCCGTCCTTTCGGAAAATAATCGTGATTTCCCGGTTGTCCTGATCAATGCGGGCGATGCTGATCGGCCGCCTTAACAAAGGGGTGACAGACTCGGCGACTTTCAAATGAAGGAACTGGCCGGGGGCGCTGCACGATTCAGCGAGCTCCCCTTTCAGCACCATTTGATAAATGTTATCAGCAATACAATCGTTGGAACGAACCGTCATATATCCTTTTTTCATCTGACAGCCGCCGCCTCTTGACCGACTTTGATAGCGGGCATATGATCGGCGCGGAAACTCATGCTTTCAAGCACCCTCAAAATCGCTTCTGCCGTGTCTAATGACGTCAGGCAGGCCACGCCGTTTTCCACCGATTCCCGTCTGATTCTGAAACCGTCCCTTGCCGGCTGCTTTCCTTTTGTCAAAGTATTCACGACGAACTGCGCTTCCCCGTTGCGGATGACGTCAAGCAGATTCGTGCCATCTTCGCCGATTTTTCCGACGGTTCTCACAGGGACGGATGCTTCCCGCAGGCAGTCTGCCGTTCCTTCTGTCGCCAGGATTTTATAGCCGATGGCGTGGAACCGCTTGGCGATGAGAAGTCCTTCCTCTTTGTCCTTATCAGCGACGGTCAGAAGCACAGATCCGTAATTCGGAATCTGGATGCCTGAGGCGATTAACCCTTTGTAAAGCGCCTTTTCGAGTGTCGTATCTTTCCCCATGACTTCACCCGTCGATTTCATTTCCGGACCGAGCGTGATATCCACTCTTCTCAGCTTTGCGAAGGAGAAGACCGGAACTTTTACATAGACGCCTTCCTGTTCTTTTTGAAGGCCGCTGCAGTAGCCCATGTCCGCAAGCTTCCGGCCGAGAATGACCTTTGTCGCGAGATTCGCCATCGGAATTCCGGTGATTTTGCTGAGGAACGGCACCGTCCGGCTTGAGCGCGGATTCACCTCAAGGACATAAACCTCATCTTTTGAAAGGACGAACTGAATGTTGAGCAGTCCGATGATGTTCAAGCCTTTCGCAAGTTCGATCGTATACTTTTCGATCTTTTTCTTGATCTCTATAGAGAGCGATTGCGGCGGATACACGGCAATCGAGTCTCCGGAGTGGACGCCCGCCCGTTCGATATGCTCCATGATCCCCGGAATGACGACCGTTTCCCCGTCGGAAATCGCGTCGACTTCGATTTCTTTTCCGATTAAATATTTATCGATGAGAACGGGATGCAGCGGGTTGATTTTGACCGCATGTTCCATATAATGAAGAAGCTCTTCTTCATGGTACACGATCTCCATCGCCCGTCCGCCGAGAACGTAGGATGGGCGCACAAGCACCGGATAGCCGATGCGGCCTGCGATTGTGACGGCTTCATCCACAGAAGTTGCCGTTTTGCCGAGCGGCTGAGGAACGTTCAGCGTTTCAAGCGCATGCTCGAATTTGTCGCGGTCTTCGGCGCGATCCAAGTCCTCCAGCGACGTTCCGAGAATGTTTACCCCTCTCTCTGCCAGTTCATTGGCGAGATTGATCGCGGTTTGTCCGCCGAATTGGACGACGACGCCTTCCGGCTGCTCCAAGTCGATGACATGCATGACATCTTCAATCGTCAGCGGCTCAAAGTACAGCTTGTCGGAAATGCTGAAGTCCGTCGACACAGTCTCAGGGTTGTTGTTAATGATAATCGCTTCATAGCCGGCTTCTTTAATCGCCCAGACCGAATGCACAGTCGCATAGTCAAACTCAACCCCCTGGCCGATCCGAATCGGACCTGAGCCAAGAACGACCACGCTCTTTTTCCCGGTTCTTAAAGACTCGTTTTCTTCTTCATACGTGCTGTAAAAGTAAGGCGTTTCCGATTCAAATTCGGCCGCGCACGTATCAACCATTTTATAAACCGGCGTAATGCCCGCTTCTTTTCTAAGCTCATACACCTTTCGTTCAGGCATTTCCCACAGGCGGCTGATGAAGCGGTCTGAAAAACCGAGTTCTTTCGCCTTTTTCAGCATCTCAAGATCACCGCGCTCCGCTTGCAGCATTTCTTCGAAGCGGATGATCCCTTCCAGTTTATAGAGGAAGAAAACGTCAATCTTAGAAAATTCGTGGAGATCAAGGACGGTGTAGCCTCTTCTGAACGCTTCTGCCAAATAGAAGAGCCGTTCATCGCCCGCTTTTTTGATCCGCTTCTCAAGCACGTCATTAGTAATGTCTTCCGCATCTTTTAATTCAAGGTGGTACACGTCTGCTTCAAGCGAGCGGACCGCTTTAAGAAGCGATTCCTCCAACGTTCTGCCGATCGCCATCACCTCGCCCGTCGCTTTCATCTGCGTGCCGAGTTTTCGGTTTGCCGATTCAAACTTATCGAACGGCCAACGCGGAATCTTTGAGACGACATAATCAAGCGCCGGCTCAAACGAAGCATACGTTTTTCCTGTCACAGGATTCATCATTTCATCAAGAGACAAGCCGACGGCGATTTTGGCAGCAAGCTTTGCGATCGGGTACCCTGTCGCCTTTGAAGCGAGCGCCGAAGAACGGCTGACCCGCGGATTGACCTCGATAATGTAGTATTGGAAACTGTCCGGATCAAGCGCCAGCTGCACATTGCAGCCTCCTTCGATTTCGAGCGCGCGGATGATTTTGAGCGATACGTTGCGAAGCATTTGGTATTCGCGGTCGCTCAGCGTCTGGCTCGGTGCGACGACGATGCTGTCCCCGGTATGGATGCCGACGGGATCGATGTTTTCCATATTGCAGACAACGATCGCGTGATCGCTCGAGTCTCTCATCACTTCATATTCGATCTCTTTATATCCGGCAATGCTTTTTTCGAGCAGACATTGATGAACAGGGCTCATTTTCAAGCCGTTCTCAACGATTTCCTTCAGTTCATCTTCATTTGAACAGATCCCTCCGCCGGTTCCGCCGAGCGTGTATGCAGGTCTGACGATGACCGGAAACCCGATTTTCCCGACAAAATCTTGGGCTTCGGCTAGCGAATGGATAATGTCGCTTTCCGGTACCGGCTCGTTAAGCTCATTCATTAAGCTTCTGAACAGATCGCGGTCTTCCGCCTTTTGAATCGCGGACAATTTCGTGCCGAGCACTTCCACGCCGCACTCTTCCAAAATGCCGTTCTCTGACAATTCGACCGCCAAATTCAGACCTGTCTGGCCGCCCAAGGTAGGCAAAATCGCATCAGGTCGCTCTTTACGGATAATCCGCGTTAAAAACTCGAGCGTCAGCGGTTCGATATAAACCCTGTCGGCCATTTCCGTATCCGTCATGATCGTCGCCGGATTGGAGTTGACAAGAATGACTTCATAGCCCTCTTCTTTTAAAGCAAGGCACGCTTGGGTACCTGCATAATCAAATTCTGCCGCCTGGCCGATAATAATCGGACCTGAGCCGATCACTAAAATCTTTTGAATGTCTACGCGTTTAGGCATACCGTTTCCCCTTCTTTCTCTGTCGTTTCAATCATCTGCAGAAATTGATCAAATAAATGGTTGGCATCCTCCGGTCCCGGTGAAGCTTCCGGGTGATATTGCACGGTAAAGGCAGGCTCTGATTTATGTTTCAGCCCTTCGATCGTGTTGTCATTGATCGCCACGTGCGTCACTTCAAGCGGCGTATTTTCAACAGATGAAACCGTGTAGCCGTGGTTCTGCGCCGTGATCGATACTTTGCCGGTTTTCAAGCTTTTTACCGGGTGGTTGGAGCCGCGGTGGCCGAATTTCATCTTGACGGTCTCAGCGCCGCATGCGAGCGCGAACAGTTGATGTCCGAGGCAGATTCCGAACAGCGGCACCTTGCCGAGAATGTTTTGGATCATTTCAATTGCTTCTGGTACGTCCTTCGGATCTCCGGGTCCGTTTGACAGCATGACGCCGTCAGGCTTGAGCTGCATGATTTCTTCAGCGGTTACATGATGGGGGACGACGATACAATCGCATTTGCGCTTGTTCAATTCTCTTAAGATGCCGTGTTTCATGCCGAAATCAACAAGTACGATCCGCTTGCCTCTTCCAGGGCTCGGATAGGCGGTTTTCGTTGACACTTGGCTGACCTGATCCCGCGGAAGCTCTGTTTCTTTCATTTTTCTGATCAAGGCGTCCGCGTCCTCATCAGGACCGGCGAACATCCCTTTCAGCGTCCCTGCCGTACGGATCATTCTCGTCAGCTTTCTCGTATCAATCCCTGATAAGCCCGGAATGTTCTTCATTTTCAAATAGTCATCAAGCGTATATGCCGAACGCCAGTTTGAAGGAAGTTGACATAACTCTTTTACTATAAACCCTTTGACATAAGGTGTGATCGATTCAAAATCGTCTCTGTTGATGCCGTAGTTTCCGATCAGAGGATAGGTTAATGTGACAATCTGCCCGCAGTAGGAAGGGTCTGAGAGGATTTCCTGATAACCCGTCATCCCCGTGTTGAACACGACTTCTCCCATCGTGTTCTCCAGGCTGCCGAAGGCCTTCCCTTCAAATATCGTTCCGTTTTCCAGCACTAGACGTCTTTTCATTTTACGAGTCTCCCCTCTTTGTAAACGACTTTTCCCGCAGCCATTGTCAATACAGGCCAGCCGAAGCAGCTGATGCCGTCAAACGGCGTATTTTTTCCTTTGGAAAGGAAGCGGTTTTTATCGATTTTGTCTTCTTTTTCAAGATCGATCAGTGTGATGTCCGCCGGGCGTCCGGCTTCAAGCTTTCCGTATGGCAGTCCGAATGCTTCGCAAGGCTTAACCGTCATATAATCGACAAGCTGTTTTAATGTCCAGGCACCGTTTCTGACAAAGTGCGTGTACAGAAGCGGAAAAGCCGTTTCCAAGCCGACGATTCCGAACGGGGCGAGGCTCATCGTCTGCTGTTTTTCCGCTTCCGTATGCGGGGCATGGTCTGTCGCGATAAAATCGATCGTTCCATCAAGAAGCCCTTCCAAAAGCGCTTCCCTGTCTTCTTTGCTTCTGAGAGGCGGATTCATTTTGTAATTCGTATCAAGCCCCGGTATATCGGTGTCGCAAAGCAGCAAATGGTGCGGCGTCACTTCCGCAGTGACGCGGATTCCGGCCTTTTTGGCGTCGCGGACGGTCCTGACCGATTCCTTCGTGCTGATATGGCAGACGTGATAATGGCAGCCGGCCGCTTCCGCCAGCAGCACATCCCGCGCAATATGAACCGCTTCACAGATCGAAGGAATCCCGTTTAAACCGTGTTTTTTTGCCAATTCCCCGTCGTGCACGCTTCCCCCGTAGATCAGCGAATTGTCTTCACAATGGGCGACGATCGCTTTGTTGATCGAGGCCGCCTTTTTCATGGCCTCGAACATCATTCCGGCAGTTTGGACGCCGACTCCGTCGTCTGTAAAGGCGAATGCGCCGGCTTCCGATAATTCGTCGAAATCGGTTATGTCTTCGCCGGTCTGTCTGACCGTAATCGAGGCGTACGGAAGGACCCTGACAGATGCCGTTTCCTGAATACGATTTGTCAGCCACTCCATATGTTCTTTCGTATCAGGGACAGGGCGTGTGTTCGGCATCGCAGCTACCGTTGTGAAACCGCCTCTTGCCGCTGCTTGTGCACCCGTTTCAATCGTCTCCTTTTTCTCTCCGCCCGGCTCTCTGAAATGGACGTGAAGGTCGATGAGCCCGGGAGAGACGAACAGTCCTTCTGCATCAATGACCGATTCGCCCGGTTCGGCCTCAAGGGTGCCGATCCCGCTTATGACTTCTCCATCTATCCTGATGTCACGCTTTATTTTTTCGCCGTTTTCATCCAGCATGAAGCCGTTTTTAATTAAATAAGACATAAGCCTGATCTCCCCTTTTTTCATTTTCGCGTTTCTCAAGCGCTCTTTTTAAAACCGCCATTCTGATGTAGACCCCGTTTTCCATTTGTTTAAAAATCCTTGATTGCGCCGATTCCACGAGCGCGCTGTCGATTTCGACGCCGCGATTGACC
Organism: Bacillus glycinifermentans; assembly: GCF_001042475.2. Lineage (GTDB taxonomy): Bacteria > Bacillota > Bacilli > Bacillales > Bacillaceae > Bacillus > Bacillus glycinifermentans. The sequence continues at coordinate 41,971 of NZ_LECW02000021.1, forward strand.
GGGGCCGGGTGCATAATGATCGCACCCTTTTTCAAACGCTTCGCCCGCTCCAGCGACAATCCGAATGTTTGCAAAAATCCTCGATCGGCCGTTTTCGTATGATGGCGCTCGTGCTGAATCCGAAGCAGCATCACGACGTCTGAATTGGCGACGGCTTCGTCCGCCGGCACATAAGTCCCGTACGGATTATCCGCATCCCGCCACTCGTCCGGTCCTGAGAAAATAACCGCGGCCCCGAGCCTTGAGAGCACTTCGGCATTCGACCGTGCCACTCTGCTGTGCTTGATGTCGCCGTGAATCGATACGGTCAGTCCGTCAAATTTGCCGAATTCCTCGTGAATCGTCATTAAGTCGAGCAGAGATTGCGTCGGATGCTGGCCGCAGCCGTCTCCGGCATTGATTACCGGTATGCCGACACGCCCGATCAATTCCTTGTAATAATCATCCTCTGAGTGCCTGATCACGCAAACATCGGCGCCGATGGATTCAAGCGTTCGTACCGTATCGTACAATGACTCCCCTTTTTGAACGCTTGTCGATACACCGTCCAAATTCAAAACATTCATGCCGAGCTTCTTCTCTGCAACTTCAAAGCTGAAGCGCGTCCGTGTACTCGGCTCAAAGAACAAGTTAGCAGCAAACTTTCCGGAGAGAACGCGATCAGATTTGCCTTTTTTCAGCGCTTCCGCCTCTTCAATCAGACTGAAAATCTCCTCAAGACTCAGCTCGTTCATTGCGGTCAAATGTTTCATTGTTACCCCTCCGCTTTCATTGAATGTTTTTATAAAAAAACCCCAAACCGAATGGCTTGGGGTATAGTGAATCAGAGAATGCGCTTATGCACTTCCCTTTCAACAACCCTTTCAAGCCTCTCTGGACTTCATTTAAAAGGTCTTCTGTATACGTTTTTTAAGCTTCTGTCCCACCCTGATCTTCTTTTGATTCCGGCAGGACAAGGTTTAAGATCACGCCGACGATTGCGGCAAGCGCCATGCTGGACAGCTCAAATCCGGAGATTTTGATGAATGCGCCGCCGACGCCGATGACGAGAATGACGGATGAAATGATCAAGTTTCGTTTGTTTTCCAAATCGATTTTATTGTCAATCAGCATGCGGAGCCCGCTTGATGCGATGATGCCGAAGAGCAGGAAGGACACGCCTCCCATGACGGCTGAAGGAACCGAGCTGATCAGCGCGGAAATTTTGCCGACGAAGCCGAAGCACAATGCAATGACAGCGGCTCCGCCGATGACGAACACGCTGAAGACCCTCGTGATCGCCAAAACGCCGATGTTTTCTCCGTATGTCGTTGTCGGCGGTCCGCCGATGAAAGAAGCGATCATCGTCGCGACGCTGTCTCCTAAGATTGAGCGATGGAGCCCGGGCTTCTTAATGAAATCCCGGCCGACGACTTTGCTTAGAACCATCTGGTGTCCGATATGCTCAGACATGGTTACGAATGCGACGGGCACCATGGCCAGTCCGATGACGGCAGCTGCGGTGGTCGGCGTATAATCAACAAACGGCAGAACGAAATCCGGAACCGCGAACCATTTGGCTTCCGCCACCATTTGAAAGTCGACGATTCCTTGGGTGAGGGCGAACAAGTATCCGCAGATGATTCCTATAAGTACCGGAATCAGGCTGAAAAAACCGCGCAGGAAGATTGCGCATACGATCGTCACAGCAAGCGTAAACCCGGCTACTCCGAAGTGCTTCGCGCTGTAAACGAGCGTTTCGGCATTCGGATTTTCGTACATCGCCATATTAACCGCTGTGCTCGCCAGTCCGAGCCCGATGACGATGATGACCGGTCCGATGACAATCGGCGGCAGAAGCTTCATCAGCCAGCCCGTGCCGAGCCGCTGAATGAATAAAGCGATCAGGCCGTAGACAATCCCGGCCATAAACGCGCCGATCATGGCCGCTCCAGGGCCGCCGGCCGCTTTAGCCGCAAGGATCGGAGCGATAAACGCGAACGATGATCCTAAGTAAGCGGGAATCTGTCCTTTTGTAATCAACAGGTATGCGAGTGTTCCGAGTCCGCTCGTAATCAGCGCGACACCCGGGCTCAAGCCGACCAGTTTCGGCACGAGGATGGTCGATCCGAACATGGCGAACAAATGCTGAAGACTGAATGAAAGCCAATTCAGCGGTTTTGGTACTTCTCTTACATCTAAGTTAACGTTTTTCTGACTCATAATTTTTCCTCCTGATGATCGACTCATTTTCTATGATGTCTTAAATCCGGTAAAGATAACGACCATTAAAAAAGCCTCTTTGCATATGCGCAAAGAGGCAGACCAAAATCGTCACTGCTATGAAGTGACTAATCCCGTCTAATCCCTCTTTGCAAACTCTCTGGAATGCACTTAAAAAAGGATATGATCATTCATTTTTTATAAATCGCCGCAAGGTCGCGGCCGTCAACTTCTTCGAGCTGAACCATGACCTTTTCGGATTTTGAAGTCGGAATGTTTTTTCCGATGAAATCAGCCCTGATCGGCAGCTCCCTATGACCGCGGTCAACGAGGACGGCGAGCTGGATTGCGGAAGGCCGTCCGACGTCTACGAGCGCGTCCATCGCCGCTCTGACCGTCCTTCCCGTGTAGAGGACATCATCGACGACGATCACCTTTTGATCGGTAATGTCAACCGGAATATCCGCGCCTTTGACTAGCGGTTCCTCATTGGCCGTTTTTTTGGACAGATCGTCTCTGTACAGCGTAATGTCGAGTTCTCCGACGATCACTTTGTTTCCTTCAATTTGTTCGATTCGTTCGGCAAGGCGCTTTGCCAAATAAATCCCTCTCGTCTTGATTCCGACGAGGATGCAGTTGTTCATTCCCTTGTTTCGCTCGATCATTTCGTGGGCGATTCTTGTCAGCGCCCTTCTGATCGCTTGTTCGTCAAGTACAACAGCCTTTTCCTGTTCTTCCATGACAGATGCACCTCATCTCTTGTTAAAAGGATAAAACAAAAACCCCTTCTGCATCGGGCAGAGAGGGGTCTTTAAAGCGAATATACTCATTCACTTGTCCGATATCCTTCTCAGCCTCTCTGGACTGTGTTAAAGAATCTGTTCTAACTTCGTTTATTATTTCAAAAAAGAAATCTCCTGTCAATGATTATTTCGAAGTTTGTCGAGAAGATTTTTCATATCGTCAGGCAGCGGCGCCTTAAATTCGATATATTCTCCGGTCCGCGGGTGATCAAACCCTAAAACACCGGCATGCAGAGCCTGGCCGTTGAAATCGATCGTTTTCTTCGGTCCGTATTTCGGGTCTCCGGCAAGCGGAAAGCCGATGTATTTCATATGCACCCGAATCTGATGGGTTCTTCCAGTCTCCAGCCGGCATTCGACCACGGTAAAATCGTCAAACCGCTCTTTCACTTCGAAATGAGTCACCGCATGCTTTCCGTTTTCCCTTGTGACCGTCATGCTCTGCCGGTCTTTTTTATCTCTTCCGATCGGCGCATCGATCGTTCCGTGGTCATGGGGAATCACGCCATGAACGAGCGCCGTATAGATCCTTGTCACCGTTTTATTGACAAGCTGGGATACAAGCGACTCATGGGCCATATCGTTTTTGGCGACCATCAAAAGCCCTGACGTATCTTTATCAATCCGGTGCACGATCCCCGGACGCATAACACCGTTGATGCCTGACAGATCATCGCAATGCGCCATCAAACCGTTGACAAGCGTTCCCGTCAGATGGCCGGGAGCCGGATGGACGACCATCCCGCGCGGTTTGTTAACGACAAGGACATCCTGATCTTCATAATAAATATCGAGATCCATCGGTTCAGCCAAAACGTCGAGCGGCTCCGGGTCAGGGACAACGACTTTTACGACATCGCCCGGCTGTACTTTGTAGTTTGCTTTGACAGCCTTTTCGTTCACATGAATGCGGTCTTCTTTAATCCACTGCTGAACTTGCGTCCGCGACCAGTCCGTTTCCATCCCGGTCAAGTATTTATCAATCCGTTCGCTTTTATGGTCGTTTTGAACGGTCATTTCGTATTGCTCCATGTTACAGCTCCTTCTTCTTCTTTCCGTCTAACAGCATTTGCACAAACAAGAGCAGGACGCCGATGCATAAAGACGAATCGGCAACATTAAAAATCGGGTAATGATAGTTGACGATCGTCACATGAATAAAATCGACGACCTCTTGTCTGAACACGCGGTCGATAAAATTGCCGATTGCCCCGCCGAGCATCAAACCGAGCGAGATGCCGAGCAGCTTCTGCCCTTTTGCATGCTTTTGGATGTAGTAGATGATGCCGATAATCACAACCGTTGTGATGATGTAGAAAAACCACATCTGCCCGGCCAGAATTCCCCATGCCGCTCCGGTATTCCGATGTGACGTGATCTGCAGGAAGCTGCCGATGACAGGAATGCTTTCCCCGTATACCATGTTGCTCACGACAAGCCATTTCGTCAATTGATCGATGCCGATAATAAACAATGCAAGTATGTAATAAGGCACAAACCGTTCCTCCAGTTTCTGTTTCTCTTCATTTAAGCATTTTATCAAGAAAAAGAAAAGGAGTAAAGGAATAATCATTGACATCCTGAAAAGAGGGCGGACCGCCTGCCCCCTTTCCAACATTACGAATAAAGCGCCTCATCGTACGTTTCGTCTGTTTCAGCCCAAATAGGAAGCGTCTTTTTCTCAAACTGGATATGGTACAAAAAGTCATCCGCCGTCCTTGCCGTCGGCAAAACGGCCATCTTTGAATACGGGATCATCTTTCCTGTTTCCTCGCAAATCCCGTACGTGCCGTTTTCTATTTTTGAAAGGGCTAAAAGCACATCCTGGAGTTCTTCTTTCACATGGTATATAAGAGTCGTCTGCTGATAGGACAGGTTTGCCTGAGAATCCTGCTGAAAAAAGGAATACTCAAACAACCGTGATTCGAGTTCCTGCTTCATTTGAAGAAGTTCGTCTTGTATGTTTGCCAGCTGATCGTTCACTCCTGCATCAACTCCTGCTTTTATCGTTGTACTTTTAGTGTTACCGACAATGCAGATCTCAAAGCCCATAAGATTTTTCCTGACGTTCAAAACAGTGTCAGGTTTGGGAAAGCAGGCAAAAAAAGCGGTTCGGATGTCCGAACCGCTTTTTGAGTAATGTTAATAATACGTTTTGATGATCTCTGCACAGCGAGGGCAAAGCTCAGGATGATCAGGATCATGGCCGATTTCTTTAGAAACCATGCGGCACCGTTCGCAAGTCTCGCCTTCCGCCTGTTTAACGACGATTTGACCCGTCTCAAACGTTTGCGCATCTTCCGGAGCTTCCGTTTCGGCGATGGTCAATTCGGAAACGATAAAGAGCTGTTTCAAATCTTCCTTGATCGAAGAAAGCAGCGCCCTTGACTGTTCGGTTGGATACAGCGTCAGGCTGGCAACGGAAGATTTTCCGATCACCTTTTCGTTCCGCGCTGTTTCAAGCGCCTTTAACACATCGTCGCGAAGGTTCATGAAGCGGTCGAATTTCTCTTCCGTCTCTTTCGCATTCGGAATTTCTTTCGTTTCCGGCATATCGGTAAGCTGCACGCTTTTTTCCGTTACAAATGTGAAGTGGCTCCACATTTCTTCTGCCGTATGCGGCAGGATCGGCGTAACGAGCTTAACGAGTGCGACCAATGTTTCGTAGAACACGGTCTGCATTGAGCGGCGGTCTTTTTGATCGGCATGCTCAATATAAACGACATCCTTTGCGAAATCCATGTAAAATGAGCTGAGCTCGATTGCGCAGAAGTTGTGGATCGTATGATAGATCGCGGCAAATTCGTATTCTTCATACGCTTTTTTAACTTTTTCAATAACGTTGTTCAGCTTGATCAGCATGTACTGATCCACTTCACGGAGATCCTTTACTGGTACCGCATCTTTTGCCGGGTCAAAATCGGCAATGTTCCCGTGAAGGAAGCGGAACGTGTTGCGGATTTTCCGGTACACTTCAGCGACTTGCTTCAAAATCGCGTCTGATACGCGGACGTCTGCTTGATAGTCGACAGATGCCACCCACAGCCGCAAAATATCAGCGCCGAACTGGTTCATGATTTTAGCCGGAACGACGACATTGCCGAGGGACTTGCTCATTTTGCGACCTTCTCCGTCGAGCGCAAATCCGTGAGACAACACGCCTTTATACGGCGCTTTTCCGGTTACGGCGACCGCTGTTGAAATCGATGAGTTGAACCAGCCGCGGTATTGGTCAGAGCCTTCAAGATATAAGTCGGCAGGTCTGACCAGTTCTTCCCGTTCTACTAACACGCCCTGGTGGGATGAACCGGAATCAAACCAGACATCCATGATATCCTGCTCTTTCGTGAACTTGCCGTTCGGGCTTCCAGGATGTGTAAAGCCTTCAGGAAGCAGCTCATTCGCCTCTTTTTCAAACCAAATGTTTGATCCGTGCTCCCTGAACAATGCAGAAACGTGTTCAATCGTTTCATCGGTAATGATCGGTTCGCCGTTTTCGGCGTAGAATACCGGAATCGGCACGCCCCATGCGCGCTGTCTTGAAATACACCAGTCGCCGCGGTCGCGAACCATATTGTAAAGGCGCGTTTCGCCCCATTCAGGCACCCATTTTGTTTCCTTAACGGCTTCGAGCAGCTCGTCTCTAAAATCTTTGATTGACGCAAACCATTGCGCAGTCGCGCGGAAAATCGTCGGTTTTTTCGTTCTCCAGTCGTGCGGATAAGAGTGAGTGATGAAATCGAGCTTCATCAAAGCGCCGTTTTCTTCAAGCTTTTCCGTAATCGCCTTGTTGGCCTGATCGTAAAACAGTCCTTCAAATCCCGGCGCTTCGCTTGTCATATTTCCTTTCTCATCGACAGGGCACAGAACGTCAAGGCCGTATTTCTGGCCGATGATAAAGTCGTCTTCCCCGTGTCCGGGAGCGGTATGAACGCACCCCGTACCGGCGTCTGTCGTCACGTGCTCGCCGAGCATAACGAGCGAGTCTCTGCCGTATAACGGATGGATGGCTGTGATGTGTTCCAAATCTTTTCCTTTTACCGTCTTGACGACTTCCGGATTTTCAAAGCCGAGCGCTTGTGCCGTGCTGTCGACCAATGCGCTTGCGATGACATAGCGTGAGCCGCCTGAAGCGACGACACTGTATTCCAAATCAGGATGCACGGCGATTCCAAGGTTTGCCGGAATCGTCCAAGGCGTCGTCGTCCAGATGATGAATTTTTCGCCGTTTGTCAAAACGCCTTTTCCGTCTTTTACGTCAAACGCAACATAGATTGACGGCGAGCGTTTGTCGTAATATTCGATTTCCGCTTCAGCCAAAGCGGATTCGCTTGAAGGGGACCAGTAAACAGGCTTTAAGCCTTTGTAAATATAGCCTTTTTTCGCCATTTCGCCGAACACTTTAATTTGCTGCGCTTCAAACTCAGGTTTTAGCGTCACATACGGATTTTTCCAATCTCCTCTGACACCGAGGCGCTTAAATTGCGTTTTTTGGCCTTCGATTTGCTGCCACGCATACTCTTCGCAAAGCTTGCGGAATTCGGCTACAGACATTTCTTTGCGCTTTACTTTTTTGTTTTTCGTAAGGGCCGTTTCAATCGGCAGCCCGTGGGTGTCCCAGCCGGGCACATATGGCGCATGATAGCCGTTCATCGATTTGGAACGGACGATGATATCCTTCATGATTTTATTGAGGGCATGCCCCATATGGATGTCGCCGTTCGCATACGGAGGTCCGTCATGCAGGACGAACAGCGGTCTGCCTTCCGTCCGTTTCTGAACGAGGCGGTAGATGTCCATATCCTCCCATTTTTCCTGAATCTCAGGCTCCCGCTTCGGCAGGTTTCCCCTCATTGGAAAATCCGTCTTCGGCATCAAGAGCGTATCTTTGTAATCCATTCCCATTCCTCCAAACCATTTTTGTAAAACAAAAAAAGCCTTTTCATCCCATAAGGGACGAGAAGGCTTTGATCTCGCGGTACCACCCTTTTAGATAAGCCTGATTTCGGCTTATCCGCTCAAACATCGTAACGTGATGGGACGTCCTTTCCTACTGCAAGGTTCAGAAAGGAAACTTGAGGGCTGATTCACAAAAATTCCGGCAATCCCGGGCTCACACCGCCCCCGGGTCGCTTCGATTGCTTTTTAGGAATTGATGCCGGTCCCTCTCAAACGTTTTTCATCTCGATTTTATGAACGTATTATATGCGAATTGGCACAAACATGTCAAGATTGAACGGAAAATCTATTCCCTTTCATCCATGACAGCGTCCACTTCGTATTCGAGCAAATGATCCCAATCGTCGTTTTTCAGAAGGTCAAGCTGCGCTTCGATCAGCATTTGGAAGCGGGTTCTGAATACTTTTGACTGTTTTTTCAGCTCTTCGATTTCCATGGCGATCTTTCTCGATTTGGACAATGCTTCATTGATGATCCGGTCGGCGTTCTTCTCAGCTTCGCGGACGATGAGCTTCGCTTCTTTTTCAGAGCTGCGCTTTACGTCCTCTGCTGCTTCCTGTGCGACAAGAATCGATTTATTCAACGTCTCTTCAATCGTTGAAAAGTGTCCGAGACGCTCATCAAGCTCATTTACCTTTGCTTCAAGCTCCGTTTTTTTGCGGAGAACGATTTCGTAATCTTTTCTCACCTGGTTCAGAAATTCGTTCACTTCGTCTTCATCATAGCCGCGGAACGCTTTGGTAAATGTCTTATTATGAATATCATTTGGCGTCAAAGGCATTCTGCCCACCTCCATTATTTTTCTGTATGTACAAACGTCCTATTCAACATTATAAAGCAAAATTCGACCGGACGGAGAAAAAAACTGTAAAACGGCTTATTTTTGTTTTGCAAACGTTACTCTCCACTTGCCCTTTTTCGTTTTCCCTTCAATGCTTTTCAGCGTGAAACGGCCGAATCCGCGGACAGACAGCATGTCCCCTTCCGCGAGCGAATAAGAAGGATCATCGACCATCTTCCAGTTCACTTTCACAAGACCGTTTTTGACAAGCGTCTGCGCTTTTTGCCGGGATTGTCTGCTCACTGACGAGCAAAGTGCATCAAGCCTCAAGGATGAAACTGTGTCATCTCTCATTTCGACATCTTGTTCAGGGATTTTAAGCTTTGACAGCGGAATTTTTTCGAGAGACACCTTCACCCTCCCGACATGAGTCAGCTGGGAAAAAACGAAATCGGCAACGTCCTCTGAACAAATAAACTGCCGCGTTTCTCCCGAAAAGATGAGGTCGCCGAATTTTTGCCTTTTCAGCCCGATCCCCATCAGCGACCCGAGAAGCTCGCGATGCTCGATCGAAGCAAACTTCTCCGGATACGCCACTTCCCAGGCCTGAAGCTGAAAGTCTTCCGCGTCAGGCTCTATATATTCCGGATAAAGCACGGCCCGTTTCCGCTCTGCTTCGGGGTAGCCGCCGCAAAAAGCCAGCTTCACTTCGTCCGACCGGCCGATGACGGATGTTACAATGACCTGTTCCCGAGGATCGAGAAAATCGGTCAGCTTCATCCGGTATTGTTCTGTCACGATTCTTTTCCATTCGAGCACCTGGTCGATGAATGGCTCTTCGTCTTTTCTGAAATGCTGGTAAATATCGCTCATCGTCTTCCCTTTCTATGTAAAGAGGGCCGGCTTTTGAAGGCCAAGCCCAAAGCTTGCCCGCTCATCCCGGAGGCGGCGCTCAAGATGCTGCGAGTCTTGATTCCGCCGGCCTTACAGGACAAGCGCTTAAATCGAAGAAAGCATTCTGAAAACCGCAGCAAGACCCATGTCTGCAAATCGCAGGACGAAAATCGCCACGACCGGAGAAATGTCAATCATGCCGATCGGCGGAATGATTTTTCTGAACGGCTCAAGATACGGTTCGCATAAAGATGCCAGCACCCTGCCGATCGATGTTTCCCGGGCGTTCGGCACCCAGGACATAAAGATGTAAATGATCAGCGCAAAGGAATAAACGGTCAAAAGCGAGCTTAAAATGTTATAAAGTAGGATCATCTATGATTTACCACCTCTGATGTTCTTCTTCTATGAGCTCGGAAATCGTGCCGGAGACATCGACGTTTTCAGGCGTGCATAAAAAGATGTCAGATCCGATCCGCTGAATATCGCCGCCGAGGGCGTAGACCGTTCCGCTTAAGAAATCGACGATTCTTTTGGCCTGATCGTGCTGAATGCGCTGCAGGTTGACGACGACGGAGCGGCGGTTTTTCACGTGGTCTGCAATTTCCTGGGCTTCCGCGTACACCCGAGGCTCACTTAACACTACTTTAGAAGATTTTTGAACGCTTTGCAAACTTACGACATTCTGCTTCCCAGCCGCTTTTGACTGGTAGGCGGTTCTGTCTTTTGATTCCTCTTCTTCAGGGATTTCCTCCCTGTCTGTTTCAATATATTCGTATTCATATTCCTCATCTTCTAAGGAAAAAAAGTTTTTGAACTTGTTTTTAAGACTCATGATTGTCCACCTCCAGTTTCATTTCCGACTAAGGAAGATCCGATTCTGACGAATGTCGCGCCTTCCTCGACAGCGATTGTAAAATCATTCGACATTCCCATCGACAGCTCGCTGCACGGCGCGTTCCATTGATCCAGCTTCCGAACCTCGTCGCGCAGCTCTCTCAGCTGGCGAAAACAGTTTCTGATTACCGCCTCATCGTCCGTAAACGGGGCCATCGTCATCAGCCCGACGATTCTGATGTTTTCATAAGCGGACAGTTTTTTCACAAAAGGAAGAACCTCTTCCTTCGCCATGCCGTGTTTTGAAGTCTCAAGGGACGTATTGACCTGCACGAAACAGTCAACCTGTTTTCCCGCCCTTTTTTGGATTTCATCTGCAAGCGAAAGCCTGTCCAAAGAATGAATATATGAAACGTGATCGATAATCGCTTTTACTTTTCTCGTTTGCAGCGTTCCGATAAAATGCCATACCGGACCGTCATCCTTCAGCAGCTCATGCTTATGAAGCAGCCCGGAATCCCGGTTTTCACCCAAATGCTTGATCCCTGCATCAAGCGCTTCCCTCGCTCTCTCGGGCGAGACGTATTTGGTAACAGCGATGATGGATACCTCGCCGGGCGATCTTCCCGCCCTTTTACACGCTTCGTCTATTCTATCCTGTATATGTCGTAGATTGCTTTTTACATCCACCTGTTAGCTATACCTCCTTTAACCCGATGAAGGACATCATCCGTCCCGTCTTTCCCCGGTCTCTGCGGTGGGAGAAAAACAGGGAGCGCTCGCAGCTTGTGCACAGCGAACTGACTTTAATTTGCGCGTCGGGAATTCCCGCATGTCTAAGAAGCTGCCTGTTCACTTCTTTCAGTTCCAGGCGGAACTCCCCTTCTTTTATCGGCAAAAAAGCTTTGTCTTCCTCTTGAAGCGGAAGCTGTTTCACTTTGTTGATGACGCGGTCGTCCACCGTGTAACAGCAAGCGCCGATTGAAGGACCGATCACGGCTTGGATATCCCCTGGATTAGACCCTTCACGGGTGACCCAGGTTTCAACCATTTTCCCGGCAATTCCCTTGACGGTTCCTTTCCATCCCGCGTGGGCGACACCGACAAGCGAGCGCACGGGGTCGTAAAAATAAACAGGAACGCAATCGGCAAAACAGAGTGCTAAAAATAGATTTTTCTCATTTGTATAAAGCCCGTCTGTTGCCTCTAAAGCCGTGTCATATTGGAAAGCGCCTCTGCCTTCGTGTTCGCGCGTCACTTTTTGAATGCGGTCTTCATGCGTCTGGTCGGCAAACACCCAGTTACGGAGATCTGTTTGCAGAAAGCCGGCAATCTTTTTTCGGTTCTTTTCGACATGCCGCTCATCATCCTGAACGTGCAGCCCTGTATTTAATGATTGAAAAGGCGGCTTACTTTCCCCGCCGTTTTTTGTCGTAAATCCCGCTGTAATCGCTCCGCCGGCTTCCGCCGGCTGATCCCAATCCTCGATCAAAAGCAATGACGGAGCATCAAGACGAAAGGGTTTATATGTACTCATGCTGATCAGCCTTTCGACAAACGTCTTATTCTTACATCATATCGCTCCTATTTTAACACAACTTTCCGCTTTCGTTTAGTTTCGTTTCAAAAAACTAAACGAAATGTATTTTTTGAAATATGTTTTAGCTTAAACGAACTAAAATGACGTCTTCCCCAATTTTAACTATATTTCGCCACGGAATGACAATCTCCTCTTCTTTTCCGAAAAATCCGAATACTTTCCCCGTTCCCCCGATCACGATCGCCTGGATTTTCCCTGTTGTCACATTGATGTCAATGTCGCCGATGCTGCCGAGCTTTTTTCCGTTTGACACATTGACGACATCCTTCACCTGGAATTCGGAAATGTTCATCATCTTTTTTAAGCGCGCCTCCCTTATCATCAGCTGTCCTTTTCTATTTATATGAAAGGCAGTCTCTCATTTAGACTGCCTTTTCGGTTACTTTATTCAGCTTTTTTTCCGCCGATTAAAATATCAAGGTGAACGGTAATGGAAGCCGATTCTTTTTTGGCAAAGGATGCGATCCGTTCCTTCTCTGCGTTCCAGGATAAAGGCGTCATTTTGATGAGCGGCAGAAGCTGCTGCCGGTCTAAAACAGTGCGGTAGATAAGCTCCGTCCTGTCTTTCAGGTCAAAGTGCGCGCAGAATCGGTCTGCCGGGTCGGACCGGGACGGCTTTTCCGGAGCATCGTAGAAGGCTTCCCTTAATTCCTTCAGATGGCCGCCCTTTGGAATCGCTTTGATGACGATGCCGTCGTCTGATAACAGCCGCTTAAATTCCGCATAATTGGAAGGCGACAAAATATTGAGGATCACATCGATTGAACGGTTCCGAAACGGGGCGTTTGCCAGATCGGCGACACACCAAATCGCCTCTCTTTCATGCTTGGCTGCCGCCAAAATCCCCGTTTTCGACAAATCCATCCCGACGCCAAGAAGGGACAGCCCTGAGCCCGATTGAAGTTTTTCGGTAATTCTAGCCAAATGAGAGCCTTCTCCGCAGCCTGCATCAAGGATTGTAACGGTTTTGCCGGACGGCAGACCTGCTTGTTTCATCCGGTCTGTGACCATTCTTTCGAGCGGTTCGAAAAAGCCGCCGGCGGCTATTGCTCTCCTTGCTTCAAACAAATCCTTGTCATATTTGACAGCGGAAGAATGCTGCACGACATTCAGATACCCTGCTTTTGCAATGTCAAATGTATGCCTGTTTCTGCAAATAAAACTTTTCAAATCGATAACGGTCATATCTGCGGAGCAAAGCGGGCATTGAAACATCGTCTCATGCCTCTTCATGAGAGCTGCGCTTTTTAACTTCTTATTCATCATGTTACACCTCATTCATTCGTTTGTTAGATAAATGAAAAAGGCATAGACAAATAAACCCGCCCAATCGGATTGTTAAAAAACCGACAGTGTGGGTGCCGTTCGTTTGTCTATACCTTTTATTATCTGTAGCGAATGAATTGGATGATCATGATGATGAACTCCTTTATTAATGACGTTCTTCTATATCTTAACTTATACCTTGCCGATTTGGAAAGCGGCATTTGTTTGATACAGACATTCAGAAGACGGCTTCCGCTTTCATCAGCCGCCGTTCCTTGAATCTATCCGTTCACATTGGCGGGCTTTTTCTTTGATAAATACGGCCTGCCATCCGTCCAGACGGCTTTTACAGGCGTTTCAAAGAAAGCGGACAGAACGTCGTCACACATCATCTCGCCCGTTTTCCCTTTTGCAAACACTTCCCCTTTTTTCAGCAGCAGCGTTTTGCCGAAAACCGGAAGAATTTCCTCGGCGTGGTGAGTGACATACAGCATCGATGGCGCGCCTTCTTTTTTCGCTATGCTTTCGATCGTTTCCAGCACCTGTTCCCTAGCGATAAAATCAAGGCCTGTGACAGGCTCATCAAGAATCAGGAGCTCGGGGTCGGCCATTAGCGCCCGTGAGATCAGCACTTTTTGCTTTTCTCCCTGTGACAGCGTTTCATACCTTCTGTCCGCATAATCGATCGACCCGAATTCTTCCAAAAAGGAAATGGCTTTTTTCCTGATGTCTTGTGTCGGTGTTTGGTACAGTCCGATCGAAGCAAATGCGCCGCTGAGGACGATTTCAAAGGCTGAGTCCTCAGGGTGGAGCTTTTGCTGCAATGCGGCTGAGACAAGCCCGATCTTGCGGCGGAGTTTTTCGCCGAGCTCCGATTTGCCGAACTCATGCCCGAGTACGTTCACCCTTCCTGTAGTAGGAAAATAGTATGCGCACAGCATATTGAGCAAAGCCGTTTTGCCGGCGCCGTTTAAACCATAAAGCGCCCAGTGCTCTCCACCCTTTACGGTCCAGTCCACTCCCTTTAATATCCATTTTCCGTTTCGCTTTAATGACGCTTGTTCAAGCTGTAAACCCATCGTTATGCCCCTCTCTCTTTATGTAAATATTCTGATAAATTAAAATATAATTCTTTTATTATAGCTTATAAAGACGGCAATGTGAATGATCATTTTCCATTTGTGAACATGTAAAAGCCGCAGGTTGTCTGCGGCTTTAATGGATATTCTTATTCATTTGTTTAATTGCGGCTTTTTCGAGCCGTGATACTTGAGCCTGGGAGATTCCGATCTCCTCGGCGACTTCCATTTGCGTCTTCCCTTGAAAGAAGCGCTTTCTGAGGATCATTTTTTCGCGCTCATTGAGCCGTCTCATGCCCTCTTTTAAAGCAAGCTCTTCAATCCATTGCGTATCTTTGTTCCGCTCATCGCTGATTTGATCCATCACATAGATCGGATCTCCACCGTCATTATAGATCGGCTCAAACAGCGATACGGGATCCTGGATGGCATCGAGGGCGAAGACGATTTCTTCGTGAGGGACTTCCAGTACTTTGGCGATTTCTTCGGCTGTCGGTTCCCTGCTTGTCTCACTGATGAGACGCTCCCTTACCTGAAGCGCTTTGTACGCGATATCCCTGAGTGACCGCGATACGCGGATCGGATTGTTGTCGCGCAAATATCTGCGGATTTCTCCAATGATCATTGGTACAGCGTATGTTGAAAACTTAACATTGTGGCTCAGATCAAAATTATCAATTGATTTCATTAGTCCGATACAGCCGACTTGAAATAAGTCATCAACATATTCTCCTCTGTTGTTAAACCTTTGAATGACGCTTAAGACAAGGCGCAAATTGCCGTTAACAAGCTTTTCTCTTGCTGAGCGGTCTCCTTCTTCCTGCATTTGCTTGAATAACTTTCTCATCTCTTCATTCTTGAGCACGGGCAGTTTTGATGTATCAACCCCGCAGATTTCAACTTTATTTCTCGACACTTTTTTCCCTCCCTACAGGAGCTGCTGTACAAAGTTCAGTATCTCCTCGGGTGGGAAAAATATGCATCGTGAATTCCCAAAAATAAGCAGGTGATCAGACAAACCCTTTGCTGCCAATGCTTCAATTTTTTATAAAAAAATTACACCATTTTGTTGAATTCTTTCCTCAACCTTTTGATGATCCTTTTTTCAAGCCGGGAAATATACGATTGCGATATACCGAGCATATCCGCCACATCTTTTTGCGTTTTTTCTTCTCCTCCGACAAGGCCGAATCGCAGCTCCATGATTTGCTTTTCCCTGTCGTTCAGCTGCTCGAGCGCTTTTTTCAACAGCTTTTTGTCGACGTTTGCTTCGATATCTTTCGTGATGATGTCGTTTTCCGTGCCGAGCACATCCGAAAGCAAAAGTTCGTTTCCGTCCCAGTCGATGTTCAACGGTTCGTCAAACGATACTTCGGAACGGATTTTATTGTTCCGCCGCAAGTACATTAATATTTCGTTTTCAATGCATCTTGAAGCATATGTAGCCAGCTTGATTTTCTTCTCGGGATTAAACGTGTTCACCGCCTTGATGAGGCCGATCGTGCCGATCGAAATTAAATCCTCGATGTTGATGCCCGTATTTTCAAATTTTCTGGCGATATATACGACAAGCCGCAAATTGCGTTCGATCAAAATTGCCCGCGCCGCCTGATCGCCGTCTGGCAGCTTATGGAGAAGCACCTGTTCCTCGTCTTTCGATAATGGAGGCGGCAGTGCTTCGCTTCCTCCGATATAGTAAATTTCATCGCTTTTTAAACCGAGCTTCATTAAAAGTTTATACCATAGATAGGTCAGCCTTAATTTTAGTTTTTTCATTTTCCTCCCCCTTCTAAATAAGCGTCCCCGGGAGTATGATAGTGTAACGGGGCCCGAGGTTTTACGAAACGCGTTTGACAGGATGGCCGGACATCATTTTCGGGTGGACGATCGCATCGAATTCATCGTCGGCCGAAAGCGGCGACGTATTGATGCCGATCAGGCATTTGGGCGCTTCAAGAACCTCCTTTTTCGTATAAATGAGCACACGATCCGGCTTTACACACAGCAAAAACTGATGCTGATGGCCGACGCCCCTGTATGGGATCAAGCGGATTCGGCCGATGTGCGGAAACCGGTCATCGAGCAGGCCGACGGCGTCAAGCGGGCTGTTTTTCATGATAACCGCGCTTGCATCTTCGCCAAGCATGCTTTTCAGTTTTCCGATATTGACAATCATGACAGGCGTTTTTGTAATCGGGTCATAGAGCTGGTTGCCGGAATCGATCAGTCCATGAAAATGAAGCGTATGCCCCTCGACATCCACCTCTAGCAAAACGCGTTCGTCGTATTGGATCTTTTTCGCCTCGACGTCCTCAAAACGCTTTTTGGAAAACAGCCAGACAGCCGGAAATCCCGCAGCAACAAACAGCCAGCTGACAGGGTCGCCAAATCCGGACCAATTGGTCATAAAGACGCCGTTTTCCATGATCGAGTCCGTCTCCATCAAAGAATGAACTCCGATGATTCCCCCTCCCATTAAAAAAGTGACAAAATAAAAAGAAAACAAATGCTGCAAAAAAAAGCGAAACCGTTTAAACCCGAAAGTCGAAAGAACGATCACGATGGAAAAAGACAGCTTGCCGGCCGGATGGAGGACATACGGCGAAAAAGGAGTAAACATGAACAGAACGATGCTTGACGCGATAAGCGCCCCTAAGATCAGCCTCCGCTTTTTAACCCTCCGCTTCAGCATAAATGCGGTCAACAGTAAAAGCAGCAAGTCAAAACAAAAATTCAACAGCCAAATCGCATCCAAATAAACTTCCACGTCCGTCCCCTTTCGGTTCGTATTCTCTTTCCTGCATAGTTGTTTTCATAAGTATAAATCAAGCCCAAAGGGAAAGTCTGTCAATTAATGTTGCGCAGATGGCACATTTTTTGAGAAATTCATACCGAATTTGTCGATGACAAAAAGAAGAAGCGCTGTCGTCATCCGACAGCGCTTCACCTTTATTTTAAGGTTTTTCATTAATATACAGCTTGCCCTTTGCCGTTTTTCTTGCTTCATTCCCGTAATCATCGCGGACGATGACTTCGATTTCCGCTCCCTTTGCTTTTGAAGCTGAGGTGGCGGTCCAATAGCCTTCATACTTGCCCTTCGACACTTCTCTCAGCGGAAGTTCAGTCACGTTTTGCGCGGCTGTTTTTAAGTTAGTCAGCGGCATTCTGATGACAAACACGGCCTCCAAATCGGCGCTGCTTTCAAACTCGATTTTTACCGTTTCTCCCGTTTTCAGCTGCCGATCCTCATCCGGCTTTAAATTTGTGATGTTCGGCGCTTCAAAGTTCACATCGATCGGCCGCTTTTTGGTCGTTTTATTTCCCGCCGCGTCAGCCGCCGTCACTTTGATTTCGTTTTTCCCGTTGTCCAGGAGAATCCGGGCCGAATATTGGCCGTTTTCAACTGTTGCTTTTTTGCCGTTCACTTTTACCGAATCCAAATTATCGTCTGAGACGGTTCCTTTTACAGTTACGGTTTCTTTGTTAAGCTTTGATCCGTCTTCAGGCGAATCAATGGAAAGCCGCGGTTTTGTCTGGTCAAGTACGATCCGCACCGGAGATGAGGCATCCGTCGTTCCCGAAGCCGCGGAAGCTTTGGCGGTTATGACGTTTTCCCCTTTTTGAAGCTCGATTTCTTTTGAAAATGTGCCGTCTTCTGCTGTTTCTGCCGTTCCGATTTCTTCCTTGCCGTTAAATAGATGCACGGTCGTTGTCGGAGAAGACGTTCCTTCGATGACGACTTTTTTCTGATTGGTGACCAGTCCGTCTTTCGGCGATGTGATAACCGGGACTGATACCTCGTAGTCGACGAGGGCACGGATCATGAAATTGCCTTGTTCTGCAGGCGTTTTCGACCAGGCGCCGTCCGTAAATTGAAAGTTCCGTCCCGAGTATTCCCCGTCTTCGTCAGAGGCGAGGCCAGGGGAATGATCCATATCGTTCGTTTGGACATATACGAGGTAAAAATCCTTCCCGACGATAATGCCCTCTTCGCTCAGATCAACATCGGTCCATTCGCCGTTCCGCAGCGCTTCACCCTTGAACGGGCCGGCGATTTTTTTGCCCGGAGATCCTTTATCGCCTGACGCATCATAGACTTCGACCGCAAAATCGGTGCCGCCCGGATCCGGAAAATCGGCTCCCCAAAATTTAAATATACCGCCTTTCAGCATCGCTTTTTCCTGTCCTTTGTCAAGCGTCATTTTGACGGCGACCGCATTGCCTTTGTCATAAAAAGCATAAGCGTTTTCTGCGGTTCCGTCATCATAGCCGATTTCTCCCGGATAGCCGATATAAGGGTCGAGCTCAATGTCTTTTGTGACATCGCCTTTTAGGTCAACCGTAAATTCGCTGCTGTAATACCCTTTCGCCCCGACTTTTACCGTGTAGGAATTTTCGTAGGCCGTTATTGAATACTTGCCGTTTTCATCGGTTTGCACCGGTTTGACGGCCGCATCTTCAAGGATGTACAACTTTGCGTTTCGAACGGGTTCTCAGGTTTTTTTGTTTTTCACAGTCCCCGTGATCGTGCCTTTTTTCAATTCCTTCAGCACGAAGTCGGCGGCTGTCGTCTTATCAGCCTCAATGGTTACGGTTTGTTCGCTTGACTCATATCCGTACGCCTCGGCTTTCATCGTATACGTTCCCGGCGAATGAGCCATGCTGTATGATCCGTCAGCTTGGCTTGAGTATGTCGATTTTCCCGTTTCGAGCACGCTCACCTTTGCCCTGAGCGGAAGCACAGCCGGTGACGCTTTTCCGTTCTGCTGCCCGCGCACGATGGCATCAGCAGGTTTCGCTTTTTTCGGATCGATCGTCTGCTTTTTCGAATTTCTGTCCTTCATGCCCGCCGAACGTTTTTCAACGCCTAAGCGGCTTTTCTTGCCGACACCTTTCGGCTCCTTGATGAGTTCGACATCATCGATGTAAAGGCCGTCTTTTGAAATGCTGTCGTCAGATTGAAGGTTAAACATGATTTTGATCGTCTGCCCCGCGTATTGAGACAGATCGATTTCTTCATCCATCCAATCAGGCGTTACGCCATTGAATTGAATAACCTGCACCCATTCTTCTTTTCCTTCAGGCTGTATGAAAACGAAGCCGTAGTCAAAGTCCTCTTCAAATTCATGCCAGTACTTAAAATGAAGAAACAGCTTTTGATTTTGTGGCACGTGGACCGGAGGCATCAAAAGATTCATATTGGCTGAATCATCATACGGACCTGTCAAATTCGTCCCGTATACCTGCTTGCCTGAGGCGGCTGATTTCGGACCTGATTCCGGGACTCCCTGCTGCCACGAGTTTTTTTCGCCGTTGCT
Source organism: Bacillus glycinifermentans (assembly GCF_001042475.2). GTDB lineage: Bacteria > Bacillota > Bacilli > Bacillales > Bacillaceae > Bacillus > Bacillus glycinifermentans. Next base: position 61,710 of record NZ_LECW02000021.1, read on the forward strand.
TGACCAGCCGAGCGCAGGCTTCTCGAAATCCTGTTTATAGCCGGTTGACACCGCCGGAGATATCGGTACTTCATATACGTCGGATTCCGTTTGATTTCCGCCGAAGTCCGCAACGATCCACTTATAGGTGAGGACTTTTCCTTCCAAAGAAGGAATGACCGCTTCATACGAACCTTTTTTATGATCGCCGCTGATTCGCTTCGCATCTACCGTCTGCCAATCGGAAGAATCCGTTTTATAGCTCAGTTTGACCGAGACGATGCTAACGTCATCTTCTGCTTCAGCCGTAAACGGAATATCGACGCCTGCAAATACCTCTTTCTGCGCTTCATGGCTTACGGCCGGCGGATTTTGGTCTTCCCCTTCTTTTCCGACTGTGCCTTCGGCTTTGCCGAGTCCTACCGTGACGGCTGATACCGCTTCATACGCGTTGACGAGCCCGTGACCGTACCCGTTGTTCGGCGATTCGGTAAATTTGCTGTCAGTCAAAGGTGTTGCTGTATCCATTAAAATCTGTTCAATTTCATCGACGGAAAGCGATGAATCTGCTTGTTTTAAAAGTGCTGCAACAGCCGAGACATGCGGCCCGGCCATTGAAGTGCCGTCCCAGCCGTCTTGATATCCGCTTCCCGGAACCGATGATCGAATGTTTACGCCGGGGGCGGTGATTTCGGGTTTTGTCTCATCATAAGGGGACGGACCAAGCAAAGAAAAGTCGCCCAGTTTCTTGTTGATGTCTGTCGCACCCGTTGCAAACGCCTCCGGATAATTTGCCGGGTTTGCGATTGAAGCCGGACCTCCCGGGTTAAAGAAATCGACATTGCCTGCGGAAAATTCAGGGAAAATGCCGGCGGCTCTCCACGCTTTAACCATGTCCCTGTACCATTCATCAAGACCGGCATTGCCTGCCCATGAATTATTGACGACATCCGGAGCCATTTCAGGGTGCGGATTTCCGTCTTTGTCCTTAGGCGCCAAAATCCATTCCCCCGCCTCGAGGAGATCCTCATCTGTACCGCCATCTTCGGAAAAAGCTTTCACCGCAATCCATTTGGCTCCAGGCGCCACACCGATCTGATTTTTGCCGCCGGGCTCTGAGCCGGCCATTGTGCCTGTCACATGCGTTCCATGCTCAAGGTCGTCATAAGGCTCTGATCTTCCGGCTGTTGCGTCAAACCAGCTGAATTCGTGATCTGGACTGTCAGGATGCGCCGGATCGTATCCGCGGTATTTTTCTTTAAGCGCCGGGTGATCCCACTGAACGCCCGTATCGATGGAAGCGACGACGGTTCCACTTCCGTCATACCCAGCCTCCCATGCTTTCGGAGCGCCGATTTGATCGATGTTCCATTCGATACCGTCACTGGCTTGGACCGATTTTTTGCTGACGGACTTGTTGGCCGGTTTGATCAAGTGCCTCGTTTCATTCGGAAGCACTTTTTCGACTTCAGGAAAGGAGGCCACCTGCTCCATCACGTCTTTTGTCGCCCTGACCGCCATTCCGTTCACGATGTAGAATGAGCGAATATCTTTTGCTTTACCCTTTTTCGCTTGCTTTTTTAAATAGCTTTGAAGATGACTTTGCGTCTCATCCGCTTTGATTCTTAATGATGAAACAATTGCTGAACGTTTTTGATATTCCGTTTTCGCCGAGCTCAGAGATTTCGATTTTGCTTTCTTTTCCGCCTGTTTCGCGACTTTTTGCGTGTCGACTTGATCTTTCATTTTAATCAAAAACGTGACTTGATCTTCTTTTTTGAACTGTTTGACAAGGGATGACGAAATTTTTTTCTTGATGGAAGCATTTTGTTTTGCTTGTTCTTTGTAAGAAGTGAGCGGTGATGCCGATTCTGCGGCAGAAGCGGAGGGCATCAGCATAGATGCGGCCAGAAGCCCGCTTAACATGGAACAGAAGGCCTTCTTTTTCAGCTTTCTTTTCAAATGAAATCCCCCTTTTTCAATTAAAAATGGGTAAATGCAGACGATCCTCCTCTCGTTTGTAATCTTTTGTCTGACCGGGTTGTTCCTTTAAATATAGTAAATATTGGTTAATATTTTTGTCGTTATTTGTCATGGCTTTTTAAAATTAGTTAAAAAAAGACAAAACCGGTAAAAGGTTTTGTCTTTTTTGAGAAGATATTTATTTCTTGGCCTCTTTGAACGCTTTTAGCGCATCGACCAATCCGTATCCATACCCGTTGTTTGGCGAACTTTTAAACGTTTTGTCCGTCAGAGGCTTCGCCGTTTTCCGCAAAATGTGTTCGATTTCATCAACGGTGATGTTCGGATCTGCTTGCCTCATTAATGCGACGACGCCTGAAACATGCGGAGTCGCCATCGATGTGCCGTCCATCGTTGCGTATCTGTGTCCCGGATAAGCTGAGCGGATGCTCACGCCGGGAGCAGAAAGGTCCGGTTTAACTTCATCGTATGGAGATGGCCCCTGCAATGAAAAATCGGCTAAAGCGTTCGTGCTGTCAACCGCACCGATTGCAAAAGATTCCGGATAGTTGGAAGGATTTTCGACAGATCCCGGTCCGCCCGGCTCGGTTTCGCTCACATTGCCCGCTGCGAATACAGGGAAAATATCCGCCGCGTGCCAAGCCTTCACCATGTCGCGATACCATTCATTAAGCCCGCGCTCGCCGGCCCAGGAGTTATTGACGACATCCGGAGCTTTTTCAGGGTGCGGTTTTCCTTTTGCATCCTTCGGCGCCAAAATCCATTCGCCCGCTTCTAAAAGGTCTTTTTCACTTCCGCCCTCTTCAGAAAAAGCTTTGACAGCAATCCATTTCGCAGTAGGTGCAACACCGATCTGGTTTTTTCCGCCTGATTCTGATCCGACCATCGTTCCGGTCACGTGTGTGCCGTGCCCGAGATCGTCGTACGGCGTTTTTTTATTGCTTGTGGCGTCAAACCAGTTATATTCGTTGTTCGGGCTGTTCGGCTTTGAAGGATTATATCCGCGGTATTTTTTCTTTAATGCCGGATGATCCCATTCAACGCCGGTATCAATCGATGCGACGACAGTTCCTTTGCCTTTATACCGTTTCTTCCAGACATCAGGCGCATGCACTTGCTTGATGTTTGCGTCTGCCTCGGAAGATGAAGCTTTCGACGTTGTATCGATTGTGGCTTTTTCCGTTTCGCTCAATTTGATCGTTTGATTTGGAAGCACCTGCTCCACTTCTGGAAATGCCGCTATTTTTTCCATCACTTCTTTTGTGGCCGTCACCGCCATTCCATTTACGATATAAAATGATTCCACCTGCGATGCTGCACCTTTTTTCGTTTGTGTCTGCAAATACGTTTTCAAGTCTTTTTGCGTGTTTTCGGCTTTTGTCTTTAAAGAGGTGAGTACTGCCGAACGTTTGAGCTCTTTTACCCTTTTCTTTGTCATAATGCTCGCCTTGGCATTCGTCTCTGCCACTCGTGCGGTTTGCTGCGGATTGGCCTGATCTTTCATTTTAATTAAAAATGTGACCTTTTTGTGTGATTCAAAGTCTTTGTAAAGAGAGTCTGATATTTTATTGTGTCCCTTCGCGTCATTCCCCGCTGTGCCGCCGTCGGCTTGGACAGCCCCAGGCACCAGCAGTGCACCGATGATTGCCGCGCACGTCAATGTGCGATATATTGACTTTTTCTTCAACTGGCATCCTCCTTTTACATTGCGAATCTAGTCGTGATTTGCCGCTTCTTGCATTTCTATGTCTAGAAAAAAGAAGGCATCTATAATGTAAAAGAAAAAGCTCGTAGATTTTGTCGGTTTTTGTCACCGCGCTGCAATTAATCGATAAATTGATACTTTTTACGTATCCGCGTGTTTACGGTATAGTCCGCCGTACTTGCCGCCATACCCCAATTGTAGGCAGAAAGGGCATATGGAGAAGCAAGCCTTTTGTTCTGGTTGTATCAGGTGGAAAGCGATGGGGATGTTCATTTACATTCAAAAGGCTGCTGAATGGATCAGCAGCCTCTCGTTTATTCATTAGCGGTTATTGCGGTTTCTCAAGAAAGTCGGGATGTCAAGCGTATCCTCGGCAGGCTGGGATTGGCTGCGGTGAGGCATGCTGACCTGTTCGTCGCGCTTCGGTTCGCGTTTCGGAGCTGGCTGATGCTGTTTGAAGCCTTGGTTTAAAGGTCTGTTCTGCGGCTTTGCTGCATCCGGCTCCTGTTCGATAAACCCGGTCGCAATAACGGTTACGACAATCTCGTCTTTTAAGTTTTCATTGATGACAGATCCGAAGATCATGTTGACGTCCTGATCTGACGCAGCAGCGACGATATCAGCCGCTTCCTGCACTTCATAAAGGCTCAGGTTCGTTCCGCCCGTGATGTTCATGAGGACGCCTTGTGCGCCGTCAATCGCCGTTTCAAGAAGCGGGCTGGAAACGGCTTTTTTAGCGGCTTCGGCAGCGCGGTTTTCGCCTGTGGCGATACCGATACCCATCAGTGCAGACCCCTTGTTTGACATGATCGTTTTGACATCGGCGAAGTCAAGGTTGATCAGTCCCGGTGTTGCAATCAGGTCTGAAATGCCCTGAACACCTTGGCGGAGGACGTTATCCGCTTCGCGGAACGCTTCAAGCATCGGTGTATTTTTATCAACGATCTCAAGAAGTCTGTCATTCGGGATGACGATCAATGTGTCGACCGATTCCTTCATTGCCGAAATGCCGCCTGCTGCTTGAAGCTGTCTTTTTCTTCCTTCAAACGTAAACGGTCTTGTCACGACGCCGACAGTCAGCGCGCCGAGGTCTTTGGCGATTTGGGCGATAACCGGTGCGGCTCCTGTTCCTGTTCCTCCGCCCATTCCGGCTGTAACGAACACCATGTCAGCGCCTTTTAACGCTTCTTCGATTTGTTCTTTGCTTTCTTCTGCCGCTTTTTTGCCGACTTCCGGATTGGCTCCGGCACCGAGGCCGCGCGTCAGCTTCGCGCCGATCTGCATTTTCGTTTCCGCTTTTGAAAGGTTAAGGGCTTGAGCATCGGTGTTGACCGCGATAAACTCGACTCCCTGAACGTCATTTTCGATCATCCGATTGACGGCATTGTTTCCGCCGCCACCTACTCCAATTACTTTAATCGATGCTAAGCCGTCTATATTTGTTTCAAACTCTAACATGCTATATCCTCCTAATCCGTCGAATGACTAATCTCTATTCCCAAAAGAAGTTAAATATTTTCTTCATTTTGCTTTGCTTTTTCTCAGGTTGAGCCTGCTGCTTGGATTTTGGCTTCGGACGCTGCTGCACTTCTTTCTGGTGAGTTGCCGCGACTTCCTGAACCGCTTCCGCCGGCATTTTAAAGCCTACTTTTCTGCCTTGGATTTTTGCGTTCCGGTATGCGAATTGGATGAGCCCGACCCCTGTCATGTATTGGGGCTCCCTCACGCCGATATAATTCGGGCTAGCCACTCTGACGTTGTTTTGAAGAACTTCCTGTGCGAGGCTGAGGACACCCGGCATTCCCGCCTGTCCGCCCGTAAGGACGAACCCGCCAGGCAATTCTTTAATCCCCATGCTCCGAAGCTCTTCCGCCACAAACAAAAAGATTTCCTCGAGCCTGGCTTCGATGATGTCAGCCACTTCCCGCTGGGTGAACGTCTGTTTTTGGTCTGTCCCGATCACGGCGACCTCGAATGCTTCCTCTTCTGACGCTTCTTCGTAGAAAGCATGTCCAAACTGTTTTTTCACCCTCTCGGCCTCGTCCGTAGACGTGCGGAGACCGATCGAAATGTCCTTCGTAATGTTTTCGCCCCCGAGCGGAACGACGCGGGTCGCCAGCAGATGGCCGTTTTCAAATACGGCGACCGTCGTCGAGCCGCCTCCGATATCGATTAAAGCCACCCCGAGGTTCTTTTCGTCCTTCGATAAAGCGACAGATCCGGCAGCCAGCGGCTGCAGGCATATATCCGTAATTTCAATTCCTGCCCGTTCCACACAGCGGAGCAGGTTATGTAGAATCGTTTTTGAACCGGTGATCAGCGAGCCTTCAACTTCAAGGCGGACGCCGAGCATCTTCTTCGGATCTGTAATGTCGCCTCTTCCGTCAACGATAAATTGCCGCGGAATCACATCGACAATCAGCTGTTCGGGAGGGATGGAGACGACCTGGGCCGCCTCCATGACCCGCCGTACATCTTCAACGTGTATCTCTTTGTTTTCGCTTGAAACCGCCACAACGCCGTTCGTATCCTGGATATGGATGTAGTTGCCGTTAACCCCGACAATGGCGTGTCTCAGCGGAAAACCTATCATTCTTTCAGCTTGTTCAAACGCTTTTTTTATAGAATGAACCGTTTCATCTATATCAACGATTGATCCTTTTTTCAGCCCCTCTGAGGGAACATTTCCGACTCCGATAATGTTTAGCGATTCATCTGACATTTCACCGACGATCACTTTTATATTGGACGTACCGATGTCTAGACTGACGTAAAGTTCATTGTTGTTCATTCTATGGCACCTCCTCACATTTCAGTCAATTCTATTCTATTATTTGCCGAACAACAATACAATGAATCTGGTTTTACAAGTGTGTAACAATAAATAACGAACCAACACGCTTCTGTTTAGTTTTAGGATTACTGTGAATATTCGTTATATCCTATGTATATCCTCTTTTAAATCCGATTTTTTTTATTTTTTTCTCCTTGCGGCCGTCCATTTGGCGAGCAATATTCTTCTGATGACCGCTATGTTTTGAAACAGTCTGACGCCAAACGCGAACATGCCGACTAAATACAAGTCTACACCAAGATGAACGCCCAGAAAAGCCAAACTTATCGCGAGAATGATGTTGAAAAAAAAGCCCGTCACAAAAACTAGTTCATCGTATACACATTGTAAATGGGCCCTAATTCCCCCGATCAGCGTATCGAGCGATGCGAGAATGGCTAAGGACAAATAATTCGAGTACTCTTCCGGAATTGTCAAGTTCGTGCTGAACCCGATGGCAATTCCGAGCAAAAGCCCTAAAACCGGAAGCCACATTAGGAATTCTCTCCTTTTGATTTTTCGAGCGGTTTCAATGGTGCCACTTGCATTTGACCATCGTAAGCCTTGATTTTGATGCGTTTTTCAGGTCTGTTGATTTGCAAATCCAGATTTTCTCCCGCAAACAGATCTTGAAGGGATGAAGCATTCATTCGGCTATATAGTTTATCGGCGTCTTTCCCAATGACTTTTACTGTTATCGGATAGTTGTCCAAAGGATAGCCGTCTATTTTCGTCGTTCCATTGATGTCTCTGATCACGGTCGTATTGACAACCCTCCTGTCATTGATGGAAATGTCCTCCGCCTCATACATGTTTAATTCATTGATCAGCTTTTTCAAAAGATCGGGGGGTGGGTTTTTGAGGGGCTCTCCCGTTAATTCATCGGAGAACAGCCGGGAGATCGTGATCGTGATGCCGCTGCCGGTGACATCGGTGAAGCCGGCCTGTTTTTTTAAGTGCTGAAGCGTGTCATTCAGCGCTTTTGTCCGCGAATGGTCTTCCTCCCGGCTGTACGTGCCGAGCATGTTTTCGTATTTGTCGATTTCGCCGATCAGTTCAAGCTGCTTTTTCTGCTCCTTTTTTAAATCCTCGCGAAGCTGCCAAATATCCCTTGTGTCGCGGACTTCGGGCTCCTTCAAGGAATTAAACTGAACGGCCAGCATGATCCCGAATATGAGCATCAAAGCGCTTAAACTGACGAAACGATCGTGTTTTTTCAAGATCCGCCCACCAACTTTTCTTCTTCATTCCCCTTGTTTCAAAAGAGGCTCCATCTCGATTTTATCTTTTTTCTCGATGCTGACTGAAACATGGTCACGGGTCAGCTGGTCGACGATGCCTCCCTCTATGTTCAGCGCAGAGAGCAGCACGTCCGCCTCCCCGATGGCCGAAACGACAAACGGAGCCGGATGCTGTGTGCCGTCAACCGTGATGACCGGTCCGTTGCAGGAAATATAGGAATGATGCGTCACGCGCTGTCCGTTAATCGATACAGCAGCCGCGCCTGAGATCCACAATTCATTCAGCAGGCGGAAAATGTGGCTTTCATGGACGATATAACTGTTTACATTCTCCCCTTCCGGCACATATGATGAATCTTTCAGCGTGACTTCAATGCCCTTTCCCTGAACGCCGATTTCGCCGACAAACATTCTGTATCTTTCAACATCTTCCACAATGTTGTAGTATTCCTTTTTCTCGTTTTTGAGCGATGCTTCCGTTTTCTGCACTTCCTGCTGTTTCTTGTATAATTCCTTTTCCAGCGCTTTGTTCTGCTTTTCCTCCGTTATCAGCCGGTCGCGGAGGGAATATTCCGTTTTCCAGTCCTCTGCGGCTTCTCCGCGGTCTTTGTTTTCTTTTGTGAACTGGTAGGAAAAAGACAAAAGGAAACCCAATACGAGCATGGCAAGCGAGAGGTTGACCGTATGCCTCTTCAACGTCCGTCTTCCTTCTTGCTGTCTTTGGACTTCTTTTGCAGAGATTCGAAGTATGCCGCAACTTCCAAATGGATGATGCCTTTTTCTCCTTTTGGAAGCTCGCTGACGATGGCGGGATAGTTCTTCATATTTTTCGCAAATGTTTTAATTGAAGCCGTGACGGTGTAGCCGTCATTCATATACAGCCTGACGAGCCAAGGGTTTGATTTTTGAGGCGCGTAGTCGATCTCAGAAATCGAATCCTTTACTGAATCAGGGAGTTTGTCCAGCTGTCTGGCCATTTGAACGAGCTTTTTGTCCTCCGTCCAGCCGTTCAATATCGGTCCATTGTCAGTCGGCGTCACTTCTTCAGGGAGGACCGTCCCGTTTTCAAGCACCGAGTAATACACATTATGCTTTTGCAAAAACGCGATACTCTTATATTCTTCGATCGAGATTGCGATTTTGTTGGGCAGCTTTTTTGATACCTCGGCTTTTTTTATTAATTTATTTTCCTCCAGCCTTTTTTCGGTTTTTTCTTTACTGAGGCTCCAAAATTCCGTCTGCCCTTTATAGATTTGGGACTGTGAAATGACGTCGTCTGCCGGAACGTTTTGATTGCCTTTGATCTCGACTTCGGACACCTTGCTGATCGGGGTCTGAAGGTAGATGATGATCAGCATCATCGTAAAAAAAAGCAGAATAAATGTGATCAGCCGGCGGTTTGCCTTTTGCTTTCTCTGTTCTTTGATTTTTGGAATCCGCTCTTCTATATTTACTACTTTTTCCTTATCAATACCGGGTTTCACGTTGGGCTCACCTCAGGTTCAATCAAGCAGACAAAAAAACTTTTATTTGCTTATATTTATTCGGGAAGAAGACGCTAAGCCCCCAAACGGAGACTTGAAAACGAAAAACTTCCGTTAGCGAAACAAACGACATACTGAGGATGCCGTTTGTTTTTTGTTACATTATATCATAAGGCGGTCTTGTCGTTTACCGTTTTTCTCCGACGATTTCAACTTCTGTGTGCATGTCGATATCGTATTTTTCTTTAATCGTTTTTTGGATAAACGCAATCAAATCAAGAACGTCTTTTGCGGTTGCGCCGCCTGCGTTAACGATGAAGTTGCCGTGCATTTCGGAAACCTTTGCTCCGCCGATCTGATGCCCTTTCAGCCCGGCCTGTTCAACAAGTCTTCCGGCGTGATCCGGCAGGGGATTTCTGAAGATGCTTCCGGCGCAAGGGTTTGAGACAGGCTGCGTTTCCTTCCGGTAGTCTTTGTTTTTTTGCATTTGTGTGACGATCGCATCGCGCTCTTTTTGTTCGAGCTGCAAAACCGCTTCAAGGCAAATACCCGGCCGCTTGTTCTGCAGGATTGATGTGCGGTAGCTGAATTCCATCTCTTCGTTCGTCAACCATTCCATCGTCCCGTCTTCAAAGAGAATCAAAGCTTTAACCAAAATCCGGCTGATATCTGAGCCGTGGGCGCCGGCGTTCATGTACACCGCTCCCCCGACAGATCCCGGAATGCCTGAAGCAAATTCAAGGCCTGAAAGCCCTTTTTTGCTGATGCTCGTAGACAGCCGCACGACGGAATAGCCCCCGCCGACCGTCACCTGCTCGCCGTCGATTTCCATATGATCGAGCCCTGCTCCGAGCTTGATGACGACGCCCCTAATGCCTTCATCAAGAACGAGAAGGTTTGAGCCTCTGCCGATCGCCCTCCATTGGACGCCATGCTTTTTCACGACTTCCATCGTATCGCGGACGGCCTGAATGTCCTTTGGAATGACGAGACAATCGGCAGGGCCGCCGATTTTAATCGTCGTATGATTTGCGAGCGGTTCATTTTCCAGAACTTTGCCGACTTGAAGATCTTTTAATTCTTGTATCACCTTATCCATCGAAAAACCTCCAAAAACTCTTATAAACTTATTTCGCTTGCTTTAGTTCATTCAATACTTGATACAAACGCTGGGCCGCGTCTGGAACACCGAGAGACTTCGTACGCTCGCTCATCTCTTGTAACGTTTTTTCGTCTTGTAAAATATGATCGATCGCCTGAATGAGCCGCTGTCCATTAAGCTCTGATTCTTTCAAAACGACTGCGGCGTTCCGGTCGCCGAGCGAGCGCGCATTGACTTCCTGGTGGTTGGCCGTAACATACGGGCTCGGTATCAGGACGCTCGGAATGCCGAGCGCGGTGATTTCGGCGATGGTCGTCGCTCCGGCCCGCGCCACGATGACATCCAGCGCTTTTAAATATTCCGGCATTTGATGCAAAAACGGTTTGACGGCCATATTTTCGGCCGCACCCTGTTTTTTCAGCTCTTCCGTTACTTTATCATAGTGAACTTCCCCTGTTACATAAAGAACTTGATAATCCCGTGTTTTGAGCTCCTGCTGCATGCCGATCACAGCTTTGTTAATCGGAGCGGCGCCGCGGCTTCCTCCGAAAATGAGGACCGTTTTCTTGTTTTCCTGAAGCCCGAGGGACTTCAGAGACTGGGCCCCTTTTATTGAGACGACTTCAGAGGCCCTCGGGTTTCCTGTGAATACAACTTTTTCAGCCGGAAAATGTGCTTTTGCCTCTTCAAAACAAATGGCTACCTTATCAACATATTTGGATAAAAATTTATTGGTGAGTCCAGGAAGGCTGTTCTGCTCGTGTATGATCGTCGGAATTCCCAATTTCGAGGCGGCATATACGACCGGTCCGCACACGTAGCCGCCCGTTCCGATCACCGCATCGGGCTTAAAGCGCTTTAGCTCCTTCTTGCACTCCTTGACTCCTTTTAAAAACCGCATCACCGTTTTGACATTTTCAAATGAAAGCTTTCGTTTAAAGCCTGTGATGTCAATCGCTTTAAACGGGATGTCTTCCCGCTCGACGATATTTTTCTCAAGGCCTTTCTCTGTTCCGATGTACAAAAACTCCACGTCGGGATGGTGCTGTTTGACTTCTTTAATAAATGCGAGGGCGGGATAAATATGTCCGCCCGTTCCGCCTCCGCTTACAACGATCCGCATCTGGTTTCCCCCTCATTTCTTATGTACATAACGATAACCCTGCTTTTTCGAACAGGGTTATCCGGCAAAACGATGTTGACGCTAATATCTTGAATACCTGCTGACATTGAGCAGCACGCCGACCGCCATCAGCATCAGGGTAAGCGATGACCCTCCGTAGCTTAAGAACGGGAGGGTAATGCCTGTTACAGGAATCAATCCGGTTACGACTCCGATATTGATCATCACCTGGATCGCGATCATCGAAATGACTCCGACAGCGACGAAACTGCCGTATAAATCGGGCGCGCCCAACGCGATTCTGATGCCTCTCCATAAAAGGACGCTGAAGAGCAGCAGAATGAGCGATCCCCCGATAAATCCGAGCTCTTCCGACAGAATCGCAAAAATAAAGTCCGTCTGCGGCTCAGGGAGATAAAAGAATTTTTGCCTGCTCTGGCCGAGTCCGAGGCCAAAAAGTCCGCCCGGACCGACCGCGTAAAGCGACTGAATGATCTGAAAGCCGCTTCCTAAAGGGTCTTCCCACGGGTTTAAGTAAGACGTAATCCTTTTGATCCGGTATGGGGCCGACAGGACGAGGGCGGCAAAGCCGCTGAGGCCGATCAGACCGAGAAACACAAAGTGCGAAATTCTCGCCCCGGCCACAAAGATCATGACGATGCACGTGCCGACCATGACCGTTCCCGTTCCGAGGTCAGGCTGCATCATGATGATGAGAAACGCGGAAAAGACGATGCCGAGCGCCGGCACAAAGCCTTTTCTGAACGATGTGATGTTCTTTTGCCTTTCCGATAAAAACTTGGCTAAAAACGCGATCATCGCAAGCTTCATAAATTCGGACGGCTGAATGCTGAACGCGCCGACTCCGATCCAGCTCCGCGATCCGTTTCGTTCCATGCCGATCCCCGGAATGAGAACGATGACCAAGAGAAAAAAACAAACGATAATCAGGATTTTCGCATACGTCCTCCACGTCCAGTAGTCGACGTTCATAATGAAAAACATGGCGATGATCCCGATGCCGGCAAACAACAGCTGCCGTTTGGCAAAGAAAAAGGAATCGTCATATTTGTATGTCGCCCATACCGCGCTGGCGCTGTATACCATGATGAGCCCGATTGTTAACAATAATAACGTAATGATAACCAGTAAAAAATCCGGTGACGTTTTTTTTGTTTGCAAAGCCGAACACCCCAAGCTTCATTTCTTTGGGCTTTCAGACTAAAAGACAAGCCCTTATTTAAGCATATGCACGGCGTTTACAAACATGTCACCACGTTCTTCAAATGTTTTGTACTGATCCCAGCTTGCGCATGCCGGTGACAGAAGAATGACATCTCCTTCGTCTGACAGGCTGAACGCCGCAGATGCTGCTTGTTCAACATTATCGACACGTTTAACCTGTTGTATTCCCAAATCCTCAGCCAGCTTCTCAAACTTCGGCGCTGTTTCGCCGAATGTGATGATCGCTTTAACAGAAGACATGTGCGGCTTTAATTCGTCAAATTCGTTTCCGCGGTCAAGCCCTCCCGCAAGCAAAATCACCGGTTTTTCAAAGGATGACAGCGCCTTTTTCGTCGCGAGGATGTTCGTCGCTTTGCTGTCATTGTAAAACGTTCTGTTTTGAATCGTGGCCACGTACTGCATTCTGTGCTTAACCCCTGTAAAGCTTGTCAGCACTCGGCGGATCGCCTCATTGGAAACTCCCGCCGTTTTGACGATGCACACTGCGGCCAAAATGTTCTCAAGATTGTGCTCGCCCGGCAGCACGACATCTTTCAGCGGCATCACCTGCTGATCGTTAAACATGATCATTCCGTCTTTAACGCAGGCTCCCTGTTCGAGCTCTTGTCTGACAGAGAAGCAGACCTTTTCCGCTTTTGAACACTCGGCGAGCCTCACAACGGTATCATCGTCCAAATTGACAACGGCAACGTCTGTTTCCGATTGATTTCGGTATATCTGCTGCTTGGCAAGTTCATAATTCTCCCGTGAATGGTGATAATCAAGGTGGGCGTCAAATACGTTTAATAATAAACCGATTTTCGGCCTGAATTGATACGTCCCCATCAATTGAAAAGAGGAAAGCTCTGTAACGATCCATTCGTTCCCTTTCGTCCGGTTAGCCACCTCGCTCGCCGCCGTTCCGATATTTCCCGCGACAAGCGCTTTTTTGGAATCGGCTTTCAGCATTTCATAAACAAGCGTTGTCGTTGTCGTTTTTCCGTTTGAACCCGTAATGCCGATGAACGGCGCATCGGTCAGATGATACGCGAGCTCGACCTCCGTCCAGACGGGGATGTTTCTATTCAGCGCTTCCTCGACCATCGGGTTTTCATAGCGAATGCCCGGATTTTTAATCAGGATGCTGATGGAATGGAGGTCGAACAGCTCCGTCGGATGGGAGCCGCAGATGACTTCGACCCCTTTTCCGGCAAGAATCTGGGCCTCCTCGTTTTCTTCAAAAGGCTTTTGGTCGTTCACCACAACGTGTACGCCTCTTTCATGCAGGATCGAAGCAGCCGCATATCCGCTTTTTGCCAGTCCCAAAACTAGGACGTTTTGATTTTGTAATAAATCTTGAGTATCCACTTATAACCACACCTCGATGTATATTCCTAAGACGGCAAGCAGAAGACCCGCTGTCCAAAATGTGACGACAACTCTCCACTCCGACCAGCCCACAAGCTCATAATGATGATGAAGCGGGCTCATTTTAAAGATTCGTTTACCTGTCGTTTTAAACGAGATTACCTGCAAGATGACAGAAAGGGTTTCGATGACGAATACACCGCCGATGATCACGAGCAGAATTTCGAGCTTCGTTAAAATCGCAACCGTCACGATCGCGCCGCCAAGGGCAAGCGATCCCGTATCTCCCATGAAGACCTTCGCGGGATGGGCATTGAAGACAAGGAAGCCTAAAACAGCCCCGACGACGGCAACCGAGAAAATCGCGACATCGTATTGCGACTGATTCCATGCCAAAATTGCAAATGCTCCGAAAGCAATCGCCGCTGTCCCGGACAAAAGCCCGTCAAGCCCGTCTGTCAAGTTGACGGCGTTTGAGCCGCCCACAAGCATAAAGATCACAAGGATCGGATAAACAAAGCCGAGATCAAACGATACGTCCGTGCCCGGAATGCGGATGTCCGTCGGCAGCCCCTGAGCATAATAGACGGCGTAGAACACGGCGGCAATCACGATTTGCCCGATGAGCTTTTGCTTTGACGTAAGGCCGAGGTTCCGCTTCATCGCAACTTTTATATAATCATCCAAAAAGCCGAGCAGTCCGTACCCAACCGTAACAAACAGCAGCATGAACATATTCATGCTGACTTCGGAAAATTTGATCGTCATGGCAATCGTTGTGATGATGATCGATATGATGATCATCACGCCGCCCATCGTCGGCGTACCCGATTTTTTCTGGTGGGACTTCGGCCCTTCCTCGCGGATGCTCTGACCGAATTTCAGCCTTCTTAAAAACGGGATAAACACCGGAGACAAAACAACGCTGATTAAAAAGCCGATGATGATCGTAAACAAAATCACTTGTTCAAGCATTGTTCTTCTCTCCTTCCCCGATTTTTAAGAAACAGCATACGCATTTATCATATTCACCGTTTTTTTTCATATGTTGATTTATTTTAAACGCATCCATCACTTTAACAACTCTTTCCTCTAGATCTTTTTCGTTTTATTTCAGCTCAAGAACAGCTCGTTTCGCCACTTCGGCATCGTCAAAGTCGAAGGTCTCGCCGCCGATTTGCTGATAGGTTTCATGGCCTTTGCCGGCGATGAGGACAACGTCGCCTTTTTTGGCGTTTGCGATTGCGAAAAAGATCGCCTGCTCGCGGTTGACGATGCTGTGATAATAAGCGCCTTTGACCCCTTCTTCCATGTCGCGCAAAATCGCGAGCGGATCCTCGCTTCTCGGGTTGTCGGCTGTAAAGACCGGCTCATCCGCCAATTCAGCGGCGATTTTCGCCATTTTCGGGCGCTTCGTTTTATCGCGGTCGCCCCCGCAGCCGACGACGACAAACAGCTTTCCTTCCGTAAGGCCCCTGCACGTATTCAGGACGTTTTCAAGGCTGTCCGGCGTATGGGCGTAGTCGACGATCACCGGAAAGTCCTGTCCGGCATCAACGAGTTCAAATCTTCCCCTGACGCCTTTTAAGCCCTTAATCGCTTCGACAATCACGGAAAACGGAATATCCGCAGCGAAGCCGATCGCTGCCGCCGTCAGCACGTTATACACGTTAAACAGGCCGACGAGCGGGATCGTCACCCGTTCCGTCCCTTTCGGCGTCACGAGATCAAAGGTTGTCCCTTTCGGGGCCATCTCGATATTGTCTGCCATGATATCGGCGCGATTGGAGATTCCGTAAGTCAGAAGATGGGCTGACGTGACCTGGGCAAAGTATTCTGAAGCGGGATCATCTGCATTTAACACGGCCCACTTCGGACGTTCGTGGTTAAAAGAACCGCCGAGCTGTGAGAAAAGAAGGCTTTTCGCATGCTTGTATTCGTCCATTGTCTGATGATAATCGAGGTGATCCTGCGTCAGGTTGGTAAAAGCGGCGATATCGTAATCACAGCCGTGCACCCGGCCCATATGAAGAGCGTGTGAAGAAACTTCCATAATGGCTGTATCCACTTCGCGGTCAACCATTTTTTTGAACGTTTTTTGGAGAGTTACGCTTTCAGGCGTCGTATTTTTCACATCGAATGTCTCATCGTTGATCTTCGTGTACATCGTGCCGATCAGGCCCGTCTTGCAGCCCGCTTTTCTGAAGATTTCTTCAGCCATGTGGGACGTCGACGTCTTCCCGTTCGTGCCGGTGATGCCGACGAGTCTGAGCCGCTTGGTCGGCTGGCCGTAGAAGGCATCGGAAAGCACGGCAAGCGCCCTCTTCGATTGGCGGACGATAATCACGGGAACATCGGCATCGACCTGCCTTTCGGCCACGATCGCCGCCGCTCCTTTATCAGCGGCCTGCCGGACGTAGTCGTGCCCGTCGACTGTATATCCTTTTATACAAACAAAAAGACTTCCTGTCTTGACTTCCCTGGAATCCATTTCGATCGAAGTAATGTCAGGGTCTTCTTGTCCTTTATAGGAAGGTTCGTTTTTTAAGTATGTAAGAAGCTTCGTTAATTTCATTGTATCAAACCTCTCGCGTTCTATTGGATCTCATTCGCTGTCCCGTTTTTAACGGTTTGCGCCCACTTAAGGTGCGCCAGACATACAGTTCATATTTTAGCGCAAAAAAGAGGAGACATCCAGCTAATCCTTTAAAATCTATGCATTTTTTGAAAAACGGGCAACCGCTGAGAAAGCCGGCTGCCGTTTTTGTCTATCGTTATATTAATCTTGGTCGTCAAGATATATACGGATCGTCGAACCTTCTTTTACCTTCTCGCCCGGTTTCGGCGATTGCTGAACGACGACGTCCCCTTTCCCCGATGCTTTCAGGTTGAGGTTGATGAGCAGCGGTTCAAGCTCTGTCACAGACAGCCCTATAAGGTTCGGGACTTCCACCAGTTTTTTGTCCAGCCATTGGTACTTGCGTTCAATTTGGTCTTTTCGCTTTTCGATGCCGAGCTGCGGGAGGCTGTCTCTCATAATATTGCCGACGATCGGAGCCGCGACGGTACCCCCGAATTGAATCGTTCCTTTCGGATTATCGACGGCAACGTACACGACGATGCCCGGATCGTCAGAAGGCGCAGTGCCGATAAATGAAACGATATGGTTGTTTTTCAAGTACTTGCCGTCTTTAACTTTTTGCGCGGTACCCGTTTTGCCGCCGACGCGGTAGCCGTCGACAAACGCGTTCCGTCCCGTCCCTTGGGCGACGACGCTCTCGAGCGCATAGCGGATTTGTTTGGACGTTTCTTCAGAGATGACCTTCTTTTTCGGCATCGGCGTCTGTTTTTTGACGGTTTGTTTTGTGGCTGGATCGATCCATTCTTTCGCGATGTACGGCGTGTACAGCGTTCCTCCGTTGACCGCCGCTGATACGGCTGCAACCTGCTGAATCGGCGTCACTGATACGCCCTGCCCGAAGGCTGTTGTCGCCTGTTCGACGGGGCCGACGCGGTCAAGCGGGAACAAAATGCCTGTACCTTCCCCCTGAAGGTCGATCCCGGTTTTTTTGCCAAAGCCGAAATCTTTAATGTAGCTGAACAGCTTATCCTTGCCGAGCCGCTGGCCGAGCTCGACAAAGCCCGGGTTGCACGAATTTTGGACGACTTCGAGAAACGACTGTGATCCGTGCCCGCCCCGCTTCCAGCATTTCAGCCTCGCCCCGTCCACTTCAACAGATCCTTTATCGTAGAAATGATCTTTCTGCAGATTGACTTTTTGCTCTTCAAGGGCTGCCGCAAGCGTAATGATCTTAAATGTCGACCCCGGTTCGTACGTGCTCCATACCGGCAAATTCCGGTTATAGATTTTCGGATCGACAGATTTATAGTTTGCCGGATCAAAATCCGGCCTGCTCACCATCGCCAAAATCTCGCCGTTTTTCGGATTCATCGCAACGCCGACCATCCCGTCCGGGTTGTATTTGGCTTCAGCGATGTCAAACTCGCGCTCCATGATCGTCTGCACCCGCGAATCGATCGTCAGCTTCATATCGAGACCGTCTTTTGGCGGCGTATAGTCATCAGCTTCGCCCGGCATTCTTTTTCCTTTTGCATCAGAGTAAAACTTCACATAGCCTTTTTCGCCCTTCAGCTCGTCATCGTAAAACGCTTCAAGTCCAAGCAGCCCCTGGTTGTCGATCCCCGCAAAGCCGAGAACGTGGGACAGATAGCTGCCGAACGGATAATGGCGGATGCTGTCTTCTGCGATATACACGCCTTTTAAATTCAAATCCCTGACTTCTTTTGCCTTTTCGTGTGATATTTTCCGCCCTTCCGGATTGATCCTTTCAATGGAAGTTTTTTTCGTCACGTGTTTGTACGCTTTTTCCTCTGACATATTTAGAACATTGGCCAGCAGTTTGCTCGTTCTGATCGGGTTGTCGACCTGCTTCGGAACGACCAAAACAGACGGCGCGCTTTGATTTGTCGCAAGCTTGACCCCGTTCCGGTCAAGAATTTCCCCGCGTTCCGGTTCAAATGGGAGATTCCGGCTCCACGAATCCTTTGCCAAAGACGTCAGCTTATCTCCCAGCACAAATTGAACATATCCGAGCCTTGTATCGATAATCAAAAAGATGATCACGCCAAAAATCAGAACAAAAATTAAGCGTTTTCTGACAGTCACATTAGAAACGCGCAAGGGACCGTTCACTCCTTATATAGGCTTGTTTCATTTTATGCTTTGGAGCGTTTTGATAGAACGGCCTCGTTTTCTCTATTTTCGGACCAGGCGCCGCCTCTTGCAATATAGAAGGCTATCGACCTTAGCCGACAGCCTTTTAGATTTGCTTTAAGAGTTTTTCAAAGTCACTTTTATGACTGTTTTTGTTTTTAATGTCTTGCCTTTTTTCACGCTTTGACCTGTCACATACCCCTGTCCGCTCGTTTCGATGTGAATGCCCGAAACCGAAGCGAAGCGGAGGACGTCGCGTTTTGACCAGCCCGTCATGTCAGGCATCGTGATCTTCCCGTCTGCTTTTAAGAATACCCGTTCATTCGGGAGCACTTCTTCGCCTGCTTTCGGATACTGTTCTATCACGGCCATTCCGTCGCCGATCACAACCGGATCAAGGCCTTCCTCTTTCGCCTCTTTTGCCGCAGACTCTGTTCGTTTGCCTGTCAGGTCAGGCATCGTTATTTCCTTGTCCTGGTCTTTTTTGCCGTCCTTCTTGCTGCTCGACGGCGTGATATTTAAATAGTGAAGACTGTTTTTCATAACCGGATTGAAAATCTTTGCAACAGGTGCTGATCCCGTTTCTGTATCTTTTAGCTTCGGCTGCTGGACGGCGACATAGATCAACAGCTTCGGATCGTCCTTCGGTGCCATTCCCATGAAGGAAAACACGTAGTTGTCCTTTCCGGTTAAATACTTGCCGTCAGGGCCTGCGATCTGCGCCGTTCCCGTTTTTCCGGCGACGTCAAACCCTTCGATCTGATACGGCTGCCCCGTCCCTTTTTTGGAGGTGACGACTTTACCGAGAAGATCGCGCACTTCTTTCGCCGTTTTCGCGGAAATCGGCTGGCCGACCTGCTTCGGTTTATTTTGCATAACCGTTTTCTTGTCGTCCGGATCAACGATATGATCGATCACATACGGTTTCACCATCTTTCCGTTGTTGGCGATCGCTGTCGCAGCCTGGAGCTGCTGGATCGGCGTTACCGCTGAACTTTGACCAAAGGCAGTAGATACTTTATCCCGCAAATATTTAAAGTTGATTTTGCTGGACGCTTCTCCAGGCAAATCGATGCCTGTTTTATCATAAAAATGAAACTTCCTTAAATACTGGTTGAAGCGGTCGGTTCCGAGCTTTTCGTTGGCAAGAATCGCAAAGGCGACGTTTGAAGAGCGCTCAACGCCTTCATTAAACGTGATCGGTCCCCAGCCGTTGCCGTTGTTGTGGTCTTGAATCGGCTTATCCTTTTTGGAGACCGAATAGGTGCCCGACTTGTATGAATCTCCCCCGTTATAGACGCCTTCTTCGATCGCGGCCGCCAGGGTGAAGATCTTCATCGTCGATCCCGGCTCAAAGCTGTAGGAGACCAGGTCGTTGTAATAGTTGGTGACATCCCGCTTGTTCGGGTCAAAGCTCGGCCTTTGCCCCATCGCAAGCACTTTGCCCGTTTTCGGGTCGACGACCGCTGCCATGATTTTCTTCGGCTGATATTCCTTCTGAACCGTCGTCATGCTGTCTTCCAAAAAGGCTTGGATCTTCTGGTCGACCGTCAAGTACACGTTGTCCCCGTTATTGGGCGCTGTCACTTTTTCGCCGCTGTTCGGCAGGCGCCACCCTGTTCTGTCCGTGTCATATGTGACATAGCCGTCCGTGTCCTTCAAATAGTCG
Source organism: Bacillus glycinifermentans (assembly GCF_001042475.2). Classification (GTDB taxonomy): domain Bacteria; phylum Bacillota; class Bacilli; order Bacillales; family Bacillaceae; genus Bacillus; species Bacillus glycinifermentans. The sequence goes on from NZ_LECW02000021.1 coordinate 82,156, forward strand.
TTCAGCGTTTTTTCGAGGCCCATCATGCCTTTCATTTCACCCGTTTTCCCGTTCACCTGGGAGTAGCCGATCAGGTTGGAAGCGAAAATTCCGTTCGGATAATATCGTTTTGTATCGCGGATAAAGGCGATGCCCGGGAGGTTGAGCTTTTCGATTTTTTCTTTTTGGCTGTACGAAATGTCGCGGCCTGCTGAACCGAATTCGACTTGGAATCCTTTTTTATTGAGGATGTCAAGTATTTTTCCTTCATCCATTCCTAGGATCGGGGCGAGCTTTTTCGCCGTTTCTTCCTTGTTGACGACGTGCTGAGGGTGTTTCATATCCACTGTCATCTTTTTATCCAAAATCGCGATCACCTTATAGGTCGAGGTGTCCTCTGCCAGCACTTTTCCGTTTTGGTCAAGGATCGATCCTCTATGCGCTTCGATCGTCCGTTTTTTTTCATACTTTTCTTTCGCCTTGACGGCAAGAACTTCCCCGTTGACTTTGCCTGTCGCTTGAATAAAGACGAATCTTCCTAAAATGACAAAGAAAAAGAGGGCAAAACAAATACTGAGTATTGCCGCTCCTCTGTTCATAAATTTATTCTTTTTCGGCATTTCGCATCATTCCTGTATGTTTTTCACTTTTTTGTCTGTTAAATGAAGGCCTTTTTTCCGCGCGATTTCCATGATCCGTTCAGGTTCCTTCAGCTCATCTGCCGTCTTTTTGAGGTCATCAACTCTATTGCCTTCCGCTTCAACCTTTTTTTCGAGTTTTTGGATTTCGATATTCGTCTGGTACGCAGCGAACGCTCGTGAAATCATAAAGAGCGAACCGCCGAGAACAGCCAGGGCGAACAGGACGATCAGCACCTTTTCCCCCAATGTGATCGATGCCCTTCTCCGGATGACAACGGATTTTTCCGGGCTTTGCTGTGTATGTCTTTGCTGTTTTTCCGCTTGATAAGCTAAATTGCTCATAGACTGATGACCTCCTTTTTATTCATCGCTCATTCTCGTGCTTTTTCCGCGATGCGCAGCTTCGCTGAACGGGCGCGGTTATTGTTTTCAAGCTCCTCTTTCGAAGGAGTGATCGGCTTTTTATTGACTAATTTTAATTTCGGTTCAAACTCCTCTGGAATCACCGGCAATCCGTGAGGCAGTTCAGGCAGTGAAGACATTTCTTTAAACGCCGTTTTGCAGATCCGGTCCTCCAGCGAGTGGAATGTGATGACAGACACCCTTCCGCCCGGTTTGAGAACGTCAACCGCCTGTATAAGCGCTTCTTCAAATACCTTCAGCTCATCGTTTACCGCAATCCGAATCGCCTGGAAAATCCGCTTGGCGGGATGGCCGCCGCTTCGTCTCGCGGGTGCCGGAATTGCTTCCTTAATGATATCGACAAGCTGCCCTGTCGTTTGAATAGGCGATTTTCCTCTTGCCTCTTCGATTTTTCTGGCAATCTGTTTGCTGAACTTTTCTTCGCCGTATTTGAAGAAAATCCTGACCAGATCCTCGTAGCGCCACTCATTGACGACTTCTTTCGCCGAAAGGCTTGCGGATTGATCCATACGCATATCGAGCGGGGCATCATGATGATAGCTGAATCCCCTTTCAGGCGTGTCCAGCTGAGGAGATGAGACGCCCAAATCAAATAAAACACCGTCCACCTTTGTGATGCCGATTTCGTTTAGACGGTCTTTTAAATACCGAAAATTACTTTTTATGAAAGTCACTTTCCCTTCATCATCCGCCAGTTTTTCCTGCGCATGGCGGAGCGCTGTATCATCCTGATCAAAAGCGATTAATCTGCCGTCCTTTGACAGCTTGGAAAGTAAATATGCGCTGTGTCCTGCTCCGCCTAACGTGCAGTCTACATATGTACCGTCCTCTTTTACGTTTAAACCGTCAACTGTTTCCTTTAATAGTACTGTTGTATGCTGAAACATTTCTTAACTAGTCCCACCTTTTTTTCAAATGAACTGGCTGTGAGCGTTGCTTTCATCTCGCAAAGATTCATTATATATCAAAGCCGATCATGTTTTCAGCAATTTCGGCAAATGAATCTTCCTGCTCTTCTACATATTGTTCCCAAATCTCTTTGCTCCACAATTCAATCCGATTTGAAACCCCGATAACCACGCATTCCTTTTCAAGCTTCGCGTAGCTTAACAGCGGAGAGGCAATGTTAATTCTTCCCTGCTTGTCCAGCTCGCATTCCGTGGCGCCGGAGAAAAAAAAGCGGGTAAACGCGCGTGCATCTTTCTTAGTGAGAGGAAGAGCCTTCAATTTTTCTTCGATGAGTTTCCATTCGGACATGGGATAGCCAAACAGGCACTGATCAAGCCCTCTCGTCAGTACAAACTGCTCGCCGAGGCCTTCTCTGAACTTTGCCGGAACGATCATGCGGCCTTTTGCATCTATCGTATGCTGATATTCACCCATAAACATGATCTCGGCCCCCACTTTCGTTCCTTAACTCACCACTATCCACCACTTCCCTCCACAAATTCATTTTACACTGTTTTAGAACAAAAAAAAACCCTGAACTAGTCAAGGTTTTTTAAAAAATTATTTCAAAGTTTGACAACTTGATGCATATTCTGAAAAGAATATGGTAATTTTTTGTAGTTTTCCAAGAAATCAGGACCGTATTTGTTCAAATAATACATGATATTCCAAATTCTCTCTTGCGGAGCACCCAACGGCCTGATGCTCGTTTGAATTTTGTCAAAATCGCGCAGAATGTTGTTTTCCTTTTCCTCAATCCTTCTGATGACCGCTCTTTCGACGAATGATAGCTGATCCTGAATAAAGCCGGCGTTTTTCTCAAGAAGAGGCTCAAGGCTGCGGTCAATGTCGAGCGCTTCTATCCGGATGCCGGAATGAATGCTTTCGATTTCTTCTTTGGCCCGTTTGACGGCCTCAGTAAACCCGCTTGGCACCCTGCTTTCGAAAAACTGCTCTTTTTTGGCGGCAGATCCCTGTTCCAGCGCTTCCTTGAGGTCAATGCCCCGCTCAGCCAGTTTTTTTTCGATATGCCGTTCCAAAAACGTGATGTTCAGCCTCGGCACAACAGGCGGCATTTTAAAGCCCATCACTTGAAAAGCGCTTTTTAGCTCTCCCCAGTAATTGATTTCGCCCGGCCCTGCGATAAATGCCAGGGTCGGAAGGAGAAATTCCTGCATTAACGGCCTTGTGACAACATTGTTGCTGAATGCTTCAGGTTGTTCGCCCATCAGCTGATGAAGCTCTGCCCGCGTCAACTCGAGTTCAAGCTCCTTTACGAAAAAAGCACCGTCCTTTTTTTCGATCAAAAACCGCTCTCCGTCGTGTTCGTAAAAAAGGTTCGCATGCTCAGCCGCCCCTTCAATAATCGGGGAATAGCCCAGTTCCTCCATGTGCGCCTGCTGTTGTTTCACGGCTTGGGAGAGCTCATCGTTTTTCTCAAGCAATTCCTGAAAAAAACGAACCTCAAGAGACCTTAGTCCAGGATCGCCCGAATTCAGCAAGACGAGCCCGTCATTCTCGAACAGATCGGCGATGATATATTCAAAAAACTCGGCAATGGAAGAAGATTGCCGCAAACATCGCTTCAGCTTTGAGAGAAGCCCGTTCGTGTACTCGGTTTCTTCAAAGGAAGCGAACAACCTGTTCAGCCATTGCTCGGCTTTATCGGAATCAAGCGCCGTTTTTGCGGCCTGGCTTTTCTTCCAATGAGCTTGAGCGAGCTTGTGCTTTTTCACATTTCCGCCGTCTGATACATACAGATGATTGATTTCGTCTAAATCGTGGTCTTCCCCCGCCACCCAAAAAACAGGAACGACCGGAACGTTCAGTTCTTGTTCTTTTTCGTGTGCAAACACAAGGATCGATACGATTTTATGTATGGTGTATAGGGGCCCTGTCAAAAGACCGGCCTGCTGTCCCCCGACGACTGCGACGCTCGCGGGATCGCGGAGCCGCTCGATTGCCTCATTCATCTTTTTTGACCGGAATTTGCTGTGGTAGCCGAGCAGATAATCGGCTAAGGCGCTGCGGTCATATGTCCTTGAGGAAAGATCGCACAACCGGACTTCCCAATCTTCTCTGTTTAAACCGTAATCAAAAAATGGAGTTGTCTCCTCTTTTCCATCTAGATAGTCTCGTACAAATGGGTTTTGACTTTTCATGGAAAGTTCAGTAAGCTGCATCTTTCGAACTTCCTTTCTCCAGTAAATAGTTAGCTTTCCGAAAAGAGTATAGCACGTTCGGCGTTTTGGTCAAAAGATTTAGCTTCATCCCTTTTCCAGCGCCTTGATGCTGTCGTATAAAAAGGCGAGATGAGGAGCGGATTCCCCAGCTTCCTTCGCCCGTTTCAGCAAATAGCCCATAATGGCATCAGCTTCCGTTTTCCTTCCTGCAGCAACATCCGCAAGCATCGAAGAAGTGTTCCGCTTTGTGTTTCGGCAAACCGACAGAACGTTTTCCCAGGACGCTTCCGGATCTTCAACGGCTAAAATCCGGCTCGCTTCTTCAAAAACGAGCTTCATATATGAAAAATAGGCCTGTTCTTCGACGAGCTTGCCGTTTTTCACCCGCAAAAGTGCCGTCATCGGGTTGATGCACGCGTTGACGATCAATTTGCCGGCAAGCATGTCGTACCAGTCTTCCTGCCACATGAAAGGAAACGCTTCATGAACGGAAGCCAGCTCTTTGATAAGCGCCTCCGAAGCTGAATTCCCTGAAAACGCGCTCCATTTGACGGCCCCTTTTCCGGTATGGCGGACCGTATAGTCATTTTCTTTAACGGCTCCGTGCTCCACGGCCCCGACAAAAACGCGGTGCCCGGCATCCCATTTCTCAAGCTCGGGAATGTGACCCATACCGTTTTGCAAAAACATAATATTCCGGGGAGCCGCATTTTCCAATTGCGGCAAAACGGATTCGAGCTGATGCGCCTTTACCGCGACAAACAGAAGGTCGTATGCCGCATCAGGCTTTACGGTTGCTTCCGTTTTGGCGGCACCTTCTTTTCCATCCGCTATAAGGCGGATACCGTTTTGCCGAATCGCTTCCGCCTGCTCCCGCCTTTTTGTGATCACCGTCACTTCATGGCGGAACGAAAAATAATACGCAAAAAGGAGCCCGACCGAGCCTCCTCCAATTACTCCGATTTTCAAATTCTCACATCCTGCCCGTTTTTTATATACTGTATATCATAGCAAAAATTTAAACGGTTGACTTCCTGGGCGTTTCAAATTTTCAGAAAATCGTTTTGCGCGTTTATTTAGAAAATTTATTATCATTTGGATTTTTCCAATAAAGCGATTACAATATAGATAGACCACAAACAAGGGGGTAACAAAATGGTCAAAGTCGAACGTTTGCAGATCAATTATAAAACGCTTGAGGAATTTAAAAAATTCCGGGAATACGGGATTCAAGAGCTTTCCATGCTGGAGGACCTTGAAAGCAATATGATCGAAAACGACAGCGACTCGCCGTTTTACGGCATCTATTACGGGGATCGGCTCGTGGCAAGAATGAGCCTGTATAAAGCGGATGGGAAATACAATCAATATTTCGATGAAGGCGAAGATTACCTTGAGCTTTGGAAGCTCGAAGTATTGCCGGGCTATCAGCGCAACGGGTACGGGACAATGCTGGTGGAATTCGCCAAATCGTTCGGGCTCCCGATTCGCACAAGTCCGCGCGTGAAATCTTCAGACTTCTGGAACAAAATGGGCTTCCAATTAGTCAAATACGACATGGCCCGTGACAAAGGGGAAAATCCGCTGATTTGGCATCCAAACAGCGAAACCGGGCAAAGCTCTGAATCCGCATAAGCAAAAACCGGCCGAAAACAATGGCCGGTTCTCTACTTTTCCATTTTTTCGAGGCTCCCGTTCGGTTCCATTTGAAATTTGGCCTTTTTGTTCCGTTCATCCTCCTGAAGAACCACCATTTTTCTGGCCCGCTCCATGATTTCGATCAGCGCTTTATAATCCTCCTCTGTCAGTTCAAGCTGTTTCTTCAGCGATTCGTTTTCACTCTTGAGCTTTTCAACCTCTTCTTTCAAGGCGTTGACTTCTTCGATAAGCCGCTCCTTTTCATCGCTCGCATCTTTGTGGCCTGGTGCATGTTTCAATTTTTCTAAAAAACGGATGACATCGTCAATCGTCAGGCTGTCCGCCGCGCCTCCGGAAATGCTTTTTACCGCATTCGGCATGTTGGCCGAGTGGATTCCTATTTTTTTCCGCAATTCTTTGCGCTGTTTTTTGGCCAGCTCGATGCCAGACTGGTATTGCTTTCTGACAAAGGAATTCCAGCGGAAGCCGCAGGCAGCGGCCGTCCTGCTCAGCGCTTTGCCGACTTCCTCAAACGCCGACAGCTGTGTGCCGCCTTCCCTGATGTGCCGCAATACGACCTCAGCCAGCAATATATCTTCATCCTGCGTCCATGCATCCTGTCTTGTAACCGTCAAAAGTTATCCCCCTCCATGACTTTATGAATTTAATTCATACATATGCAGCTAATAGAGTAGATAGACTATTTTCTTTTTAGAAGGGGATTTCGCGCAAAAAAAACACAAGACGGGAAGTCTTGTGTTTTCGTTTCTTATGGATTAGTTGCTTTTTACGTCTTTTCCTTTGTATGATCCACATGCTTTGCAGACGCGGTGTGAAAGTTTCATCTCACCGCAGTTTGGGCATTCTACCATACCAGGCACTTGCAATTTAAAGTGAGTACGACGAAGTCTTTTTTTCATTTTAGAAGTTCTTCTAAAAGGTACAGCCATTATTCCCACCTCCTTAAAGAGCGTTAAGATTCATCTTCTTGTTTTAAGAGCTTCCCAAGACCGGCAAGTCTGGGATCGATTTGATTTTTCCGGTCATCTTCTGTAATGACTTTCCAATCCTTGCCTTCCTGTGGAGCACCTTCTTCGTTTTGAACAGATTCACAAAAGATTTGCATAGGGATCTCAAGAAGGATTTCTTCTTTTACGACCGGCGTCAAATCGATCAGATCATCCTCAACGATGCGGACGTCTTCATCCTCCATTTCGTCGGTCTTATGAAATATAAACAGTTCTTTTGTTGAAATACTGAATGGATAACGAACATCAACAAGCGTTCTGGAACAAGGCAAGATCATCTCGCCCGAAATGGTAAAATCAAATGCAGCCTGCTTTGATCCGATCTCCGCATTTCCTTTCACCCGCACCGGTGAAATGCTGCGTATATCCGAGTGTTGAGAGAGTTCGCTCAGATCAACTGTTTCATCAAATTCAAAGCCCGTCTTCGGCATTTGATTCAGCTGATGTATCGTCCATTTCATTGTATCACCTCTAAGAGAGCAACAAACATGATTATAGCTTTCATCATGTTTTTTGTCAATATTTTTTCTTTACAGATCACAGGCCCGCTTCAGTCATGCGTTGACATCGTGAACAACAATTCATACACTTAGAAAAAACACCGCTGACAGCGGGCATTCTGCACATTCCTTGTGTAAATGTATCACAACTATTTCAAGAGATGCAAGAGAGGTGGAAAAATGAAAGCGGTCGGCGTTATCGTTGAATATAACCCTTTTCACAACGGTCACTTATACCATATAAAAGAGGCAAAGGCACAGACTCATAGCGATGTTGCGATCGCAGTGATGAGCGGCTACTTTTTGCAGCGGGGCGAGCCCGCCATCGTCTCGAAGTGGGCGAGGACGAAGATGGCGCTCAAGTCCCACGCTGATATCGTCGTTGAGCTTCCGTACGCTTTCGCCGTCCAAAAGGCCGAAACGTTTGCCGAAGGCGCCGTTTCGATCCTCGGCGAACTGCAGTGCACTTCCTTGTTTTTCGGAAGCGAAAACGGCGATATTGATTCGTTTCTTGACACGGCAATTTATACGATCAAGCATAAAGATGAGCTCGATGAAGAAGTGAAGCGGCATATATCAACGGGAATGAGCTATCCCGCTGCGATGGCAAAGGCGTTTCATAACGTGTCAGACGGAACGCGCGCGCTCGACTTGTCAAAACCGAACAATATTCTCGGATTTCACTATGTCAAAGCGATCCTTCAGGATGATATCGGGATGAAACCTGCAACCTTAACGCGCCTTTCCTCCGACTATCATGATATCGACCTCCCCGAAGGACCAAGCCATATCGCAAGCGCGACATCAATCCGCAAATCGATCCTGGAAACGATGAGCCTTTCAGACAGCAGCTCCTTTCTCCCTGAAGCATCGGCTGAGGAGCTCGAGGAATACGCCGGAACCTTCGGCCTTTGGCACTCGCCGGAAAATTATTTTCCGTTTTTGAAATACAGCATCCATACGATGGATACAAAAGAGTTAGAGGGGATTTATGAGGTTGAAGAAGGCCTTGAGCATCGCATTGCGAAAGCAATCCGCACCGCCCGTTCTTATTCGGAGTACATGGAGCAGCTAAAAACGAAACGGTACACATGGACGCGGCTGCAGCGGATGAACACACACATTTTAACGAGGGCAAAAAAAGCCGATATCCGCAGCATCCTTGCCGAAAAGCGTCCTTCCTACATCAGGCTTCTCGGGATGACAAAAAAAGGGCAGGCGTATCTTTCGAAAAAGAAAAAGGAGCTGCGCGTTCCGCTCATCACCAAAATCGGAGCCTTTTCCCACCCGTCCCTCGACCTGGACATCAAAGCCGGACGGGTTTACAGCGCACCGCTGAAGGAGCCCGCACAAACGATGCTGACCGGGCAGGAGTATTCGCTGTCACCGGTCATATATGATGAAGAAAACCGGACATTTTTGCGAACATAAAAAAGCGCCTGTCTTTCACTCAGGCGCTTTTTACCTTTTTGTTCAAATATTCGATCGCGTCATCCATCGTATCGACGGGGACGATTTTCATGTCGCTGTTAATATCTTTCGCTGTTTTGACCGCTTCCTCATAGTTTGACCCTTTTCTCCCTCCTTCATTCGGCGCAAAAAAGATATCGGCTCCCGCCCGGTCTGCGGCAACGATTTTTTGACTGATTCCGCCGATCGGTCCGACTTTTCCTTCATCGTCGATCGTTCCTGTTCCGGCAATGTGATGACCCTTTGTTTCATCTTGTTTTGTGAGCTGATTGTAGATCTCCATGGACATCATCAGCCCTGCTGACGGTCCGCCGATGTTTTCGATATCCATTTTAACAGCCGGTTTTACTTTCACTTTCCGGTCCGTTATAAGGGAAACGCCCAGTCCCGCTCTGTTCGGATCGTCCTTGAACGTTTTCAGCTTCATGTCGTATGTCGCATCTTTGTTATCCCGTTCGATGACGACTTTGACGGTGTCTCCGGCTTTTTTCGTTTCGATATAGCGGACAAAGCGCTCCGCCGACTGAAACGTTTTTCCGTCAACTTTTTTGATTTTGTCTCCGACCTTTATCTTCCCTTTGGCAGGCATGCCGTCAACAACCGCCATGGCATAAACGCCGTTCGATGTGTAGCTGACGGTTTTCCCCGCCCGCTTATAGGCGGCGATCATCGCATTTTCCTGGGAATCTCTCATCATCTGCAGCTGTCTTTTCATATATTCCTCATCAGATTCGCCCTTTTGTTTAAAGTTGTCTTCAGGAAGAATTTCATGATAAGGGCGCACCTTTGCCCATAGGTATGTAATCGGATTTGCGGGCCCTACTTTTACGGTCATCAAAGAAAAGCTGCCTTTTTCGGAATACCCGCCGTCCACTTTGATTAACGGATTGAGCTCCGTCGCTTCGCCGGGCTCTGTAATGTAATACGGCAGCTTGACAAATGACAGGGCGGCCCCGATGATCATGATCAATAATGCGATACGGATAAATCTTCTTTTTAGCATGAATATGTAACCCTCCATCTTTAAATTAACGTGCTGACAGCGGGCCGGCATCGCGCCCGGCCTGTATGAATGTCCAAATACCTTCTATTGACCCCATTTCAAGAGAAGAGCTTTTCGGGTTTAGTATGGTCAAGACATTCAGCTTTTTGTCAAAAAACGGGAGAGAATCTGATGGTCTAAAATGCAGACCAAGCCTCGTATAATGATAAAGAAGTTTCTTGGGAGGATTCTTCGCTCCCGTTTATTTTACCATGATCCGGTTTTTTAGGTGTGCAGTTAGCCGTAAGGAGGGATAGAAATGGACATGTCAAAGATAAAGACTATACTCATTGCCGGTGTGCTGCTTATGTTTACCGCTGCCGTCATCACCCACCCGCAGGAATCGCTAAACGCTTCAAAAAGCGGGCTTGCCATGTGGTGGGAAGTCGTTTTCCCTTCCTTATTGCCCTTTTTCATTTTATCAGAGCTCTTAATCGGGTTCGGGATCGTCAAGTTTGTCGGGCTCCTCCTCGAGCCTTTTATGAGACCCGTCTTCCGGGTTCCCGGCGTCGGCGGATTCGTTCTCGCGATGGGCATGGCTTCCGGAAACCCTGCAGGAGCAAAGCTCACCTCAAGGCTCAGGCAGGAACGGCAGATTTCCCGGGTTGAAGCCGAGCGGCTCGTTTCATTTACGAATTCGTCGAACCCGCTCTTTATTTTCGGGGCTGTCGCGGTCGGCTTTTTTCATAATCCGTCGCTAGGCATCTTGCTTGCCGCGGCTCACTATTTAGGCAATTTGGCTGTCGGGCTGACAATGCGATCATATGGAAGAAAAGAAGAAATCCTCCACGCCAGAAAAAAGAAGCTTCCCCTGCCTTCCATGAAAGATGCCTTCAAAGCCCTTCACCAGGCAAGGCTTCAAGAAAAAAGACCGCTTGGAAAACTATTGAGCGATGCTGTTATTTCTTCCGTGCAGACGCTTCTCATGGTCGGCGGTTTCATCATTCTTTTTTCTGTCTTCAACAACATTCTTTCCGCCGTGAAAATTGCCGATGTTCTTTCTTATGCCACCCGTTCGATCATGACAGCGCTCCATTTTCCCGCAAGCTTTGACAAGCCCTTACTGTCAGGCTTGTTTGAGATCACGCTCGGAAGCAAGCTTGTCAGCGCAACAGATGCCGATCTGCTGCAAAAAGCTATCGTTGTCAGCTTCATTTTAGGCTTCAGCGGGTTCAGCGTACAGGCGCAGGTCGCCGGTATTTTGGCCGAAACGGACATTCGTTTCAAACCGTTTTTTTTCGCACGGCTCCTGCAGGGAATCTATGCTGCAGCTTTTGCCCTTATCCTATGGAAGCCTCTTTACACAGCCTTCCATTACCCGAATCAGCCTGCTTTCTCATTTTTGCGGGACGGGAAACCTGAAACGTTTTTTACACAGACGTGGAATGCCATCGTTCAAACGGGCCCGCTTCTTACAATTGCAACTCTTTTGCTTTACATCGTTCTTTACACAAAACGCACGGCAACTGCGAAAAAATGAGCAGCCGTTTTAGGCCGCTCATTCTTTTGCAAACTTTTTTTCAAGCGCAGCTTCTACCGCTTCCGGCACGAGTTCTGCTACTGATCCTTTGTATTTCGCCACCTCTTTGACGATGCTTGAACTCAAGAACGAATACTGGTTGTTTGTCATCATGAAAAACGTTTCAATATTTTCGTCAAGCACTTTGTTCATCGAGGTCCCCTGCATCTCATATTCAAAATCGGAGACAGCTCTCAGCCCACGCAAGATGACGTTCGCGTCCTTGCTTTTCGCATATTCGATCAAAAGCCCCTGAAATGAGTCAACATGGACATTCGGGATGTCCTGCGTGACTTCACGCAGCAGATCACAGCGCTCCTCTACCGTAAACAACGGCTGTTTTGAAGAATTGTTTAAAACGCATACATAGACCCGGTCAAACACTTTCGCTCCGCGTCTGATGATATCCAAATGTCCAAAGGTCACCGGATCAAAACTTCCGGGACAAACGGCAATGCTAGCCATCCCCATTCCCTCTCTTTCTGTAGATCGTTACCCCTGTTACACCGTATATTTCCTGCCGTGTTCTCAGGAGTTCGCCCACTTGTTCCGGCAGCACCACTTCTTTTGCGTGCTCCGTCAGGATAAACCCTTTATCAGTCAACATATTGGCTTTGTCAACGATCGAAAGAAGCGCTTCCAGTTTTTGCTCCCGATATGGCGGATCCAAAAAAATCGCATCGAACGTCAAGCCCCTTTTCACCAATGCGTGCAAAGCCCGGTCAGCGTCGTTTCTGTAGACCTCCGCGCGCTTTTGGATCCCCAATGTTTGCAGGTTGTTTTTTACGGTTTGAATCGCTTTAAAATCCCGGTCAACGAAAACGATCCGGTCAAAGCCTCTGGAGAGCGCTTCGATGCCTAATCCGCCGCTCCCCGCATACAGATCAAGGCCGTCTCCGCCGTCAAAATAAGGGCCGACCATATTAAAAATGGATTCTTTCACTTTGTCAGTCGTCGGCCTTGTTGACGTGCCGGGAACCGCCTTTAATGCACGCCCTTTATAAGTCCCAGAAATCACTCTCATATTTCCACCACTTTTTCCTTAAAACTCGAAAAAAATCATCACTATCTTATCATAAAGTGTTTTTTGGCACAAACAGCCAAAGTGTGATTTCTTATGTATAGGAGACTGAACACCTGGTGATACTAGTAGCAACAGCATCGATTGATGTTGTTGCCAACCGCGGAGAAGACTTACGTTTCCCCATAAGTTCTTCCTCCGGTTTCTCCTCTCCCTTTGCCTTCTCCTTAAATCGTTAAGGAATAGAAGGACCCCGCAGGTTTTCTGCGGGGATTTTTTTAACAAAATATTAAATTCCTGCTTTATAATCGTACTCTTTTGCCTTGTCGAGCTTAGATTCAAATTCCACTTTTAAAAACGGTCTATAGGACAGATCCACCTGTTTGACAAAAGAATACGAACCAATCTTAGCCGCGATTCTTTCAGCTTCATCCATATTGCAGTAAACAACTACATATTTCAAACGTTTTGAGACGTAGTGAACGTTCCCGAATTTCCTGAGCATTTTCGCCTGCTTTAAGGAATGGAGCCAGACGATTAATCCTTGACGTCGATCTTCCATATTTTTCACCTGCCTGTCGCTATGTCACGTTCTAAGAAAAAGGACGAGACTAAAAAGGGTCTCGTCAGGATACTTTACAGCCGCAGCTTCCGCCTGATCCGCAGCCGCCGCTGCAGGATGAAAGATTGTCAAAATAAGGATTTCCAGTCGGTACTTTGATGTGTTCTGACACCGCCCGGCCGATCTCTACACTGACCTCATCAAGTATGCTTTGCAGCTCGGTTTCCGCCTTTTTAAAATCGGCGACTGTATCATGAAGGTCCAGCTTTCGTTTAATATCCCTCATTTTTTTTGAAATCTCTTTATAATCAGGATGATACTTCCCAAAACGCTGTACATCCTCGTATTGTTCTTTTACTTTTGTGAATGAAGCGATGATACGCCCGGCCTCTTCATCTTCTCGGAGACGCTTGTAGCACATTCTGTAATGTTCAGCCGCCTCTGATTGAAGAATCATGTTGGCCAAAACATCCGCTTCGTTTTGAAGCCGCAAGGATTCCGTTGTGGCATACATTGACATGCACCTCCGAATATTAGTGTATCATAAAACGGCATTTTTCAAAATGTCTATTGTCTTTGATACATCGAAAGCTTTCAGCATATCTTCTTCTGTGATGCCTTTAGGCTTCGGCTTATAAGTCGTGCAGCCGGCCAAAAGCAGGCAAACGCAGGCAATCAGACACCTTTTCTTCATGTGGATCAACTCCCTTACCGGCTAGTTTTGACTGATGAGGGATGTTTTATGATCATAAAAAAAGACTCAGGGTCCGATTAGTCCTGAGTTCGCATGGCCTGAAACATTTGAATCATCATTTGGGCCATCTGTAGGCTGCTTGAAAACTGGCTTACACGGTGGGGAATCGTTTTTTCGTAAAAATTCATCATATCAAGCTGAAACTCTGACAAATCATCCGGACGGCGCGAAAGCTTGCGGTACCAGACCGGCTGCTCCCGGATAAAGCGGCGGCGCTCCTCACTTGCGAACACATATTCCTGCACTTCTTTACGCATGACAAACTCCTTTGTTAATCTTTTCGGAAAGAAAACGGATGCTGTCCACCGCTATGGTTCACATTTTTTTGGCCGCCTCCGGAAAACTGGCTGAGCAAGCTTTGCAGTGAAGAAATAGACTGGCTCACTTTATTGATTTGTTCGTTCATTTGGTCGGCGTCCATTCTTTTGACGGCCGTCACCATTTTCGAAATGAAATCGTTTTTCCCGCCCCCGCCGGACGGCTTTTCTTTCATCTCTTTTTCCTCTCTGTACGGCTCCCAAATCGCGTCGTTTTCCCCTAGCAAAACCCAGTTCTCATACACTTCCTGCCAGCTTTTCTCCTCCTTCCGCACCGCGGAAATCAGCTTAGGATGCCGCTTAATAAACCGCTTAAATTCATCGATCGATGATTTTGCGTTTTGATTTGCCAACGTCTACACCCCCTCCGAAAAACAAGTGCCTACTATAATGTATCGTGATCATGCAAAATGTGTTCGCCTAAAATTCCCCTGCTGAATGTCTTTCCTTAAAAGGGAAGCGTCGAACAGTGAATGCCGCCTCCCATTTTTCGAATCTCTGAAACGCCGGGCGGAATCGTCTCAATGCCGTTTTTCTCCAGAACCTCCATCTCCGAAAGGATCGGCAATAAAAAAAGCGTCACCGCGAACAGGACGATCGAATTGCTGTGAAATCGTATATAAGACAAGCCCGGGGCATCCCCGGGCTCTTACTCAATTCCACTGTTTGATAAAATTTTGCGTATAATACTTCTGATCCACACCTACCCCCAGATGGGTATAATCGGCGTTTAACAGAGCCTTTCTGTGTCCTTCGCTGTTGAGCCAGCCTTCAACCGCAGCCGGGCCGTCAACGTAATTGAGGGCGATGTTTTCCCCCGCCTGCTCAAAGTTCACGTGTCCTTTTTCAAGACGGTCCTTTAACGTGCCGTCCGTTTTGGAAACGTGAGAGAAATAGCTGTGTTCTTTCATATCGCGGCTGTGGCCGTAGGCGACCTTTGCGACGGCTTCATCCCAGGAAAGCCGGGACAGTCCGCGCTTTGCACGGATCACGTTTGTCAAATCAAAGATTTGTTTTTCATTTGCTTTCTCGACTTGCTGCCAATCAGATTCAGTCAGCGCCTTCGGTTCGATCAGCGTTCCCCTGTAGACGACCTCATACGGCCTCTGCTTGATCAGCGTTTCGGCATCGAACGCCCTGACGCTTGACAGCGTTCCTTCGAATTTATCCATATACAGCTGAACATAAAGATCGCCTGCTTTTACAGTCGGCCTCGTGTTCATATCTTCCTCTGAAAACTCAAACCGGTACGAGCTACCGTCGTATTTGACATTAACGTATGGAGCAATTTGGGTTTTCTTAAACACGTCCCTTGCCGGCTGCCCGATTTTAAACGGTGCCGTATTGATCTTCTCGCCTGTCGCAAAAAGCGTGACAGCCTTATGATCCAAAATGCCGATTTGAACGTATTGTTCCGGCCCCTTATTGTACACCCACCATTTGTAATCGTAAGCAGACGGGTCGATCCTGTCCGGTTTGCCCAGCTTCTTTTCCACCGTATCAGCCGATTTCCCGATGAATGAAAGCAAACCGGATGAAGGGATGTTCAGCGCTCTTTCCTTCTTCGCATCATCGTTGGACACTTGCGGCTTGTCTTCTTTGACGATTTTTTCAGGGCTTGAACCGTATTGGATAAAAAGAGCATACGATGCCGCAACAATGAGAAGGATCAAGAAAGCTCTTAATACATTCTTCAAATTTCCACCTCCTGCCAACGGATCAATATATCACATAAACGGCATACATCGCATTCCGCCGAAAAACTTGTCTTTAGTGTCATTTAAACAGAACTCGGACGAATTTTCAATCACAATACAGCCTATTTGCAAATGACCGCAAATATGTTTTTTAATGAAGAAAATCGCCTGATCTCTCTTCATTTTCCGAAATAAACGTCAGCGCATCTCCTGCTTGACGGTTTGATTTTTCGTAAGTCGAGACATCCCCCAGCGTGATGATTCCCGTTAATGTTTTCCCGTTTGTAACCGGGATCCGCCTGATCTGATGATCGCCCATGAGCTCGATTGCCTTTTCGAGGGAATCATCTTCTTGCAATGTCACAAGATCTGTCGTCATAACATTTGTTACTTTTTGCGAATTCGGCTTTCTCTCGGCTATGCCCCGCAGCACCAAGTCCCTGTCAGTCACAATGCCGACAAGCTCAAGGCTGTCATCGCGAACGACGGGAACCGCGCCAATGTTGCCTTCCTTCATTTTCACCGCTGCTTCGTATACATTATCGAGAACCGTACAATATAACAATTCCTTTGTCATGATATCCTTAACACTTGCCAAAACAAAGACCTCCTCTTTTTGTTCCTATTGTCGTCAAGCCTTTCATGATTCATACTTTCACAAAAATATTTAGATTACAGGCTTCAGCAGGATTGAAAGTTTAACGCTTTCATACTATGATTGTCAGTAAAGGTAATTTTTTAAAAAGGGGGCTTTAAGGGATGAAATTTGAAGAATCCGGTATTGAAGGGCTTACCGCTGACCTTAACCGGCTTGACGATATCATGAAAGAAGAAGGATTCGTCAGGGCTGGACAATGGGATTATGAACGAGTCACCTATGACCGCAAGTTTGACATGGTGGAGGGAAGATACTACTTGCGCGTTTTCGGATATACAGTCGAAGGCGATGTCGGCGCAAGGCGAGCAGTCATCAAACTGCTGACACCGCTTTTAGGAAAATATTATTACCCGCACGGTGTCGAGTATGGTGAAGAAGAGTATTTTCCAAAGCAATTGCTGCAAACGAGCGATAACGTTTTAAAAAAAATAAAAGAAAAAGTATCCGCTCTCAACGTTTAAGCTTACATAAAAAGGTACAGCCCAACCCGGCTGTACCCTTTTTCGTTTCAATGAACCGTTGACGGAGAATAAGGCTCCTCCAGTTCATCTTTGGCCCTCTCCTTTTTAGCCCAGCTGAAAAAGACGATCGCTAAAAATGTTCCATACACAATTTCCTGGATGATCTTCATAATGATCGCTCCCAGCTGCTGGTCTTCAATGACCGGCATGCTGCTGAACATCTCCGGTCCTGTGAGCGTCATGCCGCTCAGCATGTCAAGCGGAACACACAGCTTCATTGCTTCCGCCCATGCCGAAGGATCCGAATACGTCGAATACAGGGCCGTACCGCTAAACATAATCAATGCGCAGGCAGGCGTCAGCAATATGCCGTCAGCCATGATGTAGCCCATTTTCAAGAGGCCGTTCATGTGCGGCAGTTCTTTCACCCGGTGAATAAGCGGCCACCACATGAAAAATGCGGCGATAAAGATCAAAACGGTAACAGCCGCGTGATAAACGGCGTTTGTTTTAATAAAATCAAACACGAGCGGAATATGGTACATCGAAAATAAACCGTTAAAAACGATGATCGCTATTAATGGCTTGGAACAAAACTGAAACAAGGGCTTTACAAGCGGACGAAAAATCGCTTTTTTCCAAAACCAGGCCGGTACTCCAAGGATGAGAAGCGGCGGCACAACCAAGTATAAAATCGCCATCTGTGCCATATGCGCGCTGAACATAATATGGCCTAGCAAGTCGAGCGGACTTCCCTTGGAAACATATAAAAGAACCATGCCCGACAAAAACAGGATGATTTCTTTCCGTGAAGCCCGTTCGTCTTCAGAACCAAAACGTCTGATCAGCACAAAATAAAGAGCGATCAGGAAAAGGACGGCCCCTAGGAAATAGGGGCTCCAAAGGGCGCGAAAGCCGAATATCTCAAGGGTGCCCATGTGAGCATCCTCCTTTCTTTACCACCAGATCAAGGTCATAAACGCTAAGACGGTGACGAAAGCGACCAAAATCCCTGCGTAGAGAAACAAGGAAGGCGCTTCATGCCCCCGCTGGCTCATGTGCATAAAATAATACAGCTGAAACGCAACCTGAATGATCGCAAGCAGAAGAATGAACGGAACCGTAAACCACACCCCGACATCAGCGGCCACCGCTAAAAATGCGACAACGGTCAAACCGATCATCAAGCCGAATGAAATCACCTGATATCTCATATCCTCCGCATTTTTCTTTCTGCGGTACACGAGATCTGTTTTGGGGTTCCCTCTGTTTTCGTTATTGACCATGTTATCCCACCATCCCCATTAAATATACAACGGTAAAGATAAACACCCAGACAACGTCGATAAAGTGCCAATAAAGGCTCGCTACATAAAATTTCGGAGCGTTGTACAGGTTCAATCCCCGTTTCATATTCCGGATTATCAGTGCAAGAATCCAGAGAAGCCCGAAGGTTACGTGGGCTCCGTGCGTGCCGACAAGCGTATAAAAAGCAGAGCCGAGAGCGGAGCTCGTAATGCTGAATTTATACTCATGAATGTAATGTGTAAACTCATAAATCTCAAGCGCAAGAAAGCCTGCGCCCAGCAAAACGGTGATCCCGAGCCAAATCTGCATTTTTTTAAAGGCAAAATTCTTCATGTGATGCATCGCATACACGCTTGTTAAGCTGCTCGTCAACAGAAGCATCGTCGCAAGAAACACAAGGCCGAGGTCAAACATTTCGCTCGTTTTCGGCCCTCCTGCTGTAGAGTCCCTCAGCGCGATAAAGGTTGCGAAGAGAGACGCAAACAGAACCGTCTCTCCTCCAAGAAACAGCCAAAATCCGATAAACTTGTTTTTTCCTTCTAAGGTTGCCTTTTCAGGATTAGCCGGGAAGGTTTCAGCCGTTAATTTCTCTTCTGTGTGCATTATGCCTTCACCCCTTTGTCATCGTCATCCATCAGATCTTCCTTATGAATGTGGTAGCCGTGATCATCAATAACCGAACGAAGGAGCATCGAAAAGAATGTGATCCCGAGTCCGATCAGGATGACAGGCAAGCCCCAGGCAAACTCCGAACGGTACATAAAGCCGAATGCCGATACAAAAAGGCCGAAAGAAATAAAGAAAGGAAGAATGGAACCGTTCGGCATGTGGACATCCTGCAGCGGCTCCGCAGCCGTTAATGACCGTTTTCCTGCCCTTTTCTCGATCCATAATGCATCAAGTCCCCTGACCAAAGGCAGCTGTTTAAAGTTATATTCAGGCGGCGGGGACGAAACGGCCCATTCCAGCGTTCTTCCGTCAAGCCACGGATCGCTGCCGGCTTTTTCCCCTTTCACTGTCGTTGCGATGATATTAATCACCAGAATGATGACGGCCACAGCCATCAAAAATGCTCCAATCGTACTGACCATGTTCGCCGTTTCAAACCCCTGATTCGGCAAAAATGTGAACACGCGTCTCGGCATTCCCCACAGCCCGAGCCAGTGCTGAATAAAAAACGTCAGATGGAAGCCGATGAAAAAGAGCACGAACGTAATCTTCCCTAAAGATTCATAGAGCATTTTCCCGAACATTTTCGGCCACCAGTAATGAGCTCCGGCTAAGATAGCGAACACGACTCCGCCTATGATGACGTAATGGAAATGGGCGACGACAAAGTACGTGTCATGGAACTGGTAGTCGGCAGGCGCGGCGGCAAGCATAACCCCGGTCACCCCGCCGAGGACGAAAGACGGAATAAATGATACCGCATAAAGCATCGGCGTCGTAAACTTGATGCTGCCGCCCCAGATCGTCAGCAGCCAGTTGAATACTTTGATCCCCGTCGGAACCGCGATGGCCATCGTCGCCACCGCAAAAATGGCGTTTGCAACGGGACCGAGCCCGGTTGTAAACATGTGGTGAGCCCATACCATGAAGCCTAAAAATCCGATCAATACTGTCGCAAATACCATTGACGAATAACCGAAAAGCCTTTTTCTCGAAAAAACCGGAATAATTTCGGAAAAAATTCCGAATGCCGGAAGGACGAGAATATACACTTCAGGGTGGCCGAAAATCCAGAACAGGTGCTCCCAGATTACCGTATTTCCGCCTAATTCAGGGTTGAAAAAGCTCGTGCCGAACAGGCGGTCAAACATTAAGAGCGCGATTCCGACCGTTAACGGAGGAAACGCAAACAGTATGAGGGAGGAAGAGACGAACGTCGTCCACGTAAAAAGCGGGAGTCTCATGTAGGTCATCCCCGGCGCCCTCATGGTGATGATCGTAGCGATGAAGTTGATGCCCGCAATCAGCGTGCCGATCCCGGAGATTTGCAGACCGAGCACAAAGAAATCGATTCCGTGCCCTTCTGAATGAAGGGACAATGAAGCATACGACGTCCAGCCGGCGTCAGGCGCCCCTCCCAAAAACCAGCTTAAGTTCAAAAAGATGCCGCCGAACAGGAACAGCCAAAATCCGAGTGAATTCAAAAATGGAAACGCGACATCCCTCGCCCCGATTTGAAGCGGGACGACCGCATTCATCAAGGCGAACAACAGCGGCATGGCCGCCAGGAAGATCATCGTCGTACCGTGCATCGTCATAATTTCATTGTAGACGCCGGCGCTGACGAAGTCGTTTTGCGGAAACATCAGCTGAATTCTGATCATCATCGCTTCAATTCCGCCGAGCACAAAGAAGAATCCCCCGGCCACTAAATAAAGCACGGCTATTTTTTTATGATCGACAGTCGTTAAATAGTCCCATAACACAGCCCCAAAACCTTGCTTTTTTCTAAGCGTACTCACAATGTAACCTCCCTCTTCTCCCTTTGAAGCGTTAATCTTGTGTTTTTAGCCCCTTTAAGTATTCGGTCAGTGCATCGAGCTCCTTATCGTTTAAAGCCGGGTATGTTCCCGTCATTTTATTCCCCGGTTTAATGCTCTCAGGATCCTTGAGCCACGCTCTCAGGTTCTCGTCATTGAAGTCTTTGACGCCCGCTATTTTCGACCTTTCCCCAAAAGTCGCGAGGTTCGGCGCCGTTCTGGCCGCTTCCGCCCTCTGATCCTTCGAATCGGTCGCATGGCAGCTCAGGCAGTTTTTTTCTTTGAAAACCTTCTCCCCTTCAACAGCGAGGTCTGTTTTCGGCTTTGCTTTTTCGTTTTCCATGTTCTTCATCCACTGTTTGAACTCAGCCTTTGAAAGCGCCTTAACTTTAAAATCCATTAACGCGTGGGATGGACCGCAAAGCTCGGCGCATTTGCCGTAAAAATATTCGCCCGCCTGTTCAGCCTTCTTTGAATCGAATGTCAGAAAGAATTTGTTGTCATTGTCTGTGTTCGTATCCATCTTACCGCCGGCGGAAGGCACCCAGAAGGAATGTTTCACGTCTGAAGCCTTCAGTTTAAAATAAACGCGTTCATCCGTCGGCACGACCAGCTCCTGGCTCGTCACGACGCCGTAATCAGGATACTCGAATTCCCACCAGTAAAGATTTGCCCTGACATTGACGACAAGCGTTTTTTCAGGGTCTCTGTTCTTCTTATCCATCGGCTTCGTATCCGCCTGGCTGAAGGTTTGCGCGACGACGGGAACGACCAGTACAAGCAAAAGAATAATCGGAATAACAGTCCATAAAATTTCTAAATTGCGATTTCCCTCAATCTGTTTCGGCATGTGGTCTTCGCCGAGACGGGACCTTCTGTATTTCACGATGACAAAGATGAAAATGAAGCTCACTACGATGACGACGACCACCATGATCAGCGTGCTGAGAATCATCAGGAAATACTGCTGATCAGCCACTTCTCCCGCGGGTTTCAGCGTTGATAAAAACGGCTCTCCGCATCCTGCTAAAACGAGCGTCAAAATAGTGAACAGCGAAATCAGACGCCATTTCTTTAACATTTCACCCCAACCCCTTTTCAATGAATCCTTTTGAAACTTTCACTACTCCATCTTTATAGAACACCCATTCACCCATCTGACTCCCATCCCCAGTAAAGCACTTACATTTCCTCTTTTCTTAAATAATGATCATTTTTACTCAAAATACCATCTATGTATGAACGTAAAGCCGCCCATATCAGATGATCGAGTAATCGTCTAAGGCGGCTTTTACAAGATTGTTGTCTGTTTCCGTGTTTAGGTGACAGCCTTCAATGTGATGAATATAGAGTTTTTATCCAATCTTAAATAGCGTAAGAACGACCATTGCCACAAAGAAAATGGTCAAGTAATTTAATGAATATACAAACATAAGCGTTGCCCACTTCATGATATCTTTGCTTCTGAAGCCTAAAAGACCGCAGACGAGCCAGCCGATGTTCAATACCGTCCCGAGGACGACGATCGGCATGCCGAGTCCGCCGAGGAAAAACGGCAGCGGCATTAAGCAGGCGGTCCAGATGATAATCTGCCTTTTCGTCACTTCAAATCCGTGGACAACCGGCAGCATCGGAATGTCCGCAGCTCTGTACTCCTCCGTCTTCTTGATGGCAAGCGCCAGAAAGTGAGGAATCTGCCAAATAAACATGATTAAAAACAGAACCCACGCCACAACGCCGATCGATCCTTCGACAGCAGTCCAGCCGATCAGCGGAGGAACGGCCCCGGAAATACTGCCGATAATCGTATTGATTGTATAGCGGCGCTTTGACCACATCGTGTAGAGAAAAACGTACGTAAAGACGCCGACGAATCCGACGACAGCGGCCATAACGGTTGTCATCAGAAGCATGATAAAACCGAACGCAATCAGCAAAATGCCAAACCACAATGCCTGGGAGGGCTGGATTTTGCCGGTTACAGTCGGCCTCGTTTTCGTCCGCTGCATGAGCCGGTCGATATCGCGGTCATAGTAGTTGTTGATGACGCAAGCCCCCGCTATGATGAGCGACGACCCTGCCAATGTGAACAGCACGATATCCAGATTTCCAAGAAAGCTCTGATTTGATAAATAAAAGGCAAGCCACATGCCTGTAAATGTTGTTATCAGGTTTGAGTATACAATCCCGACTTTGATCAGGGCGAGGAAATCCTTCCATGCCGTTGTTTCTTCTATTTGTCCATTCATTGCTGTATCAGCTGTAATTCTTGAATTAGCCAATAACGTTAACCCCCCTTACTCAAACCTTCATCACGTCAAGAGAAGCCGTATATTCATAAAAAACCTACAACTCTATCATACAAGATTACCGGATGGAAAAAAACATCCTATTAGATATTAATCGACAAACCGGTTTATATTTGTGAACTTTTTATGACTTTCATTACAGATGAAGGAAAAATTGTGAACGAGAGCGAAGAAATCTCCGCTATTCAAATATAGTTCTATCAAACCGGACCGGAATAATCAAGTCTTCAAATTCAAGAAAAATGTGAACGGTTTGTATTGCATTTTTGTGAACAATAATCATTATGAATTGCAGCAGAACATAAATTCGCTTAAACTTGAGAGTGGATAAAAATTATTTTTATCAGGCAGTTTGGATTAAAAGGGGAATTGAATTTATGAATAAAGCATTAAAATGGCTGGGAATTATTACGACTATCGCCATGCTCTTCGTGCTGATCGGCGGGGCTCTGGTCACGAAGACCGGTTCCGGAATGGGCTGCGGCAGATCGTGGCCGCTCTGTCACGGAAGCATATTCCCTGAGCTGACATTGGAATCGATTATCGAATGGAGCCACAGATTTGTGAGCGGAACCTCCGGCATTCTCGTGCTGGCGCTTGCGATATGGAGCTGGAAAAAAATCGGCCATATCAGGGAAACGAAATTCCTTGCGGTGATGTCGGTCATCTTTCTGATTCTCCAGGCGCTTCTCGGGGCAGCAGCTGTCGTCTTCGGCTCATCGGCTTTAATTATGGCTCTGCATTTTGGGATTTCACTCATTTCCTTCGCTTCGGTTCTTCTGCTGACGCTTCTCATATTCGAAGCCGACAGCAATGAAAAGTCTGAGTCTTTTCATATAGGAAAAACGATGCGGTTTCATATGACGGGAATCGCCGTATACACGTATATCGTTGTTTATACGGGAGCCTATGTCCGGCATACAGAATCAAGCCTCGCCTGCCTGGACTTTCCGATGTGCAGCAGGGTGAAAGGCTGGGCGCCGTCGCAGTTCCACGAATGGGTGCAGATGGGCCACAGAGCGGCAGCCTTTCTTCTGTTCGCCTGGATCATCATAGCGGCTGTTCACGCAGCAAGACATTATAAAAACCGGAAGCGGATTTATTGGGGCTGGATGATTTCGGTTATATTGATCATCCTTCAGGCCGTATCAGGAATTTTGGTCGTTCTGACCCGCCTGCAGCTAAGCCTGGCTCTTGCTCACGCATTCTTTATTTCATGCTTGTTCGGGGTTCTCTGCTACTTCTTGCTGCTCGTATCCCGTTATCGTCATCAAGCCAAAACAAAACATTAAAAACAGACGGCAAAAGCCCCTGCATCATGAAGCGGGGGCTTTTGAACTGTGCAAAACAGGCTGCCGATTTTTATCGGCAGCCTGTTTTGTTTATTTCTTCATTTCGATGAGAAGGTCTCCGGTTTGAATTGCTTCCCCGTTTACGACATGAATGTTTTCGATTGTGCCCGAAAACGGAGCCTGGACGGTCGTTTCCATTTTCATCGCTTCATTGATCATCAAATGGTCGCCTTTATTGACTTGATCTCCCTTGCTGACCAAGAGCTTGATCACCGTTCCCGGCATCGATGCCGCGATATGATTCGGATTAGAACGGTCCGCCTTTACTTTCTGGTGAACGGATGATTTGATGCTCTCATCTTTGATGACCACTTCACGAGGCTGTCCGTTCAGCTCAAAGTAGACGACCCGCGTCGCATCAGAGCGAGGCTCACCGATGGAGACCAGCTTCACGATCAGCGTTTTTCCTCTTTCGATCTCGACTTCAATCTCTTCACCGAGCGTCATGCCGTAGAAGAAGGTCGGCGTGTCCAAAACGGAAATATTTCCGTAAAGCTCAGCGGTTTGAACATATTCTGTAAACACTTTCGGATAGAGCGCGTAGGCAACGGCATCCTGATCAGAAAGCTCAACATCGTGTTTTTCCAAAAATTCCGCCTTTATCCCATCAAAGGAGACCGGTTCAAGCAGTTCTCCAGGACGGACGGTAATCGGCTCCTGTCCTTTTAAAATGAGCTTTTGGAGCTTTTCCGGGAACCCGCCGTGAGGCTGGCCGATATATCCTTTAAACATTTCAACGACCGAATCAGGGAAGTCAAGGGATTCTCCCCTTTCGTAAATATCTTCTTCAGTCAGTTTATTCTGTACCATGTAAAGCGCCATATCTCCAACTACTTTGGAAGACGGCGTAACCTTTACGATATCTCCGAACAGATCGTTGACCCGCCTGTACATCGCTTTTACTTCGTTCCAGCGTTCGCCGAGGCCGACGCCTTTGGCCTGCTGCTGAAGATTGCTGTATTGTCCGCCAGGCATTTCGTGGTGATAGATTTCGGTATGAGGCGCATTCATTCCGCTCTCAAACTCACTGTAATATTTTCTGACGGATTCCCAATATTGGGACAACGATTCAACCGCATCGACATTTAGCTGAGGACGGCGTTTATGGCCTTCAAGCGCGTGATATAGAGAGCTTGCGCTCGGCTGTGACGTCAATCCCGACATGGAGCTGACGGCCACGTCTACGATGTCGATGCCGGCTTCGATCGCCTTTGCATACATGTAAATGCCGTTTCCGCTCGTATCATGCGTATGCAAATGAATCGGAATATCAACCGTCTCTTTCAGCGCAGACACCAATTCATAGGCTGCCTGAGGCTTTAACAAACCGGCCATATCTTTAATGCCGAGAATGTGGGCACCGGCCGCTTCGAGTTCCTTAGCCATCGATGTGTAATACTCGAGGTTGTACTTCGTTCTTGCCGGATCAAGAATGTCCCCGGTATAGCAGATCGCCGCCTCGGCGAGTTTTCCGGATTCGCGGACGGCATCGATCGCAAGCGTCATGCCTTTCACCCAGTTCAGGCTGTCAAAAATACGGAACACGTCGATCCCGGCTGCTGCCGATTCACTGACAAACTTCCGGATCAGATTGTCCGGATAGTTCTTATAACCGACCGCATTTGACGACCTTAACAGCATTTGGAACATTGTGTTCGGAATTTCTTCCCGCAGTTCCTCGAGCCGTTTCCACGGATCTTCTTTCAGGAAGCGGTATGCCACGTCAAATGTGGCCCCGCCCCACATTTCGAGGCTGAACAGCTCCGGCCAGAGCGCAGCCGTCGGGTTAGCGATCTTCTTCAGGTCGTGGGTTCTGACCCTCGTCGCGAGCAGTGACTGATGGGCGTCTCGGAACGTTGTATCGGTCAAAAGCACCGATTCCTGCTCTTTCACCCACTTGACCAGCCCGTCGGCTCCCTGTTCGTCAAGGATCTGTTTCGTGCCGTTTGCAAGCGGCTGATCAACGTCTGTTTTGACAATTCGCGGCTTGTCAAACTCGGGTTTTCCCTTTTTGTCGATGCCTGGGAACCCGTTAACCGTTACGTTTCCGATATAGGTCAGCATCTTTGTGCCGCGGTCTTTTTGTTTAGGAAATACAAAGAGCTCAGGCGTCGTATCGATAAATGATGTATCGTATTGCCCTGTCAGGAACTTTTCGTGTTTCGCCACATTTTCAAGAAAAGGAATGTTCGTTTTAATTCCTCTAATCCGGAATTCCTGAAGGTTTCGAACCATTTTCGCGGCAGCCTGCTCAAACGTCAGCGCCCAGGTCGACAGCTTGACGAGCAGAGAATCGTAGTAAGGCGTAATCACCGCTCCCTGGAAGCTGTTCCCCGTATCAAGGCGAACGCCGAATCCGCCGCCTGACCGGTATGCCATAATCTTTCCGGTATCAGGCATAAAGTTGTTTGACGGGTCCTCTGTCGTCACCCTCGACTGAATCGCATAGCCGTGCAAAGTGATCGCATCCTGATCCGGGATGTTCACCTCTTTGCTCTTCAGGCTCAGCCCGCCGGCGATCAAAATCTGCGTCTGAACGATATCAACGCCCGTCACCATCTCCGTGATGGTGTGTTCAACTTGAACGCGCGGATTGACTTCAATAAAGAAAAATTCGTCGTTTGCGACTAAAAATTCGACCGTCCCCGCATTGACGTAATCAACGTTTTTCGCGAGCGCAACGGCGGCGTCACAGATTTTTTCCCTCAGGGAATCGGAAAGCGAAACGCTCGGTGCGATTTCGATGACCTTTTGATGGCGCCTCTGTATGGAGCAGTCGCGGTCATAGAGGTGCACTACATTTCCTTCCTTGTCCCCGATCACCTGAACCTCAATATGCTTCGGCTTTTCGATCAGCTTTTCAACATAAACTTCATCATTCCCAAAAGCGGCTTTCGCTTCTGACTTCGCCCGGTTATAAGACTCCTCCAATTCGGACTCGTTTCTGACGATCCGCATACCGCGGCCTCCCCCGCCAAGGGATGCTTTGATGATAAACGGATATCCGAATTGTTCAGCAAAACGCTTGACGTCTTCGACGCTTGCGACAGGGCCGTCGCTTCCCGGAATAACCGGAATGCCCGCCTTTTCCGCTTGTTCACGGGCTTTGACTTTATCCCCGAACATATCGAGGTGCTTTGAGGTCGGACCGATAAAAATGATGCCTTCCTCTTCACAGCGCTTGGCAAACTGGATATTCTCCGATAAAAATCCGTAACCCGGATGTATCGCATCTACGTGGTTTCGCTTGGCGATTTCGATGATGCCTTCAATATCCAGATAAGCATCGATCGGCTTTTTCCCTTCGCCGACCAAATACGCTTCATCAGCCTTGTATCTGTGATAGGATCCGCTGTCTTCTTTTGAGTAAATCGCCACCGTGTGAATATTCAGTTCTGTACAGGCGCGAAACACCCGAATTGCGATTTCCCCCCTGTTTGCAACAAGTATTTTTTGTATAGGCTGTTGTGACATGTCGCTCCTCCTCATCCGCTGTTTTCATATGTATCTATTCTAAATGAATCAAATGAGGCTTGTACACGATTACTTTTTTAAAAATTTATACTTTTTTTATATTGATTTTCTTTATTTTTTGTAGTATCAACAGACTCTTTTCGCTTGTATCTGTCAAAATATTCATTGAACATGCTGATATTCACCAGTATCCCGGCGCATGCCATAAGCAATATGAGCGATGAGCCTCCATAGCTGACGAACGGAAGCGTGACGCCTGTCAAAGGAATCAGGCCCGAGATGCCTCCCAGGTTGATGAACGACTGGATCGCAATCATGCTTGATATCCCGATCGCTAAAAGGCTCCCAAACGGGTCATCGCATTTTCTCGCAATATAAAAACCTTTTAAAACGATGAAGCCGAGCAGCAGCACGACAAATAAAACGCCGAATATACCGAGCTCTTCGGCGATGATCGCCATGATGAAATCGGTGTGCGATTCAGGCAGATAGCCGTACTTCTGGACGCTTTCTCCGAGTCCGAGGCCAAAAAGCCCTCCGGAACCGAGCGCAAGGTATGAATTGACGACCTGAAATCCCGATTTTTGAGCATCCTCAAACGGGTTTTGGTAGCTTTCAAACCGGCTCAGCCGCCCCGGGGTTAAGATGTTGTCCAAATTCAGCAAAATCAGGGGACTGACAAGCAAAAGAACAATGCCCGCCAGCATCAGAAGCTTCAGCAGCGTCTTCCCGCTGAATCCGGAACACAGAATAATGCACAACGCAATCAAACCGATGATCGTCGCTGTCCCAACATCGGGCTGAGCGGCTACCAATGCGCAGATGATGAGCGTAATCAGCGCCGGAGGGGCGATTCCCGCTCCCAAGTTGTCGATGTAGCTTTGTTTTTTGGCATACACGGAAGAAAGATACAAGATGATCGTCAGCTTGACGAATTCTCCCGGCTGAATGCTTAAGCTCCCCAACTTGTACCAGCTTTGGGCGTTTCCCGCTACATGACCGACTGCAAACAGGGCGACCAGGGCGATGACGGAAGTAAGCAGCAATATTTTTTGGAATTTTTGATCGGCGAATGCCTTGTACGGAAAAAGCGCCGTGAATAAAAAGACGATCGTTCCGAACACCAGGAACGTGAGCTGCTTGTCAAAAAAATAGGAGCTGTCTTTATTGTACCTTGTCACCGCCGTGATCATGCTTGAGCTGTACACCATCACGAGTCCGAACCCGCACAGGAGAAATACAGCGA
Source organism: Bacillus glycinifermentans (assembly GCF_001042475.2). Taxonomy (GTDB): domain Bacteria; phylum Bacillota; class Bacilli; order Bacillales; family Bacillaceae; genus Bacillus; species Bacillus glycinifermentans. The sequence continues at coordinate 111,175 of NZ_LECW02000021.1, forward strand.
AGATTAGTGAATAATCATACGATTTGAGTACTCTTTTTATCATATTATCCTCTTCCTTACTTTTGCCCTTAAAATTTGATATGATCTTTCGTTATTTTACTACACTTTCTTTAAAAGAACGAAAGATACCCTTTTATAAACCTTCGATATCCCGGTCTGTTTTTTATCGGCAGAACGGGCATCTTCGTTTATTCCTAATAAAAAAAGCCTGCCGGCCATCTGTACTTACAGACACGTCGTCGACAAGCTGACTCAGACTAAAGAAGCATCCCCTTTAGCTATCCGTTTATTTTTTTGTAAAGGCTTCATGCAATGCAGACAATTCTCGCTCAAGCCTGTAAAGCAGTTCTTTTCCTTCTTGTTCCTCTACCAATCCAAGGCGGACAGCAAAGTCAATTTCCCTTGAAAGTCCGAACATTTGTGTATCTAAAACCTCTTCATAAAGAGGACATTGAGGCATCGTTAAGTTGTCCATTTGCACTTGAATCAGCTTCAAAATTTTATCAGCATCACGTTTTAAAAGAGCAAGTGCTTTTTCACGATGATTGACTACAATCTCAGACGCCAAAAGTATCCCTCCGTTCCCCAGGCGAGTACCTAATTCTTCTATTTATAATAAAGCCTAACCTATAAAATTGCAAGCTATTTCTGCCCCTTCGGCGCATCTCGGGATCATTTTGGATCTTAAAAAATGCTTAGGCTGTAATTTTCGGACAAAAGCTCGAGCAGGCGGATTCCGGCGATACTGTTTCCTTTTTCATCCAGAGCAGGGCCGAAAATGCCGATTCCGAAGCTGTACGGAACAAGCCCCATGATTCCGCCGGAGACGCCGCTTTTTGCCGGGATTCCGATTTTAATCGCAAATTCACCGCTTGCATTGTACATGCCGCAGGTCACCATAAACGTTTTGCAAATTCTCGCTATATCTTTCGGAATGAGCTGTTCCCCTGTTTCGGGGTGTTTGCCGTTTAAGGCAAACACACAGCCGATCTTCGCCAAGTCAAGGCTGTTCATCTCAATGGCGCATTGTTTCGTATACAGATCCATAACGTCCTCTACTTCCGCCTGAAAAATCCCGTGCTCTTTCATGTAATAACACATCGCCCTGTTGACCATTGACGTTTGAAATTCCGATTCCGCGACCTTTTTGCAAACAGAGATGCTCCGATTGTTTGCAAGCGCCCTGACAAACTCCAAGAGCCTGCCGATTCTTTCAGAAGATGTCGACCCTTTCATCATGCTGGTTACGACAAGTGCGCCGGCATTGATCATCGGGTTCAGCGGCTTGCCAGGATTAACGGTTTCGAGCTTGATGATCGAATTAAACGGGTCGCCCGTCGGTTCTTTCCCTACAAAATGAAACACTTTTTCAGGTCCGTGTTCCATCAAAACGAGCGCCAGCGCCAGCACCTTTGAAATGCTTTGAAGCGTAAAGACTTCTTTCACATCCCCCGCCGAAAGGCACGTCCCATCCGTATAATAGACCGCAACCGACAAATCATCCCCTGACTGCTCCGCTAAAGCCGGTATGTATGAGGCTACCTTTCCTTTTACGGTTACTTTTTTCGCTTCCGTGACAAAATGTTCGAGCTCGTCATTATGCCGGCAATTCACGTCTCTTCCCTCCATCCAAAGCATGAGTTTCTTTTATCTTTCCCTGAGAAAGCCCGCGTTATGAGAAGTGACAATCCGAAAGAAAGCGCTTATAATCTCTGTGAGGGAGTGGTGAGAAACAATGGAGATCATAACGATTACAGGAAATGTGAAATACGCGATTACGCTTGATCCGAGCGTCTGGATTTTTGACGACCGAAAATTCGAACTGGACCGTTTTTTTTCAAAAGAGGCGGAACAGGAGCAGGAGTACCTTGACATCGATCGTGAGCGCATCATCAGGGAAGGCGCCGTATCGCCCCCGACTCTAAAATCAGAGAAGAAATACGAACGGGAAAAATTGCTTGACGGGACATTCGCGATCAAGCTCGAACCGTTTTTACACAACGCGGAAGTGTCTGAGACTGCCGCTTTTTGCATTTTTAAAACAGAAGCAGGAGATTTCTCAGTTCCGATCGGGGAAGCCGGCGGCATCCTTCTCTGCTTCAGCAAAAACGGAAAGCCGCTGACAGAAGACGGGCCCGTCCATGTTTATTTCGCAGACGGCTCAAACCGGACAAACCCGATCAAAAACGTAAAAGAAATTCATGTTCAATAAGCCTATGATCTAGCGCATTCTAAGAAAAAACCTGGATTCCGTCCAGGTTTTTTCTTTACAAGAGATCGGCGGCCAGCCTTGCAAGCCCTGAGCGCTCCCCTTTTAAAAGCTTAACGTTTCCGGAAATTTTCTGATCTTTAAAGCGCTCCACGACGTAGGCCAAGCCGTTGTTCATCGCATCCAAATACGGATGGTCGATTTGTTCGGTGTCCCCCATCAAGACGATTTTACTGCCCTCTCCGACGCGTGTAAGGAGCGTTTTGACTTCGTGCTTGGTCAGATTTTGCGCCTCGTCGATGATAATAAATTGATCGGGAATGCTTCGGCCCCGTATATATGTGAGAGCTTCGACCTGAATGGAACCCATCCCGGCTAAAATATCGTCAAGCTCCCCGGGCTTTTTCGCGTTGAATAAATATTCCAGGTTATCAAAAATCGGCTGAATCCACGGGCGGAGCTTTTCTTCTTTTTCCCCGGGCAGATATCCGATATCCTTCCCGACAGGCACAATCGGCCTTGTGACGACCAGCTTTTTAAAGTTCCCCAAGTCTTCCGTCTGCAATAAGCCGGCAGCCAGCGCAAGCAGCGTCTTCCCTGTGCCGGCCTTTCCGATCAGCGTGACAAGCGGAATATCCCGCCTCAAAAGAAGTTCAAGCGCCATCGTCTGCTGGACATTTCTCGAGCGGATACCCCAAACCTGCTCCTGATCAAAAATCAGTTTTCTGACGGCTTTTCCACTCTGATCGACGATCCCGACCGCAGATGATGAGCCGCCGAGCGCATCCTTCATGATGATGAACTGGTTCGGGCAAAACGGTTCACTGCTGATCTCATCAAGAGGCAAACAATGGCGTTCGTAAAAAGCGTTCATCTGGTCGGCATGAATATATAATTCGGTAAAACCGCTGTATATATCATCATTTTCAACAACCCGGTCATGCAGAAAATCCTCTGACATCAAGCCGATCGCATCGGCTTTGACGCGGACGAGCATGTCTTTGCTGACGAGGATGACGGGACGCCCGTCCTCTTTCGTTTCTTCCTCAAGACTCAAGTTTTTCGCAACGGCTAAAATGCGGTTGTCGTTTGTTTTTTCCACAAAAATTTCCTGAAGCTGATGAAAGGAGCGGTGATTGAGTTCGATTCTGATGCTCCCTCCATTTTGAAGCCATACGTTTTCATACAGCCTTCCTTTTTCACGCAAATCATCTATCAGTTTAGATACGCGCCTCGCATTTCTTCCAATTTCATCCATATAGCGTTTTTTAGAATCTACCTCCTCCAATACAACAGCCGGAATGACAACCTCATTATCCTCGAAAGAAAAGATTGAATTTGGATCCTGCAATAACACATTCGTATCTAACACATAAATTTTACTCAATCTTTCGCCTCCTGATCAGGATTTTTAGCCTTTTCGTTTCAATCGGGTTAAAAGCTGATGGAGCGCCCGCTAAAATATATGTTTTCGTGAATAAAGATAGAAGGTTAATTCAACAATAAAAATATTGAAAGCATTTTTAAGGAGGCAACCTCAAGTGCGAATCTTTTTTTTGATCTTCATTCAAACCGTTATGCTCCTTTCAGCCTGCGGCATTCAAAATAATGCACAAAATAACGCGAATGAACGTCCGCGCAACGGGACCGTTCAAGTGAAAAACACCGCCCAGGAGCCGGTCGGCCGCAAAGACGGCCAAGCCATTGCCAGACGACTCGTGAAAATTACCGAAAGCGTTCCTGGAGTCAATGATGCAACAGCCGTCGTTCTCGGCAGGCTCGCCGTCGTCGGCATCGATGTCAAAGATAATTTGGAGCGCAGCAAAGTCGAGTCCGTTAAATACTCCGTCGTCCAAGCGCTGAAAAACGATCCGTACGGTGCCAATGCTGCAGTCGTGGCCGATCCCGACACCGTAAACCGTCTAAGGGCGATGGGAAAAGAAATTCAAGCGGGAAGACCCGCAAAAGGCATCCTTGACGAGCTGGCGGCGATTGTCGGACGCGTTCTTCCGGAAGTGCCGAATGATGCAACAGACAATCAAAACACAAATCCGACAAAATCAAACAATGACCAGCTGAACGGAGAGCGGCAAAAAAATCTTGAAAAAGAGCAGAACGACCAAGCGAATAAATACATGAAAAACAGACAGCAATAACGAAAAAGCTTGTGCCTTTACCTTCTCTCGCGGCACAAGCTTTCCTTTTTTCTTCTGCAGAACATTTTTGTCCGGTGAAATTGGTGATATAATGAATCACGAGCGAGGTGAAACAATGTGAGGGTAAAGTGTTCATTGTGTGACAAAATTGATCAAATCGATGATGACACACTGATTGCCAAGCGTCTTCGAAACCGGCCTATACATACGTATATGTGCAATGAATGCTATGAACGAATCAAAATCAAAACCGAGAACCGGACGAAAACCGGCCGTTTTAAATTATATCCGCACAGAAAAGACAAAGAACAGGTAAAGTCATAAAAGCCGCCTGGGACATGAACACGATTCATGTCTTTTTTATATTTTTGTTTCACATGAAACATTTTTTAAAAAATTATTGAAAAACAATTTCATAAATAGTATATTTAAATTGTTTCATACGTAACAAAAAGGAGTGATATATTATGGATTTTGATGTTATTATCGTTGGAGGCGGCCCTGTTGGCCTGATGACGGCTTCCGAATTGGCACTGGCCGGCGTGCGCACATGTATCGTCGAACGCCTGACTCAGCCTTCCCCTCATTCAAAAGCGCTGACGCTTCATCCGCGGTCAATCGAAATATTGGAAATGCGCGGCCTGTTTGAGCGGTTTAAAGAAAGAGGAAAGCCGCTGCCGCACGGACATTTTGCCGGTCTTGACACGGCATTGGACTTTTCTGAACTTGACACTCGCACCGATTATACGCTGTTTCTTCCTCAGACTGATACCGAGGAATTGCTTGATGAACACGCCCGCAGCTTAGGCGTCTCTATCCTTCGCGGTCATGACGTCCTTGCCGTCCGGCAAAACGATGAACATGCAGAGCTCGTCGTCCAGGGCCCTGACGGTTTGTCATTTTTAACGGCAGCTTACATTGTCGGTGCCGATGGGGCGGGAAGCACCGTCCGCAAACAGGCTGGGATCGCGTTTCACGGAAGCGATGCAAGCCTGACCGCCGTGCTGGGGGATGTAGCGCTTCAATCGCCGCCAAATTCCAGTTTCTATACGCACATCAATGAAGAAGGCGCCGTCGTCATCATCCCATTGTCACCAGGCGTTTACCGCGTGCTCATCGTGTCGCCGCACAAACCTCAGCGCCTATTGCACGAACCGGTGACACTGGAAGAAATACAAAAAGGCCTCGTGCAGATATGCGGCAGCGATTTCGGCGCCAGCAACCCGGTTTGGATGTCGCGGTTCGGCAATGCCAGCCGATTGGCGGAACGCTACAGATCAAAAAGGATTTTCCTGGCGGGAGATGCAGCGCACATTCATTTTCCAGCCGGCGGACAAGGGCTGAATGTCGGGCTTCAGGACGCAATGAACCTCGGCTGGAAGCTTGCTTCTGCCGTCAAAGGCAAGGCTTCCGAGCGGCTCCTGGACAGCTATCACACGGAAAGGCATCCTGTCGGGAAAGAGCTTCTCCGGAATACGCAAATTCAAACAAAGCTGTTTGATTTTACCAGGGAGGGACTCTATTTGCGCGAGCTGCTTTCAGACATTCTCACATTCCCTGAGGTCAATCGCTATCTGGCAGAACAAATCGCGGCTCTCAGCGTCAATTACCCATCAGATGAAACGATGCCGCAGCATCAGCTGAATGGAAAACGGCTGCCCGACCTGGATATCACGCTGAAAGACGGCTCTGCCAAGCGCCTCTATTCGTTTCTTCATTCCGGACACTTTTTGTATATCGCATTTGAAGATGATCCGATGCAAACCCCTTGCCTTCCTCATCTGAAAACGGTAATTGCAAAAGCTGTGTTGGACCGGCCGGAATGGGGGGATGTCAAATCAGTCCTGATCCGTCCTGACGGCCATGTTGCATGGGCTGTCAGCAAATCGCATCAACACCCGAAACATCTCATTTCAGAAGGCATTCGCCGCTGGTGCGGAAATGTTCCAATGCCATCCTTATAATCATTTTGTTTCACCTGAAACAAAATGATATAATAAAGCAGGAAATCGATCAAAAGGAGACTTTTTTCTGCATGGAACATTTGACACACGCTAAACAAGAGATTTTTGACATGTACATTGCACTTATCCACCAGCAAGAACAGCAGGAAAGCGCAATGAAGGAGCGAATATCGGCAGAACTCGAAAGCATGGAGCAGGAATTGGGCTCAGAGCTGAATCTGACCATGTCCGACATTCACACAATTGCCTGTATTGGGGATCACGAACCGATTAATGTCACCTCTATCGCAGGGAAAATGGGTTTGTCAAAAGCAACCGTTTCAAGAATTACGGCGAAGCTGATGAAAAAAGGCCTCATCGGCAAAACCCAGCTAAGCGACAATAAAAAAGAGGTCTATTTTCGCTTAGCCGGGAAAGGAAAAAAAGTGCATGCTATTCATCAGCGGGAACACGAGAAAATCGAACAGCGGTTTAAAGGCTTTTTAGACCGCTACTCAGCGGAGGAAATCCTTTTTGCCAGACGGCTGTTCAGCGACTTGCTCATGAATGACTTTTTGGCAGAACCGCAAAAAAGACACAGCTAAGAGCTGTGTCTTTTTCATGCTGAACGCTTATGTCCCTGTCTCCTGTCCTTTTTCGAGCGGTGCAGCCGGATTTTGTAGATCGTCAAAATAAGAGCTGCGACGATCAATCCTTCTCCAACCGGCAAAAACACGCCGAAAAACGTGAGAAACGTACATCCCAAAGCAAGAAAGAAATAAATAATCGCTGTTTTTAACAGGGGCAGCCGTTTGGCAAACCCCAATTGAAAAACGACGGCGGACAGGATGAAGATGGTAAAATAAAGCCACCACATCCCTGCCCCGGGATTTTCGTCCACTTTATAAAGAGCGGCAAAAAACGAAAGCCGTTCACTTACTTCAGTCAAAAAGATTCCCCTCCCCTTTGCTTAGTTGGGTGCCTCTTTTTTCAATTCTGCGTAACCTTAAGACAATCCTGCCAGCTTCTTCTTTTTCGCTGCTTTTTCGCGTTCGTTTTTATCGAGAATTTTCTTTCTCAATCTGATCGATTCAGGCGTTACCTCACAATACTCGTCCTCATTCAAATATTCGAGCGATTCTTCGAGAGACATGATGCGAGGTTTTTTCATGCTGACCGTCTGATCTTTTGTAGCTGAACGCACGTTTGTCTGCTGTTTCATTTTGTTAATGTTGACAACAAGGTCGTTTTCACGGTTGTGTTCGCCGACGATCATGCCTTCGTACACTTCCGTACCCGGCTCAACGAAAATCACGCCCCGCTCTTCAACACCTTGAATACCGTAAGCTGAAGCTTTTCCGGTATCCATTGAAACGAGAACGCCCTGACGGCGTCCGCCGACTTGGCCCGGCTCGACCGGCTGATAACTGTCAAACGTGTGGTTCAAAATACCGAAGCCGCGCGTCAATGAAAGAAACTCTGTCGAATACCCGATTAAACCGCGTGAAGGCACATTGAAAATCAGGCGGACCTGCCCGTTTCCGTTATTGATCATGTCGATCATTTCGCCTTTGCGGGCGCCCATTGATTCCATCACGGAGCCTGTGTGTTCTTCAGGAACATCGATTTGAACGCGCTCAACAGGCTCGCAGCGGACACCGTCGATTTCTTTGATGATGACTTCAGGTTTTGACACTTGCAATTCGAAGCCTTCACGGCGCATGTTCTCTATCAAAATAGAAAGATGAAGCTCACCGCGTCCTGAGACGATCCAGGCATCAGGCGAAGGAGTCGGATCGACCCTGAGACTGACATCTGTTTGCAGCTGCTGTTCGAGGCGCTCTTCGATTTTTCTTGCGGTGACATATTTGCCCTCGCGTCCGGCAAAAGGACTGTTGTTGACCGCAAACGTCATCTGAAGCGTCGGCTCATCAATGCGGAGAACCGGCAGCGCTTCCTGCTGATCGATCGGGCAGACGGTTTCCCCGACGTTAATGTCTTCCATTCCGGATACCGCAACGAGATCGCCGGCTTTCGCTTCTTCGATCTCGACTCTCTTCAGCCCTTGGAAGCCGAAGATTTTCGTTACGCGGAACGGCTTAACAGTGCCGTCAAGCTTCATTAATGCCACCTGCTGCCCAACCTTCATCGTGCCTCTGAAGACGCGGCCGATGCCGATACGGCCGACATAATCGTTGTAGTCAAGCAGCGCCACCTGGAATTGAAGCGGCTCTTCGCGGTTGTCGACAGGACTTGGAATATGGCTGACAATCGCTTCAAATAAAGCTTCCATGTTTTCATCCTGCTGATTCGGATCCGTTGAAGCGGTACCGTTGATCGCTGAAGCATATACAACCGGGAATTCCAGTTGATCTTCGTTTGCATCGAGCTCGATGAACAGATCAAGCACTTCGTCAACGACCTCTTCAGGACGGGCAAAATCGCGGTCGATTTTATTGACGACAACGATCGGCGTCAAGTTTTGCTCGAGCGCTTTTTTCAACACAAAGCGGGTCTGCGGCATGCAGCCTTCATAAGCGTCGACAACGAGCAATACGCCGTCAACCATTTTCATAATCCGTTCAACTTCGCCGCCAAAGTCCGCGTGTCCAGGAGTGTCCAAAATATTAATGCGTGTATCTTTATAATTAATCGCCGTATTTTTTGCTAAAATCGTGATGCCGCGCTCTCTTTCCAAATCGTTGGAATCCATTGCGCGTTCAGCCACGTTTTCATTTGCCCGGAATGTACCGGCTTGATGGAGAAGCTGGTCCACCAGCGTCGTTTTTCCATGGTCAACGTGGGCGATAATAGCAATATTGCGAAGATCTTCTCGAAGTTTCACATTTTCATCTCCTAAAAAAGTCAGATAACCTTTCATATTATACATGAGAATTGCAGGCATTTCAATTTGTTTAGCAAGATAAAGCGCTTCCCTCTTTATATTTTAAACATTTTTCTGTAAACTAACAGTAGACTGAAAAAGGGGATGGAAAACAGATGAAGCAAGTGAAATGGATGTTTTTATTGTTCGCATTCGCCGCCGTCGCCAGCATCATGCTGATCGGGGTCGCGATCGCCGAAAAAAGCCTGCTCGGGGTATTAGTCGCTATAGCAGCTCTCATCGTTATCATGGGTGGCGGATTTACGCTCAAAAAGAGAATGCGCGAAAAAGGGATACTCGAATGACAAAAGCATAAACCGGCGGTCTCGTACCGCCGGTTTTCTAGAATAACAAAAGGTATAATGCCATCATCAAAACATACCCGCCGCAAAACAGCGCGGTTCCGGTCAGGATCAGCCGCCTGTAGTATCTTTCCTTGAATCTTCGTTCCTCTTTTACTTCCGCTATTTCTTGAATCATCCGGTCATCTTTTTGGATCATGAGGGGGCTCTGCATCATGTCGTAGATCCCCTTACATTCGTTGCACGTTTTTAAATGGGCTGCAAGCAGCCGCTCGGTTTCTTTTCCGCAATCGCCTTCTATGTAAAGAGGCAATAAATCCCGCACAAGAAAACATTCCATAATGCCGGCATAAAAAAAAGCATTCCGCCTGTTCACTTTCGGATGAAACGAAACGGCGTAAAGAAGCGCAAGCCCCGTCAAACACCATTCGATGATCGATATGCCCTGCCTGCTTAAAAGAAAATAGCGTTCAAAATGTAAAGCGTAGTCACTAATTAACTCAATCATTCCACACAATCCTTTGCAACAAATTAAGGCCTCGCAACCTTAGACAAACAGATCTCCCAAAAGTTTCAGAAAAAACAAAAAAACGCACACGCGAAACAAGTTCACGTGTGCGTCAGCGGATATACCATGATCAAATATCGGTTCCCCTTTTCATCCTTTTCCGTTTTCAGCTGTTCAAAACCGCAATGTGCGAGCGTCTGCTGCCATTCATCCCGATCGAAAGGGACGGCGGCAAAGAGCGCTTTATGCCCTGCGTTTTTCAGTCTGCTCCCGATTTTCCCAATGATTGTTTTGCCGCGGCCTTTCCTTCGAAAACCGGGATGAACGAGCAATGTGCCGAGCCACGGTTTGCCGTTTGAGGGGGCCCACTCAAGGTGAAAGCTGACCGCCGCCGGCCGGCCGCCATCCTCCCACACGAGCCAGCTTCCGTTGTACATCGCATAGGACAACATATAGCTTTTTACCGGTTCCCCGTTCAACTCTTCTTCAGCCCATTCGGGACTGAAACGTATCAGCTCTTCGAAAAACGCAAGGTCAGACGCAGAAAAAGATCTGCTATTCATGCGGCAGATAGTCTGTGAATATCGTTCGATGAGCGGCAGGATTGCCGGCTATAATGCTGTTGTTTTCAAGAAAATTGAGCGGTTTTCCGTCAATCGTCGTATATGTACCTCCAACCTCGTCAAGCAGGATGCAGCCGGCCGCATAATCCCAAGGGGCGAGACGCATCGTCACATAGACGTCCATTCTGCCCGCCGCAACATATGCAAGCTCCAGGGCCGCCGAGCCGTAAGAACGCGTTCCTCTGACCCGTTTGACGAGAGGGGATAAAACGCTTGGATCGATCCGTCTATTTTCCGTTATCCATGTGGCATTGATCGCCAGAATGGCTTCTTCAAGCGGCACCTCTTTCATCTTTTCAAGCTTGATGTCATTCATATATGCACCCTCTCCGCGAAACGCGTGGTACAATTCATCATGGGTTACATCATAAATAAGCCCGATTTTGCCTTTTCCGTTTTCAAAAATGCCGATTGAAATCGCGAAGTTTCGTTTTTGATGAACAAAGTTCATCGTCCCGTCGATCGGGTCGATAATCCAGACGATTCCATCGAGCGATGTAAGCTTGTCCCCTTGGCCTTCTTCGCCGAGAATGTGATGGTCGGGAAAAGCCGATTGGATTTTTTCAATGAAAAAGCGCTCAGTTTCCTTATCGATATTCGTGACAAGGTCATTGGGATTCGATTTTGTTTCGATCGTCATCTTCTTTTTCATCGATTCCTGAATTCTTTGTCCAGCTTCCTTTACCCAGCTTTTTGCAAGCCGGTCGATTTCCTTCCAGTTTGTCATCGCACAACCTCTTTTCTATGTATACGTGTTGTTTTATTCATAGCATACTGATATTGATCTCAAAAAAGCAAGAAAAATGAAAGAAGAATCGCGTCGCCCAGATAAAAACGAACCGTCTGCCAGGTTCGTTTTTATTATGGTTTCATCCATACAATCTGATCCATTCTTTTCTGAGCTGCTCCAGTTTTCGCTTGCTCATTTCGATTTGGGTTTCATCCTTTTTCTCCATCGCTTCATAAAGTGTTGCTAATTCATAATCGACCTCAAGCCTCCACACGGCGGCCCGATTGTCTTTTTCTTCCTTAATCCCTTGTTTTACAATTGGTTTCATCGCCCTACGCCCCTTCCAGAGAAAATTGATTTGAAAAGTCATCCTTCTGGTCATAGCTTCTCGCGGCATTTATGATATTTTCTTATTCATATCGTATGAATCGCTGGTGCTTTCGCAACGTCATTCTAAAAATTGTGTGTTTACCTACCGTTTCCCACAACAAGAAAGTTTCAAACGTTATTTTTTGTTTGGAAAGCAGGCTGTGGTAAAATATCATTACCGATTGGACAAGGAGGAAAAAAATGAACAATCTGCGTTTCACAGAAGAGGATTTTCACACATTTACAATAGAAGGTTTAGATGCGCGGATGGACGTTTTGAAAGAAACCGTACGGCCGAAGCTCCAGGGGCTTGGCGAACATTTTGCGCCCGTTCTTTCCGCCTTGGCCGGAGACGAAATGTTCGTACACGTTGCGAAGCATGCCCGCCGTTCGGTTAATCCGCCTGATGACAGCTGGGTTGCGTTTGCAAATAATAAGCGCGGCTATAAAAAGCTGCCCCATTTTCAAATCGGCCTTTGGGAAACCCATGTTTTCGTCTGGTTTGCCTTGATTTACGAATCTCCCCTTAAACAAGAATACGGAAAGCTGTTTAAAGAGCATCTGTCAGAGATCAAAAGCACGATACCTGACGGATTTTTCTGGTCAGCCGACCATACGAAGCCTGAAGCCAGCAAACAATCCGACTTGGGGAAAGAAGGGCTCGAAACGCTGTTTGACCAGCTCGAGAATGTGAAAAAAGCCGAGGCTCTGTGCGGCATTCAGCTTTCAAAAGAACAAGTGCTCAAGATGAGCGAACAAGAATTTTTATCTGAAATCGAATCGTCTTTTGAAAAGCTCGCCTCTCTTTACCGGTTAACCCAGAAAGTCGCGCTCTGACGATTTGTAAAAAAGGGATGAGTACATGCATCCCTTTTTACATTTTGATTTTATCGTCTTCTGTCAGTTCTTTTGCCTTTTTCACCACCCGGTACGGAGAATAATCACTCACCTCTTCAAATTGGCTGCACAGCTTTTTTTCCTCGGCCTTTCCAGGCACGATCTCTTTAAATCGCCGGTATGCGCTCATTAATACATCGCGCTTTACGCCCTTTTCGTAAGCGAGCTCGACAGCCTGGAAAAACGAAATGACATCGATCGCTTCCTCGGTGCTCCAGTCTTCATCCATCGGATATTGATATTCTTCTTCCATTTTCTTCATCTCCTTGTAACGGCTTTGTTCTATGTAGTATTCGTTTTCTTTTTTGCGTCTATCCAAGGGCATGTTCCATCCCCTTAGAAAGATCTTAAATTGTTCTTTACATTCTTTCAAGAACATAATATAATTCATTTGTTTTATGCCATCAAGGAAAATAAATCGATTTTTGACTAACAATAAGCAGTAGGCATCTACATGAAGGTGGGAATACAATTGTTGCAGCACGAAACACCCTTATTTACCGGTTTAAAAAAACACGCTGAAAAGCAGCCGATTCAATTCCATATTCCCGGGCACAAAAAAGGGTCTGGAATGGATCCTGAATTCAGACAGTTCATCGGCGAAAATGCGTTAAGTATAGATTTAATCAATATTGAGCCGCTTGATGATCTCCACGCTCCAAAAGGGATCATCAAAGAGGCGCAGGACTTGGCGGCTGAAGCGTTCGGCGCCGACTACACGTTCTTTTCCGTTCAAGGAACAAGCGGGGCCATCATGACGATGGTCATGGCAGTCTGCGGGCCGGGAGACAAGATCATCGTTCCGAGAAACGTTCATAAATCGGTTATGTCGGCAATCGTATTTTCCGGTGCTGTGCCGATCTTCGTTCACCCTGAAATCGACGATGAGTTCGGGATTTCTCACGGTATTACGCCTGAATCAGCAAAAAAAGCGCTGCTTGAGCATCCAGATGCAAAAGGGCTTCTCGTAATCAATCCGACGTATTTCGGCATTGCGGCCGATTTAAAAAGCATCGTCGATGTGGCGCATTCGTTCAACGTCCCTGTCCTTGTGGATGAAGCGCACGGCGTTCATATCCACTTCCATGAGGACCTGCCTGTTTCAGCCATGCAGGCGGGAGCTGATATGGCGGCAACAAGCGTTCATAAACTCGGCGGGTCACTGACGCAAAGCTCAGTGCTCAATATGAAAGAAGGACTCGTCTCAAAAGAGAGGGTGCAGTCGATTTTGAGCATGTTGACGACGACGTCGACATCCTACTTGCTGCTTGCTTCCCTCGATGTCGCCAGAAAACGCCTGGCAACAGAAGGGCATAAATTGATCGGACAAACGATTCAACTCGCCAACCAAACGCGGGAGCGCATCAATCACATTAAAGGGCTCTTTTGCGCCGGCAGGGACATCCTCGGTTCAAAAGCAGCCTATGACTATGACCCGACAAAGCTGATTATCTCTGTGAAAAACCTCGGTTTGACGGGGCATGATGTAGAAAAATGGCTTCGCGAATCCTATCATATCGAAGTTGAGCTTTCTGACTTGTACAACATCCTTTGCATCTTTACGCCGGGAGACCGCAGCGAGGATGCAGAAGCGCTGATCAAAGCGCTGACGGAAATCGCCCGCCAGGCTGTTTCATCCGGACTAAGCAAAACAAAGCCTGAAGTGCTACTTCCTGATATCCCTGCCCTTGCAATGACACCACGTGATGCATTTTACGCAAATACGGAAGTCGTCCCGTTTAAACAAGCGGCAGGACGGATTATCGCAGAGTTTGTCATGGTTTATCCTCCCGGCATACCGATCTTCATACCGGGCGAGATCATCACAGAAGAAAACATCACCTACATTGAAAAAAACCTTGAAGCAGGACTTCCTGTTCAAGGGCCTGAAGATGACACGCTCCATATGATCCGGGTCATTAAAGAACAGCAGGCAATCCTTTAAAATACGAAAGCATGCGGCTTTAGATCAAATCGGCCGCATGCTTTTTTTGTCTATTTCTCCTCTTCGTGACAGCAGTTGCAATGTCCGCATGTTCCGTAAAGAACCGTCACCTTTTCATCCTCAAAATGCTGAATGGTTTCATTGCAGTCTTGACAAACGATCGTTCCCATCTTTCATTCCCCTTTTCATTTCAAAATGGAAGCGTTTAATTTTGTTACCCTTATAATATGATGTCACATTAACATTGTCAATGATAAATTGTATAACACATTTTTATTATTTTTATGCATTTTTAGCGAAGCGGGACAATTTAACAATCCGGTATTTCATGTTTATTCACACTTTAAGCATGTGCAGAACGGTTTTTTACGGACTATGTCATTTTTCCTAATTCATCCTGTCATTAAGAAACATTCCGCGAATGAAACACGAGTTATCAATTTGATAACAAATCGGTAACAACGAATGGATTTTCCTATTATCATGATAAAATAGGAATTGTTTACTAATTGAACAGTTATGTAAAAACAGGTAAATTGACTTGCATTTTTAAGAGAGGTGAAAGGACGGATGCTGTGTCGGGCTGTTATCACCGCTGTTTGTATCCTTTTTTTTGCGAGTGGATGTTCTTTATCTCACATCTCGGCAGATCAGAATGAGCAAAATGACAATACACATCGCGTCAAGCTTCTCTTTTTTTCCGATGACGAGCATATGGAACAGGAAGTCGCATACTATGATGCTCTAATGGATTTAAAACAGGAGTTTCCAAAGCAGGTTTCCGGTATGGAAATCTTGCACGATAAGGGAGATTGGAAAAAGGACGTACACACATTTCCAAGCTTGCTGCTTGTCCATGATAAAAAAGTACTGGTCAAGATAGAGGGAAAAATAAAAGACAAAGCAAAAATCGTGGAGCTTCTTCGAAAACAATTAAAAAAATAAGAAATCCCCTTTTTCCGGGGATTTCTTATTTTTTATTTTACGATATGGATTGGCAGGCCGATCGCTACTTCGGCAGCTTCCATAGTGATTTCTCCCAATGTTGGATGAGCGTGGATCGTCATCGCGATATCTTCGGCAGTCATTCCTGCTTCGATTGCCAGGCTCAGCTCAGAAATCATATCAGAAGCGCTCGCGCCGGCGATTTGTGCACCGATAACGAGACCGTCTTCTTTGCGTGTCACAAGTTTAAGGAAACCGTCAGTTTGATTGAGTGACAGCGCGCGTCCGTTTGCAGCAAACGGGAATTTCGCAGCAGTGATTTCAATGCCTTCCTCTTTCGCTTGTGCTTCAGTATAGCCGACTGATGCAAGCTCAGGCTCAGAGAAGACAACTGCAGGAATTCCGAGATAGTCGATTTCAGCAGCTTCACCGGAAATGGCTTCTGCGGCAATTTTACCTTCGTAAGACGCTTTGTGTGCAAGCGGCGGGCCTTCGATGATATCACCGATTGCGTAAATGTTTGGAATGTTTGTACGGCATTGCTTATCTGTTTTGATGATGCCGCGGTCTGTCATTTCCACGCCTACTTGCTCAAGGCCAAGCTCATCCGTATTTGGACGGCGTCCGACAGTGATCAGTACGTAATCAGCATCAACGGTTTTTTCTTCACCTTTTACTTCAAAAGTGACTGTTACGCCGTCAGCTTTTTCTTCAACGCCTTTTGCCATCGCATTTGTATGGATCTCAACATTGCCTTTTTTCTTAAGGTTGCGTTTGACAAGAGAACTCATTTGTTTTTCAAAGCCAGGAAGAATTTCGTCTCCGCCTTCTAAAATAACAAGTTCAGTTCCGAAGTTTGCATACGCTGTTCCAAGCTCTGTTCCGATATATCCGCCGCCGATTACGACAAGCTTCTTAGGAATTTCTTTAAGAGCCAAAGCGCCGGTTGAATTCAGTACACGGTCGCTATATTTGAAGTTTGGCAATTCAATAGGGCGGGAACCCGTAGCGATGATCGCATTTTTGAACGTGTAAGTCTGAGCTGAATTCTCATCCATTACACGAACAGAGTTGCTGTCTACAAAATACGCTTCACCTTTTACGATATCGACTTTGTTGCCTTTCAGAAGGCCTTCAACACCGCCGGTAAGCTTGTTCACGACAGAGGCTTTCCATTCTTGAACTTTTGTAAAGTCCACTGTTACGTTTTCAGCAGTGATCCCCATATCTTCAGAATGCTTTGCATTCTCATAACGGTGGCCTGCATTGATCAGAGCTTTAGAAGGAATACATCCGACATTCAGACATACGCCTCCAAGATTGCCTTTTTCAACGATTGTTACTTTTTGTCCAAGCTGGGCAGCACGGATGGCAGCTACATAGCCGCCAGGTCCCGCACCGATGACAAGAGTATCTGTTTCAATAGGGAAATCTCCTACTACCATGACATTACGCCTCCATTAAAATTAATTGTGGATCGTTCAGTAAACGCTTGATGTGATTCAACGCGTTTTGTGCAGTTGCTCCGTCGATCATACGGTGGTCAAAGCTCAAGGAAAGAGCAAGAACAGGTGCAACGACAATTTCACCGTCACGAACAACGGCTTTCTCAGCGATGCGGCCGATTCCAAGGATCGCAACCTCAGGATGGTTGATAACCGGCGTGAACCATTGTCCGCCCGCAGAACCGATGTTTGTGATCGTGCAAGAAGCGCCTTTCATTTCAGCAGGAGCAAGCTTTCCATCGCGTGCTTTTGTAGCAAGTTCGTTGATTTCGTTTGAAATCTCAAAAATCGCTTTGCGATCCGCGTGTTTAACAACCGGTACAAGCAGGCCTTTATCTGTGTCTGCTGCGATTCCGATGTTGTAGTAGTGCTTCTGAATAACTTCATCAGTGTTATCGTCAATTGATGTGTTCAATACTGGATACTTTTTAAGAGCTGATGTTAAAGCTTTCACCACATAAGGGAGGTAAGTAAGCTTAATGCCTTGGTCAGCCGCAACTTGCTTAAACTGCTTGCGGTGTGCCACAAGGTTTGTAACATCGACTTCGTCCATTAATGTAACGTGTGGAGCCGTATGTTTTGAATTTACCATTGCTTTTGCGATTGCTTTGCGGATTCCGCTCATTTTTTCGCGTGTTTCCGGGAATTCGCCTTCCGGAGCTTGAGCTGCAGCTGCAGGTTGTGCGGCTGTATCCGCTTTTTTGTCTGCTTGTGCAGCCGGAGCTTCCGCATTTCCGCCGCTTAAGAAGCTGTCGATATCTTCTTTGAGAACGCGGCCGTTTTTGCCGGATCCGGCAACTTTCGCGATCTCAACGCCTTTTTCGCGAGCGTATTTACGTACGGAAGGCATCGCGATAACGCGTTTATTCGGATCTGCATCCGCTTGGTCCTGCTTGCCTTCGCCCGTTTCTTGTGCCGGCTGTTCAGGACTCTTTGCTTTGTCCAGATCTTGACCGCCTTCGGCTGAAGACTGAACCTGTTCTTCTGTTTTAGCGTCGCCAGAGTCGTCGCCTTTAAATTGAAGATCTTCGTAACCCGGTGCATCAAATGTGATAATCGTCTGCCCGACAGTTGCGACTGTTCCCTCTTCAACTTTTAATTCTAATACTTTTCCTTTAACAGGTGAAGGAATTTCTACAACAGCTTTGTCGTTTTGAACCTCTGCCAAAACGTCGTCTTCGTTTACCTCATCGTTTGGCTTGACGAACCATTTTACGATTTCGCCTTCGTGGATTCCTTCCCCGATATCTGGAAGTTTAAATTCAAATGCCACAGTTCTCGACCTCCTAAGATATTTACGTAGTTGATAAATCCGTCAGCCGGGCGTCCGGCCGACCGTCAGTTACACGGCTAAATTTTTCCGTCTGACTGTGGAAATGCATGAGGGAAAAAGATGTATGACATCTTTTCCCTTTCCGGTTGTCAGATTAAAATTCCAACACTTTTTTCGCAGTCTCGAGCACGTCTTTATGGTTTGGAAGCCAAACGCCTTCAGCTTGAGAGAACGGGAATACAGTGTCAGGCGCAGCGACGCGAAGCACAGGCGCTTCAAGGCTAAGAATTGCGCGGTCGTTGATTTCGGCTACGACGTTAGCCCCGACGCCTGCTTGTTTTTGCGCCTCTTGAACGACGATTGCACGGCCTGTTTTTTCAACTGACGCGATGATCGTTTCAATATCAAGCGGGCTGACAGTGCGAAGGTCAATAACCTCAGCAGATACGCCTTCTTTTTCAAGTTCTTTAGCAGCTTTCAATGATTCGTGAACCATCGCTCCGTATGTGATGATGGAAAGATCTGTACCTTCACGCTTCACATCGGCTTTGCCGATTTCGATCGTGTACTCTTCCTCAGGAACCTCCTGGCGGAATGAACGGTAAAGCTTCATGTGCTCAAGGAAAACAACCGGATCGTTGTCACGGATCGCGGAAATCAAAAGTCCTTTTGCATCGTACGGAGTTGAAGGAATTACTACTTTAAGACCAGGCTGCTGCGCTACAAGCCCTTCAAGGCTGTCGGCATGAAGCTCAGGCGTGTGAACGCCGCCGCCGAACGGAGAACGGATCGTCACAGGGGAAGTCCAGCGTCCGCCGGAACGGTAGCGCATCCGCGCCATTTGGCCGGAAACGGAATCCATTACTTCATAAACGAAACCGAAAAACTGAATTTCCATTACCGGACGGTAGCCTTGTAAGCCCAGACCGAGCGCAAGACCGCCGATACCAGATTCAGCAAGAGGAGTATCAAATACGCGATCCTCACCAAACTCTTTTTGCAATCCTTCAGTCGCACGGAATACGCCACCGTTAACACCGACGTCTTCTCCGAAAACTAAGACATTTTCGTCATTTTTCAGTTCTGTGCGTAACGCATCAGTGATTGCTTGAATCATTGTCATTTGCGCCATGGCTTACTTCGACTCCTTCTCTTTATAAATTTCCTTTTGTTCTGCAAGGTTGTAAGGAAGCTCTTCATACATGATGTCGATCAGGTCAGTCACTTTTTGCTTCGGCTCTTCGTCGGCTTTTTTGATTGCCTGTTTGATCTCTTCTTTCGCTTCTTCGATTACCTTGTTTTCTTCTTCTTCAGACCATAGGCCTTTAGCTTCCAAGAACTTGCGGAAACGGACAAGCGGATCTTTCTGCTCCCACTCATTCTCGATTTCTTTTGTGCGGTATTTTGTCGGATCGTCTCCGGCCATTGTATGAGGACCGTAACGGAAGCAAAGCGTTTCAATCAGGGTAGGGCCTTCGCCGTTGATCGCGCGTTCACGAGCTTCGCGTGTAGCGGCGTATACAGCAAGCGCATCCATTCCGTCTACTTGAACGCCGACGATACCTGCGGCTGCAGCTTTTTGAGCAATCGTCTCAGCAGCTGACTGCTTTTCGACAGGCGTTGAAATCGCATAACGGTTATTTTGGACAACGAAGATAGCCGGAGCTTTGTAAGCACCCGCGAAGTTGATTCCTTCGTAGAAATCCCCTTGAGAAGCGCCTCCGTCACCTGTATAAGTAATCGCAACCGCCTGTTTGCCGCGCTTTTTCAGACCGAGAGCCACACCGGCTGTCTGAATGTACTGCGCACCGATGATGATTTGCGGTGAAAGCGCATTAACATCGTCAGGCATTTGGTTTCCACGGAAGTGTCCGCGTGAGAACAGGAACGCCTGATAAAGCGGAAGACCGTGCCAGATCAGCTGCGGAACGTCACGATAGCCAGGAAGGACGAAGTCTTCTTTCTCAAGCGCAAAATGCGTAGCAATTTGAGAAGCTTCCTGACCTGCAGTCGGCGCATAGAAACCGAGGCGGCCTTGTCTGTTTAAAGAAATGGAACGCTGGTCTAAAATACGCGTATACACCATGCGGCGCATTAATTCTTTTAATTGATCATCAGATAAATCCGGCATTGCCGCTTCGTTTACGACTTTGCCTTCTTCATTCAAAATTTGAAACGTTTCGAACTGCTTTTTAATGGCATCAAATTGCTTTTTGCTATCAACGATTGCTTTTTTCGTTTTTGCAGCCATATTAAAGTCACCTCTTCCTTTCTTTTGACAGTGATAGACGTGTAATCCTTATACATACAGAATTAGGGTGTCCTAAATTGTCAGGCGCAACTCATATTTATTTGATATTAGCCGCTGTACTTGTTGTCGAAACATTTTATGTAAGGACAGCCCGACGCGTTCTAAAACTGTATCATTTATCGCTTGCTACAAACTAATACAACAAGTTCCACCACCGCTAAGTTTACACCAGTCGATGATACTCGTCAATCGATTTCATTCCCGAATTTCAATAAATGTATTCGCTTTACTAAAACACTGTTTTCACGGTCTTCACCCTGTTATAAAACTGTTTTAGTATAATCCTCAAACTGTATTACAATAGCTTTGCAGATTTTGTCGAAAAAAGGAGGGCCGAATCAACGGCTCTCCTTGACATCAAACCCTGCGGCCCTGTAAAAATCTTTTTTCGCTTTGTTGTAGTCTGTCGTGTAGGTATTAAAGCGTTCGTTTTGCTTTAACACTTCATCGTATGATTTGTTGATTTTATTCAGCTGTGCTTCAAGCTCGTTAAGTCCGGCGCCTTTATTCTGGAGCAGCTTGTACAGCTCTTTATCCAGCCCGAGCGCATTCTGATAGGACTTGTAGAGATTGTCATACGCCAGGTAGCGCTTTTCCATATAGGAAGCCGCGCTTTCCGCTTTCTTCCTGACTTTCTGATCGTCGATTTTTTCGACGGAAGCTTTGTGCGCCTCAAACTCCTTTTTGGCCTTATCGATGCTTTCTTTTTCCGATTTCAAATGCCGCTCCCGTTTATCTGCTGATGTGAGCGCTTTTTCTGAGAGGGCAACGACTTGGGCAAAATCATCCATATTGAGCTTCATCATCTTGTCATAAAGCTTTGATTCGGTTTGCTCCAGGCTTTTCAGAGATTTCTGCTCCTTTTGAAACGGCTTTTCCAGATCTACGACCTTTTCGAACGCGGCGTGCAGCGAGTCCACCGGATCTTCCCACCAGCATCCCGCAAGCAGAAAGGCCGCTGCGCAAAAGACGGCAATGCCGGTCGGCACGCGCATTTTTAAAGATTTCACTTTCGTATTTCCCCCAATCTAAACACAAATTCAACTATAAAGCGTCTTCGTTTGTTTGACAACCGAAGTCCCGGTCTCTTTCGGACAAGCTGATACAAAATCGGTATGTATCCGTTCTTCGATTTAGAACAGCTGCCCCGGAAATTTGCGCGAAAGTGGGCATTCGACTATACAACCTTTACGCTTTTACATAATTTATATTAGACGCTATGCCTACCTAGGAAAAAGGCTTTGCGTAAATTCACGGAGGAGGTCTGAATATGTACGGTTATTGCTGCCCTTCATATGGATACGGGTATGGCGGTTATGGTCACGGCCGCACATTCGCTTTGATCGTTGTTCTATTTATATTGCTGATTATTGTAGGTGCCGCTTATTTAGGGTGCTGCTAGTACCTGTGCAATGACCAGCCGAAACAGGCTGGTCATTTTACCACCCCGCTTTTTCAAACATTGCACGGCATGCAAATGATCCGCTATACTTTACATATTAATCATTGGGAGTGAAGATGTTGATCACCATGGAAAACATTGTCCGCGACGGTCATCCCGCATTAAGGACCGTCGCCGAAGAAGTTCAATTGCCGGCAAACGAAACAGAAATCAAACAACTGACTGAAATGATCGAATTCGTCAAGAACAGTCAGGACCCCGAAATTGCTAAAAAATACAACCTTCGTCCAGGAGTAGGCCTTGCCGCTCCGCAAATTAACGTCAATAAACGAATGATCGCCGTTCATGCCGAAAGCGAGGACGGTACATTATACAGCTATGCGCTTTTCAATCCGAAGATCGTCAGTCACTCGGTCGAGAAAAGCTATTTGACGAGCGGAGAAGGCTGCCTTTCCGTCGATGAGCCGATCCCGGGCTATGTGCCGAGATACGCGCGGATCAGGGTAAAAGGAACGACCCTTGAAGGCGAGAACATTGACATACGCTTAAAAGGATTTCCCGCGATCGTCTTTCAGCACGAAATCGATCATTTGAACGGTGTGATGTTCTATGATCACATCGACAAAGAAAATCCGCTGAAAGAGCCGGATAACGCGATACCGATCGGCAGGTAACAAAAAAACGGATCATGCCTTGATCCGCTTTTTTTTGGATTATTTCAGAAGGCCGAGCGCCTCAACCGCAAACGCAATTCCGTCCTCATCGACGGGTTTTGTAATAAAGTCGGCGGCTTTTTTCAACTCTGGTACGGCATTTCCCATCGCCACTCCGGTGCCTGCAAATTCGATCATTTGCAAATCGTTCAGCCCGTCTCCGAACGCGTATGTATCCTCCCTTTCAAATGGAAGCTTTTCGATGACTTTTTTAATCCCTTCGGCCTTTGATCCCCCCGCAGGCAGCACATCTGTCGAACGCTCGTGCCAGCGGACGAGGTCGAATTCGCTGAAGCGACCGTATTGGCGTTCATCTGCCTCCTCACAAAACAAAAGCACCTGGAAAATGTCCCTGCCTTTATAATAAGAGCGGTCAAATTGCGGCGGATCGACTTTTAAGCTGCCGATTCCCTCATGAATAAAGGGATGATCATCGACTGAAGACCGCATGTCTTCCTCTCCCATAAAAACGACGGGGTGGCCGCATTGGTCTGAATGCGCAAGCAACGCTTCAAGGGATTGCCCGGAAAGAGGGTTTTTATAGATGACTTCCCCTTCAAATACGACATATTGGCCGTTATAAGATACAAACGAGTCGATGCCGAGCTCTTCAAGCACGGGACTGACCATAAAGGGGGCCCGTCCGGTGGCGATAAAAACGTGGTGTCCGCGCTCCTTCAAATTGGAAATAGCCGTTTTCGCACTCGCGGGAATGGTTTTATCGTGGTCATAAATCGTTCCGTCAATATCAAAGAAAATCAGTTTTTTATCCATGACTGTGAATCCTTCTCCCTTAGTTGTATGATTTTATCATTCCTCTTTCCATCATACAAAAACTGAAGCATTCAGAAAACCTTCGCAACCCGAAAATCAAAAGAAAATTACATTCCAACAATATCCATGTAACAATGAGCAAATTCGTCATATAATAGAACTAAAGGTAACAAGGCCGGTTTGGGACAAGTCAGCGAAAGGAGGAATAAGACATGCTTCGCCGCCTTCGAAAAAAATTAAAAAAACAATTAAACGGCATGATGCGCAGAAAATCAATTGCTTAAAAAGGACCTTCACACAGGTGAACAGGTCCTTTTTTTCTCAATGCTTTTCTTATGAGGCGATTTCGCATATAATAGAAAGATGAGTCTAACAATCGGCAGTTAAGGAGAGATTTGGATGATTTATAAGGTATTTTTTCAGAGCAGCAATGACGAAGTACCTGTTCGTGAAAAAACAGATTCAATTTTTGTGGAAGCTCAATCTGAACGTGATGTCAGATCTAAATTAAAATCATACAACTACAACATTGAGTTTATACAGGAAGTTGAAGGCGCTTTTTTAGAATATGAAAAACAAAACGAAAAATTTAAAGTATTGGAGTTATGAGTGAATGAAATTTGTTAAAAACGATCAAACGGCCGTTTTTGCCTTGGGCGGACTGGGGGAAATCGGCAAAAATACGTACTGCGTTCAATTTCAGGATGAGATCGTGCTAATTGACGCGGGGATTAAGTTTCCGGAAGACGAGCTTCTCGGAATCGACTATGTTATCCCTGACTACACCTATCTGGTCAAAAACGAAGAAAAGATCAAAGGCCTTTTTATTACGCACGGACACGAAGACCACATCGGCGGCATTCCGTACCTGCTCAAACAAGTGAACGTACCGGTTTACGGGGGGCAGCTTGCGATCGGCCTTTTAAGAAAGAAGCTTGAAGAACACGGCCTGTTGCGCCAGACAAAGCTTCATATTATTGAAGAGGACGATATTGTCAAGTTCAGAAAAACGGCGGTTTCTTTCTTCAGAACGACACACAGCATTCCGGACTCATACGGTATTGTCGTAAAAACACCGCAAGGAAATATCGTACATACCGGCGACTTTAAATTCGATTTTACGCCGGTTGGCGAGCCGGCCAACTTGACCAAAATGGCCGAAATCGGAAAGGAAGGCGTTCTCTGCCTCCTTTCTGACAGCACAAACAGCGAAATTCCGGATTTCACGATGTCGGAGCGCAAAGTCGGGGAAAGCATTGACGACATTTTCCGCAAGGTCGAAGGCAGAATCATCTTTGCCACCTTTGCCTCAAACATCCACCGTCTTCAGCAGGTAATCGAAGCAGCGGTTGCCAACGGCCGGAAGGTGGCCGTATTCGGACGAAGCATGGAATCGGCGATTGAAATCGGACAAACTCTCGGGTATATTAAATGCCCTAAAAACACATTTGTTGAAGCCAATGAAATCAACAGGCTTCCGGCCGGAAAAGTGACGATTCTCTGTACGGGAAGCCAAGGCGAGCCGATGGCGGCTCTCTCCAGAATCGCAAACGGCACGCACCGGCAAATTTCGATCAATCCGGGGGATACGGTCGTATTTTCATCATCGCCGATCCCGGGCAATACGATCAGCGTCAGCCGCACGATCAACCAGCTGTACCGTGCAGGAGCGGATGTTATCCACGGAGCCGTAACGAACATCCATACATCAGGACACGGAGGCCAGGAAGAGCAAAAGCTGATGCTCCGCTTGATCAAACCGAAGTTCTTCATGCCGATTCACGGTGAATACAGAATGCAAAAAATGCACGTCAAATTGGCGACCGACTGCGGAATTCCTGAGGAAAACTGCTTTATCATGGACAACGGCGAGGTGCTGGCGCTGACGAGCGAAGAAGCATCAGTCGCCGGAAAAGTCCCTTCCGGAAACGTTTATATTGACGGAAGCGGCATCGGCGATATCGGCAACATCGTCCTGCGCGACCGGAGAATCCTTTCTGAGGAAGGGCTCGTCATCGTCGTCGTCAGCATTAACATGAAGGAATTCAAAATTTCCGCCGGACCTGATTTAATTTCAAGAGGGTTTGTCTACATGAGGGAATCCGGCGATCTTATCAATGACGCTCAAGAACTGATTGCCTCACACTTGAGAAAAGTGATGGAGCGCAAAACGACACAGTGGTCTGAAATCAAAAACGAGATTACAGACACGCTCGCACCTTTCTTGTACGAAAAAACAAAACGCCGTCCGATGATACTTCCAATCATTATGGAAGTATAATCGCAGCGCACTAAAAAACGGATGCACCTTAACAGTGCATCCGTTTTTTCATTGCACGGAAATGTGCGTGAACGCTTGAACATCAAACAGCCCTTCGGTCGTCATCTTCACATCGGGAATGACCGGCAGCGCCAAAAAGGAAAGCGTTAAAAACGGATTGAAGCTTCCTGAAAAACCGGTTTGTTTCAAGGCACCATGAAGCGATTTCAAGCTCTCGTTGACCTCTTCCAGCGGTTTGTCTGATAAAAGCCCTGCGATCCGCAGTGCGACGGAATGGAGCTCTTTTCCCCCTTTAGCGACGGTCAGTCCCCCGCCGATCTTGCCCAAGATGCCAGCCGCTTTTATTATATCCTCATCATTCGTGCCGACGGCGATGAAATTGTGTGAATCATGCGATATCGTCGCTGCGATTGCTCCCTCTTTCAGTCCGAATCCCTTTACAATCCCGAGGCCGATTTCCTTTATGCCCCGGTGGCGTTCAATCACCGCGATCTTCAGCAAATCGCTTTCCGGATCTGCGCGGAAAAACGCCCCGTCTTTCGGTTTAGCGAAGACGAGCTTTGTCTCAAGCTGGTTGGGAATGATTTCGATGACGCGAATGTCCTTGTCCCGAACAAGGGGAATCCCGAGGTCCTCCGCCTGTAAATCAGGCAGATGCACCGTCTCGAGCAGCGCCTGTTCAGGCTTAGAGCCGGCAGCGTCCGCTTCATTCAATCCGCTGTACACCTTCCCGTTAATCATCGTCTTTGTGATGCGTACATTCTTTAAATCGCTGATAAAGAGGAGATCTGCATCATAGCCCGGAGCGACCGCGCCTTTCGTTTTTAAGCCGTAGCATTCTGCGGCATTGAGGCTTCCCATTTGATAGGCAAGAAAGGGATCAAGCCCTGACAGAATGGCAAGCTTCACCTGGTGATTAATGCTACCTTCGTCGATCAGTTCGTCCAAGTGCTTATCATCCGTACAAAAAAAGAAGCGCCTTGCATTTTTTTCGTTAACGGCCGGCAGTACGCTGCGCACATTCTTTGCCACAGACCCTTCCCTGAGCATGACATACATTCCCCGTCTGATCCGTTCAAGCGCTTCTCCAGGAGTTGTGACCTCATGATCTGTCAGAACCCCCGCCGCCCGGTAGATGTTGACGTATTTAGCCGTAAGCCCCGCTAAATGACCGTCGATCCGTTTGCCCGCTGCGTGCGCGTCAAACAGCTTTTGCGTCATGTCCGCCTCCAAAGATTCTACGGAAACGTAATCCATCACTTCCGCCAGGCCGAGTACATCTTCACGGCTGTAAAACGGTTTTAAATCATCGGCATAAAGAGCGGCGCCCGATTTTTCAAACGCCGCCGCCGGTACGCATGAAGGGAGCATGAAATAGATGTTCAGCGGGGTCAGCCGGGCCTGTTCCATCATGAAATGCAGACCTTTTACCCCTGAGACATTCGCGATTTCATGAGGGTCTGTTATAACGGTCGTCACCCCATGGGGAATCACCGCTTTTGCAAACTCCGGCGGCGTCACCATAGAAGACTCGATATGGACATGGCCGTCGATAAAGCCGGGAACAATCATCTGTCCCTCTGCGTCGATGACCTCTTCGCCCTCGTAATCGCCTAACCCGACAATGGCTCCGTCTGCGATGGCTATGTCTTCCTCGATCCATTCCTGATTAAAAACATCCATTATTTTTCCGTTTTTGATCACAATATCAGCTTTTCTGCGATGTCCCGCAGCACCAAGCCGGTGTATGAACATCTCTTTCTCCAAAGGTATAAAGCCCCTCTCGTTTTGTTATGTATATTGTCCAATATCGTATCTGAATCGTTTGAAACAGTCAATGAAAAGATAAAAAAACCGCAAGCGAAAAATGCTTGCGGCATAAGCCGTCCATTATGTCTGCTGAAAAACCTTTTTCTCAAATCGGTCGATATCGGGGTTGGAGCCGATGACAATAAGAATATCGTCCTTTTGAATCTCCTCTGTGGCAAGCGGGGACACGATCACTTCTTTTCCGCGTTTTATCGCAACGATATTGATTCCGTACCTCGCCCTGATATCAAGATCAAGCAGCGTATTTCCCGCCAGCCTGCTGTTTGCTACAATTTCGACAAGGCTGTGCTCATCTGACAGTTCGAGATAATCAAGCACATTGTTGGACACGATGTTATGAGCAATTCTTTTGCCCATATCACGCTCCGGATGAACGATCCGGTCAGCTCCGATTTTCGATAATACCTTTTCATGATAATCATTTTGCGCCTTGACCGTAATCGATTTAACGCCCAGCTCTTTTAGCATGAGCGTTGTCAGAATGCTTGCTTGAATATCTTCTCCGATCGCCACGATGACATGGTCAAAATTGCGCAGCCCAAGATTTTTCAGTACGGATTCGTCTGTCGTGTCGCCTATGACGGCATGAGAAGCGATCTTCGCGTATTCGTTGACACGGTCCTCGTCCCTGTCGATCGCCATCACCTCAAGACCTTCTTCACTTAATGTCTTGCAAATGCTGCCGCCAAACCGGCCGAGTCCGATTACTGCAAATTCTTTTTTCATCGAAAATTCCTCCATGGGTCAATCTTTTACAAATTCTATCATATGAAAAAGGTTTTTTCCTCTTTTTCTTCATATGTATGTTTATTTCAGGTCGCATGACTGAATTCCTGCGATTTTTCGCAGTGTGCGGCCTTATCAAGCGGCAGCAAAATGTGGAATGTGCTCCCTTCGCCCAATTCGCTGTCTACCTTTAGTTCCCCGTTATGGGCGCCGATGATATTTAAACAGATCGTAAGCCCGAGCCCTGTGCCTTCCTGTTTTGTCGAAAAGAAAGGTTCGCCGATCTTGGCCAGTTCATCTTCTGACATGCCTCCGCCTTCATCTTTGATGCTGATTTTCACAAAGCTTTCTTCCTTCTCTGATGAAATCTTGATTTTTCCTCCGTCAGGCATCGCTTCGATCCCGTTTTTAATCAAGTTGATGAACACTTGCTTGATTTGATTTTCGTCGCCGTTTATTTCCCACTCTTTTCCTTCCTTTTGAAAGGCTTTTTCGATTTCGATATGGGACAATACCGCATTTGTTTCAAGCAAGGTCGTGACCTGCTGCAAAACGGAATTGATCTTGATTTTTTTAAACTGAACCTGATGGGGCTTTGCCAATACGAGCAGCTCCCCGAGCACGGAATCAATCCGTTTGATTTCAGAAAAGATAATGTCAAAATACTCGGTTCTGTCAGGGTATTCCGATTTCATCAATTGCAGGAACCCATTTACAGATGTGAGCGGATTTCTTACCTCGTGTGCGATTCCCGCGGCAAGCTGACCGGCCATCGCCAGCTTTTGAGACTGCATGGCAAGGCGCTGATTTGATTTCAAAAGCTCCATTTCCGTGTTCTTTCTCTCTGTAACATCTGTCAGCGTACCTAAGCTTCCCGTAAATTGGCCGTTCGTATAATAAAGCTTATAGTGTACTTCACCCCAAAACTTGCTTCCGTCTTTGCGGTGGTACAGAACTTCGATTCTTCCTTCCTGCTCCCTGTTCTTCAACCGGCTCATCAAATGATTCGAGATGCGCTCTTCATGATCAAAATAATCATTGTACATCGTTCCGAGGCTTTCTTCGACACTGAAGCCGGTCAGGGTAGTCCACGCCTGGTTCAAGAAGGTAATGTTACCTTTCCGGTCGGTTTGAAACACGATTTCCTGAAGGTTGTCCATAATCCGGTTCGTTGCCGCCGAAAGCTCTTTATATTGTTTTTCGCTTTCCTTCAGCTTATAAACAAGCTGATTGGATTCATCAATGTACAGCGTCAGCCACCATACGCTGACCAATGTCACAAGTGTAAACAGCAGATCAACCGTCCAGTTAATTTGATTTCCCAATATCCCGTAAAATAAATAATTCCAAAACATAATAAAAGTCATTGCCAAAGCGGTCGCAATGATCCGTCCTTGATATCTTTTCATGACCCCACCTGCCACTTGTATTTCTCTGTTAATTGTAACATTCTTTACACCATCTTTGAGAGGATTGTTCGAAGTATTTATCGTCTGCACTGCCGAATTTTCCAGTGACGGGGATGTCGGTCATCTTCTCGGAAACCGATTTCTGGCAAAAAAAGCCCTGCCCGGGTGAACAGGCAGGGCGGCTCAATGTTACGATTTGGCCTGGTGCAGCGCGCTTTTGAGTTCTTCCAAAAGCAATTTGGCGCCATCCGGGCTGAGCGTAATGTTTCCGTTTCCGTATTCGCGGTTTTCCGATGTAATCTCTCCGGTTATCAGACAAACGCCGTAAGGTTTATATTTTTTCAAAACGATTTTATCCTTGTCAACGAAGAATTCAATGCTGTCCTTAATTGAGATATCGAGCGCCCTTCTCAATTCAATCGGCATCACAATGCGGCCGAGTTCATCTACTTTTCTCACAACTCCTATGGATTTCAACGTCTTTCGCCTTCTTCCTCAATATGTTTCTATTTTTCTAAGATATTGTCTTAGTATAACGATAGACGTACAATAGAGGCAAAAAGTTTCCCCCTTTCAGACAAAAAATCCGCGCAATAAAAATGAAATAATTTTCTCATGATGCCAATATGAGGTCATCATTTTACAGGTTTTTTTCAATGTCGTCACAGACCCCCAAAAATCGATGTTTTTCAGAGAAAATTTAAATGGAATGAATATCTTTTTCTCAACGCGAAGAAAAAACATTTCGTTTATCAAAAAATTTTAAATAGAGATTGGGTGAAAATATGTTTCAAACAACCGAGATCGGAATTGATCTAGGAACAGCGAACATACTGGTTTACAGTAAAAACAAAGGGATCATTTTAAACGAACCTTCCGTCGTTGCCGTTGATACGGAATCAAAAAGCGTTTTGGCCGTCGGAATCGAAGCGAAAAACATGATCGGAAAGACACCTGGAAAAATCGTCGCAGTCCGCCCGCTGAAAGACGGGGTTATTGCCGACTACGACATGACGACAGACCTTTTAAAACAGATTATGAAAAAAGCCGGGAAAAACATCGGCTTTACATTCAGAAAACCGAGCGTCGTCGTCTGCACGCCTTCCGGTTCGACCGCTGTCGAAAGACGGGCCATCAGCGACGCCGTCAAAAACTGCGGCGCCAAACAGGTCCATTTGATCGAAGAGCCTGTAGCAGCGGCAATCGGTGCAGACCTGCCTGTCGATGAACCCGTTGCCAACGTCGTCGTCGATATCGGCGGGGGCACGACTGAAGTGGCGATTATTTCGTTCGGAGGCGTCGTATCCTGCCACTCGATCCGAATCGGCGGCGATCAGCTTGATGAAGACATCGTTTCATTCGTACGAAAAAAATACAACCTGCTGATCGGGGAACGGACGGCCGAGGAAGTCAAAATCGAAATCGGCTATGCTTTGATTGAACATGAAACGAAGACGATGGAAGTCAGGGGACGCGATCTTGTCACAGGCCTGCCAAAAACGATTACGCTTGAATCAAACGAAATCCAGGCAGCGATGCGCGAGTCCCTTCTTCACATTATCGAAGCGATCAGAGCGACGCTTGAGGACTGCCCTCCGGAACTGAGCGGAGACATCGTCGACCGCGGCGTCATTTTAACGGGTGGCGGCGCCCTCTTGAACGGCATCAAAGAATGGCTCTCCCAGGAAATCGTCGTTCCTGTCCACGTTGCTGCAAATCCGCTTGAATCCGTAGCCATCGGGACCGGCCGTTCTCTTGAAGTGATTCACAAATTGCAAAAAGCCGCTAAATAATTTTATTTTTGACGTCTTTTTTGCAGACTTCCTTCATATCGTGGGAAATGGAGTAACGATAAGGAGGAAGAACATGCTCAAGGATTTGGGAAGACGCGTGGCCATTACCGCTATCTTAAGCGGCATCATTTTAGGCGGGATCAGTGTTTCGCTCAGCAACATGCCGAGCTCTCCCCCCGGCCAGACAGCCAAAATAAACCGCTGAAAAAGTTCGCAGCCTGCCCGCTGCGAACTTTTTATTTTGAGTCAAAATTTGTTATGATGTTATGGACAATAAAGGAGGTTTTTGCAAACATGAGTTCATTTACCGATAAACTTAGTAAATACGCCCAGCTTGTCGCAGAAGTAGGCGTCAACGTCCAAAAGGGACAGCATGTCGTGATCAACGCTTCGACAGAGAATCGCGACTTCGTCCGCCTGCTCGTAAAAAGCGCATATGAAAGAGGAGCAAAACATGTGACAGTCCGCTGGCAGGATGACGTCGTCACCAGACTGAAATTTGAGCTTGCGCCAACAGAAGCGTTCGAAGAGTATCCGGAATGGGAAGCAAAAGGCATGGAAACGCTCGCCAATGAGGGTGCAGCATTTATTTCGATTGTCTCATCAGGCCCCGACCTTTTGAAAGGAATCGATTCAAAACGGATTGCGACACAGCAAAAAGCGGCCGGAAAAGCTTTGCATACATACAGACAAATGATTCAGTCCGATAAAGTGAGCTGGACTGTCGTGGCAGCCCCCTCTCCTGCATGGGCGAAAAAAGTGTTCCCTGAAAGCAGCGAAGAAAAAGCGGTGCAAATGCTTTGGGACGAAATTTTCAAGACGACCCGCGTCGACCGCGAAGACCCGGTCAAAGCATGGAAAGAGCACGACCAGACGCTTCGTGATAAAGTGAGCGTTTTAAACGAAAGGCATTATCAGGCCCTTCATTATAAAGCGAAAGGCACGGACCTCACGATTGAACTTCCTGAAAAACACGTCTGGGTCGGGGCCGGAAGCGTCAATGAAAAGGGCGATGAATTCATGGCCAACATGCCGACGGAAGAGGTGTTTACCGCTCCGAAAAAAGACGGGGTGAACGGAACCGTTTCGAGCACAAAACCGCTGAGCTACGGAGGAAACATCATCGACGGCTTTACGCTGACATTTGAAAACGGACGGATTACCGATGTCAAAGCAGAGCAGGGCGAGGATATTTTAAAAGAGCTGGTCGAGACGGACGAAGGCTCGCACTACCTGGGCGAAGTCGCACTGGTCGCCCACGATTCGCCGATCTCAAAATCAAATATCCTGTTTTATAACACGCTGTTTGACGAAAATGCTTCAAATCACCTTGCCATAGGAAGCGGATATGCGTTCAACATCGAAGGCGGCAAAGAAATGACGCGCGAACAGCTGGCAAAGGAAGGATTGAACGAAAGCATCACCCATGTCGATTTTATGATCGGCTCCGGCGAAATGGACATCGACGGAATCACGGCCGACGGAAAAAGAGAACCGATCTTCCGCAACGGCAATTGGGCTTTATAAGGCTGACACATCCGCATATGCGAGAAGGGCTTCAAATGGAAGCCCTTTTTATGATGTTCCGCCCGGAAACTGTCCGTTTTTGTACAGAATGTTTCCAACCGGCGCAATTATCCTGACGCTTCCATTCATTTACAAAATTCTAAAACGGTTTAAGGTTTTAAGATTTTGTCATCCTTTCAGCGTGACCCGAAACCCTTATAGTCTAGGAAGGCTGAGCATCGGACTTTCACAGGACGTGATGACGACGGTGTTCGGACAGGACGTCCGGGCACTTAACCGTCGTTCCCTATCTAAGGATGTGATGACGGCGGCGTTCAGGCAGGGCGCCTGAGCGTTTAGCCGCCGTTCCTTTCTTATTCGTGAGCACCGACTTAGCAGGCCTGGCAACGAATGCAAGGGTTTGTCGACACGCTGAAAGCCCGCCGAAGAGGCGGGCTTTCGTGTTATGCGTATAACTCGGCCAATTTGCTTTGAACCGTTTTGTCTTCTAAAAACTCATCATAGGTCATTTGCTTATCAACGATGCCGTTTGGCGTAATTTCGATGATCCGGTTGGCAATCGTCTGAACGAACTGATGGTCGTGGGACGTAAACAGCATGGCGCCTTTAAAGCTGATTAAGCCGTTGTTCAGCGCGGTAATCGACTCAAGGTCCAAGTGGTTTGTCGGCTCATCAAGCACAAGCACGTTCGCTCCTGAAAGCATCATTTTTGACAGCATGCAGCGGACTTTTTCTCCCCCTGACAAGACGCTTGCCTTTTTGAGCACTTCTTCCCCGGAGAACAGCATCCGGCCTAAAAATCCGCGCAAAAAGCTTTCGCTCTGATCGTTCGGCGAAAATTGGCGAAGCCAGTCGACAAGGTTCATATCGCTGTTCTCGAAAAACTCGCTGTTGTCCTTCGGGAAAAAGGCCTGCGATGTTGTCACGCCCCATTTAAAGGTTCCGCTGTCAGGCTCCATTTCCCCCGCCAAAATTTTAAACAGCGTCGTGGCGGCAAGCTCATTCCGGCCCGTAAAAGCGATTTTATCGTCTTTGTTCATCATAAAGCTCACCGAATCAAGCACTTTCACGCCGTCGATTGTTTTGGAAAGATCCTGAACAACAAGCACGTCATTGCCAATTTCGCGTTCCGGCGTGAAGTTGACATACGGATATTTCCGCGATGACGGTTTAATGTCATCGAGCGTAATTTTTTCAAGCAGTTTTTTTCTGGAAGTCGCCTGCTTCGATTTGGAAGCATTTGCGCTGAATCTGGCAACGAACTCTTGAAGCTGTTTGATCTGTTCTTCTTTCTTCTTATTGGCTTCCTGGGCCATTTTAAGCGCAAGCTGGCTTGATTCATACCAGAAATCATAGTTGCCGACGTAAATTTGGATTTTGTTGAAATCGAGGTCGGCGATATGCGTACATACTTTATTTAAAAAGTGGCGGTCATGCGATACGACGATAACCGTATTCTCAAAGTTGATCAGAAACTCTTCAAGCCACTGGATCGCCTGAATATCAAGGTGGTTTGTCGGCTCATCCAAAAGAAGTACGTCAGGCTTGCCGAATAGCGCTTGTGCAAGCAGAACTTTCACTTTGTCAGATCCGCCGAGATCGGCCATTTTCTTCGTATGAAGCTCTTCAGGAATACCGAGTCCTTTCAGCAGAATCGCCGCTTCCCCTTCAGCTTCCCAGCCGTTCAGCTCGGCAAATTCACCTTCAAGCTCTGCAGCGCGAATGCCGTCTTCATCGGAAAAATCCGGCTTCATGTAAATAGCATCTTTTTCCTGCATGACTTCGTACAGGCGCTTATGGCCCATGATGACGACTTTCAGCACTTCGTGTTCCTCGTATTCAAAGTGGTTCTGCTTCAGCACGGCGAGGCGCTCTCCCGGGCTCATGTGAACGTCTCCGGTCTGCGGCTCGATCTCCCCTGATAATATCTTCAAAAAGGTAGATTTCCCCGCTCCGTTTGCTCCGATTAACCCGTAGCAATTTCCAGGCGTAAATTTAATGTTTACATCTTCAAACAGCTTCCGGTCCGCAAACCGCAAGCTGACATTACTCACAGCTATCATGTAATATCCTCCATCACTAATACTTCATTAAAAAGAGTATAACACGAATAGTCTTTAAGAGAAATGCTTTGCTTTTTTACAATAAAGTTTTAAAGCAATATGAACACTTGCATCTATGTTGTTACAATATGTTACAATTAATGTGGATTGGGGGATGGAATATGAATATAAAAGATGATCCTGAAATTAAAAGATGGATAAACATGAGGCCGTGGCATGCGCTGTTCGTCTCGCTCGCGATGGTGATTTCCACGATGTCGATCGGATTTTTTAAAGGCTATGATATGTGGACGACGGACTTTCTTATTTTTTCGTGCCTTTTAGCCTTTTTCGGCCTTCTTGTAGGCTGGCTCCAAAAGATATATTATAAAAAAGTAATGTTCGGGGAAAACACGGAAAATTAGACGGAGGAAAACATGAAGCTTATCACTCTGACAGAATACTGCATGTTTATTTTTTTTACCGGGGTATATGTGGCGGTAACCGGTTTTACAGCGCGCGATCTCGGCCTTTATCTCGGAATCGCCATCATTTATACGTTCGTACATATCGCAGCAAAGCGCATGCTGACAAAGCACGGAAAAGAAGCCGCCGACATCAAGCTCTTCTACAGCGTGCTCCTTATTACAGCTTCGGTGTTCATTACCGTGCTGTTTATTATAGTACTGGCATCATTCTCATCATAAAAGAAAAAACGCCTGGCGTCCGATGCGGACGTCAGGCGTTTTTTTAATCTGTTTTTCGGATTTCATTAAACGGGAAAAACACAAATTCCGATGTCCCGGCTATCCGCTTTTTATCAATCAGCCCGAGGCCGTTCCGGCTGTCCATCGATCTCTGGCGGTTGTCGCCCATCACGAAGTACTTGCCTTCAGGAACTTTGACAGGACCGAAGTCACCGGTCAGCTTCACCCCGACTTCCTCAGCTTCTTTTTTGTTGTGCGAAAGATACGGCTCATCCACTTTCTTCCCGTTAATGAGAAGCGTGTCATCCTTCATTTGCACAGTATCTCCCGGCAGACCGATCAGGCGTTTGACATAGTGGACATTTTTTTCATCGCCGTCGATAATGACGATGTCTCCCCGCTTCAATTCCCCGGCGTATTTCACCGTTTTATAAACAAACAAGCGTTCCCCGTCGTGGAGCGTCGGGTCCATCGATGTCCCTTCGACTAAATACGGCTCGAATAAAAACGTCCTGATCAATAGAGCCAGAGCGACTGCAATGACAATGGCTTTTACCCATTCAAAGAGAGAACTTTTCTTTTTGGCGGATTTTTCTTCAGTCAAAACGCTTCCTCCTAAAACAGTCTATCACGCAAAATATCGGCTTTTCCTATACTTTATCATAAGTCATGGGATATTTCCTAATTCGCATGCCTTCTGCCGGAAAAAACAGTAAAAAAGAAAGTGCCGCAGAGAGAACAAAGCGGCACTTTCTAGCACTTATTATTCAGCTGGAACCGGCTTTTTCAAGATGCCGAGCAAGACAGCTGTCACAACCGCTCCGATCAGGACGCTCACCAAATAGAGAAGCGGATGGTTTGTTGTCAGGAAGACGAACACTCCTCCGTGCGGAGCAGGAAGCGTGACTCGGAAAAATTGAGACAATCCGCCTCCGATTGCTGATCCGATTACACAAGCAGGGATAACCCGTGCCGGATCGGCTGCCGCAAACGGAATCGCACCTTCTGTGATAAATGACGCACCCATGAAATAGCAAGTAATACCAGCTTCACGGTCGCGTTTTGAAAATTTGTTTTTAAAGATCGTTGTTGCCAGCGCGATGCCAAGCGGAGGAACCATACCGCCCGCCATAATAGCAGCGTGAGGACCGAAGTTTCCGGCGTCAATCATCGCAATCCCGAACGTAAAGGCCGCTTTGTTGATCGGACCTCCCATATCGATCGCCATCATACCGCCCAAAATGATTCCCATTAAAACAAGGTTTCCTGTTCCAAGGCCTTCAAGCCAGTGCGTCAATCCGTCCATTATCATCTTGACCGGCGTATTGACGACATAATGCATGATAATTCCTGTAAAGAAGATACCGAATAACGGGTAGATTAAAACAGGCTTCAATCCGTCAAGCACTTGCGGAAGACCTGCAAATACTTTTTTCAAGAGAACGACGATGTAACCGGCAAGGAAACCGGCAATTAATCCGCCCAAGAATCCTGCATCAGCCTGTGTTGCCATAAAACCGCCGACCATACCAGGCGCAAAACCAGGGCGGTCTGCAATGCTCATCGCAATAAATCCGGCCAATACTGCAACGATTAATTTCAAGGCGTTTCCGCCGCCGATCGCATTTAACGCAGCCGCAAATTCATTATAAGAAGGGTCTCCAGGCTTCGCTGAGTTAATGCCCCAGAAGAACGAAATAGCAACTAAAATCCCGCCGCCTACGACAAACGGAAGCATGTTGCTGACACCGCTCATCAAATGCTTGTAGAAGGCATTTCCTGCGCCGGATTTTCCTTTTGCTTCACCTTCATCATTTTGGGAAGCGCCGCCGCCTTGATAAATAGGCGCATCTTGTTTGAGCGCCTGCTCAATCAGTTCTTTTGGACGTCTGATCCCCGCTGTCACCGGCACTTCGATGACGTGTTTGCCGTTGAAGCGTTCCATCTCAACCTGTTTATCGGCAGCAACGATGATCGCGACTGCGTCTTCGATTTCCTGTGCTGTCAATTTATTTTTCACACCGCTGGAGCCGTTTGTTTCAACTTTGATGTCAACGCCCATTTCTTTTGCTTTTTCCTTCAAAGCGTCAGCGGCCATGAACGTGTGCGCGATTCCCGTCGGACACGCCGTAACCGCGAGGATTTTTCCTTTTGCAGAAGGAGCTTGAGCCTCTTCAGCCTGCTCTTCTTCTTCATCATCTTTATCATGCATGTTGATGATGTCAATGATTTCGTCTTCAGTTGCTGCTTCAAGAAGCTGCTTGCGGATTTCTTCCCGCATGAGCAATGTTGACAGCCTTGACAGCGCTTCGAGGTGCGTGTTATTCGCCCCTTCAGTTGCTGCGATCATGAATACCAAATGGCTTGGCTGTCCGTCCAAAGATTCGTAATCAACGCCTTCTTTTGAACGTCCGAAAGCGATCGCCGGCTCTTTTACGCTGGCCGTTTTCGCATGGGGGATGGCAATGCCTTCGCCGATCCCTGTGGAGCTTTGTTTTTCACGGTTGATGACCGCTTCTTTGTAGCCTTCTTTATCATTTAACTTTCCGGCTTGATCCAAAACCGTTACCATTTCTTCAATAACGTTTTCTTTCTTGCTGCTCTCAAGGCTTAGTTTGATCGTATGCTTCGTGAGTAGCTCTGTGATTTTCATAACCTTTCCTCCTTTAGATGGCTTTGACCTGAACTTCAGGAAGCAGCTTGTGTACCAGCTCTTCCGTTCCGAGTTCTTCTGAGAAAGCCGTAGCGCTCCCTGAAGCGACCCCTAACCGAAAAGCCTCTTCGATGCCCAGCCGCTTTTCGATGCCGGCAAGAAAACCGGCAACCACTGAATCTCCCGCGCCGACAGAGTTTACGAGTTTTCCTTTAGGAACGGTTGCGTGATATACCCGATCTTTCGTAAACAGCAGAGCTCCTTCTCCAGCCATGGAAACGATGGCGTTTTCCGCTCCTTGTTCGATCAGTTTTTTTCCGTAAGGAACCGCTTCCTCAGCTGTGTGAATCGTCGTCTGGAACATTTCTCCGAGCTCATGGTGATTCGGCTTCATTAAAAGCGGATTCATTTCCGGGGCCTTTAAAAGCGCTTCTCCAGAGATGTCAACAACAACCCTGACGTTTTTCTCCTTGCATTTTGCAGCAATCTTTTCATACGTGTCTTGAGGAAGTGAAGCGGGAATGCTGCCTGCCAATACGACGATATCCCCTTCCTGCATATCTGAAAACTGATCTAAAAACGCCGCAAAATCTTCGTCGGTGATCGACGGGCCCTGTCCATTGATTTCCGTTTCGTCGCCCGTTTTCAGCTTTACATTGATCCGGGTATCGCCATTTACCTCATGAAAGGCTGTCTCAAGCTTTTCTTCTTCCAAAAATGACTTGATATATCCCCCGGTAAAACCGCCGACAAAACCGAGAACCTTTGATGGCACATGGTGTCTGTTTAATACCCTTGAGACGTTGATGCCTTTGCCCCCCGGATATTTCGAATCATAAGCTGAACGATTTAATCCGCCCAAGGAAAAGTTTTCAACGTGAACAATGTAGTCGACTGATGGGTTGAGAGTTACAGTGTAAATCATGTTTTCACTACCTTTACGACAGTTTTTTCTTGATAGTTATCGAATGAATGCTTTGCAGATCCTGCTGTAATGATCGTTGCTTCGTCTAAACTTGCAAAGGCAGAAAAAGACATTTCCCCAAACTTGGAAGCATCGGCTAAAATGAAGGCTTTTTTCGCCTGTTTGACAGCTTTTGCTTTCAGGAGTGCTTCCTCGGGATCGGGCGTTGTATATCCCGCTTCCTTATGAATGCCGTTGACGCCGATAAAGCTCTTGTCAAACCGGTACTGGCCGATGGCCGAAAGAGCGGAGCCGCCCACGATCGCACCGGTTTTATGCTTTACCTGTCCGCCTAATAAGTAGAATGTAATGCCTTTTTGGATTAATGCCTCGATATGCATGACTCCGTTTGTGACGACGATTATATCCTTCTCTTGATCTATAAAGTCGATCATTTGCAAGGTGGTCGTCCCGGCATCTAAATAAATGCAATCGCCTTCTTCAAGAAGAGAGGCCGCTTCCTTGGCGATGTTTTTCTTTTCATGAAGGTTTTTGGATGATTTCTCAAGCATATCAGGCTCCGTCCGAATGTCGGACAGCCTTGATGCCCCTCCATGAACGCGCTTTAAATATCCGCGGGCTTCCAGCGTCGACAAATCTCTTCTGATCGTTGACTCAGATGCTTTTGTCAAGTTCATTAAATACTGGATTTTCACGACATCATGCTTTTTGATCTCGTCGATGATCAGCTGATGCCGTTCGGGAGTCAACACATTACCACCCCTCTTTGAAAACGCCTTCATTTCACTTACAATTCTATTGTAAACGCTTTTTCGACATAACTCAACAAAAATCTTTCAAATTCATTCAATAACCATCAAAATCCTTCACATTTTAACATCTTAACGCGATATATACCATTTGTAAACTGTATAAGCGATAAAAATCCGCAAAAATATGTGACATTATTATGATCTATTCATGCTCCATTCATTCGGGATAAACAATAGAACCTCATGCACAAGGCATGAGGCTGACAAAGGCCGGTTCCGTTAACTAGGTGAATTTATTAATAAAAGAAGAAGCATCCCGTATAAATAAGCCAAAAGAAGCTTAAGGATAAATAAAACGGCCACTCCGATCCATGCCGCCCGCTTTGAAGATCCGCCCGCTTTTTGCAGGCCGATCGCCGTTAGGGCAAATGACCAGATCGTAAAGATGTCGCAGGCGTTTAAAACGGTCCCAAGCGGTTCCTCGGCAGGAATCAATCCGTCCAGCGCCGTTACCGAAAAGACGATGTCGGAACCCGTCAAATAATAAATGACGTTGATGATAATGTCCCTAATGGCTGGGATGAAATTGACAAAAACGATTAACGAAAGCATCGTGATAAAATTTGTTTTTCCTCCGCCGATTTTCGCAAGCAGCCATAGCACTAAAGCACCAAGCACGAAGAAAATGACCGATTGGAAAATATTACGGACGATAATTGCAGTGCTTCTTACAGTGTTTAAATCCTCTTGACCGAATATGGCACTTTTGGAGATGACGAGATAGGCGGCCAAGGCTGATAATACAGCTACGATGATCATCGGCAGCCAGATGGCGGGCCGTTCTCTCATTCTTTCAAATTGCTTGGCGGGACTTGTGATGAGGCCGATTAAAGACGGCTTTTTTTCTTTTGCTGTTTCTATCGTTGCTTCCACTTTCTAATTCCTCCTGAAAATTCCTTTTTATGAATAAAGACAATACCCAGTCTAACATTTATCAGACTAAGTTTTATTAAAATCAGCTTAATTTTGTTTTAAATTCCAATAAAAAAAGACCGCTCGTCAAACGGTCTTTTCGTTTATTCATAGCGCAAAGCCTCGATCGGATCTAATCTGGCTGCTTTGTTTGCCGGAAGCATTCCAAAAATGACGCCGATTACCATGCTGAATAAGACCCCGCCGAGAACAACCTGCCAAGAAACGAGGGACGGCCACCCTGCCAAAAGAGAAACGAGTGAAGCTCCTCCGTATCCGAGCCCGATTCCGATCAGTCCCCCAATCAGGGTCAAAACAACCGATTCAATCAAAAACTGGGTGAGGATCTGTCCCCGCGTTGCTCCAAGGGATTTTCTGATCCCGATTTCCCTGGTGCGTTCAGTTACGGATACAAGCATGATATTCATGACACCGATCCCTCCGACCAACAGAGAGATGCCGGCAATTGAACCAATGATCGTCGTCATAATGGTTGTGACTTGGCCGATGCCTTTTGCGATTTCTTCCATGTTCATGACTTGATAAGAATCTTCAGTTCCGTGATGGTCATTCATCAGCTGCACGGCTTCTTCACCGACCGCCTTGATATCATCAGCGGACTGCACCTGAAGGGACACATTGCTGTAGTCGCTCGTGCCAAATGACATTTTCATCATCGTAAACGGCAAATACATTTCGCTCTGCTCAAACGAAAGCAGTCCGGTTTCTTTTTTTAGGATACCGATCACTTCAACGGGTTGTCCGTTTACCCATACGACCTGACCAAGCGGCGATTTTTTGTCAAACAGTTCCTCTGCCAATTTTTCAGAAATGATCCCCGCCCGTTTTCCCGATAGAAAATCATTTTCGGTAAACCCTCTGCCTTCTTTTATGTCCAATGAGTTGACATCCATATACCCGCTGTTAATACCGATGATTGAAGAATCGGTTTCCTCTTCGCGATAGCGGGCAGACATACTTTCTGTTTTTGAAGCGACAACCTGCTTAACTCCTTCAATTTCTTTTAAACTGTTAATATCGGCTTCTGTAAAGCTTGCTTCATAAGCGGCAGGATTGCTGGCAAGCTCTTCTTCGCTCGGTGAATAATATAATTCCACTGTATTGCCGGGACCGCTGATAGACTGTTTGAGCATCTGCTCCCCGCCTTGTCCGACGGCTACAACGACGATAACCGAACCGACGCCGATTATGATTCCGAGCATCGTTAAGATTGACCGCATTTTATGAGCCAACACAGAGCTTAGAGCCATCTGCACATTTTCCAAAAGGCTCATTCCCCCACTCTCCTTTGTCCTTCAGGAGAGACGATTTCGCCGTCGCGCACCAAAATCATACGGTTCGTATAATTTGCTATTTCCGGTTCGTGTGTAACCAATACGATCGTCGTACCTTCGGAATTCAATTCGGAAAATTGCTCCATGATCGAAATGCTCGTTTTCGTATCTAAAGCTCCGGTTGGTTCATCAGCCAAAACCAGCTTTGGTTCATTCACAATGGCGCGGGCAATTGCCACCCGCTGTTTTTGCCCACCGGATAGTTCATTCGGCATGTGAAGCATTCTGTCTTTTAGTCCAACCTTTTCTAAAGCCCTTTCGGCCCGTTCCTGCCTCTCTTTTTTGCCGATGCCTGCATAAATCATCGGAAGCTCTACATTCTTTTTAGCGTTAAGCCTTGGCAAAAGCTGAAACTGCTGAAACACAAAGCCGATCGATCGATTTCTGACCGCCGCCAGTTCCTTATCTTTATAAGAAGAAATATCTTCTCCGTCCAGCTTATACATACCTGACGTTGGGCGATCAAGACAGCCAATGATGTTCATGAGCGTTGATTTTCCTGAACCGGACGGCCCCATGATCGAAAGATACTCTCCCTGTTCAATGGCGACATCAATGGAATGAAGGACATCAAATGTCTCTTTCCCGATATGATAACTTTTTGTCACATTGGAAAGCTGAATCATCAGACTCTCACATCCGTTCCGTCAGTCAAATCGTCTGAAGGATTTAAAATGACTTGATCATCCGGTGAAATGCCTTCCTTTATTTCGATGAGGTTATCCACCGTTTCACCGATCTTTACGTCGACACGTGTTGCCTTGCCGTCTTTTACCGTATAGACATAGTACTGATCGTCTTCTTTTTTGACAGCTTTTGCAGGCAGCGTATTCGCTTTACGCTTATCTGTTTCAATATTCATGATCAATTTAAATCCGGGCTTTCCTTGAGGGAGCCGACCGGCGATTTTAACTTTGAGCGGATACTGTACGGCTTGCTCCGTTTCAGAAGCCCCCGCAGCCGCTGTTTCGTTTTGCCTTTCGGGCACAAGACCGACAGCTGCAACCCTTCCTCTCCATTCATGATCCTGAATGACGTCTGATGTCAACGCCACTTTCTGGCCTTTTTTCACCTTCAGCGTATCGTATTCAGACAATGCACCTTCAACGATGAGACGATCAGTATTGCCAATATGTATAACCGGCTCCTGAACCTCGGATTTTTTAGATGCCGCTTCCCTTTCGACGGAAATGACAGTTCCTTCAATTTCGCTGCGGACTTCAAGGTCACTCAATTGGCGCTCAAGTGATTTCTTCTCCAGATTATACTGCCGCAACTCGAGTTTCGCCGTTTTTTCTTCCATATCAAGCTCAGATCGCTGAGAATCAAATTGTTCGCCGGCTCCTTGCCCGCCGGCCTCTTTTTCTTTTTTGCTTAATGCTTTTTTCTTTTCGTTGATTTGCTTGAGTTTGAGCTGACTAGATTCTATCGCCAATTCATTTTTTTCTTTTTCCAGCTTCAGCTGTTCATTCGTATAGGTTAAGAGGACCGCTCCTTTTTTGACCTTGTCCCCTTCTTTTACTTTTATCTGATCGAGATCTCCCTTATCCGCCTCATAAAAAACAAATTGTTCATTTTCAAACTTTAACTTACCGGGAACCATAACGGTTGCCGCTATCTCCTTTTTCTCCAGCTTACCGGTTTTGAATTCGGCACCGGCGCTGCCGCCGGTTTGAGCAGCTGACCGGTACAAATTAAAACCGATAAATAGAGCGACAATCACAACTATACCGCTTCCGATCAATATTTTCTTCATCTTCTATGCACCCGCCGACATTGCATCAAAAAATCCGGATGCGACTGAGAATAACAAAAGAATTCCAAACAAGACAGCTACGCTGATCCACGCTGATTTTTTGGAGATTCCCCCTACTTTTTCAAGGCCGACAGCCAGCAAAACATACCCCCAAAGCGAGAATACTTCAAAGATATTTAAAATACTTGCAAGAGGCTGCTCAGCCGGAATGATGCTCGCAAGCGA
Source organism: Bacillus glycinifermentans (assembly GCF_001042475.2). Classification (GTDB taxonomy): domain Bacteria; phylum Bacillota; class Bacilli; order Bacillales; family Bacillaceae; genus Bacillus; species Bacillus glycinifermentans. Next base: position 155,617 of record NZ_LECW02000021.1, read on the forward strand.
TGTTACATTGTACAGTGAAGTTGAGTCGGTAAAATATAAGAACAGTCCGTTGATCAGTAAGCCGATGCAGGAAATAAACATAATGAAAAGGTTTAAAGACAGCATGTTCCGGTAAGTTGTCGTACCGCCGGATATTTTGACGCAGAGCCAATAAATAAGCGGAGCAATAAAAACGGTTGCGATTTGTATAAATATTGTGCCGAATATGGCTCCGCCCACCGCAAGTGGTCTGACAATTTCAAGTTCCTCACCCGTTAATCCGGACTCTTTAAAAATCGCGTCATAATTAGTGCCCACAGCCGTATACACTGCACCAACTACGGTTAAAACGAGTACGAGAAGCAGCGGTCCCCATATTGCCGGCTTTGTTTTGATTCTTTCAAATTGTTCGCCGGGACTCGTAAGAATTCCAAATATCGAGGGACTTTTAACCGGATTTTTTTCCAAATTCGCTTCCATTCGCAATACCTCCAATAGTTTTTTCTGAATATGAGTACGAATCTTCCAGCCAAAAGTTTCATTTTTTCCGTTAATACGCAACTGTCATACTTTCAGCAAATGATATTGTGCTTTGACAAGCTCGTAGTAAATTCCCCTTTTTTCCATCAATTCCGAATTGCTGCCTTCCTCCATTTTTTTGCCATGATCAAGCACGATGATTTTATCGGCGTCTCTTATCGTGGAAAGCCTGTGGGCGATCATAACCGCCGTTCGCCCTTTTAACAAGGTTTTCAACGCCGCCTGAATTTTCACTTCCGTCTCTGTATCAATGCTGGCCGTCGCCTCATCAAGAATGAGAATGCGCGGATCTGCCAAAAGCGCTCTCGCAAATGAAATTAGCTGCCTTTCGCCCGCCGACAGCATATTGCCGCGTTCTTCCACCTCTGTGGCATACCCTTCCGGAAGCTCCGCAATGAACGCGTCAGCGCTGACGGCTTTTGCCGCTTTGATGACTTCTTCATCCGTTGCGTTTGGGCGGCCGAACCGGATATTTTCCATGATCGTTCCTGAGAAAATAAATGTATCCTGAAGAACGACGCTGATTTGTGAACGAAGATCAGACAGCGATATATCGGCTATCGGAATTCCGTCCACCTTCACCGTTCCCCCGGTGGCGTCGTAAAACCGGCTGATTAAGCTGGCGATCGTCGTCTTGCCTGACCCCGTATGCCCGACAAGCGCCAGCGACGTTCCGGCCGGAATGTCGAATGATACGCTGTGAAGCGCTTTTCGTTTCCCGTCGTATGAGAATTCGACCTTTTCAAATAATATGGCGCCTTTTAATTGCTTGATTTGGGCCGCATCTTCCTTATCAGCTACAATCGGCTTTTCATCAAGAAACTCAAAAATCCGTTCGGATGAAGCCATCCCCATCAAAAGCTGGTTGTACACCTGCCCCAGCCTTGATATCGGTTCCCAGAACATCCCGAGGTAAAAGGCAAAAGACACAAAGACGCCGATCGTTATCGTTTCATTTATGATTAGACTTGAACCGTACCAAATTAAAATCGCCGTTCCGACCGCATTTGTCATTTCCACGAGCGGTCGGAATGTCGCATTTTTTTTCGTTGCTTCCCGCCAGGACTCAAGGTTTTCGCCGTTTACGCCGTCAAAATACATCATGTTTTCTTTTTCTTGTGTAAAAGCCTGTGTAACACGGATTCCTTGGATGCTTTCATTTAAATGGGAGTTCAGCTTTGATTGCTTTAGGCGGACTTTTTGCCATGAACGCCTGATTTTTCTGCGCAGATTAGTAGAGATAAAAAACATGACCGGCAGCGTAATCATGATTGCAATCGTCAGCTCGGGACTGAGCGAAAACAAAATGACGATAATGCCAAGAAGAAGCAAGATATCCATCAGCAAATTGATGACCCCGCTCGTAAACAGCTCCTGAAGGGAATTGATATCATTCATGATCCGGACAAGAATGGAGCCTGCCGAACGTTCATCGAAAAAGCGGTGTGAAAGGCGCTGAACATGTGTAAACAAATGCTGCCTGAGATCGTAAATGACATGCTGCCCGAGCATGTTCATCCAGCGGATTCTCAAGACATTCGCTCCGTAGTTGATCAAGTACATCAGGCTGATGACGCATATTAAGATCAATAAGAGATTCATGTCCTTGCCTGCGATCGCTTTGTCAAGCGCATAGACGCCGATCAAAATCGGCACCGTCAGCCTGACAGCGGCGGCGATCATCACCGTCAGAAAAGACAAGGGGAGCAGGTTTTTGCGGTAAGGCTTTAAATATTTGAGCAAACGCCACATTTGCGACCAGTTAAAAGGCTTTTCAATGATTTGATCTGAGGAATAATAAAACCGGTTCATGAGCGTTTGTTTTTTCGCATGATTTTCCAAGGGCAAAACCTCCTATCGCGCAACATGCGGTTCATTCAGAATATTTTGGTCTTTATACTGCAAATCGAAAATCCGTTTGTACAAACCGTTTTGTCTTAATAGTTCTTCATGCGTTCCCCTTTCTTTGACAACGCCTTTATCAAGGACGAGTATTTCATCAGCATGCTTCAAGGATGAAATCCGATGGGCGATAATAAACGTCGTCCGGTCGCGCATTACATCCCGGAGCGCAAGCTGAATCCGGTGCTCCGTCTCCATATCGACGGCGCTTGTCGAGTCATCAAGAATCAGAATGCTCGGATTGAGACAGATCGCTCTCGCTATCGCAATCCGCTGTTTCTGCCCTCCCGACAGCCCGAGCCCCCTTTCGCCAAGCATGGTGTCATACCGATCCGGAAGCTCCATGATAAAATCATGGGCCTGGGCCCTTTTCGCACTTTCGATGATGTCATCCATCGATGCATCCGGTCTGCCATAAGAAATGTTCGCCCGTATGGTCGACGAAAATAAAAACGATTCCTGGGGCACAATCCCGATGTTGGAACGGAGCATCTTTAAGGAGTAATGGGAAAGGGGTTTTCCGTCGATTGTGACCGTTCCTGATGTCGGCTCGTAAAAACGGCTTAAGAGCTGTACGACGCTGCTCTTACCCGAGCCGGTACCCCCGATTAATCCAATCGTCGTTCCGCGCGGAGCCTGAAAAGACACCTCGTGCAAAGCGTCAGCGTTTCCTTCCGAATATTGGAGGGTCACGCCGCTGAACACGACATCACCATTAAGCCGGCCGGTTTCCTTCGGGTGAGCGCGGTCGGTTATATCCTCATCGGCGTCAAGAATCTCTAACAAACGCTCTCCTGATGCTTTTGCCTGTGAAAACAAGTTGATCACATAACCGAGGTTCATAATCGGCCACATCATGTAATTGACAAGGCTGAAAAAAGCGACGAGCTCCCCCGGCTGCAGGCTGTTTTGAATGACAAGCCAGCCGCCGAATGAGAGAAGCGCTATGAGACAAATATTTCCGATAAACTCCATCAAAGGGAAGAATTTCGACATGATCAATGAAGCATTCAAGCTTTTGGTTTGAAAGTGTTCATTCGAATCGGTAAATTTGTGAATCTCAAAATCTTCTTTTGATAATGATTTGACGGTATTCATGCCGCTGATATTTTCCTGAACTTTCGTATTTAATCTGGCAAAGGATTTTCTGATATGTCGAAATGCGGGGTGTACTTTTTTGTCGAACCGATAGACTGCTGCTCCCAAAAACGGCAAAGAGGCAATGGTGACAAGCGAAAGCGGGACAGAATAGGAAAACATGACGGATAAGCTGAGCGTCACGAGCAGCACAAACCTGATGGCTTCTGAAAAACCAAACGATAAAAAGAATCTGATACCTTCGACATCTGCTGTGAGACGGGACATCAAATCACCCGTTTTTGCGCTGTCATAATACGTAAACGGCAGCCTCTGAAGCTTTGCATACAGCTCTTTTCGCAAACGGTATACAGATTGAATGCCGAACATATCGCCGAGATATTGATGAAAAAACGTCGCAACGCCCTTAACCGCCATCACGGCAATAAAGCCAAGGCTGATCCAAATCACTAAGCCATAGCGGCCGCCGAGGATCACTTCATCAATCGTCATCTGAAGCATGATCGGATAGATGACGGTGATCGCTGTCAGCAAAAGCATCGAAAACAGCGACCATACAAACATTTTTTTATAAGGCCAATAAAAGGCTTTTAGTTTTTTTAGGGACTCCATTCGCATCAGCTCCTTTCCAATTCATGTAAACAAGGACACATCATCTAATATATCGGTTTCCGAAATGAAATTCCACCGATTTTAAAAAATTCAGACTTATTATGTAAACATTTTACCTCTCATGCTGGAAATCCCCTCGGTATCTAAAAATATATTTTTCCAAGTTTTTATAAAAAGAGAAAGGAAATTTTTTGATGAATGGAGGAAAATGATGTAAAATAGTAGAAAATATTATCGAATAATAAATGACGGAGTTGATTGCAATGTCGAAACGAGAGGCTTTAAAAAATCGGCTTCTCCTCTTAGGTGAATTGGAACAAAAAATCTGGAAAGACTTCAGAAAAGAACGAGAAGGAATCTATGCCAGGCTCGGTGAGCTTGACAGGGAAATCCATCGACATAGACGTTCCAATAAAGAGTATTATGCAGCACATTGCGTGGAAATTATTAAACAGCAGAAAGGAAAAATCGTGACGACGAAAGAGCTTAAAATGAAGCTGAGAGAACGGACCAATTTTAACGTTCACCGCATTAGTGAGCTTTATGAGCTGATCCAAAAATTAGAACCGAACATTTCGAAAGAGCGGCGCGGCTGTTTTCTTTACCTTGGGAATTCCTCCGATAAAAACGGCAACCGGTTATAGCTTATGCATAACCGGTTGCCGCACCTGTTTCTTCACCCGCCGCTTACCGGCGGAATAAAAGCGACTGTGTCACCTGACATTACGTCGCTCTCACCCCTCTTGTACTCTTCATTGACGGCGATCATTGCCCGTTCGATTCCCTGAAGCTGGTATGTTTCTTTTAAATATGCCTTGATGCGGTCTGTTGTCGTTTTCTCGTCGTCCACCGTGATGCTCTGCGTCCCGGCTTGTTCCGCAAGGCCGGCAAACAGGAGAATTTTAATCATGTTTTAACACCTCTTTCTTTGCCGAAGCCGCCGCTTCGATGTCTGGTTTGCCATCCGGATAAGCTGTCGTTTCAAGCTGATCGCCGATCCAGGATTCCCCGTTTTCCCAATGCTCTTTTTTCCAAATCGGAACGATCTGCTTGATCCGTTCAATCGCATATTCGTTCGCTTCATATGCCGCTTTACGGTGAGGAGAAGAGACGGCGATGACGACCGCGGCTTCGGATATGTCCAGCCTGCCGATCCTGTGGGTAATCGCCGCAGTCGCTCCCGGCCATTTTCCGCTGATTTCTTCCCCTATTTGAGAAAGCATTTTAACCGCCATCGGGACGTATGCTTCATATTCAAGATAAAGTGTTTTTTTTCCATTTGTCCATTCCCTCACAGTGCCGATAAACGTCGTAATCGCCCCCGCTTCCCTTTTTTCGACTTTTTTTACGACATCTTCGATCACGATCGGCTTCGCTGTTATGATAAATCGTTCAGACAAACGCCTTCCTCCTTTAAATGGTGTAATATGAATGATATGGCAGCCGGATCTTCGATATGGAAGGATTGTACGTCCGGCTTTGGTGCAGGCGGTTCGCCGCGCTGATAAATAACAGCGCGTACCCCTTCCAATTGTTCGATCAATTGATGGTCCTCTTCATGTCTGGCCATCACGATCTTTGGATAAGGCGCTTCTTTAAAACCTTCGATTAAGAGGCAGTCAATTGACAGCAAACGGTAGACAGAAATCAGCTTGTCAAGCGTCCAGCTTCCGCGTGCTGTCAGCTGAAAAACACCTGCGCCTTCAACTCCGGAAACCGCCGCTCCCGCACGCAAATAACGGTCGCTGTCCTTTCCTTCCGAAAAGGAGTCGGGCTCTCCACCGTGTCCGTGATGCTTCAAGCATGCGGCCTTTACGCCGAGCCGCTCCAGCTTTTCCGTGAGCCGTTCGATAAACATCGTCTTGCCGCTGTTTTGGTAGCCTACGATCTGGAGAATTGGAACATTTCCGGCCACAGCTGTTCACTCCCGTTCTCATCCCGATATAAAAGAACATGTACACGCCTTCCGGCTTCATAGCCCCTCGTACCTCCCGGCAGGACGACGAGTGCATTGGCATCCGCCAGCGAGGTGACCGCACTCGATTTATCCAAGCCGACAGGCTCTGCCTGGAGCATTCCGTCCTTGACCGAAACAAAAGAACGCACAAAGCGGGTAAACGGATTCGGCTTCGGAAAATCCCTGCTTAATACGGCTACAGCGCATAAGGCATACGGCTTTTGATCGAGAAGCCAGGTTCTGACGGAAGGCTTTACAAACAGCTCAAATCCGACAAAGCACGCCGACGGATTTCCTGAAAGCCCGAATAACAGCTTTCCGTCCAAATGAGCAACAGTCGTCACGCTTCCCGGACGCATCGCGATTTTATTAAATAACACTTCTGCGCCGAGCTTCTCATAAATAGCGGGCAAAAAATCAAAATCCCCGACGGAAACTCCTCCGGTTGTAATGAGAAAGTCAACTTTTTCAAGCGCTTTTTTCACAGCGTCAAAGCTTTCCTCGAAATCATCCGAAATTTTCCCTAAATATAGGGGGGTACCTCCCGCTTCTTCGACTTGCGCCATAACCATGCTTGCATTGCTGTTGCGGATTTTCCCGGGAACGAGAGGATCGCTGACATTCAACAGCTCTGTCCCGGTGGCGATGATACCGATCACCGGCTTTTTCACGACCGGTACCGATGCATAGCCGAAAGTCGCAAGCAAAGCGATCACTCCGGACGTTATTCTCGTTCCTTTCATTAACAGGACTGAGCCTTTTTCAGCGTCTTCACCTTTTTTTGAAATATTGTCTCCAGGCTGAAAAGAACGCTTCAGCTCCATATACTGTTTTTCGCCTTCACTGTAGGTTTTCACAAGTTCCAGCATGACAACCGCATCTGCGCCTTCAGGTATTTGCGCTCCTGTCATGATCCTGACCGCTTGAAAAGGCCCGAGTGTTTTTTCGGAAACAGCACCCGCACCGATGTGATCAATGACTTCGAATCGCACCGGATGTTCCCGGGAGGCGCCGGCCGTATCGGACGCCCTGACTGCGAAGCCGTCATATGGTGAACGGTCAAATGCCGGCACATCGTGATCAGCCGTTACATCCTCCGCTAAATATCTGTGCAGACTTTCTTCAAGATGAACCCATTCTATTTCTCCGTGTTTATGGTGCCGCGACACGAGCGCTGCAGCTTCATAAACCGGTATGGGCGTTCTTTTTTCGATCATTCAAAAAACCTCCTGTTGCTACATTCCGATCAGTCTGGCTAATACTGAATTGGCTTCCTTGATATCGTTCGTTCCGTGAACAAGCGCCCTCCCGTCATTAAAAATGACGATTCTGAACGCTTCATATGCGACATGAAGCAGATACTCATTTATGTCAACTTTCCCGATCGCGGCGAGCTTTTCGGCGAGCTCCTCTTTCGGGAGGCGTTTTAGCGCTTCGCTGCGGATCTGGACCGTTTCCCTTCCGCACAGCACGTCCGCTTTCTTTTGGCTTCTATCCGAAAGGTGGGGATAAACCGGCGCATGACCGCATGACGGGCATTCTTCATTCCTGCTGATCCGCATCTCAAAATGGGTGTTCATCCATAAATCAAAGGTCACAAAAGCGGTTTGAAGCGCTCCTTCCTTACCGGTCAAGATCTTTAATATTTCAGCCTGCTGATAAGCTGAGACCATTTGTACGGCCGGCGAAATGATTCCCGATGTATCGCACGTCGCCCCGCCGACCGGAATTTCTTCAAACAGGCAGGCGAGACAGGGCGTGCGCCCGGGAACGATTGTCATGTACATCCCCTGGCTGCTGACGCAAGCGCCGTACACCCAGGGAGTGCCCGTCTGTTGTGCGAGGTCATTGATGATCATGCGCGTCTCGAAATTGTCAGTCGCATCAATGACGGCATCCGCCTCTTCAATGAGAGACTTCAGCGTTTCGGCGTTGCCTTCTGCAACATATGTATGCAAGTTGACATCTCGATTAATTTGTGCCAGGCGGTTTTGGGCTGCGATCGCCTTCGGCAAGCGGTTTTCCGCGTCTTTTTCCGTATAGAGCTGCTGCCTTTGCAGATTGCTCCATTCCACGTAATCGCGGTCAATGATCGACAAATCACCGACGCCTGCGCGCACCAGCCCTTCAGCGGCAGACGTGCCGAGCGCTCCGGCGCCGACTATCAAAACATGACTTTTTTTAATTCTGTCCTGCCCTGCCTGTCCGATGTTTTGATATCTGATTTGTCTTGAATACCGTTCATCCATCAGGGGAATCTCCTTTGCTGTCTTTTTTAGTATCATATCACTTTTCCGCTGTAAAAATCTCTTTCTATTTTACCGCTTGACCGTCCGGAGGCTTCTTGAAAGCTTTGATAAAAGCGGTTCATTCAAAGCGAAACGGTTCTATTCTTTCTAAATCCGACTTTTTATTGACATTTGTAAATTCGTCTTTCTTCGCCCCGATTTCGCCTGCTTCAACGTACTCTACACAAATCTGCGAGAGGAAATCGCTGATTTTCAGCTGATCGCGACAAAGCTGCTCATAGATCGTTTGTTTGACTCTTTTATGATAGACCGCTGCAAGCGGCTGCGCCCTTCCTCCGGCGACAGGCACAACCGCATCTGCTCCTGTACCGATCAGCTGTTTCAAAGCGGCGACAGTCTCTTTCCGGATAAGGGGCGTGTCACAGGCTAAAACGGTATAAATATCCCCTTCTTCACACGACATGGCCGTATATATACCGGCCAGGGGCCCTTTCCCTTTGAACGGCTCAGCATCTTCAAGAACCGCTGTTTCTCCACTGGCTTTAAAACGCCCGGTAAGCTCCGGACGGCTCAATATGAGCGCTTCTCCCCCGAGAGCTTGTTTGCACCACTGATAGAGGGGTTTGTTCTTCCATAAGGCAAATGCTTTCGGTTCCCCAAAACGGCTCGATAATCCTCCTGCCAATATGACATGAACGGGCTTCATCGCTTCCCTCCTTCGTTCTGATAGACGTTTCAGTGAAAATCATAGCAAAACATACGAAAAAGGAACAAGTCTGTAAAAGACAGTTTTCGAAAGCATGAGCTGTTCAAATTTTGCATATTGTAGTTGTAACTTCTTTAGGAGGCTGGGTCACCATGAAAAAACCATCAGGTTCGCTGCCTTTTTTCCATGATTTGTCGCAGGAAAATCTTTTTTTAAAGGCGGAAGTTGCCAGATGCCATCAGCTGATTCATGAGCTTGAAGCAAGCTATTTTTATCAAAAAAACCGAAAGCTTAATAAAGAAAACAACGCGATGAAACAGGAGCTTGAGCAGCTGACATTGGAATTGCAGCGGGTTTTGGCAAACAAACAGGACGGGGCGGATGAAGAGCTGTACAGCATCAAAAGCGGACTGCTCGAAAAAATCGTGACGCTGCAGGAGCTGCTTCAAAATGAAACATTGAAGAGAAAGCAGGAAATAGAAGAAAAGCACCGCCTTCATTTAACAAATGTCAAAGCCGCGGAGGAAAACAAAAGTCTCTATCGGCAATTCAAAGCCGAAAAGCATCATGCAGAAACAGAAAAAAAGATGAGGCTTCAAAAGGAAGAAGAACTCGGAAAACTGGCAAAGGAAAATGCCCTCCTGAAAGACGATCTTCAGGCCAAAAGTTTTCAGCTCAAACAAATCGAAGCTGACGTAAGTTTATTAAAAGAGCGGATGATCGATATGAAAAACCGGATTGCAGAGGCGGAAAAAACGAAGGAAACGCTGTTTTACGAAACGATCGTTTCGTACAAAAGGCAGCTTGATGAAAGCGACAAGTGGATCGCTTCTCATTTTGCCGATATTGACGCATATCATCAAACGAAGAAGGAAGCGCAGCAGGACAGCGCATTGTTTGAGCGTTCAGAACAGGTTGAAGAGGTTCTTCAATCCGTGACAGAACAAGTCGATATTCTGCAAAAGCAGCTGAGCACCATTCATAAAAACGACAGCATCATGGAACATAAAATTGAAGAATGGAAAAAACAGTATAAAGAAGAGACCCCTCCTCAAAAGTGGGTCTATAAAATAAAACGTAAGGATAAAGAAACGAATCCTTTAAACTGAACGAAACTTTAAGGGAATAAATGGATAAAACTGCTTGAGAATTGACTCAAGCAGTTTTAAGAACACGGCGGCCTGTTTAGCCGCTCTCCTTATCCTTATCAATGCAAGCGCTATCTGAGAAATTAAGGATAAAACTATTGCTTTTCTGTTTCGGTAGAGATGTCTCCCTCTAATATATATTGACCGCGGTATGGTTTTTTGACTTCCGGATACATTTTAATAAGACTTTGCATGAAGGTTGTCATATTCGGAATTTCAAGCCCGCTTTCTTTTTCAATTTCTTTTTGAAGTTCGGAGCTTTTGATCGCCGCATTGTGACGCTTCAACGTTTTAATCGCCGCTTCACGCAGTTTTGCAGCTTTTGAACCCGGACGTGCCGTCCCCCTTCTGCGCCGCGTTGTACCGTCTGGAATTCCGGCAGGCAGTGCGGAGGCTTGCGGAGAAGTCTGCTGCTGAGTTTTTTGAGATGTCTGCATTTGTTGCTGCTGATAGCTTTTCATCTCCTGTGCAGCTAATTCAGCTAAAACAGGGAGCGATTCGGTTTTTCGCTCTGTGCGAAAATCTTTTTTTGTATCGTTATTAAAGCTGGATGGGCGATCCAATTCACGCAGCTTTGCATATATATTGTCACGCTCAATTTGATACTCCCTAATGACCTTAACCTCAGCTTCATTTAGCTGCTCCAATCGTAAACGCAATGCTTCCCTCTCGTTAAACATACCGTTTTTACCCTCCTATCAGAATAAATAACCCTCTAATAAAAATATTAGATTACCAAACTAATTTTATCAATTATTTTTTCGTTTTTCTACTGTTGTTTCCCGTTAAGAAAATAGAACTAAATTTCTGTGAAGGTTGAATCCATGGGGTTTTTTGCAGTACATCGGCCTATCTCACCTCTTATGTCGAAATATGGTAAATGATGAAGAAACCTAGAAAATTACTTTTGAGATGAACATAATTAAGCAACTGAATATACCGATCCGCACGTACTGGAAAGTGTGAGAAAACAGTGATCTATAGGGCTTATAAATCCAGAATATTCTAAATTGGTTGACACTTCGTGTCGAAATGGCATACATGAATGGACAGGGGACGGGCAATATAACGCTTCATTAAAAACAGGTAATTAGACTCATTGAAATCAACTGAAAGAGGCTAATGATTCATTTGATAAGAGAGGCTGAATGCGGAATTTTTTTTTGAAATTTTTTTCGGAAGCACCCGGATAAATAAAAAACCCCAAAAAAAACGGGGTTTTTTTATTTTTATTCAGCAGCCTGCTCTGATTCGGCAAGAACACGGTTCACGCGTTTTTCGAGCATTTTCATTCCGCTGCCTCCCGCCTGGAAATGGCGAAGCTGTCCTGTTTTGTCAAACACATAATAAGCCGGCACATATTCATTCTCAAACGCATCCGTTAATTTATGTTCGCTGTCGACAAATATCGGCTGTGTAATATCGTGTTCAGCGGCCACTTCTTTAATTTTATTGATATCAAGGTCATCTTCGGAACGCGGCATATGCACGGCTACTACGTTTAATTTATCGCTGTAGCGGTCGCGGAATTCGTTGACCTGCGGCATCGCTTCTTTGCATAAATGGCAGCTGATTGACCAGAAATGAATCAGCGTCGGCTTTTCGCCGATCAGCTCCTCTTTTGACACTTCTCCGTTAAACCATTCTGTTGCGCCAGTAAGCTCCGGCATAGGCTGACGTAATTTCATGTTTTTTCCTCCATTTTCATTTGTTCGATGAAAAAGGCCTAACAAATGTTAGACCTTTCCAATCCGATTCCATTCCAGGAGACGGCATTAAAGTGTTTTTTGGCCAGGCTTCCAGTTTGCCGGGCAAAGTCCGCCTGTCTGCAGCGCTTGAAGAACGCGCAATGTTTCGTCAACATCGCGGCCGATGTTGTTATGGAAAACCGTTTGATACTGCATTTCACCTTCAGGGTTGATGATGAACAGTCCGCGAAGAGCGACGCCTTCTTCTTCGATAAGCACGCCGTACTCGCGGGACACTTCGTGATTTGTATCAGCTGCAAGCGGATATTTCAGCTGTCCAAGTCCGTTTTCCTTGCGGTCTGTGTTGATCCAGGCAAGGTGAGTGTGGATCGTGTCAGTTGATACACCGATCACTTCTGCATCAAGATCTTCGAACTCGTCATAGCGGTCGGACATTGCCGTAATTTCCGTCGGACATACGAAAGTAAAGTCCATTGGATAGAAGAAAAGGACAGTCCATTTGTCGTTTTTCATATTTTCCTCAAGGCTTACCTTTCCGAATTCCTTGTTAGGAAGCACTGCCTCCATCTCAAAGCGGGGCGCCTGTTTACCTACCATGCGTTCTGCCATTTTATGTATCCCTCCAATGATATTTTTGGGTTCTGCTACCCATATCCAAAATGAGAATGCAAATGATGCATTCTCATTTAGTTAATAACATCACATAATCAATTATAGCGTCAACCGTTTTTTTAGTCAATTTTAATTGATAATGAATTTAAATTAGCACCACAGGCTTCCCCATCTGCAAAAACAAGCTAAAACCGAAGCATGACACTTCGGTTTTAACGTCTATTAATGAAACTTCCGGTCAACCTGCTCACAGATCTCATCTGCGGTTAAGCCTGATGCCTGAATGACAGAAGCTCCGGTCATCGTGTCAGAAATTCCGAGCATATCGGAATCCAGGCCAGTTACAACACAGCAGTCACAGCCCCTTGCATCATCTTCCGTTTTCATTAATACAACATCATATCCTTTTTCCTTTAGTGCGGCTTCGACATCTGATAAAGATTGTTCAATTCCGATTTTTTTCGACATGAAGAAACACCTCCATCATCTAAGATGCCACCTTTGCCGCGATTTTATACCGGTCTTTAAAGGATTTAATCGGCCTGCTCGGATAAATATGCTGTCATGACGCGGACCGCCGTTTCGAGCGCTTCCTCTTTCGGCGTAAGCTTCGCATGATGAAGTCCGTACGGGGAATCGACGCCGAGCCAGAACATAAATCCGGGATATTTTTTCAGCATATAGCCAAAGTCTTCTCCCGTCATCGCTTCTTTTGCACGGACGACTTTGGCAAGCCCTTTTTCGGCTACAAAACGCATAAAGTCTTCGACTAAGTCGCCGGAATTGTAAACCTGATGATAGGCCGCCGGGTAGCTGACCTTTCCTCTGCAATGATAAGCTGTCTCCAAGCCTTTGACCATCGCTTCAATTCTTGTCTTCACCCGCTCCATCGATGAAGGCGACAGCGTTCTGATGGTGCCTTCAAGCTTCGCTTCCTGGGCGATGATGTTTTGAGCAGACCCTCCCCTGATTGTGCCGATCGTAATGACCGCGCTGTCAAGAGGATCGACGTTTCTGGCCACTATCGACTGCATCTGGGTGACCAGCGAGCTTGCCGCCACTACCATGTCTTCGGCAAGGTGCGGATATGCCGCATGCCCGCCTTTTCCTTCAAGCTCAATGACAAGCTCCGACGTATTGGCAAAAAGGAGTCCGCTTTTTGTCGAAATCGTGCCGACCGGAAGCTCTGGTGCGATGTGCAGCGCGGTGATCATGCTCGGCTCCCATTTTTTGAAAACGCCGCTCTCAAGCATCGGTTCGGCTCCCCCAGGACCTTCTTCCGCCGGCTGGAACAAAAACAGAAGATCCTGCTTGACGGGATGATGCACGAAATGATCGATAAGCCCCAGCGCGATCGTCATATGAAAATCGTGGCCGCATGCGTGCATCCTGTCCTGATGGACGGAAGAAAAGGAATAGCCTGTTTCTTCGCGGATCGAAAGCCCGTCCATATCGGCTCTGTAAGCCAAAATCTTATCGGGTGCCGTACCCTTCACTTTAACAAACAGCCCTGTCCGCCACTTTTCGATCTCAAGCCTGTTCTCGGGATGCTTTTGTAAATGGTCGAGAATATAGCCCTGAGTTTTATATTCCTGGAATCCGAGCTCGGGAATTTGGTGCAGATCCCTTCGAATGGCTGTCAAATGCTCCAAGTTCATCTTTTTAACCTCCCAGATATACGAAAAGGCGTGGATTGTTACATCCACGCACGCTTTGATGCCGCTTCTTACAGCTGACGCAATTCCTGTTTAATTTCCGTTTTGCCTTTCGTTTTTTCGTCGATGTCTTTGATTTTTTTCGCAGGCGTTCCTGCGACTACCGTGTAAGGCGCGACATCTTCGATTACGATGGCTCCAGCGGCTACGACCGCTCCTTTTCCGACTGTTACGCCTTCTAAAACGACGGCGTTAGCGCCGATGACAACATCGTCTTCAATCACGACAGGCTTTGCTGAAGGCGGCTCGATAACGCCGGCAAGCACAGCTCCCGCTCCGATGTGGCAGTTTTCCCCAACCGTTGCACGTCCGCCGAGCACGGCGTTCATGTCGATCATCGTTCCCTCTCCGATGACAGAACCGATGTTGATGGACGCTCCCATCATAATTACGGCATTATCGCCGATTTCCACTTGATCTCGGATAATGGCACCCGGTTCGATGCGCGCTTTGATGTTTTTCAAATCAAGTGTCGGAATGGCGGAATTGCGACGGTCGTTTTCGACGACATAGTCTGCGATTTTGCTTTTGTTCGCTTCAAGGGCCGCTTTGATTTCATCCCATTCTCCAAATACAACGCCGGTGTTTCCTGTAATAAAAGGCTGTGCCGAAGCGCCGAAGTCGATTCCTTCAAGATCGCCTTTTACATACACTTTGACAGGCGTTGATTTCTTACTATTTTGAATAAATGAAATAATTTCATTTGCATCCATCATTTTCATTATGTACGTCCTCCTTCTCTTGTCTACCCCATTACTGTATCAAAGGTAAGATTTAAAGACAAGAAAAAAAAGAGCCTGTCGAAAAATCGGCTGTAACGGCGGCAGGCGCTATTGTTTCACCCCTGCCTTCCCTGCAAAAGCCCTGCCGAATTCGAGCAGCATCGCTTCTTCCTCGCCTTCCGGATTCATCTCGATTTTGACGGACGGGAGTGCGATCTCTCCCCCGAGCTCTGCGATTTTTTTCTCAAGAATGTCGACGGCGCCGCAAAAATGCTCATAGGACGTGTCACCCGAACCGAAAACGGCAAATGTCCGGCCGCTGAAATCAAGGTCTTCCATTTCCTCATAAAGGTCCAAAAATTCGTCGGGAAGGTCTCCGTCTCCCCATGTGTATGCGCCTAATACAATATGGCGGTAATCGTTGAACAGCGATGCATCAATATCCATCGCTTCATGACGGTCGACTTCGGCTCCGCCCTCCAAAAGGCCTTTTTCAATCAAGTCCGCCATCGCTTCGGTGTTTCCCGACATGCTGGCATAAACAAGCAAAACGTTTCCCATTCTGATTCCTCCAGATATATTAGTGTGCGATTACAGGCTGTTCAAAAGGCTTGACACATTTGCATTCGTAAAGGCCGGCGCAAAAGAAATGCTCCTTTTGATTGGCCACTCCGAAACCGTGACCTTTGATCGTGTCGAACCATTTCAGTTCCCGCTCGAAGAAATCGAGCTGATAGATTCTCGAATATTTGTTATGATCCTGTGCTGATGTTACATAAATGACGCCGTTGTTCTCTGATACATCGAGAAAGGATTCTTCTTTTTCGACGATATCGGCACAGATCCGCTGTTCCGCGTTTGTATGGATGTTCAGAATTTCGACAGCGCCGCGTTTCCCTTTTTTTGATCCCATCGCGCAAACGAGCCATTCCCCGCCAAAAATAATCATGGAGGCCGTCATGCGGTCCGCTTCTTTTTTCACCATATAAACGGTCCCTTTTTCCAAATCGCAACCCCATATTCCGCCGTTTTCATGATGAATTTGCGTCCCGATGTACAGGCGGTTCCCATGAATGCACAGCGATCTGATAACGGGCGGAGCGGCCAAGTCCGAAAACGGCTTGATGATGTTCCAGGATGCGCCGAAATCATCTGACGTATAGATGCAATGCTTTCCGTGTGCACATACGAATCCGTCGCTCCTGCCCGTGATGGACCATATCGTTGCATTTGTCGGAAAGCTCGACATCGTCCACGTTTTTCCCTCATCAGCCGACCTGATGATGACCCCTGATTCTCCCGCTCCGAAAACATAGCGGCCGACATATGCGATCGAACAAATTTTACTTTTTAGCTGAAATAGCTTTTTCCAGCCTTGTTCACACGAGTAATGAAAGATACCTTCCCGCTTTACGGCTACAAAATAACCTGAGCGCCTTGAAGAGGCGACCGCTGTTGCTCCTTTATGAAACATGGGACTCTAACCCGCTCTCGTGTTTCGCCCATCTGAGAAAGCTTAGCGCAAATTCTTTGCAGCATTCGATATCCTCGTCTGTTTCAGGCGCCAGCTCGATTTTGAGTGTTTCAGGAAAAAGGTCGGCCCCCGTCTTTTCCAGCATGCCGCAAAACGTGTTTACCGCCTCGCAGAACCGCGGATACGCATAATCCCCCGAACCGAAGCATGCCGCTTTTTTCCCTTTTAAAACGAGCGAGGAGACGTCTTCAAAAAACGGTTCCGCTTCATAAGGAAGATCCCCGTCGCCCCATGTATATGTGCCGATCAATATGTAGTCATATTCAGGCAGCAGATCGATGTCTGCGTCGTCTATCTCCAAATATGTGACATCAACGGAATGCTCGATCAATGTATCTCTTATGATCGATGCGATATCTTCGGTATTGCCAGACATGCTGGCAAACGCAATCAGCGCTTTCGCCAACTGAATCACCTCGCGTAATTGATAATGATTTTCATTATTATACAGATAACTTTAAATGATAATGATTATCAATGTCAACAAAACATATAAAAAAGACAGCTTCCTTTTGGAAAACTGCCTTTTTGACCAGATTACTCCTCCCTTGTACATGCTTTTACGACCTCTAAAAAGGCCTGCACCTGTTTTAGCTGAAGCGCGGGTTCGTATCCCAGCAGCCATGTATCTCTGCCGATCGATTTTCCTTTCGCATCAAGCAGAGGAATCTTATGAACATGGCTGCCGCTCCCGTGAAGCGTCACAGACGGGAGAATCGCATAGCCGATTCCGTGAAACGCCATCTGTTTGCACGTTTCAATCTGATCGACGATGATCGTCTGTTTCGGAGACGTTTTGAATTTTTGATGCCACCAATGCTGGATTTCCTGATAGTAAGTGCTGTCGCTTTTAAATTGGATAAACGGACGTTCAGTCTTTGTAATATCCTCGATATTCCTGATTTCCGTATCGACGAGGTACAATTCATCTCTCATCAAATAATGTTTTGGCCCTTTCCATTCGGGGTTTCCCCTGATAATTCCGATATGTACGTGATCCTCATAAAGGCTTTTCAGCATCTCGCTGCTCCAGCCGGTGACAAGTGAAATTTTTACGTTCGGATATTGTTTCACGTACGTCTTCAGGACGCTCGGCAGCCAATGCTGCCCGATGATTGAGGCCGCCGCCAGCTTAAGCGTGCCGTGAATTTCACCTTCAAGTTCATCGATGTCTTCCTTGACCCTTTCCTGCTCGACCGTCACATCTCTCGCAAACTGAATGATTTTCTCACCTGCCGATGTGACGGTAAGCCCCTTTTGCGATCTTAAAAATATTTTGGTGCCCCACGATTTCTCAATGGTCTGCAGCCGCTGGGACAGCGCCGGCTGTGAAACAAACAAGCGCTCTGCCGCTTTCCGCATATTTAATTCCTCGGCTAAAACGACGAGCATGTGAAGCTCTTGAAGCTGCATAGGCATTCCTCATTCCAATAAGTTTTCCTTATCAACTATTTTAATCACTATGTCATTTGTTTATCAAGTTTTGACGGATGGCGTGACGGTGAGGGAAGGTTTTAGGGGACGTATGAAACCGCTGCAAATAAAAAATAGGCAGCTGCCGCGCCTATTTATTCAATGTCCTGAGGTGTTTGTTTAATTGTTTTAATACGACCCGGCGCGTAAAAATGCCTTCAAACACCTGATCTTCATTTTCCACGCAGACAAACGGATGGTTAATCACCATGCCGAAGCCTTTTAATATCGGGTCATTTATCTTTAACCGTGGAATATCCGCCAGCATGACATCTTCAACATGAAGCTGATCAAGCTTTTCAAATTCGATTCGTTCAAGTCCGAAAATCTTATCCATAATCATATTGGTACCGATCAATCCGTGCAGACGGAAGGAAGGGTCAAGTACAGGGATTGCTGTATAACCGGTTTTGGTCAGGACGAGAAGAGCATGTTCCAGATTGTTTCCGATTTGGACGTGAGCGACTTTATCAGCATCGATCATGTAATGTCCAACCGTCGTTTCAAGAAGTTCATCCGATTGCAAACTAATCATGATTATTCGACTCCTTTGTAAGCGTTTATCATCAACGCATATATTCCCTATACTACAATAATATAAACGTTATCAATATTTGTCGAAAAACTTTCCTGTTTTCAAAGGGCCGGCTTTGCCGTTTCTGCAGGTTTTGAAATAAAAAAGATACTCAGGATGAGTATCAATTGATATAATCTGACCTAATTTTCAGACCGGACACGGTCGTATAAGGTAACCAGCTTTTTATATGTCAGGCTATCCACGTTTTTTGTACCCGTTTCTATATCATTGATCTCACTGCTCAATAGTTCTACGGCATATTCATGGTTCAGCAGCACATTCAGCAACAGCTTTCTCTCTTCTTCTGAAAAGCGTTCCATTCTTAACCAGCCCCCTAAATGATTTTGCTAGAGTGAGAAACTATAACCTCTCACTAGTTTCTATAGGGCTAGAATAAGAAATTAAAAATCAAACGTCAACCGCACATTTCGACATCTGTTCGATATCCTTTCAAACATTTATTTTGTATACCGGTTAGCATAGCTTGAAGCTGTATAGGAGTCGGGTTTGATTTTAGCATTGATTCCCATCGAGGTGATCCGACCCGTCATTTCCTGAATCAAATCTTTCGTCATCCCTTTTTTTCCGATATCCAAATGAACTTCCATTGTTAAATCTGCTCCTTCGTCAGTAAACGGAAGAAGCAGATCTGTGATTTCAGTAAAATAATCATTCAGGAGGTATGCGGCAACCTCTTGGCTGTAAGCAGTTTCCAGCGATATTTTTTCCCTGAGGCTATGTATCGGTCTTTTGATGATGGTGTTTTTCAAACAGCCCCACGCACCTTTGCCTTTGCGATGCAAATGAATGGCAGTAATAAACTTCGTCCAGTTCTGATGGATCTGAGAGTCCGTTCCGACCGACAGCAAATAGCTTGAGCGCGGATCTTTGAGAATGAACGCCTTCAGCCTCTCGACCACGTCGGAAAATGTCATTTGATCTTCAGAAAGATTGTAAAAAAGAAAAGAATCAGCCATTGGAATGCCCCTTTTCATTTATGATCTGCACCGAAGATTAACGCTGTTAGCTTTTTTGCTACCCTTTTTTTGTCGGTATGTTTTTCAACATGAATCCGCAGCTGTCGCACGTAAAAATGACGTTTTGATTAGATTGGGCTGTCAGGACTTGATCCATTGGCTCCGTATGGCCGCAATGCGGGCAAACAACGCGTGGAAATGCTTTCATTCCATATCCTCCTATTGCTGAAGCAGTTCAAAGATTTCGATCGAAATCATATCGATGTTGTCAAACGGAAATGTTGTCGGCTTATCTCCTTTTTGATATACCGTCAGCTCAAATGTTTCATTTTTCTCGAAATATTTCACACTGCATACTTTTTCCCCGTTTACTTCGAAATAGCGCTGCGTCGGTTCGCCGGCTGCCTCAGCAGTTTCTTGCAGGCTCTGCAGTCTCGTGATGATACCCATTAATTGTGACATTCTAAAAAAGACTCCTTTCAAAAAACAACTTCAGGATCAACAAGTATTAATTATAATACAAGTTCTACACGCATCATACCACAAAGTATCAGCCGATGACATTTTTCCTTTTCTGATCGGGAAAAAGAAAAACTGCTTTTCCTAGTTTGGTTTTTCTTACAAATGTCATACATACAAAATATTTTTCACATGCATTATTCAGGGAACATATACGTTAGATGGTATGGATGATGCGGATTGTCTTATTCCTGCCGGCCACGCGGGTTCATCAAAACAAAAAACTTGGCGGGGGCAGCGCCAAGTTTTTTCCAAAAAATCTTGATCTGATAGAGGGGTTGGGGAACAGAGAGGATCATCTCTCTATAATTAAATGATAATGATTATCACTATCATTGTCAACTATTTTCTCGGCAATTTCTTTTTTTATCGAAAAATCTCCGCAACGAAAAGAAAAAAAGCGGCATAGCGCCGCTTTTAAATCAAACCGTCCTGTTCGTATAAATAGGAATACGATAGGTCTATGAACAGATAGAGTTCTTCATCCATCGGATAGGAAAACGTTCTGATCATTTCCCCAGTTTCGATGTCGCTGTACAAATCGCTGAAAAACCCCTTTCTCATCGTTCTCATTCTCATGATGTTTTCTAAAAAATACGGGCGCCAGCTCCAGTTCTTGCCGATGTACTCAGGCTGAAACGTCCATGTTCCGTCATGCTTAAACACGTTCTTGGTCACCTGGAAGCCGTCTTCATTGCACATATAGATTCTGAAGCTGCAGTCGGAGAGCTCTTTCCCCAGGTTCAGGAGAAAGGCGTCATCTGTTTGGCTTGCCTTTTTAAGCGATGCAACAAGCTGATGAACCCGTTTGTAAAACTGTTCAGAATGATCATATAAGATTTCAAGCTTCTTTTTCTCATGCGCGATAAACTGGTGAAACTCCGCCTTTAACCGCTCCTTCAGCAAATCCCGCTCGACAAATTGTCCGCGGGGCTTTTGCAGATACCGCCCTTGAAAATATCTGCCGCCGTTTCTCCAGGCGTATTGAAGCTGAAATTTCGCTTCAATGTCTTCGTACAGCAGCGCTGCGCCGATTTTTCGGGCGAGCAGGGATATGCTGTAGAGCACGTACTCATAGGAAGGCGAAGGGGAGGACAGTTTGAGAGGCTGAAGGTCGATTTTCAGCAAATCAGGAGAAAGCAGCGCGATTCTGTCGAGATTGCTGCTGCCTTTGCCGATATTATCGACAGCCACTTTAATGCCGTATGTACGGTAATACGTCAGCAAATGGTGCAGCTGCTCGATATCCCCTTCAAAATGCTGTTCCGTGATTTCAATGACGAAACGGTTCAGTTCGATCCCCTTTTCGCTATATTCCATCAAGAGCTCCAGAAAGCCCTCTCCGTGATCCATCATCAACACATTTGCATCCTGATTGATAAAAATCAGGAGATCCCGGTCGCTTTCTAAAAAATGGTCAAGCGCCTGACGAATCACTTTAAGGTCGACCTCTGTCTTATATTCTTCGGGAATCGACGGGTCTGAGAAAAACGGACCGAGGCTTTGAACTTCAGATTCGAGCTGAATGCGCCCCAGCACTTCATAGCCGATCACTTTCTGTTCTTCGGCGCTGAAAATAGGCTGATAGAATGGAATGACATCTTCAATGTTCGTTAATATATCGAGTGGATCCAACACGGCACATCACCTGCTTCTAAATCTTTGTCTGATTATACCATAACGGCCCGCACGTTTGAATTTACAATCTTAAAACGGACGGGGATTCAGCCACTGGCCCCCGTCCATCGTCACGCACTCCCCGTTTATATATTCCGCTTTTTCCGAAAGCAGAAACGAGGCAAGACCCGCGATTTCTTCAGGAGTTCCGAGCCTCCCTAAAGGTACGCTTTTAATCGTGGCAAGCGCAGCCTCCTCTGATTCAAAGAGCTTTTCCGCTCCGCCCGTCCTTTCGATCGGTCCGGGCGCAATCGCATTGACCCTGATCCCGTACGTTCTCCCCCACTCGACGGCGAGCGTTCTCGTCAACGACAGTACACCGGCTTTTGCAGCCGCGGAATGGACGACTCCGGCTCCCGCGCCCCATGCGTACGTCGCTGCCATATTTACAATCAGCCCTTCCTTATTATGCTTGATCCAATAGCGGCCTGCCGCCTGGCTGCAGTAAAATGTCCCGTTTAAGACGATATCGATGACAGCTTTCCAGCCGTTAACAGACAGTTTTTCCGCAGGGCAGATAAAATTGCCGGCGGCATTGTTAACAAGAGCGTCTATCGTGCCAAAGCGGGAGGCCGTTTCTTTTATCATACGCTCCACATCTTCGATCGACCTGACATCCATCCGGCATATTTCAACCTGTCCCGGGAATGTTTCGATTTCATCTTTGGCGGCCTTCAGTGCGTCTTCCGTTCTTCCCGTAATCATTACATTCCAGCCTTGCTCGGCCTGCTTTTGGGCAATCGCTTTTCCCATTCCGCTCGATCCCCCGGTCACGATCACAACTTTTTTATTCATGTTCATCCCCCTTATTATGAATGAATGGTCATTCATACCACAGTTTACCACATCCTTTAAAAAAAATTAACAAAATGAATAGAGTGTCCTGATTTCCTTTCTCTGATGATATAATGTATTGATTCTATTAAAGGTTGGTTTTAGTGATGAAGAATCCATCAAGGAGACGATTTTTAAAAGGGCTCTTTAGCCTTTCCGCAGCCGGTATATTCGCTTCTGCCGGCGGCTTTGGCTACGCGCGCTATCTTGAACCCCGCATGCTTGAAACGACGCTCATTCCCATTAAGCATCCGTTGATTCCGAAAGGGTTTGACCAGTTCCGGATCGTCCAATTCAGCGACACCCATTTAAGCGAGTACTTTACGGTTCGCGAGCTTTTGGATGTCATCCGCAAAGTAAACGAGCTTCAGCCGGACTTGATCGTCTTCAGCGGGGATTTAATCGATAAACCGCACCAATACCGTGATCATGAAGACGTTGTTCAAGCATTGGCGAAGCTCAGCGCCCCTTACGGGAAGTTTGCCGTTTACGGAAACCACGATCACGGGGGCTACGGGACAAAGGTCTACCAGTCTCTCATGGCATCCGCCGGCTTTCGCGTGCTGCGAAACGATCTCGTCAATCTGGAGTTAATCGACGGCAGCGTGATCGAGCTGGCTTCACTCGACGATTTAATGCTCGGCAGGCCGAACTATGAAGGCGTCCTTTCCAGGCTGAGCAAAGACGCCTTTTCGATTTTGCTCGTTCACGAACCTGATGCGGCCTTGGCGGCAAAGGATTATCCCGTCAATCTGCAAATATCGGGACACACCCATGGCGGGCAGGTGCAGCTTCCTTTGTTCGGTCCTCTCATCACGCCTCCTTACGGGGAAATTTATACGGAAGGAATGTACGATGTAGGAGGGATGACGGTCTATGTCAACCGCGGAATCGGGACGACGAGGCTGCCTCTCCGATTTCTGTCAAAACCTGAGGTCACCGTTTTCAAATTGGAGGCGGAATAAATCGTTTTGGCTCAAAAACGGGTACATCTGCATACATTAAAACAAATAGAAAAAATTCCCGCTCCTTCAATCTTAGTAAAAAACGAAACTTCCCAAGCCTCTTTCCGTCTATAATAAGTATAAGGAAAAGGCTCCTTTTTTTCGTTTTGGAAAAGGAGATGTTCTAAAAAGTTGTTGATGTACCAAGTACCTCCGGGAGAAACGCTTCAAGTGGCCGGGGCTTTCATCATGCCGCCTGTTCCGCTTCAGGCCTTCATCAGGGACCCGGCCCCCATTCCTTACCGGATCACCGTATCTATCAGCGCCAGAACACTGAAATTGTATAACCGGGGCAGACTGATAAAAACATTTCCGATTGGCGTAGGGAAAATTTTGACGCAAACGCCGAAAGGCGAATACGTCATTGTGAACCGTCAAGCGAACCCAGGCGGGCCGTACGGCGCTTACTGGCTCGGCTTGTCGAAAAGGCACTACGGCATCCATGGCACGAATAACCCCGCTTCAATTGGAAAAGCTGTTTCAAAGGGATGCATCCGAATGCACAACCGGGACGTTCTGGAACTGGCTTCCATTGTGCCTAACGGTACCCGAGTTACGATCACGCCTTAAATTTGAACAATCATTCGTTCTATATTAAGATATAATGGGACCTTTAGGGTAAGGAGCGTATATATGGATATTTTTAAAAATCGTAATTTCGTCCGTCTTTTTTTCGCAGCTTTCTCTTCTCAAATGGGAACGACAGTTGGAAATATGGCTTTCGCTTTCTTCTTGCTCGACAGGTTCAGCAGCCAGCCGGCATACACGACGATCGCCGAGCTGATGTATTCTCTTCCGACAGTGTTCGTTTTCTTTATCGTCGGTGTGGTTGCTGACCGTTTTGACCGCAAGAAAGTAGCTGAAAACTGTGATTGGATCAGAGCGGGTTTGACTGTCGTTCTCTTTTTTGTATTGTATTTACAATCCATTCCGCTTGTATTTTGCGTTCTGTTTATCAGAAGCGCCGTGACAAAATTTTTCTATCCGGCAGAAGCGAGTCTGGTTCAGGCCATCCTGCGAAAGGACCAATATGCCCAGGCAGCAGGGCTTAACCAAATGCTTTTCAGTTTATTTATGCTGTTCGGCGTAGGCCTCGGAGCCTTTATGTATAAAACGATCGGCCTGCACGGAGCGATCGCCCTCGACTTTATAAGCTTTATTGTTTCGGGGTTTTTGATCCGTTCCTGCAACATTCCGCTTGAAGCGCGTCAGCCGAACGGACAAAAAGGCTGGAAACACATTACCATTAAAGATTCAATGCACGACTTTAAAGAAGGCTTCGTTTATATTTTAAAAAACAAACTGCTTGCCTCGCTTGTGTTCGGATATTTTATTTTCGGGCTTGTAAGCGGCAGTTTATCCGTTCTGCCGATGTTTAAAATGAAATACGAGCTGTCCCCTGACAGCTATGAGTGGCACACGTCCCTCTTTACGGTCGTTCTCGGTATCGGACTTTTGGCGGGGGCCGTCGGCGGCGCCCTGCTTTCAAAAAAAGTGAAGCCCGAATACTTGATGTCGATTCCGATCTTTATTGCGGGAGCGTTTGTCATCCTCCTCGGGTTTACCGATCAATTGCCGATTTACTATGCGGCCGCTTTTATCGCCGGGACATGCATCGGGCCCGTCAATACCGCACTTGGCGGATGGATACCGAAAATCGTTCATCCGCGGCTGATGGGAAGGGTCAGCGGTTGGACGGATCCGCTTATGATGATCGCCCAATCTTCGGCGCTCGGATTGATCGCCCTCTTATTCCCCGGCATTATCGGCAAGGTTGATTATATATATTACGGATTGGCGGGCGTTATTATAATAGCCGCATTGTACTATTTTATCGCGCTGCCCAGATTCAGCGCCCAGACGGCAGAGATCGATGTGCAAGCCGCATTGAAAAGACAAAAAAATGCAAAAGCGAAAATAAAATCAGTTTTATAAAGAGAAAACCGCGCGTTTCGTTAAAAAAACGCGCGTTTTTTAATGGAATATTTGCATTTTCTCTTGTATTTCGTATAATTTAGACATAAGCCTTACACCTTTAGGAGGTGATGAGGAAAGAATGGATAGGAGAGAAAAGATGGACGACCATAATCATACTAAAGTATTAAAACCAACAGTTGAAAACCTTTCAAAAGCGATTTACACGGTCAATCGCCACGCAAAAACCGCGACCGATCCAAAATACCTGTATCTCCTGAAAAAGAAAGCTCTGCAAAAGCTCATCAATGAAGGAAAAGGAAAAAAGGTAGGACTTCACTTTTCAAAAAACCCAAAGTTCAGCCAGCAGCAGTCAGATGTGCTTATTTCTCTCGGAGACTACTTTTTTCACATGCCTCCAACTAAAGAAGACTTCGATAACCTTCCGCACTTAGGTACACTAAATCATTCTTATCGGAACCCTAAAGCTCATATGTCATTGAACATCGCAAAGCAGCTTCTGCAGAAATACACGGGATTGAAGGAAAAGCCGCTTATCACGAACAGGAAGCGCCCTTCGGCAAAGCCTGTATTCAAGAAGCTTGGCGAAAGCTATTTTTGATCATAAAAAAAGCCTCCAAAGGAGGCTTTTTTCAATTATTGATTTTGAAAAATATATTTGTCGAGCTTTTCGATCAGTTCGTTCAGCTCCGGCTTGCTGATCTGCTCATCTGCACCGACCTGCTCACCTTTATGGCGCAGGTCATCTGTAATAAGCGAAGAGAAAATCAATATCGGCATTCCGGCGCTTAACGGGTTGTCTTTCAAAAGCTTTGTTAAACGGTGGCCGTCCATCTGCGGCATTTCGATATCGGTGATCATTAAATCGACTTTTTCCTGAAGCGGCGTGCCGTCCTCGATCAGCTCTAAGGCATGCTCATAGGCATCTTTGCCGTTTTCAAACGAAACGATGTTGTTGTAGCCCGCTTCGTTCAGCTTTTCAACTAAAAGGCGCAGCAGCAGCGGAGAATCCTCGACAATGATCAGCTTTTTGTCCGTTCTTCTTTGGTCAAATTTCTCATCCTTCACATGATAAGGATCAAGGCCGGATTCAGACTCAAGATCAAAAATGATTTTCTCATAATCAGGGAGGAAGATCATCGTTCCGTCAAGCTTGATAATCCCTGTCATATGCCTTTCCAACCCTTGATTCAAGGCTGTCGGCTTTTCGATCTCTTCCCATGACACACGGTGGATTTGCGAAACGGCGCCTGTGTGAAACACGATTTTCCGCTTGTTGAATTCGGTGACAATATACTTTTCCTGCTTTTCTTCTTCACCGTGCTCAACATTGAAAAATGAGAATAAATCAATGACAGGGAGGATTTCGCCGCGCAGGGTGATCATCCCCTCTACATGCCTGTGGGAATGCGGCACTTTCGTGATCTCGACAGGCTGGATGATTTCTCTGACTTTCATTACATTTATGCCGAAAATATTGTGACCCACTTCAAACTTCACAATTTCTAATTCATTCGTTCCGGAACTTAATAAAATTTCCTGTTTGTTTAAAGACACTGATATCCCTCTCTATCCTACTTGGTGTTGTACCTTTTATATCGGCGTCTTTTGTTAAAAGTTGATGCTCTGTGTCATGCTTTTGGTTTTACGGTTTGATGGATGACAAGACCGGTTAAAGCAAGCAAAATCAAGGAGCCGAAAGCCATTCTGCTCGCAATGTTTCCAAGGTCTTTAAACAGCAGGGTAATCGAACCGTACAGAAGCGGTCCAAAAATGGAGGAAATTTTCCCCGAGAAAGCAAACAGCCCGAAAAACTCGCCCCGTTTGTGCTCCGGCGTCAGTTCAATAATCAATGTTCTCGAAGCGACCCAAGTCCCTCCGAGCGCGATGCCAAACAGGCTGCCCGCGACCCAAAACAGTGCTTGAGATGCCGTAAACACACCGATGCTTAAAGAGATGATCAAAATGACGGTGATGAGGCTGACCGCTCTTTTCGCCCCCATCCACTTCGTCACATAGCCCCACAGGAATGAACCGACAATGCTTGCCACGGTTGATACGAGATAGAGCAGGATAAACTGCCCTGTCGAAAAACCGATGACCGACTTTGAGTATACCCCCATCATCGCGACCACCGTAGAAAGGGTGTCATTGAGAAAAAAGTAAGCGATCATAAACAGAAAAACCGGACGGTACAATCGAATGTCCTTAAACGTCTGCACGATTTCCCTGTAGCCGCTGAAAAACGGCTTTTTCTCCATCGGTTCCGGCCTTCTGCGCTCCTTTGTAAATAAAAGATACGGAAAAGAAAAGATCAAAAACAACAAAGCGGACGGAATAAACGCTCGATAAAAATCGTGGTTGCCGACCATGAGATAGACCGTTAAACCGGCCAATGTGCCAATATAGCCTACGGCAGTTCCAAACCCGGAGATAAGCGGGATTTCTTCCTTAGTTCCCAAATCAGCCAAAATCGTGTCATAGAACACCAGGCTGGAATGATAAAAGAACTTCGCCGTTACAAACATGACGACAACGAGCATCAAAGATAACGGCAAACCGTAAAACGATTGCCCGAAAGAACTGCCTGCAAACACCCCCATGAAGACGGTGCAGGCGACAGAAATCGCCGTGAACAGCGCAATATACCGCTTCTTCCTGCCCGTGCGGTCGATGAGCACCCCGAACAGCGGCGTAAAAATGACCAGCAAAAAGCTTGCGGCGGCGTTTGAGTATGAAATAAACGTGCTGGCGACCTGATTCATGCTCGCGTTTTCGCCGACCGCCTCCTGCAGCCAAAAAGGGAAAAAGATCGTGACGATATTTGATGAAAAAATCGTGTTCGCAAAGTCGTATAAAGCCCAGGAAATAATCGGAAGCGTAAAAAACAGCTTTAACCCTTTACCTGGCGTCCGTTTGACTGCTTGTTCTTGTTCCGGCTGAATCATAATATAGATTCCCCCTATTTTTAATCTTTACGGCATAACAGCACGCATTCAGTCCGAAAGCGTGCTGTCTTTTATCCGTTATTTTTTTAAGACGATTGTTCCGGCCAGCAATCGTGAAGCGCTTGTTTCCTCTCCGTGAAAAACGCTAAAATATAACCGACCATCAAAATCGGGGATAAAAAGCTTCTTGCCATAAAACGTCCGGCAGCTTGGCCAAACGAGATTCTCCCCCCTTCTGCGTCGGCTACGAGAATCCCCATAATTTTCTTGCCGAGCGTAGCCTGCCATTTCGAAGATTCCATCAGCGTGTAATAAAGAAAATAAACGAGCAACGCAAAAGCGCCGATGATCGCCGTTATTTTAAGAAGCGAGAAGAAAACGGCGAAAATTTCAGGTTCTGTTACATAATTATTATCTTTTTCCAACATGGTCATAAAATCGGCATCTCCCATCAGCATCAGCGATGCAAAAACAGTAGAAATCAGATACATTGGGACACCAAGAATGATTCCGTCAATGAGAGAAGCCAAAAAGCGAGAACCGATCCCGGCATATTCGCCCCCAGCAGAAGGAGCGGCTTCATGTTTGCTTAATTCCAATACATTTCCTCCTAACATCTGACTTCTATATACTACTAACATTTGCCGATTTTGATCAATATATCGAGCGGTTTTTTAAGCTGAAATTAATGTATTTCATCATTGACTTTCAGGCGCAACGTGTTACAATGGTCAAGGATTTTTACAGGAAAGGTGTTAATGATGGGAACAATTGTGATAATCAAAGATCACGAACTAACCGTTTTAGAGGACGCAAGCAAAGCCATGTATTCGGAAATGAAAAAGGATGCTGCAGAACGCGAAGATGAAATCTATATTTCCTGGAAAGAAGATCTTGATCCAGACTATGGTTATTGATCTGTAAGACAATCTCCCTGATTGTCTTATTTTTCTTTAATGCGATGCCGGCCTGCATATATCCGCTTTCGTCTACATAAAATTGATTGATTAAAAGATGACAATTTAACTGATGATGGTAAAATAAGATCAACCACAACATTTTTTAAGGTGATGAAAAATGGAACATTTGCTTAATCCAAATGTAAAAGACATTGAAATTTCGGGAATCCGCAAATTCTCAAACCTTGTATCCCGGCATGAAAACGTCATTTCTTTAACAATCGGCCAGCCCGACTTTTTCACGCCCCACCATGTCAAACAGGCCGCAAAAAAAGCGATAGATGAAAACCATACATCTTACACGCACAATGCGGGCTATCCGGAGCTGAGACAAGCTGTCCAATTGTATATGAAAAAAAAGTCTGATGTTAACTATGAAGCCGAAACCGAAATCATCGTCACAACGGGGGCCAGCCAGGCCATTGACGCTGCGTTTCGCACGATGCTGTCTCCGGGTGACGAAGTGATCCTGCCGGGACCGGTTTATCCCGGATATGAGCCGATTATCAGGCTGTGCGGCGCCGTCCCTGTGATCGTCGATACGACGTCTTACGGGTTTAAGCTGACAGCGAAGCTCATCGAGGAAGCGCTGACCCCGAAAACAAAATGCGTCGTTCTCCCTTATCCGTCAAACCCGACGGGAATGACGCTTTCCGAGGAGGAGCTGAAGGAAATCGCTTCACTCCTGAAAGGGCGGAATGTATTTGTCCTTTCAGACGAAATTTACAGCGAGCTTACATTTGACAGGCCGCACCATTCGATTGCATCCATGCTCCGGGATCAGACGATCGTCATCGGCGGACTTTCCAAATCCCACAGCATGACCGGCTGGAGAATCGGATTTCTGTTCGCGCCTAAAGAAATCGCCAAACATATTTTAAAAGTTCACCAGTACAACGTGTCATGCGCTTCTTCGATTTCGCAAAAAGCGGCTTTGGAAGCCGTCACAAACGGATTCGACGATTCGCTGATCATGAGGGAACAATATAAAAAACGGCTTGATTACGTGTACGACAGGCTGGTGACGATGGGGCTCGATGTCGTGAAGCCGTCTGGCGCATTTTACATTTTCCCGTCGATCAAATCGTTTGGAATGTCTTCCTTTGACTTCTGTACGTCGCTTCTTGAGGAAGAGGGGCTTGCGATTGTGCCGGGCAGCTCATTCTCGGAATATGGGGAAGGCTATGTGAGGATCTCTTACGCATATGCACCGGATACGCTGCGGGAGGGGTTGGACCGTCTGGAGACATTTATTTTCAAGAAGCGCCAATCGCTTCAGACTACATAAACAACGGCTTTTACGCCGTTGTTTTTTTATTTTGGAAAAGAAATGACGAAAGTCGTGCCTTTTTCAACCTTGCTTTTGACTTCGATCGTTCCGTTATGGTTTTCGATAATATTAAAGGTTACCATAAGTCCGAGGCCGGTTCCTTTTTCTTTTGTCGTCAGAAACGGCTCTCCGATTCGTTTGAGGACATGCTCCGGTATCCCTTCGCCTTCATCTTGAACCGTTACGGTAACGGACTCATCGGTTTCGTTGACGCCCAAATGGACGGTTCCGCCGTCTGGCATCGATTCGACAGCGTTTTTAATCAAGTTGATAAAGACTTGCTTCAGCTGATTTTGATCGCCTTTTATAAACACTTTTTCAACCGAGAGATTCGTATTGATCAAAATGCCGTTTAAGTTTGCCTGCGTTTCCAGAAGAGCCGTCACTTCGCGGATCAGCCTGACGAGGTCAAGCTTTTCTTTCAGGGCGTTTTGCTGCGGCTTGGCCAGCATGAGAAGCTCGCTTAATATCAGTTCGATTCTGCTCAATTCGGAAAATATAATATCAAAATAGTGCTCGTTTTCTTCCATCGTCGGCTTCATCAGCTGTAAAAATCCTTTAATGGCGGTAAGCGGATTGCGGATCTCGTGGGCGATTCCGGCTGCAAGCTGACCGGCAATCGACAATTTTTCCGAGCGCAGCATCAGCTCTTCGGTCTGTTTTCGTTCAGAAATGTCCCTTAAAATGATCTGAACGGCCGTTTCGCCGAAAAACGTCGTCGGAATGCAGACCATTTCGGTGTAAATGAGCCGTTTTTCAAACGTATACCAGGTCTGTTTGATGATTTCCGATTCAGATTTGCGGTCCGTGATCCGATTGAGCCTCGTTTTCACGTTTTCATGATCACAAGGATGAAGCTGTTCATATATATCCCTGCCGATTAAATCTTCATACGTTTTCGCTTCAAACAGCCTGATCCCGGATTCGTTCATAAATACCCATTTTCCTTTGTGGATCACGGCAATCGTGTCAATCGAGTTTTGGATCAGGAGCTGGTAGCGTTCCCTGCTTTTTTGCAAAATCGGTTGAAATTTTTTTCTTGACGAAATATCAATGAGCAGAAGAAGCTCCGCTTTTTGATTTTGAAAAACGGTCGGAGCCGCTTTCACTTCAAGGTGAACTTGCGTGCCGTCGAGCCTTTTCCACGTTTGCTCGATCATGCCGACATCAAGCCCTTTTTGCATTCTTTTAATTCGGTTTTTGACGATTTCGTGGTACTCTTTTTCGATAAAATCGTAGGAATACTTTCCGATAATTTGCCGTTTGTGCTCTGCCCCGAGCAGGCTGACCATGGCGTCATTGACATAGACGATTTTTCCTTGAACGCTGATGCACAAAGGACTGGGCAAGCCTTCCACCATCGCTTCAAATTCCTCTTTCTCCGGAGCTCCGGCGGTTTCCCCAAGCTCGGCTTCCTCATGTAAAGAGCTGTTCTTCTTAGAGGGACGGTCTTCAAACACTTTCATTTTGAGAACAATTTCCCGTTCTTTTTCTCCGACATGGGTCGTCACAAAATCGATCGATGCTTCAATCCAGATCATCGTATAATCTTTTTTCACAAATCTGAAGGTGCACGGCAGCAAATGGTGTTCATTGTAAAAATAACTTTCTACCAGAAAAAGATCGTCTTCGTGTAAATAGTCCTTCAAATACGTACCGATCAATTCACTCTGCTTGTAGCTTAACAGCTCTTCGCAGTTTGCGGATATGTATATAAAACGGCCGTTTGCTGAAAGGACTGCCTGTAAATTCATATGAGGTTTATATTGTTCAAAACGTTTTGTTTTTTGTTCCATCATATCCCTCCTTTATACCCTATTCATGACCAGCATTCATTAAAACGATTTTGTTTAAAAGGATTCGCTAAAATGCGAGAAATCTCCTTCAAAACTTCTAGCATTCGTCAAATTTTGATAACAAAAAAAGAACACGGAATTGACCCGTGTTCTTTTTTGTCTAATCTTTGCTGTATTTTTTTTGCAGATCGACATAAGCTTTGACGATTTTGGCGGCGATGTTTTTGTTCATCTTCGTTTTGTCGTCAACAGACGGAACGACTACACTGAAGGCAACCTGCGGATTTTCCGATGGGTAATAGCCCGCAAAGGTGATATTGTAAGTTGGTGTACCCCACCAGTTTCGGTTTGTACCGTAGTAGTTCGTCTCTGCCGTTCCGGTTTTGCCTGATACGTCAAGCGAGCCGAATGCGCCGGCGGCAGTTCCCGTCTGGGTTACTCTTTTAAATCCTTGCTTGACGATGGCGATGTCGCTTTGGGAATTGTTGATGCGATTAAGAACATTGGGAGAGCGCTCTTCAATGACAGGACCGAGTTTTTCGCTTTCAGGCTGGAGGATGCTTTTCACGACTCTCGGCTGCACCCTGTATCCGCCGTTGGCAATCGTTGAAACGTATTGGGCGAGCTGCAGAGGCGTGTATGTGTCAAACTGTCCGATCGCTTCATCAAGAAGGAGACCGCCGACTATTTTCGGATTCGTCTGCATCCCGGCCGACTCCTGCGGCAAGTCAATGCCCGTTTTCACGCCGAGCCCAAATTGATTGTAATAATACCTCATTTTCTTTAAGTCCTCCAGGTCTGCCGGAAGGGGGCCGCCTGGTGTATACGTAATTCCTGCCATCCTCATTGCGACATAAAACATATAAACGTTCGAACTTTTTTCCAGCGCTCTGACTTCATCAGCCCAGCCGATAGATGTGGTGTAGGAGCCTTTTTTAACAGGACCTGCAAATTTCAGCTTTCCACTGTCATAATAACTCTGCCCGTGCGGCATACCGTCTTGATAACCGGCAAGCACTGTCGCGCCTTTGACCGCCGACCCCATTTCATACTGTGTCGTAAAAGTGCCGATCGCATAATCGGTTATTTTGCCGTCGATGATCCGCTTTCCGGCCATTGACAGAATGTCTCCGTTGTTCGGATCCATCATGACGACGAACGCCCTGTCCAGCATGTAGTTTGAGCCGCGGAATTTATTAAGCTCCTCTTCGATAGCCTCTTCGACTTTCTTTTGGAGCTCTATATCGAACGTCAGCTGCAGATCGTAGCCGCGTCTTCCTTCATCGACCGTTTTCTGGCTGACGACCTCGCCTGAACGGTTTTCCGTATATTGCACCTTCGCTTTTTTCGGGTTTAAATATTCTTCATACTGATACTCGAGATAGCTTTTTCCGACCCTGTCATTCCGGGCGTAGCCTCTCGTCAGATAAAAGTCCTGCCTTTCCTTGAGCAGCCCCTGCTCAGGTGTCGTAACGCCTCCGAAAATCGAGTGCAGCGTCTTCTCGTAAGGATATTTCCGCGTCCAGTCCATAATGACGTCGACCCCGGGCAGCTCTTCAAGATGCTCGGAGACGCGCGATACCTCTTCATACGTTAAATCGCGGGCAGGCTGCTGTTTTGACGTTTTTTCGTCAAGCAGCTGGGCGTCCCCCTTTGCCGCGGTTTTCGGATTCATCGATTTTACGATTTGCGGTTCATAGGCGTAGCCGCCGGAAAACCTTCTGAAAAACGCCGCCGTTTCGAGCTCCTGTTTATCTTTCTTAAGGGCTGCGATTTCTTCGGCTGGAACCCGGTCAACCTGAAGGGCGTATGTTTTGCTGGACTCCAGTTTTTTCTCATCCTTGCTCAAAAGCGCCTCGGCTTTTTTCGGATGTGCGGCAAGCCAGTAGTCCTTCAAGTCTCTCTCTTTCAGAAATGACGTATCGATATCGATCAGCTTTGCAAGCTTTTTGGCCGTGCTGATTTTTTCTTTCGTTTTTGTATTCGATGTCACCGTGTACGTAATCGCCGGGACGCTTTGGTTGTCAACGACAACCCTGCCGTTTCTGTCGTACATTTTGCCCCGTGGAGCTGGATAAGACGCGATTTTGGCTTCGGTTTTTGAAGCCTGACGCTCATATTCCTCTCCGTTGACGATTTGTACGAGGCCGAGCTTCACGATCAGTGCGGCGAACAAAGTGAACACTGCAAAGAAATACAGATTAATCCGCCACATGCGTGAACGCCTGCTTTTTTTTATTTGAGCCGGATCATGTCCAGTTTCAGTCACCCACAACTCTCTCCTCTCACGATATTCCACTTTTGCATTAAATAACTGAGTCTTATTGTAACACTTTTGTAATGGTTGTTACAATCTGTAGTTTTGAAAAAGGCTGTCAATCACTTTTTCTATTAAAATTTATCTAACATATTTAAAATTTGGTACGTTTATGACAAGACGTGTAAAAATACAAATTGGTTGCACATTGTCAGAAAAGGATTTTCTCTTTTTTTATGACAAAGTTAACAACAACTGCACGTTAAAGGAAATTAATGGATCAATCATTTCAAAAAACGCATGTTATGATGCTAGTGTACAAAACAAAACTACAACATTTAGGAGGATCATAGTTTATGAAAAAAGCTTTTCTTCTATCAGCGGCTGCTGCTGCATCGATCTTCACGTTCAGCGGTCAGCATGCGGATGCTAAAGAGCAGCCTCAAGTTCAAGTGAAAACCATTCATTCTATAAATATTTCTGATTTGGCCGGCAAGCTGAATATTCAAAATCCGAACCAGCTGTCTAAAGCTGACCAGGAAAAAATTCAGTCTCTGCTTCGTTCTTATATGAATCAAGGAAATCAGCCGAAAGCATCTGCTCCGGCTCCAAAAGCGTCCAAGCCTGCTCAGAAACAGGAAGCTTCAAAACCTGCGGCTTCTAAAGAGCAGTCTTCTGAAACAAAGCAAAACACGACAGCTTCTTCAGTAAGTGCATATGAAAAAGAAGTCGTTGACCTGACAAACGCCGAAAGAACAAAACGCGGCTTAAAACCTCTGAAACTGGATGAGAAACTAAGCAGCGTCGCCCGCAAAAAATCTGAAGATATGAGAGATAAAAACTACTTTGATCACAACAGCCCGACTTACGGCTCTCCTTTTGACATGATGAAGAAATTCGGCATCACATACCGTACAGCGGGTGAAAACATCGCAAAAGGCCAAAGAACGCCAAAAGAAGTCGTAAAAGCCTGGATGAACAGTGAGGGACACAGAAAAAACATTCTGAACCCTGACTTTACAAATATCGGTGTCGGCTATGTGAGAGACGGAAACATCTGGACTCAGCAGTTTATCGGAAAATAAGCCTGACCAAAAAACCACTTGCGATATGCAAGTGGTTTTTCGTTTATTGATACTCTGTCCATAGCTTGTAGATGCTTTGTGTGCCGCTGTTTTCCTCGCCTTTTTCAGCGAGACGGTCATAAAGGGATTTCGCGAGCTCAAGGCCCGGCATTTTTTCTCCCATCAGCTCGGCTTCTTCAAGCGCGATTCCCATATCTTTAATAAAATGCTTGACATAAAAACCCGGTTCAAAGTCGCCTTTCAGCATCCTTGGCGCGAGGTTGGAAAGAGACCAGCTTCCTGCGGCTCCGGTGGTGATGCTTTTTAGTACGTTTTCCGGGTCAAGACCCGATTTTTTGGCGTAGGCCATCGCTTCGGCGACGCCGATCATCCCTGCGGCAATCGCGATCTGATTGCACATTTTCGTATGCTGGCCGCTGCCTGCTGGTCCTTGATATTGAATGTTTTCGCCCATGATCGAAAAAATCGGCAGGCAATCTTCAAAAGCCTTCCGTTCTCCGCCGACCATAATGGCGAGCGTGCCGTTCCGCGCGCCGATGTCTCCCCCTGATACCGGGGCGTCCAATGCGTAGAGTGACTTCTCCCTGGCAGCCGCTTCGATTTTTTTGGCGAGCGACGGCTTTGAGGTTGTCATGTCAATAAGATACGAACCCTTTTTGGCATTTTCAATAATACCCCCGCTTCCAAAGTACACTTCCTCGACATCCTGCGGATAACCGACCATTGTGATGATCACATCTGCCGCTTCCGCCAGTTCTTTAACGGAGGATTTCCACTCTGCTCCTTTTTCAAGAAGGTTATCGGCCTTCCGCTTTGTTCTCGTATAGACGACTACCGGATACCCTTCTGTTAAAATATGAGACGCCATGCTGTTTCCCATGACCCCCAGACCGACGAATCCGATCGTTTGTTTCATGTTGTCTCCTCCTTAAATTGCTTTTACCATACCGCCGTCTACTAACAATGTTTGCCCAGTCATATATGTATTGCGTCCAGATAAAAGAAAGCTTGCATATTGGGCAAAATCTTCAGGCCGTCCATAGAAACCGAGCGGGATTTGCTTTTCATAGTCTTCTTTAACCTCATCTTGGGAAAGGCCCGTTTTTTCGGCTTTTTGCCGATCAAGCTCTGCAACGCGGTCTGTCGCAATTCTTCCCGGTGCCAGCGTGTTGATCAAAATCCGATCGTCCGCCAGCTCTTCCGCCAGTGTTTTCGTGAGGCCGACGATGCCCATCCGGAACGTATTTGACAATAAAAGCCCCGGAATCGGCTGTTTGACTGATGATGAAGCAATATTGATAATCCGTCCGCCGCCTTTTTTTAAATAAGGAAGAGACTCCCGGATTAAGCGGATATAGCTGAGCAAATGAAGCTCAAACGATGATGTCCAATCTTCGTCCGTCAGCTCCAGCAGACCCCCGCCTTTTGGACCCCCGACATTGTTGACAAGCATGTCGATTGCCCCGTAGGTTTCGGCCGTCTTTCGAACAAGCGCTTGAATGTCCTCTGCGTTTGCAAGGTCGCACACTTGGTAAGATACAGAGCCGCTGCCGAGCGCGTTGAGTTCTTGTGCGGCACCTTTTAAGGATGCTTCATGTCTTCCAGACAGCATGATATTGGCGCCTTCTTCAGCAAGCGCGGAGGCGATCGCTTTCCCCAGTCCTTTGCTGCTTGCGGCGACAAGCGCGGTTTTTCCTTTGATCTTTAAATCCACAGACATCAGCTCCCTTCTTTTTTATAGTGTACCATGCGTCGCCTGAAAATTGGAATAAAGGAGAACCCCTCCTTAAAAGAGGGGGCGGCGTTTGTTCGTTATACGTTAAATTTGTTAATCGCGTCCAGCAGCTCTTTGTTTGCAGTGCTGAGCGTTTCGGTCGATGTCGCAATCGTTTCTAGCGCCGCAAGCTGTTCGTTTGTGGAAGCATTGACTTCCTCAGCGGCTGCTGCCGATTGCTGGGAAATGGCTGAAATGCTTTGGATCGAATCCGTCATCTGCTGCTGCTCGGCGCTCATCACCGAGATCTCTGAATAAATGTGATCAATCGATTTGACGAGTTCCTGCATTTCTGCGGTAATTTTGCTGAGCGCTTCTCCCGTCTCGTGAATCATGTCATTTTGCTGTTCATTCATCTTGCTCGCTTCCGTCATGGCTGAGACGGCTTCTTTTGTTTCAAGCTGAATCTGTTTGACGGTTTCGCTGATGTTCTGGGATGAGGCAGCCGATTGTTCGGCCAGCTTTCTGACTTCCTCCGCCACTACGGCGAAACCGCGCCCGCTTTCTCCGGCCCGGGCCGCTTCAATGCTCGCATTAAGGGCGAGCAGGTTGGTTTGGTCCGAGATGGCTGAAATCGCTGTGACGACTTCTTCGATGTTTTTCGTTTTTTCTTCGAGTTTTTGAAGCATTTGCTCCACTTTTTTCGTTTCGGCATTGGCTTCATTCGATTTTGCCAACAGCTGGCCGAGCGCATCGATTCCCTCGTAGCTTGCATCTTCCGACGTTCTCGAAAGCTTCTGGATGCTGTCGGCGTGGTTTTCGATTTCTTTAATTTTGACAGACAGCCGTTCGGATTTTTCATTTACGGTTTCGACCTCGGCAGCCTGTTCTGTCGCACCGGCTGCCACTTCTTCAATCGCCTTGGCGATTTCATCGCTCGTCGATACCGTTTCCTCTGATACCGCACTCAGCCGGTCGGTCGATTCAGATACTTTTCCGGAGGACGCCCTTACTTTAAGGATCATCTCTTTCATATGATCGACCATTTTGTTAAAGTCATTTGTCAGCGTGCCGATTTCGTCTTTTGATTTAACAACAGACTGAACGGTTAAATCACCTTCAGCGACAGCTTTTGTCTTGGTAATGAGCTGCTTAATCGGCCCTGTAATCGATTTCGCCAGGAAATAGCTCAAAATAATGGCGGCCGCTAAAGCGATTGCAGAAATGATGATGACCATTTTGTTCATTTCACCCGCGACCCATAGCAGCTTTCCGCTTTCAAATTGCGTGCCGATTTTCCAACCGGTGCTGCCGACGGTCTGATATGCGATGACGCTGTCTTTGCCTATCTTGATGCCGTCCTGTCCGGAAAGGACGTTTTTATATGTCTGATCCTGCGACATATCTTCGCCTTGTTTTGACGGATGCGCCAGCATCATCCCCTGTTTGTCGATTAAAAACGCATATCCATCATAAGGCATTTTTTGGTTTTCAATAATTTTGTTGATTGAATCTAAGGACAGGTCAAAGCTGACGACTCCTTTTACTTTTTGATCGATTACGATCGCTTTTGCAGCCGTGATGGTCAGCTCTCCGGAAACGGCGTCTTTGTATGGCTCCGTCCAGACGACTTTGTCAGGCGTTTGTTCAGCTCCTTTATACCAAGGTCTTTCAGCCGGATTATAGTTTTTTTCAAACGTTTTCTTAGGGAATGTGAACATTTCCTTTTGATCTGTACCGATATAAACTAAATTGACAAACTCATTTTTCTCTTTTATCTGTTTTAAATCATCGTTGAGTAGCTTCGTGATGTCGCCGTTCCTGTCTTTGAGGAACGTTTGGGCCAATTGCCCGTCGCTTATTTGCTCAAGCGCCGTTTCATAGTTTTTCAGCTGGAGCTCGATATTTCCTTTAAGCGAACTGAGCAGGCTTGAAGTAGAATCTTTTGCTTCTTCCTCAAGCATCGATTTTAGGATGAACGTTGTTGAAAATTGGAGAACGATCACTGTCAAGATCAGGACGACAGCTACGAAACCCGCAATTTTAATGTGCAGTTTTTTAAACACGCGACCCCTCCTTTTTACATACACTTTCATATTTTTTATCGGCTTTTATTCCTATTGTTTAAGACAAAAATCAATTTATAATGAAGGGAAATGAAAAAGGGGTGATGGGTGATCCTCAAACAGTTTTTTGTCGATTACGGTGCAATGTACCAGCAGGTGGAGATCCGCAATTATTCGTATGAAGATATTCCGGCTTTGGTTTCTCTGCAAAAAGAATGCTTTCCTCCGCCTTTTCCGGAAGAGCTTTTATGGAATGAAAAACAGCTACGTTCACATATTGACGTTTTTCGGGACGGTGCGCTTTGCGCAGCGTTAGGAGGGCGCATCATCGGCTCAATGACAGGTTTGATCATCAATTTTGATCCGGATCGCCCCCGCCACAAATGGGAAGACGCGACAGATCGTGGGTACATCCGGAATCATCAGGAAGACGGCAATGCTCTTTATGTCGTTGATATTTCCGTTTCCCCTCTGTACCGGAAACTCGGAATCGGGAAGCGGCTGATGCAGACGATGTATGAATTGACGGTGTTTAAAGGTCTCGAACGGCTTTTGGGAGGCGGGCGCATCCCCTGCTACCACAAGTCGGCTCATAGCATGTCCCCTGAACAATATGTGCAGGCCGTTTTAGACGGCAAAAAGCGGGATCCTGTTCTGTCGTTCCTTCTGCACTGCGGACGGTCGCCTCTTTGCGTCATTCCGGAGTATCTTGAAGATGAGGAATCGCTGAATAATGCTGTATTGATGGAATGGAAAAATCCTTTTTTGACATGATGATAAAAGGAACCCCCTGATTGCAAAGAAGGTTCCGGACCAGCACAATCAAGGGGAAAAAGGGCTCTCCTATGTAAAATACTCGATCTTGGATTCGGGAAAATACTTGTCGACATACGATTCCAATGCGCTTCGCAGCTCCGCTTCTTCGTCTTTTTGATAAATGTATTTTCCGATCCCGTATCTGCCCCATTTGTAGCGGCGCTTTTCTTCATCAAGTTCGAGCTTTGATTTCGGATAGTTTTTTTCGATAACCCGTTTGGCCGGTTTTGTAAATCGATGCTGAATCATTTCAAATGTAATGTCATTTCTGACATGGCGCGGCAGCGCCTGATCCAGCTTTTCGAGAAGGATTCTGTAGCCATCCTGCCAGCCGTCGTGAATGTAAATAGGCGCGATGATGAAGCCGAGCGGATAGCCGGCTTCCGCGACTTTAACGGCCGCTTCAATCCGCTTGTCCAGCGGGGATGTGCCCGGCTCAAAGTTTTTAATCACGAAGTCTGCGTTTACGCTGAATCTGAATCTTGTTTTGCCGTTGTGCTTTGCATCGAGCAAATGGTCGACATGGTGAAATTTCGTGACGAAGCGCAGCCTGCCGAGATCGGTTTGTCCAAAATGCTCGATCGCCCGCTTTAACGTGTGGGTTAAATGGTCGATTCCGACGATATCAGACGTGCAGGACGCTTCAAACCTCGTCTGCTCCGGAGCCCTCTCTTTCATATATTGGTCCGCCTGATCAAGAATTTCCTCAACATTGACATATGTTCTGATATACGGCTTGCTTCCCATGGTCGTCTGCAGATAGCAATAGTGGCAATGGCCCATGCAGCCGGTCGCAAACGGTATCGCATATTCAGCGGAAGGCTTTGACGAATCAAAAGTTAACGTTTTTCTGACGCCGATCACTAAAGTCGATTTTGCGTTTCGGTATTTTTGCAAATGGCCTTCTCCCGGTATATTCCGTACCTGGTTGTGGGAAGTCGTCTCTCTGATCTCAAGGCCCATTCGCGAAAATTTATTTTTCAGCTCCCTTCCGAGCGGATATTCCAAAGCGCGCGGCTCAATGTAGACAAGCTGGGGAACAAACGGTTTTATCATTGGAAAAAAGCACACATCCTTTACTTATTTCCAATACTTTTTGCCATCTTCCCCGTTTATATACGAACTAACTTTACTCAAACAAATCACGATAGAGCTGTTCCGCCTCCTCGTAGGAAGAAAAAACGGCATCATCCTCGGCAAACGCATGATACGTATCATAAATAAACAGTGCCAGCTCGCCTTCGTGAAGGGGATGCTCGACAACCTCGGCTTCTTTGATATGCGCTACGTTTGCAGCATGCGGGTTCCGGTATATGACATACACGTGATCCCCCGCTTTGACATGTTGTTTTGACATGAGAAAAACTCCCTTCTCTATTCGGGTCAACTCGTATTATCCCCGTCCGACGCAGGCTGCATTCAGAACAAACAACAAAAAACCCAGACACGGATGTCTGGGTTTCCTTCGTCAATTAAGACTATTTGAATGTATCTTTTACGAATTGAACAACTTCTTCTGTTGTACTCATAGAAAGAATCTGTTCTTTAAAAGATCCCGCCTCTTGTTTAGAAAGCTTGCTGATTTGCGTTCTTGCCGGAAGAATCGATGTTGCGCTCATTGAGAATTCGTCAAGGCCAAGGCCGAGAAGAATCGGAATCGCAATTTCGTCCCCAGCCATTTCGCCGCACATGCCGACCCATTTTCCTTCTTTATGAGCCGCTTCAATGACAAGCGTAATTAAGCGGAGAATCGCAGGGTTGTACGGCTGATAAAGGTATGAAACGCGTTCGTTCATCCGGTCGGCAGCCATTGTGTATTGAATCAGGTCATTTGTTCCGATGCTGAAGAAATCAACTTCTTTCGCAAACTGGTCGGCTATAACCGCAGTCGACGGAATTTCAACCATCATGCCGACTTCGATGTCATCGGACACCTTGTGGCCTTCTGATTGAAGCTTTTCTTTTTCTTCAAGGAGAATCGCTTTCGCTTCTTTGAATTCAT
The DNA here is from genome assembly GCF_001042475.2 of Bacillus glycinifermentans. GTDB lineage: Bacteria > Bacillota > Bacilli > Bacillales > Bacillaceae > Bacillus > Bacillus glycinifermentans. The sequence goes on from NZ_LECW02000021.1 coordinate 198,069, forward strand.
TAACGGTCGCGATCATAGGGAACATAATTTTCAAGTTTCCATATGTACTTGCCCGTAGCAGCGCACGAAGCTGCGTTCTGAAAATCTCCTGCTCATCCAGGCAAAGACGGATGGCTCTGTATCCTAAGAAAGGATTCATTTCTTTTGGCAGTTCCAAGTATGGAAGCTCTTTGTCTCCGCCGATATCAAGGGTACGAACGACAACGGATTTGCCTTCCATACGCTCGAGAACGGTTTTATAGGCATCGAATTGCTCTTCTTCTGTTGGAAGCTGGTCTCTTCCCATGTAAAGGAACTCTGTGCGGTAAAGTCCGACGGCTTCGCCTCCATTTTCGAGAACGCCTTTTACATCGTCAGGCGTACCGATGTTGGCGGCAAGTTCGACATGATGGCCGTCTTTTGTGACGGTCGGCTCGTTGACGAGCTTGGCCCATTCAGCTTTTTGCTCCAGGAACTTTTGGTGTTTTTGTTCGTATTGAGCGATGATCTCTTGTGAAGGATCAACGATCACATCGCCATTGATGCCGTCGACGATAACAGTCACGCCGTTTTGAATTTCCTTCGTCGCCGCTTTCGTACCGACAACCGCAGGAATTTCCAAAGAGCGGGCCATGATGGCTGAGTGGGACGTACGTCCGCCGATATCCGTTGTAAACCCTTTAACAAAACGGCGGTTCAGCTGCGCTGTATCAGACGGAGTCAAGTCACCGGCAACGATGACCACTTCTTCGGAAATCAAGCTCGGATTCGGAATATCGACGCCGAGAAGATGTCCTGTGACGCGCTTCGTGACATCACGGATGTCTGCTGCGCGTTCCTTCATATATTCGTTATCCATTGACTCGAACATGGATACGAACATGTCAGCCGTCTCTTTCAAAGCAAATTCCGCATTCACGGAATCTGATTTGATTTTATCTTTTACAGGGTTTAACAGCTCAGGATCGCTCAATACTAAAAGATGCGCGGAAAAAATTTCTGCTTTATCTTCGCCAAGCTCTTTCAAAGCATGGCTTTTAATCGTTTCAAGCTCTTTTTTTGAATCCTCGATTGCTTGGTCAAAACGATTAACTTCCGCTTCAAAATCAGAGATGTTTTTCTTTTCAACCGTTAGATCAGGCTCCTCAAGCCGATATGCTTTTGCAATTGCAATACCGGCTGAAGCTCCTATTCCTTTTAATTCAAGCATTACTCGCCAAGTCCTTCGCTTTTCATTGTATCTTCCAATGCAGCAAGTGCATCATTCTCGTCAGCACCTGAAGCAGAAATCGTAATTTCGGCACCTTTCGCAATGCCAAGAGACATAACGCCCATAATTGATTTTAGATTTACGGTTTTACCGTTATATTCCAAATTGATATCTGCATCGTATTTGCTTGCAGTTTGTACGAGAACAGTCGCAGGACGTGCGTGGATACCAGAGTCTGCAGTTACTTTAAACGTTTTTTGTGCCATTTTAATCAATCTCCTTTTAGCTTTAATACATTCACAATATTATATCATACAGCCGCACATGTCATCTGACAAGTACGGCCATTTTATGAACTTATTTTTCGATGCGGACGATTTCGTCTTGTGTCATGCTGACAGAGCCTTCCACATTAAGGCTTACGCTTTCGCCTTCTTTCAGGTTTGTGAAAACGATTGGCGTCATGAGAGACGGTACTTTATCCTTCACTTTTTCAATGTCGACTTCAAGCATTTTCTGTCCCGGTTCAACGCGGTCTCCTTCAGAAACAAACGCCGTGAAGCCTTCCCCTTTCAAGCTGACGGTATCGATTCCAAAGTGAATCAGAATTTCTCTGCCGCCGTCGGATTGCAGGCCGATCGCATGCTTTGTCGGGAAGACGTTAAGCACTTTCCCTTTCACAGGAGAAACGACCGTACCTTCTGAAGGGAGAATCGCAAATCCGTCGCCCATCATTTTGCCTGAGAATACTTGGTCAGGAACGTCCGTGATCGGGTGAATCTCTCCGGAAAGCGGTGAAACAAACACTTCTTCTCCCGCTTCATTTTGAAGAGGCTCTACCATGACTTCTTCAACCTGCTGTTCAACTTCGCCGCCGGCATCCGGGGCTTTTGCAGGTCTTGGCGTCCGACCTGACATGATATCCTGCATTTGCGATTTCAAATTGTCAGACTTAGGTCCAAAGATGGCCTGAATGTTGTTTCCGACCTCAAGAACTCCAGATGCACCAAGCTTTTTCAAGCGTTCTTTGTCAACTTTTTTCTGGTCGTTGACCGTTACGCGCAGCCTTGTGATACAAGCATCAAGGTGCTTGATGTTTTCTTTATCTCCCATTGCGGCAAGAATTTCATAAGGCAGATCTCCCGTCGTTTCCCCGCCGCCTTCAGAAGCGGTTTCGGCTGCGGCATCCTCGCGGCCCGGCGTTTTCAGGTTGAACTTGCGGATCGCAAATCGGAACCCGAAGTAGTAAATAACGGCAAGCACCAAACCGACAGGAATGACAAGCCACCATGCCGTACGGTTAGGCAGAATTCCGAACAGGAAGAAATCGATCAGCCCGCCGGAGAATGTCATACCGATTTTGACGTGCAAGATGTCCATTATCATGAAAGACAGTCCTGCGAACACGCAGTGAATCGCAAACAGAATCGGTGCGACGAACAGGAATGAAAATTCAAGCGGTTCAGTAATCCCCGTCAGGAAAGATGTCAACGCGGCTGAACCCATGATGCCGGCAACAAGCTTTTTGTTTTCCGGTTTTGCTTCATGATAAATTGCAAGCGCAGCAGCAGGCAGACCGAACATCATGAACGGATATTTACCTGTCATAAATGTTCCTGCGGTCAATTGGACGCCGTCTTTAATCTGCGCCATGAAGATCCGCTGGTCACCGCGGACGATTTCTCCGGCTTTATCGGTATAGCTGAAGAACTCATACCAGAACGGAGAATAGAAAATGTGGTGCAAACCGAACGGAATCAACGCGCGCTCGATGATACCGAAGACAAACGCGGCCAGTGCCTCGTTTGCAGCAAGGAGCCCGTTTGAGAAGCTGTTAAGGGCGCCTTGGATCGGCGGCCAGACAATCAGCATGATCAGACCGAGAATTAATGCACAGACAGACGTTACAATCGGAACAAAACGCTTTCCGGCAAAGAATCCCAAATATTGCGGAAGTTCGATTTTGTAAAATTTGTTGTACATGGCGGCAGCCAGAACACCGACGATAATCCCGCCGAATACCCCGGTTGCCAATGTCGGAATTCCCAGCATTGTCGTGTAAGCCGGATGGTTTTCCGTGAAAAATTTCGCTCTTTCAACTGCATCGCTCGGAATGGTACCGTTTTGCAAAAGCACCGCGCTCATCGTTACATTCATGACAAGGTATCCGATAATGGCGGCAATTCCTGCGACTCCGTCTCCATTTGCAAGCCCGATGGCGACCCCGACCGCAAACAGGAGCGGAAGGTTGGAGAAGACGATGTCTCCCGAATTTTCCATAACCTTTGCAATGAGCTGGACCGTGCCATTGGTCAGGAACGGCGCGACCTTTGTCATTTGCGGATTTTGCATGGCGTTACCGAGGGCAAGCAGGATACCTGCGGCCGGTAAAATCGCAACAGGAAGCATGAGCGCCCGTCCGATTTTTTGCAGAACGCCGAATAGCGATTTAAACATGGTGTATACCCCCTCTAAGGATAGTTTGACCTTACAGCAAAAAAACATGACAAACACATTCAAAAGACATTCTTTTTCAATTTAACCGTTTACATTTCCTTTTTTAAACGACAAAAAGGCATGGTGAAAGCGGGTACACAAAGAAACGAAAGACAGCGTCTTCATTTCCTCCCTTTTTTCACTCATGCCTGATCGAATCAGTAACACGTTATAAAGGTGTTTATGAAATTTTATTAGTCAAACGGTACAAATGTAATGTTAAGTAAACGGCTTCTGCCTCATGAACAGGTTTCTTGAGCGATTGCTGCAAGATTTTGATCATCTTCCAAGCAGTATTGTAACATAGCGGATATTCCGTTTTCAACAACAACATTAATTTTTCCGGTTCCTGAGTCGGCTCTTCCCGCGTAATCCTGTCGATCGTAAAACGCAGGTGCCGTATCAGGCGCAAATAGTTGACGCTTTCCCTGTTCACCTTCATTTGAAAGGCGTCTTCAATCACCTGGACAAGCTTCGAAATGAGCTGCGAATGCTGATTGACTTCCGAAAGCGGCCTGTTTGTCAAAGCGCTGTGAATATGAAGGGCAATAAAACCGATCTCCCCTTCCGGAAGCTGAATGCCCGATTGTTCATTAATCATGTCAACAGCTTCTTTGGCGACTTCGTATTCTTTCGGATAAAGGGATTCCGTCTCAAGCAAAAACGGATTTTTCATATCAAAGCCTTGTTCCAATCGCTTGACAGCAAATGCGATATGATCTGTCAGCGCGACATGGATATGTTCATTGAGCGGCTGGCCGATTTTTTGCGCGATATGGTAAATGACGTCATTGGCGATATCGACCATTTTTTCATCGACATATGTGAGGAGCTTCTTATACTGCGATTGTTCTTTATCATTTTCCAGAATAAACATTTTTTCATAGTTCTCGTGTTCGATAAGATCTCCGCGCTTTTTGCCAAACCCGATCCCTTTTCCAATCAAAACGGCTTCCTTATAGTCTTCATGAAGGGCGATTAAAACGTTGTTGTTGAGTACCTTTTCAACGGTGAAGGATCTGTTCACGATCCTCAGCTCCTTTTTGTCATTCAATCTCTCATATCGTACAAAACTCATGAAAGCGCGTCAATTTATTTTGCCGTTTTTGATGAAAAATGTCGAATTTTTATCACTGATATTTCACTTATACTGTCGATCTTTCAATCAATCTGTAGGAGACGACCTGCTTTTCCGGCTCCTCCCCTTTGATTCTGTTTTGGAGAAGACGAAAGGCGTGCCTCCCCATTTCCTTCGTCTTGATTTCGATCGTTGAAATGCCGAGCACTTCGCTGATCGGCTGGTTATCGCAGCTCAAAATGGCGAGCGTTCCGGGAACATCGACATGATGCTTTTTCGCCTCAAGATAAAACCCGGCCGATACTTGATCATTGGCTACAAAAACCGCGGTCGGTTTTTCGTCCATTCTGCTCCATTTGGAAAACAGCTTTTGCCCGTCGGTAATCGTCAGCGATCGTTCAAAAACCCACTCATCCCGGTAAGGTTCACCGATGGCTTCAAGCGCTTCCTGATACGCCGCCAGCCGGAAATGGCTGTTCACACCGTGTTTGCGCACCAAGCCGATCGCTATTTTTCGATGGCCTTTTCCGATCAAAAAATCGAGCCCGCGGCGAAACGCTTCATGATGCGGGATGCTGACCGTTGAAAAACGGGGATCCTTTGAATCCTGGCACAGAATGAACGGACCCGTATCCCGCCAATTCAAAAGCTCTTCATCTGACATCGCTTTCGAACAAAAAATCAAGCCGTCCACCTGCCGCTGTTTCAGCTGTTCTACCAAGCTGATAATCCGTCTGATAAAGCGCAAAATGGACCCCGGACTTGGCCGCTTCCTCGGCGATGCCTTCGATCAGTTCGCTGAAATACGGCATGCTGACCGTCGGCAGCACAACGCCGATCATGTTTGAAAAGCCTTTCGACAGATGAACTGCATGCACGTTTCTCGTATATTCGAGCCGTTCGATCGTTTCAAGAACCTTTTTCCGCTTTTCTTCCTTCACGTAAGGATGGCCGTTAAGAACCCTTGAAACGGTCGTAATTGAAACACCGGCAGCTTCGGCTATTTCCCTGATATTCGCCATTCGTTTCCCTTCTTTCATTTCATTCTTGCTCTGAAATGCGTTTCATACTCTAAAATGAAAACAGCATCGGTGCTGATCACGTTTTCATTTCAGAAAGGAGAAGAAATATGGGTATTTTTATTCTGATCTTCTTATGCATCATCATCGTACTGTCTTCAAAAGCAGCGATGAGGCCGCTCAACGAAAAACATAAAGTCGAGCCGTTCCGCTCTTTTGACGACTTTTTCATTTCAAAGGATTGATTTCTCTCTTTAAGTGTAAAAGATGTCAAAATAAAGAGGAAGAGAATTCACGGTTTATCATCTACAAAAAAGAACCCGCAGCAAGCGGGTTCCAACATTCAGGAAATCACAGTCAGCTCTTTCGGGAACCAGGTAAGCGCTTCTGCGCCGTCTGATGTAACGAGCACATCATCTTCGATTCGGACCCCGCCGATTTCCGGTACATAGATGCCGGGCTCAATCGTATATACCATTCCTTCTTTTAACAGCTCATCATTGTTATGGCTCATGGACGGATATTCGTGGGGTGAGATTCCGAGCCCATGGCCGAGGCGGTGCGGAAAATAGTCTCCGTAACCGGCTTTTTCGATAATTCCCCGCGCTTTTAAATCGAGATCGCCGATTCTGACGCCGGGCCTGCTCATTTCAAGGGCAGCGGTTTCGGCTTGGAGGACGGTTTCGTAAATGTCTTTTTGGCGGTCGCTCGCGTTTTTGAAGACGAGCGTCCTCGTAATGTCAGAGCAATACCCGTCGATGATGACGCCCAGATCAAAAAGGACAAAATCGCCCGTTCTTAATGTCCGGCTGCCGGGATTGCCGTGCGGCTGGCCAGATTTTTCCCCGAATAAGACCATCGTGGAAAACGACATCCCCTGAATTCCCTTTTTCTTCAACTCATATTCGATTTTGGCGACGACATCGATTTCCGCGATGCCCTCTGTTAGAGCGGCTGCCCCCGCTTCAACCCCGTAGTCGGCAAGCTTTGCCGCTTCGCGGAGAATGCCGATTTCCTTTTCATCCTTAACGACGCGAAGTTCGTTCAGCTTTTCTTCCGCGGAAACGAGTTCCGCCCCATTTGTAACGTGCTTCAGCATATCGGCGCGCGACAGGGAGATCGCTTCTTTTTCGACTGCGACCTTCGCAAGGCGCAAGCCGCGTTTTTGGAGCGCGGCTGAAATGAGATCCCACGGATTTTCATGATCCTCATATCCGATGATTTCATACGCCCAGCCGGCCTCTTTCGCCTGATTTTTCTCCATCAGCGGACAAACAAAAAACGGCTCCTCATGCTGAAACACGAAAACGCCCATCAGCCGTTCATGCGGGTCTGTATAAAAGTGAGTCAAATAAAATACATTTTCTTTTGAATGGATAAAAGCTGACGAAATATCTTGTTCCTTCAGCCAGGATGAAAGTTGCTCAATTCTTTTCACGTCCGGTTCCCTCCTAAAAACATGTTGCTTCATCTATATATTGTAGCAGTTTTTTAAGGCGCGTGCCTGATGAAGGCCGGGAAAGGAAAAGGCTGCCGGTTGACACGGCAGCCTTTTGCTACATTAAGATTTTAAAAGCCTGAGTCCGTTTAAAATGACAAGCAGCGTGCTCCCTTCGTGGCCGATGACGCCGAGCGGCAGGTCGAGGATCTGGAGGAAGTTGCTGCAGATCAACAGGCAGATGATGCTGAGCGAAAAGATGACGTTTTGTTTAATGATCGTGTTCATTTTCTGTGACAGCCGGATCAGTTTCGTCAATCCCTTCAAATCATTTTTCATAAGCACGATATCCGCCGTTTCGAGCGCTACATCAGTCCCGCCTCCCATGGCGACTCCCACGTCGGCGGACGCGAGAGCTGGTGCATCATTGATCCCGTCTCCGACCATGACGATCGTTCCGTACGTTTCCTTTAGCTTTTCCGCTTCCGTTACTTTGCTGTCAGGCAGACATTCGGATACGACGATGTTCAGTCCCGCTTCCCGCGCGATGGCCGCTGCTGTTTCAGGCTGATCGCCTGTCAGCATCGCAGTCTGAATCCCGAGGCGGTTCAGCTCGCCGATGACCTCTTTCGCCTCTGGCCTGATTTGATCCTTGAGCGCAAAGCAGCCTGCGAGCCGGTCGCCTTTTTTTACGTACACGACCGTTTTTCCTTCCTCGGACAGACGCTTAACCGAATCTCCAAAGGCGCGGATGACCTCACCTTCGCCGACATAGCCGGCTTTGCCGATAAGCCATGTTTCTCCTTCGAATTGCGCTTTCACCCCGAATCCCGAAGTCTCTTCAATCGATACGTTTGCATCAGGGTGAATTCCTTTTGCATCGGCGTACTCGACAATCGCTTTTGCAAGGGGGTGATTTGACTGCTGTTCGATCACAGCCGCGGCGGTCAGGCATTCGTTTTCGGCGATGCCTTCGGCAAGAAGCATATCTTCAACGGCCGGTGCTCCGTACGTGATCGTTCCCGTTTTATCCAATGCGACGATTTTGCTGTTTCCGAGCTTCTCAAGAAAGACGCTTCCTTTAACAAGCAGGCCGTTTCTTGCCCCGTTTGATATCAGCGACAGTGCGGCAGGCATGATCGACGCAACAAGCGCACAAGGCGAGGCGACGACCATAAACACCATCGCTCTGTAGAATGTCTCGCTCCAAGTCCAGCCGAGCATATAATGCGGCAGAAAAAGCAGCAGTCCGACTGCGATCAGAACGCCTTTCACATATACATTTTCAAATCGTTCAATAAACGCTTGCGACGGAGATACGCTGTTTTGCGCAGATTCGACCAGCTTAATGATTTTTTTGAAAAGCGAGTCCTTGTTCGCCTTTTTGACGCGGACAGTCAAAGAGCCGTTTAAATTGACGGTGCCCGCAAAAACGGCATCTCCGCCCTTTTTTTCAACAGGAATCGATTCGCCCGTAAGCGCGGACTCATCGACACTTGTCTGTCCTGATTCGATTTCACCGTCAGCTGCGATTCGTTCACCGGGTTTGACCATGATGACGTCTCCCGCCTCAAGCTCCGCTGCCGCAACCTTTCTCTGTCTCCCGTCTTCCAATCGGACGGCTTCTTCCGGTTCCAATTTCATCAGGGATGTCAAGTCGCGTTTGCTTTTATTTAGCGTATATGTCTCAAGGGCTCCGCTGAGGGAGAAAATAAAAATCAAAATTGCGCCTTCCGCCCAATAGCCGATCAGGGCGGAGCCAATCGCCGCAAATATCATCAAAAGCTCAACGTTCAGCGTCTTTTCCGATAACGTTTCAAGTATCCCCTCTTTTGCTTTGGCAAAGCCCCCAATGCAAAAAGCGGCGAGAAAAAGGGCGGCAGACAGCGCTTCACGGGCGGAGAACAGCCAGCCTGCGGCAATCAGTATGCCTGATAAAAGAGCCGCAGCCAATTCGCCATGCTGCCTTACATAGTCAAAATTGAAAATCGGATGCCGATGCTCAGTCTTATTTCGAATCTCTAATTGCATTGTTGGTTCCTCCTAATTGAGAATGTAATTCATCGTCAATTTCCTTATAAAAAACAAATTGCCGCCTTCTACGGCAGCATAAAAAGTAAAGATTTCAGTCATTTGATAGCTATTCCCGCTTTATGCGATGCAAAAACGGGAACGTTCATTTTTATTATAGCATGGTATCTTCACGTTTCAACTAATAATTATTATAATTTCTTTTTGATATTAATTATCATTTGCATCAAATCATAAAAAAAGCCGAAAGAAATTTTCAGCTTTTTTTCTCCGCCCATTCCTTCATTTGTTCAACGGTGATCGGCCCGACGACCGATTTCTCCAGCTCCCCTTTTTCGTTAATGAAAAACGTCGAAGGGATCGTCATGACGTTGTACGCCTTCATTATGTCTCCATCGCGGTCAAAAACGATCGGAAATGACAGGTTGTTCGCTTTAATAAAACGATTCACCGCCTGTTCGTTTTTCTCCGCATTCAAGAGGTTGACGGTAATAAGTCTTACGTCTTCATGCTTCTTATCGTAATAGGATTGAAAGCGGGGAAGCTCTTCTCGGCACGGCGGGCACCAGGTCGTCCAAAAATGGATGATCGTTTTTTGCCCTTCGGCGGGAATGACGACCCGCTCTCCTTCTATCGTTTTCATGTGCATCACCGCCGGCGACACATGTTTGGCGGCCGCAGAAGGCTGAAAAGCGAACATCCCTGCCAAAAGCAAAAAAATAAGTGAATAACGCATCATGCCATATCTTTTCATCGTATCTCCCTTTCTTTTTTTATTAGCTTCCCCGGGAGACGAAAAAACTATGAAGATCAGCGGCTCTCGATTCGCGGAGATCCCGTTTTATTTGTTAACATCAAGGTCACGCCCAGCTCCTTGCAAATCGTGACATAATGGAGAGCCGTCAAAAGAAGCATTCCTGTGTTCATCGCGAGAATAACCCCCGTCATCTGCAGCTCCTCCATCGAACCGAGGATATACATCATCAAAAACGATACGGCGCTTGCCCAGACATTGTGGTAAAAGGCGTCTTTGACAAGGCCCATCCCGATCAGGCATGCTTGAAACGGCATCACAAAAAAGTGGAATAAAAAATACGGCCAAAGCAGCTTCAGGTAAAACGCCGCTTTTACTGAATCAAAAAACAAATGGGTCAGCGGTTCTGCAAAATGATACATCACCATCACAGACGGTATACCGTAAAGCAGCGTGATGAAAATCGCCTGTTTGATCCGTTTGATGACCCTGTCGTATTGCCTGTACGCATAGCTTTCGGAAATGCTCGGAATCATGACGACCATAAGCGAATGGGCGATAAAAGCCGGAAAAAAACCGATCGACATCGCAACTCCCGAAAGCATGCCGAACTGATCGACGGCCCCCGTTTTAGAAACGCCCGCGGCAATCAGCGTCCCTTTCACCAAAAAAGGTTCGACCGCATTTGTGACGGCATGGAAAACACGCATGCCGGTAGTCGGTATGGAAACGGTGAGCAGCCGTTTCAGCACATCGCTTCTCCGCAAATGGACATGCTGCCCCTTTGCGGCGGCCCGCCTGACCAAAATAAACTGGGAATACAAATAAACGAACACGACGACTTCGCTTGCAACGAGCACAAACACTGAGATCAACACAGACGTATCGATTTCAAAAGAATACCATTGAAAAAATAAAAACAAGCCGATCAGCTGAAAGATTTTTTTCAATGCATTTGCCGTCGCGATTTTCCCCATTTGCTGGACGCCCATAAAATACCCTCTTGCAATCGAGGTAAATGCGACGGTTGGAATCATGCCGATCACAAGGCCTCTGATAAAGGGATGGTAAGAATCAAAAATCGGGATAAAGGGAAGGATGACGGCGGCTGCCGCCGTAGAAAACGCCGTGCAAAGCGCCGTCATTCGAAAGGCATGCTTCAGCATGCTTTCATGCAGCTTCGGATTGGATTCAGCGATAAACTTTGATATGGAAACGGGAAGTTCGAGACTCGCGATCACCACAACCAAAAATATTGAAGGTAAAACACTCATATAGAGCCCCATGCCATGCTCCCCAAGCTCCCGCGCGAGAATCATGTTAATGACGAACTCAAGGCATTCTGCAAAAAAAGCAGCTACCGATAGAAGAATAATTCCTTTCACAAAACGGTTCATGAGGTCTCTCCTTGTCTCACTGGTTATACCCCATCATATGAGACAAGTTCAAAAATTATTTTATTTTTCATGCTATCAAATATAAAAAAGCCAAGGCTTTTGCGGTCAAATCGCAAACACATGATTGCCGATGCGTTTGACGATTTTTCTCGTTTTAATCCAGTTGTCTGATGCAGTGTCCGGATTATAAAAGTATAAAGCGTTTGTTTCTTTTTTATGTTGATCGACCGCTTCTTCGACAGCTTTCTTCGATTCGCGGTCCGCCTTATGGTTGATGCTCCCGTTCAGAACAGGCTCAAAAGCGTTTTTTTGGTAAATCACGCTTTTTACGCTGTCAGGAAATCCGTGGTGTTCCACACGGTTCAGTACGACGTCTGCCACGGCGACCTTCCCCGCGAAAGGCTCGCCTTTGGCCTCAGCGTGCACAAGCCTTGACAATAAATCTTTCTCCCTGCCCGTCAATTTTGGCTCTTCTTCCTTTTCGCCTTTCTTTTCATGACGCGGCCGGGGCACAAGCTCAATGATTGTTTTTTCATCGATCATATGTGAAAAAGCCGGATTTGGTTCCGGGTCAACGCTTGAAAGCAGCCGGTCCATTTCCTGTCTGTCTTTTTTCGAGAATATCTTGACGGCCTGAGCATGTTCGATTCTTGCCGCAGGGAGCATGCAAATGATAAAAGCAGCTATCGCAGCAATTTTCGATTTCATTCCATTCCTCCTAGTCAAATCGAAAAAACATATGTATTACGGTAACAAGACAAACCCTTAATTTCACTAATAAAATTTTGGCAAGCTTTCCATCAAAGCGCCCAACTGGCACATAATTGCATAGACGGCGCACCGATTTTACAGAAAAAAACAAAGCATCCAGCAATACTTGTGCTGAACGCCTGGCATTTCACCATATAAAAAGGCTTTCTCATCGCTTGAGAAAGCCTTTTAGCTTCTTGGCTCTTTCATATATTGAAAAATGACGTCTCCCCCGCGCTGGGCAATCCCCCGAAAATGTTTGAAATCCTCCTGTTTCGTCAAGATAGCTCTAAAAGAAAGAAAATCCTCTTTTTTCACGCGAACTTCATGGATGCTTCCCGATCTTAAATTCTCGATGTGCTCCATAGCATTTTCCTCTGTCAACTTGTCCCTCTCCTTCTATTTAAATATCATCTTTAACTAATTAACTATACCACTAAGTAAAAACACGTACAACGATTGTCCCGTTCTCCGCCATTTTGCTTTACTTCTCCATGAAAATATTGCAAAATACTTTCAATAGGTAAAAACATTTTATAAGGAGAGGAAGCCACGTGAAAATTGCAAAAGTCGGGAACGTCATCGAATTTAAAAACGGACTCACCGGAGTCGTTGAAAAAGTAAACGAAAACTCGGTCATCGTTGATGTCACGATTATGGACAACTACAGAGACTTGGAATTGGACTCCTTAACCGTCGTCAACCATAAAAACTATAAAATTATTAAAGACTCCTTTCATTAATCAAATCTCCGATTCATTATGTTTTTCCTCGCAATCTGTAACAATTTCCGCACAATCTTCTAAAGAAGGAAAAACCGCCGTGTCTGGCTGGGTACGGCGGATTTTCCCTGCTTCCTATAAGGTTCCCCGTTTAACATCGGCACGGAGAAGTTTGATATTTTTCAAGATGTCTTTTGATGCATTGCACAATGCAGTAATTGCTTTCGCTTTTTGATTTGACAGCTGAAACACAATGTCTTGAAAAAGCAATTCCGCTTCTTCCAGAATAGACACAGCAGCCGTATTGTATAGGTTGATGTTGTTGAAATGAACCTGTTCAAAAACCGCATTATCGATGTAAGGTTTGAATTTATACACAAAACAAGGCAGGAAAGAAATTAAATTGCCAACCGCTTTGCGGACTCCTTCTATTGTTTCCGCAATTTCGTCGAGCGGCTTCACCACATGGTTAATCGCACTTTTTATTTTCTCGTCCCAATCAGAAAACATCCCGAACAATTTCGCCGGGACGGCTAAGCCCAAAAATAGATTCCCCGCCTCCTTTATGGAAGCCGCCGAAGTCTCCAATGCCAATTCCAGCGCCAGCAATGTATCAAATAGAATATTTGCGACAGGAACAAGACCTGCGTTAATAGAACCCGCCATTGTCGCCACTGAACTATTCACATGACGGTCTTTCAATTTCAGACGATCTTTTAAATAATCGGACTCCTCAAATTGAGATTGAACAGATGCCGGAACCGACGTTTTTTGCTGTGTGGGCGCTTTACGGTTTTTAATGTCTTGCGCGGCGCCGCTGTCGCTCGTTTGAATGCCTTCCCCCGCGGATTGAACCTGACGTATAAAAGTCTTGACCTGTTTTTTCAGACCCTTTTCATTTTTTCCGACGATGACAAAATGACTGTATATTTCGTCTGCAACAGCATCGGCAAATCCCATGGCAGGGTTGACGAAAACATCGGAAATCTCCTGTCGGATCATATTTGTCAGCGCGCCTGTCAGAATGTCAATATCATGTTTAAGCCCGTTCAAATATCCCCTTATCTCACCTGTGATGCTTTCCACACTAATATTTGTTTGAAAAACATATTCAAGCAGTTCAGACGGAGGCGAGTTCAATAACACATTTAAAGAACGGCACTTTTCTTCAGCGGTATCCAACAATGCAATTAAACCGTCGATCAAATATTTCAGGATATTGCCAGCTTGTGAGATTCCGATAAACAACGGATCGCCGAATGCACTTTCAAACATGTCGGTAAACATTTCGCGAAGATCGTTTTAAGGTATAACCAAGGTAATGAATCGATGAAGGAAATTGCGCAAGATATTGGTGTTTATAAAAGTGTTTTCAGCACATGTTGTTGCAGAAAAAATACTGATTTTCCTGCTATAAAAATGGCTGATGGGCGCGAAGACATTGCGGGATGTGCTGCAGAATGCGGGAACGGAGAAAGCTTTGTAATGGGTTTACAATGAGATAAAGACGCCAAGGCGGCGTCTTTATTTATTGATTTCCTGCTCTCAGCTTTTTTACGAAAAGTAATTCATCCCGGATTGGAATCCCGTTATCGGCTTTCAGAGGAATCTCAGGTTTTATTTTCCTGGCTTTTTCAACTGCGTTCACATGCAATTCCGCAAACACATAGCCCCTCTTTTGATAAAATCCGATCGCCCTTATATTATCATTGGTTGTGATTAACTTAACGATTTCGCACCGTTCTTGCTCTGATGCCAGCTCTGCTTCTTTTAAAAGCGCAGACCCGATCCCTTTATTTTCAACGATGCTGTCCAATGAGATAATTTCGCATTCGTTTTCATCCATGACGAATGTAATTAAACCTATGATGTCCCCTTTTTCATCCAATGCGGCATAACCTTCTAATTCATCGCATTGAAATGAGCCGTTGGAATTCACCATGACAGGGCTTCCCCAATGTGTACTGAAAAATTGTGCAACCGCCGATTTCGGCAAATCGTTTGTTGACATGACTTTCATTTTTTCTCCTCCCTGTATTTTCCCTTTGTGTTTCAATCTTTACATATTATAAACTTGTCAAACATTTTAAAAAAAGACGCACATGTTTGTACGTCTATATCATGTATGCCCAAAGCCTGGCGGTACGGCTGTCGGATAAATTTATTTATTTTCCCCTTTATTTGAACTATTCAATATCCATAAGATAAATGCCGAAGCAATTAAACAAAAAATAATGTCTGTTGCATTCAATGTGTTAAATTGAAATAGCTTTTTTATTCCGAGAATCATCATAAAACCGAAAAAACAGATGGTAAAGAGAGCCAATCCAAAAGCCCTCACCTGTCTTGGAATAGCCAACCAGCATTTTAAAAGTTTCTCAGAGATTTTGCTCATTTTCCCCTCCCCTATCCATAAATGCACAGTTAAACATTCATCCAACTAAAAAGCAGGGGGTTACGGAAGTAAATTATATACCTAAAAAAGACACTACCCACATTCTCGGCTACTGCTTCTTACCTCTTGCCCTCATTTACTTTTTGCTTTCTTCTCTTTAATGATGCTGAAAACCACTAAAATGATGACACTCGC
Source organism: Bacillus glycinifermentans (assembly GCF_001042475.2). GTDB lineage: Bacteria > Bacillota > Bacilli > Bacillales > Bacillaceae > Bacillus > Bacillus glycinifermentans. Next base: position 213,533 of record NZ_LECW02000021.1, read on the forward strand.
ACATACAATATAGAATAAAATATCAGTTACAGGATTATTAATATTTTTAAGGAGAAATATTAACCCTATAATCACTATTGGTATTATCCAAGTTAACCATTTTACTACTCTAGGACTTGGTTCATTGTTTCCTTTGGGTTCCATAGCTACCCCCTAATTATGCTTTAGATACCTTACATTAACAAAACATAACATAGATTTTTTTGTAAGGCACCAACCATAGTCTTAATTAAAGGAAAAGCATCAATGTTTTGGATATCCACCAACCGGCTGTTGGATTCCCCGTCACTACAAGAGAACCTTGGTAACAAGCATCCTCTATAGCTCCTGTATAGTTATCAATTACATTTAAAACAGTTGCAAAGCTAGCCGCAAGCTTTTTTTAGTGAACTAGCGGATATGATTAAAAATTTTAATCGGAAGAAAAATATGACAATCACTTAGGCCGAATATGTGACAAAACATAGCTATCGTTTGTTAAATTGTTACTATTTCATTTTTGTAGCCAAGCTTTTCGTGGTAAACTTTAGAATTTCCAGTCGCCATCACAAACAAAGCATACAATATTTAAACTTAATAACACATCAAATAACCTTAATAAACAGTTGTTTTTAAAATTTTTCCTCTCTCTCAAAATTAGCATAATTAAAAGAGGTGCCCCGCTAAGACACCTCTTCCCTATGCAAATAATAATTTTATTCTTGTGCTCTCACTTTGGTCATATTTTTCGAATATAATCTTTCATAGTTAACTACAACAAACTTTCTGCTCCCGCCCCTTACCGATTATCCACCGTCTCCGGATACAAATCATGATTCATCAAGCGGTATTCCGCCATTTTCTCGTATTTTGTCCCCGGACGGCCGTAGTTGGTGTACGGGTCAATGGAAATTCCGCCTCTTGGCGTGAATTTGCCCCATACTTCGATGTAGCGCGGGTCCATTAATTCAATCAAGTCATTCATGATGATATTCATGCAGTCTTCGTGATGGAATCCGTTGTTAAAATCTCGTCATATCAACGCTCTCACATCCGGTCACACAAAACGGTCACACTGCGGTCACACTTTCGCGACTAAATCGTCCAATTTTCCGACTAATTCCGCCTGCATCGAAGGCAAAACATGACTGTACGTTCCGAGCGTCGTTTTGATATGTGCGTGGCCTAAACGCTCCTGAACAATCTTCGGACTGATTCCGATACTGATTAAATACGTCGCGTGAGTATGTCGCAAATTCTTCGGAGGGATTTTCGGGAGCTCAAGCTGCGCAATTAACCGAGTAAATGCCCGTCGATAGTTATTCGGATGTACCCACTTACCGTGCTTCGTACACACTACGAGATCATAGTCGATGTAGTCCTCGCCGAGAATTTCTTTTTCGCGCTGGACCATTTTCTTGTGTTCGATTAAGTATTCGATAAAGAATTTCGGTAAATGGACGGTCCTGAAGCCCGCCGCAGTTTTGACCTCGGGAACTAATCCGTAATTACCTTCGTCGTCTATCTTAGCGAGAGTTTGTCGAATTGTTAAATAACCCTTTTCGAAGTCTATATCGGACCACCGCAATCCGAGAACCTCCCCCATTCGCATGCCTGTAATAACGGATAATACCATTCCGATAAAGTAACGAGTTAGTGACACGATACGGTTGCGAGCATCCAAAAACGCTTGTACATTCGACTCGTTCCATACTTTAGAAATGCGATTTTCGGGAGGAAGGTTTACATCGTCAAGGATGGCGAGGTCGAACGCTCCTTTTCGGGAAGCTTTCTTTAAGACTTCGGCGACAACACCGAAAGCTGTCCGGATGGTTGCCGGAGCAAGTTTCCGTTCATTGTGAAGTCGATTAATATAATGCTGCAAGACTTCCTCAGTGATGTCTTTAATTTTAAACGTTCCTAGATATGGAAGTATGTTGTAATCAAGCTGCTCGCGGTAATTGACGATTGTACTTGATCGAAGTCTAACCTTTTTCGATTCAAACCATTTTTCAGCGAAGGTACTAAACACGCTTTTATTAGGGTTATGAGAATTTTTTTCCTTATCCACCTCTATTATGACCTGCTTTAAAACCTCTTTCGCCTCTCGTAGACTCGACATTCCTTGCCTTCTTTTTTGAATTCTAGCACCAGTTATCGGGTGAACCCCGCCAGAATATACAAAATAATATTTTCCGGTTTTCTCGTCTTTCTTAATCACTGTCATTATCCTCACTCCAATTGAGCGAAAGATTAATGCTAGTTGTGATGTCCTCTATTATATCACTATGACCCCTTTTTAGGGAGTCACACGTCCTCCACTGCAACCCAAACGATCTCCTTAAACGGAATGTCAACGGTTTCGATTACTCCGCACACCATTTCCGTCGTCCAATTCCGCCAGTAACGGATCTCGCAATCCTGGCCGGTCCTGTAAGCGTATTGTATTTTCGATTCAAAGTCCGACCACTGCTCCGGATCAATCGACGGCTTCCGCTCATATGCGTGATCGATTTCGGATTTAAGTTTCCGGATACTCGCGATATGCTCCGGCAAGAATATCGACGTCCACTTCATCGTTCCTCTATCGCGTAATGTCATACGATCGTCCTCCTTCGGTACTATTCGGTTGTCATGACGAAAGTATAACACGAACACACGTTCTTATCAATTGATTTTTCGTTTATCACATTTTGTGATAATCAAATCTATTCCGCTTGGAGGAACGTTTCGAACTCCGCCAGTAGCCCAACGTTTTTAACGCGATTTTCACGGGCTTTTACCGTCCATGCGGCCTGTCGGAAGCTAGCGTATAGGTAGTCGTCAAAGCGCCTAATTTTCTGCTGTTTTCGTTTGAGAATCGCTGCATGCCACGCTTCAACGAATGGTTGCGGATGTTCTTCGAGTATTAGCGTCGGATCTACGCATGCTTTAGCCCGCAATAAGATGCCGTAGTATTTATAAATTTCGTCTGCTTCGAAGTAGCGCGCCATTGCGGAGTAGATTTCGCTTGGTAACGCGTTTTTAAGACCGCAGGCCGGGACCGTATCTATTACGTGATTTTTTGAAAGATTAATAGAATGCGATGGTTCATTCGTAATTTTAGGCGATTCATCCGTTGGCTCCGTTGGCTTTTCGGCTTGTCCGCGATTGGACATTGTCGACTGGTCATCTTCGGACAATTGCGTGTCCTCGACTCTTCTTCCGACCGGCAAAATAACGATGATATTTGCGCCTTTGCCTCCGTTTATTTTCCGGGTCGTTGCGATCTTTTGGATGATCGAAAGTGATGCGAGTTTGTTGACGGCACGACGCGCAGTCTTGACGGACTTTCCGATAAGGTTCGCGAGTGTTTCCGCTTTGAGATGCGCAGCCCCGGCGAACTTGACCGCGTAACGAGCGATCGTTTTCAGCGTGAGCCGGTCCGCGTCGTTCAATTCGTATGTATTGCGTTTGATATGTTCGTAAACAGCTGCGTTGAGTTCGGCCGTCGAGTCGAACGTTTGGTGTTCCGCTAAATAATGCATAACGATTCCGCCTTCCATCGTATTATCGATATGGTGATAATTAAATAATATTGATTAATTATCGATATGTCAATAATATATTTACAAGTTATCGATAACGCGATAGAATATACTCATCAAATGTTTAGAGGTGGATAAAATGCGCCTATACATAAAACTTGAGGAAATATTGGACAAGCGAGGAATAAAGAAGACGAAGTTCGCCGAAGAAATTGGCGTGAGGCATAATGTAATATCAGAACTCTGCGCAAATCAACGAAGCACTTTTAACAGGGAGCATATTGCGAAGGTTGTGAGGGGTTTGGGGATTACTGATATGAATGAATTATTCGAGGTTCGTGAATAGAAATAGCAGGGAAAATTAAAACGCCCCAAACACTCAAGTTCGGGGCTTAGTTACCCATTTTAAAATTACAGCCTGATTACAACGTTTACACTTGAAATCTTCGGATCCATTCGATACAGTCGCTTTCTTCCCGCAGTTAGGACACTCCACTTTAGAATTTCCAATTGTAACGTATAAAACACCGGCACCTAAATAACAGAAACCTAATCCAGGTAAAATTAAAATTATTGTAAGGCACATTAATATTCCGGCTAGAATCAACGAAAGCCCCAAAATGAATCCCATTACCACCCCGAAAGAACCTAAGATGCGTAAAAATTTAAAGCGATTTTCTTTTTGTATAACTTCAATAGTTGGTAAATTCGTTTGAACATCTGACAACTAGATCACGTCCTTCTAGTTAGTAGCATTACTAAAATTATACTCTATCGCCAAACCTAACTGCAAACCAATTTATGTATACGAGCACCTACGCCTCTATACGCAGGTGCTCGCCAAAAGTTCCGTTATTTATTCGCCTTTTGTCCGCGCTTTCTTCGTCACGTCGTTATTTTTCCAGTACGCCCACAGCGAAGCCACTCCGGTAAATGCGAGCGAAATAAATTGCTGCACGCCTTCCTCATCGACCGGAATCGGACTGTGACCCGTCATCGTAAGCGTCTGGTTAACGAGTGCAAGCGCAAGAAGCACGAATCGAGCGATTGTGCCTGCGCTAATTTTTTCGATTGTCTTTACGTTCATAATATCGTCTCCCTTTTCGATTAGTTTACTTTACAGTTGCACCGGTTGATTTCGCCGCGTAGATATTCACTTTTCCGAACTGATCCGTTTTGATCGTATAGACGTCCGTTTGGGGATTCGCAAGGATTTCGTATTTAAGACCGCCGAATTTCTTTGGACGTAGGAATCCGCACTCGTTCCCTTTGACCGGCGCTTTGTTAGTCGGATAGATGCGCCATGAATCGGCAGATGCCGGAAGATATACGTATTTCTTACCGCTAGATGACGACTTGGAACCGCCGCTTCCCGTAAGCTTCAGAACCTGACCGACCATGATTTTATTCGGATTTTTAATACCGTTATAGGACTGGAGTTTCGCCACGCTGACGCCTGTTTTAACCGCAATTTCCGAAAGCGTGTCGCCTTTCTTTACCGTATAAGTCTTTCCGGATGGCTTAGACGCTGGTTTCGCAGGGCTAGACGACTTTCCTCCGAGCGCTTTAAGTTCCGCAGCGATGGCCGCTTTTACTTCGTCCCAACGTCCCTCATCGAGTACACGGTGCGGGCAGTATTTTCCGGACCAATCCTGATGTTTCTTAACGCGATCAACGCCCCAACCGCGCTCTTTCAATAGCTGCGCAATGAATTTAATCGCTAACTTCTCGGCCGCTTTATACTTAGCGCCGCCTGATTTCGAATAGCAGACTTCAACGCCAATAGACGTACGGTTTCCGGAATTAACACCGTTACCGTCTCCGCAATGCCAGGCGTTACGGTTAGTCGGAAGTCCCTGAACGACTTCCTTATCGTCTACCGCGAAGTGATACGATACTTCGTTGTTGTTCCGAATCATGTACGCAATCTCATTCGCTGCTGATGCGTCGTTTGCCGTATTGTGGAACGTGATATACTTCGCATCCATTGAATACGGACATTTAATCGAATACTTACTTGATGGAACGAGATTTTTCTTTACTGTGATCGCCATGCAATCGTCTCCCTTTCGTTATTTTCCGTATATAAAAAGCCCGCCGGACTCTCACCGAACGGGCTCATAAAAATAGCGCAATCCCCGAGATCGCCAACCCGACGACCGTGAGAATTACGCCCCATAACCATTTCGTATTTGCTTTCATGTCGGAGATATCCGCCCGACTTTCTTTCGCGAGCGCTAACGCTTCATCAGCCTTTTCGTGCGCTCGATCTGCCGTATGTTTTACTTCGTTGAAATAGTCGACCTTCGTATCGATACGTACGAGCCATTCGCGAATGTCGGCTATTTTATCGTTTAATTCGTTGTTCGATGGTTCGCCCAATGACTACGCCTCCTGTCCGCTCACTTCTTCGTTAGTCCCAGTAGATCCGCTAGTTTCCCCAGAAGGGTCTTCGCTGGGAGGCGTATTGGGATCGTACGGTTCCCCGGTAATTTCTTCGTATTGTTCCGGCGTGATGCGGCCGACAGCAACGACATCATAAACTTGTTTTTTCGTCCATCGACCCTTTTCATAAAACCCTTTGATATACGTGAACCAATCTATCATATTACGCTCCTCCCATCGCAATTAGATAGTATAGATCCGCGACCTGCTGAGACAGGACTTCGATTTCGCTTGGTTTCGGTGCAGGCGGCTTCACACTGTCGATATAGTCTTGTGTCGCCGACTCTACCCAAACGCCTTTTTTCGGATCATACTTTGGATCGTAAAGTCCCGCAGGAATTAAAGCTGTTGTACAATTTGGCGGCAGCTCCTCGCCTTCCTCAGTATTTATTTCGATATCGGCCTCGCCGTCATATTTGAAGTTCTCATCGTAGAAAAGAACGTGCATATTCATCGCCTCCGTTACCATAATGGAATTCCGATGTTAAATGAGACTCGCGACACACTTGCGCCATCGTTCGCCAGCATACCGTCATACCTTAAATCACCGTCAGTCGTAAGCGAAAACCGAGCAGTTCCGTAAGACCCGATCGTCGGTACGACAAAATCGACTGTCTGCGTCGGCTTATTTGTAAATTTCGCGACAGATGTTCCGATAGCCGGCAATGTTCCAAAAGATCCGCGCAACCATAGAACGTTGTTGCTAACGGAAAATTTCAACGGATACAGCGAATCTTGTTTAGCTCCGTTTATGAGATTTACGGAGTTCCATGTCGGAGATAT
>NZ_LECW02000022.1 GCF_001042475.2 Bacillus glycinifermentans
ATTTATTTGGGTCTCTCCACATTGAAAAGCGGGGTTTTTTGTATAAGCCGCCGATCCATCCTCCGGACTATATTTAATTAAGTGAACAAATAACTTCATTAATCTTTAAAAAAGACTTGTCAATTGATGAAATTGCTGAGATAATACTATGTGTAAGTGCTTACATTTTGCCGGGATACGATCATGAGCATATACGACTAAGCGGCAAAAGCTAAGGGGTACAGAGAATCAGCGCATATGCCGGTCAGATAAAAGGGGTTTATTATATCTTTTGCGAATTGAATGAAAGGGGCATTGAATTCGCGGTTTTTCAATAAGGGAGAATCATGATCGTATCCGAAAGATGCGAACGAAAAGTCTGTGCAGACAGGCTTTTTTAGTTTGAGGTCTGTTCTAAAGAAGCCCTTCGGGACATATTCTCTATAACAGGTACAGTCATCAAAGAAGGGGGACCTCCAGGTGTCAAAACAAATGCTTGCGCTGAATATAGACGGAACGCTGCTTCGGACAAACGGACGGCTTCATCCCGCCACGAAGGAAGCGATAGAATACGCTAAGAAGAAAGACGTTTATGTAACGCTCGTGACGAACAGACATTTTCGTTCCGCGTTAAAAATCGCCAAATCGCTAAAGCTCGATGCAAAGCTGATCACCCATAGCGGCGCCATTATTGCGGACAAAATTGATGAGCCTTTTTATGAAAAACGAATTTCTGAGGAAAAGACGTTTAATCTTGTTCAAATATTGGAGAGCTATGACTGCAATATCAGGATTCTGCACGAAAAATATTCGATCGGCAACCGGAAAAAAACAAACTCAAATCTGCTCGGAAAGACGATGATCCATCCGTCTGACCCGATTTTTTATCCCGTGCAGTTCGTCGATTCCTTGAGCGATATGCTGATGGATGAACCGGTCAGCGCGCCGGTCATTGAGGTTTACTGCACGATGGAAGAAAAGAAAGAGATCACGCATACGATCGAGAACGCCTTTCCTACAGTAGATGTCATCCAGGCCGGGGAAAAGCTCTTGATCGTTCAAAAAGGGGTTTCAAAAGAATCCGGCTTGGCGATGCTTGCGGGAGACCTCGGTTTTAAAATGGAGGACGTCGTCGCGATCGGGCATGATACCGATGATCTCCCGATGATTGAACTGGCGGGGATGGGCGTCGCCATGGGGAATGCCCCTCAGGAAGTCAAGCAAAAAGCCGACTGGGTGACGCGCTCCAACGATGAACAAGGCGTCGCCTACATGTTAAAAGAATATTTCAGAAAGCAGCAAAGCAAAGATTTTCTCAAAAAATTTCATATCAGAAAAGTGTAAAACGGATGTTCATCCCTGTTTTCTGAGAAAACGGGGATTTTATTGTTGACCTGCATTCTTTACAGCGGCATTGCTTTTTTCGGCGATGTGTTCCCGGATTGATTTTGGCGAGGTATTTTTGTACACTAAAGAAAGTTTTGAAACGAAAAAGGTGATGATATTGCGCATTCATATAGAAGGGCTTCAGGACGACAGATTCGTGAGGCCGCTCGAGAATATAGCCAACCTGTTTTTTGAAGAGTCCGAAGTGGCGATTGGCGAAAAAGGTGCTTCAGACCTTTCGATCGCCCTGCACTATGAGCTGGACGCTTCGTCGGTCCGGGCTGCAGGGGCGATTGAAGGAACTGATATTAAAGCTGAATACACGAAGTCGCTGGACCCTGAGTTGCCGGAGAAAGAAGCGTTTAAGCAAGTGAAAAACACCGTTTCTTACGTATTTTTAAGCGTTCTTCAAGAGCATACCGGCATCGTTCAGAAGTGGGGGATTCTGACGGGAGTCCGTCCGACAAAGCTGTTGCACAAAAAACTGCAAAGCGGGATGTCAAAAGAAACGGCGCATGCCGAATTGAAAAGAGACTACTTAATCCATGACGAAAAGATCGAGCTGATGCAAAACATCGTTGACCGCCAGCTTAAGGCCGTGCCCGATTTATACGGCCTTGACAGGGAAGTCAGCATTTATATCGGCATTCCGTTTTGCCCGACAAAATGCGCCTACTGCACGTTTCCTGCTTATGCCATTAGAGGGCAGGCAGGACGGGTCGGTTCTTTCTTGTGGGGGCTTCACTACGAAATGCAGAAAATCGGCGAATGGCTGAAAGAACACGGCGTCAAGATCACGACCGTTTATTTTGGCGGCGGCACGCCGACAAGCATTACGGCCGAAGAAATGGATCTGTTGTATGAGGAAATGTACCGCTCATTTCCCGATGTCAAAAACATCCGCGAAGTCACGGTTGAAGCAGGCCGCCCCGATACGATTACCCCGGAAAAGCTTGACGTCTTAAAAAAATGGAACATCGACAGAATCAGCATCAACCCGCAGTCGTATGAAAACGAGACGTTAAAGGCGATCGGCCGCCACCATACGGTTGAAGAGACGATCGAAAAATACCATTTGTCTCGCAAACATGGAATGTCAAATATCAATATGGATTTGATCATCGGCCTCCCGGGGGAAGGCGTCAAAGAATTCCGCCACTCCCTTTCGGAAACGGAGAAATTAATGCCGGAATCGCTGACGGTCCATACGCTGTCATTCAAACGCGCTTCGGAAATGACGAGAAACAAGCATAAGTATAAAGTGGCAGACCGCGAGGAAATCGTCGCGATGATGGATGACGCAGTGTCCTGGACGAAAGAGCACGGCTACCATCCCTACTATTTGTACAGACAAAAAAACATCCTCGGCAACCTTGAAAATATCGGGTACTCTCTTCCGGGCCAGGAAAGCATCTATAACATTATGATTATGGAAGAAAAGCAGACGATTATCGGCATCGGCTGCGGGGCGGCGAGCAAATTTGTCGATCCGAAAACGGGAAAAATCACGCATTTCGCAAATCCAAAGGACCCGAAATCATACAATGAGAGATTTGAACACTATACAGAAGAAAAACTCCGCTACTTGGCAGAACTGTTTGGACAAGACGCCAAAAGCGGGAGGTAAGAAAGGCTTCCGGCAATGCCGGAAGCCTTTTGTTTTACCATGCGCTTTCGATCTCTACATCCTCCGGAAGCTTGAACGGGTTTTTGCTGTTGATCCGGTCGTAAAACATGATTCCGTTCAAATGGTCGATTTCGTGCTGGGCGACGATGGCGGCGTAGCCTTTCAGCCTGAGCACCGCTTCTTTTCCGGTAATGTCGCATGCTTTCACTTTGATTCTCTCATACCTTGGAACATAGCCTTTTACGTCCCTGTCGACGGAAAGGCATCCTTCTCCTTCAGGCAGATAAATCATCTTGACGGAATGGCTGACGATTTTAGGATTCAGCAGCATGTATTCGTGCTGCCTATTCTTCTCGTCGGTAAAATACGCGGCAAACATCCGTTTATCAAGGCCGATTTGGTTTGCGGACAATCCGACGCCGGGACGAAGACCGTACGTTTTGGCCGTCTCGGGGTCCTGGCTGTTTTTTAAAAACTGCAGCATTGCCAAAAGCTCTTCCTTATCTTCTTCGGATGGAGGCAGGCTGACGTCGGCGGTCACTTTTCCCAGTATGTCGTGCCCTTCTCTTACGATATCTTTCATCGTGATCATATCATCTGAATGAAATTTGCCCATAGACCGAGACTCTCCACCTTTCTTTCTTGGAATTTCTAAAAGGCCGGATCAAATTTGGACAAGTTGATCATATCTTTTCAAAACGCGAATGTCCAATGGCTTGCATTTCCGCGAAAACGCAAAAGGAGACTCCGCAGGAGTCTCCTTTTTGTCACCCTCGCTGTTTTTTTGCATCGGGTTTTTTCCACTTAAACACGTGATTCAGCATATTGAAAATCCGTTTCGATTCCTTTGTGAGGAGCGGCCCCAATATGGCCAGAATCAGCACGTACAAAGCGGCAAACGGCTTTAATGTGGCAGAAAGTCCGCCGGCGATCCCGAGGTTGGCGACGATGATCGAAAACTCGCCGCGTGAGACGATCGTTAAACCGATATTGGACGAAGCTTTATGGGAAAGTCCGGCCCTTCTGCCTGCGACCATGCCGGCGATAAAGTTTCCGGCCAAGGTAAGGATGACGGCGCCGAGAGACAGCCATACCGCATCTCCCAATGTAAACGGATCGATGCTCAATCCGAAGCTGAAGAAAAACATCGCGCCGAAGAAATCGCGAAACGGCACGACCAAGTGCTCGATCCGGCTGGAATGCTCTGTCTCAGAAAACACGAGGCCGAGCAGCAGGGCACCGATCGCTTCGGCAACATGAATCGTTTCCGAAAAGCCGGCGACAAAGAAGAGCAGCGCAAAAATCACGATAATAAAGACTTCGTTTGAACGGATATCAAACAGCCGGTTTAACAATTTCGGCAGCTTCCTGGCGACGATAAAGAACAAAATCATGTAGCCGAAAGCGATCAAAATCGAAAGCAGCGCCTTTCCGACTGAAGTCGAGTCGCCAAGGACAAGCCCGGAGACGACGGATAAATAAACGGCGAGGAAAATGTCTTCGAACATAATGATTCCGAGAATCAGCTCGGTTTCCGGATTCGCCGTCCTCTTTAGGTTGACCAGTACTTTGGCGACAATTGCGCTCGAAGAAATCGTGATGATCCCGGCGACAATCAGGACTTCGAGAAACTCGAAGCCCGCGATGAACCCGAACAGGACGCCTAAGCTGAAATTGATCAGAATATAAATCGTTCCCCCGACAGCGATGGACCGTCCGGATTTGATCAGCTTTCCGATCGAAAATTCCAGTCCGAGATAAAAGAGCAAAAACAGGACGCCCATTCTGCCGAAAAAGGCAATGATCTCTGAGCTTTCGATAAACTTCAGATCGATGATGCCGATCGTCGGAGCGTGCGGACCGACGATCATCCCCAGAATAATCAAAAAGGGAATGATCGAGAATTTAATCCGGTTCGCGATTAAGGCAGCGATGGCAACAAGCAGGAGCGCGGTGCCGACTTCAAATACGAGATGATCCAATGAGCATCACCCTCCCTTTTGGGAAAGAAAATCCTGCTTCATTTTCTTGAGGTTTTTTCTTTCACCGGACAGGACGAGTGTGTCGTTTTCTTCAAGAACAGAGTCTGCTCCAGGATTCAACAATTTTTCCTGATTCTTTTTAATAATTGCGATCACGGTCACGCTGTAGTTTTGCCTGACGTCGATTTCACCGAGGGTTTTGCCGACGGCATTTGCCCCTTTTTCGACTTTGAACCATTCGATGATCAGGTCGTTAAACGCCATTTCAATCGATTCAAGCGCCTGCGGCTTATAGACCATCCCGCCGAGGATGGCGGCGATTTGCCTCGCCTCGCCGTCATCAAGAGAAATGTTGGTCACGATTTCATCGGGACCTTCGTCGTCGAAACGGTAGATTTCCCTTCTTCCGTCGTCATGAACGACAATCGTCATTTTTTCATGATTTCTCGTCTCTATTTCAAATTTTTTACCGATGCCCGGCAGATCATTTTCTTTAATATTCAATCGTATCCCTCCAAAATAACTTTTTCCTTTTGATCTGATCATTATACAGACAAAACAGGAAAAGTCAGGAGAGATAATTCGACTGGTATTTCACAGGGATGGCGCACGTTTTTTCCAAAAGAAAATCACCGTGCCGAACCTCAAGCTGAGGGATGAAACGGGTGACGCTTTCGGCGTGTGCGGAAGAAAAAATATTTGCATTCTTCCCTGTTTGATTCAGAAAGCTTTTTGCCAAAGGAGGGGGCTTTAAAACATGGGTCTCAGGGTTTGAGGAATTGAGAGACGTATGGCTGCTTGCTTCAGGATCGAAGCCGGTGATCTCGTCCTGAACGATGAATGACACCGTTAAGATGGATAAACTTAACAAAAACGTCAAAATGGTTTTGATCACTTTCCCCCTCCTTTCTTCACATGCTCTCTACCATCATGATATAAAAATGAAGATCATCATTCAACTAAAAAGGCTTGTTTCAGTATCAATTGATCTTGAAATGGAAGAAATCAGCCGATTCTGCCTTGAAAAAAAGGTTTTGAAAATAAAAAGTGGAATAGTTAAGCAATCCCCTGATGGAAACGCATTCAATGGAGGTGGTCTCATGGAATTGATTAAATGGAAAGACAGCGGCGAAGTATTTGAGGTGGTGCTGAATCGGCCTGAGGCGTATAATTCCCTGAACGAAAACATGCTCAAGGAACTGAAAGAGACTTTGATACTGGCGGAGGAAAGCACATCAAGGATCATGCTGATCAAAGGAAGCGGAAAAGGATTTTCAGCAGGCGGCGATATTAAGATGATGCTGTCTTCCGCGGATGAGAACCTGGCAGAAGAGGTCATCGATACGATTTCCGACATTGTGATGATGCTCTACAGCATGCCGAAGATCACGGTTGCGGCCGTCCACGGAGCGGCAGCGGGGCTCGGCATGAGTCTGGCGCTCGGCTGTGACCATGTGCTGGCGGAAAAAGAAGCAAAGCTGGCGATGAATTTTATCGGTATCGGACTGATCCCGGACGGCGGGGGCCATTTTTTCTTGGAGCGGAGAGTCGGCGAAACGGCGGCAAAGGAACTGATTTGGAGCGGCAAAAAATTGACGGCGGACGAAGCCCAGAAGCTCCGCCTTGTTGATGCCGTATTCGGCGGCGACCTTGACCGGCATGCCGGCGCGCATCTCGAAAAGCTCCTCGAGTCGCCGCTTTCCGCGATGATCGAGACGAAAAAAATATACCAAACCTTAAACGCCGGACGCCTTGAGCAAACGCTCGCGCTTGAAAAAAAAGCGCAGCTCAGAATGAGGAGGACAAAAGATCATCAGGAAGGGATCCGCGCATTTTTGGAGAAGAGGAAACCGCACTTTAATCATCATGCATGAAGAAAGCCGTCCTTCCTATTTTTAAATCGCGAAAAAACGCGCCATTTGTATGGTATAATGTTTGACATCTCTAAATATATTAGTCTTTTGGTCTTAGATGTGAGCTGCGAAAATCAATTTATGAAGTAGACATCGAGATGTTCGAGCCGAGGGGGGCGGGAGGAAATGAAACAAAAGATTCCATCTGAATACGTTGCAGCAAAGCTGAATGACTGGTACAGCGCCATTCGGAAAAATCAGGTTGCCGCCAGCGAGGCGCTGAAAGCCGAAATAATGCGCGACTTCGAGGATATGGAGGAAAATCAGGATGTGCTGCTTTATTACTCTCTGCTTGAATTCAGGCACAAGCTGATGCTCAGCTATCTGAAGCCGAAAAAAAGCGGAAACATCGAAAAAAATCTTCGTGATTTAGAGGAAAAAGAGGACCAGATGACAGGTTTGTTAAATTATTATTTTTGGTTTTTTAAAGGAATGTACGAGTTTAAGAAAAGGGAATTCGTCAAAGCGATCGGCTGTTATAAAATGGCCGAACAAAAAGTGAATGCATTAGAGGACAAGGTTGAAAAAGCCGAATTTTATTATAAGCTCGCCGAAATTTATTACTACATCAATCAGAGGTACCTTTCCATCAACTACGCGACGATGGCTTCTGATATTTTTCAATCTTATGAAACATTAAAGGAGAAAAAGATTTATTGTGATTTTATCATCGCCGGAAATTTGGTCGAATCGATGAAATACAACGATGCGCTCACAAATCTTGAACATGCGCTTGAGGATGCCGAGACGGTCGGAAACAGCCATTTGACGGCATCCGCCCATTTTAATCTGGGGAATTGTTACTTTTATCAAAAAGCGTATCGGCAAGCCTCAGAACATATGGAAAACGCTTTATTCATATTTGAACGAGAAAAGTCGTCATACGTGCCGAAGGTATTGTATAACCTGATGTACGTCCGTTTAAAGCAGTCAAGGCACGCTGAAGCGGCCGAATGCTATGAAAAGGGCATCAAAAGCGCGGCATCCCTTCATGATGAAGAGCACGAGGCAAAGCTCAACATTTTGCGTGGCCTGTATTTGGACGGCGGGGACCGCAGCGCCGTCCAAAGGGGGTTTGATTATTTGGAGTCAAAACGTCTCTACGCGGCCGTTGAAGAGCTGGCTTTGGATGCCGCCCAATATTATAATCAAATTGAGCGATTAAAAGATTCCATTTTTTATTATGAAAAGAGCGCTCAGGCAAGACGAAAAATTCAAAGAGGAGATGCATTGTATGAAAGCTAAGCTGTTGTTCGTTACATTGTCGCTGGCTGCTGTGCTGACTTCTGCAGGCTTTTTGGGAGAAGGACATTCCGCCCGGCTGTATGCTGACAAAATGATTACGAATTATGGCGGACCGTCCGCTGCATCTGTCGTTCAGAAAGCATGACCCGCTGAAAAGCACGATACTTTTCATAACGGGCATGTCAGGCGTGTTTTTTTATGCTGCTCGGCAGTTTGAAGCTCTCATCACCTGAGTGTCGGCAGAAACGGATCGCTTACGCGTCCTTTTTCCTCGGAGCGGTCAACCTTTGATTACGCGTTCTTATGGTGATCCCGTAGAACAGGAAACATTTCCGGCGGCGACATCTGGACCCTTTCCTCAAATGCTGCCGCCCGTTTTTTGTCAGCTGTGAAAGACGATCATTTTACCGGACGAATGGACTACGCGGTGCGTATGATCCAAAAACCGCTTTTTCTTCAGCAGATCTTTTCCTTTTTGTTTTGCTTCCTCTTCATTTTCCGCTTCAAAACGTTCGTTCAAAAGCGTTTCCCCGGTAGTCGCAAATACGGTTACATAATAGACTTCCATACTGTTTCTCCTTTCGTAAAATTTGTTTGCTTTTCTTAAATTTATATAAAAATCAAAAAAATCCTTTTTAAAGTGATATGACTAACGTATGATTGTAAGTTGGAAGGAGGAGTTTTTATATGCTTAAAATCGATCATGTGACAAAAAGGTTCGGCTCGTTTACAGCTGTTGACGATCTGACGCTTGACATCCCGGAAAAGCAAATGTTCGGACTGCTCGGCTCAAACGGCGCAGGCAAAACGACGACGTTCCGGATGATATTGGGGCTATTGAATGCGTCGGAGGGCGCCGTAACCTGGAAAGGAAAACCGATTACATACGGCGTCAGCAACGGAATCGGCTATTTGCCTGAAGAACGCGGACTGTATCCGAAGCTGAAAGTAAAAGATCAGCTCGTGTATCTCGGCCGTCTCAAAGGTATGACAAAGCAGAAGGCGCTCAAGGAAATGGAGAAATGGCTCGAGCGGTTCCACATTACAGAATATGCGGATAAACGGGTTGAAGAGCTTTCAAAAGGAAACCAGCAAAAAATCCAGTTTATTACGGCCGTGCTGCACAAGCCTGAACTGTTGATTCTTGATGAGCCGTTCAGCGGGCTGGATCCCGTCAATGTGGAGCTCTTGAAGGATGCCGTCATTTCCTTGAAAAACGGCGGTACATCGATTGTGTTTTCGAGCCACAGAATGGAGCATGTCGAAGAGCTTTGCGAGCACGTCTGCATTTTGCAGCGCGGCAAACCGGTTGTTCAAGGAAAACTGAAAGAAATTAAGCGTTCCTTCGGCAAAAAGAACGTCACGATTCATTCGGACGATGATTTGAGCTTTTTGAAGGAAGCGGACGGGATTGCGAAATGGAGGGAGACTTCTGAAGGCGTGAGGCTCCAGGTCGAGAATGAGGAAGTTTCCCAGCATCTGTTTACAATGCTCCAAGGGCGCGGGTTTATCAGGAAATTTGAACTTGAAGAACCTTCTTTGCATGATATTTTCGTAGAAAAGGTTGGTGCCCGATATGAATAAGTTTTGGATTGTACTGTTTCATACATATACAAGCAAGCTGAAAACGAAATCGTTTATCATTTCGACTGCGATTACGCTTGCGCTTGTCCTGGTTGTCACCAACTTGGGCAATATTATTTCCATGTTTGACAAAGACGGCGGCGAACCGGATAAAATTGCCGTCATTGATCAATCGAATCAGCTGTATGAGACGTTTTCCCAGCAGCTTAAAATGGCTGACAAAGACGATGAGCTTGAGCTTGTAAAAGCGGATAAGCCGGAAAAAGAGCTGGAAAAAGACGTCAGAGACGATGAGCTTTCCGGCATCTTGATTTTGTCAAAAGATCGAAAAGGCGAACTGACGGGAACGTACAAAGCGCTCGATATCGCTGATTCATCTGCCGTTTCCACAATGGAACAGGCGCTCTCCCAAACGAAGATCGCCGTCGGCACGGCTGAGCTGAATGTACCGTCTGACAAGCTGAATAAGCTGTTCACACCGGTTAAAGTAAAAAGCGTCGCCTTGAAAGAAGGGGCTAAAACGGAAGAAGAGCTTCAAAAGGCGTCAGGCCTTGTCTACATCGTGCTGTTCGTCATTTATATGTCCGTGGTGATGTACGCTTCAATGATTGCGACTGAAGTGGCGACGGAAAAATCGTCCCGCGTCATGGAAATCTTAATTTCAAGCGTACCGCCCGTCCAGCAGATGTTTGCCAAACTGTTCGGCATCGCTTTGCTTGGACTTACACAGCTTGCCGCTTTGTTTCTTGCGGGGTATCTTTCCCTCACGGGGAACCGGGAGGCAGGCGGAGCGTCTGAGTTGATTAAAGGCTTTTTGGACATGTCAGGCGTTCCTGTGTCAACGCTTGTGTACGGCGTGATTTTCCTGGGGCTCGGCTATTTCCTGTATGCGACGCTTGCAGCGTTTCTCGGAAGTGTCGTCAGCCGGATCGAAGATGTTCAGCAGACGATTTCACCGATGATCCTGCTTGTTGTCGCCGGGTTTATGATCGCGATGTTCGGATTAAATGCACCTGATTCAACGTTTATTACGGTGACTTCATTCATTCCATTCTTTGCGCCGATGATCATGTTCCTTAGAGTCGGAATGCTCGATATTCCGTTTTGGGAAGCGGCGTTGGGCATCGGGATCACCGCCGCAACGATCGTCATTCTCGCTATTATCGGGGCGAGGGTCTATAAAGGCGGAGTATTGATGTACGGAAGCGGAGGCGGACTGAAAAATATCAAGCAGGCGCTTCGGTTGTCAAAAGACGAATAATGAGAATAAGAGAAAAGCAGCTTTCAAGAAAAGCTGCTTTTTCGAGGTGAACAGTAGAACGTGCATTCGCCTGAAAGCCGTGATAGAATGGGGGCAGAAACGTTTTAAAAAGGAGCAAAAGATTGACAAATCTCACGTTCATTCATGCGGCCGACCTGCATCTGGACAGCCCGTTTCGCGGCATCAGCGGGCTTCCGGAGCCGGTTTACAGGCGGATTAGAAACAGCACATTTGAAAGCGCCGCGAATATGTTTAAGCTCGCCGTCAGCGAACAGGCTGATTTCGTGCTGCTTGCCGGTGATCTCTTCGATGAAGCAAACCGCAGCTTAAAAGCTCAGCTCTTTTTGCGCAAACAGTTTTTAAAGCTTGAGGAAAGCGGCATCCAGGTCTACGTGATCTTCGGAAACCACGATCACATGGGCGGCGAATGGACGCCGATCGAATGGCCGGACAACGTTCACGTGTTTTCATCGGCCCATATTGAAGAAAAATCGTTTTATAAAAACGGCCGGCTTGCCGCAACCATCTATGGCTACAGCTACCCGGAGCGCTCTGTATTTGCGAACAAGGCCGCCGAAATGAAAAGATCGACCGGCGCCCCTTTCCATATCGGCATGATCCACGGCACGCTTTCCGGAGAGAGCGGTCATGATCCGTACTGCCCTTTTTCGCTTCAGGATTTAAAAAACGGGCAGATGGACTATTGGGCGCTCGGCCACATACATAAACGGAAGGTCGTTTCCGCCGAACATCCGGCGGTGATTTATCCGGGAAACACGCAATCCCGCCATATGAAGGAAACAGGCGAGAAAGGGTGCTATCTCGTCAGGGCGGACGAGAGCGGGGTGTCTTTTGAATTTAAAGCGACGTCAGACGTCCTCTGGGAAGCACTTCCCATCGACGTGTCAGAAACGCGGCATTTGACGGATTTGATCAGCAGCATGGAGGATGCCCTCCAGCCTTTCAGAAGCAAGGGGGCGGCAGTCTGCATCAAAGCGGTGCTGACTGGAGAAGCACCGCCTTATTTGGCGGAAAGACCGGCCGGCATCATCGATGAGCTGCTTGACGTCTTTCGCGGCGAGGAGAAAGACGGGGAGTCGTTCATCTGGCTTGCCGCTGTTGAAGACCGCACCGTGGGGAGTGTGAACGCGATCGAAAGCGATGCGTTTTTTCAGGAGCTCACCCGCGAGATCGACGATTTTCAAGACTTCGGACAGGTTCTTGGCGATTTGGAGCGGCACCCCGTTTTTAGAAGGTACGGAGCGAGGTTTTATGAAGAGGATCTCTGCGGAATTCGCGAAGAAGCGAAAAAAGTGCTGCTCGATGAACTAAAGAGCATGAAAAGATAAGGGAGGATACGGGGTGAATATTCATACGCTGCATATATACGGATACGGCAAATTTACCAATCAGACATTTCGCCTCCCGTCTACTAACCTTCACTTAATCTACGGGCTGAATGAATCCGGAAAAACGACGATTATGTCTTTTATTGAAAGCATGCTGTTCGGCTTTCCGAAAACAAAGCGGTATGAACCGAAAGCAGGCGGCGTGTACGGAGGAATGCTTGAAGCGGTGCATCCGGCCTTCGGCAATATCCGTATCGAACGGACGGCTGGAAAGCCTGACCGGGTCAACGTGTTTTTGGAAGACGGCAGCATCCGTTCTGAGGATTTTTTAAAGAAGCTTTTATCGAACATGGACAGGCAGCTGTATAAGGCGATCTACTCATTCGATGTGTTCGGGCTTCAGGAAATTCATAAATTCAACCGCGACAAAATCGGCCGCTTTTTGCTTTTTTCAAGTTTATTCGGCTCGGACGCGATTGCAAACATGGATGCAAGCCTTACGAAAGCGCAGGAAGAGCTGTTTAAGCCGAATGGACGGAAGCCTGAGCTCAACCGGGAGCTCGATCATTTAAAGCGGCTTTCAGAGGAACTGAAAAAAGCGAAGGCGCGTGAAGACGAGTATCACTTCATCCTGGACGGAAAAAGGACGGCTGAAGCGGCGATCAAGGAAAACGAGCAGTTGCTGGAAGATGTTGTGCGGAACATCGCCATATGCGAGCAGGCGATCGAGATTCATCCGCTTGCAAAGGAAGAACGCCGGCTGAAAGGGCAGCTTCAAGCAGCCGGCGAAGGGGAAGACCGCTTTCCCGAGTCGGGCCTTTTCGAGCTTGAAAAGTATGAATCCCACCTGCATCCAAAAGAGGCCCAGCTGAAGGCGCTGGAAGAAAAGAAACGCGACTTGGAAAAGCAGTCGTCCGCCCTTCTCCCTTTACAGGCCTATGTCCGGCACGAGGGGCAAATCGAAGAGATTCTGTCAGAATATCCGGTTTACCAATCTTACAAGGAAAACATCACGGCGCTGACAGAACAGCTCAAGCAGGCTGACGAACGGGTGAAGGCAGGAGCGGCGCGCCTTTCAATCGAAGACGAGTCACAAATCCTCATCATCGACACAACGTACGATTATGAGTGGAAGCTGCAGGAGGCGATCCGCGCTTACCTTCAATTGCGCGAACAGAAACGGGTTCTTGACGAGCGCTTTGAACAGGCGAGGGCCGATCTTGAGGATGCCGAGCAGGCATATGCAGAACTCTCGGAAGAAGTGATGCCTGACGATGTCCGCAAGCAAAAAGAAAAAAACGTCAGCCGTTTGGAAGCTGCGGGAGGAAAGGCGGAGAAGCGGGAGGATCTCCTCAGACAGCTTTCTCTTCTTAAGAAGGAAGAAAAAGAGCGGGAGAAGAGAAGGAAAACGGCAGCAGCCTCGGCCGTTTTCACAGCCTTTGCCGCTTGTCTGGCAGCGCTGTTTTTTCAGCAGTGGCTCCTTGGCGGTTTTATCGTTTTAGCTGCGGTTCTGTACCTCTTCTCTTTGAAAAAGGCCGCGCCTTCTTCAGCGGCAGCATTCATCCGCGAGCAGCTTGAAGGACTCGAAGGAGACGCTTCGGATCATGCTCCGGAGCTGACATCCTTGAGAGAAGAGCTGTGGCGGGACGATCAAAACAGGCGCTTTCTCATCGCAAAACAGGCAGAGCTGAGGCAGAAGGAAGCGGACTACGAGCGGGCGATTCAACAATTTGAAGAATGGGAGAAGGAGATGTTCCCTTATCAGGAACAAACCGACCGCTTTTTAAAAGAGCTTAATTTATCGATAGACCCGTCGTTTTTGTCTGATGCGTATGCCTTAATCAAGGAGCTCAAAGAAGAAATCGCGAAAAAGCGGGAAATGGAAAGGGAGCTGGCCCGCCTTGAGAAAAAGAGGGCATCGTTTGAAAAACGGCTCAACAATCTTGCCTCATCGCTCGGCCATTCCGAAGGAAGCGTGCAGGAATCGATTTTCAGGCTGAAACACGAGCTCGATTTGCAAAAAGAAAAGCTGCGCCAAAAGCAGGAAGCCGATTTGTCGCTTCAGCATACGCTTGAGCAGATGAAAGAATTGGCAGGGGAAGCGGAATACTTCAAATCGCGGATCGCCGAGTTGTTTCAAAAGGCCGGGGCAAACGATAGGGACTCATTTTTAGAGCTTGCCAAACAGGATCGGGAAAAAAAGGAATTAAAAGCAAAGCTCGCATCGATCGAGGCGGAGCTGGGCAAAAAGGACGAGAACGTTGTCCGGCTTGCCTCCGGCCATACGCTCGCAGATCTGGAAAATCAGCTGGCAGGGGCGAAAGAAACAAAAGCCCTGACAGAACAACGGCTCAAAGAAGAGAGAGAAAAAGCGGCGCTGCTTCTTGCAGAGCAGCGGAGGCTGGAAGAATCGGGGACCGTTTCCGAACTGACGCACGAGGTGGAACTGCAAAAAGAGCGGGTCGCCGTACTCGCCAAAAAGTGGGCTTCAATCAAGCTCGTCAGGCAGGCCGTCAAAAACAGGATGGATGATCATAAAAAGATCCGTCTTCCGAAGCTTCTGCAAACGGCCGAGGCCTTTCTGAAGCCGTTAACAGGCGAACGTTATGAAAAAATTTATTTTTCCGAAAATCCTGATTCGATGATGGTGATGAGAACGGACGGAGCCGTGTTTCACGCGCACGAACTGTCACAGGCGACCTGTGAACAGCTCTATTTAGCGATACGATTCGCTCTCGCTTTGTCCCATCAAAATGACATCAATCTTCCGTTTCAGCTTGATGACAGTTTTGTCCATTTTGATCACGACAGGCTCAAGAAGGTGATTGACATGTTAAAGCAGCTTTCGGGAAAAGAACAGCAAATATTCTATTTTACGTGCCATGAGCATGTGAAGGCTGCATTTCGGGAAGAGGAAGTCATGATGCTTTCTTCCTTGGCGGAAAAGGAAGCAACTAGCAATTAAGGGATTATGCTATAATAATTTTATGTAGGAAAACGGAGGGAGCTTTAGAATGGCAAAAGGTATCATGCTGCACGAGGTTGGCGAGCAGGTTGACTGTTATTTGCTCATCAAGTCGTCAACAAAAGGAATCGCAAGCAACGGAAAACCGTTTTTAACACTGATGCTGCAGGATCAGTCAGGCGATATCGAAGCTAAGCTTTGGGACGCCAAGCAACATGACGAAACGATCTATGGACCGCAGACGATCGTTAAAGTGGTCGGCGACATTCATCATTACCGCGGGCGCAACCAGCTCAAGCTGAGAAATATCAGACCTGCGGCTGAGCACGAAAATGTGAAGATCGATGATTTTTTGGAAACCGCGCCGATTCCGAAAAATGAAATGATGGAGACGATCACTCAATATATTTTTGAAATGAAAAATCCGAATATCCAGCGGATCACGAGACACCTTGTCAAAAAATACGGAAAGGAATTCATCGATTTTCCGGCGGCGACGAAAAATCACCATGAGTTTGTGTCTGGACTGGCTTATCATGTCGTGTCAATGCTCAATCTCGCCAAAGCGGTCGCCGATTTATATCCGACTCTTGACCGCGATCTCCTGTATGCAGGCGTCATCCTGCACGATCTTGGGAAGGTAAAAGAACTATCAGGCCCGGTGTCAACGACATATACGGTTGAAGGGAATCTGCTCGGCCACATTTCGATCATGGTGACCGAAATTTCAAAGGCTGCAGAAGAGCTGCAAATCGATTCTGAAGAGATTCTCATTCTTCAGCATTTGATTTTGAGCCACCACGGCAAACCGGAATGGGGGAGCCCGAAGCCGCCGATGGTCAAAGAAGCGGAAATTCTCCACTACATCGACAATCTCGATGCGAAGATCAATATGATGGACAGAGCGCTTGAGAGGGTCAAGCCGGGAGAGTACACAGAACGCGTCTTTGCCTTGGATAATCGTTCCTTTTACAAGCCCGTTTTTCATAAATAACGTCATAACTTGTCTCCCTTTTGCATACATTTCAGGTATATCATGCATCTTGAAAAAGGGGGATAAGCCGTGCTGTTATTTCCGTGGTGGGTCTACCTTTGTATCGTCGGCATTGTTTTCAGCGCCTATAAGCTGATGTCAACGGCAAAGGAAGAAGAAAAGATCGATCAGGCTTTTATAGAAAAGGAAGGCAGGGTTTACATCGAACGGATGGAGAAGGAAAGGGAAAGACGGATGAAGCAGTCTTCGAAAAAGCAAGAACAGCATGAAACGGGAAACAACCACTCGATCGCATAAAAAAGCTGTCCGGCCCCGAAAAGGGGAGGACAGCTTTTTTTTGAATCAGCTGTTGCCGCTTGTAGTTGCCGCCTTGTTCTGTTCGACTTGTTTTTTCAGCTCTTTGTCTTTTACCTTCATGTTGGCATCTTTGACAAGCTCGTTCATGACTGTCTGAAGCTGGGTCGTATCGCTTTCTTTTTGTTCCAGAAGCTCTTTTTTCAGCTCTTTTTTCATGTCATCGTATTTGCCGCGTTCTTCTGTTTTCTTAATGATGTGATAGCCGAATTGCGTTTTTACAAGTCCGCTGACTTCACCGGTTTTCAAAGCAAAAGCTGCTTTGGTGAACGTTTTGTCCATATTATCGTTTTTGCCGATCCAGCCGAGGTCGCCGCCTTTTTCAGCCGTTCCGTCAGCTGAGTATTCTTTGGCAAGGTCTTCAAATTTTTCGCCTTTTTTCAGCTTTTTCTCAACTTCTTCAGCCGTTTTCTTTTCTTTAACGACAATGTGGCTTACGTGGACTTTGCCTTTCAGGCCGTCATAATACTCTTTTACTTCTTTGTCTGTTACTTTTATGTTATCTTTTGCGGCTTTTTGCATAAGAAGTTCGTATTTGATCTGTTTTTTGACGTAGTCTTCGCCTTTTTGCTTAATGAGCGCCTCTATTTGGTCGCCCGCGGTTTTTTTATACTCATTCAGCTTTTTGTCGATTTCTTTGTCAGTAGCCTTGTACTTTTTATCGAGTACTTTTTGCTGAACAAGCATGTTAAGTGCATCTGCCCCGGCATTTTCTTTTAATGTTTGATAAAGCTCTTCTTTCGTTACGTTTCCGGCCTTCGTTTCAGCGACAACTTGAGAGTCTCCGCTGCTGCACGCGCTTAAAGCAAGAACGCTTGTCGCCGTAATCGCCGCAATAGCAATCTTTTTCATAAATGAAAACACTCCTAATCATAACAGTTTAAACTTTCCTTTGAATTGTATCATATCATATTCTGACATGCTGTAAAAAGATTTTCAAGGGGAGGGCATCCGTCTAGTCAAATTTTCTTTGGGATCATACACATGTAGTGATCAAGAAAAGGAGGTCAATAACATGAGCGGAGGATACTCAAGCGGTTTTGCTTTATTGGTCGTGTTATTTATTTTGCTAATCATCGTTGGTGCAGCTTACCTGTGCTAAAATCGTGGAAAATAGGAAAAGAACCGCTTTTTTTCAGGCGGTTCTTTTCTTTTGTGAGGAGAGCCTAATCGTTTCATGACATTCGTGCATACACTATCGTAACGACTGGGGCAGAGGAGGTGTCAATATGGGCGACGGTTACGTTGGAGGTTTTGCTGGCGGCTTTGCGCTGCTGGTGGTACTGTTCATTTTATTAATTATTATTGGTGCTTCTTGGATATGCTAATAAACAAAAGGATAGCTGCCGGATCGATTTGATCAGGCAGCTATCCTTTTTCTTTATGCCGTAAAGGAAATCTCGATAAATGATGAGATCAATAATATCAAAATCAGCACGTTGATCATTCTGAACACCTTATCCTGCCGTTCTTCAGGAATCTCTCTGACAAGGCATAAAGAATTGGTAAGCTTGTTTATGTTAAACACAGTAAATACCGCAAACAGGATGAAATAAAAAAGGATAATAGGAGATCCCCCTCTCTGTTTCTGCTCCATATTACATTACCAAATATTTATTAAAAAAGATAGAAAATAGACTGAAAAAAAGGTTTTTCCAACCGCTTGGCCACCTATTTTTGTATCAAAATATCAAAATCGTCGGCTTCCTGGTCGACAAAGCAATTTTTTGGCGCTTTGATCAATTTCCAGGCGAACAAAAAATCGGGCAGACAGTAGCCGAAATGAATGCTGGAAATGATGCAAAAATAGTGGGAAAAGCTTGGCATGACGGCCCCTGCATAAAAAAGAACCGGCGTGATCACCAAAAACGGGCAGAGGAGGGAGACAAGCATCGTGTTTTTCGGGATTTCTCTCCATGTTCTCATTTTCAGCCAATATATCCTCTTTTCCGGTTTTTTCTTGCCCGCGATCGGGAAGATGTGAAGGATTTTATGAGCGATAATCGCCGCAATTAAAAGGCCTGCGAACAAAAGCGCATGGTCGCCTCTTTGAACGGTTTGCGGATGAATCAGCTGCATGGCCAAATATTCGGGAATAAAAAACAAAATCATTAAACTGACCGCGGTGAGTGCGATCCGCATGCCTCCATAATCTTTTAACAGATTAATGGTTTTCCAGCAACTCATGTGTGACATCCTCCGTTTTTAAAACTGTTATATGAAATCCTCAGAATAATTTACTCCTCCGCTAGAGAAAAATCAATCCCTTTTCGAAAAAAAAATCGTCATTTTCAAAAGAAATGAGAGGAGGGAAATCACGATGTTGAACTTTCATCAAAAAGGATTATCAGCTAAAATAAAATAAAGGAGAGAAGTGACAAATATGGATTCAATGGAGCATCGTCTTGAACGATTGGAATATTATATAAAGCTTTTGCTGAACACTGCGGATATGGATGAATACCCGTACTATAAAATGCTGATTGAACGGGGATTATCAGAGGAGGAAGCAAAGGAAACGGAGAAGCTGTGCGAAGAACTGGCAGAAGAGCTTGAAGCGCAAAAAGCGCAAGGATTTGTCATGTTCGACAATCTCCTCGCGCTTTTTGCAGGACAGTTAAATGAAAAACTCGAAGTGCACGAAACGATTTTCGCCCTTCACAAACAAGGTCTTTACAAACCGCTGATGATCGAATTCATCGGTATCATGAAGCAGTACGGCCTGGATTAGTTTTTAACGGGCTCAAGCTGTTTGTCCATCTCCGGCAATTCACCGGTTTCTGTTGCTTCATCTTTTTTCTTCATTTTGCCGTTGTCACTGGTAAACTGATTTTCGATATTGGAAAATGATTTTTCGAAAATCTCCATGAAATCATCGCCGTAAATGTGGCGGATGATCGACATCATTTCGACGATCTCAGGGAATTTCCCATACAGCTGATGAAGAGGCTGGGCGCCTTTTAACACAGCGTTCCGGGACGGATCATAGGACTCGAGGATTTCAAGGAAAACCTCTTCGCCTTTCGGAGTCAGCTGAATGTACGTGTTGCGTTTATCGTTTAATTTTTTTGAGAACTCGAGGTAGCCTCTTTCCTCAAGCTTTTTTGAAAAGTTAAACGCCGTGGATACGTGCATTACGCCAAACTTGGCGATTTCAGAAATCGAAGCGCCGTTCAGCTGGTAGGCGATCCACAAAATATGGTGCTCATTAATGTTCAAGTCATAAGGTTTAATCCATTGCTGCCAATCCTTTTCTATCGATTTCCAAAGCGCCTTGCTCAGCTGTGCCATCCTTTGGCTGAATAAAAGGGCTTCTTTCACCGTATAGGGCTCTTCCGCTCGATTCATTCACTTCACCTGCTTCTCTTTATCTTATAATTCTATTATGCCAATAAAATAAAGATTAATAAAGATGTAAATTTACGAAATTTTTAAAAAAGTCGCTTTTTTCTGTGTGAAATCAGCCTTTTAATGAAAAAAAGAGCGTGAAAATGATCATTCACACCCCTTTTTAAAGGCTTATTTTTTTTCGCTGAATATATTAGTTTTGTAAGGTTTTCTCCAGCTGTTGGATCTTCTCTTCAATATCAGCGAGTTCTTTTTTGAGATCCTGCTGATGGGGCTTGATTTCCTCTCTCCATTCCTTAATGGACGATTGCAGCTCACTGCCGACATCCTTGATGATCTCTGCGCTTTCCCGCGCTGTTTTGACGACTTGCTCTTTTAAAGCGATTCCGTCATGTTTCAGTCTTTTTACCGTGTCTTCGAATGTTCCGCAGTTCGCTTTAAGCTGCCTTCTTAATTCTTTTCCTGAAGTAGGCGCGGAAAGTAAAGCCGCAACTCCTCCGATAACTCCGCCTACAAGTAGTCCTGCTGCTAAAGATCGTCCTTTTGACATATACATCACCCCGGTTATATTTTTGAAAGATCAGGCTTTTGACAGCCTTTTCATCGTTTGAAAATGATTGCTTAGGGGCTTTCCGCGAGGAATAATCCCGGGAAAACTTCTGCATAGCTTGCTTTATTTTAGCATACTTTTTAAAAAAGGAGGGAGAGGGTTGTCTGTCATCATCGCTTTTTTAACGATTTTAACCGCCGTTTTTTTCGCCGGCTCCTTTTATTATTTCAGGCTTCTCGGATTTCGTGCATCTTATCCGCCGAAACGCGTACTGAAACAAAAAGCTTATTTTTGCGCCGGAGCCGCGGGCTTGTTGCTCCTGTTCCTTTTTTTGATCAAGCTTCTTATATAAAATATCGGGCGTATCCTCCTTTTTTTGACCATAAATGCGAAAAAAACCTCTTCAAAAAAGAAACAGCCCTTTTTCAAAGAGGTTTTTTGCTTTATTTTACTTCTTCGGTCAGCCTTGACCGCTTCAGAATCGTCTGTACGATCGGATAGATCACGAACATGGCGATCGTGCTGATCACGGCCGTCGGCAAAACGACGACGAAGAACAGTGTCATCAATCCCTGATTTCCCGGCAGGCCGACGATCAAGAGGGCCGACGTCAGGAAAACCGTTCCTGAAATGAGCGTTCCCACGGCAGTCAAACCGGCGGCTGTCAGCGTTCTGCTGCCCAGTTTTCTTACAGTGAGAAAAGCGCCGAAGAAGATTAGAGCCGTAATCGGTTTATCGATAATATTTGGCAGCTGTCCTCCCGGAAACGCAGTGGTTAAAGCGGAAATGATGCCGGTCACAATTCCGATGACAAGTACGTTTTGCAGCTTTGGAAACAAAAGGATTCCCATAAACATCATAATCAGCATCATATCGGGCTTCATACCGTAAAAAAACGGCGGAATCACTGCGTGCAGAGCCGCTCCGATGGCGACAAAAAGGGCCAGTGCAACCAATTCTTTTGTTTTCATATCTATTCTCTCCTCGTCTCAGGCTAAAAGTACCCGCTTTCCAATAATATGCTCGTCATTTATTGCGAAAGCTTTATAGTAGTATATCAAACTTCAGAATGAAGGTGATAGTGTTTTTTTGTCTTCCAAAAATAGGATCGTGCAGTTCAATGAGCTTCCCGGAACTTTTTCATAAAGGCAGCGAGCTTCTCGCAATCTTCAATAGAAACCGCGTTGTAGATCGACGCGCGGCAGCCGCCGACTGAACGGTGTCCGCCGAGTCCGGACATTTTTTCCTCCTTCGCTTGTTCGATAAACGACTTCGTCAGCTCATCATTTTTCAGCGTAAAGGTGACATTCATGTTGGAACGGCTGTCCGATTTCGCATGCCCGCGGTAAAATCCGTTGCTTTCATCGATCGCGCTGTACAAAATCCGGGCTTTCTCGCTGTTGCGCTTTTCGATGGCATCAAGCCCTCCTTTTTCTTTCAGCCATTCAAGCACAAGGGACAACATGTAAATCGCGAAAGTCGGCGGCGTGTTGTAGAGCGAATTCGCTTTGGCATGCGTTGAATATTTTAAGATCTTCGGCACCTGTTCGTTTTCCTTTGTGAGCCACTCTTTTTTGATAATCACGACGGTTACCCCTGAAGGGCCAAGGTTTTTTTGTGCGCCGGCATAGATGATGTCAAACTTTGAAACGTCGATTTTTCTGCTTAAAATATCGCTCGACATATCGGCAACAACCGGAATCGGGGAGTCTGGGAACTCTCTCCACTGCGTCCCGAAAATCGTGTTGTTTGATGTCAGGTGGAGATAAACTCCGTCAGCCGGAATGTTTGATACGTCAGGAATGTGGTTGTAGGTGTCAGCTTCGCTTGACGCAATAATCGAAGTGTTTCCGAAAAGCTTTGCTTCAGCAAGCGCTTTTTCGGACCATGCGCCTGTCATGGCGAAATAAGCCGTTTTCTCCTTGGAAAGGAAGTTCATCGGAATCATTGAAAACTGAAGGCTTGCACCGCCTTGAAGAAACAGAATCTCATAATCGTCGGGTATTTCCATAAGCTCCTTTAAAAGAGCTTTTGCATGTTGATGAACGGCGTCGTATTCTTTGCTGCGGTGGGACAGCTCCATAACGGACATTCCCGCCCCTTTGAAATCAAGAAATTCGTTTTGCGCCTTTTGTAACACCTCTAAAGGCAGTGCTGCGGGTCCTGCATTAAAGTTTGTTGTACGTATCATCACAATCGCTCCCTGTTTATGAATAAAAATATAAAACAATCCTATCATAAAAGAATCTCATGATACAAAAAAATTTGAATAGTGCGAAAAGCGGGACAGGCGCTGATTCTCGCGGGAAAAGGGGCTGCTGTAAATATGAATTTTTTTTGACGACCGCTTGCTGCGGCGCGCATAGCAAAAGGGCACCGGCGCTTAAGCCGGTGCCCTTTTCAATATTATAGATGTTTACTGATGGAAGACGCGACCGTTTGCAGATCTTCCGGGGTATAGTCGTCCGCATGCGTTTTCCAGACCGCTCCGAAGCCGTCGCCCTTCCCGTAGCGGGGGATGATGTGCATGTGATAATGGAAGACCGACTGTCCCGCTTTTTCGCCGTTGTTATTCAGAAGGTTTAAACCGATCGGCTCATACTCTTCTTTAATAGCCTGGGCGATTTTCGGAACCGCTTCAAAAAAATCTCTTGAAATATCAGGCGTCATTTCGTATATGTTGGTTTTGTGGACCTTTGGAATGACAAGGGTATGACCTTTTGTGACCTGGCTGATATCGAGAAAAGCCATGACGTGTTCATTTTCAAACACTTTTGCGCAAGGGATTTCCCCGTTAATGATTTTACAAAAAATGCAATCGCTCATACTTTTCCTCCTTTTTCCGCTTGGGAAAGGTTATGTATAAGCATAATATTACCACAATTATGACGGAAACACGAAAACAGGATGAACGGCTCCCGCGTTCACCCTGCCGGAAGAAGGTTGGCTTTAATAAGAAATGTTACACAATGCCTTTTGCAAGCACCCCATTTTCGTCAAAATGAAGACTTGAAACGCCTATACATTTCCTGCCCCAAACACCTCATTTGATCATCACACCTTTTTTATATGTCAATGCCATATAAAGCAGATGCTTTCTCAATTCGGTGAATGTAAGAAACTTCTAAGCCTTGACATGCTTCAAATTCTTTTCAAACTGACTTTCCAAGATCCTGTCTTTGACAAACACCTCATTCGCCAGATGATCAGCTTCCCCTTCTTCATCCATTAGATTGTCCCGGATCGTTTTCGTTTATGCGTGAAGAACGGAAGGGAAAACGTTTCAAATACCTCCTTATTTTTGGTACTATTAAGAAAAATGCAAGAAAGGAACGAACGTATGTCACTACTCTCTGTAAAAGATCTGACCGGCGGGTATACAAGAAACCCTGTGCTCAGAGATGTATCATTTGAGATCGACCGAAAGCAGATCGTCGGCTTGATCGGCTTGAACGGAGCCGGAAAAAGCACGACGATTCGCCATATTATCGGCCTGATGGAGCCGCACAAAGGGTCCGTTGAGCTAAACGGGAAAACGTTCATCGAGGATCCGGAAAGCTATCGTTCACAGTTTACCTTTATTCCGGAAACGCCGATTTTATATGAAGAGCTGACGCTCAAGGAGCACTTGGAACTGACCGCGATGGCGTACGGGCTGTCAAAGGAAACGTTTGAAAAACGGCTTTCTCCGCTGTTAAAAGAGTTCAGAATGGAAAAGCGGCTGAAATGGTTCCCGGCTCATTTTTCAAAGGGAATGAAGCAGAAGGTCATGATCATGTGTGCTTTTTTAGTCGAGCCTGAGCTTTATATCATCGACGAGCCTTTTCTCGGACTGGACCCGCTCGCCATTAACGCCTTGCTTGAGAGGATGAACGAAGCGAAGAATAACGGTGCCGCCGTCTTGATGTCGACGCACATTTTGGCAACCGCTGAGCGGTATTGCGATTCATTCATTATTTTGCACAACGGCCAAGTGCGGGCAAAGGGAACGCTTGAAGAGCTCAGAGAGCAGTTTTCGATGAAAGATGCAAGCCTTGACGATCTGTATCTTGAGCTGACAAAGGAAGAGAGCTATGAATAGCATTCAAGGAATATGGAAGGCGAGAATTGAGGAGTATATAAAAGAGACAAGGTCTTATTTGAAATATATGCTGAACGACCATCTCGTCATCGTCATGATTTTTTTCATCGCCGGTGCAGCAAGCTGGTACAGTAAATGGCTGAAAGAGATGCCGGAAGGATTTCCCGCCTACTGGGTGATGGCCGTCTTGTTTTCGCTCGTTCTGACAAGTTCCTATGTCAGGACGCTGATCAAAGAAGCGGACCTTGTGTTTTTGCTGCCGCTTGAAGCGAAAATGGGTCCTTATTTAAAACAAGCCTTCAGGTTCAGTTTTATGACGCAGCTGTTTCCGCTCATTGCGGCAGCGCTCGTTTTGGCGCCGCTGTACTTCGAAGCAAGCGGAAGGACATTTGCAGCTTATGCGCTCGTTTTGGTTCAATTGCTTATATTAAAAGCGTGGAACATGGCGATGCAATGGCGGATGACGTATTTCGGCGAAAAAAACGTGCGGATCATGGATCAAATCGTCCGTTTTCTGCTGAATGCACTTGCCTTGTATTTTGCGTTAGAAGCGTCTTACGGCTTTGCGCTTGCCGTGTACGCGATCATGCTTGCGCTCATCGTGTATTTTGCGGCGGCTGAAAAGAAAAAATCGTTTAAATGGGAGCTGCATATCGAAGACGAAATCAGAAGGAAACAGCGGTTTTACAGGCTGGCCAACCTGTTTACGGATGTTCCGCACCTTAGAAAGCAGGCGAAGAGGAGGGCATATCTTGACTGGATTCTTGGATTGATCCCGTATGAACAGAAAAAGACGTTTGCATACATGTATGCGAGAGCTTTTATCAGGTCAAACGATTATTTCGGGATCGTTCTCAGGCTGACCGTCATTTTTGGACTGATCATCGCTTATTTCTCAACGAATGACTGGGTGTCAGCGGTCCTCATCGTCTTTACCGTCTTTATCACGGGCATCCAGCTGACGCCGTTGTTTGATCATTTTTCGCATTTGTCCTTGCAGGAGCTCTATCCCGTCAGACAGGAGGAGAGGCGAAAAAGTTTCTTCGGCCTGCTCCAGACCGTTCTCTGCATTCAGGCGCTATTATTGTCACTGGGAGCAGCCATCAGCATGCACTGGACGGGAATGCTTGCGGGTCTTCTAGGTGCCGCGCTGCTCATTTTCGCCGTCATGAAGCCTTATTTCACAAGCAGGCTGAAGAAACATACACGCAGATGAATCCTTTTCCTTTGCCGTCAGTATGTATAAAGAAGAGGTGAAGGACATGAACGAAAATCAGCTGTATTTGGATGAAGCCTGCCGCTGGAAAATGAGGTTTTTGCGAAAATCATCTATGGCAGAACGAATGTCAAAAGGCGTGCAGGCTAAGATTAACGCCCGCATTCCCGACAAGGTGCACAGAGCGGTGACCGAGAGCATAAAAAAAATGGTTGAGGCTACGTTAGTCGGGTCAAATTTGACGACGGCCCAAAAGGAAACGGGTCCGCTTTCTTTGAAGGAAAAAGACGGGCTTGCCCAAAAATCGGTTGCCCAATATCAAAAAGCCGCGGCCGCGTCAGGCATCGGCACGGGAGCGGGCGGGATCTTTCTCGGGTTGGCGGATTTTCCGCTGCTGCTCGGCATTAAAATGAAATGCCTGTTCGAATTGGCGTCGATTTACGGCTATGACATCAAACAGAAGGAAGAGCGGCTGTTTCTTCTCTACATCTTCCAGCTCGCTTTTTCGGGGGAAGAGCATCGAAAAGAGATTTTCCGCATCATCGAAAATTGGGAAACGGAAAAACGGGACATTGATTGGCATACATTCCAGCAGGAGTACCGGGACCATATTGATCTCGTCAAATTGCTTCAGCTTGTCCCCGGCCTGGGCGCCATCGTCGGCGGAACGGCCAATTATAAATTGCTCGGACATCTCGGAGAAACGGCGAGACATGTCTTTCACTTGCGATGGATCAAGGAGACTGCCGGGTATTAAACCCGGCTTTAGTATACATGTCGATATACACGTTTAAGAAGGAACGGCTGTTGCAGCTAAGCTGGGGATCGTATATGAAATCACAGTTTTTTCTAAACCGGGTATTAAACCCGGTTTTTGTTTTTTTAGTTCAAACCCCAGCCGCTGCCGAGGAAGCTTTTCCTTGTTCCTGATAAGAAACCGCGGCATTTGCCATCACCTTGGCGGCGGTAAGCATTGCTTTTTCATCGATATCGAATTTTGGATGGTGGTGGGGAAAGGCATGATTCGGATTTTCGGGACGCGCTCCAGTAAAGAAAAAGGTTCCTTTTACATGCTGGAGATAATAGGCGAAATCTTCTCCGCCCATCTGCAATTCGCTTTCCGTCACCTTTTCGACGCCTTCTGTATTCCGGGCGATGTCCGCCAGAAAGTCCGTTTCCTCGGAATGATTGCAGACGGCCGGATAGCCCCTTTCATATGAATAGTCAAAGCCTGCTCCGTGCATGGCGCAAATCCCGCTGATGACCTGTTCGATTTCTTTTTCAATAAGCGTCCGCACGTCTTCGCTGAAGGAACGGGCTGTGCCGATTAACACGGCTTTATCCGCAATGACATTAAAGGAATTTTCCGCGACAAATGATCCGGTCGAGACGACGGCAGGCTGTGTCGGATCAAGCCTGCGGCTGACGATGTGCTGAAGGGCCGAGACGATCTGTGAACCGATCAATACCGCATCCTTTGTTTTATAGGGCTGAGCGCCGTGGCCGCCTTTGCCGTTGATCGTGATCGTAAAGCGGTCAGAAGCTGCCATGATGGGACCTGTTTTGTATTGCACCGTACCGAGGGGCTCTGTCGCCCACAAGTGCGTGCCGAAAATAACGTCGACGCCGTCGAGGCAGCCGTCTTCAATCATCGGCTTTGCTCCGCCTGGCGAATACTCTTCGGCGTGCTGATGAATCATGACAAGCTTTCCTTTTAAACCGTTTTTGTTTTTATGGAAAACTTTTGCGAGGACGAGCAGTGCCGCGGTATGTCCGTCATGGCCGCAGGCGTGCATGACGCCGGGAACCGTCGACCGGTAAGGAACGTCTTTTTCGTCCTGGATGGGCAGGGCGTCAAAATCGGCTCTTAAAGCGATGACAGGGCCGGGCAGTCCGCCTTCGATATACGCGAGAACGCCGCCTCCGCCGACATTCGTGCGAATCGGAACGCCGAGGGCTTCATAATAAGCCGCAATATACGCGGCTGTCTTCTTTTCCTGAAAAGAAAGCTCCGGGTGCTGATGGAAATGGCGCCTCAGTGCCACCATCTCATCATAATGCGTGTCAAGCTGTTCACAGATCGTCTGCTTTAATGCGGCTGCGTCCAAACCGATTCCTCCTTTAAGGGATGATCCCATTTTTTTAATTTTATGACAGTTCAAGCCGTTGTTTCAACTTGTCTGTAAAGTTTTATAAAAGAAATAAAGCCATAACCGTTGTGGCGGTCAGCCCTGCCGCGATAGGAATAACATTAATTCGACAGTTCGACTTGCCCGCCGCAGGGATGAGCGCCACATGAATTAAACATTTCAAGTGATACAAAGGATTATGATTTCTCTAGGATTTTCAGGATATTCATATTCTATAGCTTCCAAAGTATATATTTAAAATTAAATTTTAAAAAAACTACACCGGCTTGTGGAAAAATAGTAGTATTGTCAGAGGAGGCAGTAGATTGAACTGTATACTTTTGTATGAATTCCAAGCCGATTTTTCAGTGAATAAAATGAATTTTAAAAAATCAAAGAGCTTTGATATGAATAATATAAAATCCATTGTCATTTTTAAGCCTCTATACAAATACTAACCTTTAGTCATTAAAAATAGAGAGGGTGGTCAACAAAACATGATAGCAGAAATCAAATCATTTTCTTTTAATGCAACTAATGGTGACATGGGATTGGAGATCTATAGTGATTTCAGTGCGGAAAACTTACAGTTATTATGGCAAAAAAGGCAAGATAGCAGCAGCTTAAGCTTATATGAAGGGAAGTTTGTTAAGTTAGTTAAGGATGATAAGATAATCAACATTCGCTTAAATATGAATGACATTATCGATGCAGAAAATCTTGACCAAAAAGATGAAATAATGTGGGATTGTTTCTTAACAGATGGAGTTAAAAAACTCAGTGTTTCTTTTCCAAACTCACTATTAAGTCAATATAACTATTATTTCTTTGATTCGAATAATTTATTCAAAATTGTACCGTATGTTACGAAAGGTTCTAAAACATTGGCTCTGTATATAAGACCTGTAAGTGTTGAATGTTCTTTAGAATCTATGTCTATTAAAGACGGAAAACTAAGCGGAGAGATAGCAATAAAATCAAAAGACACAGATATCCAAAAATTCGACTTAACTTTATGCTACAGAAAAAGAGAGTGTAAGGATATATTTCATTATATTGAGAACATAGATGCCAATATAAAAATAAATTCTTTTTTATTTGAACATGATCTCAATGAAGTATTCCTTGATAAATTAGAGGATGCGTTATGGGATTTTTTTGTGAAAGTGGAAAATGAACATAGCAGTATTTTTATTCCGGTAACAATAAAAAATTTACAACTTGATTCAACAACTGTTCCGTTTAATAAAAATGATTTTTATCAAATTAAACCGCTAATAAATAAAAAAGAAACTTTAACATTACATCTAAAACAAAAAGAGTTAAATGCTGTTGCCACTTCCGTGATTGAAATAAAAAATCATTTGAATATTAAAGGGACAGTTCCTTTTGATGATTTTTCTAATTATAGTATTGTAAGTAAACAACGCAGAGAAGTTGGAACAGCCTTTGAACACTATACAGTATTCGAGAAGAGAATAGAAATGAGTGGGAATCTTTTTGATGTCACTGTTTCCTTTGAAGATTTAATACAATATGCTAAAGAAAAGGACATTTTGGATTTATTTATTAGATGCGAAAATACAGCAGGTGAAAAAATAGATTTGCCTTTACTCGCACAGAATAAAGACAAAATTGTATCAAGAAAAGCAGCTTTGTTTACAAACGGTTTTGGCAACTATTCTATTTGGATTAATGTTAATAGACAATTCAATGAAAATGTTACAAATATCGCGGTTCTTGGTACTTGTTACAGCAGAAATGCGTTTAATACAATGGACTATTTCAATCCGGGATATAAGAAGTTATATAAATGTTCCTATACTCAATTTCACTCCAATATTATTAGTCTTGTTTCTGATCCTGTTGAGTTTAATAAGGATGATTTTATACAAAGTGAGTTGAAAGAATCTGATATTAATTATTTGAAATCAGACTTTGAGAAGAGTTTTTTCGAAAATTTAAAAGACACCAAACCGGATTACTTAATTATTGATCTTTATGTAGACGCGTGTAGAGAAGTGATTGAGATTAATGATAGCTCTTATATTACTTTAAACTATCTGCTTCCACAGACTGCTTTTTATAAAAAATTAAAAGGGAAAAAAGTGATGTCTAATTCTGATGCTAATGAGTACTTCGCCCTTTGGGAAAAGAGCTTAGAAAAGTTCATCGAAAAATTGCTGCCGATTATCCCTGAAGATAAAATCATCCTGAACCGGGGTCGTTTAACTACAAAGTATAAAGACGCTAATAACAAAATTGTTGAGTTTCCCCAAAAGGAAATTAAAAGAAACAATTTTATTTGGGATAAACTTGAGAACTGCTTCTTATACCATTTGCCAAATGTGAGAATCATTGATATGAGAAAGACAAAATATATTGGTTATCATAAACATCCATTTGGAAATAGTTATGCACATTATGAGCCGGATTATTATAAAGAATTTCTTTTTAGACTAAATGAAATTGTATTAGAGGATAAGAACAAATAAAATATCGTGATTAAATTAAGGAGAAGCAAATTCAGCTTGTAGAGAAAAATATGTTTTTTCTGCAAGTTTTTTTGTTTAATCCACATTTTTCTTAAACGGATGCCATCCACCATATTGAAATAAAACAGCCGGTTCAAGCGAGGGTATCTTTGTTTTGATTTGAACTATGATATCAATATACAGAATAATTTAACGAAGCGGATATTCCTTTTCGACAAGATGATCAACAGCTTCGATTTTTTAGGTTTTTCTTTATTATATGAAACGACAAACTCTCGCATTCGTTGTCAGGTCTGCTCGTCGATATTCATGTTAAGCAAGGAACGGCGGCTAATCGATCAGGCGTCATGCTGAACGCCGCCGTTGTTACATCCTGTGAAAGTCAGCTTCGATGCTCGGCTTTCGTAAAACAAAACCGTTTTTGCCAATAAGGCAGTTATTCGACGGAATAATAGGAAGAAATATAGGACGGACGGGAAAAGATCGTGCCTTTTTGGTTGATTCCTGCGGAAGATTGCGGTTTGTCGTGGGCCTCTTTAAATGATGTTGAATTTTTCCAGTCCTGAAACGCCTGCTCTGATTCCCAGAGCGTCAAGACGATGTACGTATCGCTGTCCTTCGGCCTGAGCACTTTCAGCGCTTTAAAGCCTGGCCGGCTTTCGATTTTTCCGGCTCTGTTTTTAAACCGGGTTTCAAACAGCGGCCTGCCTTCTTGTGTGACAGGGATATTGTTAAGAACGGCAAAACCGGTCTGTTCCAATGTTCCGGACTGATCGATGACCTCGTAGCTGCGCGGCGCCTGAAAGACGCTTTTTCCGTCAGTTTCGTGGAAAAGAACCGCAGAGTCCGGCCCCTTCATAAAGAGCATGTTTTCAAGATCATGCTGCCGGGCAATCTTTTTTAAAAAATCGAGCGTTCCGTATGTAATGTAAAAATTCACTTTTTCTCACCCCTTTTTGATAGTATAACAAAAGGACGATTTAAAATTCTATCCATCATATGCTCGAACCTTGAAAAACATAATTTGAAGAAAAAATTCCCATACTAGCTATAGAAAGGAATGAGGTGAATAGATGAGAAAGAGATTTTTCATTCCAATCATCATTGTTGCAGCAATTGTCCTTTTTGCTTTACTTGCATATATTGCCATTATATTTCTCGGCGACTATGTCATCGACGAAAAAAAGTTGATTTTCAACGCTTCTTCAAAAATCGTTGACCAAAACGGGGAAGAAATTGCAAGCCTATATACGGAAAACCGGAGGCCCGTCTCGATCGATGAAGTGCCGGACGATGTCAAACATGCGTTTATTGCCGTTGAAGACAAGCGCTTCTATGAACATCACGGCATCGACTTAAAATCGGTAAGCCGGGCTGTGTACAGAGATATTTTAGCGGGAAGCAAAGTCGAAGGGGGAAGCACGATTACCCAGCAGCTCGCCAAAAACATCTTTTTGACACATGACAAAACATTTTTAAGAAAAACGAAAGAGGTCATTATCGCCATTAATTTGGAGCGGGACTACAGCAAGGACAAGCTGCTGGAAATGTACCTGAACCAGCTTTACTTCGGACACGGCGTCTACGGGATCCAGGCAGCGGCCAATTATTTTTTCGATAAAGACGTTAAGGATTTAACGGTCAGCGAGGGAGCGGTGCTGGCTTCGCTTCCGAAGGCGCCGACAACGTATTCCCCGATTCTCCATCCGGAAAAATCGAGAGAGCGGCGCAACGTGATCCTCGGCATGATGAACGAACAGGGATATATCAGCTCGAAGGAAACGGTAAGGGCTCAAGGGAGCACATTGGGGCTGCACGTCAAAGAAACGTCAAAACACCCCTGGCTTGCCAGCTATATCGACCTTGTCATAAAAGAAGCGGAAGACCGATATTCGATTTCAGGCGACCAGCTTCTCCGGGGCGGTTACACGATCACCGTTCCGCTTGACCCTTCCGTCCAAAAAGCCGCCTACACCTTGATGAAACAGGACGGCTATTTTCCGGGCACTGACGATAAAGCCGAAGGGAGCGCCGTGTTTATCGATAACAAGACTGGCGGCGTCATCGCGGCGATCGGAGGCAGGGATTATGTGTCAAAAGGGTATAACAGGGCCGTTGCTTCAAGGCAGCCGGGTTCGACGTTTAAGCCGCTTGCCGTCTACGGGCCGGCTCTTGAAGAAAAGCTGTTCAAGCCATATTCGCTGCTTGAGGATAAGCAGCTTTCATATGACGGCTATTCACCTAAAAATTATGACGGGCAATATGAGGGAAAGGTGTCGATGGTCGATGCTTTGACATACAGCAAAAACGCGCCCGCTGTATGGACATTGCACGAGGTCGGCATTGAAACCGTCAAGCCTTATTTAAGCCGTTTAGGGATGAATATTCCGGATGAAGGCCTCGCACTCGGGCTCGGCGGGCTGCAACAAGGCGTGTCACCGCTTGAAGTGGCAGGCGCATATCGGACGTTCGCCAATATGGGAGAGTATGAGAAGCCTTACTTCATCCAAAAGATTCGTGATGAAAGCGGGAATGTTTTATACCGCCATAAAAAGAAGCCTGAAAGGGTGTTCAGCAAGCAAACGGCCTGGTATATGACGAGAATGCTCCAAGAGGTTGTCAGGAGCGGAACGGGCAAAGCGGGCGAATTTTCCGGAGAAATAGCCGGAAAGACAGGCACGACGACGTACACCGGAAAAGAGGGAGCAACAAATGACGCATGGTTTGCAGGCTATACCCCTAAAGTTACCGGAGCCGTCTGGATGGGCTATGATAAAACAGATGAAAAGCACTATTTAACAGGAGGAAGCTCGTATCCGACAAGGCTTTATAAAGATATTTTAAAGCGTTCCAATCAAAAGCCTGCTGCCTTTAAAAAGCCTGAAGGAGTCAAGGATCTGTACAGGCCGATCCATCTCGAGGATGTGGACAGCGCAGAGGCCGGTTATTCCTTCACGCCGATGGGGTTGATTACGGTATCACTAAAATGGCATGAGCAAGAGGATAAACGGGCCGAATACAGAATATATGAAAAGAAAAACGGAAAAGAGAGGCTGGTTGACACCGTCAAGGGGAAAGGAAGCTATGACATTCCATATGCAAATCTCTTTTCTGACGCGTCTTACAGGATTGTTCCGTACAATCCGCAGACGAAAGAGGAGGGGAATGGAACAGACTTTATTAAGCCAAAAGTC
Source organism: Bacillus glycinifermentans (assembly GCF_001042475.2). Taxonomy (GTDB): domain Bacteria; phylum Bacillota; class Bacilli; order Bacillales; family Bacillaceae; genus Bacillus; species Bacillus glycinifermentans. Next base: position 33,653 of record NZ_LECW02000022.1, read on the forward strand.
TTCCCTTCAGGTCATTAGCTGCTCGAAATTCATCAATTTCTTGAACATTAAGTCTCATGAGTATACCGTTTCTAAAAAAAACGGTATATTTGAAGGAGTAATTTTGCGAACGTATGGTTGCAGTCTGAAAGGTGGAAATCATTGTGAAAAACGACAAGGCTTTTAATGATGCGTTTTTAAAAGCGTGCCGCGGAGAAAAAAGCGCCCATGTACCTGTATGGTACATGAGGCAGGCCGGCAGGTCGCAGCCGGAGTACAGGGCGCTCAAGGAGAAATACGGATTGTTTGAAATTACCCATCAGCCTGAACTGTGCGCTTATGTGACAAGGCTGCCCGTCGAACAGTACGGGGTGGACGCGGCTATTCTTTATAAGGATATTATGACACCGCTTCCGGGAATTGGCGTAAATGTCGAAATCAAAAACGGAATCGGTCCTGTCATCGACAATCCGATCGCCTCGGCAAATGACGTCGAAGCGCTCGGCGAGCTTGAGCCGGAAGAGCACATTCCATATGTGCTTGAGACGATTAAGCTGCTGACAGAGGAGCAGCTGAACGTGCCGCTGATCGGTTTTACAGGAGCTCCGTTTACATTGGCAAGCTATATGATAGAAGGCGGACCGTCGAAAAACTACAATAAAACGAAAGCGTTTATGTACAGTCATCCTGACGCATGGAGCAGGCTGATGGAGAAGCTTGCCCGGATGGCGGCTGTATACGTAAAAGCTCAAATCAAAGCCGGGGCAAAAGCGATCCAGGTATTTGATTCATGGGTCGGAGCGCTCAGCGCCGATGATTACCGCCGCTATATAAAGCCGGCGATGGACGGGCTGTTTACAGAGCTCAAAAAAGAAGGCGTGCCGCTGATCATGTTCGGCGTGGGCGCGAGCCATCTCGCCCGCGACTGGCATGATCTTTCCCTTGATGTCGTCGGACTCGATTGGCGGATGAGCATAAAGGAGGCCCGGGAAAAAGGCCTGACCAAGACCCTTCAGGGAAATCTCGACCCGTCATTATTGCTTGCGCCTTGGGAAGTCATCGAGGAGAGGACGAAAAAAATACTTGATGAGGGAATGCAGACGGACCGGTTTATTTTTAACCTCGGCCACGGCATCTTTCCGGAAGTCAGCCCTGAAACGCTGAAAAAATTGACGGCGTTTGTTCATGAGTATTCCGCCTCAAAAAAATCGAGCCTGATTCCATGAGCATTTCAGTTGGTGTTTTTCGATATAAACTGTCAAAATACGTATAGATCCAGATCTTTAAAGAGGTGTTCATGTTGGGTAAAAAGAAAATGGGGCTTCTTGTGATGGCGTACGGAACGCCGTACAAGGAAGAGGATATCGAACGGTATTACACGCATATCAGAAGAGGCAGAAAGCCGGAGCCTGACATGCTCCAGGATTTAAAAGACCGCTATAAAGCGATCGGCGGAATATCTCCTCTTGCTAAAATTACCGTGGAGCAGGCGGAGCAGCTCGAAAAGCGCCTAAACGAACTGCAGGATGACGTTACCTTTAAAGCATACATCGGCCTGAAGCATATCGAGCCTTTTATTGAGGATGCCGTCCAACAGATGCACAACGACGGTATAACGGAAGCGGTCAGCCTTGTGCTTGCGCCGCACTTTTCGACGTTCAGCGTTCAGTCGTACAACAAACGGGCGAATGCGGAAGCCGAAAAAGCCGGCTTAGCGATCACATCCATTAACAGCTGGTATGATGAGCCGAAATTTATTTCGTATTGGGCTGATCAGATTAAAAAGACATATGCAGGGATGCCGCCGGAAGAGCGCGAAAAAGCCGTGCTGATCGTTTCGGCGCACAGCCTTCCCGAAAAGATTGTCAGCATGGGGGATCCGTATCCTGAGCAGCTTGAGGAATCAGCGAGGCTGATCGCCGAAGAAGCCGGGGTAAAAGAGTATGCCGTCGGCTGGCAAAGCGAAGGGAACACGCCTGATCCTTGGCTGGGACCCGACGTACAGGATCTGACGCGGGACTTATCAGAACAAAAAGGCTACAAAGCCTTTGTTTACGCTCCTGTCGGCTTCGTAGCCGACCATTTGGAAGTGCTGTACGATAATGACTATGAATGCCGAGTCGTAACAGATGATGTCGGCGCAAGCTACTACAGACCGGACATGCCGAATGCGAAACCGCAGTTTATCGATGCTTTGGCGTCCGTCGTATTAAAACGATTGGAGAAAGAACAGTAAAGAAGGCGATTTTATATGAGTGGAGAACGTAAGCAGATTGTCATAATCGGGGGCGGGATTACCGGATTGGCCGCCGCCTTCTACTTGGAGAGGAAAATCAAGAAAAACGGTCTCCCCGCCGAAGTGACGCTTGTTGAAGCGAGCCCGAGATTAGGCGGAAAGATCCAGACCGTTCATAAAGACGGCTATATCGTTGAAAAGGGACCTGACTCGTTTTTGGAACGAAAACAGAGCGCTCCCCAGCTTGTCAAGGATCTGGGGCTGGGGCATCTGCTTGTGAACAATGCGATAGGCCAGTCTTATGTTCTCGTAAATGAAACGCTCTATCCGATTCCCGAAGGGGCTGTCATGGGCGTTCCGACAAAAGTCGCTCCTTTTTTGACGACCGGGCTTTTTTCCTTGCAGGGGAAACTGAGGGCAGGGATGGACTTGGTGCTGCCAGCCAGCAAACCGCAGGACGATCAGTCGCTTGGCGAGTTTTTCAGAAGGCGCGTCGGCGGCGAAGTGGTTGAAAACCTGATTGAACCGCTCTTATCAGGCATTTATGCCGGAGATATCGACCGCCTCAGCCTGATGTCGACGTTTCCGCAGTTTTATCAAACCGAGCAGAAGTACAGAAGCCTTATTCTCGGAATGAAAAAATCGGCCGGCAATAAAAGCAAGCAAGCGGCGCCCGTTAAAAAGCAAGGACAGTTTCAGACGCTGAAAACCGGCTTGCAGACGATTGTCGAAGAGCTGGAAAAACAGCTCGAGCTGACGAAAATCTACAAAGGCACCAAGGCCGTCGGCATTGAGCGCGGACAACATTACAGCTTCAAGCTTGACAACGGCATTGTTCTTCATGCGGATGCTGCAGTCATCACCGCTCCTCATAAAGCGATTGCCGCGATGTTTCCAGACGAGGATTGGCTTAAAGGCATGCGTGAGATGGTCTCAACGTCTGTCGCCAATGTAGCGCTCGGCTTTCCTGAGGAAGCCGTAAAGATGGAGCATGAAGGTACGGGCTTTGTGATCTCAAGAAACAGCGATTTCTCTATTACCGCCTGCACGTGGACGAACAAAAAATGGCCCCATACGACGCCGGAAGGCAAAGTTCTGCTTAGGGCTTACGTCGGAAAAGCGGGGGATGAATCCGTTGTCGAGCAGTCTGACAATGAAATGGTCAGGATTGTGCTGGAAGATTTGAAGAGGATCATGAAAATCGAAGGCGAGCCGGAAATGACCTGTATCACGAGATGGAACGAAGCCATGCCGCAGTATCACGTCGGCCACAAAGAACGAATCAAAAAGGTACGGGAAGGCCTTCAAACGTCATACCCCGGCATTTTTGTGACGGGAGCTTCCTTCGAAGGCGTCGGAATCCCGGATTGCATCGATCAGGGCAAACAGGCCGTAAAAGACGTGCTTGCCCATTTATTTGAATAAAAAATGTAAAAAGCTGCCCGAAAGTGAAACGGCGGCTTTTTTATTTTGGCTTATATTGCGGCTCCACATAAACAGAGTCTGAAAATGGAAAAAATAAAATTTAAATTATTGCATTTTACATTTGGATATGTTAAATTACATTCTGTACTTAATGACCAAAATGTTCAAATAGTCATTTTTGGGGTGAGAAAACATGACCATCGACCGGAAAGCACTGATCATCGATGCGGCCACAAAATCGTTTGCGCAATTCGGATACAAAGCGACGACAATGGATCTTGTGGCAAAGCTCGCAAATGTCGGGAAAGGGACGATTTATACCTTTTTCAAAAACAAAGAAGAATTATTCGACGAAATCATTTCTTCGCTGTTAATGGAAATGAAACAAACGGCTGACAATGCGATTGATCCCGATCTGCCGTTCCACGAAAATGCACATCGTGCGCTGATCGCCATATTGGAGTACAGAAAAAGGCACCAGCTGACGATCAAAATTTTTCAGGAAGGCGCAGAACTGGGCACACATGCCGTAAGGGAGGTCATTGAAAAGTTTGAGCACATGATCATCAGTTACATCGAGAAAAAAATTAAAGAAGCGATTAAAAATGGCGATATTAAACCGTGTAACCCTGAACTGAATGCATTTGTCATTTTTAAGCTGTATATTGCGCTTATCTTTGATTGGGAAAAACACCATGAACCATTAAAGAAAGAAGAAATAGCAGAAACGCTGAAGTTGTATATTGTCAAAGGATTATCCCAATAGTCATTCTTTCTTTTTTTAGGGGTGCGGCCAATATAGAGAAAGCGGTCATCAATTAGGAGGCGTATCAACGATGAATGTACTACGACACCAGTGGAGAGAACTGATAACAAATAAAAAGCTGCTGATTTCCGTGATCGGTGTTCTCTTTATTCCGCTGATTTACAGCAGCGTATTTTTGGCGGCATACTGGGACCCCTACGGACATGTCGACCAGCTTCCCGTAGCCGTTGTCAATTCTGACAAGGGAGCGACGTATGAAGGGAAGGATCTTCACATCGGCGATGACCTTATTAAAGAGCTGAAGAAGAATAAAAAATTCGACTGGCATTTTACGACGAAAGAAAAAGCGTTGACAGGCCTGGAAAACGAAGAATATTACATGGTCGTTGAAATTCCCGGGGATTTTTCCAAAGATGCCAGCACGGTCATGAATAAGCATCCGAAAAAGCTGAATCTCATTTATCATACAAATGCCGGACGAAATTACGTCGGCGCCCAAATCAGCGATAAGGCGATTGAGCAGCTCCAGCATTCGGTCGGCTCGGAAATCAGCGAACAGTATGCAGAAGTGATCTTTGACAACTTCGGGAAAATCGCAAAAGGGCTCGGTGAAGCAAGCTCAGGCGCGGAAAAGCTGAATGAAAGCTTAAAAGATGCAAAAAGCGGAAGCAAGAAGCTCAAAGAGAACCTTGAAAAATTGGCAAAAAGCCAAATCACATTCAATAACGGAATGGGCCAGTTCGGCACCGCATTCAACACGTTGAATGAAAAAATCCATGACCTTGATTCTGCGCTCGGACAATTCCAGGAAAAGGGCGGCCAGCTGTACAACGGAGCCTACCAGCTGCAGCAGGGCATGCCGCAGATTGTGGCTGGGTTGGGGCAATTGAATGAACAAGCCCAAACGATAACCAAATTCGAAGACGCGATTTCGTCAGAGAAAATTACACAGCTTGAAACTGCGCTTTCAAATGCAGAGCAGGCGAAAAAAGAAATCACCCGGATTTCGGATGGCATCACAAAACTTGAAAGCGCCTTGAAAAACCAGAACAGTCAAGTGAAGCAAATCATTGAATCCAGCAATTTTTTGACTGATGAACAAAAAGCGGCACTGGCAAAACAGGTTGATGAAAAGGCAGGCGAAATCAAGCTGCCTGAGCTTGACCGCCTGAAAAGCCAAATTCCGGATATAAGCGGGCTTCCTGACCTTTCAGCCATCAAACAGAAGCTTAACGATTTAAAACAGCTCCCTGGCGCTGTGAATAAGCTCTATAAAGGCTCTGAAAAAATTCAAAACGGACTCGACAGTCTGGCGAAAGGACAGGCGGCTTATAACGAAAAATTCGCCGAAGCGAGAAGCGGATCTTCCAAAATCGCCGAAGGAAGCCAGACATTGACAGAGAAGTTTGGCCAATTGCAGGATGCCTCAGGAAAGCTAAAAGACGCATCTTCCAAGCTGTCAGAAGGGGCAAAAACGCTTGATGAAGGCTTAGGAAAGATTACTGAGGGCAGCGGTGAACTGTCAAACAAGCTGGCTGACGCAGCTGACCAGACGGGCGACATTCAAGCCGGTGAACAAAACTACAACATGTTCTCTGATCCTGTCAAAGTCAAAGGAGATAAAATCACCCAGGTCTCAAATTACGGAACGGGTTTAACGCCGTACATTTTATCGCTCGGATTATTCGTCGGTGCGCTGATGATTACCGTCGTGTTTGATGTCAAAGAGCCGGCGAGCCGGCCCGAATCTGCGCTTGGATGGTTCTTCAGCAAATTCAGCGTTCTCTTGCCGGTCGGCATTCTTCAGGCTGTGATCGCATGCACGGTTATTCTTCTCGGTATCGGCCTTGACGTGCAAAGCGTTTGGAGATTCTATCTGTTCAGCATCATCATGAGCATCACATGCCTTGCGATCATTCAGTTCCTTGCGGCAACAATGGGTAATCCGGGACGCTTTATCGCCGTGATCCTGCTCGTGCTTCAGCTCGGAGGAAGTGGAGGAACGTTCCCGCTTGCGCTTGTGCCAAGGTTCTTCCAAATCATCCACTCCGCTCTCCCGATGACGTACAGCATCGCAGGCTACAGAGCGATTATTTCAAGCGGGGATTATGCTTACATGTGGGAGCAGGCTGCGGTCCTCGGCGGAATCGCCGTCATCATGATGGCGTTGACCATCGTTTATTTCTGGCGGCTGCTGAGAAAAGAAAAAATGGAGGCGCAGCCTGCCTGATAGAAAAAACACCTTTATCGTCGTCGATAAAGGTGTTTTTTACTTTAGAAGGTTCACTTTCCGGAAGCGGAAACGCCCCATTTTGCGAGCAGCCCCGTGTATGTAAAACCTCCGCCGAAGCCGTATAGAATCAAAGTATCTCCTTCTTTCAGCTTATCGTGTTTAACGGCTTCATCGAGCGCAAGAACAATTGAAGCCGAGGACGTATTGCCGAACCATTCGACACTTGTAAGCGCTTTTTCGACCGGTATTCCCGCTTTTTCGCAAATCGATTCGACCATTCTCATATTGGCGCTGTGAGGGACGAACCAATCGATGTCTTCGAGCTTCATTTGCGCCTGTTCGAGCAGCAGTTTGATTCCTTCGGGAATGGACCTGGCCGCCCATTTATATACTTCGCGCCCGTTTTGAACCATTTTTCCAGCGCCGGCAAGCTCTTCCCCCTTTAAATCGCTTCGCAAACCCGTTCTGTACAAATGACGGGCCCCGTCTCCTTTTGTGCCTTGGACAAACGTAATAAAGCTTGGGGACGAGTCATCGCGCTCGACAAGCAAGGCGCCTGCCCCGTCGCCAAACAATACGCACGATGTGCGGTCTGTATAATCCGTCACTTTCGATAACGACTCTCCGGCAACCACGAGAATTTTCCGGTGCAGTCCTGAAGTGATCAGGCCGTTTGCCGTATGGAGTCCATATGTTAATCCGGCGCATGTCGCATTTAAATCGAACGCTCCGATGTCAGTCCATCCGAAATGGTCCTGAATTTGGCACGCTGTGCTAGGAAAAGCATAGTCGGCCGTCGTCGTTGAAACAATGATCATATCAAGGCCGTCCAATGCGCCTGGGTATCTGTTTTGTAAATTTTCTACAGCTTTAATGCAAAGGTCTGAAGTAAATTCCTGTTCGGATGTCAGCCGTCTTTCTTTCATGCCTGTCCGCTGAACGATCCATTCGTCAGAGGTATCGACGATTTTTTCTAAATCTTCATTTGTCAGCCGCTTTTCCGGAACATATGTCCCGATGGCTGATATACGTGCTTTTGATAAAGTTTTCAAGATGATCACTCTCCTTTTTAACATTATAACACCTAGTATTAGTATCTGGTACTAATTTTTTATTCTAATTGAGTCATGTATACTATATAAATAACGTAAAGGGAGGAATGAAAATGTCATCTGTTCAGGAAACGATGCAGCTCATTAAAGAGCTCGTCTCAATTCCGAGTCCGACCGGAAATACATATCAGATCATAGAGCATATTCATCAGCTTCTACAGGAACAGGGGGTCGAAACAAGGCTCAATCGTAAAGGAGGGCTGATCGCCACGATTCCGGGGCGCGACGAGTCGAAGCACAGGATGTTGACCGCTCACGTCGATACACTCGGCGCGATGGTGAAGGAAATCAAACCGGACGGAAGGCTGAAAATCGATTTAATCGGCGGTTTTCGGTACAACTCAATCGAAGGCGAATATTGCCGGATCGAAACGTCCTCAGGCAAGATTTACACGGGCACGATTTTAATGCATCAAACGTCCGTTCACGTCTATAAAGACGCGGGAAAAGCCGAGCGCAGCCAGAAAAACATGGAGGTCCGCATCGATGAACCGGTTCATCATGCAGAGGACACGAAGGCGCTCGGGATCAATGTCGGTGATTTCATTTCCTTTGATCCGCGGGTCGAAATCACGCCGAGCGGATTTATCAAATCGCGTCATCTTGATGATAAAGCAAGCGTAGCCCTTTTGCTCCAGCTGATCAAACAGATCAAAAGGGAAAAGATCAGCCTTCCGCACACGACTCATTTTTTGATTTCCAATAACGAAGAAATCGGATACGGAGGCAATTCGAATATTCCGCCCGAAACCGTCGAATATTTGGCTGTTGACATGGGGGCGATTGGCGATGGGCAATCGTCTGATGAATATACGGTATCGATCTGTGTGAAAGATTCGAGCGGCCCTTATCATTACGGCCTCAGAAAACGGCTTGTCGAGCTGTGCGAAAAGCACAGCATACGTTACAAGCTCGATATTTACCCGTATTACGGGTCTGACGCCTCGGCGGCCATAAAAGCGGGGCATGATATCGTCCACGGTTTGATCGGTCCGGGAATAGACGCTTCACACGCATTTGAAAGGACGCACCAAACATCATTGGAGCATACGGCCGAGCTTTTGTACCGATATGTCCAGTCTGATATGGCGTGACGCCGTGGTCTATATGAAAAAACCCGAAAGGATCTGGAGTCCTTTCGGGCCAAGAAATGTGGAAGCTTTCAGTTTTTGAATGAATGTTCTATTTACCAATAATCATAATGTTTCTTGCAATCGTAGTAGTAATCATGCTTTTTATGATCATAGTAATAATCATGCTTCTTATAGCAAGGATAATAGTAGTAATAGTAGTAGTATTTTTTGCAGTCATGATCTTTTTTATGGTAATCATGGTAATAACACATAGAACTTCCCTCCTGTTTCTATCTTAATGTAGCTACGATATATCGTATGGCAGGCAGGGGGAGGTTGCTTGGACAGGTTGATTGGTCAAACTGTATATTTTTATAAAGAAAAAACGCACGTTTTCCGCTAACGGACAACGTGCGTTTTTCTTTTATTTGCTGTTCGGCGGTCAGCCGGACATTTTCATATCAATCGGCTCGCGATTGTTCAATACGGCTTCCCCTTTTTGCGCATCGTATTCGCCTTCCCATTTTGACATGACGACAGCCGCAAGGGCGTTTCCTGTCAGGTTGACGACTGTGCGGGCCATGTCCATAATCCGGTCGACCCCGGCTATGAAGGCCAGTCCTTCAGCAGGCACGCCGATCGTGCCCAATGTCGCAAGCAGCACGACAAACGATGTACCAGGAACCGCAGCCATCCCTTTTGAAGTTACCATCAGCACGAGCACCAGCGTAATCTGCTGTCCAATTGACAGATCGATTCCGGAGGCTTGAGCTAAAAACAGAGCGGCAATCGCCTGATACAAAACAGACCCGTCGAGGTTAAAGGTATAGCCGATCGGGATGACAAATGAGACAATGCCCTTTGGACAACCGATCTTTTCCATCTTCTCCATGACACGGGGAAGAACAGTTTCTGAGCTTGATGTACTATAAGCTAGCAATAATTCATCTTTCATGTAGGCTAAAAATTTAAATATATTGATGCCGGCCATTTTTCCGACGATGCCGAAAACGATGATCAGGAAAACGGCAAGGGCGATATAAACCAAAATGACAAGTTTTCCTAATGACACCAGTGAACCAAAACCAAATTTGGAAACGGTTACCCCGATCAAGGCGAAAACGCCCAACGGAGCAAATTTCATGACAAGGTTGACGACATGGAACATCGCCTGTGAAGTGGCTTCAAAAAACGCAAGCACAGGTTTTCCCTTTTCGCCAATCGCTGAAATTCCAAGTGCGAAAAACACGGTAAAGCAGATGATCGCAAGTAAATCGCCTTCAGCTAGAGATTGGAAAAAGTTTGTCGGCACAATATGAAGAAACGTTTCTGCGACCGTTTTGGTGCTGGCCTCTTTTTCGGTTTCGACATACTGGCTGATATCGGTTTTTTCGCCGCTGCTATAATGAACGCCGTGTCCGGGTTGGAAAACGTTTGCCAGAACAAGGCCGAGCAGAATCGCGAAAGTTGTAATAATCTCAAAATAGAGAATAGTCCGAAATCCAAGTCGGCCGACTTTTTTGCCGCTCCCCGCTCCTGCGACTCCGACAACTAGACTTGACACGACGATTGGAATCACAATCATTTTAATTAATCTTAGAAATAAATCCCCCACCGGCTTAAGATAGGTTTCTATGGCAGGATTGCCAAACCAGATGGCGCCGACTGCGACACCTAAAATGAGCCCGAGGAAAATTTGAGCTGCTAATCCGAATTTAAATTTCTTTTTCATAGATGCCCTCCCTACATAAGTTTTTTCATTATATAAAAATATTAAATAATGACACGATTACATCCAGTATATCCGAAAAAAAAGGATCTCGTCTATAAAAAAAATTTGGGTTTCTTCTGTCAGAATTTTCAGATATAGTATATTGATCATGTCGACAGGGGTTCGGAAGTGCTGGGAACGGGGTTTTTATGCCTATTTCGTCTAGATCATTATAATCAAAATAATCCTATGTGGCAAAAATGACTCTCTTTTTGCCTAACTTTTGTGACAAAAAAACGCTCCGGAGTTCAAACCTCATCCGGAGCGTTTTTTTAAAAAATTAAAGATCTTTCAGCTTCAGGCAATTGCAGCACGTATTTCCGTAGCATTCATGCTGTTCTTCGATTTCGCGGCCGCATTCCGTACATTTTTTGGCAGGCAGGTTCCTGAAAAATTCCGTGATTTTTCCGAGCATCTCATATCCCCCATTCCTTTAATTGTTAACATTGTATTATAACAGATGAGAAAAGGTCAATGTCTGTTTTATGACAAAAACATAAAACATGCAATTTTTAAGAAAAATGGGTATATTGTATAGGGGGACGATAGCCACACACATGAGGTGAATAACGATGAAGATTACTGTAATAGGCTGTTATGGCGGATTTCCGGCTGCGAATGAAGCGACGTCCGGATACCTGTTTCAATCCGGGGATTATTCGGTGCTTGTCGACTGCGGCAGCGCAGTTTTATCAAAACTCCAGCAGTATTTGCCGGTTGAGAAGCTGAATGCCGTTGTTTTATCACATTATCACCATGACCATATTGCGGATGTCGGCCCTTTGCAGTTTGCCAAGCTTGTCGGTTCATATCTCGGAAAAGGGGCAGACGTACTTCCGATTTATGGACATCCGTTTGATGAAGAACAATTTTCGAAGCTTACATATAAATCGCATACCGCGGGGTTCGCGTATGACCCAAAAGCGCCGCTTGAGCTAGGCCCGTTTACGTTCACTTTTTTACAGACGGTTCATCCGGTCGACTGTTTTGCGATGCGCATCACAGACGGCGAGCATACAGCCGTTTATACGGCAGATTCAAGCTTTCAGGAATCGTTCATCCCTTTTTCAGAAGGCGCCGATATGCTGATGAGCGAGTGCAATTTTTATGCAGGCCAGGACGGAGCGAAGGCAGGGCATATGAACAGCCATGAAGCGGGCAGAATCGCCGAAGAGTCCGGAGCAGGAAGGCTTCTTTTGACACACTTGCCGCACTTCGGGGATCATCAGCAATTGATAGAAGAAGCGAAAGCCGTTTATAGCGGCCCGGTTGACCTGGCGGAGACGGGTTATGTGTGGGGAGACTAAAAGGAGGAACGAACATGCTGTTTATCGATAATCAAAACATTACAGATCCGAGGATCAACCTGGCAATCGAGGAGTACTGCTTGAAGCACCTTGATCCTGAACAGACGTATTTGCTGTTTTATATCAACCAGCCGTCGATTATCATCGGCAAAAACCAAAATACGATTGAAGAAATCAATACGAAATATGTCGATGAAAACGGAATTATTGTCGTCCGCCGGCTTTCCGGAGGCGGAGCCGTCTACCACGATCTCGGAAACTTGAATTTCAGCTTTATTACAAAAGATGACGGCAACAGTTTTCATAACTTTAAAAAGTTTACTGAACCCGTCGTTGCCGCGTTAAAGCGCCTCGGGATCGATGCTGAGCTGAGCGGGCGGAATGATCTGATGGCGAACGGCCGGAAAATTTCGGGGAATGCCCAGTTTTCGACAAGAGGGCGGATGTTCAGCCACGGCACGCTGCTGTTTGATTCCGAAATCGACCATGTCGTATCGGCATTAAAAGTAAAAAAAGATAAAATCGAATCAAAAGGGATTAAGTCGATTAGAAGCCGTGTGGCGAACATCAGCGAATTTCTCGAACAAAAAATGACGACCGAGGAATTCCGCAGCCTGCTTCTCAAATATATTTTCGATACCGAAGGCGATATTCCAGAATACAAGCTGACTGATGACGATTGGAAAATCATCAATCAAATCTCTAAAGAACGCTATCAAAACTGGGATTGGAATTACGGAAAGTCTCCGAAATTCAACCTCCAGCACTCAAAACGGTTTCCTGCCGGGTCAATCGATATTCGTCTTGAGGTTCATAAAGGCATCATCCAGGAATGCAAAATTTTCGGCGACTTTTTCGGCGTCGGTGATGTCGGCGATATCGAAGATAAACTGTCAGGCATCCAATATGAAAGAAAAGCGATTGAAGAGGCGCTCGAGGGCGTTGATATTCGGCATTATTTCGGAAACATTCAAAAGGAAGAGTTTTTTGATCTCGTTTACTAATTAAAAGGGAGCCGGCCTATTGGGCGGCTCTTTTTTGATTGCTTATGAGAGGAATGGAAGATATTTTCCATCAGACCTTGAGTGTTTTCGATTCATTTACTATAATGGGAATAGATTTTTATTATTCAAAAATGAATGGTTATTCATTCATTTTTCAAGGGGTGGGAGAATGAACTTAGTTTCCAAATTGGAGGAAACAGCGAAAGCAAAGCCTGACAGAATCGCTTATATTTTTGGGGAACAGACGGAAACTTACGGGGGATTGCAGCAAAAAATTGATTGTTTTGCAGGAGGACTGCGCGAATTAGGGGTTGAAAAAGGGGATCATGTTGCATTGCTGCTCGGCAATACTCCGCATTTTGTCATTTCGTTTTTCGGAACGTTGAAAGCGGGAGCGGTCGCGATTCCGATTAATCCCGCCTACACGCCGTCAGAAATCGGCTATATGCTGACGAATGGCGATGCCAAAGTCATTGTGGCCGACGGTCGGCTCCTGCCTTTATACGAAAAGATGCACGAATCTCTTCCGATGGTCGGGCATGTTGTGTTCTGCGAAACGGGAGGGCCGCTCTACGAGCCGGAAGATCCGCATGTGAAAGTCAAATTGAAATCGTTTGCAACGGTGATGAAGCCGGCGGCTGCTCAGAGCTTTCCTGAGCTTAAAGAAGATGATACAGCAGCGATTCTTTATACGTCAGGAACGACGGGACAGCCAAAGGGCGCGATGCTGACACATCAAAACCTTTTTTCGAATGCGAATGATACGGCCGGCTATTTGACGATGAATGAAGCCGATCTTGTCGTCGCGGCCTTGCCGATGTTCCATGTGTTCTGCTTAACGGTCTGCATGAACGCTCCGCTGATGAACGGCGCCGCGATTTTAATCATCCCGAAATTCAGCCCTGCAAAGGTTTTTGAACTTGTGAAAAAGCATAAGGCGACGATTTTTGCCGGAGTTCCGACGATGTACAATTACCTGTACCAGCATGAGGCCGCCGATGAACACGGGTTTGGTTCGATCCGTCTTTGTATATCAGGAGGCGCCGCGATGCCCGTTGCGCTGCTGAAAAAATTTGAGGAAACATTTAATGTACTCGTGTTGGAAGGATACGGCTTATCCGAAGCTTCTCCAGTTACGTGTTTTAACCCGTTCAGCACCGGCCGGAAACCGGGTTCCATCGGCACCGATATTCTCAATGTCAAAAACAAAGTCGTCAATGAGCTTGGAGAAGAACTGCCGGCCGGCCAGGTGGGGGAACTGATCGTGAAAGGGCCGAACGTTATGAAGGGATACTATAAAATGCCTGAAGAAACCGCCCATACGATAAGAGACGGATGGCTCTATACAGGAGACCTTGCAAAGCGCGATGAAGACGGGTATTTTTATATCGTCGACAGAAAGAAAGACATGATCATTGTCGGCGGATACAATGTTTATCCGCGGGAAGTCGAGGAAGTTCTCTACAGGCATCCTGAGGTCGCCGAGGCGGTGGTGATCGGCGTTCCCGACCCGAATACGGGAGAAGCTGTGCAATGCTATGTCGTTCCAAAGAAGAAAACGCTGACGGAAGAGGACATCTTGTCGCATTGCACACAGCACCTCGCAAAATATAAGCGCCCTTCATCGATCATTTTTCTTGAGGAGATCCCGAAAAACTCGACCGGGAAAATTTTGCGCAGGGCTTTGAAAGACATTTTGGCAAACACATGAAAGGGACATGCTCAGCGTCCCTTTCTTTACATTCTCTAAAAACTCCGCTTTTTGTTTTTGATTCAGATGATAATACGTTTTTTTAAATGACGGCTCCGTCCTTTTTCAGCCAGACGGGGAACGCCATGTGACCGGTGGGGGTCATTTTGGTGCTTCCGCGATAATCGGGGGAAGCCAAGTCATGCGCCTTGTTTTCCTTCAGTTTTGTTCCTTTATTGAATGTATTGAGTATGCCGTCGATATATTGCTTTTTTCGATTATGATCAGCCTGCCGTTTTTTCCGCCGGCCTGATTGTGATTTCTTCGGCATTCCTTGCATCAAAAGGATCGGCCATGAGGTTGAATATATATAAAGCTGAGTAATAAAATACCGAAAAAGAGTATGAGTTTATCCCGACAAAGAGCTTTTCATCCGGAAAAAATATGCTATAATGTTCAATAAATTATACGAATGTTTAATTTATTAGGGGGATAACGATGAAGTCCATTGAACAGCAAGTCGCCGAAAATGTGAAAAGGCTAAGGAAAATCCGCAATTACAGCCTTGATCAGCTGTCCGCGTTAACCGGCGTAAGCAAGGGAATGCTGGCGCAAATCGAAAAAGGCGCTTCAAGCCCGACGATCACAACGCTTTGGAAAATCGCAAACGGGCTGCAAGTCTCGTTTACATCGCTCGCTGAAAAGCCGGCAGGGGAGCCGGCGATCGTCAGAAAGAGTGAGAGGGCGCCTGTAACGGCCGGGGATGACCGATATGCAGCGTTTCCGCATTTTCCTTTCGACCAGAAAAAAAAGTTTGAAATTTTTTATATCGAACTGCTGCCGGGCTGTGTACACGAATCAGAACCCCATCACGGCGGCATTGAGGAATACGTGCTCGTCAGCAAAGGAACGGTGGCTGTCTCCTGCGGGGATTACAGCTGTGAATTGCGCGAAGGGGATGCGATGCACTTTACCGCAAATACCGTTCACAAGTATGAAAACAAAACGGAACAAACCGCAACAGGCTACACATTAATTTATTATCCGTAAGAGGTGTCACGATGGAAAATCAGCATAAGCTCACACTTTTGGACGGCCTCCGTTCGGGAATTCCGCTCGCAGCCGGATATATTCCCGTTGCTTTGACGTTCGGGCTTTTGGCGAAAACGACAGGGCTTTCGCTGTTTGAAACGTTCCTGATGAGCGCCCTCGTTTTCGGCGGGGCGTCCCAGTACATGTCATTAAGCATGCTTGCCGTCCATACCGGCATCATCGAAATTATCATGACGACTTTTATCGTCAACATCAGGCATTTTTTATTTTCGGCTTCTTTAAACCAGCTTGTTGAACGCGATGTTCCTTGGAAAAAAGCATTCTATGCTTTTTTTGCCGTGACAGATGAGTCGTTTGCCGTTGCGGCTTTAAGAAAAGAAAAGCTGACGACGCGCTACATGATCGGGCTCGGGTCCACCGGTTATGCGAGCTGGGTTTTTTGGAGCGCCGCCGGTCATGCTGCAGGCGCCGGCATGCCGTCCGTTTTACAGGAAAGCATGAGCATCGCCCTTTATGCGATGTTTATCGGACTCCTCGTACCTGCCTTGAAAAAGCAGAGGAAAGTGCTGTTATTGGCAGGAGCCGGAGCTTTGTTTAATACCGTTTTTCAAATGAGCGGCATGCTGTCTGCGGGCTGGGCGATCGTCTGCGCCACGTTGTTATCGGCAGTCATGATCGAATGGCTTTATCATCCTAAGTTGAAGGAGAACAGAAAATATGGTTAGTCCCATTGTTTGGATGATTCTCGGAATGGCCGCTGTTACATACCTTCCGCGGGTAATTCCTTTGGTAGCTTTCGAAAGCCTTAAGCTTCCCCGATTTTTGGAGCGCGTCCTTAAAAACGTGCCATATGCTGTATTGGGCGCCTTGATCTTTCCCGGAGTTTTTTTGGTGCAAAGCGGTGCCTTGTACGGGCTCGCAGGCGCTGTGATCGCTTTTTTATTGTCGTACATGGGGATGAGCGTCATCATTGTCGTGTCCGGAACGATTGCGGTGCTGGCCGCGGCAGGTTTTATGCTTTCGTTATAAGGCTTGGTTCTAACTTTGCGGCAAAAAGCCTACAATAGAAGTAACCGCTATTTGAGAAGGGGTGATTCGTCCATGCGGAAATGGATCGCGGGAGCCTGCCTGCTTTATGTGTTGTACGGACTTTTTTTCTACTGGTATCTCTTCAAGACCGGGGATTCTTCCGTTCCCGAGGCGCTGAAAGGGACAAGCGCAGATCCGGCGACATTCATGAACAAAAAAGAACTGATTCTGACAGAAGATTATTCGAAGATCAAAGATTTTATATTTTTTCTCAGGATTCCGCTTGAGTGGTTTCTGTTTTTTATTCTATTAATCGCCGGCTTATCGCGAAAGATGACGCATTGGGCTGAGCAAACGTCAAGGTTCAAGGTTGTTCAAATCGCTGCTTACGTTTTCGTCCTCTTTTTGATCGTGACGGCCGCATCTTTGCCGCTCGACTGGATCAGTTATCAGTATTCGCTCGGCTACGGAATTTCAACACAGCCGACCGCAAGCTGGATCAAAGACCAGGTCATCGATTTTTGGGTCAGCTTTCCATTAACCGCAGGAGCTGTGATGGTGTTCTACTGGCTGATGAAAAGGAGCGAAAAACGCTGGTGGCTATTTGCGTGGCTTTTGACCGTGCCGGTTACGCTGTTTTTATTCTTTCTGCAGCCTGTCGTCATCGATCCTTTGTACAACGACTTTTATCCGCTGAAAAACAAAAAGCTTGAATATGACATCCTTAAGCTGGCCGATCAGGCTGACATTCCCGCAAATCACGTCTATGAAGTGGATATGTCGAAAAAAACGAATGCGCTAAACGCATATGTGACCGGGATCGGCGCTAACAAAAGGATCGTGCTTTGGGACACGACGCTGAACAAGCTCAATGAGCCGGAAATTTTATTCATCATGGCGCACGAAATGGGTCACTATGTCATGAAGCACGTATACAAAGGACTTGCCGGATATCTGTTTTTATCACTCGCCGGATTGTACGTCATTGCCAAGCTTTACAAATGGATCATCAGGCGCTATGGAAACAGCCTGCATATTAAAGGGAGGACAGACCTTGCCGCACTGCCGTTATTGCTGCTATTGACAGGGGTGCTCACCTTTACCGCCTCTCCGTTTACAAACGCGGTTTCAAGGCATCAGGAAAAAGCCGCAGACGAGTATGCCGTCGAATTGACGAAAAACAAAAAAGCCGCTGTGGCCGCCTTTCAGGAGCTGTCAAAAGCGGGCTTGAGCGAGGCTAATCCGCCGTTTCTCGTCAAAATTTTTAAATACGGGCATCCGACCATCATGGAGCGGATTCAAAATGTCGAACAAAACGCTGACAAATGAAGAAAAAGCTAATGTTTAAAAAACACTAGCTTTTTCCATAGGTTATTTGTTAAAATATGTTACTGAGCGGCAGCTTCCACATTGATCAGCCCTTTTCCATAGTAGAAAGAATCTCCCAAATTAGTCGCGGTGCTTGAGAGGCGGTCGCGAACTTGGGAAGCTGAAAGCGCAGGGGATTTTGACAAGATCAGGGCTGCTGCTCCCGCTACATGAGGCGAAGCCATTGACGTTCCGTTCAAAGTAGCGTAAGTGTTGGAAGGATATGTGCTGTATATGCTGACGCCCGGAGCCACTACATCAAGCTCTGGACCGACGCTTGAAAACGAAGCTCTCTGGTTGCTGCTGTTAACCGCACCGACAGCAATGACAGAGTCGTATTTTGCAGGGTAGCCGATCGTACTAGAGCTGCCTGATGTTCCGCTGTTTCCCGCTGCCGCCACTACGACGACGCCGCTTGCGTATGCTTTGTCAACAGCCTGTTTCAGCGCAGTTGAGCCTGATGGTCCGCCAAGGCTCATGTTGATGACATCCAAGTTGTTCGCCGTGGCCCACTCGATTCCGCTGACGATCGCGCTGTATGTTCCGCTTCCGCTTGAATTCAACACTTTAATAGCGTATAGGGAGACATTTGGCGCAACGCCCAAAACGCCTATTGAATTGTCAAGCGCCGCCACCGTTCCGGCAACATGCGTGCCGTGTCCGTTTCCGTCAGTATTGTAGCTTTCACCAGAGACAAAGCTTGCTCCGCCGACGACATTTAAGTCTGAATGAGAGGCAGCGATCCCCGTATCGAGGACACCGACTTTTACATTGGCTCCTTTATATCCTTGAGCCTGCACTTTGTCAGCCTTGATTTGCGGAATGCCGTAAGGAACCGTTTGCGCGAGCGCATGAGCGACGTGATCCTCTTCCACGTAGGCAACGCTTGGATCATTTTTCAGCTCTTTTACCGCATCCTGATCGAGCGTCGCTTTTGCGGCGTTGATGATCTTGAATTGCTTGTCCACTTTTCCGCCGCTCTCTTTAATGACATCCTTTTTGACTGATGCTGTTTTTACCGATGACTTAAATCCGACAATATAATCCTTTTCTACATCTTTCGCCGGCTGTTCAGCAGAAGCCGGATTGCTGAAAGCCATTGTAAAAACAAGCAAAAGGGCCGTCAGCACGCTAAGCCATAAACTCCTCTTTTTCACTGCTAATCACTCTCCTCCATTTTTGTTCAGAATAATTGAAATATAGAGATAATATCTTCTATTCCAATTATTCTGTTAATTTATTATATAGAAAAAATGAAATATATGGTAGACCTATTTTTTTGAAAAAAAATATTTGGTTTTTCGAGCTCCTTTTCCTATTTTAGAAAAAATCTCAAGGTCTTAAGAATGAAAATAGCCGGTTTTTTATACCGGCCGATCGTGTGAAAAAGGTCGTGATCCCCAATGGCTGCAAAGCGTCATGGACGCTCTCATTTTGTGAAAATATTAAATGCTTAAGATAAAAAATGATTTTATAATATGGGAGCATACTAAAGGAATGTTCATGGTGCTGATCGGTGCGCCTTTATGGGGGATCTCGGGAAGTTCTGAAACGGAGGGGGAGCGGCCATTGTGTTTGTCGTTTTGTTCGGTACGGCTCTCGCGTTTTGCGTTTACATAGGAAGCCTGTCGTTCCTCTCGCCGATAGAAACAAGCTGCCCTAAGCTGTGCTGAACGGCTGGCTGCATGTTCCTTTCAATGCGGCGGGTACGGAGATGATCATCATAACGGTCATTTGGCTTTCTCTCAGCAGGGAAAGAGGAGCCTGTTTTCTTTTTCTTTATGTTGATAATGATTATCATTGTCATTATGCTGTTCTGTTGCTATAATAATTTCAGTCTACATAAAGAACAAAGGAGATACATATGAAGTTTAGATATTTTACAATTCTATCTTTTGTCCTTCTCATCGCTGTTTTGTCCGCCTGCTCAGGCTCAGGAGGGATCGCTTCAAATTCCAGCCGGGATACCGTAACGGTTAAACACGATCTGGGCGAAACGAAAGTGCCGAAACATTCGAAAAAGGTTGTCGTCCTTGAGCTCGGATTTATCGATACCCTGTTGGATGCAGGCATTAAACCGGTCGGCGTCGCAGATGACGGAAAGCCGAAGTTTATAAATGAACAAGTAAGAAAAGAAATCAAAGGCTATACATCGGTCGGCACACGGGCGCAGCCAAGCTTTGAAAAAATCGCGGCATTAAGGCCCGATCTGATTATCGCGGATTCAAGCAGACACAGCGGTGTGTATGACAAGCTGTCAAAAATCGCGCCGACGATTGCGCTGAAAAATTTAAATGCCGACTACCAGGATACGATTGATGCTTCCCTTACGATTGCAAAAGCGGTCGGAAAAGAAAGCGAAATGGAGAAAAAAATCACCGAACATAAAAAAAAGCTGAAACAGCTGAAAGAGAAGCTCTCTGACAAAAAACAAAGCGTTCTTCTACTCGGAAATACGAATGAAGCAATCACAGTCCGTGACCAAAACTTCTTCACCTCCCAGCTGTTGATGAATATCGGCTATACATACGCGGTAGGCGACAGCAAAAAAAGCGATGCTGAAAACGGCGAGTCCGTCAACATTAAAATGACTGTCGAACAGCTTCTCGAGAAAGACCCGGATGTCATCATTTTAATGTCGGGAGAAAAGGATAAAGTTGATCAAAACGGAAAACGGCCGCTTGAAAATGATCCGCTCTGGAATAAGCTCAGCGCCGTCAAACATCACAAGGTGTATAAAGTCGACAGGTTCGCATGGTCGCTTCGCCGCAGCATAGACGGAGCAAATGCCGTGATCGATCAAATCGAACATGATATCCTGAAATGAATTCTGATGTTCGGAGGTTAGGCGCCGACACCCGGTGCCTATCGATACATGACCGGCTGTTTTTTAGGCGGTTTCTGTGCATGCTTTTTCAACAAAGCATGCGCTTGTTTTTTACGAGGAAGGTGATCTGCTTTCATGAAAAAGGTGCTTTTGATCCGCATCGCTTTCGTTATTCTTTTGCTCGTATGTTTTACGCTTTCCGTTTCGATCGGTTCTGCCAATATTGCGCTTTCTGATATATGGTCGGCCATCTTTTCATACGACGATTCAAAATTGGATTCTATCATTCTATCTATTCGGATCCCGCGCGCTTTGGAAGCTGCTTTGATCGGCGCGAACCTTGGAGCTGCAGGGGCGCTCATGCAGGCGGTCACGAGAAATCCCCTTGCGTCACCAAGCATTTTTGGCATTAATGCCGGTGCCTCGGCGGCTGTCGTTTTTCTGACGGTCGTGTTTCCGGCTGCAGCCGTCCCGATGATGACGATGGGGACGGCGTTTATAGGAGGAGCCGTTGCCGCCGTTACCGTTTATGTGATCGCTTCTGTTTTCAGCGAGAATCAGCGGGATATCAGCTTTGCGTTAGTCGGTGTCGTCATTCAGGCGATCCTTGCATCCGTTACGCAGATGCTCCTCATTTTTCATGAGGAGTCGACGGAGACGATTTTGTTTTGGCTTTCGGGGTCATTAGCAGGGAGTTCGTGGGAAAAGCTTGAGTTTTTGATTCCCGTCAGCCTTCTTGGATTGCTGATTGCGATTGCCTTTGGAAGAACGGCCTCCGTTCTTAGCCTCGGCGATGACATTTCTCAAGGGCTGGGGCAAAAAATGTGGATCAGCCGGATGCTGATCACAGTCACCGTCATCGCGCTTGCCGGGGTTTCCGTAGCGGCAGCAGGCCCGATCGGCTTCATCGGATTGATGGTTCCCCATATAATCCGCTATACGATGGGGGCTGATTATCGGACGGTTATTCCGTATTCGGCGATCCTTGGCGCGGTGCTGCTTCTTGCGGCGGATATTGCTTCACGCTTTGTTTATTATCCGTATCAGACGCCGGCCGGCGTCGTCACGGCATTCATCGGAACGCCCTTTTTTATTTATTTGGCGCGGAGACGAAAAGAGGGATCGGCATCATGAACATCAAAACAGACATAACAAAAAGGCAGCGCAGAAAGCCGTCAGCCGTACTTGTCATTCTTCCGGTGTTCCTGCTGCTTTTGGCAGCGGCCAATTTAATGATCGGCGATGAGAAGTATCCGCTCGGAGATGTGATCAAATCTTTGGCAGGGCAGGGCGATCCGGGAATTCGGTTTATGGTGATGGAGTTCAGAATGCCGCGGGTCATCCTGGCCGTGCTTGCGGGCGGTGCCCTCGCTGTTGCGGGTGTTATCGCCCAGTCGCTGATGAGAAATCCGCTCGCCGCGCCTGACACGCTCGGGATAACGGGGGGAGCGGGATTCGGAGCGGTCATTGTCACTGTGCTGTTTTCAGAGCAAAGCTCCATCTTATTGACTGGAGCCGCTTTTTCCGGAAGCATCGTTGCGGCCGTGTTTGTTTATGTGTTGGCTTATCGAAACGGCATCTCACCGGTGCGGCTGGCGCTAGTCGGGATTGCCGTCAACGCTTTCTGCCATTCGGGGATTCAGCTGTTGATTTCAAGGGGAAGTCCGAATGTTAACAGCGCTTTAATCTGGCTGAACGGAAGCTTATGGGGAAGAAGCTGGAATGATGTGCTTTCTCTGTTTATCTGGTGCTGTCTGCTCATTCCGCCCGTGTGGCTTGCGGCAAAGCCGCTTGATATCATCAAATCAGGGGACGCGATTGCCACAAGCGTTGGCGTCCGGCTTGAAAGGACGCGGTTTTTGCTGCTTGCCGCGGCTGTCATTTTGACGGCAGCCTCCGTAACCGCTGTCGGGACGATCGGTTTTATCGGGCTGATGGCGCCGCATATTGCGAGAAGGCTGGCAGGCGTTGAGTCCCGCATCCTGATCCCCGTCTCAGGAATGGTTGGCTCCATTATCCTGCTTCTGGCAGATTCGGCGGGGAGAGGGCTGATCCCGCCAGTTGAAATCCCGGCCGGTTTGATTGCTGCCGTGATCGGAGGTCCTTATTTTATTTATTTGCTGCGGCGTGAAGCGAAGCGCAGCAAAACGTAACATGCGGACGGCAAATTCGGGTGCCGTCCGCATGTGTTAATCGAATAGATGCTCTGACAGGTTATAGTCTTGAACATGCCATTTATTTTCCTGAAAGCGGATATTGCTCAGGCAGGCATTGACGAGTTTTGTGTTGTCAAGGTTGACGTCCCCGTTTGAAATCCTTGACAAGAGCGCGTGAATCGCCGCTCCGTGGGCGACGATCAGCACTTTGCGATTCGGGTATTGCCCGCTGACCTTTTGAATGCCGGCCATCAGCCGTTCTGTCAACGCTTCTTTTGATTCCTGGTTCGGATAATTTTTATCAGGGTACAGCTTCATTCTTTCTTCAAATGGCATACCCTCTGTATCCCCGTAATTTCGTTCGATGAAATCATCCATTTCGACAATATCAAGCCCGAGGTACTGGTTGATGATGTCCGCCGTTTCCCTGGCTCTTTTTAACGGGCTGGAAATGATGACGTCCCAAGATGTGTTTTTTAAATATTCTCCGGTTTTTTTTGCCTGTCTTCTTCCGGTTTCATTCAAAGGGATATCGGTTCTTCCCTGAAGTTTTCCTAAAGCGTTCCAGTCGGTTTCTCCGTGCCGGATTAAGCAAATCGCAGTCATTAAAAAAGATCTCCTTTCAAACACGAGTGCACGTTTTTTATATGATACAACCATTATACTAAAATTCAAAACGGGTACTCACTAATTTGACCGGAATTCCCAAGCCGCGGTCTCAGGATGCTCCCTGATCGCCTAAGTGCCTCTTTAGATTCAGTTTATGATAACAAAACCCAAGTTCTTGGGCGAACGCCGCAATTTTTCAGCAAACGGACCCGTGCCAGGGTTCTTGCGGTCCAGTGTCAAATAAATCCACAGATCAGGGAGATCTGTGGATTGTTCCAAGCTTATTTTTCGGTCAGTTCGACAAGCGAATCGACAGAAGCAGCGACTTGCGATACGGCTCCGTTTACCTCTTGAAGGCCGCTTAAAAAGGATGTCAGATCCTCTTCGATTTTGCCGCTTTGATTTTTGCTGAGCTTCATGCTGTCGACGATGTCATCGAATAAATGATTGATCTCTGTCATTTTTTCTTTGCTTTTGACCACAAGCTGATTTACCCCTGTAATGTGTCTGGTCACGATTCCGATCTGCGCGTTTGTGTTATCGACAAGCTCTGAGACCGTTGAGACGGTTTTTTTCGTATCGTCGGAAAGCTTTCTGACTTCATTGGCGACAACGGCGAAGCCTTTTCCGTGCTCCCCGGCCCTCGCCGATTCGATCGAAGCGTTGAGCGACAGCAGGTTCGTCTGCTCGGCAATGCCCGTTACGATGCCGAAAATCTTTTCGATTTGGCCTGCGATTTCTTCCAGCTTTTTAATTTCCTGCTCGATTTCGGTCATGCTGCTTCCCATCTTGTTCAGCTGCTGTTCCTGTTCCTCTAGTTCCTTTTTGCCGCCGATTGATTTTTCTTCGACAGAACTCGCCGTCTTTGTTCCGGCTCTCGATGTTTTGGAGATATCTGCCGATTTGTCGACCAGTTCCTGAACCGCGCCCGTCGTTTCTGCAAACAATGCGGCAAGCGAGCCTGACGTATCCTTGATTTGCCTGTGAAGCTCGGCTTTCCGTTCTTCTTCAAGCGTGCGGATTCTGGCATGCTCTTCTTCATAGGCTTCCAAAACGATCTGCTGTTCAATGTTGAGAATTTTCGTGACCGCTTTGACGGCCCGCATGTATTCACCGGCGGCTAAGGCGCTTTCAAATAATGTCAAGAATGATAGAAGAAGGTCTTGGAAGCCGCACAAGTACCACTTTGGCAGAAGCCCGATCTTCAAATGAACGTGGGCGATCCGGATTCTTTTTTCTAAAAACGCTTCATCGATGATTCCGGAAAACATTTCGCTTATATGGATGGTGAGCGTCTTTTTCAAGCGGTCGACCGTACTGTTATCATGGATGATGTCTATCAGCGAGCTTTCATGCTCAAGGTTTTGATAAAACCGGGCGACGATGGTCTCGATATGTTCTGAAACCAAAGGCTTCAGCTTGCTCAACACCCAGAGGTCTTCATTCGTCAAACCGACCATGGCGAGCTGCTTTTGAAATTCCGGATGATCCGGAAGCCTGATTCTGTTTGTTTTGTCATTGCCCCCTTCAGCCAATAGCGAGCGTTCTGTCTTTCTATCCTTTTTGAATAACACAATCCGTATCCCCCTGTAAACGATAATAAAAATGCCGGATTTTAGAATTTTCCAGCATTTATCTTTTTTATCGGCTGTTCTTTTCTTTTTTTTAGCAGGGGATGCTAGTTTTTGGGATCATTTAACGGTGCGACCGCAGGACCTTCCATCACTTCGCCGTCAATTGAAAATCTCGAACCGTGGCACGGGCAGTCCCATGTCTTTTCTCCGTCATTCCATTCGACCTCGCAGCCCATATGAGTGCATGTCGTATCGACGGTATGGAGCCGCCCGTTTTCATCGCGGTATGCCCCGGCCCGCTTTCCTCCGATTGAAACGACCGATCCTTCTCCTGGGGCAAGCTCATCAGGGGTGCGGAGCGGCTGTTCAAGCTTTCCTTCAACAAGGTGTCTGGCGACGTCTGTATTAAAGGAAATCGCTTTTTTGATGCTCGGATCAGGATGAAAGCGGGAAGGGTCGAAGATTTCCTTATACGGATTGCTTTCGTTTGTAATATGGTCGGTCATGATTTGAGCGGCGAGCGTGCTCGACGTCATGCCCCATTTTCGGAATCCGGTCGCGACAAGGATCCTTTTTTCTTTCGGATAAATCGGTCCGATATAAGGGATTTTATCAAGGGTAATTAAATCCTGAGTCGACCAGCGATAGAGGATGTCTTCGATGCCGAGCACACTTTCTGCGAACGACTTAAGGGCTCTGTAATACTCTATCGTATCTTTTCCCTGGCCTGTTTTATGGCTTTCCCCACCGACAATCACCATGTTTTCGCCGCCGATCGTGACCGAACGCAGCGACCGGGAAGGCTGATCAATGCTTAAATACATGCCGCCCGGGTAAGGGTTTTTTGGCTTGACGGCAAGTACGTAAGACCGGCTCGGTTCAAGCCTTGCAAAGTAAAAGCCTTTTTTATCATGAAACGGAAAGTGCGTACAGCACACCACATAATCGCTGATGATCATATGCCCGTTTGTCGTCAGTACCTTCGGATGATCTCCTTCTTTGATTTCCTTGGCGGCCGTGTTTTCGAACAGTTTTCCGCCCGCTTTTTGAACGGCGCCGGCAAGATGTTTCAAGTAATGGAGCGGATGAAACTGCGCTTGATTTTTCATGACGAGGCCGGCTTTAATATCGATCGGGACGGGAAGGTCCTTGATGAACTCCCTTTCAATCCCGAGCTTCTGATAGGCTTCATGCTCTTTTCTGATCTTTTGGACCGATTTTTCTTCTGTTGTATAAATACAGGCGTCCTGTTCTTGAAAATCGCAGGAGATGTTTTGTTCATGAACGAGATTTCTGATGAATGAAAGGGCCTGGAGATTCGCTTCATAATATGTCCGCGCTTTAGACATTCCGATATGGTTGATCAGTTCATCATAAATCAGGTCATGCTGGGCGGTAATTTTTGCGGTCGTATGCCCCGTCGTTCCATTCAGAATGCGTCCTGCTTCAATCAAAACGACGCGATATCCTTTTTGCGTCAGCATGTATGCCGTCGTAATCCCTGTCATGCCGCCTCCGATGATCGCGACATCCGTCTTCACGTCCTCCGTGAGCTCTTGAAATGAAGGAAGGTCAGTGCTGTCTCTCCAATACGATTCAGGCGAATCCGGCAGTTTTTGCTCATGATGTGTCACAATGTTCCCTCCAAATGTGTTTTGTTCTTACATTTTCCAATGTAGAAATATTCATGCGCGGGAAACGGCTTGTCATAAAAATTTGATTTGTCCATAAAATAGTAAGGTTTAATTGATGTGAAGGAGGAATTCACCTTGAGTAAACAGCCGAAAAAAGTACTGCCTCCCCAGCACCAGAACCAGCAGCCCGGATTGGAGTATGTGATGAACCCCCGTCCCGTTTTTGACAGGCCGAAAAAGGCGAAAAAACTGGCCGGGAAAACAGCGATTATTACAGGGGGAGACAGCGGGATCGGCCGGGCGGTGTCCGTCTTGTTTGCGAAGGAGGGGGCAAACGTCGTCATCGTTTATTTGAATGAGCTCCGCGATGCGGAAGAAACGAAGGCTTATGTCGAAAACGAAGGCGTAAGGTGCATGCTGATCGCAGGGGACATCGGAGATGAAGCGTTTTGCAATGAGGCGGTCCGCCGGGCGAATGAAGCATTTCCGACGATCGATATTCTTGTCAATAATGCGGCTGAACAGCATCCGCAAAAAGGAATCGAAAAGATCACGAGCCATCAGCTGCTCAGAACGTTTCAAACGAACATTTTTTCGATGTTTTATTTAACAAAAGCAGTTCTGCCCCATATGAAAAAAGGCAGCTCGATTATTAATACGACGTCGATTACGGCGTATGCCGGCAATGAAAGGCTGATCGATTATTCAGCGACGAAGGGAGCGATTACGTCGTTTACGCGATCGCTCGCTTTGTCGCTCGTTGATCAGGGTATCCGTGTCAACGGCGTGGCGCCGGGCCCGATTTGGACGCCGCTGATCCCGTCGACGTTTACCGAAAGGGAAGTCGAGGTGTTCGGCTCGACGACGCCGATGGGGCGCCCGGGACAGCCTGTCGAAGTAGCGCCGAGCTATTTGTTTCTGGCGAGCGACGATTCCTCTTACATGACCGGGCAGGTGCTCCATGTCAACGGGGGAACGATCATAAACGGATAAAAAGGACAGGCGGCGGTAAGCGCTTTGCCTTTTTGCGTATAAAAAAGCCAATCCTTTCCTGGGGATTGGCTGTTATGCGTGCATTTTCAACGCGGTATATTCTCTTGAAAGCTCAAGGAAAGATTGTTTATCTCCTTTGTCCAATGCCTCATTAATTTTCTCATACAGCAAGTTCAAACGCCGTTTAATCAACGACTCATCAAGGACCATTTGAATGTAGATGTCCGTGATGGTTACATCAAGTTCTTTTACCTTTTGGTTATTGCGGGTCTTCATGAGCTCAGCGTACGACTTTTTCTCTTTCATAAAGATTCCCCCTGATGCCTTTTTTATAGTATATGGATTGCGAATGAAAAAATCAATAAGTATTTAAAATTTTTAGATAATTATTCGGAAAAAGCGTCTTTATAAGAAGAAAAGAGTGTAGATTAGGACGAAAAACTTGATTTTTTCGGAATAAAATATAAAAATGTCATTTTAAAAACATTTTTTCAAATTAATTGAAAAAATCCTGTCGTTTTTAATAGGATAATGTTAGATTAATAGTATAAATTGACTAATGGTTGGGAGGATCATGATGAGCAATACCGAAGATTTGACAAGAGATTCTTATGAAGTAAACAGTTCGACAATGGCCGTTCTTCCTCTTGATGATGGAAAAACGCCCGCCTCAAAAGTGCTTGAAACCGACAGGACATTTCGGGTCAATATGAGACCTTTTCAAATCATAGAGAGAAGCTGCCGCTATTTCGGTTCAAGCTATGCAGGGAGAAAGGCCGGCACGTACGAAGTCATTAAAGTTTCCCATAAGCCGCCGATCATGGTGGATCATTCAAACAATATTTTTCTTTTTCCCACATTCTCCTCTACAAGGCCTCAATGCGGGTGGCTTTCCCATGCGCATGTTCATGAATTCCGTGCGGCTAAGTATGACAATACGTTCGTTACGTTCGTAAACGGCGAATCGCTGGAGCTGCCGGTGTCCAGCGCGTCTTTCGAAAATCAGGTTTACCGCACGGCATGGCTGAGAACGAAATTTCTCGACCGGATTGAAGGGAACGCCGCGCCGAAAAAACAGGAATTTATGCTGTATCCGAAGGAGGATCAGAACCAGCTGATCTATGAATTCATCCTCAGGGAGCTGAGAAAGCGCTATTGACCGGGATCTGCCGCGAATAAATAATGCTCCAAAAGAGCGGCGACCTGGTTGCGGATACGGGGGTTGAAGTAATTGTGCTCTTCCTCGTATCCTTCGTAAATGAAGCAATACATCGTAAACGCTTCGTCCCGGGATACTTCGTGAATTTTGACTTTCCGTCTGCGCAAATCGTTTTTTACATCGTATAAATCGCGCTGCGCCAGCTTCAGCGCCTGCTCGATCAGGCGCAGATAAGGATCCTTCAGCTTAAACGGGCTCTGCTGAACGATAGCGATATCCCTGTTTAAGATGCTGATGGTCATGGGAAGATAAATAGCCTTTTCAATCGTGTCCCTGACATCGGAGGGAATTCTCGTCATGGCTTTTCTCCTCTTTTCATTTCTGTTTAGGAACGTTTGTTCTGTTTTTATTGTACACGAAAGTCCTTTCTTTTTTCAAGAACGGGAAAAAAAGACTAAAATGCGCCGGTTGTTTCAGACTAATAAAGAATCCGCGGCCGGACGTTTCTTTAAAAACCTCCGGAGCCCGATCATTTAAAGTTTCGGCTTTAACGTGTAGAATAGAAGTAGACAACTGTATGAGGAGAATAAATGTTGGAGCAATTGTTCAGTTATTTTACAGAAGAGAATCTAACACAATTTTTTCAAAGCTATCGGGCTTTTGGTCCGTTTGCCGCCATATTGCTGCCGTTCATAGAAGCGATTCTTCCGTTTTTGCCCCTCATCGTATTTATCGTCGCAAATGTGAATTCGTTCGGCTTGTGGGAGGGGTTCATTTTGACGTGGATCGGCGCTTCAGCAGGCTCAATTGCGGTCTTTCTGTTTATCCGCCATTTCGGCCAGCAAAAGGCGCTTGGTTTTATACGGAGGCATCAGTCGGTGAAAAAGCTGATGACCTGGCTGGAAAAGCGCGGCTTCGGCCCGTTGTTCCTGCTGCTTTGCTTTCCATTCACGCCTTCGGCAGCGGTAAATGTTGTGGCGGGGCTTTCAAGGATCAGCCCTGTGCCTTTTTCGCTTGCGGTGCTTTGCGGAAAGTTTGTGATGATTTTTATTGTCAGCTTTATCGGCCATGACCTGAAGGCGCTGTTTACGCAGCCTTTGCGAACAGCTGCTGCCATCATCGTCATTATGATTTTATGGTACGCCGGAAAGCGGCTCGAACATCGCTTGAACGTGAAATTCAGCCAGAGAGAGAATGACTAGGGGGACATAAATGTGAAAAAGCGCTTTTTGGTCATCGCCGCGGCACTGTTAATCGTCATTGGTATTCAGGTGAAAAACGCCGTTTTCATCGAATATAAAGTAGAAGGGGTCAGCATGAATCCGACCTATCAGGAGGGCAACACGCTTCTTATCAACCGCTTTGCCCATCATTTTCAAACGATCCACCGCTTTGACATCCTTCTGTTTAAAGGACCTGAGAAAGATGTGTTCATTAAGCGGGTCATCGGTCTTCCGGGCGAAACGCTTAAATATGTGGATGACCAGCTGTACATTAATAACAAACCGGTGAAAGAGCCTTATTTGGATGATTTAAAGGAGGTTACCGCAGGGGG
Source organism: Bacillus glycinifermentans (assembly GCF_001042475.2). Classification (GTDB taxonomy): domain Bacteria; phylum Bacillota; class Bacilli; order Bacillales; family Bacillaceae; genus Bacillus; species Bacillus glycinifermentans. The sequence goes on from NZ_LECW02000022.1 coordinate 64,206, forward strand.
CGATCTGACCGGGGATTTTACTCTGGAAGAGGTAACGGGAGAGAAAAGGGTTCCCCAGAACCATTATTTTGTCCTTGGAGACAACCGGATTCACAGCTATGACAGCCGCCATTTCGGTTTTGTCTCAGACAAGGAGATTGTCGGCATCGTCGCTGAACGGATTGATAAAAAGTAATGGCCGGAAAAAAAACTTTAAGCCTGACATGATCATGGCTTAAAGGTTTTTTGTGCGTTACTTTACTTTAATCGCATTCAGCCGTTTCATCAGCTTCGTTTTCGCAGAACCGCTTGGCAGCTGGCTGACCGCTTTCTCAGCGTCTTTTAGATTTGTTTTATTTTTCTTCTTTTCAGCCTTAGTTACTTTTTCCGCCGCTTTGTCAATCGCTTTTGCCATATATCTCTTTACATTGTCCAGCCGCTTCTGAAGATTCGTTTTTGCGATTCCGCCCGGCAGCTTGTTAATGGCCGATTGTGCTTCGCCAACGCTTTTTTCGGTTTTGTACTTTTCCGCAAGGCTGACTTTGCGTTTTGCATCCGCAAGGTTTCGCTCTGACTGAACATTGTCCAGCCGTTTTTGCAGCTCATTTTTCTCTGATGTATCGGGAAGCTTGCCGACGAGCTTGCGTGCGGCGTCAATATCAGATTGCAGCTTTGTTTTTTCAGCGTTTTCAACGGCTTTTCTTGCCGCTGCAAGCGCTGCTGACTGTGTTTCTTTGTATTGGATGAGACCGTAGCCAAACAGCTGGTCGCGGCCGGCATCTCCTAAATCGTTGACATTTTGCTGCAATTGCTGCCTGAGCCCGGCGCTTGTTTCATTTGGATACAGTTGTTTTAAAAGCGCAAGCATGCCGGTTACGTGCGGCGTGGCTTGAGATGTGCCGCTTCCTGCAGCAAATTGCTGGTGTAAATACGTACTGATGATTGACGTGCCGGGAGCGGAAAATTCAACTTCTGCTCCGGTGTTGGAAAAACCGGCAATCCCGTTTTCTTCATCAGTTGCGGAAACAGCGATGACGCTGCTGTAGGCGGCCGGATAATCGACAGGATGTCCGTTTCCGTCGTTTCCGCTTGCCGCAACCAGTAAGATCCCTTTTTGATAGGCTTTATCGACGGCATCATGAAGGATTTGGCTGTCGGTAGACGTGCCAAGGCTCATATTGATGACATTGACGCCATGTTCGATTGACCAGTCGATTCCTTTGAGAATGCTTTCAAGATCGCCCGTTCCGTTTTGATCGAGTGCTTTGATTGCATACAGTTGGACACCCGGAGCAATCCCGTCGATTCCATAGTCATTATGCTTGGCTCCGATAATCCCGGCGACATGCGTTCCGTGGCCGTTATCATCGCTGTATGAGGACGTATAACTGACCGTTGACGTGCCGCCTGAAACGGTAAGCTCATCATGGGCGGAGATTCCGGTGTCGATTACCGCGACTTTCACATTTTTCCCCGTAAGTCCGGCACTCCAGGCTTTTTCAGCCTGAATCGGCTTCAAATTCCATTGTTCAAATGAATCTGAATCTTCACCGGTTTCATCTGATAATACTTTGAATTCGGTGCTGTCGGCTGCCGTAAATGAGACGTTTTTTTCAACGTATAGAATATCGGGATCATCTTTTAAGTCCTGTACTGTCTCTTTGTCAGCCGTAACGGCGACGGCGGGAATATGTTTGTATTGATGATCGACGGATTCGCTTTTCTCCAGCGCCGTTTCTTGTCCGCTTTTGTTTTTGTAAACGACGATGACCCCGCTTCCGTGCTGCTGGCCTTCAGCATGAACGCGGGAGGACATGGCGAAAACTCCTAAAAACAGCATGACAGAAGCAGCGGTTTTCCATAACTTTGTCATAAAGCTCTCCTCCTTTTTCATTTTACGGCGTTCGCTCTATATATCGGTAAAAAGACCTTCGTTTCAAAGAGAAAAGAGGATTGAAAATTCGAAGAATAAAACGGTTGTAAATTTTCAGATATAAAATATGATCAATTTCGCACCAGGATTTACAAAGTTTTTGCAGCGGTGACCCCGTTCATATTATTGGCATGAAGCGGAGAAGGAAGTGAGGTCTGGCCGGCTATGCTGTGCAGCATATGTTTGATTGGTCAGTTGTTTTTAAGATGAATGGGCCGGCAAGAACCATACGTACATCAGGAAAAGGCCTATGTATAATGACTTGATTCAAGCGGCTCAGGCGAAAGCGGCGGGCGGACTGATAGATATACAATTCGGGATCGCGGAATTAAGATTCCAGCAGCGTCTGTCAAACGGCATTGGCTGCAATCATGCTGGATAAATGGGTGCCGACCGTCTGGAGGAAAATGCATTTGTGAAACAAAACACCGGCTAAAAAAGAACTGAGCTGCAGCTCTTCGGGCGGAAACGGGAAAGTTCTGCCTGACCGGGCATCCTGCTATTACACCGATGTTTACGGCCTCGATCGGAAACGTCCCTGCTGTAAAAGGACGTTTTTTTGTGACAATGAGAAAATAGACCTAGTTCTATAGGTGTAATAAAAGGTAAGATATAGTATGATATAAAAATATAGCATTCAGGAAGAAAGGAGTTCTCCATGAATAAGATTCCCGCGGAGGAAGCAGCCAACATTCTGAACTCATGGTACCGGGCCATCGAGGAAAACGATACAGAACAGTCGGTACGATTATTTAAACAAGCCAAGCCATTAATAAAGGAAATGGAAGAAAGCGAAGCGTTCCTCACCTATTACGCACTTCTAGAAGAAATGCATAACGGCATGCCGGACGACAATAGAGGGGAAGGATATGGCGACTCACACTTGATTTCGTATTATTTTCACCTTTTTTCCGGAGCATACGAAAGCTATAAGAAAAATGATCAGCAGGCGATCGGCTTTTACAAAACGGCCGAAAAAAAACTTGCCCATGTGGACGATCCGATAGAAGCCGCGCGATTTCACGAAAAAATCGGCAAATTGTATTATGACTTAGGAGAAAACTTGATGTCGCTGAGCCACACAAGACAAGCGATGGAGATTTTCCAGGATCATGGCGGTTACGCTATGAATCTTGTCTCGGTCTACATGACGATGGCGGACAATTATACTGAGATGGGAAAATATAAAGAAGCGGAACAATTTTTGGCTGAAGCAGTCAAAACAGCGAGGGCTGCAGGTGACCATGTCAAGGAGGCGCACGCCTTCCATCACTACGGCCTTCTTTATTCGGCCATGGACAAGCCGGAAGAGAGCATTACATATTTGGAAAAAGCCTTGAAAGATAAAGCATACGCCGCATCAGACCACTACTTTCAATCCGTTTATTTATTGATAAAGGAGCTTTTCAAAACCGGCGGGCACGACCGGGCGATCGTTTACTATACGGAAGGGAAAGAAAGGTCACGAGAGGCTTGTAATGACATATTTGACGCGAAAGTCGATGTCCTATACTCCGTCTATCATGAAAAAGCGTTTGACGATTGCAAAAAAAGCCTTGCCGCCTTATTGAAACGAAAGCAATATGACAGCGTGCGGGAACTTTCGCTCATAGCGGCCAATGTCTACAGCAAAAAGGCGCTTTATAAAGAAGCCGCGCATTTTTTCCTTGAAGCGATTCAGACGGAGGAGATGATGAAAAAAGCGGCGGTAATGCAATGAAAAGCTGCTACTTCGGATCAGCGGCAAAAAAGCATTTGGATTTGACCAAATGCTTTTTTATTTAAATCGAAATATTTTAATATTGAAAACATTCTTTCTGTTTGTTAAGATGTCTTTAGTAAACATTTAGTGAAATTGGATGAAGTCTGCATTGGGGGGTTAAAATGGCAACCATAAAAGATATCGCGATGGAAGCGAAGGTTTCTGCAACGACGGTTTCAAGAGTGCTCAACCACGATCAGTCTTTATCAGTTACACCTGAAACAAGGCAGCGGATCCTGGATATTGCAGAGCGGTTCGGCTATAAAAACAACCGCAGGCGCCGCAATGAACATGAGTATGCAGGAAGCGGGGAAAGCCCGCGGATCGGCATTGTCGTCTGTCAGTCGCAGGAAGAGGAATTGAATGATCCGTACTTTTATTCGATCAGACAGGGAATTGAAAGCGAGTGTTTTGAAAAAGGGGTCTTTATCACGAAATTTATTCAATTAAGCAGCATCCGCTTCAATCAGCCTGTGTCGGACGTCGACGGTTTGATCGTGATCGGGAGAATCAATATTGCCGGTTTGAAGCACAGCATCGGCGATTTAAAAAACATTGTATACATCAACCATAAAGACGGCGAAGAGCAGTACGATTCCGTTGTCGTCGATTTTCAAAAAGCCACGGGACGGGCAATCAATCATCTGATATCGCTCGGCTATTCAAACATCGGATATATCGGAGGCCGGGAGAAAGAGCATTTTCGGGCAAGCGACCGCAAAACGGAAGCGGTTGAAATTGAAGATAAGCGGCTGACAACGTTTATGCAGTTGACCGGTACGGAAAGCTCCGACAATATCTATGTCGGCGAGTATTCGATGCAGGAGGGCTATGAACTGATGAAACAGGCGATTGCGAAAAAGCGAGTGCCTGATGCTTTTTTCATTGCCAGTGATTCAATGGCGATCGGCGCTTTGCGGGCTTTGCGCGAATCGGGATTCAAGGTTCCCGACGATGTGGCGATTGTCAGCTTCAACGGCATTGAAGCGGCCAAATATGCGAATCCTGCTTTAACGACTGTAAAAGTGCCCACAGAGGAAATGGGGCGGACGGGCGTCAAATTGCTGCTCGACCGTATGAGAGGAAGAAACCTTCCGTTGCAAGTCACTGTTCCCTCGGAGCTCATCATTAGAGAAAGCTGCGGGTTTCACAGGCGGCAATGCTGAAATCCTCAGGCCGCAGTTATGAAGGAGGTGATTACTAAATTTCAGTAAACCAAAAATGAAAGCGCTTTTTTGGAATCTGAATCATAAGGAATGAGGTGAAGCTTGATGAAAAAATTAATGTTTTCTTTTATTTTCCTCGTTTTGCTGGCCGGTACGGCAGCAGGCTGCTCGGGAAGAAGCGCAGGACAGCAGAATGGCGGGGTCACGCTGACGCTGTTTTCAACAATGACCAATGACAATGAAAAAAAAGCGCTCAGAAGCGTGGCCGATGATTTTGAAAAAGAAAATGAAGGCATCAAGATCGATATCAACTTTCCCGGCGCAGACTATGAAAATATGCTTCGCGTAAAGATGGCGGCAAACGATATGCCTGATTTATTCGATACTCACGGCTGGGCGAAAATCCGCTACGGAGAATATGCTGCCGATTTGAAGGATATGAATTGGACGAAACATCTTGACCCCGGCCTGAAACCGATTTTGAAAGATGAAACGGGGAAAGTATACGCATATCCGTTCAACCAGGCAAAGGACGGAATCACCTACAACGCCGGCCTCTTAAAGAAATATCATATCAAGCCGCCCGAGACGCTGGACGAACTGATGAAGGCGCTTGTGACGATCAAAGAAAAAAGCAGCGGCAGCGTGATCCCGTTTTGGTTTGCCGGTTCAGACAAGGGTTCACTGGCACAGTTTTATGATCAGCTTGCCACCCCTCTTCTAATCACAGATGAAAAGCACAATGAAAAAGAAGCGCTTGTGAAAGGGACATTTGATTGGTCCGAATATGCGCGTTTGGCCAAGGTCTTTAAAGAAATGCAGGAGAAACAACTCATTAACGAAGATATTTTGACGGCGAAACCCTCCCAGCTTGTCGAATTAATGGCTCAAGGGAAAATCGGCTTTACCCTCTCGACTACCTCGATCGGCCCTGATACGAAAGAAGTCAATCCGGATATACAGCTTGGCATCATTCCGACACCCGCCATTCATAAAGGAGACAAACCGAGCTGGATTGGAGGAGAGCGTCATACAATCGCTGTCTGGAAAGATTCAGAACACTTGAAGGAAGCAAAACGGTTTATCGAATTTGCCGCACAGCCAAAAAATGCGAAAAAGATCGCTGAAGCCACTTCATTTCCTCAAGCATTGACCAACACCAAGGCTGACAACTACTATTCTAAGTTTTACGAACAATATCGGGATATGAAAATCGAGCCCTACTTTGACCGCGTTTATTTGCCGAGCGGGATGTGGGACGTCATGGGGACGACAGGGCAGGAGCTGCTTGCCGGCACACTAACGCCGAAGCAGGTTTCAGAAAAAATAAAAGACGAATACATCAGGCTGAAAGGCCAATAAAAAGAAGGTGAAGAGATGAGCGAATTAGCAAAAGAAAGAAGCCTTGCCGTTCTAAGAAAAAGCAGAAGGCCGTCATGGAAGAAAAGCGCCTCGCTCTGGTGGATGTATCTTCCGGCTCTTTTCCTTGTCTCAGTGTTTATCATCTATCCGTTCGCAAACGGGATCAAAATCACGTTTACGAATTGGAACGGCTTTTCCCAATCGCACGAATGGGTGGGGGTTAGCCAATATAAACGGATGCTCGCCGATCCGGCTACATGGCTTGTTGTCAAAAACACCCTCTTGTACGGGCTGGGCAGTACGATTTTGCAAAATATGGTCGGGCTTCTTTATGCCCTGCTGCTGTTTCAAAGCGTCAAAATGAAAGCTGTAATGAGAACGGTCGTCTACTTGCCGGTAATTATCAGCCCGCTCATTATGGGATATATCTGGTATTTTTTCTTTTCTTATGAAGGCGGCGCATTGAATGATGTGATGAAGCTGTTTGGCGCCGGCCCGGTAAACGTGTTAAGCAGCCCGGAAATCAACCCGTGGATTATCGTTTTCGTTAATTCGTATCAATTCGTGGGCATTGCAATGGTGATCTATTTGGCAGGACTGGGAAGCATTCCGCAAGACTTTTACGAAGCAGCTGAAATCGACGGGGCCAGCGCTTTTCAGCAGTTTTGGAAGATTACGCTTCCGCTTTTGATGCCCTCGGTGACGATCAACATGGTGATCAATATCATCGGCGGATTAAAGCTGTTCGATGTCATTCTGGCGCTGACGGGCGGCGGTCCGGGCAATGCTTCACAATCAATGTCGACGTTTATGTATGATTTGTATTTTAAGAGGCAGGATGCGGGATATGCGGCGACACAGGGCGTCTTCATGGCGGTAATGATCCTTGTGATCAGCTTTTCGGCTCTCATCTATTTTAAACGCAAGGAGGTGGAAGCGTAGATGAAACGTATGCAAAAAAAGAAACGCATCCTATTGACAGGGCTGGCTTTATCTATTGCAGTCCTGCACCTTGTTCCGTTCTACATTTTGCTTACGACGGCGCTGAAACAAAAGGGGGATTTCAGCTCGAAGTGGAAGCTCCCCGAAGAATTCAGTATCGCCAATTTTACGGAAGCGTGGGATAAAGCCGGTTTAACAAACTCATTTATCAATACTGCGATCATTACGTTCGTTTCCGCTCTGCTGCTCATTTTCATCGGCTCACTGGCCGCATATCCGCTTGCCCGGCGCCGGACAAAGCTGAATCAGGCCGTCTATTTTTTGTTTATCGCCATCATGATCATCCCGCCGCTATCGTCGATGGTTCCTTTATACAAAATGGTGGTGGAGCTCGGGATGATGAATACGCATGCGGTAGCGATTCTGAACAATACAGCGGCTTATATGCCTCTCGCGATTTTTTTATATGCCGGTTTTATCCGTTCGACCATTCCGAAAGAACTGGAGGAAGCTGCCAGGATGGACGGGGCGGGTACGATGGGGATTTTCTTTAACATCGTTTTCCCGTTGCTGAAACCGGTAACAGCGACTGTTTGCATTATTGCCTGCGTCTTCATTTGGAATGACTATCAATTTTCGATCTTTTTCCTGCAGGATAAAGAAGTGCAGACCCTCACCGTTGCGATTGCCGGCTTTTTCGGCCAAAACGCGAACAACCTGCATCTGGTGGCTGCCGCCTCGCTGATGGCGATGCTGCCGATGACGATTTTGTTTTTATTCCTGCAAAAGTACTTTATCAAAGGATTGTCATCAGGAGCACTTAAAGGATGAATCACAAATTGATCAACAGGGGGAAAATGAATGTCTAAAATAGCTTTTATCGGAGCGGGAAGCACGATCTTTGCGAAAAACGTATTGGGAGACTGCCTGATGGTTCCTGCCCTCGACGGGTTTGAATTTGCTTTGTACGACATCGATCCACGGCGCTTGAAAGAGTCAAAGGATATGCTTGAACATTTAAGGAACCGCTACAATGAAACGATTTCGATTCGCGCCTACGATGATCGGAAGGAAGCGCTGGCCGGGGCGAAATATATCATCAATGCGATTCAGGTCGGCGGCTATAAACCGAGCACCGTCATCGATTTTGAGATTCCGAAAAAATACGGGCTGAAACAGACGATTGCAGATACGGTCGGAATCGGCGGGGTTTTCAGGGCGCTCAGGACGATCCCCGTTTTATTGGAGATGGCGAAGGATATCGAAAGCGTCGCTCCAGACGCGTGGTTTTTGAATTATACAAATCCTATGGCTTCCCTGACCGGCGCGATGCTTCGCTATACAGATGTGAAAACGGTCGGCCTGTGCCACAGCGTTCAAGTATGTACAAAAGATCTGTTTGAGTCGCTCGGCATGGAGCATGACGGAATCGAAGAAAAAATCGCCGGCATCAATCACATGGCATGGCTGCTCGAAGTCAAAAAAGACGGCGAGGACTTATATCCGGAGATCAAAAAAAGAGCGAAGGAAAAGCAGAAAACAAAGCACGGCGATATGGTCAGATTTGAGCTGATGGATAAATTCGGCTACTATGTGACAGAATCATCCGAACATAATGCCGAATACCATCCTTATTTTATCAAAAGCAAATATCCGGATCTCATTGAAGCGCTCAACATCCCGATTGACGAGTATTTGAGGAGATGCCAAGAACAGATCAAACGCTGGGAAGAGATGCGCGGCGAGATCGTCGGCAATCAGAATTTGACGCACGAGCGGTCGAAGGAGTACAGTTCAAGAATAATCGAAGCGATGGAAACGAATCGTCCGTTCACATTCGGCGGGAACGTATTGAATAAAGGGCTGATTACAAACCTTCCGGAAAAGGCAGTCGTCGAAGTGACCTGTGTGGCGGAGAAAAACCGGATTACCCCGTGCATCGCAGGCGAGCTGCCTGAGCAGCTTGCGGCTTTAAACCGCACAAATATTAACACACAGCTCTTGACGATAGAAGCTGCAATGACGAAAAAGAAAGAGCACATCTATCAGGCTGCATTGCTCGATCCTCACACGGCGTCGGAACTGTCGATCGATGATATCGTCAATATGTGTGACGAGCTGATCGAGGCTCATGGCGACTGGCTGCCGGCGTTTCGATAGGCATAAAAAAACCGGAACGAAAGGGTTATCCCTCAGTTCCGGCTTTTTTTATATGCGGGTGCGCCGTTTTTTCCGATCTGTGATGCAGCAGCCGAAAGAAAGGCGGCATCATGGCAATGACGAGCACGACCCTTAACACTTGCACAGCGACAACAAATGTCGAATCGGCATGAAGGGGAACGGATGTTGTCGCCATTTCTGCAATTCCTCCTGGTGAAAAAGCCAATATGGCCGTCGTCAACGAAATGCCGGCCACATGGGCAGTCACGACGGCGCTCGCGATCATTGCGATGATCAGGCCGACGGAGCCGAGGAAGGCGACGGTAAGCGTTTTGCTTACGCCGATGAACATTTCCTTATGAATTTTCGAGCCGATCGTTGCGCCGAGGCAGATTTGCGACAGAACCGAAAACCCGTGGGGCCACCATGCGGTCAGGCTGTAGCCGGCCAGGGAGCTCCCGGCGATTTGAACGGCGGCGACGCCTATCATGCTTCCGAGCAGCCATGGCGCGGGAAATTTTAACCGTTTCGCCGCTTTACAGGCAAAAAAAGCGGCGAGTGTAAAGACGGCTGTCCACATCACGTATTCTGCTCCGAATTCGGATGTACCGGCGGCAAGCATCTGGTGTGTGACAGCATGCGAATCCGGATATTTAGAATGAATGAAAAAGACGAAAAAAGGAATCGTCATGACAACCAAAAGCACCCGGATCGTCTGCACAAGGCTGACGATAGCCGTGTTGGCTCCCACTTCCTGTGCAATGCCGGGCATGGCGGAAAGTCCGCCGGGCGCAGTCCCTACAAAACTCGTCATCATATCCGCATTGCTGAACCGCCATAATACAAATCCGGAGAGCATTGCGAAAATGACGGAAAGGATCAGCATCACCCCGACAAAGAGCCAGTTTTCTTTGAAAATTAAAATCACGGACATATTCATTTTCTGGCCGAGCTCAATGCCCAATAACATTTGCCCGAAACTGAGCCACCCTTTATGAATGCCGTGTTGGCTGACCGCTTCTTTCAGCGGAGCCGGCCGAAACAATGACAGACAGGCGGCAGCCGTCATTGTGCCGACCATCCACCCGATCGTCATCCCCGTTAATGAGAGCAGAAACCCCCCGAGGCTGCTGATGAATATCATTATGATATCCCGAAGGAAATCATTTTTTATTCTCAATGAAAACCCTTCTTCCTATATACTACGATAGCCTTTTTGTTCACTTGGTAAAGTATTTATCTATTTATAACTATAATATAATTTTAACGATTGGTAAAATACGAATTTATTTAAAAGATTAATAAGAAAAACTGATCAAAGGAAAAAGAATCGTTCAGGAACATATCAGGAAGAATGTGTGAATACAATAGATTAGATTCGATCACAAACTAGAGGTGAATTCATTGAAACACGCCCAGGAATCATTCACCAGAGTTAAATCGTACCGTCCTTTCCACAGCGCTTTTGATCCGTGCCCCCCAATCGGCAAAAGATATTACCGGACCCCGCCGAATTTGTATTTAGGCTTTCAGCCCCGCGGTCTTCCGCAGTTTTCTCCGATGGAGGCGCTGCAAAAAGGGACGCTTTGGCCCGTGTTTTACGACCCTTATGAAAATCCTTATGAGATAGGAGGTAAGGGAGGATGACACACACTTTGCCGCAAGACTATTATCAAAGGCTTCATGAGATTCAGGCGGTTGATTTTGTCATTGTCGAGCTCATGCTGTACCTTGATACACATCCGGATGATATGGATGCAATTAAACAATACAATCAGTATGCGGCATATTCCAAAAAGCTGAAAGCAAAGTTCGTATCAAAATACGGCCCTCTCACGCAGGGGGACCCCGATCATACGACATCGTACTGGAGCTGGAAACAAAGTCCTTGGCCATGGCAAGTTTAAAGAAGGAAGGGAGTCAGGTTCATGTGGCTGTATGAGAAAAAACTGCAGTACCCCGTGAAAGTGAGGGAATGCAATCCGCGGCTGGCCAAATATTTAATCGAACAGTACGGCGGAGCGGACGGCGAATTGGCGGCTGCGCTCCGCTATTTGAATCAGCGCTACAGCATTCCTGATAAGGTTGTCGGCCTTCTGACAGACATCGGCACAGAAGAATTCGCCCATTTGGAAATGATTGCGACGATGGTATACAAATTAACGAAAGACGCGACGCCTGAGCAGCTGAGGGACGCGGGCCTCGGCGATCATTACGCAGATCATGACAAAGCCCTGTTTTATCATAATGCGGCAGGTGTTCCGTTCACAGCTACATATATTCAGGCAAAAGGCGACCCGATTGCAGATTTATATGAAGACATTGCGGCTGAAGAAAAAGCGAGAGCGACCTACCAATGGCTGATTGACATGTCGGATGATCCTGATTTAAATGACGGGCTGGCTTTTTTAAGAGAGCGGGAAATCGTTCATTCCCAGCGGTTCCGCGAAGCCGTCGAAATCTTAAAGGAAGAGCGCGACCGAAAAAAAGTGTTTTAGCTCATGCATTAAAGCCGAAAATACCATGTAAGGCTTTTGTTCATGGTATTTTCGGCTTTTTTCAATTCAACTATTTCACCGCGTGCAACGCCTCTTTTGCCCAATCTCTCAAAATGTACTTTTGCACTTTGCCGGAGGCGGTCAGCGGATATTCATCGAGATGAAATACATATTCAGGAATCTTATAATAGGAAAGCTGGCCTTTGCAAAATGCCCTGACATCTTCAAGCGTCAGCTTTTTGCCAGGTTTGCATTTAATGAAAGCGGCTGTTTTTTCCCCGTATTTCTCATCCGGAACGCCGACGATCTGTACATCGACAATATCTTCGTGCTCGTAAAGGAATTCTTCAATTTCCCTCGGGTAAATGTTTTCCCCGCCGCGGACGATCATATCTTTCAGACGTCCTGTAATTCTGACGTAACCGTCCTCATCCATTTCCGCGAGATCGCCTGTATGGAGCCAGCCGTCTTTATCGATGGCCTTTTTCGTGGCTTCCTCCATTTTGTAATATCCCTTCATGACGAGATATCCTCTTGTACACAGTTCACCCTGCTCATCGGGGCCGAGCGTTTCGCCCGTTTCAGGGTCGACGATTTTGATTTCTACATGGGGGTGCACTTTGCCGACTGTTTCGACGCGGCGCTCAATCGTATCAGTAATCGTCGTCTGAGTAATGACGGGAGAAGACTCTGTCTGTCCGTATGCGATTGTGATATCCGTCAGATTCATCTGTTTCATGACTTTTTTCATGACTTCTTTCGGACACGGAGACCCTGCCATGATCCCGGTCCGCAATGAAGTAAGGTCATAGTCGGAAAAATTAGGGTGCGAAAGCTCGGCGATAAACATTGTCGGCACGCCTTGCAGACCTGTGCACCTTTCTTTTTCGACCGTTTGCAGCACCGTTTCCGGCTTGAACTCGATGATCGGCAGCATAGCCGCGCCGACCGACACACAGGCAAGCGTACTTAACACACAGCCGAAGCAATGGAAAAGCGGGACCGGGATGCATAATCTATCCTCGCTCCCCAGCCCCATCCTGGCAGCGACGATCGCGGCATTGTTGACGATATTATTGTGCGTCAGCATCACGCCTTTCGGAAATCCGGTCGTTCCAGACGTATACTGCATATTAATGACGTCTTCGTGTGATAAAGACCACTCTCTTTCAAAAAGGGCGTCATCAGAGATCAGGCTGCCTTTTTTGGTAACGTCTGCAAATGAGATCATCTTTTCCGGTGCGTCCCCGCGTCCAAGATAGACGAGGCGTTCGAGCTTTGGCAGGTTTTTCGGATCTTTCGTAATCGATTGAATCATATCAATGTAGGAAGTGCCTTTATAGCCGTCCATCAAAAAGAGGGTGGTCGAATCCGAATGTTCCAGCAAATATTCAAGCTCTCTTGCCTGATAGCTCGTGTTGACGGTGACGAGCACGGCGCCGATTCTCGCGGTTGCAAACTGCAGGAGAATCCATTCCGGAATATTCGATGCCCAGATGGCGACATGCTCTCCTTTTTGGATGCCGAGCGCCATCAAACCTTTTGCAATTTTCCCCGTTTCTTCATAGAGCTCCTGATACGAATATCGCAAATCCAACTCGGAATAGACGACTGCTTCATGATGCGGAAACCGGTCTGCGGCTGACTTCAGCAGGCTTCCGATCGTTTGTTTTTTTAATGTATCCATAATGCCTCCTCATGTTCAAGAAGAATAATGATTTTATTATAGCACTTTGTTCTAGTACCAGGTACTATAAAGGCTGATTTTCTCCTTTTATTCAGATGCTCAATCGCGAAGCATTGGGCGATCCCTTCCGGAGCGACAACCGCACCTGCAGACAGGAAGAGAACGGCGCCTCCGAAGCCGATGGAGACCAATACGCCCAAATAAGGCCCGATTGCCCGGGAAATATCCCAATGCAGCCCGTAAAATGCAAAATACCTGCTGAGCATTTGATGAGGTGCGATCTTTGAGACGAACGTTTGAATGTGATTGAGCAGCAGGCTTTCCCCGGCGGTAAAAAGGATGATCATCAAACAGCCAGAAGGAAGAAAAAGCAAAGCCTACGACGAAATCGCATAGAAGCCGTAAGAAAACATAAAAATCGCTTTCATATCCAGCTTTTTCGTCCATTTCACGAGCGGGAATTGCAGGATGATGCTAAGCAGGGCGTGGCAGACTGGGAAAGCAGCCAGAATAAATATCTTTAAAAAGATCATTCAAATAAAGGCGGTAGTTTGTTTCAAGCTGTGCATAAAGCAGGCTGACAGGAATCGGTAACAGCATCAGAAGCAGGACGGGGCGGTGCTGGATGTACCTGCCCTGAACGGAAACCGGTTTTTCTTGTCGAAAAATCTCTTTTTTGCTTTTTGACGGATAAGCTTCCGGCAGCCTAAAATAAACGGCAAGCCAATAAAGAAAAAGTGTGCATGCCTGAAAACCGAAGATCACGACGGACTGATACGAATAGACGGCAAGCAGCCTTCTAGAATGCGCAGCACGGCAAACACCTCCCCCCGCTTTCCGCATCCTTCTGAGCCTGAAACGAAATGCCGTTTTATAAAAGGTATGGCCGGTCTTAAGTGAAGAACGGGCTGTTCATTTTCTTTTTCAAAAATACAGGAAATAGGCGGTCCTGGGAAAGCAATTTTCGCCGCAAATGATAAACGTGCCCGGAATCCGTCATGCGTCCAGCGGCGTTAACCCGGCAGCATGTTGATTCGGGTCTGACATACATTAAAGAATGACCTCCTGTTTATACTAAATCTCGGGAGGTAAACCGACTTATGATGAATATTTGGATAACTGGACTTTTATTATTGGCTCAGCCTGCAGAGTCTTCAGACAGCTTAACGATCACACAGCGAGGGCAGACGATTGAAAATGTTAACCGCGAGGACTTTACATTACCACTTCCCGGCACTCCAATTATCGACGGGGGAAAATACCGTTCATTCATTGATAAGCTTGATCGAAAAATTTACCGGGCTCCTGTAAACGCCGTCATCAATGATTATGGAAAAATCGTCCCCGGTAAAGTAGGCTACAGACTTTATCGACATGCGTTTAAGGAACAGTTTTATTCCTATTTCTTCGGCAATGGCCCTTCGAAAGTAGAAGTGCCTGAATTGAACATTTACCCGAAGGTTGACAGCAAGCTGCTTGCCCATATCCGGGTGCAGCAGATCGGTCAATACGTGACTTATTTTAATTCCGGCAATAAAAGCCGTTCACACAATATTTCTCTTGCTGCCAAAGCGATTGACAACCACGTTGTTTTTCCAAATGAGACGTTCTCATTTAACGAGGTTGTCGGGCAGAGGACTAAGAACAAGGGATACATGAGCGCTCCAATTATCGTCAGAGGTGAATTGTCTGAAGGAATCGGCGGAGGAATCTGCCAAGTATCATCAACGCTGTATAATGCCGTCGACCGCGCGGGGCTAAAAATCGTCCAGCGCTATTCCCACAGCAGGCGCGTTCCTTATGTTCCGCGCGGACGCGATGCCACGGTAAGCTGGAACGGACCCGACTTCCGCTTTCAAAACAAATATAACCAGCCGGTCTTGATCAGGGCGAAACGATATGGAGGGAGCATGGTTGTCACGCTTTATTCTTCAGATGTGATCAATAACGAAATTCGAAACGTTCCAAAGGCCCCGTCCCGGCTGCCAAAAGAAATTAATACAGAACAGTAAACGGCCCCCTTTTCACTTGTCCTTCGCGGGCAGTGTGATGACAAATTCGCTTCCTTTCGGATATCTGCCTTTCACCGTTATTGTGCCGCCATGATGTTCGACGATTTCCTTTACGATGGCAAGTCCCATTCCGGTTCCGCCGGTTTGTCTAGATCTTGATTTATCGATGCGGTAAAACCGTTCAAAAATAAGCCCGCGCTCTTCTTCGGGAATTCCACAGCCCTCGTCGGCCACCGTTATGATGATGTTACCTTTCGATTTTAAGGCTGTAACGGCGACTTTCGTATCAGGCTCGGCATAATGCCGGGCGTTATTCAGCAGATTTGTGATCACTTGGGAGAAGCGCTTTTCGTCAAGCGATGCATATAAATCCTTCGGGGCGTAGAAGGAAAGGCTGATACGTTTTTCGGAATAGGCGATTTGCGACTTCTGTACTTCCTTTGCTATAAACGTGTGCAGGTGAACCGGCTCCTTTCTGATCGTAAAGCTCGGCTGCTTCATCTTCGTCAGCAAAAAGACATCATCGACAAGGCGGGCAAGATTATCCGTCTCTTCTTTAATAATGGACAAATATTTATTTCTGGATTTTTCGTCAAGCCCATTCCTCATTGAAATATCAGCATAGCCTTTTATATATGTGATCGGTGTCCTCAATTCGTGGGCTACGCCGGATAAAAAGTCGTTCCGTTCCTTTTGCAGCCGGTTCAGGCCGGAGGAGAGGTTTTCGATCGATGCGGCGAGTTCTCCAAGCTCATCAGTCCTTTTCATATCGAGTGAAATATCGTTTCTGCCGTTGATGATGTTTTCGGTCGTTTTTTTCAGCTTGATGATCGGCTTTGTCAAAAAACGGCTGAATAAAAAAATCGCGATTAGCGTAAAAATGCCGGTTAAGCCAAAGCTGATGATAAAACGCTCAGTAATGCTCTGTACCAAAGCTTGGATGGAGGAAGTCTCCAAAAACATAAACACATAGCCGGACGTTTTTTCGCCTTTCATGATGGGGCTGATGGTACAGATATATTTCGATGTATTTAAATGGTTCGACAGGGCGATGCCGGCTCTTGGTATGTTTTTTTGTTCAACATGAAGGTGCTCTTTTATGTCGCCGGGGACGGACTGTGCGAGCACGCGCCTGTTTTTGTCGGTGATGATGACGTTCGTCTCAGCTTCGGTTTCCATAAGGGCGACGTGTTCAATCGTCCTTTGATCAAAGTGCTTTTCCAAGACGTCCCTGTGGCTGTTTCCCCTTTTTTGAAGGGCCTGAACTTCTTCGTTGATTCTTGTATCGACAATCGATGAATACAACGTGACAAACAGGACGGATTCGATGATGAGGGTGAATATGAAAAATGCCCCTGCGAGTTTAAATGAAATGCTTTTCATCATGCCTGATTCCTTTGCTTGTCCATTTATAGCCGACACCGTACACGGTCTGAAGGTAATCGTGCACGGGGAAGCCGGCTTTTTTCAAACGGTTTCGCAAGTTTTTCATATGTGAATCGATTGTCCGTGTATCAATATCGGCGTTAAACCCCCAGATTTTTTCGATCAATTGGTCTCGTGCGAGCACCTGGTCCTGATGGTTCAGCAGGACGCCGAGCAGTTCGAATTCGCTCGGCGTGATCTCTGTTTCCCGGTTACTGACGCGGAGCGTATGCTTTTCTTTATTCCAAATTAAATTAAGAAAACGAATTTCGGTCTGTCTCTTCGTTCGCCTTAAGACTGCTTCTATTCTGGCAAGCAGCACTTTTTCGCTGAACGGCTTTGTTAAATAATCGTCGGCGCCGCCGGTCAACCCCCTGACGATGTCTTCCTGTCCGCTTTTTGCGGTGAGCATGATAATCGGTACATTTGTGAGTTTTCTGATTGCCGCGCAGGTTGTCCAGCCGTCCATTTCAGGCATCATCACGTCAAGGATGACCAGGTCAAATGCACGCTGTTCGATCAAAGCAAGCGCTTCTTTTCCGGAGGATGCTTTCGAACATGTGTAGTTTTCCAAATACAGCTCAAGCAAATCAAGCATCCGGATTTCGTCATCTATCAATAAGACATTCAATGCTTTAGCACCTCTTTGCTAGCTTTAGTGAAAATAAGACTGCTACATTTTAAAAATATACCCTATAAGGGTATATTGATCAAGTTATTGAAAAGGGTCGCGGGCGGGCTGTTTTGTCAGAAAATACAAAAACCAGACCGCATGGTTTTGCTCATCGGCGGCTGCCCGTTTGAAAGCCTGTTTTACCGTTTTGTCCCGGGTATAGTCGGCAATGTTCAAATAGAAATCGACCGTTTCCTGTTCGTCTTTAAATGCGAATTCCAAGCCCGTTTTGTATTGATCAGGGCATGGCTCCGTTATTTTGATATCCGGTTTTCTGCCGGCTATGGACATGAAAAGATTGATAAATGTATTGAAATGGCGGATTTCGTCCTGCCTGATCTCCAATATCTGCTTTTTTATATCGGGAGTTGCCGCCATTTGCGCGAGTTTTTGATAACAAATAACTGCGCTGTGCTCTCCGTTTACCGCCTTTTCGATATCCTTGATCAGCCTGTCGTGCTGTCTGACGGGATAAAACGTCTGAACGTGCCACATCATGCTCACCTCGCTTTTTTTTAGCGTCTTGCCTTGCCAGTATATGAGCGGAAACCGCTGCACGTGTTTGCCGAAAAAAGTGTCAATTATGTCACATCTCCCGAATCTATTTTAAAAACATGGAGTTTGACGTAAAATGGTTGTTAGCGCCAAAGTACATACCTCAAATTGGAGTGAAATTGATGAAAAAGACGCTTTTACTGGTAATGACGATGCTTTTGGCATTTGCGCTTTTCGGCTGTCAGGCCGGAAAGGATGCTTCAGGGAAAGATCAGTCTGAAGACGTTCAGCTGACCGTTTCCGCGGCTGCGAGCCTGAAAGACGTATTGACGGAGCTTTCGTCTGAATATAAGAAGGATCATCCGAATGTCACCGTCAAGTTTAACTTCGGTTCATCAGGGGCCCTTCAGCAACAGATCGAACAGGGAGCTCCGGCCGACTTGTTTTTTTCGGCTGCACAAGACAAATTTGATAGATTGGTTGAACAAGGATTGATTTCAAAAAGCGATTCAGTCAACTTGCTTGAAAATTCGCTGGTGCTGATCGTTCCGAAAGAGAAAGCCAAGCAGGTCAAAAGCTTTGAAGACCTGACGAAAAGCGGCGTCGATAAGCTTGCGGTCGGGAAGCCTGAATCCGTTCCCGCCGGAAAATATGCAAAGGAGACGCTGACAAGCCTTCATTTGTGGTCTAAGGTTCAATCTAAAATCGTTTACGGAAAAGATGTCAGACAAGTGCTTTCCTATGTTGAAACAGGCAATGCGGATGCAGGGGCCGTCTACCGGACGGATGCGCTTACCTCTGATCAGGTGAAGGTAGTAGAAACCGCCGCTTCTGATCTTCACACCCCGATCATTTATCCGCTCGGAATCGTAAAAAATACGAAGCATAGAGAGCAGGCTGAGCAATTCTACAAATTTTTGCAAAGCGATGAGTCCGTTAAAAAAATGGAAAAGTACGGGTTTAAGAAAGGCTGATTGCCGGGATGCTTGAGGAATTTCTTTCCCCGATCAAGATTTCTGTCCAAGTGACGATTGCGGCTGGGATCATCGCCGTCCTGTTGGGCACTGCTGCGGCAAGATTAATGGCACATAAGCGATTTAAAGGCAAATCCGTCGTTGAGACGGTCTTGATGCTGCCGCTTGTCCTTCCGCCGACTGTCGTCGGATTCTTTTTAATCGTTATATTCGGAAGACAGAGCGTGATCGGCCGCCTGATTGAACACGTATTCCATGCGCCTGTTATATTTACCTGGTGGGCGGCGGTGATCGCGGCGGCTGTCGTTGCTTTTCCGCTAATGTACCAGTCGGCGAAGGCGGGCTTTTTGGGTGTTGACCGGGAGATCGAAGATGCCGCAAGAGTTGACGGTGCAAAAGAATGGCAGGTGTTTCTATTCGTCACCCTTCCAATGGCGTCAAATGCAGTGATGACCGGGAGCGTTCTCAGCTTTGCCAGGGCGCTCGGCGAGTTTGGCGCGACGCTGATGTTTGCCGGGATTATTCCGGGTGTGACGGAGACGGTTCCAACGGCGATCTATTTGTCGATTGATTCGGGGAATATGACGCTGGCGTGGCTGTGGGTCGCCTCGATTGCGGTTATCTCGTTCTTCATGCTGTTTTTTGTGCAGTTTAAACAAAAATAGCCGTATGGGACAGTTCTCATACGGTTTTTTCCAGTTTTGCAGAATGGTTATTTTGGCGATGATTCGATAGAATAGAAAGGAAATGAACAAAGAAAGGAGACGGACGTAATGGGAACAGTCTTTTTATCAGGCAGGTCCGGGAGTGGGAAAACGACCTTCATCTTGGATGACATCAGAGAAAAGCTTCGCCATGACCCGCTCGGGAAACCGATCATTTTTCTAGTCCCGGATCAGATGACGTTTTTAATGGAATATGAGCTTAGTAAAACTCCCGATTTGGGCGGGACGATCCGCGCCCAGGTTTACAGTTTTTCAAGGCTTGCCTGGCGAATCCTCCAGCATACGGGAGGGATGAATCGTCCGTTTCTGACGGGGACGGGCATTCAGATGCTGCTTCGCAAATTGATCGAAGAGCATAAGAGCGAGTTTAAAGTTTACCAGAATGCAAGCGATAAAAGCGGATTTACGGAGCAGGTCGAACGGATGTTGACCGAGTTTAAACGGCACTGCCTTCCGCCTGAGGGCATTCGCGAGATCATGCAGGGAAGCGGGGCATCGGAATATGAGGAGGAACGGATTCTTTCCGACAAGCTCCATGATCTCTACATTTTATACAGCAAGATGGAAGAAGCTCTCGAGCATCAATACGTTCAGTCCGAAGATTATTTGACGCTTTTGGCAGAGCAGATTCCGCACGCCGAAGAGATCAGGGATGCTTCGATTTATGTGGACGGTTTTCATCAATTCACCCCGCAGGAGATGCGCGTTCTTGAACAGCTGATGGCGCATGCCCGGGAGATTACGTTTTCTTTGACAGTGGACGAGCCTTTCGCCCATCATGCACCGCATGATCTGCATCTGTTCCGGATGACGGGAAAGGCGTATTTCGACCTTTGCCAAAAGGCGCGGGAGCTCGGCCTCGACTTGTCAGAGATCCGCATGGAAGGGGGGGAACGGCACAGCCATGCCCCTGAGCTTGAACACTTGGAACGGCAGTTTGATGAACGGCCGGCAAAACCGTATGCGGGAACATCGGAGTCTTTTTGCCTCATGCAGGCGGCAAACCGGAGAACCGAAATCGAAGGGATCGCGAGAGAAATTCATTCCCTGGTGCATTGCGGCAGGTTCAGGCTGAAAGATATCGCGGTCATCGCCCGCAATCTTGAAGATTATAAAGATACGATAAAAGAAGTGTTTACGGATTACGAACTTGCTTTTTTCATAGACGGAAAAGAGTCCATGCAGAATCATCCGCTGATCGAACTGATCCGTTCAACCCTTGATATCATCAAAAGCAACTGGCGATATGAAGCGGTGTTCCGCTGCATCAAAACAGAGCTTTTATTCCCGATGGATGAGCCGAGGGAGCGGGTGCGGGATCAGATCGACCAGCTCGAAAACTACTGCATTGCCTATGGGATTAAAGGCGAGAGATGGACGAGCAAAGACCCGTTTACATACCGCAGATACGCCTCATTGGATGATGACTTTGCCAAGACCGACCGGGAGATTGAGACAGAAAATATGCTCAATGACTTAAAGGGCTGGATCGTACCGCCCGTCCACCGGCTGCAAAAACGCTTGAAAAAAGCGGGATCAGTCAGGGAAATGGCTGAAGCCGTTTATCTTTATCTGGAAGAAGCGGACGTTCCGATGAAGCTGGAACAGGAACGGCGGCTTGCCGAAGAAAGCGGCCGGATCGCGGAATCAAGACAGCATGACCAAGTATGGGATGCAGTCATTCAATTGTTGGACGAGTTTGTGGAAATGATGGGAGACGAGCGCATATCGTTTTCCTTGTTTCAGCAAATGGTCGAAACCGGTTTGGAGTCTTTAACATTCTCGCTGATTCCGCCTGCTCTTGATCAAGTATTTATCGGGAATATGGATTTATCAAGAATGTACGGGACGAAATGCACGTTCCTCATCGGGGTGAACGACGGCATTCTGCCGGCAAGGCCGGCAGATGACGGGGTTTTGACAGATGACGACAGAGAATGGCTGAGACGAAACGGTGTGCAGCTTGCAGCAACGGGCAGAGAGCAGCTGCTTGACGAGCATTTTCTGATCTATATGGCGCTCTCCAGCCCGTCAGACAAGCTTTATGTTTCGTATCCGATCGCGGATGCCGAAGGAAAGACGCTGCTTCCTTCAACCGTTGTGAAACGCTTGAACGAGCTGTTTCCAGATCACGGAGAAAAGGTGCTTGTCAATGAACCGGAACAGCTTGGCGATGAAGAACAGCTCGAATTTCTCGTCAATAAAAGCACGGCGTTAAGCTATTTGACAGGACAGCTTGGTATATGGGCGAGGCAGTATGCGATCAGTGACGTCTGGTGGAGCACATACAACTTTTTGATGGGTGAGCCGGACCGCGGCTTTTCGAAAAATATCCTGTCCAGCTTGTTTTTCCGGAACAAGGTGCACAGGCTCACCGAGCGCGTGAGCCGGGATTTGTACGGAGAGAACATCCAGGGGAGCGTGTCGCGGATGGAGACGTATAAAGCCTGTCCGTTCTCCCATTTTGCTTCCCACGGCTTAAAGCTGAAGGAACGCCAATTTTTCAAGCTTGAAGCGCCTGATATCGGTCAGCTGTTTCATTCCGCGCTGAAGCTGATTTCAAACCGCCTTCATGAACTGAAGCTTGATTGGCGGGATCTGACGAAGGAGCAATGCGATACATTGTCGAGCGATGCCGTGGAGCGGCTTGCGCCAAGGCTGCAAAAAGAGATATTGCTCAGTTCGAACCGCCACCACTATGTCAAGCAAAAGCTGCAAAAAATCATTGCAAGGGTGTCCGGCATTTTAAGCGAGCATGCAAAAGCGAGCGGTTTTGCCCCCGTCGGGCTGGAGCTCGGATTCGGCGGCAAAGGACCGCTTCCTCCGATGCGGTTCACCCTGAAGAACGGGTGCACAATGGAGCTTGTCGGCCGGATTGACAGGGTCGATAAAGCCGAAAGCTCAAAAGGTCTGCTGCTTCGAATCGTCGATTACAAATCGAGCGATAAAGGCCTCGATTTAGCCGAAGTGTACTACGGTCTTGCCCTGCAGATGCTGACATACCTCGATTTGTCGATCACGTATTCGGCCGAATGGCTCGGAATGAAGGCGTCGCCGGCCGGGGTTCTTTATTTTCACGTGCACGATCCGATGATTCAGGCCTCTGTGCCGCTCAGCCTTGATGAGATCGAAAAGGAAATATTCAAGAAGTTTAAGATGAAAGGGCTCCTGTTAGGGGACCAGGAAGCGATCAAGCTGATGGACACCGCCCTTGAACAGGGCAGGTCCGACATCATCAGCGCCGGCTTGAAGAAGGACGGTTCTCTGCGTTCGGATTCGGATGTTGTCACAGAAGATGACTTTCATTTGTTAAGGCGCCACGTCCGCCGGACGTTTCAAAAGGCCGGCGAGGAGATTACAGACGGCAAGGTGTCGATCGAGCCTTATAAATTAAAGGACAGAACCCCTTGCACATACTGCGCTTTCAAATCATTCTGCCAGTTTGACGAATCGCTTGAAGAGAATGAATATCGCGTATTGAAGCCGGAAAAAGACAATGTCATATTGGAATGGCTGAAAAAGGAGGATGAGGCAGATGGAAACGGCTAAGCCGAAAAACAGCACATGGACGGACGACCAATGGAAAGCGATCGTCTCATCCGGCCGGGATATTTTGGTCGCCGCTGCGGCGGGCTCCGGAAAAACGGCCGTCCTTGTCGAGCGGATCATCCGAAAGATTACGGCGGAGGAAAATCCGATCGATGTCGACCGGCTGCTCGTCGTCACCTTTACGAATGCATCGGCGGCGGAGATGAAGCACCGGATCGGTGAAGCGCTTGAGAAAAAGCTCGCCGAAAACCCCGGCTCCCTTCATTTGCGCAGGCAGCTTTCCTTGCTGAACAGGGCGAGTATTTCGACATTGCACTCTTTTTGCCTTCAGGTCGTCCGCAAGTATTATTATATGATCGACGTTGATCCGGCCTTTCGGATCGCCGATCAGACAGAAGGCGAGCTGCTCGGTGATGAGGTGCTTGACGAGCTGTTTGAAGAAGAATATCAAAAGGGCGATCCGGCTTTTTTTGAGCTGGTGGACAGATATACGACAGACCGCCACGATCTCGATTTGCAGTACCTTATCAAGCGGGTTTACGAGTTTTCCCGCTCACACCCCGACCCGGAAGCGTGGCTTGAAAAATTTATGGACCTGTATGACGCAGATCCCGGCGCGAAGATCGAGTCGCTTCCGTTTTATTCCTACATCAGGGAAGATATCGCGCTTGTATTGAACAGTGTGCGTGAAAAGCTGACCCGTGCGCTTGAGCTGACAAAACGGCCGGGGGGGCCGGCTCCGCGCGCTGAAAACTTTCTCGACGATTTGGCGCAGATCGACAAGCTGCTTGAGCATCAGGACGATTTTGCGGCCCTTTATGAGCTTGTGCCGGCTGTTTCGTTCCAGCGGGCCAAACCGTGCAAAGGGGATGATTTCGATCCGTCTTTAATCGACGAAGCGACAGACCTTCGCAACAGTGCAAAAAAACAGCTTGAAAAGCTGAAAGGCGACTATTTCACGCGAACGCCAGAGCAGCATTTGGCGAGTTTGAAGGAGATGAAGCCTGTCATCAGGACGCTTGTCCAGCTCGTTGCAGAGTTCGGCAGACGCTATAGGGCCGCGAAGAAAGAAAAAGCGATCGTAGACTTCTCCGATCTTGAGCACGACTGCCTGGCGATTTTGACAAAGAAAAACGAAGGCGGAACAGCGGAGCCGAGCGAAGCTGCGGCCTATTACCGGCACTTGTTCCACGAAGTGCTCGTTGATGAATATCAGGATACAAACCTTGTACAGGAGGCGATTTTAAAGCTTGTCGCCAAGGAGGAACACGAAGGGAACCTCTTTATGGTGGGCGATGTCAAGCAGTCGATCTACCGTTTCCGGCTGGCTGAGCCGCTTTTGTTTCTTTCGAAATACAAGCGGTTCACAGATGACGGCTCAGGCGCCGGACAGAAAATCGATTTGAACAAAAACTTCAGAAGCCGGTCCGACATTTTGGACAGCACCAATTTTTTGTTTAAACAGCTGATGGGAGAGAAGGTCGGCGAGGTTGCCTATGACGAACAAGCCGAATTAAAGCTCGGCGCATCGTATCCTCCCAATGAAAGCACAAAAACAGAGGTGCTGATCATTGAAAACCGGGAAGACGCGGCTGATGAAGAGGCGGAAGAGCTTGAAACGGTACAGCTTGAGGCAAGGGCTGTCGCCGGACGGATCAGGGAGCTGATTTCCGGCAAATTTCAAGTGTATGACGGTAAAACGAAAACGACAAGAAACATCCAGTACCGCGACATCGTGATTTTGCTGCGCTCCATGCCGTGGGCGCCGCAATTCATGGACGAGTTCAAGCAGCAGGGGATTCCGGTATACGCGAACCTGTCAACCGGATATTTCGAAGCGACAGAAGTAGCCGTCACGCTTTCACTGCTTAAAGTCATCGACAATGCCTATCAGGATATTCCGCTTGCATCCATCCTCAGGTCACCGATTGTCGGCCTTGATGAAAACGAACTGTCCCTGATCAGAATCCGGGATAAAAAAGCGCCGTTCTATGAAGCGCTGAAGGCGTATATGGCGTCAGCGGACAAAGATGACCCGCTTTATGAAAAGCTTGCCCGCTTTGACGGGTTCCTGAAAAAGTGGAGGGCATACGCAAAAAATCATTCCGTGGCGGAGCTGATATGGGAAGTTTACCGCGATACGAAATATATCGATTATGTCGGCGGAATGCCGGGCGGAAAGCAGCGGCAGGCCAATTTGCGCGCGCTCTATGACAGGGCGAGATCGTACGAATCGACCTCCTTCCGCGGATTGTTCCGCTTTTTGCGATTTATTGAACGGATGCAGGAGCGGGGCGATGACCTCGGAACGGCTCGGGCTTTGAGCGAACAGGAAGACGTCGTCCGCCTGATGACGATCCATTCGAGCAAAGGTCTTGAATTTCCCGTCGTATTCACGGCAGGCCTCGGCCGGAATTTCAATATGATGGATCTCAACAAATCGTATCTGCTTGATAAAGAGCTCGGGTTCGGGACGAAATTTATCCATCCGAAATGGCGCATCAGCTATCCGACGCTGCCGCTTGTTGCGATGAAGAAAAAAATGCGGCGCGAGCTTTTATCAGAAGAGCTTCGCGTCTTGTATGTCGCTCTCACCCGTGCAAAGGAAAAACTCTTTTTGGTCGGAACGGCGAAAGACAAGGACAAGCTTTTGGCAAAATGGAGGACCTCCGCCTCCCATGCCGAATGGCTGCTCCCTGATTTTGAACGCTTTCAGGCGAAATCGTATCTCGATTTTATCGGCCCCGCCTTAATGCGGCACAGGGATATGGCAGACGGCGATCTGAACTTGCCGAATGATGACATCCGTCAGCATCAGTCCCGTTTTACGATCAGCTGGATATCAGCCGGAGAGCTGCAGGCCGAAGGTAGAGCGCAGACTGAAGAAGAAAAACACGAACGGCTGTCACTGGTGAAAAAAGGGCTGCCGATCGATGGCTCTTTCGATTATGAAAAAGAGGTCCGCGAGCGGCTGACATGGTCGTATCCTTTCCGGGATGCGTCACAAGTCCGCACAAAACAGTCTGTCTCTGAAATCAAGAGGCAGAAGGAATACGAGGATGAATACGGCGACCGCTCATTGGTTCGTCCGGCAAATGAAACTTTGCTGTTCAGAAGACCCTCTTTCATGATGGCAAAAGGGCTGACCGCCGCCGAACGGGGAACGGCGATGCATACAGTCATGCAGCATCTTCCGCTCACCCGCGTCCCCGAAAAGGATGAGCTCGGCCGTATGCTGGACAGGCTTATCGAAAAAGAACTTCTAACGGAAGAGCAACGCGCGGCTATCGAAGAAGACGACATTCTCGCGTTTTTCGATACGGATATAGGCGGAAAAATGCTCAGCGCCCGCCGGGTTGAGCGGGAAGTGCCCTTCAACATGACGCTTCCTGCACGAGAGGTTTATCCGGGCTTGAAAACTGCCGATGAACCCGTCTTAATTCAAGGGATTATCGACTGTTTGTTCGAAACCGATGACGGCTTTTATTTGCTCGACTACAAAACCGACCGGATACACGGCAAATTTCAAAACGGCTTTGAAGGAGCGGAGCCGATTTTGCGAAAACGCTACGCCACACAGATCAACCTTTACGCCCGGGCTGTTGAAACGATGCTTAAGACGCCTCTGAGAGGTAAGGCTCTTTACTTTTTCGACGGCGGGCACGTGATCATGTTTTGATGAATGTTTACCTTCCCCCAGCTTTCCGAGCGGGGGAAGTTTTGATAAAAAGAGAGGTGACAGGGATTTGAGAATTTTACATACGGCTGACTGGCATTTGGGAAAAACGCTTGAAGGAAGAAGCCGCTTGAAGGAGCAGGAGGATTTTCTTGATGAACTCGCACGGATCGTAAAAGACGAGAATATCGATGCTGTTGTTATGGCGGGAGACGCTTTTGACACTGTAAACCCGCCGGCTCTTGCCGAACAGCTTTTTTATGAAAGTCTCTCCGCCTTGTCTGATAAAGGAACGCGCCCGGTGGTCGTGATTGCCGGAAACCATGACAATCCCGACAGACTTTCTGCTGCGTCACCGTTAACAACCGACCACGGCATCTATCTGATCGGATATCCAAAAGCGGAGCCCATTGACATAGAGGTCCCTTCTTCGGGAGAAATCCTTTCCATTGCGGCGCTTGCCTATCCATCCGAATCAAGGCTGAATGAAGTGCTGTCTGAAACGTTTGATGAAAAGCTGCTCCGCGATCAGTATGACGAAAAAATTAAACAGACCTTTCAGCATATGAGCCGAAAGTTTAAAAAAGGCGCCGTTCAGATCGCGGCAAGCCACATTTATGTGGCAGGCGGCAGCCAGACTGATTCAGAGCGGCCAATCGAAGTCGGCGGCGCGTATACGGTGGCAGCGGAAAGCTTGCCTGAAGGCGCCGCATATGTGGCGCTCGGCCATCTTCACCGTCCGCAAACGATTAAACGTGCCCGCACGCTTGCCAGATATTCCGGTTCACCGCTCGCCTACAGCTTTTCAGAAGCCGGCTATGCCAAATCGGTCACCGTGGTAGAAGCTGCACCTGGCGGGCCGGCGACGGCTAATGAGATTTTTCTGTCGAGCGGAAAGCCCCTTGTGAAATGGAAAGCAACTGAAGGTATCTCACAGGTGTACAGCTGGCTTGAAGAAGAGCGCGACAAAAACGCGTGGATCGATCTCGAAATCCATTTGACAGACCAGCTCTCAATTGAAGAGATTCACCGTTTGAGAAAAGCGCATCAGGGAATCATCCACATCCGGCCGGTGTTTCAAGACATTCCGTCATCTGCCGGCCAAACGGTTCAGTCGCGGCAGGTCCCGATTGAAGAAAGGTTTATTGCGTTTTACGAAAGGCAGACCGGTGGAGCGGTTCCCGATGAAGAAACCGTAAAATTGTTTTTAGAGCTTGCATCAACAGCGGAACTGGAAGAGGGGGATGACACATGAAGCCGATTTCCCTGTCTATCAAGGGGCTGCACAGCTTCAGGGAAGAACAGATCATTGATTTTGAAAGCTTGTGCGATTCCGGCGTATTCGGCATATTCGGGCCGACCGGGAGCGGAAAATCGTCGATTTTGGACGCCATGACACTGGCGCTGTACGGAAAAGTGGAGCGGGCCTCGAACAATACACACGGCATTTTAAACCATGCTGAGGACGAGCTTGCCGTGTCTTTCACGTTTAAGCTGCAAACCGGCCATGAGACGGCATATAAGGTGGAGCGGGTGTTTAAACGAACGGATGCCGTGAAAGTGAAAACGTCCATATGCCGCTTTATCGAAATGAAAGAAGAACAAACCGTTTTGGCTGATAAAGCAAGTGAAGTCAACCGCAAAGTCGAAGAGCTGCTCGGCTTAACGATCGATGATTTTACGAGGGCGGTCGTGTTGCCGCAAGGTAAATTCGCCGAATTTCTTTCTTTAAAAGGAGCGGACAGGAGGCAAATGCTTCAGCGCCTCTTCAATCTTGAGCAGTACGGAGACCGGCTCGTGAAAAAGCTCAAAAAACAGGCGCAGGCGGCGTACGCGAAAAAGAATGAAATGCTTGCCGAGCAAGCGGGCCTCGGAGATGCCGATAAAGAGGCGTTAAAACGCGCGGAAAAGCATCTCGAGGAAGCCGAGCAAGCGTTAGAGAAAAAACGCCTCGAACGGGACAGCCGCGTCCGGCATTTTACCGAATGCCAGGAGATTTGG
The DNA here is from genome assembly GCF_001042475.2 of Bacillus glycinifermentans. GTDB lineage: Bacteria > Bacillota > Bacilli > Bacillales > Bacillaceae > Bacillus > Bacillus glycinifermentans. The sequence goes on from NZ_LECW02000022.1 coordinate 93,225, forward strand.
AATCTGCAAAAGGAAAAAGAAGGCTACCTCATAGAGGAAAAAGAGCTCCTTGCACAAAAGGACGCGATTGCCGAAAAGGAAAGACGCCTCACGCTCGCCGAAACGGCAAACACGCTCAAACCGTACGCCGATGCGTATCTTGATGCCAAAGAAGACGCCGCGCGCGCCGAAGAGGAGGAAAAACAGGCGCGCAAAGAGCTGCAAACGTATGAAGCCCTCTATGAGAAAGCTCAGCATGAATACGAAAACTTCAGAAACGGCAAAAAAGAAAAAGAACCGGTGCTGTTGAAGCAGGAAGAGCAGCTCACAGCCCTGAAGGAAATCGAAAAAAAACGGCTTGCCGTCCAACGGGAGGCCGATCGGAAACTGAGCGAGAAGGCCTTAAAGGAAGACGAAATCAAGCGTGCGACAGATGAACTTGAAAAGGTGAAAAGTCTGCTGGAGCGGGGGATGACGAGACAAAATCAGCTAAAAGCGGAACTGAAAGCCGTTCAGGTGTCAAGTGTTGAACGAAAAAACTGTCAAACCGCCAATCAGCTTGCGTTTCAAATGAAGCAGCGGAAACAGGAAACGGAAAGAGAACATGAGCGTCTGTACAAGCAGAAGGAAGTGCTCAGCCGGCTTCACAAAGAAGAGGAGCATCTCAAGCGCAGCATCAAGGCCGAAGAAGAGCATATTCAGGCTGGCTTTTCCGCGGTCGAACGGGCTTATGCGATGGTCTGCGAGGCCGAACGCGCCCTGTCTGAAACCGTCGATCTCGCCGCCAAAAAGCGGGATGAACTATCGGCGAAACGGGAGGCTGCAAAAACGGAAGAGCTGACAAGGGAATTGACAAAGCAGCTCAAAAAAGGAGAGCCTTGCCCGGTCTGCGGGTCCATCCTGCATGAAGAACCCGCCCATTTCAATGGAGAGAGCGTGTCTTTCAAAGAAACGGAAGAAGCGTTGCGAGAAGCTGAAAACATCATCCAAGAAGCGGCTGAACTGGCTCAGGAGTTTCTTTCTGCTAAAGTGGCGCTTGAACAGCAGTCAGACCACCTGATCAATGAATGCCCGTTTTTAACGAAAAACGAACCTCAATTGCCGGAAACTGCCGTTTCATTAGAAGAATCGTCTACACATGAGCGCTTCCGCCGCATCGGGTTTGAGTGGAGGGGGATCAGGCAGGATCTGACTGACATTAAAAGCCGCATGCCAAAGCTTCTTAACGCATACAAGGAAACCGTCAAAAAACGCGAACAGATTCGCGAGCGGATCGGCTATGAAGAAAAAGAGCAGGAACGTCTGGAAACGGGCGTCAAGGAGCTCAGCGCTTCATTGAACGAGCTGCAAATAAGCTTCGGCGAACAATTTGACGGCCTCTCATATGAACAGGCCGAAACATGGCAAAAATCGATCGAAGAAAAAGATCTTGCGGCCGAGGATTACGAAAAGAGGATCGAAACGAGCGTCGGTTTTCTCAATGAGCATGAACAGCAAAAAGAGGAACTGACAGCGCGCTTGTTTACCCTCGATAAAGAGCAGCTTGATCTCCATTATGCGATCGAAGGGCTGAAAAAGGAAATCGGTGAATACGAAAAAGAGCTCAAAGATTATCCGCACGCAGCCGCCATCGATGAACGGCTTGAGGACGTGAAGGCGCAATTGAAAGAGCTGAATGAGCGGGAGCAGGCGCTTTATGAGCATCTGAAGGAAACGGATTCTCGCGTCAACGGGTGGCGGGCCCGGACAAATGCGTGTGAGCTCGCAGTCCGCGAAGCGTCGGCAAGGCTTGCCAAAGCTTCCGGCATCTGGGCGGAAAAAGCGGAAGGCGCAATGTTTGAAGATGCCGCAGATGTGAAGAAGAACCTCATCGGGCAGGAAGAGCTTGAACATTTGAAAAAAGACATCCAATCGTATTGGGATCATACAAAGCAATGCAAATCAAATATGAAGCGGATCGAGGAAAAGCTCGGAGGCAGGTCGCTTACCGCGGAGGAATGGGAAAAAGCGGGAATGAGAAAAATTGAGGCCGAAGAAGCATTCAGCGCAGCGCTCGAGGAAAGAGGGGCAGCGGTAAAAGCGCTCCATGTCATGCAGGAGAACCATAAAAGATTCAAGGAGCTTGCAGCCTCCTTGAAGGAGTGGCAGACCTATATCGATCGCCTTGATAAACTTCAGGCCGTATTTAAAGGAAACAGCTTTGTTGAATATTTGGCGGAAGAACAGCTGGAAAGCGTCACAAGGGACGCATCGGCAAGGCTTGGCGGACTGACGAGACAAAGATATGCGATTGAGGTCGATTCAGAGGGCGGATTTGTCATGAGGGATGATGCCAACGGCGGAGTCAGGCGTCCCGTTACAAGCCTGTCCGGCGGTGAGACGTTTTTGACATCCCTTGCGCTGGCGCTTGCTTTATCCGCGCAAATCCAGCTTCGCGGAAAGTACCCGCTTCAATTCTTTTTCTTGGACGAGGGCTTTGGAACGCTTGATCAGGATTTGCTGGATACGGTGATTACGGCTTTGGAAAAACTCCAATCCGACAATTTGTCGGTCGGTGTCATCAGCCACGTTCAGGAGCTCAGGGCAAGGCTTCCGAAAAAGCTGATCGTCCGCCCGGCAGAGCCGAGCGGCAGGGGAACCGCCGTATCACTCGAACTGATCTGACGCGCCCGATTTTAAAACACAAATCAAAAGCAGCCTCCTTCTGTACGAATGGGGCTGCTTTATGCATTTCCGACAACATCCTGGTCGCTGACATCGGGGTCTATATAATTCGTAGCATTTAAACCATTGTTAACAAGCAGGAAGTCTCCTGTATTACCAGCACCTGAACCAAGTGCGGATTTTGAAGAGCTCTTAGGAGAAAGGTAAAAGGAATCACCGAAATTTACGACTCCGCCTGAGATAGAGTTGATCTTGATAGGTCCGACAATTGCTGGCATGATGGATCGACACCCTTTATAGAAGTCTCGAAACAGTATATGCCGGACGTTTACCTATTGTGAATTCCTCGGGGGCAGGTTTCGAATGTGCTTGACTCTCGTTTCGGTGTCGATTCGGCCGGTCGAGCCGATATGGGTAATTGCAGAAGAGGATATACTTTGTATTTTAATCGCCCTGACACGGATGACTGGGTTTTCATGATAAAATGCGGAGTATACCCCGGTTTCCGGCAGAAGCCGGGGAACCGGTTCCCGGAAAAGTTGAAAATCTTCCTGCTTAAATGAGCCCTCATTGCCGAAATAGTTGGGAAGATACCGCTGAACCGCGAGTACCTTTTCCCTGGCAAAGAACTCATGTGTATCACCGATTTGAAGCGTGCTGCCGGTTCCAATAAATTGCACTTTTAAAAACGTGACTTTTGACGTTCTGTTCAGCATTATTCCGGCTGAAGCGGCGTAATCGGACCGATAATGAGAGATTCCGGCGGCGTGTCAAAAATCGATGACAATGATATGGACTCGGTATCCCCGATTAAAAAAACAGATGAACTTGAAACCCCGGTAATTTTAATGTTGCCTACGTCCAAACAACGGTTTACAACAGTAAAGTTCATTCGTCTTCATTTCCTTTCATTTCATCTGGTATCGCTTGCAGAAAGTGTTCAATCGCCCGGATGATATCCCGTTTCACATGTTCGGCCAGCTTTTCTGCATGCTCTCTCGGATTACCAAATTCTCCGGGTTTTAAATGCTTGGCATAATAGCGGAGGCGGCTGTCGATCTGTTTTCGGATGTCTTCGATGATATGATGCCGGTTTGTTTCATCCAATTTGCTGTCATATCGGCTCTCCAGCTGTTCAAGGTGATGCGGGATTTCTTCATTTAAATAAGCATCGACGAGGAGTCTTGCGTGCTGCAAGAGCTGGCCGTCCATTTCCTTCTGAAGCATCCCGATTTCCGGAGGCTGCTGACCGATTTGAAAGTTCTCAATCTGCTCCTGTTCTGCCGGATTGAGCCCGATGTTGAGCGTTCCTTCCAACCGTTCGATTTTTAATTGATCAAATTTGTATTCAACCCGGTCGATCCTTGTTCCCGGATTTTCCTTCATTCTGTTGAGCTCTGTCTGTATGGCAATCATTTGCCTTTCAAGCTGCTGAATTTGAGCGGCCTGCTGCTGCAGAACCCCGTACACGTTTTGCGAATAAGAAGGATTCATTTGGTTCATGAGTCTGCACCTCCGCGTACTACCCCTGCGCCTGTAGGAGCCACAAGAGGGGTAAGGATTGCCTGAGGAACCTCTCCGGTTACGGGCGGAGCGGGCTCAGTATAGCTGCCGGTATTATACAAATTGGAAAGGGTTTTAACAGAACCGGCGCTCCCGATCTGCAAGACGGAAGAGTTGCTGATCCCTTCTATTCGCAAGTAATTGATTTGTATCGTTTGATTAATATAGAAGTTCATGATCCCACTCCTTACAGGTTTCCTGCGACCGGCTGATCGATCAGATCGGTATCGTTTGTGCGGGTAATGCTGTTTTGGTTGTATATGACGGTTCCGTCTCCGGTTACAAAGCTCCCGGCGCCGGCAAACGTTTTGAGTTCGGAATAAGGAGAGATCGTAATGCAGTCCCCGATATGAACAATCCCGCTTGAACCTACGGCATTCACTTTAAAAGCTCCGACAATCGCTGGCATGAAAGCACACCCTTTACAAACATTGATATGGGCTTTACACCATATCTTATGTTCATTGGGCTCTTTTGTGATAAGTGTGAAACTATTTTCTGCAAAAAACGTAAAAAGGAAGTAGAAGCGTGTTGTAGGGAGTGAAAGTAAGCATGTATTTCGAGCTTCAATATGAATCAGTATTGCTGGCATTGCTTTTTATGATTACGGCCTACGCCGTCGGAATAAAAAAGCAATTGTGGCTGTTGAGAGGTTTTCAGCAGTCAAGGATCAGAGACAAGGAAAAACTCGCTGAAACAGCCGGATATTTCTTTTTAAACAGCGGCTTTTTCCTGCTGTTGAACGGCCTTGTCCATATTCCGTACCAGGAGACGTTTACACCGCCTGCTATCCTTGCTTACGGTGTCTGTACAATCATATATGTGCAGAAAACATTGGTTGATTAGAGGATGATATTCAAAAAAAGACCGGCGGCTGCTGCAGCTCTGCCGGAAAAAAACAGTATTGCCCGGGTCGGCGGCTTTTAGGAAGTTCGGCGTCCGCGGGTTTTAAAAGCGTCCTCGGGTTGCATGCCATTTTCATGTTTCTGCATTTTTTGATTGAGCAAGTTGTCCAGTTCCTGACTGCAGCGAATCGCTTCTTTTGAATTGATTCCGAATTTTTCAGCGGTTTCGAATAAGTCTAACCGTTTTGCTTCAATTTTCTTGTTCATCATGGCAGTCTCCAACTTTCACATGTATTTTGAGCCGATGAATCAGCTTTTACAGCGGGGTAAAAAAGTGGATATTGATAGTATACCCTATTTTGTGATAAAAGGATTTTTTTCGCCAATATGACAAAAAATGTGACAATTTTCGGCGAGACGGAGGATTCGTCTTAAAGCCTGGCCAGCTCAAAAAGCAAAAAACGTTTTCTCTTTTCAATATACTGAAAAATCTGTTTTTGTTCATCTTCCAGCTGCTCGGAGGTGATGGTTGTGTAAGGGTCCATGTGAAGGTACGGGGTCAGGTCGGCATGCCATTTTGTCAGGAAAGGTGAGAGCCGGCTGATCGTGAATTCGTGCTGCAATATGTGCTTTATCAAAATAAAGTATTGGGCTTTGAAGGCCGGGATGTCCAGCAGCCTTGCGGATAATGTGTTATAGCCTGTCACCGGAATACGGTCATGCTTCATTTCTTTGCCGTTGATGTTCCGCCCCCATGTCGCATCATAATCCCAGGGGATGATTTGGAATGATCCCGTCTTTTCATTCAAATACAGGGCGTAATTATGAACAAATCCGTCGAAATTTTGCGTGCACACCGCTCCGATCAGCCATAGCAAATATTGTTTGACATGAAGGTATCGTTTGATTTCTTTTGCAAAGACATCGTCTTTTGCGGTGTTGATAAAGTAGATAAACTCTTGCAGTGCATCGTCGTGCCTCTTCGAACCCGATTTTCTTTCATAGCCCTGCAGGAGGTTTTTCTTTGCCTGCTTATCAAAAGAACTCAGAAGGGAAAAGTTGGCATCGTCATCAACAGCGTAATAAATCGCCCCGTCTTCCAAATTTCTTTTCTTTAAAAATGCATCGTCAACAGATTCGATTTTTAAATAGATTCCCTCTTTTTTTTCGTTGATATAAAGAAACACGTGAGAGGCTGAGGGAGAAAGGACGCCGATTTTTTCAAAGAAATGAAAGGAAAGCCTGTTTCGGATGTAGGAAGGATCATTGAATTCGGCGTTTAAATGGAATGAAGATTCCCTGTTTTTCATGTGCTTGCGATATTGAATGTCATACGATTTTTTTTTCAATTTGCGGATGTGCGACCCCCTGTAAGAAACGAAGACGGGAATGTTTGCCGAACCGGTTTGAAGCACGCCGGGGACCGCTTTGTCGCTCCAGATGTCTTTTTTTAATTCAGTTAATCTGCTCTGATGAATGTTCAGCCTAAAGGCCGGCAAAGCAGTGCCATTCATGATCATTTCCTCCTTTTTTATCTGACATATCATATGTGGAAAAAGCCTGTCCCGGAAGCGCATGGCCTAAGTTTGCATAAAACAGTCATTTGCCTCAGTACACCTGTCTCTACCCCTGAGTATGATAAAGCAGGACATAAAAAGGTTGATAGGAGGTTTAAAAGATGAGTGATGTCCATGATCATGGTATTCAACAAGCAGTAGACCAGCTGAAGAGCGAGGGCAGAGATCAATATTTAGACCGTGAGCCTGAATCTCCGGCAGCTGAAGAAAACAGGCCCGCCAGCATTTTTGACATGTGGTGGGGGATAAGACCGCGCGGAAGCAACCGGAACGAGGAAAGTACAGAACAAGAAGAAAGCACAGAACAAGTGGAAAGCACAGAACAAGTGGAAAGCACAGAACAAGTGGAAAATACAGAACAAGAAGAAAGCATAGAACGAGAGGAAAGTGAAAAACAAGAGAAAAGCAAGAAACAAGAGAAAAGCAAGAAACAAGAGAAAAACCAAAAGCATGAAAAAGGGAAGAAACACGAGAAAAGCAAAAAACCGGAATACGGGCACAAGAGGCCTGAATATCGTCCTCACAAGAAAAAGCATTACAGGAAAACGAGACACGGCTATGAAAAATATACGGAATGTTATGAGGGAAATGTAACTGAGGTCAAATATCGCAAAGTGTAATCAAAGCGGCTTACTGCATTGTGAGCCGCCATTTTTTTAGGTGTGAAAAACCGGGACTTTAGAACGGGTTTTCGCATTGCAGAAAGGATTTTTTAAAGGTCTGGAGAATATAAAAAAAAGTTAAGCTGAAATCTAACTGCGGGGGAATTTTGAATGAAGTTTGCGACAGCAGGGCTGCACAGCCGTCAATTTGTGGGACTTGTCATGGGCGATAAAATCATGGATTTGCACAAAGCCGAAAAAAAGCTGTTTGAGCTTGAGACGATACCTGAAACGCTCATCGAGTGCGTGAGCGAGGGCGACAAGTTCGTCCGCCATGTCGAACAGCTTGTCGAGTGGTCAAAGAAGAAAAATACTGAAGAGAGCGGTTCGTATATTTATCCGCTGTCAGATGTCAAGCTGTTGGCCCCCATTCCAACGCCGCGGAAAAACGTTTTTTGCATCGGAAAAAATTATCGGGACCACGCGATAGAAATGGGAAGCGAAGCAGATATTCCGAAACATATCATGGTCTTTACAAAAGCGCCGACTTCGGTGATCGGGCACCTTGAATCGATCGATGCCCACAAAGGCGTGACAGAAACGCTGGATTATGAAGGGGAGCTGGCGGTTGTCATCGGCAAAACCGGCAGACGCATCCCGAAAGAAGAAGCGCTTGACTATGTATTCGGCTATACGATTATCAACGACGTGACTGCGCGCGATCTGCAAAAGCGGCATAAGCAGTTTTTTATCGGAAAAAGCCTTGACGCCACATGTCCGATGGGGCCGTATCTAGTACATAAATCAATGATTGAGGACCCGCAGCAGCTGAAAGTGGAAACGCGGGTCAACGGCGAACTTCGCCAGTCGGGCGATACGAAAGATATGATCTTTTCGGTTGCAGAGATCATTGAAACGCTGTCAAAAGGGATGACGCTTGAAGCCGGCGATATTATCGCAACGGGCACGCCGTCCGGGGTCGGCAGCGGGTTTCAGCCGCCAAGGTTTCTGCACGAAGGGGATCAGGTCGATATCACGATCGAACCGATCGGAACGCTTTCGAATCTTGTAAAATAAGTCTTGTTACGTAATGGGTATTTCTGTATAATGAAATTATAAAATTTTTCGAAATGAGGGATGTGCGATGAGAAGACAGATTGTGACGTTTGCAAGCCAATTATTCATAGCACAGCCCATGTCAAATAAATGACCGGTTACCTTCGTTTGATCTGGTGATATTCCATGGGCTGTGCGGGTACGGCTCATGGATTTTTTGCTTGGATAGAGCGCAAAAAAAGAGCCTGCGGGCTCTTTTTTAATATCATCAGACAATGGGAGGAAACCAATTTGAATTTATCAAAATTAGGCGTCAACTATATTAGCGACCGTTTAAAGGATACGAAAGAAAGCGGCCTTGTGCTGGGAAGAGTCGCCCTTCCGCATAAGCGGCTGTATCGGGTTTTTACCGGACAGGGGGAATGGCTTGCCGAAATTTCCGGCAGGCTGAGGTTTGAAGCGGAAACGAGCGGGGATTTTCCGGCTGTGGGAGATTGGGTGTATATGCGTCCGCGGGAAGATGAAAAAAAGGGGACGATCGTTGACATTGTTCCCCGCTTTAGCCAAATTTCGCGCAAGGCTCCGGGTGATCCTGCTGTGGAACAAATCACGGCTGCCAATGTAAACACGATTTTTCTCGTCAATGCCCTCAACCGGGATTTCAACATCAGAAGAATCGAACGATATCTATCGCTTGCTTGGGAGAGCGGGGCCAATCCTGTCATCGTCCTCAGCAAAGCCGATATTGGCGATCGAATAGAAGAAAAGGTCAGACAGGCTGAATCTGTCGCATTCGGCGTGCCGATCCATGTCATCAGTGCACATGAAGGCATGGGGATGGATGAACTAAGGTCTTATGTCAGAGAGGGGGAGACAGCGGCGCTTTTAGGCTCGTCAGGTGCGGGAAAATCGACGATGATGAACTTTTTCCTGAACGAAAACCGTCAGGCCGTTCAAGAGGTTCGCGAAGGTGATGACAGAGGGAGGCATACGACCACTCACAGGGAGCTGTTTATGATTCCGGATGGAGGGGTTTTAATCGACACGCCGGGCATGAGAGCAATTGAACTCTGGGAATCTGAAGAAGGCTTTCAGCAAAGCTTCGCTGATGTTGAGGAGCTGGCGCAGGCATGCAAATTTACCGATTGCAGCCACCATCAAGAGCCCGGGTGCGCCGTTCAAGCGGCAATCCTGGCAGGGGACTTGGATCATTCCCGCTTGAAGAGCTACCTTAAGCTTAAAAAAGAGCTCGAATATCTTGCGAGAAAAAAAGACAAACGGGCGATGATACAAGACAAAAACCGCTGGAAGCAGATTTCAAAAAGCATGAGGAAAAAGCGGCGCTGAAATCATCTCAAGCGCCTTTATCATGATATTGGCAGCGTTCACATTTTTTTGTTTAATGGACGGGTTCATGATAATATAAAAGCAATACCTGATCTGATAGGGGGAATTCGATATGGTGACGCATTGGCACATCACGGCATGGGTGATTGCGCTCATTTTAGTGTTCGTTACTTATGCGCTTTATGCCGTCAAAAATGAAAGAGGCGCGAAAATCGCGCATATGGTTCTTCGCTTGTTCTATATTTTGGTGATCTTAACGGGAGCGGAAATCTTGTTTAGGTTTGCTGCCTGGACGAATGTATATACAGGAGAATACATAGGCAAGACGGTTCTCGGCCTTGTGACGGTCGGATTGATGGAAATGCTCTTGATCCGCAAGAGAAAAGGAAAACCGATCATCGGAATTTGGATCGGCTTCATTATCGTCCTGCTTTTAACGATCGCGCTCGGGCTCCGTCTTCCTCTGGGCTTTAAAACCTTTTAAGCGCACTGCACCAGTTCTGTTTAAGGGCTGGTGTTTTTTTATGAGGGGGGTTTGTATGCTGATATAGTCACGATTCTTATCCCCTCGGAAGTTGTCCATTCAAACCTGTCTTTCCTCTCACCGGTCCGTTCGTAATGATGCTGGAGCGCGCATTGTTTTACATCGTTTGAAAACTGATAAAACGAGGCGCCTTTTGCTGTTGCCGGGTCTGCCGAAAAGCTTAAGCCATTGAAGGCGTAGACGCAGTCAAAAACAGAAAAACCGAGGCTGTTCAACTGGTCCAAAAACGAATAAAACTGCCCGTCGTCCAAATCAGATAAAAAATCCAAAAATGCCTGTTTCACCGTTTTCAAATAGCGGATCGCCTCTCCGCCTGTTAACGGAATGTTTCCGCATCTTTCTGTCGCGGCGAACCGGCCGAAGAGCTCCGCTTTCACCCATTCTCCGCCGAGATCGATATAGACCCCCGGGCTTCTCAGGCTTTCAAACAGAAATAAATCACCTTCTTCATTTTCGATCAGGCAGATTCCCTCGTCCATGATAATCGTCCCGTAAATCCATTTGCGGTCTTTTTCATAAATCCTCATCTCGCGTTCCGTTTCCATGGCTGGTCTCCTTTCTTTTTTCTTTTTCTCCAAAACGGGCTTGTCTCATACAAGTCTCTGATGGACAATTCAACTATTATTGTAAGGTGCATAAAATAAGTAAAGTGACAAAGGAAGTGAGCCTAAAAAGAGAAAGAACTTAGAATTGGAGCTGATCGACAATGTGTGGAATAACGGGGTGGGTGGATTTTACAAAACCGCTCGTCCGAGAGCAGCCTGTCATGGAGAAAATGACTGACACGCTTTCGAAAAGAGGGCCCGATGATACAAACATTTGGGGAAAGGATCACGTTTTATTCGGACATAAGCGCCTGGCTGTCGTCGATTTGGAAGGCGGCAGACAGCCGATGACCCGTACACATCAAGGGCATACCTACACGATTTGCTATAATGGAGAGCTCTATAATACAGAGGATTTGCGAAAAGAGCTTCTGGCGATGGGGCATCGATTTAAGAGCCACTCCGATACAGAGGTGCTGCTCCATTCCTATATGGAATGGAAGGAAGAGTGCATCCACAGGCTGAACGGAATCTTTGCGTTTGCTGTCTGGGATGATGAACGGGATCTTCTGTTTGCGGCGAGAGACCGCCTCGGGGTCAAGCCGCTGTTTTATTCCGAGCACGGTGCGTCATTTCTGTTCGGCTCTGAAATCAAGGCGATTCTCGCTCATCCTGAGGTGAAGGCGAAGGTTGATCGCGAGGGGCTTGCCGAAATATTCGGGCTCGGTCCGTCAAGAACGCCGGGAAGCGGGGTTTTTAAAGGGATTAAGGAAATCCGCCCGGGGCATGCCATGCTGTTTTCAAAGGACGGCTTGACGGTCTGGCGCTATTGGAATGTCAAAAGCGAAAAGCATCCTGACAGCTTTTCCGATACTGTTCTGAATGTCAGAACGCTTTTTGAAGACGCCGTGACAAGACAGCTTGTCTCAGATGTGCCCGTATGTACGTTTTTGTCAGGCGGCGTCGATTCAAGCGCCATCACGGCGACAGCCGCGAAACATTTTGAAAAAGAAGGTAAAGCGCCGCTCCATACGTTTTCGGTCGATTATGAGGACAATGAGCGGTATTTTACCTCGAGTTTGTTCCAGCCGAACGCCGACGGACCGTGGATTCGAAAAATGTCGGAAGCATTCGGAACCGTCCATCACAACTGCGTCATTTCCCAGGAGGATCTCGCCGGCTGGTTGGAGGAAGCGGTCATCGTCAGAGATTTGCCCGGAATGGCCGATGTTGACTCATCGCTCCTTTGGTTTTGCCGGGAAATCAAAAAAGATTTTGTCGTGAGCCTGTCCGGGGAATGTGCAGATGAAATTTTCGGCGGGTATCCGTGGTTTCACTCGGCTGAGGATGTGAAAGGTTTCCCGTGGATGAGATCGACGGAAGAACGGATCGGGCTGCTCAAGAGCGACTGGCAGAAAAAACTCGGCCTCAAGGAGTACGTAACGGCGAAATATGAAGAAACGGTGAAAGAAACGCCGGTGTTAGACGGAGAAACGGGTGAGGATAAGAGAAGGAGAGAGCTGTTTTACTTAAATATGCTTTGGTTTATGACGACGCTGCTTGACCGGAAAGACAGGATGAGCATGGGCGCAAGCCTTGAAGTCAGGGTGCCGTTCGCCGATCACAGGCTCGTCGAATACGTTTGGAATATCCCGTGGGAATACAAAATGCACGGAAACCGGGAAAAAGGGGTCTTCCGCAAAGCATTGGAAGGGATTTTGCCTGACGACATTTTATATCGCAAAAAAAGCCCGTATCCGAAGACGCATCACCCGGCCTATACAAAAGCGGTGAAACGCTGGCTCGCGTCGCTTATTCAGCAGAAGGATTCGGCCCTTCACACCTTTTTGGACAGAAAAAAGCTCGATCAGCTGATTGAAACGGAGGGCGCGTCTTTTCAGGTTCCCTGGTACGGCCAGTTGATGAAGGGACCTCAGCTTATCGCGCACCTTGCGCAGATCCATACCTGGTTTGAGACCTACAGAATCGATATCGAAGATTAGAAGAAAGCACCCGGAGCGAGGCGGGTGCTTTTTGTATGCTCAAGCCGCAAATCCTTTTTGGAGCCATATTTTTGATCTCCATCGTCTGTACATCATAATCCCTCTCACCCATTCATCAGCAATAAAAGAAAACCAAATTCCCGCAAGGCCGAGTTCAAGCTGGATGCCGAAAATGTATGCGATCGGCAGGCCGATTCCCCACATGGAGATGATCGCCATATAGACCGGGTATTTTGCGTCACCGGCGGCTCTGAGCGAGTTGATGATCACCACGTTGAATGAACGGCCGGGCTCGAGGATGATCGTCATGACGATTAACATGCTCGCTGTCGCGATAATATCGGGATTTTGGCTGAAAATGCCGATCAGCGGTTTTGAAAAAACGGCCAGCAGAATGGAGGTGAATGTCGTAATCGCCAGCGCCCACCACAGGCTTTTTAAGCATCTGCTGTAAGCTTCGTCAAATTGTTTGGCTCCGATATGACGCCCGATCAAAATTTGCGTTCCCTGGCTGATCGCCGTTCCAAAAAGCATGATAAACATCATCAAGTTTTGTGCATATACTTTTGTCGTCAGCGCCTGTGCACCCATGAGCGTGATAAAATAGGTGACGATCATTTGTGACGCGTTATAGGAAAGCTGTTCTCCGGCCGAAGGGATGCCGATTTTGAGCAGCTTTTTCAGATGGCCTTTTTGAATAAGGAAAAGGCGCTTTGATAAAAGCGGCATGCCGATGCGCTTTTTGACAAGCAGGGCGATCGCCAATAGGCCGATGACGCGGGCCGTTGAAGTAGACAGCGCCACCCCTGCAACCCCGAGCACAGGGAAGCCGAACGGCCCGAAAATGACGAGATAGTTTCCGGCGATATTTAATATGTTCATGCCGATCGTGACGGCCATTGTATCCTTCGTATGGCCGTAGCTTTTTAGGATCGCGCTGTACGTCATGATCAGCGCCTGGACAAAGGACAGTCCACCGACGATCTGCAAAAAGATTTTCGCTTCATCGAGCAATTCCGAAGACAGCCCCATCATCAATAAAAGCGGTTCTGCAAACATATAAATGGCTGCGCTTATCAGAAGACTGATGATAAAATTGGCGCTGATGGAGACGTACCCGACATCCATCGCTTCCGCTTTCTGCCGTGATCCTAAAAACTGTGAAATGATGACTGTGGTGCCCGTCGCGATGAAACCGAACATGACGATGATCAAATTCAGCATTTGGTTGCTGACGCCGACGGCCGCTACGCTGTCGTCGGAATATTGGCTGAGCATCAGGGTATCCGCGTTTCCCATCAGCATATATAATGAAACCTCGATAAAAATCGGCCAGGTCAAGGCAAATAAAGAGAGGTTTTGAACATTTGTTTTCTTCATGGCGGTGACCCCTTTCTTTTCAAAATCCGTTTAATAGTGTAACGCCATCCTTTTATAATAAAAAGAGACGAAACCGATACTTTTTGGAGAAATCCGACCAAATCAAAGGGGGGAAGAGCATTGGACCATGTCATCTTCAAGATTCCGCCGCTGCCTGTTCTGATCACCTGCGGGGAAGGGGTATTCAAAACAGGGGAAAAACACGTGGAACGCGAATATTCCGTCTTTGATCTCTTATATGTCATAAAAGGGGAGCTGTTTTTGACCGAAGGCGGCAAGCCCTTCCGCGTCGCAGAGGGGGAGTACATCATCCTCATCCCGGGGCTTGAGCATTACGGACATCGGGGCTGTCTGGAGGATACCCATTATTTCTGGCTCCACTTTCAGGAGGAGGCGTACGAATTGGCGGATCAGGGAGGTGAGAACTGGACCGTGCTCAAGCTTGAGCACGGAACGTTTGAAACGCCCCCTTTATACAGCCTGAGGCTTCCGCGAAAAGGAAAAGTCGATCAAAAGGCATTTATAGAAAAGCAGTTTAGAAGTTTGCTTGATGATTCCGCCGAAAATTCGGATTTGCCTCTCAGAAAGCAGCTCCTGTTCGAAGAGCTGCTCATTCACCTGCAAAAAGAGGCCTTCCGCATTCCTTCCGCGAATGAGCGGGTGGCGGCGGAAGCGCAGCGTTATATCGACCGCCACTACAAAGAAAAGCTCAGCATGGATCAGCTGTCGGCCGCTCTGCATTACCACCAGGACTACATCACCCGCTGCATGCAAAAAGTGTTCGGCCAAACGCCGGGGCAGTATGCCAACAAGGCGCGCATACATGAAGCAAAACGGCTGCTTTCGGTGACAAATGACAAAATGTCATCGATCGCCGAACAAGTCGGCATCGACGATCCGACGTATTTTTCAAAACTTTTCAAACAGATGGAAGGCATGTCGCCTGTCGAGTACAGAAGGATGATCAAGAGGAATATCGAATAAGGTATAGGAAAAAACGGATCGGAGGAAAAAACGCGTGAACTCTATATGCGGCGATAAAGTCAAATTGCGTCAGATTACGATGGATGACGTTCCTGAGTTATGGACTATGATCTATGGGACAAAAAAACCTGAATGGAAAAAGTGGGATGCGCCTTATTTTCCGCTCCAGCCTGAGCCGTATCAATATTTTGCCGAATCATTCGTGCCGCTATTGAAAGAAAAGCCGCCCCGTTATGCGGCGATAGAGATCGACGGACGGTTTAAGGGGACGATTTCTTATTATTGGGAATGCAGGCCGACCCGCTGGCTTGAATGCGGCATCGTCATCTATGATCCACAGTTTTGGAACGGCGGATACGGCACTGAAGCGGTGAAGCTGTGGGTCGGCTATTTGTTTGAAAACACCGAGGTTGCGAGAATCGGAATGACGACGTGGTCCGGGAACGCGCGGATGATGAAGTGCGCGGAAAAAGCGGGTTTTACATTGGAAGGGCGGCTTCGAAAAGTCAGGTATTACGATGGGGTTTACTATGATTCAATCAGATACGGAATCTTGCGGGAAGAGTGGGAGCATATTTACGGTGAAGGCTGCCGCTATAATAAATGACGAGATGGAATACGGATGAGAGAGGAAATATGAAAATAACGATTTACGATGTGGCAGAAGCGGCCGGCGTTTCGATTTCCACGATGTCGTGCGTGATCAACAACACCGGGAGAATCAGTTAATCGACAAGATTTAAAGTAATCGAAGTTATGAAAAACCTCGATTATCAGCCGCATGTCCATGCATCAGCCCGGGAAGCGGACGAATATCATCGGCTTTCAGCGCCTGATATCGCCAGTCCCTTTTCGGCGAACCGGCCAAAAGCGCGGAAGAACGAGCGGATGAGATCGGATTCAGCATCATCATGTGTTCCACGGACAGGGATCCGAAAAAAGAGACAAAATATTTTTAGTACTGAGGCGAAAGGGCGGGGCACGCTGATCTGGCGCGGAAACATAAATGTGAACAATCCCGCGGACCCTTAACAAATGATCGATTGATTCGTATTCTTTAAAAAAGAATCGGTGCATGGACCTCCAGACACGCGCGTTGGAGGTTTTCTGACAAGGGGGATATAGATGGGTACAGCCGGCGTTCAGTTTGATAAAGTCGCTGAAGAATACGATTTCGCAGCAAGCCTTTTGAATGATCATTCATTTTTTCTTTCCAACATGCCTTTAAAAAAGGGGACGGCATTAGATATTGGCTGCGGCACAGGCTTGCTCGTTCACGAGCTGTCCGGTCATTTTGATCATGTGATTGGCATTGATATATCAAATGAAATGCTGGAGGTCGCCAGGCATAAACGCCGGCGCCCCAATACCGAATATTTGAAAATGGATGCGAGTGAGCTTCGATTTCCCCATCTCTTTGATTTCATTGTCAGCAGGACGACATTTCATCATTTGGAGGATGTGCCGAATGTGATCTGCAAAATGAAAGAATTATTGCATCCAGGCGGAAAGATCGTCATCATCGATAATGTATCAGAGGTTGAGACGCCGCCCGCGTATGTGTACGTGCTGGGAGCGATTCAAGAATTTTTCCCCAACTGTTTTACATTCGGAATAAAAAGTGCCGCAAGAGTGTTCAGGCATCAGACTTCAAAACCGTGGCTTGAACATTTAGCGGCAGACAAATACCTTTCAGAACAAGCATACTACGATCTTTACGGACCATTGCTTCCAGGCTGCACATTCCGCCGGATGGGCTGGGCGATGGGGATCGTCTGGGAAAACAAACCGATCGGTTAAAACGGACTTGAATTGTGATTTTTGACATTTTTAAACGAACTCATTGCGTGTTTGTAATCGGTCTGAGTTTCACTTGATAACGAACTTTAATATCCATGTTTTTCCATAATTTCTCCCAATGTTCATCGCTCATCGGCTTTGTGAACGGGAACAGTGCTTCACCGCCGATTTCGAGAGGATCCGCTTTGATCTGCTGCATTTTTTTCAGCAGACCGGCTGTCCGCCTTTCCAACTCAGATTCGATATCTTGGACAAGCATGTCGAATTCCCTTTGATCCTGGAGGTTTTTCTCTCCGTCATATTCTTCGATTCCGGGCGTTAACATTGACATTCATTGTTAACGCTGTCTTTTTTTCGTTCAATTCGAAATAGACCGCCGATCGTGCCTGGCCAAGCACGATCGAATGCCCGGGAAGGGGCAAATATTTGAGATATCGATTATTGTTGATGATCTGAAAGATTTGATCATCGATTCCTGAAATAATGTTTGCCAGTTTATCATCCTGAAACAGGGCGGTGCCTTCATATTTGAAATGATATCCATCTGTTTGAAACATCGGTGTATACGGATCAGAAAAATGAGTATAAAGCTGATTTTTGAAGTGGTGCAGATTGACGATGCTCATCTCTCCCTGGCTTGCTTTTTCATAATGACGCAATGTCTGATAAAGGTAGAAATCAAACTTTTTGCTTTCCTTTAGTGCATTGGTCATATATTTGTCAAAATCTCCATTCACAACGATGAGGTAAAGGCGCGGGCCGATTTTCGCATCGGATAGCAGAGAGTTCACGATTTTTAAAATCCCTTTCCTGGCGAGCCTTTCTTCAATCATAACCATCCGGAGCTGTCCGTTTTTTAATTCGTTATAGTAATTTAAGTCGAAATTTTTTCCAAACTGCTTGACCATTTTGACTTCTTTATTAAATATCCGCCTTTCTTCAAATCCAACCGGCGGGACGAGCGTGCTCATGGACAGCTTTCCGTTACCCGCTTCTTTTATGAACCAAAACGTGACGGGCGAGACTTCTTCAATCTCGTTGTTTTCAACAAATGGAGAACATCCCTGTGCCGCTAATATAAAAGTGATCGCAATGCATAATAAAGCAGCTTTTCTTTGTGTCATTCCATACGCCCCTTTAGCTTGCCGGCAATGACGAGTAATGAAGGAACCAGCGTGTAAGTGACGGCTCCGATCGATACTTCAAGCAAAAACCATATGTTTTGCTGTTCGCCGGTTTTCCAAAACCATGTGCTTAATGCGAGTGTGCCTGCCAAAATGAAAAGGATGCTTGAGCAAAATCCTTTTCTCGTCACCGGCTTTGAAACTCTTTTCAGCAGGATGCGCACTCCTCCGTAGAAACATAGCAGAAAGATTGCAATGACGAATGCGAAATGAAACATATGAGCCGACAGCAACAAGGTATCGATTCGTTCCAAGACCGGCGATTGCAAATAGCGCAGCATGTTGATTACCGGAAAAAGGGTTTCGCGCAAATAAGAAGAACCGTAAAAAAATAATGATGCTATGAACAGCAGCAAATATTCAAAAAGCGAAATCGCATTTCCGATCGTTAAGCATTTCAGCACTTTCGTATGTTTGCTGAACCAGGGCGCCAGGCAAATCAGATATTCGGGGCTTGAAAACGCAGACCAGGTCACAAGCAGCGCTTTCCATGACTGCCTGGTCCATTCAAACGGAATGAGCGGGTATAAATCATTCAGCGAAGCGATCGGGGGGACATAGAATCTGACAAACAAAAAAACGATCCAAAATGACGACATGAACGCAATGATCACAAACCTCATCGTATTTTCCATCCCGCGGGAAGCCGTATAACCGCCGATTAAAATAATAAACAGCACAAGCCAATTAATATTGATAGCCGGAAAAATAAAGTGACGGACGCTTTCTGCGTAGCTGACGACCATAATCATGATTTTGACGAACAGCTGAAGCAGGCCGATCAAAACGAAAAAACGGAATTTTCTTTCGCCGAAAAGCTCTGCAAAGCCTTCATATCCCTTGGCAGCAGGATATGACCTTAAGATCTTGGATAAAATAACCAAATTCAACTGTGACAGCATCCCGATCGCAATCAAGATGAAGATCATGTAAGGGTGAACCAAATACATCGGCAGGACCAGGATAAAGAAAAGAACCTGCATCCGGTTGGTGATAAAGATCATATACAGGCCGTCAAGAGGCCGCGTCTTGTTAAATAACGTGAAAGGATTCACCCGATCATCTCCTTTTGCCGAATCTCCATTTATGAAGGGGATGTAAAAATTCCGGCCGCCTTTTCAGCCAGATCAGCGGACTGCGGATGAACAGATCGAGCCAATCCCGCAAATATAAAGGCGAAAACGGCGCAAAATAAGGCTGTTTCAGAGAGGTAAGTCCATTCAAATGGACAAACAGCGCGATCAGCCCGAAGATCATTCCGAAAAAGCCGAGGCAAGCCGTTAACACGAGCATGATAAAGTGCATTAATGTATAGCCTTTTGCCACCATGTAATTCGGCACCAAAAAGGAAGCGACCGTTGAAATTCCGACAAGAACAATTAAAACTTTGCTGACAAAACCGGCTTGAACTGCTGCTTCTCCGATGATGATTCCGGAAATGACCCCCAATGTCGAGCTTGATTTGACGGGCATACGCACGCTTGCTTCCTTAATGATTTCGATGACGATCAGCATAAGGACGGCTTCCCAAAACGGGTTGAACGGGACCTTGCTTCGCGATTCGATCAAAACAAAAAGAATCTGCAGAGGGATCATATGATAATGATGGGTCGATAACGCCACATAAATAGGGATCAACATGATTGACAGAAAAAAGCTAAAATAACGAAGACACCTGAGAAAGCTAGATATCGGCCAGCGGATCGTATAGTCTTCAGGCGAATGGAAAAGGTGAAAAAACGTAATCGGCGCATTCAGTGCGTACGGTGTATTATCGACCAAAATGGTGATTTTGCCGATGCTCAAATTGTACACGCAAATATCCGGACGCTCTGTCTGCTGAAACTGCGGGAAGATCGAATAATGGTGATCCTCAATTAGTTCTGCAAGCTGAGCAGAATCAAAGACCGTATCAAAATCGATCTCCGAAATCCTTTTTTTTACATCCTCTACAAATTCACGGTTGGTCAGCCCGGCAATATAGACGATCATGACAGAAGTTTTGCTCAATGTTCCGGCTGTTAAGCTTTCCGTTTTTAAATTTGTCAAAGGCAGCCGTCTCCGTATCAAAGACAAATTGATCCCGATCTGTTCAGTAAAGCTGTCTTTTGGCCCGTATATTACCGTTTCCGTAAGAGAAGATTCAATTGGACGCCCCAATTGATTTTCCACCGGTATCGCGAACCACTGCTGCTCGAGCGGATCGTGTATCAACACAGATCCTGACATCAGCTGCTCTTTAGCTTCAGCAAAAGATTCAACATGCAAAACATTTGAAACCAAGCTTTTTAAAGAGAGGTATACCGTTTCTTCCGAACAGTTGATAAGGGGTTTGATAATCGCTTGCTGAAGGAGACCCCCGTCAATGATCGTATTGATAAAGTAAAATACGGCTTTTTGTCCGCTTTCCGTTTCATGTTCTTCCACTTTGGCATCTGCCATGCCTTTGATTGCTTCTTGAACGGATTCAGTACTGAGAGCGGTTTTTGCACCTGAGATGTGATCTATCGTCGTTAGTCTGTATTTTCGAAACATGGGCATCCCTCATCAGCGATTGATCAAAATGGTTTCCGGCGCTTTCCAGATATGTTTATTGTGCTCTCCAAAGCTTAATTTATACAGGAGACTTAAACCGCGAAACCCGGGGAAGCCCCCGGGTTTAAACAAATAATGAGGCGCCGAGATAAACGGCGAGCACCCACATCATGACAGCGGAACTTTTATTAAAGAAGATCAGCACGGATCCTCGTGAATCGAGCTTCCTGAGGATTCGCCCTGCTGAGGCGAGTCCGGTAAACCATATCCACGAAACGAAGATGCACGATCCGGTAAACAGCCATTTTTCCCGGCCGTCGTATGTCAACGAATTGGTACCGATCACCCCGACGATATCAAGGATTGCATGAGGGTTCAAAAGGGATACGGCCGCCGCAAAAGCGATCTGCTTTTTCGCCGTCATGCCTAAAGAACCGGTGTCTTCCCCGGAGGGCCTGCTGTTCCATGTGACCCATCCTATAAAAAGCAGAAAGCAAGTGCCTGCTGCAATCAAGACAACCTTTACGGCAGGGATCCCGGCGACAGCCGCGGAAACGCCTGTGACCGCGACGATAATGAGCAGCGTGTCGCATAATGAAGCGGAAACGACAAGCGGCAGCACCCGCCAAAAGCTTTGTGAAACCGCGCCTTGCTGAAAGATGAAAACGTTTTGCGCGCCTAAGGGCAAAATCAGCCCAAAAGCGAGAATCATTCCGTGAATTGCTGCGTTCATTGTTAGCAAAAACTCCTTTCATCAAAAAATGTCTGTTTTATTGTAGTGCGGGGAGCGGATCTTGTCTCCAGCCATTTGGATGGTATAGGTGCCCAGCCAAATGATATAGTTGAAAAAAGGAGCGAAAACGACGCATGAACAATCGGCTGAACCGAAACTCAGAAATTCCGCTGTATCAGCAAATCGAACAGATCATCAAAGAAAAAATTGTAAAAGGAGAATGGCCGGCCGGAACGAAAATCCCTTCCCAGCGAAAGCTTGCCGATATCTTCCGGGTTAACCGGAGCACGGTGACCGCCGCGATTGACGAATTAACCGCGAGTGGCCTTCTTGAAGGAAAGCGGGGAGGCGGAACAAAAGTGACGAATCATACGTGGAAAAGCCTCTCCGCCGTGCGGCCGCTCGATTGGACAAGCTATGTCCGGTCGGGGATTCACCGCCCGAATTCGACGACGATTCAGGAAATCAACCGGCAGGAATTCAATGAAGGCATGATCAGGCTCGGAACGGGAGAACTGTCGCCTGAGCTCTTGCCTTACCGGCAAATGAAAGAGGTTCTCGCAGGTGCCGAAGCTGAAAAACTGTCGCTCGGCTATGAAGAGCCGAAAGGTAACCGCTATGTGAGGGAAGCGGTGGCAGAGCATCTAAAGCGAAAAGGGGTGAATACCTCGCCGGACTCGATTTTAATCGTCTCCGGCGCCTTGCAGGCTTTGCAGCTCATCGCGATCGGCCTTCTGAAACGAAAATCGGCCGTGCTCACGGAAAGGCCGTCATACCTGTACTCGCTGCACGTTTTCCAATCGATGGAGATGAGGCTCTTCGGGATCCCGGTCGATGAAAGTGGACTTGATCCCGCATTCATCCCGGCATGCAAAAAGCAATACGGTGCAGACCTTTTGTACACGATTCCGTCATTCCACAACCCGACGGGCAGACAAATGTCGGAAGACAGAAGAAAAGAGCTGATTCGAATCAGCAAAGCGTACTCCCTTCCGATCATCGAGGATGATGCATACGGCGATTTATGGCTCGACGGTCCGCCGCCGCCGCCGCTGAAAGCCTTTGATCAGGATGGCAGCATCCTTTATGTCGGGACGCTATCAAAGACCGTCAGCCCAGGTCTGCGCATTGGCTGGGTCGCAGGTCCCGAGCCCGTCATCGAAAGGCTGGCTGACATTAAAATGCAGACAGATTACGGCTCAAGCTCGCTTTCCCAATGGGCTGCCGCTAAATGGCTTGCGGGCGGCCTTTACGAACAACACCTCGCCACGATCAGAAAAAAGCTGAAAATCAGGCGTGATGCAGCGCTCCGCAGTCTCAAAGCCCATTGCCAGGCGATCGCAACCTGGGAAAAGCCAAGCGGCGGATTTTACATTTGGGTCACATTCCATAAACCGCTGCCGCTCAATACGTTATTCGAAAGGGCGCTTAAGAAAAACGTCCTGATCAACCCTGGGACGCTTTATGATAAAGAAGCAAAACAAAGCATCAGACTGTCTTACTCCTACGCCTCTATATCCGATCTCGAAAAAGGCATCCGAACGGTTGCGGAACTGGCGCGGGAACTGATGTGACGAACGCCTTCATAAGGCCGGCAGGCCAGCCGGCCTATTCCTCTCCAACACGCAATCTCCAATTCAGGTCTAAAAGCCAGTGGTAAAAAACAGTAATTTCCATTATAAAATGACTTTTGATTCGTATTAAGAATATCAGCAAAGAAAAGAGACGCCTTCTTATGAGAAATATCACATTTTTCTGAATGTTATTGACAGGCCTGCGTCACAAAATATACACTTTTTTTGTCATTGAAAATGATAATCTTTATCAATTGGAGGAGTGCTTTTCATGCCTGTACAAACCAGTTCTAAAAATCGAGTGTTTTTGGAGCAGCAAAATAGAAGAGAATCAAATGCGCGTTCATATCCGAGGCGGTTTCCGCTTGCCATGCAAACGGCCGAAGGCATTTTCGTGACGGATGCGGATGGAAAGCAGTATTACGACTGCCTGGCAGGTGCGGGTACGCTTGCGCTCGGTCATAATCATCCAGTTGTCATTGAAGCGATTCAAAAAATGATCGATGAAAAGCGTCCCCTGCATACGCTTGATATCACATCTGAAATAAAAGAAGAATTCATCAGCGAAGTGTTTGCAAGCCTTCCCGAATCATTTGCCAAGCGGGCGAAGATTCAGTTTTGCGGTCCGACAGGCGGCGATGCGATTGAAGCCGCAATCAAGCTTGTGAAAACGGCGACAGGCAAGAGAAGCATTCTGTCGTTTCAAGGCGGATACCACGGGGCAACTCACGGAACGATGGCGTTAAGCGGCAATTTGTCACCGAAAGAAAACGTCCAGGGGCTGATGCCGGATGTTCATTTTCTCCCATACCCTTATGAGTACCGCTGCCCGTTTGGAGCCGGCGGGGAGGAGACTCACCGCCTGTCAAGCGCATATATCGAAAACGTGCTTGACGATCCTGAAAGCGGCATCCTGCCTCCGGCGGGGATGATTTTTGAAGCCGTCCAAGGCGAAGGCGGCTCTGTCCCGGCGCGTGCCGAATGGATCAGGGAAATGAGGAGAATCACAAAAGAACGCGGCATCCCGCTGATCATCGACGAGGTGCAGACCGGCATCGGCAGAACCGGAAAGATGTTTGCGTTTGAACACGCCGGTATCATACCTGATGTCATCGTCCTGTCGAAAGCGATCGGTGGAAGCCTGCCGCTGTCTGTCGTCGTCTATGACCGGGATCTAGACCAGTGGGCCCCGGGCGCGCACATCGGCACATTCAGGGGAAATCAGATGGCAATGGCGGCCGGAACGGCAACATTAAAATACATGAAAGAAAACGGCATTCTGTCACACGTGGAAAAAGTCGGCGCCAAGCTCATGCAGCATTTACAGGACATACAGCGCCATATTCCCGAAATCGGCGATGTCAGAGGTCGGGGCCTGATGATCGGAGCAGAAATCGTCTCCCCGCTCCAAAAACAAAGCGCTGCCGGCACCCCGCCGGCCGATCCGGAGCTTGCAGCCAAGATCCAAAGAAAATGCTTTGAAAAAGGCCTGATCGTCGAAACGGGCGGCCGCCACGGCAGCGTCATCCGCTTTTTGCCGCCTTTGATCGTGACGGAAGAGCAAATCGACGACATCACAGCGATTTTCAAAGAGGCTGTCTATGAAACTGTCAAGTAAGGAGAGAATCTTCGATTCCCTCTTTATGCACGGCGGCGAACATGGAATCGAAGCCTACCGGAAAGCAGTTGAGGCCGTTGTGCACATCTTGTCGGACGAATGGAAGAGGGACGCGGATCCGTACAGCGGAAACATGCCGCGCGAATTGCACGATCTCATCAAAAAAACATGCTCTTTTCGCGAATCAGGCGAGCCGCTGGAGCGTGTTCTTGAACAATTAAAGGAAGTTTGCTTGCCGCACCGCATCCGTGTTGAGCATCCGAAATGCATCGCGCATCTTCATTGTCCGCCTGTGATTCCGGCTGTGGCAGCGGAAATGCTGATCAGCGTCATGAACCTGTCGATGGATTCCTTTGATCAAAGCGGGGCAGCGTCCTTGATCGAAGAGGAAATGGTGCAGTGGCTCTGCCGGAAATTTCATTACGGCATGGAAGCGGACGGAACGTTTACGAGCGGCGGGACGCAGTCGAATCACATGGGGCTGCTGTTGGCGCGCGATGCGTATTGCGAAAAGCGGTGGAACTGGAATGTGCAAAAAGACGGACTGCCTCCTGAAGCAGACCGTCTGCGGATACTGTGTTCAAAGGACGCCCATTTCACCGTGAAACGATCGGCTTCACAGCTGGGATTGGGCGAGCGTGCCGTCGTCCTTGTCGACACGGATGAAAACAAGCGGATGTGCCTCTTCGATTTACAGAAGAAAACAGACATGCTGAAAGACTCCGGTCTTTATCCGTTTGCGCTCGTTGCGACATGCGGAACGACCGACTTCGGAAGCATTGACCCGCTGTCAGAGCTCGCGGATGCGGCCGGTAGAAGCGGCCTTTGGCTTCACGTAGATGCGGCATACGGCGGCGCTTTGATCATGAGTAAAATGCGGCGCGATAAATTGGCCGGAATCGAGCGTGCCGATTCTGTCAGCGTTGATTTCCACAAGCTGTTTTACCAGCCGGTCAGCTGCGGGGCTTTTCTCGTGAAGGACAGGCGGCATTTCCGCTTTATTGATCATCATGCCGCTTATTTGAATCCTGAGGAGGATGAAGCGGACGGTCTCGTACACCTCGTCAATAAGTCGCTTCAAACGACAAGGCGCTTTGATGCTTTAAAGCTGTTGATCTCGCTGCGCGTCCTCGGCGAAGATGCATTTGCCGAAATGATTGACGGAACGTTCGGCTTAGCAGAAGCCGCGGCGCAAAGGATTGCGGCAAACGATCATTTCGAACTGCTGAATCCGCGCCCTGAGCTGAACGCGGTCGTCTTCCGCTATCTAGCCGGAGACGATGACGAAGAAAGTGATGATGTAAACAAATACGTCCACCGGGAACTGTTTCAAACCGGACGGGCCGTCATCGCTAAAACGACTGCAGACGGGAAAACGTACTTAAAATTCACGCTTCTTAATCCGAGAACAGCTCTTTATGACATTGAAGACGTTCTTTGCGAGATCGAAAAGCTTGCAGGCTTATATTTGAAAAGCAGGAGGGTAAAATGATGGGGTCTTATCAAGAAATTGCAGAACATGCTACGATGCAAAGCTTTTTAAATTGCTATTTGCGGGAGACCGGTATCAATGCGGCAGAAACCCGGACCGGATCCGGGAAGATACTGATTGTGCCGCTTGCGCATCAGCAAATCGAGCTGATCGCCCCTGTGAAATATTGGTCGGAAACGGGGAGGCACCTGTTCTCCTTTCCGCTTTATTACAAAATAAATGGGGACGGAAAAGAGCTTCCGCTCGACTACGTCACACTCGTCGCCCTCGCGTCAAAAGAATTGCTTCTTCAGCAAAACAACAGGGGCGCAGAGGATGAATTCATGCTCAGGGTGGTGCTGAGCTGCCGCAATATCCGTCGCTATGTCGAAGAAAGGGCGAATGATCAGGAAGAGCTGAACGCACCTGACTTTTCCTTTATCGAAGCTGAGCAATCGCTTCTTTTGGGACATCTCATGCACCCGACGCCGAAAAGCAGACAGGGGATGACCGATGAAGAAGAAAAAATCTTTTCTCCCGAATTGAAGGGGGAGTTTCAGCTTCACTACTTTAAAGCGCATGCTTCACTCGTGCTTCATGATTCAGCCGCAGGCACGAAAGCGCCGCTGTTAATTGAAGAAGAACTGGGGAACGACCCATCCGTTGATAAAAAATGGCTTGAAAAAGAAACAAGGAACCCCGATTTTGTGCTGATCCCGGCACATCCCCTGCAGGCAAAAGCCTTGTTGGATAAACCGTTCGTCAAAAGGCTGATCGATGAAGGAATGCTTACATACCTTGGAGCAAAAGGACGGACGTTTACGGCGACCTCCTCCGTCCGCACAGTATACAGCAAACGCTCGAGGTTTATGTACAAATTTTCGGTCCCGATCAAAATCACGAATTCGCTCCGTATCAACAAGCAAAAGGAACTTGACAGGGGCGTTGAGATGGCGCGCCTTCTCGAAACAGAGCTCGGTGAAAGACTGAAGGACAAATTTCCCGGATTCCGCGTGATCAAGGACCCGGCCTACCTTTCAATCAAAGGAGAAAGCGGAGAGTCCGGATTTGAAGTCGTGATCAGGGAAAACCCGTTTTATGAAGACGACCGTTCCGCAACACTTGTCGCCGGCTTATGCCAGGACCATGCATACGGAAAAGAATCAAGGCTCGGTTCGATCATCAAAACGCTGGCAGCCCGGGAAGGACGGCCGACAGAGGATGTGAGCGCCGATTGGTTTGACAAGTATTTGTCCATTTCGTTTGAGCCTGTCTTATGGCTGTTTGAAACATACGGCCTTGCGATCGAAGCCCACCAGCAAAATGCCGTCATTCGCCTGAAAAACGGCTATCCTGAAACGTTTTATTACAGGGATAACCAGGGCTATTACTACAGCGAATCAAAGGCGCACATTCTTTCCGGACTTGCCCCGGATTTAAGCGAAAAAAGCGAGACGATCTGCTCAGACGGGGTTGCCGTCGAAAGGCTGCGTTATTATTTCTTCTTCAACCACTTGTTTGGACTTGTGAACGGGTTCGGGTCGGAAGGACTGATCAAGGAAGAAGCACTGCTCGCGATGATCAGGGAACGGCTTTTAGAAGCGGAGAAAACGTACGGTATCACCGAATTGACGGACAGCCTGCTGCGCTTTCCGGCGCTTCCGTGCAAAGCAAACCTCTTGACGCGCTTTTACGACATGGATGAACTGACGGGTTCGCTTGAAACGCAGTCCCGCTACACGTCTGTCGCAAATCCGCTTCTGAGGGAGGCGGCGGCCGTCCATGAGTAGAAGAATCACGTTTCGAAAGGCTGATTACGAAAAGGACGTATCCCTCGTATATCGCTGGATGCAAGAAGAGCATGTGATCCCGTTTTGGCATTTGGATATGCCGTTTCCGAAATTTGAGGCGCATTTTCACAAAGCGATCACAGACCCTCATCAGACGCTGTACATCGGCTGTATTGACGGCGTGCCGATGAGCTACTGGGAATCGTACTGGGTCAAAGGGGACATCATCGAACACCATTATGACAATGCGCCATATGATCAGGGCGTCCACCTCTTAATCGGGGAAAAGGCGTATTTGGGAAAAGGGCTGGCACTCCCGCTTTTGGAAGCGATGGTCAGGCAGCAATTTGAGGCGCCTGAGACGGAGAAGGTGATCGCAGAGCCGGATATCCGCAATGAAAAAATGATTCATATCTTTGAAAAAGCAGGCTTCCGGCCGGTCAAACCCGTAACCCTTCCCGATAAAACCGGACTATTGATGTTTTGTGATCGAAAACGCTTTTTTGAAAAGGAGAAAAGACATGAACTCAACATGCAAACAAAATGATGTATACGATGTGATCGGCGTCGGCGTCGGGCCTTTTAATCTCGGCCTCGCTGCTTTAGCTGATTCCGTGCCTGAGATCGATGCGCTGTTTTTTGAACGGAACGACAGCTTTAACTGGCATCCCGGATTGCTGATCGAAGGGACGACCTTGCAGGTGCCGTTTTTGGCCGACTTGGTAAGCATGGCCGATGTGACGAGCAAATACAGCTTTTTGAACTATCTCCAAAAGCATAACCGGCTGTACTCGTTTTACTTTTTGGAAAATTTCAAAATTCCGAGAGCGGAATATAACCATTACTGCCAATGGGTTGCCGAAAGCCTCGATTCCTGCCGCTTCGGCATGAACGTTGAGAGCATAGCCCTGGTTGAAACAGTAAACGGCGCTGTCTACGAAGTGCGGGTCGCCGACCAAACGAACGGAGCCGAATCCGTCTATTTCAGCAGGCATATCGCGCTCGGCATCGGGACCGGTCCGCACGTTCCGGAACCTTTAAGGGATGCGCTCGGCGGCGAGGTATTCCACTCTTCCGACTATTTAATGAAAAAACGCGATGGATTCAAGGGAAAAACGGTTGCCGTCGTCGGCTCAGGCCAAAGCGCGGCGGAAATATTTTACGATCTGGCAGCCGGCGGCTGCGCCCGGCATGTGAGCTGGCTGACCCGCTCAAAAGGCTTCTTTCCGATGGAATATTCGAATCTCGGCCTTGAATACTTTTCGCCGGATTATATCGATTTTTTCTATCAGCTTCCGCAATGGAAAAAAGATGAGCTGCTCAGAGAACAAGACTTGCTCTACAAAGGAATCAGCGCGAAGACAATTTCAGACATCTATCATCTGCTGTATGAGCGCACAGCCGCCGGCCGCGCCGCCGCCTTTGACCTGCAATCGATGACAGAGGTCAAGCGCATCGAGCGCGCCGCCGGCAGCTTTATTCTCCATTGCTCGCACCGCGTGAATGAAGAACGGTTCGAGCGCCGGGCTGATGCCGTCATCCTGGCGACGGGCTATAAAGAAAGAATGCCGGAATTTCTCGCTCCGATAAACGGCCTGATCGAAAAGGATGACAGCGGGCGCTTCGCCGTTACGCGCGATTACCGGCTGAAGACAACGGCCAAAACGGACAGCCGCATCTTTGTGCAAAACGGGGAGCTGCATACACACGGCGTGGGAGCCCCTGACTTGGGGCTCGGCGCCTACCGCAACTCCGTGATCATCAACCAGCTTGCCGGAAGAGAAGTATACCCCGTCAGCCATAAAACGGTCTTTCAGACGTTCGGAACGGGGAGCAAAGAGAAAGCAGCCGTGCCAAACGGCTGAATAGGAGGCGTTTTTCATGTTGTTTAAAGACGAATTGAACAAGGTGCTTCATAAGGACAGATGGAAAAAAGTCAATCAGCGGCTGCTTGCGAAAATGCTTTCCGAATACATGTATGAGGATATCATCAAACCGTCTTTAATTGAGGAAAAAAACGGAATTTCCCGCTATGAGCTGCGGACGTCAGAAGACAAAGCGTACCGGTTTTCAGCGAAGCGCCGCATGTTTGACAGCTTTGAAGCGCTGTCTGACTCGATCGAAGTGCAAAGGTGTGGACAATGGACGAGCGATGTAAGCGCGATAGAGTTTCTTCTCGACATTCAGCCGCATATTCCGATGAGTCCGGATACGGCGGGTCATTTAATCAAAGAGTTCAACCATACGCTGCTTGCCGACGCACATTTGCTGGCGAAGGATGCGCTTTCGGCGGACGAGCTGACAGAAGCCGATTATGCCGTGATCGAAGGGGAAATGACCGGCCATCCGTGGATTGTCTACAATAAAGGAAGGATCGGCTTTGGCTATGACGACTACCTCCGCTTCGCCCCGGAAAACCGGAAGGCGGTGCAGCTTTTGTGGATCGCCGTTCATAAAGAATCGGCCACGTTCCATTCGGTCGACGGGCTCGATTATGACACGCTGATCAATGAAGAGCTTGATCAAGTGACATTAAAGCAGTTTGCAAACATAATAGAAAAACAGGGTGCCGAGCCAAAAGACTACTATTTGCTGCCGGTCCACGAATGGCAGTGGACAAACGCGATCATTCAGCAATTTCCCGAAGAGATTGCATCGGGCGCGATCATCCCTTTAGGAGAGGGGAAGGACCAATACTTGCCGCAGCAATCGATCAGAACGTTTACAAACATCACCCATAAACAAAAGCATCATATCAAACTGCCGATGAGCATATTAAACACGCTCGTATACAGGGGGCTCCCTTCAGAGCGGACGGTCATTGCGCCGAAAATCACGGAGCATATTAAAGGGATCGCCGAACACGATCCGTTTTTAAGAGAAGAATGCAGGGTCATTCTCCCGGGGGAGAATGCGAGTCTGAACGTGAACCATCCATACTATCATTCTCTTGAAAAAGCGCCGTATCAATATTTGGAAATGCTCGGCGCCATCTTCAGAGAAAGCATTTACACGTATATGGAAGAAGGAGAGCACCCTGTGACACTTGCATCATTGACATATGCCGATCAAAACGGCGTTCCTTTTATCAAATGCCTGATCGAAAAGTCGGGGCTGTCGGCAGAAGAGTGGACCGGACAGCTTTTTCAAACGATGATGCCGCCGCTGCTTCACTTTATGTACCGGTACGGCACTGTCTTCTCGCCGCACGGACAAAATACGATTCTCGTTTTAAAAGGCTGCAAGCCTCACAGGCTCGCGATCAAAGATTTCGTCGATGACGTTAACATCAGCGACCAGCCCCTGCCAGAGCTGGCCGGTTTGACGGATGATTTAAAAGCGGTTCTTAGAAGCGAGCCGCCGGAAGGGCTCGTGCAGTTCATTTTCACGGGGCTCTTCATCTGCCATTTGCGGTATGTGGCCAACATTTTGGAAAATCATGATCTGCTTCCGGAAAAGCGCCTCTGGAAAGCGCTCGCTGACGCCATTTTGGATTATCAGCGAAAATTCCCTGAGCTGCGCGAGCGCTTTGAGCTGTTTGACTTGTTCAAGCCCGAACTGACGAAGCTTTGCCTGAACCGGAACCGGATGGTTGACTACGGCTACAGGGACGGAGATGACCGTCCGCATGCGTCCGAATTCGGAAAGGTGACAAACGCGCTTACCCAATTCAAAAAAGAAGCCGCACAGCTCTGATACTGTTTGCGGCTTCCTGGGCCCCGCCTGCGGCGGGGCTTTTTTATAGTGTTTTATACATCAATACATGAGGGCCGATATGGGGTATTTCATAAACATCGCCCTTTTCGCTGAAACCGAGCCTTTTATAATACTCCTTTACCGATGTTCTTGCATTGCACCATAAAAGGTCCGCTCTTCTTTCGCGGAGGCGCTCTTCCGCATGGCGGATTAACGCACTTCCCGCTTTTTGCTTGCGAAAGCCTTCAAGCGTTGCCATTCCTCTCAGCTGATACTGAAGGACGCCTTCAAGATCGGAGCGGGGCGATTTGTGAAAAGAAGCGATGCTGATTAATGTCCCGTCGATAAACCCGCCGAGGTGAAATGTCCCGTCAAGCAAATCTGTTTCATAGCGGCAGGCATCGGCCGGCTGATTCGGCCGCAAAATGCGATGCCTGATGTCATACGTTTTCTCTGCCGTAATTTCTTTCACTTCGACCATATGAGGCCCTCCTTTAGATCAATGCACATTAAAATATCTGGCTTCAGGGTGTGAGACGACGATCGCCGATACGGAGGCTTCAGGCTCCATCATAAACCCGTCTGTCAAATGAATGCCGATCCCTTCCGGCTGAATGAGCCTGAACAGCTTTTCCTGATCCTCAAGGTTCGGACACGCCGGATATCCGAAGGAATAGCGCTGCCCTTGGTACTTCGCCTGAAAACGCTGCTCCATCGTGAAGTCAGGTGCATCAGGGAAGCCCCAGCGGTCGCGGATGATTTGATGCGTCCGCTCGGCGAGCCCTTCGGCAAGCTCGAGGGCGAGGGCCTGGACCGCATGGCTTTTTAAATAGTCGCCTTCAGCTTTAAAGCGGTTCGCAATTTCCCTCACGTGTCTGCCCGCGGTCACCGCGAAGAATGACACATAATCAAGCTCGCCTTTCGGCCGTATATAATCGGAAATACAGCGGAACGGAAGCTTCTCCTGCCTCGGAAAAACAAACGTTTCAAGAATCTTGTCATGATTTCCGGGATCAAGGATATGAAGCGCGTCGCCTTCGCTGTACGCCGGGAAAAATTGATATACGACGGCGGGATCGAACCAGCCGTGCTTTTTCCCTTCGAAGAGCAATCCGTCGATTAATGCCTTCAGCTCAAGCGCTTTCGCATTTTTTTCAGCCAGCAGCTTTTTCACTTTTCCTTTCAAACCGAGGTGATGGCCGATGAGCATTTGTTCATTTACATACGGCACAATATAGGAAAGGTCAATGTTTTTAAAATAATGCCGCTTTAAATCTTCCGGCTGAAAGACCGGTGCCTCCGGAACGAGCGCCCGTTTTTCAAGCATTTCTATAACGGCCGCCGATGGTTTCTTTTCTGCAACAGCGGCGGGTGCAGCCTGTTCTTTTTTTTCGAGAAACTGCGACGGGTCCTTCCGCAGCTCGTTGGCGAGGGACAAGCCGTCCATGGCGTCCTTTGCGTATAAAACAGGCCCTTTATATTCAGGCGATATTTTCATGTTCGTAAATTTTCTCGAAAGCGCGGCGCCGCCGACCATAATCGGAATGGAAATCTCGGCTTTATCAAGGTCCTGAGCGGTGACGACCATCTGCTGCGCGGATTTGACAAGCAGCCCCGACAAACCGATAATATCGGGATTTTCTTTGCGGATCGCTTCGATGAGCTCCTGCGGCGTCACTTTAATTCCGAGGTCTACGACTTTGTAGCCGTTGTTGCTTAAAATGATGTCGACCAGGTTTTTGCCGATGTCGTGTACATCGCCTTTTACAGTCGCCAAAATGATCTTGCCTTTGCCGCTGTCGTCCTTTTTCTCCATATACTGCTCGAGAAACGAAACAGCGGCTTTCATGACTTCCGCAGACTGAAGCACTTCGGCGACGATCAGTTCATTGTCGTTAAACAGCCGTCCGACCTCTGCCATCCCGTCCATCAGCGGGCCGTTGATGACGTCAAGCGGAGTGTCGTATTTCGCCAGCGCTTTTTCAAGATCGGGAATGAGGCCTTCTTTCGTTCCTTCGATGACATAACCGGCGAGGCGTTCATCGAGCGAAAGGGATGTCTTCGGCTGCTTGTCTGCTTTTTTCTTACCCCTGTAAAACTCGGTGAATGCCGCAAGCGTCTTGTCATCGGTATGGAACAAGAGCTTTTCGGCCATTTCGATCTCCAGTTTTGGAATCGAGGCGAAGCGTTCGAGCTTTTCAGTATTGACGATCGCATAATCAAGCCCGGCCTGTGTGGCATGGTATAAAAAGACGGCATTTAAGATTTCCCTGCCGACGGGAGGGAGGCCGAACGATACGTTGCTGACCCCGAGAATCGTCAAGCATTCGGGCAGCTTGTCTTTGATGAGGCGGATGCCTTCAACCGTTTCTTTTGCAGAGCCGATATACTGTTCATCACCGGTTCCAACGGGAAAGACGAGCGGGTCAAAAATAATGTCGCATGCCGGAATCCCGTATTTTTTCGTGAGCAGCTCATAGGAGCGCACGGCGACGTCCAGTTTTTTTTCCGCGGTGACGGCCATTCCTGTTTCATCGATCGTCCCGACGACAAGCGCGCCTCCGAACCGCTTGACGAGCGGAAGGATGTCGGCGAAACGTTCTTCTCCGTCCTCGAGATTGATCGAGTTGATGATCGCTTTCCCCTGCGAATATTTTAGCGCCTTTTCGATGACCGCTTTATCGGTCGAATCGATCACAAACGGAGCCTTCACTTTTTTCATCGCTTCTTTTAAAAAGCCTTCCATATCCTCTGCTTCATCGCGGTCGGGATCAGCGAGGCAGATGTCGATGACGTGCGCCCCGTTTTTCACTTGGGCTCTTGCGATTTCAGCAGCTTCCTCGAATTTCCGTTCGGTGATGAGGCGCTTGAATTTTCGCGAACCGATGACATTTGTCCGCTCCCCGACAAAAAGAGGGCGCATCGATTCCTCATAAATCAAGCCGTCGATCCCTGAGACGGTGTGAGGTCTCGGTCCTGCCGGGAGCTCGCGGGGCGGCAGTGAAGCCACTTCATCGGCCAGCGCCTCGATATGGGCCGGCGTCGTTCCGCAGCAGCCGCCGACGATGTTCAGCCAGCCTTCTTCTGCGAAAGCCCTGATTTTTTTCGCAAGTGACTGCGGTGATTCATGATACTGCCCTTCTTCATCGGGCAGGCCGGCATTTGGATAGCAGCTGACTGCCGTCCCGGCAAGGGAGGAGAGGGTCCGGATATGGTCTGTCATAAATTCGGGCCCTGTTGCACAGTTTAAGCCGACGCTGATCGGCTTCATGTGTTCCAGGGAGATATAAAACGATTCGATATCCTGACCGGCGAGCGTCGTGCCCATCGGCTCGATCGTTCCCGATACCATGAGGGGAAGGGTTTTTTTTGTCTTTTCAAACGCTTGCCTGATGCCGATGAAGCCGGCTTTTACGTTCAGCATATCCTGACTCGTTTCAAGGAGCAGAAGGTCGGCGCCCCCCGTGATCAGCGCTCTCGCCTGTTCCTCATAATTGGAGACGAGCTCATCGAACGTCGTGCCGCCGGTAACGGAAAGGGTTTTCGTCGTCGGGCCCATTGCCCCGGCGACAAATCTTGGCCATTCAGGCGTTGTATATTTTTGAACGGCGGCTTTTGCGAGCTTGACGGACGCCGCATTGATATCAAAAGCGAGATGTCCAAGGCCGTACTCATCAAGAACGAGTCTTGTCGCGCCGAATGTATTCGTCTCAATGATATCGGCTTTTGCCGCCAAATAAGCCTCATGAATTCCTTGGATGACGTGCGGCGCTGTCACACTCAAATATTCATTGCATCCTTCATAGGCTTCACCGCCGAAATCGGCGGGTGATAAGATTGCATTTTGAATCATCGTTCCCATCGCACCGTCAAGAACGAGGATTTTTTTCTTCAGCTGGTCAGTGATGATAGACATTTGTCGTCTCCTTTTCTTTCTGGTGAATGTACGTCGTAAGCTCTGCGGTTAAATCTGACCGCAAAAACGGTGTGATCAGATAAATTCCGTTGAACAAATCGTATGCGGCGTCAAGCAGCGAGCGGGCGATGGCGAGCCCTTCCTCAGCCTGTTTTTGTTTGTCGCTGCCGGCAAGCGCCATCTTTTCGCGGATCGCATCCGACAGTTTGATGCCTGGAATTTCGTTGTGAATAAACTCGGCATTCCGGCTGCTTGTGAGCGGCATGATCCCGATATAAATCGGGGTTTTGAGATGCTTTGTTTCCTCATAGATCTTGATGAGCTGTTCTTCGGAATAGACGGGCTGGGAAATAAAATAGTCTGCGCCACAGTCGATCTTTTTCTCAATCCGTTTGACCGCTTTGTCAATATGTCTCACGTTCGGATTGAAGGCGGCCGCGACGGAAAAGTTCGTTTTCTTGCCGAGCGGTTTTCCCGAATAGGACAAGCCTTCATTAAATTGTTTGATCAGGCTGATCAAGTCGAATGACGTCAGATCGTAAACAGAAGTCGCTCCAGGGAAATCGCCGATTTTCGACGGGTCTCCGGTAATCGCCAAAACGTCGGAAAGTCCGAGCGTATCAAGTCCCATTAAATGAGACTGCAGGCCGATCAGGTTGCGGTCCCTGCATGTAATATGGACGAGCGACCTCATGTCAAGCCTCTCTTTTAAAAGCGCGCCGCAGGCCACATTGCTGATTCTCGGCGTGGCGAGCGAGTTGTCCGCTAACGTGAGTGCATCGATTCCGGCTGACTTTAACTCTTTTGCTGCCCGCAAAAACTTTTCAAAATTTAATTGTTTAGGAGGGTCCAATTCGACGATAATGGAGCGCTTCTCTTTCGCGAGCTCGTCTAAAGCGGGCTCCGTTCTTTCGCGCTGAACGGCTGCCGCCGCTTTCTCCCTGGTTTTGACCCGTTTTTCGGTGACGGGCGGGAGGCCTTTGACAGCTTCAGCCATCGCTCTGATGTGGTTCGGCGTCGTTCCGCAGCAGCCGCCGATGATGCGCGCACCCTGATTGCGAAACTCAACCGCGCTGTTTCTGAAATATGCGTCATCCGTTTCATAGACGAGACGCCCTTCGACAAGGGATGGAAGGCTGCTGTTCGGATAGACGGAAAGGTAAGCGTCCTTCAAGAGAGGCACCTCCTCGAGCGCTTTGATCATGTGATAGGGGCCGAGGCGGCAGTTGATGCCGACCACATCGGCTCCGAGTCCCGCCAAAAGCGCCAAGCCCTCTGCAAGCGGGGTCCCGTCCTGAAGAACGCCTTCTTCATGCATCGATACGTTTACGATGATCGGAAGGTTCGTTTCTTTTCTGGCAATCTTCAATACTTCGCGCGCTTCCTCTAAGTCATAATACGTTTCCAGAAGG
Organism: Bacillus glycinifermentans; assembly: GCF_001042475.2. Classification (GTDB taxonomy): domain Bacteria; phylum Bacillota; class Bacilli; order Bacillales; family Bacillaceae; genus Bacillus; species Bacillus glycinifermentans. Next base: position 130,043 of record NZ_LECW02000022.1, read on the forward strand.
AGTCCGTCCGGCTCCTCATTCAACAGAAGGTAAAGCTGTTCGCGAAAGCTTCTTTTAATGTCATCGAGCGAATACTTATTTTTATTGAACGTCCGGATGCCGCCGAGCGTTCCGAGAACATAGGCGGAGTGAGCCGCCGAACGGGCGAGGCGGACGGCTTTTTCGTTGATTTGCTTTGTCTCGTCTTCAAGGCCGTATCTGGACAGCTTAATGAAATTTGCGCCGTACGTGTTTGTTTGAATGATGTCGGCGCCTGCCTTGACATATGCTTCATGAATCCGTTTCACTTCATCAGGCTTTGAGACGTTCAGCTCTTCGAAGCAGCGGTCGATCCCGTATGAATAAAGAAGCGTTCCCATTGCGCCGTCGGCTATTAACGTTTTGCTTTTTATATCCTCCAATAAACCCATCGTTTTCCCCCTTAAAAACAGTAATAAATAAAAAAAGCCTTCTAAGAAGAAGACTTTTCGTTTGCATTCACCTTCTTCTTATCTTCCAAGCAGTCTGCTTGCTGGATTTAGCACCTTGGTCATGAAACAATCATTACACCGGTTGCTGAGGCTTCATCGGGCCAGTCCCTCTGCCTCTCTTGATAAGAACAGCTATTCAATTGTCGGCTGATGCCGCCAAAAAACGGCTTTTACTCAATTTACCGAAAATCGGGGGAATAATCAACAGTAAATTGAGAATTTATCGAAAATTTATAAATTGAACATCAATCGGAAGATCCGCTTCCCTTACCAAGGCGATGATTTGCTGGAGATCGTCTTTGTTTTTCCCGGTCACCCTGATTTGGTCATCCTGTACTTGGGATTTGACTTTAAGGCCCGATTTTTTGATCAGGGTATTGATTTTCTTTGCGTTTTCTTTGTCGATGCCCTGAACAAGCTTGCCGCGCTGTCTGACCGTTCCGCCTGACGCGTTTTCCAGCTTGGAATACTCGATGTTTTTCGTCGGGACGTTCCGCTTGATGAGCTTGTTGACGAGAACGTCTTTCAGCTGGTTCATTTTGAATTCGTCGTCTGACACGAGCACAAGCTCCTCCCCGTCGAGCGTGATGCTGCTTTTCGAACCTTTGAAATCATAGCGGTTGCCGATTTCTTTCAAAGCGGTTTGGATTGCGTTTTGAACTTCGGGAAGTTCCACCTTTGAAACGATGTCAAATGAGCTTTCTTTAGCCATAAGAAAAAAACCTCCATCCATTTTACTTATGAGTCAATTATAGTAGAATAAGGTGAAACTTCCAATATCGAACGGTTTCGTCTGGCCGTTATCTGGCAATAATTTGAACATTGGAGGAATACGAAAAAGCGAAACAGGCGAGTGAGAAAGGAAGAGCAAGTATGAAACCGGGACAGCAATTAACGTTGAAAATAGATCACAAAGCAGATTACGGATATTTTTTGACCGATGGAGAAACGGTCATCCTTTTGCACAACAGCGAGATCACCGAAGATATTGAAGACAGGGAAGAGGTCGATGTATTCATATATGTCGATCATGAAGGCCGTCCGGCGGCTACGATGAGGAAGCCGCTGATCAGCGCTGATCATTACGGTTGGGTCGAAGTCGTTGATGCGGTAGATGACATGGGGGTTTTCGTCGATGTCGGGCTTACGAAGGATGCGCTGGTGGCAACCGAACATCTGCCGCCTTATTCATCCGTCTGGCCGCAGAAAGGGGACAGGCTCTATTGCATGCTGAAAATCACGAGCCATGGGAGAATGTTTGCCAAACCGGCTCCGGAAGACAGGATGAGCGAGCTGTTTACCGAAGCGTCCCCGGACCTGATGAATAAAGAGCTGACAGGGACGGTTTACCGCTTGATCGCTTCAGGCTCGTTTATGATTTCCGACGGCGGCATCAGAGGCTTCATTCACTCCTCCGAGAGAAAACAAGAGCCGCGGTTGGGAGAGAGGCTCACGGCAAGAGTGATTAAAGTCAAGGATGACGGATCTGTCAATTTGTCGCTTTTGCCGAGAAAGCAGGATGCCATGACGGTGGACGCGGAAGAAATTTTGACGTATATGAGATCGAGAAACGGGGCGATGCCGTTTTGGGATAAAAGCGACCCGGAAGACATTAAAGAGCGGTTTAACATGAGCAAGGCAGCGTTTAAAAGAGCGCTCGGCCATCTGATGAAACACGATAAAATCTATCAGGAAGACGGATGGACATACGAGAAAAAATAGCAGCTGCAGGCGGCGTTTCCTAAAGAATCGCCGCCTGCTCTTTATAAATGATGAGGTTTTTTTGATCCCTGGTGCTTCCCGGCTTGTCTGTTTTTTTCGGCGAGCCGGTTTTTTTGCTGGTTGACCGCGTTGTGATCGACCGATTTTTTATCATCGTCTTTCGTCACAAAGAGCACCTCCCGTAAATAGATTGCTCACAGGGCCGTAAACTATGTGCGCTATTTTTTCTATGTTTTTGCCGGGAAGTCTATACCTTTCGGAAAATGCGGCATACATATATGGATGATAGGAAAAAGCAACAGGAAAAGGAGAAGAGGTATGGAGTTTCCCTGTGCAGTTTATATTCGTCATGTTTCAGGCGGCGGGGTTGTGAATTTTGGCGGGGCGATCAAGATCAGCCCGATCCATACGTCAAAAACCGTTGAAGGAGCAGGAAGCGGGAATACGGGGCTTACGGTTTCAGATACGGGAATTTCAGATACGGATGCCCTAGATAGCGACTTGCTTGATCAAACTATCGTATAAGGATGCGGGTGGCTCCTTGTCAAAGACCAGGAGCCATCGGCCTGTGAACATTCATCTTTTTTCTTTTCCCGAAAAAAAGACCGCCACTGTGCCAGGGCCCGCATGCGCGCCGATGGTCGATCCGATCATATGAACCACGATGTCTTTCGGATGAAACTCGGCTTCGATGAGCCGCTTGATTTCGTCGGCCGTTTCTTCGGCATCCCCGTGGCTGATCCCGATCGTCTGGCTATTTAGATCACGTCCTCTTTCTTTCATAAGCTCGATCATCCGTTTCAAAAGCTTCTTTTTGCCCCTGATTTTTTCTAAAGGGACAAGCTTTCCTCCTTCGACATCAAGCAGCGGTTTGATATTGAGCAATCCTCCGACGAACGCGGATGCTTTGCTGATTCTGCCGCCCCTTGCCAAATAGGTCAAATCGTCGACGGTAAAAATATGTTCAAGATGGTCGCAAAAGTCCTTTACAGACGTTTCGATTTCTTGTATTGTATTGCCGTTAGTTGCGAGTTCAAGCGCATGTTTTACGGCGAGGCCGTAGCCCAATGAAGCGCATTTTGAATCGATGATCCGCAAATCAAAATCAGGAAATTCTTCCTTGACCTCGTTTGCTGCCATTACGGCAGTCTGGTATGTGCCGGAAAGCTCAGAGGAAAAGGCGATATATAAAGCGGGCTGATTCTCTTTCGCAAGATTTGTGAACGCGTCTTTCATAAGCTGGAAAGACGGCTGGAAAGTTTTAGGCGCTTTCCCGTTGCGCATCGCTTCATATACATCAAGAGGCTGAATCGTTACGAGATCGTCATACTCTTTGTCGTCAAGAAGCACGCGCAAAGGAATGAAAGTGACGCCGTTGTCATCGTAAAAAGATTTCGGCAAATCCGCCGCACTGTCGGCTATCAGATGAACGGTCATTTAGAACCCCTTCTTTCATCGTAATGGTTTTTAGGTTAACATGGCGCACGGCGCCGCCGCGGAAGCTGATCCGCTTTTCCAAGATCAACTATATCATATAATTTTATTTTGGCGTTTTCAAAATATGGATTTAAGGGTAAACCAATTATATAGAATTAGCGGAGGAACTGAAAAAATGGTAATAGCTGAAGCAAAGAAATTGTTCATTGTCATCATTGGCGCCTTATTAAACGCGATCGGCCTGAATTTATTTTTAATTCCCGCCGATGTGTACGCAAGCGGTTTTACAGGTGTTGCGCAGCTTTTATCAAGCGCGCTTGACCAGTACAGCCCCATCTATTTTTCAACCGGAACGCTCTTGTTTATTTTAAATATCCCGGTCGGTATATTAGGATGGCTGAAAGTCGGGCGTTCATTCACGATTTACAGCGTGTTAAGCGTGGCGCTGACGACGATTTTTCTCGGGATGCTGCCTGATGAGGGTCTGTCAAACGACATTTTGCTGAACGCCGTTTTCGGCGGGGTGATCTCAGCGGTCGGAATCGGCCTGACGCTGAAATACGGAGCCTCAACGGGCGGTCTTGACATCATCGCGATGGTTCTGGCGAAATGGAAAGATAAGCCGGTCGGCACATATTTCTTTATTTTAAACGGAGCCATCATTTTGACGGCAGGATTATTGCAGGGTTGGGAGAAAGCATTATATACGCTCGTTACGCTTTATGTGACGACGCGGGTGATCGATGCGATTCACACACGACATGCCAAACTGACCGTCATGATCGTCACGAAGAAAGCGGAGGAGATTAAAGAAGCCATCTACGGAAAAATGGTGCGCGGCATTACGACCGTTCCGGCCAAAGGCGCTTTTACGAATGAACAAAAAGAGATGATGATCATCGTCATTACCAGGTATGAATTATACGACTTGGAAAAAATCGTTAAAGAAGTGGATCCAAAGGCTTTTGCAAATGTTGTGCAAACAACCTCTGTTTTAGGGTTTTTCCGAAAAGATTAGAAAGGGTGAATGAATGCGGCTTGTATTGTTGACTGTGCTATTACTCATCGTCGGAGGATGCGGGCAAAACGGGGGGAGCGGCCCCGCCAAGGAGGTATCAGGGGAAATGAGCAACGGAAGTGTTGTATTGACGGTTGAACCTGTGCAAAAACAGGACGGTATCGAATTTCGCATGTCGGTTGTAAACCATTCGGATGAAGCGGTTGCATTTGAATTTAGCAGCGGACAGAAGTTTGAGCTTATCGTAAGCGACAAGGAAGGAAATGAACGATACCGCTATTCAAAAGGAAAAATGTTCACCCAGGCTTTCCAAACGATGACGTTGAACCCGAAAGAGACGTACGATTTCACGGACGTTTGGAAGGAAGTACCCGAGCCTGGCGTATACGATGTGAATGTCACGTTTTTGGGGAGAGCGGAACAGCTTGCCGTGCTGAGGGCAGGCACATCGTTTGAAGTAAAGTAAGAATTCAGGCTGCGAGCATTGGGCTGCTACAAATAAAAACAGAGGCATCCGAAGATGGATGCCTCTGTTTTTAATATTTATCGCCATTAAAAATGGAATTTTTGACGATGACATAGTCGACATTGCGGATTGCGTCAAGCTTGTTTCCTCCAGCATAAGAAATGGAGGATTGGAGGTCCTGTTCCATTTCGGTCAGCGTATCCTTGATGGAGCCTTTATGTTCTACATACATTTTCTTGCCTTCTACATTTTTTCGTTCGCCTTTTTGATATTCTGAAGCTGAGCCAAAGTACTCTTTGTAGAGCTTTCCGTCTTTTTCAACCGTTGCTCCAGGGGATTCCTCGTGTCCGGCAAACAACGAACCGATCATGACCATCGTTGCCCCGAATCTGATTGATTTCGCAATATCCCCGTGAGTGCGGATGCCGCCGTCAGCGATGATCGGCTTGCTTGCAGCTTTGGCGCACCAGCGCAATGCTGCCAATTGCCATCCGCCCGTTCCAAAACCGGTTTTGATTTTTGTAATGCAGACTTTTCCGGGGCCGATGCCGACTTTTGTAGCGTCAGCTCCGGCGTTTTCCAGTTCCCTTACCGCCTCAGGCGTTCCGACGTTTCCGGCGATGACGAAACTTTTCGGCAAATACGTTTTAATATGCTGAATCATGCTGATGACGGCGTTGGAATGCCCGTGGGCGATGTCGATTGTGATGTATTCAGGTTCTGCATGTTCTTCGGACAGCTTTTGCACAAATGCGTATTCCTCATCCTTGACCCCAACGCTGATGGAAGCAAATAAACCGCGGGACTTCATGTCTTTTATAAAGTCAAAACGTTTTTCGGGCTCGAAACGGTGCATCACATAAAAGTAACCGTTTTCAGCCAGCCGGATCGCCAGCTTCTCATCGATAATCGTCTGCATGTTGGCAGGTACAACAGGCAGTTTAAACGTCCGTCCGCCCAACTGAACAGTTGTATCGCATTCAGAACGGCTATTGACGATGCATTTTGCAGGAATTAATTGAATATCTTCATAATCAAACACGTTATCCATGATAAACACCCCTAAAAACGAATATTTATTTATTAATAATATCAAATGTTCGCCTTTAATAATGTACTCTCTTTTGTTTCGAATGTCAAACGTTTTATGTAGAGTTTTTACAAATGACAAAAGGAGCCGTGTCGATAAGACAGGCTCCTTGTTGATGATTAGGACAATCGGTCAAGCCGGTCCTGAAGGTCGTGAAGCTGGCTGCGCTCAGCGTCGGTTGAGTTGGCATATGCAGAGGAAATCGCGTTTTTCGCCCTTTCAACCGCCTTTGTCCGCTCGCCCGCTTCTGCGCCGTATGCTGTTGTTTCGGCTTCATGGACGGCATGCTTTGCCATTTGAAACAATTCGTTTCTCATTTTACAGCCCTCCGCATTCTGTCGGGCCGTTGCGCTTTTCCGCCTCTTCTAATGTGGATCGGTAAGGGAACCTCGCCGCATGCTGCTTAATCGCGTCTTTGCCTTGCTGAATAAACCGTTTCGATTTGCTTCGTTTACCCATCCTGACTGCCCCCTTGAAACGAGTTGGACGGTCTCTTTGGACCGCCTTCCCATAGTATTGCCGAGGGAAAACTCCGTTTATGAATGGCAAATTATAAAATTATAAAGAGAAATAATCCTTTAAAAAGACCGCGATTCCGTCTTCTTCATTCGATTTGGCGACATGGTCGGCAACGTTTTTGACGCCTGCGATTCCGTTGCCCATCGCGACGCCGCAGCCCGCAAATTCGAGCATTTCCAAATCGTTGTCTTCATCTCCGAAAGCGATGACCCGCTCCTGCGGAATGCCGTAGTATTCCGTTATCTTTTGCAGGCCGACCGCTTTGTTGATGCCGCTTTTGATCAATTCGATCACATGCCACGGGGCGGCCCATCTTCTATGGTCGACCATTTCGGCATGAACATCGGATAAATAAGAGCGGATCGCAGGTACATCCTCTTCCTTGGCGTGGATCAAGACGCTTGTGACGTCCGCGCCGAGATTTTTTCTTAAATCGCCGACCGTAATATTCGGGTTGCCCATTGTGAACACGTCGATCAGTTTCTCATCATGGTAATGAAAATAAACATCGTCCATGATTTCGGCGAGGATATTATGGACGTTGTACGATTCGCTGACCCCGATGATCTGCTTGACAACTTCAAGGTCGAGCGACGTATGGAATCTTCCCCAGCTTTCATCCTTCGGGTGATGGACAAACGCGCCGTTGAAGTTCACGATCGGCGTATCGAGTCCAAGCTCGTCATAGTAGATCGCGCTCGCCCTGAACGGCCTCCCTGTCGAAATGCATACGTAATGCCCGTCCTCCCGGAGCTTGCGGATGACGCTGCTCGAGCTCTCAGAGATGGTCTTGTCGTCTTTTAATAAAGTTCCGTCTAGGTCCAATGCAATTAAATATGGTTTCGTTTCCATAAATGCTCCTTTTAAGCGTAAATTTAAAAGTTCTGACTTACTTATAGTGTATCTTTTTACCTTCTTTATTGTCTACATGTTAAACTGATGATGATGGATATCCTAAAGGAGGAAGAAACAGTCGTGATTATTGTCGATAAACGGAATATTTCAGGAATTCCTTTTTTACATATTGTAAAAGAGGAGAATAAGGATAAAGCTCTTCCTCTGGTTTTCTTTATACACGGTTTTACAAGCGCAAAGGAACACAATCTGCACTTCGCATATCTTCTTGCCGAAAAGGGGATTCGGGCTGTATTGCCTGAAGCCGCATATCATGGGGATAGGGAAAAAGAGCTCTCCCGGGAGCAGCTGTCCTCGAGATTTTGGGCCATTGTCACCAATGAAATTAAAGAGCTCGATATCCTGAAACAGCATCTTCATCAGGAAAACCTGATTGACAGCGGGCGGATCGGCGTGGCTGGAACGTCAATGGGCGGCATCGTGACGCTGGGAGCCCTTACCCAATACGACTGGATAACAGCCGCCGTTAGTCTGATGGGCTGTCCCTCATATGTTGAGCTTTTTGACGAACAGCTCGCATTGATAAAGAAAAAGCAGCTCGAAGTTCCTGTCACAGAAGAGCAGATCGCACAGCAGCGAGAGGAATTGAAACAGTTTGACCTCTCGCTGCAGCCGGAAAAGCTGAACACAAGACCGCTTCTCTTTTGGCATGGCAAGCTGGACAGCGTCGTGCCGTTTGCGCCGGCCCGCCGGTTTTACGAATCGGTCATGCCTCAGTATGAAAAACGGCCGGATTTGCTTCAGTTTATCGCAGATGAACGCGCCGGCCACAAAGTTTCACGGGAAGGTCTTTTGAGGACAGTTGAATGGTTTGATACTCATCTTTAAAAAAGCACTTTCGTTTCAGAAAATAAAAAAAGTGCGTTATACTGATGAAAAAAGGAGTGAAGTAGTGTGGATGAAGCATTGAAAGAGAACATCATGGGCGCTCTTGAGCAGGTCGTTGACCCGGAGCTTGGCATTGATATCGTTAATCTCGGCCTCGTCTATGATGTTGAGATGGATGAAAACGGAAAAACGGACGTTACGATGACCTTGACTTCGATGGGCTGCCCGCTTGCCCCGATTATCGTCGATCAGGTCAAAACAGCGCTGGCCGATATCCCGGAAGTGAAGGATGTAGACGTCAACATCGTCTGGAATCCGCCATGGACGCGGGACAAAATGTCAAGATACGCGAAAATCGCGCTTGGAATACAGTAAGAACGAAAAGAGCCTGCTCATTTATGAGCAGGCTCTTTTTTAAAAAAGGAGAGCTGATTCTTGCTGTCAGAAGTTGAGCCCTTTTTGATGTTCCAAGAAAATGCTGAAGAAGCGATGAAACCGATTCAGAAACCGTCGCTATGGAGCGAATGAACCGGGTGAAAGCAAGCCGTCTTTTCAGTAAAAGTGCAGGAGTTCATGTGCATGGACAGGAATGTTAAACACGATTTTGCGTCTTCCCCTTCGTTTTCAATATTGATACCGAAGAGGAGACCTATAGCGATTAGCCAAAAGGTGGACAGCCGTTTACGGTTTGCCGGATCACCGAACGGTTCGGCGTTTCCCGGCAGCTGAACCTCCCGTTTTAAGATACACCGGAAAGCCCGCATTCGCTGCGGGCTTTTTTGTAGGGGAAAATCGATGCGCTGAATCGTAAAAAAAATATTAAATATACAATTGAATTAATTTTTATTCATGTTATAATGTTAAATAATTTCACAAAGACCAAGAAGGTGAATATGTTTTGAAAATAGGAATTATAGGTGCTACGGGCTATGGGGGAGCCGAGATTGCAAGAATCCTCAGGTCTCACCCTTATACAGATGAATGCATACTTTATTCATCGAGCGATGAAGGAACGCCGTACCATCAGTCGTATCCGCACCTTGTCAAGCTGGCCGATCAGACGCTCAAACCGATCGATATTGAACAGATTGCAAGCGAGACAGATTTTTTATTTATGGCGGCGCCTCCGGGAGTTTCAAGCCGGCTGACGCCTCAGCTTGATGCGTACGCTTTGCCGGTAATCGACCTTTCTGGCGATCTCAGGCTCAAACATCAGGCTGTTTATGAAAGCTGGTATAAAAGGGAGTCCGCTCCCGGGCATATTCTCGAAAAGGCGGTATACGGGCTGAGTGAGCTTAATCGGGAGGAGATCAAAACGGCAAAGCACATTGCCAATCCCGGCTGCTTCCCGACCGCGGTTCTTCTCGGCTTGGCCCCGCTTGTCAAAAACGGGCTTGTGAACGAATCGTTCGTCATTGCCGATGCAAAGACCGGCGTTTCCGGAGCCGGCAGAAAAGCTTCCATGGGGACGCATTTTTCAGAGATCAATGACAATTTTAAAATATACAAGGTGAATGAACATCAGCATACACCGGAAATCGAGCAGGCCGTCAGGGGATGGGACCCCGCTTTTCAGCCGATCACGTTCAGCACACATTTAGTGCCGATGACAAGGGGAATTATGGCGACCATCTATTTAGAGCTGAAGGAAAGCATGACAGGTCAACAGCTGCAGCAATTTTTTTCTGATTTTTACCAAGATTCTTATTTTGTAAGAATAAGAGAATCAGGTGAATTTCCGGCGACCAAAGAAGTATACGGCAGCAATTTCTGCGATATCGGCGTCGCCGCTGACGAACGGACGAACAGGGTGACGATCGTATCGGTGATCGATAATTTAATGAAGGGGGCTGCTGGGCAGGCCGTGCAAAACTTTAACATCATGAACGGCTGGAGCGAGAAGGCTGGACTTGATTTTACGCCAATTTATCCATAAGACAGGAGAGAATGAACCATGATTCAGGTGAGTGAAGGCAGCATCAAAAAAATAGACGGCAGCATCGATTCGCCGAAGGGCTATCAGGCAAAAGGGATTCACTGCGGGCTCCGCTACTCCAAAAAGGACTTGGGAATGATCATCAGCTCGGTGCCGGCGGTGAGCGCCGCCGTTTATACACAAAGCCATTTTCAGGCCGCGCCGATCAAGGTGACGCAGGACAGCCTCAAAAACGGCGCAACGCTGCAAGCGGTGATCGTCAACAGCGCCAATGCCAATGCGTGCACAGGGGAGCAGGGGCTTTTGGATGCCTATGAGATGCGCCAAAAATGCGCGGACATCCTCGGTATCGAGCCGGAACTTGTCGCCGTTTCGTCTACAGGCGTCATCGGCGAGTCTCTCGATATGAAAAAGATTCGCGAAGGCATCAGCCTCCTTGATCGAACAACACCTTCGGAAGGCGATTTTGAGGAAGCGATTTTGACGACCGATACGGTTACAAAACAAACGTGCTATGAACTGATGATCGGGGATCAAAAAATCATGATCGGCGGCGCGGCCAAAGGCTCCGGGATGATCCACCCGAATATGGCGACGATGCTCGGCTTCGTCACGACGGATGCGCACGTAGAGGAAGGCGCGCTTCAAAAAGCTTTAAGAGACATTACGGATGTATCATTCAACCAGATTACGGTCGACGGCGATACATCGACAAATGACATGGTTCTCGTCATGGCGAACGGCTGTGCAGGCAACGAATGCCTTCATGAAGGGCATAAGCAATGGCCGGTTTTTAAAAAGGGTCTGGAGTTCGTATGCAGAGATCTCGCCAAACAGATCGCAAAGGACGGGGAAGGGGCGACAAAATTAATCGAAGTCCAGGTAAAGGGAGCGAAAAGCAATCGCGATGCACAGATCATCGCCAAAAAAATCGTCGGATCCAACCTTGTCAAAACGGCGGTGTACGGTACGGATGCCAATTGGGGCAGAATCATCGCCGCTATCGGAGACAGCGCGGCATCTGTCACACCGGAAAAGGTCGAGATCCATCTTGGCGGCCAGTGCCTCTTTAAAAACAATGAACCGCAGCCGTTTTCTGAAGCGTTTGCCAAAGAATACCTGCAGAAAAGCGAAGTGCAAATCGATGTTCAAATGAATGAAGGAAAAGGCACAGGAACGGCGTGGGGCTGCGACTTGACTTATGAATATGTCAAAATCAATGCGAGCTATCGTACGTAAAGGGGAAAACAATGAGCAAAACAATCGTTTTTAAATGCGGCGGAAGCGTCATCCGCGAACTGTCCGATGAATTTTTTCAGAATGTAAAAGAGCTGGTCGAGGAGGGCTGGAAAATCGCCGTCGTCCACGGCGGGGGACCTGAGATTACGAATATGCTGAAGAAATTGAAGATCGAAACAGAGTTTGTGAACGGACAGCGGAAAACGACAAAACCGGTTTTGGAAATCGCAGAGATGGTGCTCTCGGGCTCGATCAACAAGTTTTTTGTGTCAGAGCTTGCAAGGCACGGTCTGTCAGCCGTCGGCGTTTCCGGTAAAGACGGAGGCTTACTTCTGGCCGATTATATAAATGAAAAAGAATACGGCCAGGTCGGCTGCATTAAAAAGGTAAACGCCCGGATCGTCGAAGCGCTCATGGAAAAAGGATTCATTCCGGTGATCGCGCCGCTGTCGATGACGGAAAACTGCGAGACGCTCAACGTAAATGCCGATATGGCTGCATCGGCTGTCGCGGGGGCTCTGCACGCCGATAAATTGATGTTTGTCACGGATGTCAAAGGGATTATGAAAGACGGTAGCATGCTTTCATCCGTCACGCCGGAGGAGATCGAGCGCCTCATTGCCGGCGGCGTGATTTCCGGGGGGATGATCCCGAAGGTGAACTCCGCTGTAGCGGCGCTCACGGATGCGGTGGATGAGGTCATGATCGTCAGCGGAAAGGGTTCTTTTCTTGCAAAAGATACATTCGCCGGTACAAAAATCATAAAGGAGAAGGAGGCCGTATCGTGAGCCATTTATTCCAAACGTACAGCCGCTGGAATATTCATATCAAAAAAGCGAAAGGCACGCTTGCCGTAGACGAAAGCGGCAAAACCTATCTCGATTTCGTCCAGGGAATCGCCGTCTGCAATCTCGGACACTGCCCGGATCAGGTGACGGCTGCTGTAAAAAAACAGCTTGATAACCTGTGGCATGTTTCGAATTTGTTCCAAAACGGGCTTCAGGAAAAAGTCGCCGAAAAGCTGGCGGCAAACAGCACAGGAGATCTCGTGTTTTTCTGCAACAGCGGAGCGGAAGCAAACGAAGCAGCGATCAAATTGGCCCGCAAACATACGCAAAAAACGAAAATCATCACGTTTCAGCAGTCGTTTCACGGCAGGACGTTCGCCGGAATGGCGGCGACCGGACAAGAAAAGATTAAGCAAGGTTTCGGTCCGATGCTGTCCGGATTTTACTATCTTCCGTATAACGATCCGGACGCCTTGAAAACGATGGAAGACGAAGAAGGCATCGCAGCGGTCATGCTTGAGACGATCCAGGGCGAGGGCGGCGTCATTCCTGCAAACAGCGAATTTTTACAGGAAGTGCAGGCTTTCTGCCGGAAAAAACAGGCTCTTCTCATTGTTGACGAGGTTCAGACGGGGATCGGCCGGACGGGAAAAGCTTTCGGCTATGAGCATGAAGGGCTCACACCGGATATCATCACCGTTGCAAAAGGTCTCGGCAGCGGCTTTCCAGCCGGGGCGGTCATCGGGAAAAAAGGGCTTTCCTCAGCATTTTCCCCAGGTTCTCACGGCTCGACGTTCGGCGGAAACATGCTGGCCATGGCCGCCGCAAATGCAACATTGGAGATCATTTTTGAGAAAAGCTTTCTTGATGAAGTCTGTGGAAAAGGCGAATATTTGCAGAAAGAATTGGAAAGCTTGCTTCAATTCCCGCTGGTAAAAGACATCAGGGGAAAAGGCCTGATCGCAGGCATTGAATTGAAAGACCCTGTTCAGCCGCTGATTGAAGAACTTCAAAATGAAGGATTGCTCGTCCTTCCGGCAGGTTCGAACGTCATCAGGCTTCTTCCGCCGTTAACGGTCACAGTACAAGAAATCACGGAGGCGGTGCAGAAACTGAACAATGTCTTGACACGGCATACAGCAGTAACACAATAAATTTTTTTTGCTACGTCAGTATAAAAATTCATATAAATTATTATTTATTCATCAGAGGTGGGCAGAAGATGGAAGGATATTTAGTTCTTGAAGATGGAACCTCCTTCAGCGGAGATTTAGACGGCCCTTGCGGCATGAGCGGCGAAGTCGTATTTTTCACGGGAATGACCGGCTATCAGGAGGTGCTGACAGATCCTTCGTATAAAGGGCAGATCATTGTCTTCACGTATCCGCTGATCGGCAACTACGGCATTAATGAGATCGACTTTGAAAGCAAAAAGCCGCAAGTGCGGGGGGTTGTCGTCTATGAAGCGTGCGAGCATTTTTCTCACCATCAGGCGACGAAAAGCCTGCGCGATTATTTGAAAAAATGGGATGTTCCGCTGTTCTCTCATGTCGATACGAGAGCGCTCGTCAAACATATCAGGGCAAAAGGCACGCTGAATGCGACACTGACCATTCAAAAAGACAGCCTGCCGGCTGCACGCGAGGAAAATGTCGCCGCACAGGTCGCCGGACAAAATGAAACAGGCACATTCGGAGACGGTTTGACCCATATCGCGCTGATCGATTTCGGTTATAAAAAATCGATCGCAATGTCGCTCGTAAAACGGGGCTGCAAAGTCACGATCGTTCCTTATCAGGAGATGGATAAAGTGTTTAAGCTGAACCCGGATGGAATCGTCCTGTCAAACGGACCCGGTGATCCGAAAGCGATCGCTCCGTACATGGATGAGCTTCGAGACATCATCAAAACCTATCCGACACTCGGCATATGCCTTGGACACCAGCTGATCGCCCTCGCATTTGGAGGCGACACCTACAAGCTTCCGTTCGGCCACAGGGGAGCCAATCATCCGGTCGCCGACAGGAAAACCGGCCGCGTCTTCATGACGAGCCAGAATCACAGTTATGTCGTTGATGAAGCAACGATCAACACAGAGGAATGTTCGGTCAGGTTTTATCACGTAAACGACGGTTCTGTCGAAGGGATCGTGCACAATACACTGCCCGTCATGTCTGTTCAGTTTCATCCGGAAGCCCATCCCGGCCCGGCTGAAAGCGAGTGGATTTTCAACGAATATATAGAGAATTTGAACAAAGCAAGGAGAGAGTTCGCCCATGCCTAAAGATCACAGCATAAAAAGCATACTCGTTATCGGATCGGGGCCGATCATCATCGGCCAGGCCGCAGAGTTTGACTACTCAGGAACACAAGGCTGCATGGCGCTGAAAAGCGAAGGATTCCGCGTCATCCTCGTCAACAACAACCCGGCGACAATCATGACGGATGAATCATTCGCAGATGAAATTTATTTTGAACCGCTGACTGTCGAAAGCCTGACCCAGATTATCAAACGCGAACAACCGGACGGACTGCTTGCGAACCTGGGCGGGCAGACGGCATTAAACTTAGCGGTCGAGCTTGAAAAAGCCGGCATCCTCAAAAAATATAAGGTGAAGCTGCTCGGAACATCCGTGGAAACGATCGAAAAAGGCGAAGACAGGGAAAAGTTCCGCGCGCTCATGAAAGATCTCAATGAACCGGTGCCGGATTCCGAGATCGTCGACAACAAAGGCGACGCACTTCGCTTTGCGCAGTCCATCGGCTTTCCGATCATCGTTCGTCCGGCTTATACGCTGGGCGGCAAAGGAGGGGGGATCGCAAAGACAGAGGAGGAATTCATGCCTTTGATCGAAAGCGCCCTTCTCGCAAGTCCGATCCATCAATGTCTTGTCGAAAAAAGCATTGCCGGTTTTAAAGAAATCGAATACGAAGTAATGCGCGACAAGAGCAATACGTGTATTACCGTCTGCAACATGGAAAACATTGATCCTGTCGGCATTCATACCGGGGATTCGATCGTTGTCGCCCCGTCGCAGACATTAACGGACACGGATTACCAAATGCTGCGCTCTGCAAGCCTAAAGATCATTTCCGCGCTTGATGTCGTCGGAGGCTGCAACATTCAATTCGCCTTGGACCCGAGCAGCAAAAACTATTACGTCATCGAAGTCAACCCGAGGGTCAGCCGTTCTTCCGCCCTCGCTTCAAAAGCGACGGGCTACCCGATCGCGAAAATGGCCGCTAAACTCGCTGTCGGCTATACGCTTGACGAGCTGAAAAACCCGCTGACAGATTCGACATATGCGAGCTTTGAACCGGCGCTTGACTATGTCGTCGTGAAGTTCCCGCGCTGGCCGTTTGACAAATTTAAAAACGCCGATCGCAAGCTCGGTACGAAAATGAAAGCGACAGGGGAAGTCATGGCGATCGACCGCAACCTTGAAGCGGCACTGCAAAAAGCCGTCGCTTCCCTCGAACTGAAAACAAAAGGAACCCATTTGCCAGAGCTCGGGGCGTTTTCTTCAGCCGCTTTGCGCGAGCTTTTGGAGACACCTGATGACAGGCGTTTTTTCGCAGTCATGGAGCTTTTGGGAAGAGGGATTTCAATCGAAGAAATCCATGAGAGAACAAAAATCGATACCTTTTTCCTTCATGTATTCGCAAACATCATTCAGCTTGAAAACGAGCTTATGAAGGAGGAGGATACGCTCTCTTCCGACCTTTTGAAAAAGGCGAAAGAGAAGGGGTTTACCGACTGTACGATCGCTTCCCTGACAGGGAAAACCGAAGGGGAGATCCGGGCCCTCCGCAAAGAAAAAGGCATTACAGCATCATTTAAAATCGTCGATACATGCGCCGCTGAATTTGATGCAAAAACGAACTACTTTTACTCAACATATTACGGAGAAAGCGACGGAAACTTCTCCGAAAAAACGAAAAAACGGGCGCTTATCATCGGATCAGGGCCGATCAGGATCGGGCAGGGGATCGAATTTGACTACAGCGCCGTGCACGGGGGCATGACGCTGAAAAGCCTGGGCTTTGAGACGATTATGCTCAACAACAACCCGGAAACCGTCAGCACGGATTACGAAACGGCAGACCGGCTCTATTTTGAACCGATTACAGCTGAACATATTTTAAATGTTGCAGAAGCTGAAGATATCGATTTTGCGATCGTTCAATTCGGCGGCCAATCGGCCATTAATGTGGCGGAAGCGATCGAAAAAGCGGGAGTCGTCCTTTTGGGGACGTCATCGGAAACGCTTGATGTACTAGAGGACCGCGACCAATTTTATCAGCTTCTTGACGAACTCGGCATCCAACATGCCAAAGGGGAAACGGCCTCGACAAAATCGGAGGCTGTGCAAAAAGCAAATGCCATCGGTTATCCGGTGCTGATCAGACCGTCTTATGTGATCGGCGGCATGGGAATGGTGATCGTCCATTCAAAGCGTGAACTGTCAGAGCTGCTTGAGGGCGCAGCGGCGATGCCGTACCCGATTTTGATCGATCAATACATTCCGGGAAAAGAATTTGAAGTTGACCTTGTAAGTGACGGACAGGACATTTATATCCCGGCCTATATCGAGCACATCGAAAAAGCCGGCGTCCATTCGGGCGACAGCTATGCGATTTTGCCCGGACCCTCCGTTACCGCACGTATGAAGCGCGCCGCCCGGGAAGCGGCCGGGAAAATCGTTCGCAGCCTCGGCTTTAAAGGGATCATGAATATTCAATTTATCGCTGATCCGGATGCCCCGGATGAATTGCTTATCCTTGAAGTCAACCCGAGGGCGAGCAGAACGGTCCCTGTCGTCAGCAAAGTGATGGGCGTGCCGCTGATTCCGCTTGCTGCAAAGCTCATTGCCGGGGCACGCTTAAAGGAGCTCGCTCCCGTCCAGCAAAACCGCCACGGCGTCGCCGTGAAATTTCCGGTCTTTTCGTCGCATGCCATCCAGGATGTCGATCTGAAGCTCGGGCCTGAAATGAAATCGACGGGCGAAGGCATGTATGTCGGGTACAATCCGGAAAGCGCGATGAAGAAAATTTTTGCCGGCGTCTGGAAAGAAAAAGGCTCCATCTATCTAAAAGCGGGCGATGAGCTGAAAACCATTGCCGAACAGGCGGGCTTCACCGTACAGACAGCGGGCTTCCAAGACTGGATCAAGCGGCCGGACAAAGCGCTTCACATCAATTTGACGGATTCAAAAGAAGCAAAACGCGAGCGGATGGAAGCCATCACACACGGCGTTTTTGTCATGACAGAGGAAGAGACGGTGCGCGCCTTTTTAGGAAGCGGATCAGGGACGACTTCAGCCGTCTCGCTTAAGGACTTATACAAAAAGGAAGTGGAATCATGTCTACTGTAACGAGCAACACCAATTTGTCCGGCAAGGATTTTTTAAGCCTGAAAGACTTTTCAAAGGAAGAGATTTTGTATCTCCTTCAGGAAGCGGCCGACATGAAAAACAACAAAATCCAGCGCATCTTTCAAGGGAAAACATTGGCGATGATCTTTGAGAAATCGTCGACGAGAACACGGGTTTCTTTTGAAGCGGGCATGGCGCAGCTCGAAGGAAACGCCTTGTTTTTAAGCAGCAAAGACATGCAGCTCGGCCGGGGGGAGACGATCGCCGACACGGCGAAAGTGCTCTCGAGGTATGTGGATGCGATCATGATCCGCACCTTTGAACACGAAAAAGTCGAGGAGCTTGCTGAACATGCGGATATTCCGGTCATCAACGGTTTGACCGACCTGTTCCATCCATGCCAGGCCCTTGCCGATCTTCTGACGATTCAGGAAATCAAAGGCACGTTTAAAGGGCTGAAAGCAGCATATATCGGGGACGGAAACAATGTCGCACATTCGCTGTTAATCGGCTGCGCCAAGGTCGGCTGCGACATCACGGTCGCATCGCCTGAAGGATATGAGCCGAATCCGGAGGTTGTCGCGCTTGCCAAGGCATTTGCCGAAGAGTCGGGCGCTGACATAACGATCACAAATGACGCGGCTTTAGCCGTTCAGGATGCAGATGTCGTCTATTCAGACGTGTTTACAAGCATGGGCCAGGAATCGGAAACGAACGAACGCCTGAGTATCTTTTCCCCGTACCAAGTGAACAGCCGGCTCGTCTCCCGCGCCAAAGCCGACTATATCTTTCTGCACTGCCTTCCTGCGCACCGCGGCGAAGAAGTCGCAGCAGAGGTCATCGACGGACCGAATTCAGCCGTCTTCGACCAGGCAGAAAACCGTCTTCATGTACAAAAAGCGCTGCTAAAGGCACTCTTGTCTTGAACAAAAAACTGCTGATCTCACATGAGATCAGCAGTTTTTTTGACCAGGCGGATGTAAAGGCGAAAACCGGGCAGACTATATTTCTAAAAAGGGGTGAAGCAATATGGGACAGCAGCATCAATTTCGCCCGGGTCACAAAGCGCCCAACAACGGCGTTTACGTGGAGATTGGCGAGACCGGCAGCACGGTCAAAAATCCGCAGCAGATCAAGCTGAAAGCCGGTGAGTTTTTTCCTGAAACATCCAACCACAACCGCCTTTGGACATATAAAAGAAAACCGTAAAAAACGCAAAAAACCCTGCCGTGAAGGCGGGGTTTTAATGTTGGCCTGCATCCTTTTCAACAGGCATAATCTCTCCAAGTATAATGACGATAACGGTGATGATGACACCCATCGTCGAGCTGAGCTTAAAGTCGTATGCAGCACCGCTCATGGCTCCGACAATATAACAAGCCATTTGTGTCAAAAGGAACGTCCAAAAAAAAGCTGCGATAAATCTCACGTTTCCACCTCGTCCTTCTCAATCGATTCTAAAGCATATCATACCACACATAAAGTAAACGAGAAAGGGCATTTTAGTGAACAGGACAGAGTAAGACATCATTTTTCAGAAATATGAGACACTCCGTTGCGAAATCTATTTTTCATCATTTAGACTGGGGCTTTTCCTTATACCTTTGCTGCATGCTCCACATAAAATAATGGAGCAGATTACGGCAGGAAGGAGGCAGGCAAGTGATGAAAATAACGGAACGTTTTTTCAAACTCGATACTGAATGGAACGTGATTCATCTTCCTTACAGGCCAAACGGTTTCGCGGTCTTTATTTTCGGCGACCGGAACCATTTCGTCACGGAAGAATCGAGCTTCTGGCTCGAGCATTACGGCAGAAACCAGCTTCTTACGAGTTTGCGAAACAAGGGATACACCCTTGTGAACAGCAATCTGTTCGGCAGGCACTGGGGGTCGGAAAAAGCCGTTGCATACGCAAAGCAGCTGATTCACTATGTATTCAAACAGGAAATTTTGAACGAAAAAATTCATCTGCTTGCAGAAGGAACAGGCGCGCTGGTGGCTAACGAACTCCTCCGCTCGATTCCGGGACAAATCCGCTCTGCTGCGATGCTGAATCCTTGCCTTGATCTTCAGGCTCATAATAAAAAGGAAAAGGAAAATAAATTTTTTTACAGGCAGTTTATTAAAGAAGTTGCAGACAGTTACGGCATATCGGAAAGGGAAGCTGCAGATTACCCGTTTAAAACGATTTCACCTTATCACAATCTTGTGCCTGTCCACATTTGGCAAAAGCTGAACGGTTCTTCATACCCGTACATGCTGCACGCCAAAACGTTTGAGGAGCGTCAGATGGAAGGCGGGTACCGCGTAGGGCTGACCCTGCATTTGTTTGATCATCCCTACCGCATTTATTCAGCGATCGCGAACTTTTTCAAAACGCATGAAAAAGTTTTATAGAGAATAGAATAGTAGCAGCCCGATGTCTTCAGGGCTGTTTTTCGCTGTTTTCAAAACGGCGGGAGAAGCTGAATCGAAAGGTGGTCTTTCAGGATGAAATCAGTACTGGTGATTGGAGCAGACGAATTCTTCGGCCTTTCATTTTGCGAACGACTCATGGAGGAAGGCATCAGCGTTGACGTCAAATTGCAAGAAGCAAGTGACGAAAAAAAGCGGTTATACCTTGAAGAACGGCTGATGTGGCTGGTGAGAAATCAGCATTTCTGCGTGATTGAACAAGACGCGGGCAGCGGCTATGACAAGATTTTTATTCAATATCCTGAGAAGATGCCGGAAAAAGCGCTGGATGTGCTGACCGAAAACACGCCCGCTTTTCTTTTGCTGTACGAACATCAAGAGGATGAGGCCGTCAAGAAAGAGGCTGACGAGAAGGGCGTTCAAACGATCGTTCTCCCGGACATGTACGGCCCGTGGAACGCCGGGGAAGAGGATGAAGAAAGCAGGGAGTCCGGCTTTTTTGTAGACGATGTTGCATCACAGCTTGCCGTGTACATGATGGAAAAAGACCCTTCACCGCTGCAATTTAAACGGCGGATCACGGAAGAAGAAGCCGCCCCCAAAATCGAGGAATGGAAAAGACAAATGACTACAATTTTCGACAAAAAATAAGAAAGATCTTCCTTAGTTGTACGTGAAAGGATACAATAAAGTTAGATTTGAATTGCTGGTTTTTTTGAAAGGGAGTTGAACAGGGCATGGTGTACAGGCTTGTCGTGATTTTTTTGATGCTCCTTGCGATGTGCGGCTGCGGACAAGCGTCGCTGAACGGGAAGATTGAAAAAGTCGGGTTGCTTGTCCCTGATACAATAAGCGATCAAGTATGGGGAACCAAAGGATATAAAGGACTATTAAGAATACAGTCTGTCTACGGTGTCGATGTCTATTATAAAGAAGGAATCGATAATGAAGCGGCAATTAAAATGGCCGTCGACGATTTTCAGAAAAAAGGCGTCAATTTAATTTTCGGGCACGGAAGCGAATATGAAAAAGTATTTAATCGTATAAGCGAAGACTACCCAGGCATTCATTTCGTCCTGGTTAACAGCAAAGCCAAGCATAAAAATGTGACAAGCATCGCCTTTGACGGAAGGGCGATGGGCTTTTTCGGCGGCATGACCGCCGCACACCAATCAAAGTCAGGAAAACTCGGCATACTTGCAACGCATAGCTGGCAGCCTGAAGTCAAAGGGTTTATCGAAGGCGCCAAATACGTGAATCCTGACATTTTGGTCATGACAGATTATATCGGCCAGTGGGATGACTCCGAAAAGGCCGTTCAAAAGTACGAAAAAATGAAAAAAGCGGGCGCTGATGTTGTATATCCGGCGGGAGACGGGTATAATGTCCCTGTCATTGAACAAATCAAAAAAGACGGCCTATATGCCATAGGCTATGTAAGCGACCAGTCGGAGCTGGGGGAGAACGTCGTCCTGACGAGCACCATCCAGCATGTTGACGAGGCTTATGAACTGATCGCCGACGAATTCAATAAAGGAACGCTTAAGGGAGGCCGGCGGGTCTTTGACATTCAGGACGGCGTCATCGAAATGGGCGAATTCAGCCCGGTTGTCGATCAGGCATTCCAGAAAAAAATCAAAGGACTTATTGAACAATACAAAAAAACGGGAAAACTGCCTGAAGAAAACGTGAGGTGATCTACGTGCAGCACGAAAAATCGATGGAATTTCTGCAAATTGCCATGAAATACATACCGGAAGCAAAGGAAGAGATGGAGAAAGCGGGAATCGAGCTTTCCCCCGAGATGCTTCAGCCGTTTATGACATTGTTTACAAAGGTCATGGCAGAAGCATACGAGCTCGGCAAAGCGGATGCAGGGTCAGGCGAGTAGCCTTTCTGAGATGACCGAAAAAGCCACTTATATGGAGTGGCTTTTTACTTGGAGATCTTATTTTTTAAGGTGCTTACCATCGACCCGATTTCTTTAAAGGCAGGCTTCAGCTCGTCGATGGAATCCATGATCTGGCCAATCTGATTCATAATGTGCATGTAATCAGGTTCGGTCATTTCCGCCGCTTCCGTCGTCCCGTCAGGTCCGTCTTCGTGTTTTTCAGACTGATCTTCACGTTTGCCCGGCGGATGTGAGCCAAACATCATTTTCGTGAAAAAATCGTCATCCGCCATCTGTTACGCCCCCTTTCTTTCTATATTTTTACTATATGAAGGGGGAGGCCTGATAGATTAGACGAATATATTGCCAACTAAAAAAAAATAGGGTAGGATTAGTACCAGATACTAATAATTGCTCATAACATTAATTGGAAAAAATCATCAATAAAGGAGTCTTTCCTATGAAAGCTGGAATTATTGGAATTGGCCGGTATATCCCTGAAAAGGTGCTGACGAATTCCGACTTGGAAAAAATGGTTGAAACATCTGACGAGTGGATTCGTACAAGAACTGGAATAGAAGAAAGAAGAATCGCAGCCGAAGACGAGATGTCGTCCGACATGGCTGTCGCCGCCGCAGAGAAAGCGATGGAGGATGCAAATATAAAGGCGGAAGACCTTGATATGATTCTCGTCGCCACCGTTACTCCTGATCAGGCATTTCCGACGGTGTCCTGCATGATTCAAGAAAAGCTCGGCGCTTTCAACGCGTGTGCGATGGATATCAGCGCAGCATGCTCCGGATTCATGTACGGTCTTGTCACAGCCAAACAGTTTATCGAATCGGAAACGTATAAACACGTTCTGGTCATCGGCGTCGAAAAACTTTCCGGCATCACCGACTGGGATGACCGCAACACATGCGTTTTATTCGGAGACGGAGCGGGGGCTGCAGTCGTCGGACCTGTCAGCGATGACAGAGGCATTCTGTCGTTTGAGCTCGGCGCTGACGGAAGAGGCGGGAAGCACTTGTACTTGGACGAAAAAGATCATACAATCATGAATGGCAGAGAAGTGTTCAAATTCGCCGTCCGCCAAATGGGAGAATCGAGCGTAAACGTCATTGAAAAAGCCGGATTAACAAAAGAGGATGTCGACTTTCTTGTCCCGCATCAGGCGAACATCAGGATTATGGAAGCCGCTCGGGAACGCCTGGAGCTTCCGGTTGAAAAAATGTCCAAAACGGTTCATAAATACGGAAACACATCAGCTGCCTCGATTCCGATTTCTCTTGTGGAAGAACTTGAAGCTGGTAAAATAAAAGACGGTGACGTCATTGTAATGGTCGGTTTTGGCGGAGGGTTAACATGGGGAGCCATCGCCATGCGCTGGGGCCGTTAGAAGAAAGGTGAGGTGCAACTTATGAATAGGAAAAGAGTAGTCATTACCGGATTAGGAGCTTTATCACCTCTTGGTAATGACGTCAAAACGAGCTGGAACAACGCGGTTAACGGGGTTTCCGGAGTTGGCCCGATCACTAGGGTTGACGCAAATGAGTACCCTGCAAAAGTAGCCGCAGAGCTGAAAGATTTTAATATAGAAGATTATATGGATAAAAAAGAAGCAAGAAAAATGGACCGGTTCACGCAATATGCCGTTGTTGCTTCAAAAATGGCGGTCGAAGACGCCAAGCTTGACATTAATGACAAAAATGCTGCCAGAATCGGCGTCTGGATCGGTTCCGGCATCGGCGGACTTGAAACGCTTGAACAGCAGTTTGAAACGTTTTTGACAAAAGGGCCGAGACGGGTCAGTCCGTTTTTCGTACCGATGATGATCCCGGATATGGCCACGGGCCAGGTTTCCATCGCGCTCGGCGCAAAAGGTGTCAATTCGTGTACGGTTACGGCGTGCGCGACAGGGACGAACTCGATCGGTGATGCGTTTAAAGTCATCCAGCGCGGTGACGCGGATGTCATGATCACCGGGGGAACGGAAGCGCCGCTTACAAGGATGTCCTTTGCGGGCTTTTCCGCAAACAAAGCGCTTTCCACGAATCCGGATCCGAAAACGGCAAGCCGTCCGTTTGACAAAAACAGAGACGGTTTCGTCATGGGAGAAGGAGCGGGAATCGTCGTCCTCGAAGAGCTTGAGCATGCATTAAGCAGGGGAGCGGACATTTACGCCGAAGTCGTCGGCTACGGTTCAACAGGAGACGCGTACCACATCACGGCTCCTGCGCCAAACGGAGAAGGCGGCGTCAGAGCGATGAATGAAGCGATCAAAGACGCCGGCATGTCGCCTGAACAGATTGACTACATCAATGCGCACGGAACAAGTACGCCGTACAACGACAAGTTTGAAACGATCGCGATCAAAGAAGTTTTCGGAGAGCACGCGTACAAGCTTGCCGTCAGCTCAACGAAATCGATGACAGGGCACCTGCTCGGTGCTGCCGGAGGAATCGAAGCGATTTTCTCGGTGCTTGCGATTAAAGACGGAATCATCCCTCCGACAATCAATATCGAAACGCCTGACGAAGATTGCGATCTGGACTATGTACCGGACAAAGCGCGCCGCCAGAACGTTGATGTCGTGCTCAGCAATTCGCTCGGCTTCGGCGGACATAACGCGACGCTTATCTTTAAAAAATATGAATAACAACCGTATCCAAAACGGCTGCCATGTCAAATGGTAGCCGTTTTTTTTCGCCTGCATATCATACAGGTGAAAGGAGTGATCCGGATGAGTGTCGAACAAACATATAAATGGTATGAAAAAGCTTCATCCATGCGGGAGCTGTCTCTCTGTCTTCTTCCGTATTTTAAAGGGGCGAAAGCGAACCAAAGCATGTCATTGATCAGCCACCTCCAATCCCATGGCATGCTCCGCTATTGGTCAGACGGGCAGAAGACGATGAAGGGGCTCAGGGAAAAAGGCGTATTCCAGCATGTGAATAAGGAGGAGCGGCTGCTGAAGAAACGCTGGAACGGCCCGGACGTTCCGATCATCATCCTCCCTGTCGACGAAAGAAACCGGAAAATCCGGGCCGAATTCGGCTCTAAATCCGGGCTTGCTTTTCGCGATAAATTATTTTTGTTTCTTTCGACGCATATTTCTTCTTCCTCCATATCAGCGATCATAACTCACGAATACAATCACGTTTGCAGGTTAGAAAATATGCCGAAAGAGGAAAAAGATGTGACGCTTCTTGATACAATCGTTCTTGAAGGATTGGCGGAAAACGCTGTTTATGAAAGATTTGGAGAGTCAGAGATAGCCGGCTGGACGTCGTTTTATTCGGAAAAACAGCTCGAACATTTCCAAAATCGCCTGATTCGCCCTTATTTCGAGCTGCGCCGGCAAGATGGGCGGTTATTCTCCAATATTTTATTTGGAAAAGGTTATTATCCTGATATGCTCGGATATGCCGTCGGCTACAATATCGTAAAAAAATATTTATCCAGCAAAAAATTAAAGGTTGCCGATGTGCTATCCCTGCCGGCCGAAGACTTTATAGTTCCAATGCTTTAATACATTAAAAAATTGACAATAAATTAATATTATTACAAAACATCCAAAAATTCCTTGCTTTTGTAATGATTATGTAATAATATACAACTATAAAATTTTAAGATAATTCAGTCTTATCAAGAGAAATTTATATTAGTTTTCAATCATATTTAACTTCTGGTCTATGGAAGGGGGAATCCGGATGAGCGCATTGCTGGAAGTCAGTGACTTAAAAACTTACTTTTTCAGAAAAAAACAGCCCATACCTGCAGTTGACGGAGTTGATTTTTCGATCGAAAAAGGGGAGACCGTTGCACTGGTCGGAGAATCTGGATCAGGAAAAAGCATCACTTCTTTATCGATCATGGGACTTGTCGGGAGCTCCGGCGGAAAGATCATGAACGGTTCGATCAAGCTGGAAGGCCGGGATCTCGTTACATACAAAGAACATGAGTTATGCAAGATTCGCGGAAACGATATCTCCATGATTTTTCAGGAGCCGATGACATCCCTGAATCCCGTGCTGACGATCGGCGAGCAGATTACGGAGGTCCTCATCTATCATAAAAAACTATCAAAAAAGGAAGCTGATAAAAAGGCGGTGGAACTGCTGAAGCTGGTCGGATTTTCGAGAGCTGAACAGCTGATGAAGGACTATCCGCACCGTTTGTCAGGAGGGATGCGGCAGCGGGTGATGATCGCGATCGCTCTCAGCTGCAATCCGAAGCTGCTCATCGCCGATGAACCGACGACAGCGCTCGATGTTACGATCCAGGCCCAGGTGCTGGAGCTGATGAAAGATTTGTGCGACAAATTCGGCACTTCGATTCTGCTCATCACCCATGATCTCGGCGTCGTCTCTGAAATCGCCGACCGCGTGATCGTCATGTATTGCGGACAAGTCGTCGAAAACGCCACGGTTGACGAACTTTTTGACAACCCTCTCCATCCGTATACACAGGGGCTCCTGCATTCGATCCCGGTCATTGACGGCTCCATCGAAAAGCTGACGGCCATCAAGGGAAATGTGCCGACGCCTGACAACCTCCCGGCAGGCTGCCGCTTTGCTCCGAGGTGTCCAAACGCAATGGATAAATGCTGGGGCTTGCAGCCGGATCTGAAAACCCGGCCCGACGGACGGGCCGTCAGATGTTTCTTATACGAGGAGGAGGAATAAGGGGATGACTGCATCAGCGGAACAAGTACAGCAGGCACAGACGATAAAACATGATGAAACCCTTTTAGAGCTGAAAGACGTCAAAAAATACTTTCCGATCCGCTCGGGGATATTCCAGAAAAAGATCGGCGATGTCAAAGCGGTTGACGGGCTCAGCTTTTCGCTGAAGCGCGGCGAAACGCTCGGGATCGTCGGAGAATCGGGATGCGGGAAATCGACAGCCGGCCGGACGATGATCCGCCTCTATAAACCGACAGCAGGACAAATCCTTTACAAAGGCCGGGATATTTCAAATTTGTCAGAAGAAAGTTTAAGAAAAACCGTACGCAAAAATATTCAAATGGTGTTTCAGGATCCGTTTGCCTCACTAAATCCGAGAAAGACATTGCGATCCATCATCAAAGAGCCTTTTAACACCCATCATATGTACAACTTCAAAGAGCGCAACGAAAGAGTGGAAGAACTTTTGGAAAAAGTCGGGCTGCACCCGTCTTTTGCAAACCGCTACCCGCACGAGTTTTCCGGCGGGCAGCGCCAGAGAATCGGCATCGCGCGGGCCCTTGCGCTCAATCCGGAGCTCATCATCGCCGATGAACCGGTTTCGGCTTTGGACGTGTCGATTCAGGCCCAGGTCATTAACCTGATGGAAGAGCTTCAGGAAGAATTTAACCTGACCTATCTGTTCATCTCCCACGATTTGAGCGTCGTCCGCCACATCAGCGACAGAGTCGGCGTGATGTACCTCGGCAAAATGATGGAGCTGGCAGATAAGCATGAGCTGTACGACAACCCGCTTCATCCATACACGCAGGCGCTGCTCTCCGCCGTTCCGGTCACGCGGAAGAAAGGGCGCGCAAAGCGGGAGCGGATCGTTCTGAAAGGGGAGCTGCCGAACCCGGCCAATCCGCCGCGCGGCTGCGTCTTCCATACGAGATGCCCGGCTGCAAAACCGGAGTGCGCGGAAAAGGTGCCCGCTTTCAAGGAAGTCAAAACAAACCACTTCGTGGCATGCCACCTTTACGAATAAAGGGGACGGCCGCTACATATTTAATCCTTGAGAGGGGGAATGCCTTCTTCAAAAACGGGGGCTTTTTCGGCCCGGCAAAACAACAGTTTAAAAAGGGGGAATTCGTAAAATGAAGATACGCAAAAAAACCGGATTTTCGATTTTAAGCCTGCTGCTGATCTTGTCGGTCTTTCTTTCGGCCTGCAACAGCGGCGAAGTCGGAGGGGAGCAGAAGGAAGGCAAATCTGACGGCAAACCGCAGCAGGGCGGAGACCTGATCGCCGGATCAACGGGGGAGCCGACGCTGTTTAACTCGCTGTATTCAACAGATGTGTCCAGCTCTGATATTGAAAGGCTCCTCTATAATACCCTTTTGGATACCAATGAAAAGCTGGAGGTCGAGAATCAGCTTGCCGAGGATGTAAAGGAGTCGGAGGACGGCCTGACGTTTGACGTCAAACTTAAAAAAGGCGTCAAGTTCCACGACGGCAAGGAAATGACCGCCGATGACGTCGTATTTACGTACAGCATTCCGATGAGCAAAGACTATGTCGGGGAGCGCGGCTCAAACTTTGAAGTGCTCAAATCCGTCACGAAAAAAGGAAAATATGAAGTCGAGTTTAAACTGAAACACCCTGACCCTTATTTTTACAATGTAACGATGACAAGCTACGGCATCCTGCCGAAGCACATCTTGAAGGACGTTCCGATCGGCGAACTCGGCGAGCATGAGTTCAACCGGAAAAAGCCGATCGGAACCGGACCGTTTAAATTCAAAGAATGGAAACAGGGGCAATACGTCAAAGTTGAAGCGTTTGACGATTATTTCGCGGGAC
Organism: Bacillus glycinifermentans; assembly: GCF_001042475.2. GTDB lineage: Bacteria > Bacillota > Bacilli > Bacillales > Bacillaceae > Bacillus > Bacillus glycinifermentans. The sequence continues at coordinate 158,685 of NZ_LECW02000022.1, forward strand.
GTGCGCATTTAGACTCGATCACGTATAAAATCATCCCGGATTCCAATGCAGCGCTGACACAGCTTCAAGCCGGAGATATCGATTATTTAGTCATTACGCCGGGATCTGACTATAAAACCGCGGAAAAATTTAATAATGTAAAAATCGAAACAGATTTAGGGTTGAATTACAGTTACATCGGCTGGAATGAAAAGAACGAGCTCTTTAAAGACAAGAAGGTCCGCCAGGCGCTGACGTATGCGCTCGACCGCCAGGCGATGGTCGACCAGGTTCTTGACGGAGACGGAAAAATCGCCAACATTCCTGAAAGCCCGCTGTCATGGAATTATCCGGACAGCGAATCCAAATTTAAAACGTTTAACCACGACCCTGAAAAAGCGAAGAAAATGCTGAAAGAAGCCGGCTGGTCTGATACGGACGGCGACGGCATTTTAGACAAGGACGGCAAAAAATTCTCCTTCGTCATCAAAACTAACCAGGGCAATAAGACGAGGGAAGACCTCGCAGTTGTCGTTCAGCAGCAATTGAAGGAAATCGGCATCGAGGCGAAGCCGCAAATCGTCGAGTGGAGCGCATTGATCGAACAGATGAATCCGCCGAATTGGGATTTTGACGCGATGATCATGGGCTGGAGCCTTGCCACATTCCCTGATCAAAGCAACATTTTCCACTCCAAAGAAGCGGAAAAAGGGCTGAACTATGTGTGGTATCAAAATAAAGAGCTTGATAAGCTGCTCGACGAAGCCAAAACGCTGAAAGACCGTGAAGATTATAAAAAGGCGTATGAAGAAATCTATAAAATATTGGCGGAAGATCAGCCGTACACGTTCCTGTACTACACGAATTACCACAGAGCGATGCCGGCCAACATGAAAGGCTTTGTCTTCCATCCGAAGGAAGATTTCTATAAAGCCGAAAACTGGTGGCTGGATCAAAAATAAAGGAAATTCCCTTAAGGGGAGGGAGGTTGTCAAGATGCTTCCTTCCCCTTCATTTTAAGAAATTAATCAAAAAGGGGATCAAAAATGGTTACATATATCATTCGCAGGACGCTCATGTCGATTCCGATCTTGCTTGGGATTACCATTTTGTCATTCGCGATTATGAAAGCCGCCCCGGGGGATCCGATGGCATTAATGATGGACCCGACGATCAGTGCGGCAGACCGGGAAAAATTCATCGAGAAATACGGCTTGAACGAGCCTGAGCACATTCAATATTTGAAGTGGCTCGGAAACATGGTTCAGGGAGATTTCGGCACCTCTATCGTCAGAAAAGGGATGCCTGTTACCGAACTGATATTTGCAAGGCTTCCGAACACGCTTTTATTGATGCTTGTTTCGACCATTCTCGCGCTTCTCATCTCGATTCCGTTCGGGGTGCTTTCAGCGAGGCGGCCATACTCAAAGCTTGATTACGGGATTACGTTTACATCGTTTATCGGACTTGCCGTCCCGAATTTTTGGCTTGGATTAATCCTGATTATGTTTCTTGCTGTTAATTTAGGCTGGTTTCCGACAGGCGGCGTCATGACGATCAATGCCGATTTCAGCTTGTGGGATCGCATCCATCACTTGATTCTGCCCGCTTTTGTACTCGCAACCGCTGATATGGCGGGACTCACGCGCTATACGAGGTCAAGCATGCTCGATGTGCTAAGGCAAGACTACATGCGGACGGCCAGAGCGAAAGGGTTTAAAGAAAACCGGGTCGTGTACAAGCACGGACTCCGAAACGGACTGCTGCCGGTGATCACGATTTTTGGACTGATGATTCCTTCCTTTATCGGCGGAGCCGTCGTAACCGAACAGATTTTCAGCTGGCCAGGCCTCGGAAAGCTGTTTGTCGATTCCGCTTTCCAAAGAGATTATCCGGTCATCATGGCCATGACCGTCATATCTGCCGTGCTGGTCGTCGTCGGAAATTTAATTGCCGATATTTTGTACGCAATCGTCGATCCGCGAATTGAGTATTAAAGGAGGGGACTAAGGTCATGACACAGCCAAACCCATCGGCGCCTTCACCGGAGATCAGGCTTCAGGAAAACGTCGCGCCGAAGCCGGAAACGATGACAAAAATCTTCTTTGAAAAGTTTTTCAAAAACAAGCTGGCGGTGGTCGGCGGAATTATTTTATCCATCATTATCTTGTCGGCTCTGTTTGCGCCGCTGATCGCTCCGTATCCGCCGGAGCAGCAGAATCTGCTGAACAAGCTGAAACCTCCGAGCGCCGAACATCTGATGGGAACGGACAAGTTCGGACGCGACATTTTCAGCCGTTTGCTGTATGGCGCCCAAGTATCGTTGCTGGTCGGCTTCGCTTCTGTGCTCGGTTCCATTACCATCGGCACCGTGGTCGGCGCCATAGCCGGCTATTTCGGCGGAATCGTTGATGCCATCATGATGCGGCTCGTCGACATCATATTGTCGATACCTGATATCTTCCTCTTGATTACGCTGGTGACGATTTTTCAGCCGGGCGTTGACAAGCTGATTTTAATCTTCGCCTTGACGAGGTGGACAACGACGGCGCGGCTCGTCCGCGGTGAGTTTTTATCCTTGCGGTCGAGGGAATTCGTTCTCGCTGCCAAAACGATCGGAACAAGGAGCCACAAGATCATTTTCTCCCACATCTTGCCGAACGCGATGGGACCGATTATCGTTGCTGCCACATTATCCGTCGGGACCGTCATTCTTTCGGAGTCGGCGCTCAGCTACCTCGGCTTCGGCGTTCAGCCGCCGATGGCGAGCTGGGGAAACATGCTACAGGATGCGCAAAACTTTACGATTATGATTCAGGCGTGGTGGTATCCGCTGTTCCCTGGACTCATGATTTTACTCACTGTATTATGCTTTAACTTTGTCGGGGACGGACTGCGCGATGCGCTTGATCCGAAGAATATTAAATGAACGAAGCCGGGGGATTTTACCCCCGGTTTTTTGCTGATTCGTTCTGCCATAATCTTTGCCTGATGGAATAAATTCTCTTCCCCTTGCCTATACTGTGGACAACAGTTTTTATAAAAGTGAGGGGTTAGAAATGTTATTTCTTCATGATGTGTGGGTGAATTGGTTTGAGGGAGAAGAAAATGGCTATAATGTCTGCCACTTTCACGAATGGCGGAAGGAAGACAGTGTTGAACTGCTTGACCAGGTGCCTTTATTAAGGGTTTCGCCCGTTTTGTTTCACTACATAGAAAATGACCTGTCAGAGCTTCCGGCGGAATTGTTAAACGATGTTCGTCAAAAAGCGTATATTCGCAAAAATCACGAACGGACACAGCTTGACCACTGTTTCGTTGTGACGGACGGCATCGGAATTCTCGCGGTTGATACGGCCGGCTATTCAATACCGGTCAGAAAAAGCCGACTCATTCCAAGGCAAGAGCAGCTTGTGTACGAAATGGTGAAGGACGTCGAGGCGCAGGAATACGAATTTTCGCAGGAAAAACTGAAATCTTCCAAAGAATACCACATTCTATCATTATCACCGGAGCATGTCAGAGGACTAACAAGAAAGGAACGCCAGCTCAAACAGCTTTTGTTCATGGCGCTTGATCAGCTGAAAGGTCTCAAAAACCGCGCTGAGATTGCCTACTGGTACACGGAATGGAATCCGTATATGTATGAGCAGATTAAACGGATGACATTTGAAGAAATCTGGGACATGCTTTTCAATGAAACGATCGACGGCTGGTCTGGTAAACACCGGGACTTTTGCGAGAATTTGATAAAAGGGCAGCCGTTTTTTGAAAAACTGTGGGAAATCGAAAATGAGTCTAAAGTCAACTAAATAAGAAGCAGAGAGGCTGTCGAGCATGCCGATGGCCTTTTTCGTTTGCTTCAGCGACATTTTATTAGAAAAGAAAAAGCTTTTGAATAAACGAGAAACCACTTTCCACGGCAAGGGAAAGCGGTTTTGTTATTAGCGTTTTTTGCGGCCGAGGCCCATCGCGTTCTCCATTTTTTTCAGCATTTTGTTTGCCGCTTTGTTTGCGCGCTCTGCGCCTTCATCGAGAATCCGGTCCAATTCCTCCGATTCGATCAGTTCGTAGTACCGGTCCTGAATCGGTGACAGCGCATTGACCACGACTTCGGCAAGGTCGGTTTTAAATTCGCCGTAGCCTTTGCCGTCGTACTTTGCTTCGAGCTCTTCGATGGAAACTTGTCCAAGGATCGAATAGATCGTCAGCAGGTTGGACACTCCCGGCTTGTTCTCCTTATCGTATTTGACGATTCCGTCTGAATCGGTGACGGCGCTTTTGATTTTTTTCTCCAGCTGTTTTGGTTCGTCAAGCAATGTGATGAACGCTTTTTGATTCGGATCTGACTTGCTCATTTTTTTGAGCGGATCGGCAAGCGACATAATGCGGGCGCCGACCTTCGGAATTTTCACTTCAGGTACCGTAAAGATGTCATTGTATTTTTTGTTGAAGCGCTCAGCCAGATTCCGCGTCAGTTCAAGATGCTGCTTTTGGTCTTCGCCGACAGGGACGACGTCTGTGCCGTACAACAGGATATCGGCCGCCATTAAAGGAGGATATGTCAGCAGCCCGGCAACGACGGCTTCTTTGCCCGCCGATTTGTCTTTAAACTGGGTCATGCGCTCGAGCTCGCCGATATAGGCGACGCACTGCAACATCCAGCCGGCCTGTGCGTGAGCAGGCACCTCAGACTGGATAAACAGCGTTGCCTTTTCTGGATCAAGGCCGATGGCCAAGTAAAGAGCGGCCAGATTGCGGATGTTTTTTCTCAGCTCGAGGCGGTCCTGCGGCACTGTGATCGCATGCTGGTCAACGATGCAGAAGTAGCAGTTGTAGTCGTCCTGCAGCTCGACGAATTGTTTCATCGCTCCGATGTAGTTGCCGAGCGTAACGGAGCCGCTCGGCTGAATTCCGGAAAATATCGTTTTCATGTGAATCCCTCTTTTCGTTTCAAAATAAAAAGGCCCACTCTTCCCTTAAAAAAGGGACGAATGAACCGCGGTGCCACCCTGATTATTTCATTATGGACAAAATGAAATCACTTTAGACGTTGTTAACGAAGCCTTCTCCGTCTGATCCTACTTAAAAAGCGTTCGGTCAGCTGCTCCAAAGCCCATTCCACATTCGCCATTATCCGCTCCCAGCAACGCGGACTCTCTTTAAATGGGGAGAAATGTGTACTCTTCTTTTTCAAAGCATTTTATTCATAATTTTATTATATATAAAATTGAAATAAAAGTCACCAGTGTTAAATAAAGAATCTTGTGAAAGCGATGAAAAACGTTTGCTTAATGGCCGGACGTCTTTATTGCGTATGGAGATTGTTATATGTAAAAAACGATTTTGACAGGATTAAGGAGCTTTTGATTTTAACGATGTTACGCTTTAAAACAGAGAAGTATCTTAAGAACTTTGGCAGAAAAGCTGACAAAGTTGAATTGTTTGAATAAAAAAATAATTGAAAATTAATATTGCAATAAATTATTCTATTAATTATAATGAATTTGTTCACTTCGGTGTTACAGGTTCTTTACATAATAAATATTCAGAAAAGACGAAACAAAGGAAAAAGTATGGCAAGTGGGCCTATTACTTTTTTATGATAAATCTGAATGTTGAGGAGTAAGGAACTAAAAAAATATCATCATAGGGGGGTTTCTCTTTGAAGAAGCGTTTGTCATTTATCAGTTTACTGCTTATGTTCACCCTCGTTTTGAGCGCTTGCGGTTTCAGCTCGAGCTCTGGAGACGGCGGCAAGAAAGACAGCAATGGAAAAGATACATTGAATGTCAATATTAAAACTGAACCGTTTTCATTGAATCCGGGCCTTGCAAACGATACAGTTTCCGCAAACGTGTTTCGCCAGACGTTCGAAGGATTGACAACGATTGGCAAGGACGGAAAGCCGGTCAATGCGGCAGCTGAAAAGATCGAAATCAGCAAAGACCAGAAAACATATACGTTTACAATCCGGAAAGATGCCAAATGGTCAAACGGAGATCCTGTAACAGCCGGGGACTTTGAATATGCCTGGAAGTGGGCGCTTAACCCGAAAAACGAATCGCAATACGCCTACCAGCTTTACTACTTAAAAGGCGGTGAAGCGGCAAACACAGGCAAAGGAAAGATTGATGATGTCGGCGTTAAAGCGGTCGATGACAAGACATTGAAGGTCGAGCTTGAAAAACCGACGCCGTACTTCACGGAACTTACCGCGTTTTACACTTACATGCCGGTCAATAAAAAAGTCGCTGAGAAACATCCGAAGTGGTATACGAAGGCTGATGAAAATTACGTTTCAAACGGACCTTTCAAAATGACGGCATGGAAGCACAGCGGGAACATCGTACTGGAGAAAAACGACCAGTACTGGGATAAAGATTCCGTAAAACTGAAAAAGATTAACATGGCGATGGTCAACGACCCTAACACAGGCCTGAACATGTATAAAAAAGGCGAGATTGACTTTGTAGGACTGCCTCTTGACGAGATTCCGACGGATGCGATCCCAAGCCTTAAAAAAGAAGGCTTGAACATTGATCCGTACGCAGGGGTGTACATTTATAAATTCAACACAGAATCTGCTCCGCTGAACAACGTCAACATCCGCAAAGCCTTGACATATGCGATCAACCGCGAAGCGATCGTCAAAAACATCACACAGGCTGAGCAGATTCCGGCGACCGGATTCGTACCTCCGGCAGTCACAGGATTTGAGTCAAACAAACCATACTACAAAGACCATGATGTTGCAAAAGCAAAAGAATATCTGAAAAAAGGCTTAAAAGAGCTGGGCCTTAAAAAGGCGTCAGATCTACCGAAAATCACGCTTTCTTACAACACGGATGAAGGTCATCAAAAAATCGCTCAAGCCGTCCAGGAAATGTGGAACAAGGATTTAGGCGTTAAAGTTGAATTGGGCAATGAAGAGTGGAACGTTTATATCGATAAGCTTCATTCAGGCAACTATCAAATCGGCCGATTGGGCTGGCTCGCCGACTTTAACGACGGCATGAACTTCCTTGAAACATACCGGGATAAAGAAGGCGGAAACAACGATACAAACTGGGAAAATGCGAAATATAAAGAGCTTCTCTCAAAAGCTTCAACCGAAACGGATGATCAAAAGCGCGTCGAGCTGATGAAACAAGCCGAAGGCATCCTGATGGATGAAATGCCGATCGCTCCGATCTACTTCTATACGATGCCTTACCTGCACGATAAGAGCTTAAAAGGCTTTGTTTTGACAGGTACAGGAGAGCTCTATTTCAAAACAGCGTATTTTGAATAAAACTGCATTAAAAAGTATATGGGGGCTCTAAAGGATTTTTCCCCCATATACTTTTATTTATGATAAGAGTTTAATAGACTGAAAATTCGGAGGTGTGTAAACATGATTAAATTTTTAGGCCGTCGTCTCGTTTATATGCTGATTTCTCTATGGGTGATTGTCACTGCTACCTTCTTCCTGATGAGATCGATACCTGGCGGACCATTTTCAGGCGAGAAGAAGCTTCCTCCTGCAATCGAAGCCAGCCTCAATTCATACTATGGTTTAGACCAGCCCCTCTTTAAACAATATCTCGACTATTTGGTGTCAGTAATGAAGTGGGATTTCGGGCCATCATTTAAATACAAAGGACAAACCGTGAACGAACTGATCAACTCCGGTTTCCCGATTTCTTTTACACTGGGAATGGAAGCGATTTGCCTTGCGCTTGCTTTCGGCGTGTTATTTGGCGTTATCGCAGCGCTGAAGCGCAATCAATGGCAGGATTATACAGCGATGATTATCGCTGTCATCGGCATCTCTGTACCGAACTTTATCATGGCCGCGCTGTTGCAGTATGTACTGGCGATGAAGCTGGGCTGGTTCCCTGTCGCACAATGGGAATCATGGGGCCATACCGTTCTGCCGGCGATCGCCGTGTCATCAATGCCGATGGCGTTTATCGCCCGGCTGACGCGTTCAAGCATGCTCGAAGTGCTTAGCAGCGATTACATACGTACGGCGAAGGCGAAAGGTCTTAGCACTGCAGCCATTACCGTCAAGCATGCGATACGGAACGCGATCATGCCGGTTGTTACATATATGGGACCGATGGCAGCATCTATTTTGACAGGGACGTTTGTCGTTGAAAAAATCTTCGGCATACCGGGACTCGGCATGCACTTCGTCACAAGCATCACGAACCGCGATTATACGGTTATCATGGGCGTCACCGTGTTTTTCGGCGCGATCTTACTGCTTTGCGTCCTCATAGTTGATATTTTATACGGCTTAATCGATCCGCGCATCAAACTGTTTGGCGCTAAGAAAGGGGAGTAAAAGGATGCAGCAAATACCTAAAGACATGTTTGAACCTGCAGCTGTCGACCATAGCGAAGCGGAGAAAATCTCCAAGAAAAACCTTTCTTTTTGGACGGACGTGTTTTTGAGATTTAAAGAAAACAAGCTTGCGATGTGCGGCCTTATCGTTCTCATTCTCATCGCGCTGATGGCCATCTTTGCGCCGGTGTTTTCAAGCTTTCATTATGATGAAACGAATTTGACCAATGCGAACAAACCGCCGAGCGGAGAGCACTGGTTTGGCACCGATGACCTCGGCAGGGACGTGTTTGTCCGCACATGGGTCGGAGCCCGCATCTCGCTGACAATCGGTCTTGCCGCCGCGCTGATCGACGTTTTGATCGGCGTCATCTGGGGTGCGATTTCAGGCATCAGAGGCGGACGCACTGACGAAATCATGATGAGAATCGCGGACATCTTATGGGCGATTCCTTCCTTATTGATGACGATCCTTCTTCTCGTCGTCATGGGAAAAGGGTTAATCACGATGATCCTCGCAATGGTCATTACAGGATGGATCAATATGGCGAGAATCGTGCGCGGACAGGTGCTCCAGCTTAAAAATCAGGAATTCGTTCTCGCTTCAAGAACATTGGGTGCGAAAAACTCGCGCATCATCAGAAAACACCTGCTTCCAAACATTATGAGCCCGATTTTGGTGACGATGACATTGACCGTCCCTACTGCGATTTTCTATGAAGCGTTCTTAAGCTATCTTGGCCTCGGCGTCCCGCAGCCGCTGGCAAGCTGGGGGACGATGGCGACAGACGGCGTGCAGGGCCTGGAATATTATCCTTGGCGTTTGTTCTTCCCGGCTACATTTATCTGCCTGACCATGTTTGCATTCAACGTTATCGGCGACGGATTGCGCGACGCTTTAGATCCGAAGCTGCGTAAATAAAGGAGTGAGAAAGATGAAACACTTACTTGAGGTGAAAGATTTAGCCATTTCTTTTAAAACATACGCCGGAGAAGTCCAGGCCATCCGCGGTGTCAACTTTCACGTTGACAAAGGGGAGACGCTTGCGATCGTCGGGGAATCCGGATCTGGAAAAAGCGTCACTTCACAGGCGATCATGAAGCTGATACCGATGCCTCCGGGCTATTTTAAGAGCGGACAGATTTTATTTGACGGACAGGATTTGGTGCCGAAATCGGAAAAAGAGATGCAGTCGATCCGCGGCAAAGAGATCGGCATGATCTTTCAAGACCCGATGACATCGTTGAATCCGACGATGAAAGTCGGCCGCCAGATAACAGAGGTTTTGTTTAAACACGAGAATATTTCCAAGGAAGATGCGAATAAACGTGCGGTAGAACTGCTCAGCCTTGTCGGAATTCCGATGCCTGAACGCCGCGTAAATCAATATCCGCACGAATTCAGCGGGGGAATGAGGCAGCGGGTCGTCATCGCGATGGCGCTTGCCGCCAACCCGAAGCTGCTGATCGCGGACGAACCGACGACCGCCCTTGATGTGACCATTCAGGCGCAAATTTTGGAACTGATGAAAGAATTGCAGAAAAAGATCGAAACATCGATCATTTTTATCACCCACGATCTCGGCGTCGTCGCCAACGTGGCCGACCGGGTAGCCGTTATGTATGCCGGACAGATCGTCGAGATTGGAACGGTTGACGAAATTTTCTACAATCCGAAGCATCCTTATACATGGGGTCTTTTAGCTTCAATGCCGAGCCTTGACAATGACGGGGATGAAGAATTGATGGCGATACCGGGATCTCCGCCTGATCTGACGAATCCGCCGAAAGGCGACGCGTTTGCATTAAGAAGTCCGTATGCGATGAAAATCGATTTTGAACAGGAACCGCCGATGTTTAAAGTATCTGATACGCATTATGTGAAATCGTGGCTCCTGCATCCGGATGCGCCAAAGGTTGAACCGCCTGCGGCTGTTAAAAGCAAAATGCGGGAGTTTAAAAATCAATACGTAAAACCGGTTCAAGTGAAAGAAGGTGAATGATATGGCAGAAAAACTGCTCGAAATCAAGAACTTAAAACAGCACTTCTCAACGCCCAAAGGAACGGTAAAGGCTGTCGACGGAATCACGTTCGACATCTACAAAGGGGAAACGCTCGGCCTTGTCGGAGAATCCGGCTGCGGAAAGTCGACGACAGGACGGACGATCATCAGGTTATATGAAGCGACTTCGGGTGAGGTGCTGTTTAAAGGAAAGAATGTGCACGGCAAAAAATCCGCCAAAGATCTTCTCGAGTTCAACCGGAAAATGCAAATGATCTTTCAGGACCCGTATGCTTCATTAAATCCGCGGATGACGGTGGCCGATATCGTCGCCGAAGGGATCGACATTCACGGCTTGGCAAAAACGAAGCAGGAGCGCCTTGCAAGGGTTCACGAGCTTTTGAAGCTGGTCGGCTTGAATGAAGAGCACGCCAACCGCTATCCGCACGAATTTTCCGGCGGTCAGCGGCAGCGGATCGGCATCGCAAGAGCGCTTGCTGTTGAACCTGAATTCATCATTGCCGATGAGCCGATCTCCGCGCTTGACGTGTCCATCCAGGCTCAGGTCGTCAACTTGATGAAGGATCTGCAAAAGGAGAGAGGATTGACATATTTATTCATCGCCCACGATTTATCGATGGTGAAATACATCAGCGACCGGATCGGCGTCATGTATTTCGGAAAGCTGGTTGAACTTGCGGCAGCCGAGGAATTATACGAAAATCCGCTTCATCCTTATACACAGTCGCTGCTTTCTGCGATTCCTCTTCCGGACCCGGATTATGAGCGCACACGGGTGAGAAAAACGTATGATCCATCCGTTCACAAGCTGAAAGACGGTGAACAGATGGAGCTTCGCGAAGTGAAGCCTGGGCATTTTGTAATGTGTTCCGAGGAAGAATTTGCAGCGTATCAGTCCAAATAAAAGCTTACGAGACAGCCGCGCAGGCTGTCTTCTTTTTTGTAAAAAAAACTGAAACTTTCGGGCCGAACATCCGTCTTAGTATATGTAAGCGCAACATGCTGCTTTGCTCCAGGAGGTTTGTTTAATTTTATGAGAAAGCGGGTATATCTAAGGTGTGAATCATAAAAGAACAGCCATAAGGAGTAGATGAATGAACTGGTATGAGAAGCTCAGCGAGTATTTTACCGTTGAAGAAATGAAGTCGAAAGAGCATATGGAAGCATTATTAAAGGAACGAGACGACATATACCATAAAGAAGAAGGCAGGCATCACGTTTTGATGTATGCCGAGTTTGATTCCTTTATTTTCATTGACTATTTATTCGTTTCAAAGGATGCAAGGGGCCAGGGGCTCGGTTCAAAACTGATAGAGGCTCTTAAAAAGAAAAACAAACCGATCCTTCTTGAGGTCGAACCCGTTGATGAAGATGATGCTGATACGGCGAAGCGGCTCAAATTTTATCAAAAGGAAAACTTTAAACACGCTGAGTCAGTCGGCTACCGGCGCCGGTCTTTGGCTACCGGCAAAGTAAACAAAATGGAGATCCTCTACTGGTCTCCGAAATCAAACACAGAAGAAGAAGTATTTGAAGCCATGAAAAAAACGTACGAAAAGATCCATACATACAAAGACGAAAAATGGTATGGAGAATCGTTCGAACACGTTGATGATGTCCTAAAGATCATTGACGAGGAAAAGCAGAAAAACATTTTCGATGAATTAAACTAAATGAGAATGAAATCCGGCTAAAAAAAGAAATGTCGCAGGATTGTCAAAAAATTTCTATTGCACACTGTTCACACTTACTTTTTTATAGTATAATACTCTATAAAGATTACTTCTTTAGAGTTATTTCAATTTAAGAATAAGCTGATTTCATTCTACTTTCCAAGGAGTGAAGAATTATGGTTACATTATATACATCACCAAGCTGTACGTCTTGCAGAAAGGCGCGCGCATGGCTGGAAGAGCACGATATCCCGTTTCAAGAAAGAAATATTTTTTCAGAGCCGTTATCAATTGATGAAATAAAAGAAATTTTGCGGATGACGGAAGACGGAACAGACGAGATCATTTCAACCCGTTCCAAAGTATTCCAAAAGCTGAACGTCAACCTTGAAACGATGCCGCTTCAAGAGCTGTATCAGCTGATCAATGAACATCCCGGCCTCTTGCGCCGTCCGATTATCATCGACGAAAAACGCTTGCAAGTCGGATACAACGAAGATGAAATCCGTCGTTTCCTTCCGCGCAAAGTCCGTACGTTCCAATTAAGAGAAGCACAGCGTCTGGCAAACTAAGGCCGGCCTGAGTGAAATGAAAGAAGGCTGAATCATTCAGCCTTCTTTTTAATGCTTTTCAATCGTCTGTTCGTAATAAATGCTGGCCAAAATGACAAAAATAACCGCAAGGACTGGAAACAGCATTTCAAGCGTACTGTGTCTGGCCATAAAGGATGACAGTTCCTGCTCCCTGACGATCATTTCACCGCCGGTGTATGCAAGGAGCCCGCTCCCTGCGTAGATGAGAAGCGGAAATTTGGAAAGAGCGGCCTGGATGAGCCTGCTGCCCCAAATGATGACCGGCACCGAAACCGCCAGGCCGATGACGACGAGCGTCAGGCGGCCTTGTGATGCGCCTGCCACAGCAATCACATTGTCAAGCGACATGAATAAATCGGCGATCACAATAATCCGAATCGCCTTCCACAAGGATGTCCCGCCTTTGACATGCTGGGCTTCCTTTTTTTCGATCAGAAGCTGATATCCTAAATACAGAAGGAAGATTCCTCCGATAAATTGCAGGTAAGGAACCGCAAGAAGATAAACCGCCAGAGTGGTCAGCATGATCCTCATCAAAATGGCAATGCCCGTGCCGATGATGATTGCTTTTTGCCTTTGCCGGGGAGGCAAACTCCGGCTCGCCATTGCAATGACGACCGCATTGTCGCCGCCGAGAATAAGGTCGATTCCGATGATGACAACAAACGGCATCAGTAATTCTTGTTCCATCAACTGGCACCTCGCTTTTTGCACCTCGCGTCATTTACTGCTTGTACAGCTAATATATGAGGCTCATTCAAAATTATGTTAAGCCCGGCAGCAATGCGTTTTTATTTCTTTTGCATCTTTTTTATCATAAAATAGAAATGAAAGATTGATCCTGCATAAGGTTAAGAAGTGGACGTAATGGGTAAAGTGTAGTAAAGTACAATTAATTGGGAGCTTAGTTATCCCTTCAACATCTTACAAAGAAGGGAAGGTTGGCAAATGGAAATCGAAAGAATAAATGAACATACGGTTAAGTTTTATATTTCCTACGGTGATATAGAAGACCGGGGGTTTGACAGAGAAGAAATCTGGTACAATCGCGAACGCAGTGAAGAGCTGTTTTGGGAAATGATGGACGAAGTGCACGAAGAAGAAGAATTTGCCGTTGAAGGCCCCCTTTGGATTCAAGTGCAGGCCCTTGACAAGGGATTGGAAATCATTGTGACGAAAGCTCAGCTTTCCAAAGACGGCCAAAAGCTTGAACTGCCGATTCCTGAAGATAAAAAGCATGACCCAGCAGAGGAGACGCTCGACGCATTGCTGGAAGATTTTCATAAAGAAGAACAAACCGAGGAGCAGAAACTTCAGTTTGTGTTAAGGTTTAACGATTTTGAGGATGTCATCTCATTATCAAAAGTGACCATCAGCGGCTGTCAAACGTCTTTATATACTCACGAAAACCGCTATTATTTATTCGTGGATTTCAACGAAATGCCTGATAAAGAGATTGAAAATCAGCTGAGCATTTTGCTTGAATACGCATCAGAATCTAAGATGACGATTCATATGCTGAAGGAGTACGGAACGCTGATTACAGCGGATCATGCTCTTGATACGATAAACAAATACTTTTCATAAAAAAAGCCGATTTCTTTTCGAAATCGGTTTTTTTGTGTTATAAAATCCTTTTTTCTCAAGAAGAAAAGGAGACGGTGCAAAATGCGTGGAATAGTTACGGTACAGAAAGGAGAGAGACAATGTGTTCAGCGCGATGATCGAAGGAGGTCATCTGATTTGTTTGGCAGATGGATACAAAGCTGATGAACTCAAACGAATAAGAAAGGAACATGTATTTTATTGCCCGGCCTGCCGCCAGCAGCTTGATCTCAAAGTCGGCGATATCAGGCTCCATCATTTTGCACATAAGCCGGATTCGGTGTGCCCTGTCCCCCATGAACCGGAAAGCCGTTATCATTTAAAAGGAAAACAGCTTCTTTACGAGTGGTTTAAGAAAGAGGGACTAAGCCCCGTTGTCGAACCGTATTTGAAACAGATCAGACAGAGGCCTGATTTGCTCGTGGACGGAGGGGAGCGCAAAATTGCCGTGGAGTTTCAGTGCGCCAATCTCAATAATACGGAGTATCGGCAACGATCGGCCGGTTTTCTGTCATTGGGCATTGACCCGTTTTGGATCATTGGCGGGAATCGGTTAAAGCGTTTATCAAACGGCTTTTTTCAGCTTTCCGGCTTCCATTGGCAGTTCAGCAAAGGAGATGTGATGCCCCCCAGGCTCGTATTTTTTTGCCCCGACCAAAAAGCCTTTCTCATCCTTGAGCATTTGATTCCGTTTTTGACAAATAAGACGTCTGCATCCATGCGGTTTCTTCCCCTGCAGCAAACAAAGCTGTACGGATTGATATCTTTAAAAAGTCGTTCTCCTCTTCAGTTTAATGGCTGGAAAAGGAACGTCCTCAGCTTTCGGACTATACCCCGGCGCTTTTTATCTAAAGAGTCAAAACAGATAGCTGCTCTGTTTTATGAAAGATTTCACATCCCACTTCCTCTTTTCCCGTCAGAAGTATTTCTCCCCGTATCTTCAGGCTATATTTTTGTCCAACCCGTTTATGTGTGGCAAGGCTACCTGTATTTGTTTTTCATGAAGCGCCCTTCCTTTCGCCTCCAATCAGCCGTCGCATATACGAATCAGCTGATCCGGAGCAATCGCCTGAAGCTGAGGTGGAATAAGCGTGAGAAAGCGGCGGACGCCGTCGGTGAATATGTCCGGTTATTGCATGAAAAAGGTTTTTTCATTAAAGAAAAAGACGTGTATTTTCCGCGCTGGCCGGCGCCTGCCGAGCAGCGGCTTGAGGAGCTGCTGAAGAGGGATGCCCGCTATTTTTCCGAATGATCATCAAGCCTTTCGTTCAATCTAAAGAAAGGAAGGTGGTGGCCGGTCTGTTTCGGATCAAAAGATTTGCATTTTGTTTTTTGTTTGCGGCATCCAGCACGTTTTTTTTCGCAAATGATTTGACAAAAGGCGGTGAAAAAACAGAAGATAAACACAACACAAGTTTATTGTACACCAATGGACTTGAAGCAAAGAAAGCGAGGGGATTTACAGTGGCTGAAGAAAATCAAACGAAAAAACTGCCTGCAAGAGATGAGGTGAAGCAAGAAGACACGTGGAGACTTGAGGATATCTTTTCATCCGATGAAGCTTGGAACAAGGAATTTCAAGCGGTCAAAGAGCTGCTGCCTAAGCTTTCCGAATTCAAGGGAAAGCTCGGTCATTCCGCCGACGATCTATATGAAGCATTGACATATCAGGACAAAGTCATGGAAAGGCTCGGCAAGCTGTATACTTACGCCCATATGCGCTATGATCAGGACACCGGCAATTCGTTTTATCAAGGGTTAAATGACAAAGCGTCCAACCTTTATACACAGGCTGCCAGTGCGACGGCCTACATGGTGCCGGAAATTTTATCGATACAGGAGGATAAGCTCCAGCAGTTCCTTTTGGAAAAAGAGGAACTGAAGCTCTACTCGCATGCGCTTGAAGAAATCAACAAAGAACGGCCTCATGTGCTGAGCGAAGAGGAAGAAGGGCTGCTTGCCGAGGCATCGGATGTTCTGTCATCGCCGTCCACAACATTCGGCATGCTCAATAACGCCGATATGGAATTTCCGGAAATTACCGATGAAGACGGAGAAAAGCGCCAGCTGACTCACGGGAACTACATCACCTTTTTGGAAAGCGAGAACCGCGACGTCCGCCGTGAAGCTTTCAAGGCGGTATATGATACGTACGGCCGTTTTAAAAACACGCTTGCATCGACTCTCAGCGGCGCTGTCAAAAAAGATAATTTTTATGCGAAGGTAAAGCACTATAAATCGGCGAGAGAAGCTGCGCTGTCGCGCAACAGCATTCCGGAAGAGGTCTATGATAATCTCGTCGAAACGATTAATAAATACTTGCCGCTTCTTCACCGCTATGTGGAGCTCAGAAAACAAGTGCTCGAACTGGATGAAGTTCACATGTATGACCTGTACACGCCGCTTGTAAAAGATGCCGGCATGAAAGTTACGTATGAACAAGCGAAAGATTACATGCTGAAAGGGCTCGCTCCTTTAGGGGAGGAATACTCGTCCATCCTGAAGGAAGGCTTGAACAACCGCTGGGTCGATGTTTACGAAAACAAAGGAAAGCGGAGCGGGGCTTACTCATCAGGAACATACGGAACAAATCCGTACATTTTGATGAACTGGCAGGACAACGTCAACAACCTGTTTACGCTTGTCCATGAATTCGGCCATTCCGTCCACAGTTATTATACGAGAAAGCATCAGCCGTATCCGTACGGGAACTACAGCATTTTCGTCGCTGAAGTCGCATCAACGACAAATGAAGCCCTTTTAGGGGACTACCTGCTGAACACAGTCGACGACGAAAAGCAGCGGCTGTATATTTTAAACCACATGCTTGAAGGCTTTAAAGGAACAGTTTTCAGACAGACGATGTTCGCCGAATTCGAACATGCGATTCATGTCAAAGCCCAGGAAGGCGAACCGCTGACTCCTGAGCTGCTGACAAGCATCTATTACGATTTGAACAAAAAGTACTTCGGAGAAAACATTGAAATCGATAAAGAAATCGGTCTTGAATGGGCAAGGATTCCTCATTTCTACTACAATTATTACGTATATCAATACGCGACAGGCTACAGCGCCGCACAGGCCCTGAGCCAGCAGATTTTAAAAGAAGGGAAGCCGGCTGTTGACCGCTATATCGAATTCTTAAAAGCCGGAAGCTCCGATTATCCGATTGAAGTACTGAAAAAAGCGGGTGTCGACATGACATCCTCAGAACCGATTGAAGCTGCATGCAAGAAGTTTGAAGAGCAGCTGAATGAAATGGAAGAGCTTCTCTTGAAATAACGAATAACTTTAGGGCTGCCGCCAAAACCGGCGGCCTTTTTCCAACAGGCGTCTAAAACCCTTTAAACGTTTTGCGGTGATTGAAGCGGCTGATCGTGTAAAGGATCGATATGAACAGCAGGGGAGACGTAATGTAGAGAGGGAGCATCTGCATCAAGCCTAAAATATTCAATAAGAAAAAAATAAAAATCAGTATTACCCCTATCACGATATGGAGCATAAAACCCCTCCTATAGACTGATAAATTTTTGAGAAGCAGAAAAACGCAAAAAGCAGTTCGAAACATCGTGAAAACCCGCGTTCTGACGCCATTTTTTCACATATGGACGGTCCTGTTTTCATCATATGTAGGACATCTACTTTTTATGTTTTGTGACAAATATGTGAAAAGTAATAAAATCAGTTGTCAAAAGTCGACATGATTTGATATTATAAAGATGTGAAATTGATCACAAACAAACATTTACCCCTTTGTTTGACCGTGAAAAATTTCTCCCATCCCCTTTGTTGTCGTTAAGACATAATAGAAACCGCGCTTATCCCGGCGCGGTTTCTTAATGCCTTTCGAAAGAACGTATGTTTGTGTTTTGGCCATAAAATAAACACGGGCAAGCCCGTGCTATTTTTATCATTTACAGAGCGGTCCGGCCCCGGCGTCTTCGTTTACAAAACGCCAAAACATGCCGTGCTTTGCCTCAACCCTTTTGACCTTTCCGGCAAAAGCGAGTTTTTTCATTTCGCGTTCCACTTGTTCGAGCGTCCAATCGTAAACCACGGCGATTTCTTTGTCGGCGACAAATTGAAAATATTCGACAAATATTTCAAGCGGCGGGGTTTGCGATGGCTTCGGCTCATCTCCAAGCATTTCGAAAAGTACTTCTTCGTAAATGTCATATGAATAATGTCCGGTTACTTTCAAGCCTTCTCCTTCGCGAACGCTGTTGAAAAAGGTGAGCGTCGGAACCGACGTGACTTCCATTTCGGCGGCGATTTTCATGTCGCATTGCAAGGCTTTCACCGCGCTTTGGGAATGAAGATCTTTTTTAAATTCCTCTGCATCGAGCTGCGTGCTTTCGGCGATATTGAACAGCACCTCTTCATCGGTAATATCCTGTTTGCTGAGGAATAGGCGCTCCTGCATGCTTCTTAAAAACTGCAATCCGGCTTTTCTTCCCTGAAGCTCCGCCGCTTTCAGCGCCAATGACGCCAGATATGGAGCGGAGAGGGGGTTTTCAAGCCAGAGGGTCCCGTCACAGGACATGCCCGACTTGCTTGCGATCTTTTCCCATGCTTCTGCGAGAAGGTGCTTTTTGCGTTTCTGAACATTTAACGCCGTAATGCTGCATACGGCGATGATGCGCAATGTAAAAAAACGTCCGTAGCGGATTTTTAATTTTTTGATAGCAGGCTCCAGAGCCCAGCATTCCGGGGATAAAGGATCGACAAACATATAGATTTCCATCGGCTTTTGCGGATGTCCATGGCAATGGGAGAAAAATTGGTCACGTTGATTAAGTGTCAATGCGAACCATCCTCCATTTTAGGCTGGTTTACCATATGCCTGGCTGTCAACGTCAATCTCTCGAAAAGAAAGTCCCTGATATCGCCCTGCAAACCGACATGATCCATTGCCTCTTTCATACACGACAGCCAGGCATCCGCCCGTTCCGGAGTGATCGGAAACGGAAGGTGCCGTGCTCTCAGCATCGGATGTCCGTGCTCTTCCGTATAAAGCGGCGGGCCGCCCAAATATTGCGTTAAAAATTGTTTTTGTTTTCTCGCCGTTTCCGTTAAATCGTCCGGAAATATGGGGTGTAACAGCGGATGCCGTCTCACGCGCTCATAAAAAGTATCAACAAGTTGCGATAGAAGTTCTTCTCCAATCGCTTCATAAGGTGCGTTAAACGATTGTCCCATGTTGACTACTCCTTCTAATATGGCTAATAGGAAAAAAAGACGGTTCCTATTGCAAAAAAATATTTATGTTGTTCATCATTTATTATTTCACGATTGTATATACTTATTTTAGCAACCCTCAGCTCATTCTACAAACAAACCGACTCAGAGCGCATGAGGGAATCATTGTTTTTGTACCAAATATCATATCATAACCGCTTGTTAAATGTGTATTATTTAAACGGGGAGGATAAATTTGAAAGTTTTAAGAAGCTATAAAAAACCGGAAAGGAATCCTTTCCGGCTTATGCGTAGTAATTTGCAGTGATGTTTTTTACATAATTTTGCGTTTCTTTGAATGGAGGAATGCCGCCGTACTTTTGGACGTTTCCGGGACCGGCGTTGTACGCCGCCAGTGCGAGAGAAACGTTTCCGCTGTAGCGGTCAAGCATTTGCTTTAAATATTTTGTTCCGGCTTCAACATTTTGTACGGGATCCAAGGCGTTTGTAACCCCGAGCGATTTTGCGGTTGAAGGCATGAGCTGCATCAAGCCCATGGCGCCGGCCGGACTGACGGCCTTCTGCTGATAGCCGGATTCCTGTTTAATGACCGAGTGAATCAGCTTTTCATCTACGCCGTATTTTTCAGCGGCTTTTTTGATGATGTCATCGATATTTTTGTTCTGTCCGCCGAAAGACACCGAACTGGTGCTTGCTGATGGCGATGGGTCGCTTACTGTTTTGTCCGAGGTCAAAGCCTGGGAAGTCCCGATTTGAGCCGAAGGAATCGATTCCGCATGTACAGCCGGAACCGTTCCTGTCCCTGTCTGCAAAGTTCCGGCATTTGTTAAGTATTGATTTAAAATCGAACTGAAATCAAAGCCCGTATCTTCTGAACCGCTGTCAGACGCTTGATAAAACGACCGTAATGCCTGAAGTTCCAAAAGGGCGGTCAAATTGTTGATGTTCATTATGTTCCCACCTTAATTATTTTTCACTTTTTGCTCATAAAAACGGACGATTTTGTTTTTCGTATCGCGTTTCGGGATGCCGAATGTTTTCAAAAGTTTTGCGAAATCAAGCTTTCCCTGTTCATAGTCTGCGACTTCGAATTCAATTTCGTAGTCCTCTACTTGTAAGTATCGGCTGTGATCTAAAACAATTAAGCCCTCAGGCAGTTTTTTTTCTGCTCGGTCTGTCGTAAGCGTCCCGAAATACCCGAGATCTCCCGGTTCGATGCCGAGATCTTGCAGACGGTCGAATACGTGCCCTTTCGGAATGTGAAAATGCTCAAAGTCCGGTTTTGACGGCAGTGTCTGGTGGGTTTCCGTCAATCCAACAGGCGCCGGCTCTTTCAGCGTTAACACGTGCCGGCCCTGCTTTTCGCGAATTCTTAAAGCAGCTCCCTTTTCTTTCAGCGAAAAGGCCGCTGTATCGTAATAATGATTATGCTGCGCGACAAATTGATCCTGAGTGAATTGATAATATGATTTTAATTGCTCGAATTCTTCTTTTGTCAGCATGTTTTTAAATTCTATTTCAAGTTCCTGGCTCATCTTTTCGTTTTCATCCTCTCAGCCGCTAAAAAATCATTTTTCTTATTATCTCTTGGGCATGAACGTTTATCAATATCGAACTTGATATGATAAAATAAATCTGTACTTTTATCGCAAAGGAGAACATTATGCAGAACAGAATTGAGATAACAGAAGCAGATCTCTTGGATGACCGGCTCGTATTGACCAGCGGAATCAAGGATGAAGAGAAGCGGAAACCGACCGGACGCATGCTTGCGGACTCTGATTATTTTGCATTTGTATACATACTGGAACAAGGCGATTCTTTTCAATACGCCATTTTAAATGAAAGCATATGGCCCGATATGAAATCGGCCCTTGATCGACATATTCCCGTGTTTTTGAATATCGGAAAGGAAGAGCTGGAGCTTGAGGGGTTCCATGCAGAGCTACAGTATCTGATCGATAATATTAAAGATAATGCAAATTATGGCGAAGAAATGGAAGAGAGAGTGAAACGGGCATTCCTCTAGAAAAAAGGCGATGAAATTGGGGGAAGGTTTATGGATGAAAAACAATGGGAGCGTTTTTTAGCACCGTACAGGCAGGCTGTTGAAGAGCTGAAAGTAAAGCTGAAAGGGATCAGGGCGCTTTACGAATACGAAGAAGAGCATTCGCCCATAGAGTTTGTGACGGGAAGGGTGAAGCCTGTTCCGAGTATTTTGGAAAAGGCGAAACGGAAAAACATCCCGCTCGATGATATCGAAAGCATGCAGGATATTGCGGGACTCAGGATTATGTGTCAATTCTTTGAGGATATCCACATCGTCAAACAGATGCTTCTGGCGAGAAAGGATTTCACGGTCGTGGATACGCGCGATTATATTGCGGAACATAAAGAGAGCGGCTACCGTTCCTACCATCTTGTGATTTTATATCCTCTGCAGACGATAAACGGAGAAAAGCAGATTTTGGTTGAAATTCAAATCAGAACGCTGGCCATGAATTTTTGGGCTACGATTGAGCATTCTTTAAATTATAAATACAGCGGCAACATCCCGGAAAAAGTGAAATTAAGGCTCCAAAGGGCATCTGAGGCGGCTTCAAGGCTCGATGAAGAAATGTCTGAGATCAGGGGTGAAATCCGGGAAGCCCAGGCGGCTTTCTCGCGAAAGAAAAAGGACGAGGATGACGGCTAGGGGAAAGGAGAAAAAAGATGAAATTTGCGGTATCGTCAAAAGGAAATCCGGTCTCTGATACATTGAAAAGCAGAATTCAAACGTACCTGCTCGACTTCGGCCTTGAGTGCGACGAAGAAGAGCCCGATATCGTCATTTCCGTCGGAGGGGACGGAACGCTTTTATACGCGTTTCACAAGTACAGCAGCCGCCTCGATAAAACGGCATTTGTCGGGGTTCATACCGGCCACCTCGGCTTTTATGCAGACTGGGTTCCGGACGAGATTGAAAAACTGGTGATCGCGATTGCGAAAACGCCGTTTCAGATTGTCGAATATCCGATCCTGGAAGTGATCGTCCGCTATAATAACGGTGGAAAGGAAGCAAGGTACCTGGGGCTTAATGAGTGTACGATTAAAAGCATCGAGGGTACGCTCGTCACAGACGTCGAGATAAAAGGGGAGCTGTTTGAAACGTTTCGCGGCGACGGGCTCTGCCTGTCGACGCCTTCAGGCAGCACGGCGTACAACAAGGCGCTCGGCGGGGCGATCATCCACCCGTCGATCAGGGCGATCCAGCTCGCTGAAATGGCGTCTATCAACAACCGCGTGTTTCGGACGGTCGGCTCGCCGCTCATTTTGCCTGAGCATCATACATGCGTGATCAAACCACTTAACGATGTGACCTTCCAGGTTGCGGTTGATCACTTAACATTGCTGCATAAAGACGTCAAATCGATTCAATGCCGCGTCGCGAGCGAGAATGTCAGGTTTGCGAGATTCCGTCCGTTTCCGTTTTGGAAAAGGGTGCAGGAATCCTTTATCGGCAAGGGAGAATAGGAAGGTTTGCCGTGAGCGATTTTTCTTTGAGACAAACGATAACAGCAAAAGAAGACGGTATGCTGTTGAAAGAGTATGTACAGCGCATGGGCATTTCAAAGAGGATGCTTGCAGATATCAAATTCGGTGGCGGGGATCTTCTCATTAATGGGGAGCATGTCACGGTCAGGCATGTCCTTCAGGAAGGGGACAAGCTCGCAATTTTGTTTCCGCCGGAGAAGGTTAGCGAATCTCTGCGGCCGGAAGCGATCCCGCTTGACATCTTGTTTGAAGACGACCATGTCCTCGTGCTTAATAAACAGCCTTACCTGTCGTCGATTCCTTCGCGGGAACATCCGACGGGAAGCCTTGCGAACGGGCTCATTTATTATTATCAGCAGACGGGCTGTGAAGCGACCGTTCATCTTGTGAGCAGGCTGGATCGTGACACATCAGGGGTCATGCTCGTCGCCAAGCATCGTTTTGCACATTCCCTTTTGTCACATTTGCAAAAAGAGGGACATGTCAAACGGCAGTACCGCGCCGTCGTTCACGGCGAAATCAGGGAAGACCGCGGAACGGTCGACGCCCCGATCGGCAGAAAAGCGACAAGCATTATTGAGCGGGCTGTCGTCCCGGATGGCCAAACAGCGGTCACCCACTTTAAGGTGAACATGCGAATCGGACAGATAACAGACGTTTCGCTGAGCCTTGAAACGGGAAGGACCCATCAAATCCGCGTTCACATGAGCCATATCGGACACCCGCTGTGCGGTGACACGCTTTACGGGGGCACGCGCGATCTCATCAATCGGCAGGCGCTTCACAGCGAGAGGCTGGCGTTTATTCATCCGCTGACAAGGGAGGAGCTGGCGTTTTACGCGCCGCTTCCGTACGATATCCGGAAATTATTGGAGAGCTGAAAAACAGCTCTCTTTTTTTATGGCTCTGTGCGAAATCTCGTTTCATCGAAAGGCATTGAGGAAGGGACCGATTCTGTTGTGAGTTCCGGAAACCTGAAGGCGGTCAGCCGATTGCCGAACACGCATCCCGTATCAATGTTAATTGTATGGTGAACCATCCGCGGAGCCTTGACAGGAGTGTGGCCGTACACGACCCATGCCTCGCCCTGGTAATGAGCGGCCCAGTCCCGCCTGACGGGCCTTCCGTCAGGCAGCGTCTCTCCCGTAATATCCCCGTACAAAACAAACTGTTTTACCTTACCAACGGGCTTCTTTCCGATATATTCGGCTTTTATCCCGGCATGGGCGACGACGAGCTCGCCGTTATGCAGGATCTCATAAAGCGGAGCGCGTTCATACAGGTGCATAAACAGATCTCTGATATGGTCTTGTTTTTGCGGTGGGAGCCGTCTGTATTCGGCGGCTGTCGTTTCAAGGCCGTGCATGAGCTTGACCGGGTTTCCTTTGAAAAAGCGGTAGAGCTTGTTGCAATGATTGCCCGGGACATAGCGGGCTGCGCCTTTTTCAACGGCATTCGCCACGAATTCAACGACGGCGAGCGATTTCGGCCCCCGGTCTGTCAAGTCTCCGAGAAAGACAGGGGTTCTCTTTTCAGGGTGAGCGGGCAGCCCTGTATCAAGGGAATAGCCGAGCTTTTCAAGCAATGCGGTCATTTCATCATAACATCCGTGAATATCTCCGATCACATCGTATTTCATGTCTTTCATCTCCTAAACGTTAACTAACAGCGATTATATTTATGATAACCTTCACCGGCTTTGTTTATTGGATATCATACCTTGTTTATGTTCTATTTTCACCTTCAAACATTTCCTGCGGAGAAAATCAGGCATATCACTTTTATTTCTCGGCGAGCATTGTTAAAATCGACTTTTACACTTGGGAGAAAAGGACGATCATCTGAACTTTTCTTTCGTTGAATTGTAATTATGGTCCTTTTTGACTGTGGAAGGGGACACTATATACTAAGGAAACCGGTTTTTAGGAGGTAACATCTATGGAGCATACATCTGTTTCATCTTTAGTTGTCGTACTCATTGTCGCATTTTTAACCCCCATCCTGCTGAACCGCTTAAGGCTTGTCATACCTGTCGTTGTGGCGGAAATCATCATGGGTCTTGTTATCGGAAAAAGCGGTTTTAACCTTGTCGAAGTGCATGATGCGTGGCTTGAGACGCTATCGATGCTCGGGTTTATCTTTTTAATGTTTTTGAGCGGACTGGAGATCGATTTTTCCGCGTTTGAAAGAGGAAAGAAAAAGCAGCTGCTCCCAAACGGAAAAGCTGCGCCAAACACGTTTAAAACGGCTGCCATTATATTTATCGCGATTTTCATTTTGTCGCTCGGGCTTTCTTACAGCTTTGTCCTGGCCGGGTTCATCGACAACGCCTTTTTAATGACGCTGATCATTTCGACGATTTCACTCGGTGTGGTCGTTCCGACGCTGAAAGAAGAGCGCCTGATGAAGACGAACATCGGACAGATTATTTTGCTTGTGGCGGTGATCGCCGACCTTGTGACGATGATTTTGCTCGCTGTCTTCGCCTCGATTTATGGAGACGAAAGCAGCAATATGTGGCTGTTGATCATCTTGTTTGCCGCAGGCGTCGTCCTTTATCTCTTCGGAAGGGTGTTTAAAAACCGCTCTTATATTGAAGTGATGTCAAAAGGAACGATTCAAATCGGCACAAGGGCGATTTTTACCCTGATCATCGTGCTTGTCGCGCTTTCGGAATCGCTCGGCGCGGAAAACATACTCGGCGCATTTTTAGCCGGGGTTCTCGTGTCACTGCTTTCTCCGAATAAAGAACTGGTCCAGCAGCTTGATTCTTTCGGCTATGGATTTTTGATTCCGATCTTTTTTGTGATGACGGGAGTCAAGCTTGACATATGGTCCTTGCTTGAAGACCCGAAAATTTTAATGATGATCCCGCTGCTGTTTGTGGCGCTTTTAATCAGCAAGATCGTTCCTGCGCTGATGTTGAAAAAGTGGTATGGTGTGAAAACGGTGCTGGCTTCAGGGCTTTTATTGACGTCGACATTGTCGCTCGTCATTGCCGCCACAACAATCGGCGAACGGATCGGTGTCATCGACGCGAAAATGTCCGGTGTGCTCATTCTTGTCGCTGTCATCACGTGCATTATTACGCCGACGGGTTTCAAAAAGCTAATGCCGAAAGCACAGATTGAAACGGAGCAAAAAACGATCACCTTTATCGGCGCCAATCAAATGACACTGCCGGTTACTCTTGAGCTGTCTTCTGAGGAATATCACGTCAGAGTTCTGCATGTCCATCAGGAAAAGAAAGAAGAAAACCTGTCAGAGCCGGTTTTTGACGTGGAAGTGCTGCCAGATTATGAATTCGGGACACTCGAATCATTCGGCGTTTTTGAGACAGATATTCTTGTCGTAGCGACCGGGAATGAAGAGCGGAATACCGGAATTGCCCTATTTGCAAAAGATAAACAAGTCGATAGGATTATCGCAAGCGCAGATTCGCCGTAAGCGGAAGCCAAATTGAAAGAAAACGGCATCGATACGATTTCCGTCCTGCTGTCGACGAAAACGCTGCTTCGCGCGCTGATCGAGGCTCCGGGCGTCATGAAGCTTTTGACGAATCAGGATGCATCATTATACGAAATCAACATGAGCAACGAGCGCTATGACGGCGTGCTGTTAAGGGAATTTCCGTTTATGGGGGACGTGATCTTTGTGAGGATTTTCAGAGGTGTCGACAGCCTTGTGCCTCACGGCGATACAAGGCTGCAACTGGGCGACAGGCTGATCGCCACCGGCTCGCGCGAATATATCGCCGAGTTGAAAAAAACGCTGGAAGACTGATGCTTGACCATTTTTAATTTCGTGTTAAGATAAAAATATAACTGAATGAATGAAATGTTTTCCACTAGGGGAGTCCTTCATAAGGGCTGAGATAAAAGTGTGACTTTTAGACCCTCATAACCTGAACAGGTTCAGACCTGCGTAGGGAAGTGGCAAGGTATTTGACTATTATGGTATTATGCAAATTCCAAACCACTTTTCCTGCGGGGAAAGTGGTTTTTTTCATTTTCTAACATTAAAGGAGGGCTACTTAGATGAAGTTTTCGGAAGAGTGCCGGAAGAGCGCCGCAGAATGGTGGGAGGGCAGTTTTGTACACCCGTTTATCAAAGGAATCGGTGACGGGTCTTTGCCGATCGACTGCTTTACATATTATGTGCTGCAAGACTCCTACTATTTGAGCCATTTTGCCAAGGTTCAGTCCTTTGCCGCGGCATATGCGGCAGATTTATACACGACGAGCCGGATGGCGGATCATGCAAAGGGAACGTATGAAGCAGAGCTGGCTCTGCATAGGAAGTTTTCCGAGCTGCTCGGTATTACCGAGGAAGAAAAAAGAGCGTTCAAGCCGTCACCGACCGCGTATGCCTATACGTCCCACATGTACCGCTCTGTTATGAGCGGCAATTTTGCAGAAATTCTTGCCGCTTTGCTCCCTTGTTACTGGCTTTACTACGAGGTCGGGGAAACGTTGAAAGCGTGCAAGCCTGAGAATGGCATTTATCAGGAATGGATTGCGACATATGGAGGAGACTGGTTTAAAGAACTCGTGACCGAACAGGTCGACCGTTTTGACGGGCTGGCCGAAAAAAGCACCGCTGAAGTCAGAGCGAAAATGAAAGAAAACTTCGTCATTTCCAGCTTCTACGAATATCAATTTTGGAATATGGCGCACAAGAAAGAAAGCTGGTCCGAGGAGCGGGGTGAACAGCTTGAAGCTTCACGCGATCACCGATGACCGGCACTCCGTTGACGAGCTGGCCGCCAAAATCGTATCCATCAAGGATACAGCGGATTTTATCCATATCAGGGAGAGGTCAAAAACGGTATGCGAGATTTCCGAATTAATCGAACGCCTGCTGGCAGCTGGCGTTGACAAGCGGAAGCTCATCATCAACGACAGGGTGGATGTCGCCTTGTTCCACAATATACATCGCGTTCAGCTGCCTTCCCACGGCTTTTCCGTCAAATGTGTAAGACACCGTTTTCCGCATTTGAAAATCGGAAAGTCTGTCCACTCTGCTGAAGAAGCGGTTCAGGCTGCAAAAGAAGGAGCGGATTACGTGCTGTTCGGCCACATTTTTGAAACCGACAGCAAAAAAGGGCTGACAGGAAGGGGGACGGAAAGCCTGTGGAATGTGAAACAGGCTGTCGATATTCCCGTTATTGCCATCGGAGGGATTACCGAAAAGCGGCTGCCTGAGGTAAAGCTGTCCGCGCCTGACGGCATCGCGGTGATGTCGGGGATTTTTTCTGAAGACAGGTCTGCCGAAGCTTGCGAACGGCTTCTGCGCCTGGTGAAAGGAGATCTGTATGAAAAAGCGCTATGAAACGATCGTGATCGGCGGAGGCATCATCGGTGTCTCGATTGCCTATCATCTTGCAAAAGCGGGAAAACAAACGGCGGTTTTCGAAAGCGGCGAGGTCGGGAAAAAAGCGAGCCGTGCGGCCGCCGGTATGCTCGGCGCTCATGCCGAATGCGATAAACCGGGAACATTTTTCGAATTTGCGAGGGCAAGCCAGACTGCATATAAGCGGCTGACCGCTGAACTAAAAAGCGTAAGCGGCATTGATATCAGGCGGCATGACGGCGGTATTTTAAAACTCGCATTTACCGAAAGCGACCGGGCGCGCCTTATGGAAATGGCCGCGCTCGATTCTGCCGAATGGCTGACGCCTCAAGAGGTGTATGAAAAAGAGCCGCATGCAGCAAAGGGGATACTCGGTGCGAATTTTATCCGGGATGACGTTCATGTCGAACCGATCTCTGTTTGCAGAGCTTTTGCCAAAGGAGCAAAACTGTTCGGCGCAGACATCTTTGAGTATGCGCCTGTTTTCTCAATAGAAGCGGCGGCAGGAGGCGGCGTCCGGATTCAGACGGCTTCAGGCGCCGCAGAAGCGGATCATGCCGTGATCGCGAGCGGTGTCTGGAGCGGCGTTTTCTTTCAACAGCTCGGTTTAAACAAGCGATTTTATCCGGTGAAAGGGGAGTGTCTGTCCGTGTGGAATGACAGCATTCCTTTAACGAGAACGCTGTATCACGATCATTGCTATATTGTTCCGCGACACAGCGGAAAGCTTGTCATCGGCGCGACGATGAAAGCCGGAGACTGGAATGAGCAGCCTGATGCGGACGGCATCGAAGCCGTCATGAAAAAGGCGAAAACGATGCTTCCGAGAATCGGCGGGTTGAAAATCGACAGATGCTGGGCCGGATTAAGACCGGAAACAGAGGACGGCAATCCGTATATCGGCAGACATCCTGAAAACGACAGCATCTTGTTTGCGGCCGGCCATTTCAGAAACGGCATCCTTCTCGCGCCGGCGACGGGGGAGATGATCACAGATATGATTCTTAGCCGGCCGATCGAGCCCGCCTGGGAGGAAGCGTTTAAGGTTGACCGGAAGGAGGCTGTTCACAAATGATGATTCAGCTGAACGGACGAAAGATAGACTGGAAGAATGACGGAGGAACGATCTATGACCTGCTTGCATCCTATCAGCTGGAAAACCGAGTTGTCATCGTTGAAAGAAACAGAGAGATTATCGGAAAAGAGAATTATCAAGAAGTGAAACTTGAAGAAAACGATGTTATCGAAATCGTTCATTTTGTCGGAGGGGGATAAAACATGTTAAAAATCGCTGATCAGCAGTTTTCATCAAGACTATTGCTCGGAACCGGGAAGTATCCGTCATTCGAGATTCAAAAAGAGGCGGTGCGCGTATCAGAGTCGGAGATTCTGACCTTTGCCGTCAGACGGATGAATATTTTTGAAGAATCCCAGCCCAATTTTCTCGAACAGCTTGATCTGAGCCGGTATACGCTTTTGCCGAATACAGCAGGGGCAAAAACGGCGGAGGAAGCGGTGCGCATCGCAAAGCTTGCCAAAGCGTCCGGCCTTTGCGACATGATTAAAGTCGAAGTGATCGGCTGTGACCGCTCGCTTCTGCCTGATCCTGTCGAAACATTAAAAGCATCCGAAGCCCTGCTTGAGGAAGGCTTTATCGTTCTTCCGTATACATCGGATGACGTCGTGCTGGCAAAAAAACTTCAAGAGCTCGGCGTTCATGCGATTATGCCGGGCGCCTCGCCGATCGGCTCAGGACAGGGGATTATCAATCCTCTCAATCTTTCATTTATCATCGAACAGGCTGAAGTTCCGGTGATCGTCGACGCCGGAATCGGTTCTCCCAAAGACGCGGCATATGCAATGGAGCTTGGGGCTGACGGCGTTTTGCTGAACACGGCCGTAGCCGGCGCAAAGGATCCGGTCAAAATGGCGCTCGCCATGAAACTTGCCGTCGAATCAGGAAGGCTCGGATATCTCGCGGGAAGAATTCCTGAAAAAGATTATGGCATCGCTTCCAGCCCTGAAGAAGGGATGCTGACGACTTGAACGGCAGATATTCAAGACAGGAGCTGTTTTCGCCGATCGGTCCAGGCGGCCAGAAAAAGATAGAACGCGCGCATGTACTGATCATCGGAGCCGGGGCTCTCGGATCGGCGAGCGCTGAAATGCTTGTAAGAGCGGGAGTCGGTTCGCTTACGATCGTTGACAGGGATTATGTCGAATGGAGCAATCTCCAGCGTCAGCAGCTATACACGGAACAAGATGCGAAAGACAAGATGCCGAAGGCGGCGGCTGCCGAAAACAGGCTCCGCCTGATCAACGGCTCTGTCCGGGTTAACGGCATCGTCACCGATGTCACGGCGGAAAAAGCGCTCAGCCTTGCAGAAGGCGCATCCTTGATCATTGATGCCACAGATAACTTTGAGACCCGTCTCGTTGTAAACGATGCGGCTGTCAAATCGGGGATCCCTTTTCTGTATGGGGCGTGTGTAGCAAGCTACGGGATTACCTATACAGTCATTCCTGGTAAGACGCCGTGTCTTCATTGTCTTTTGGGACATCTGCCGGCGAACACGATGACGTGCGACACATCCGGTGTCATCAGCCCGGTCGTTCAGCAGGTTACCGCTTATCAAGTGACAGATGCCCTTAAGCTGCTGACGGGGCATGAAACCTCCGGTACGCTCCGCTCATTTGATATATGGACAAATGAAAGGTCCGAGGTTCGCGCGGACGCTCTTAAAGATCAAGCATGCCCGACGTGCGGCACCCGTGAATTTCCGTTTCTTTCACCGGAAAACGAAACAAAAGCGGCCGTTCTGTGCGGGCGGCAAACGGTCCAAATCAGACCTGCCGGCAAACAGCCGCCAATACTTGAGGAGCTGGCCGTCCGCTTCAAAGAAGCGGGCTTGGATGTGACAGGGAATCCGCACTTGGTGTCATGCAAATCCGAAGACTTCAGATTTGTCATTTTTCGGGATGGCCGGGCTTTCATTCATGGGACAAATGACGTAAAACGGGCAAAAACGATATACCACAGATGGATTGGCTGAAGGCTGAAAAAAGGAGTGCAAACAACATGAGTATACGAAAAGCATTGACAATCGCCGGGTCCGATTCAGGCGGAGGTGCGGGCATACAGGCTGATATTAAGACGTTTCAGGAGCTTGGCGTGTTCGGCATGTCAGCTTTGACGGCGGTAACCGCGCAAAATACGCAAGGCGTACACAGCGTTTTTCCGATGTCTCCGGGAGAGCTCGGCAAACAGATCGAAGCGGTAGCCCTTGATTTAAGGCCTGACGCGATTAAAACGGGGATGCTTTGGAGTGCGGAAATGATCGAAGAAATCGTTCAGCAGCTTGAGGAGCACGATCTCAAGGTTGTGATTGTCGATCCCGTCATGATTGCCAAAGGCGGGGCATCGCTGTTGAATGACGAAGCCGTGGAAACGCTGAAACGGCGGCTGTTGCCCCGTGCTTTTGCGGCGACGCCTAACATTCCCGAGGCAGAGGTGCTGACTGGAAGAAGGATTCAGACGATGGATGACCGCAAAAAAGCGGCTGAGGATTTGCACAAATTGGGCGTTCGTTATCCGATCATTAAAGGAGGCCACCTGCCGGAAAAGAAAACAGTGACAGACCTGCTCTTTGACGGCGAAACATTTATCGAAATCACCAATCCTTTTATCGAAACGAAGCACACTCATGGCACAGGCTGTACGTTTTCAGCCGCTTTGACGGCGCAAATTGCCAAAGGAAGCGATATTCACGAGGCTTTCGAAATCGCCGAATCATTCGTGCACATGGCGGTGGCAAACGGTCTGAATATCGGCTCCGGACACGGGCCGACGAATCATTTTGCGTATAAACAGCGCTCTATGCGGGAGGGCTGATCCCTTTGCATACTGTGCGTCAGCAAAGCGGCGGCGTCCATTCCAGGAACGCCGCCGCTTTTTTTGACTGAAAATTGTCAGCCTGACGCAAATTGTGATACTATATATTATGATCAGGTACTAATAAAATGTTAATCATTAGGAGGATTTATACATATGAATGTATCACTTGAAGGCCGTAATATAGTCGTCATGGGTGTTGCGAATAAACGAAGCATCGCTTGGGGAATCGCCCGTTCTCTTCACAATGCCGGTGCAAGGCTGATTTTTACATACGCCGGAGAGCGGCTTGAAAAATCGGTCAGGGAATTGGCTGATTCTTTGGAACGGAACGACTCAATCGTTCTGCCTTGCGATGTCACAAACGATCAGGAAATCGAAGAGTGTTTTGCCAAAATCAAAGACGAAGTCCAAGTGATTCATGGAATTGCACACTGCATCGCATTTGCGAACAAAGAAGAGCTTACAGGAGAATATTTGAACACAAACCGTGAAGGCTTCCTTCTCGCTCACAATATCAGCTCATATTCGCTGACAGCGGTCGCTAAAGCCGCGCGCGGCATTATGACCGAAGGCGGAAGCATTGTCACGCTTACGTATCTTGGGGGAGAGCGCGTCGTTTCAAATTACAACGTCATGGGCGTCGCAAAAGCTTCCCTTGATGCGAGCGTGAAATACTTGGCAAGCGATCTCGGAAAAGAAGGAATCCGCGTTAACAGCATTTCTGCGGGACCGATCCGGACGCTGTCTGCAAAAGGAATCAGCGATTTCAATTCGATCCTGAAAGAAATCGAGGAGCGAGCTCCGCTTCGCCGCACGACTACTCCGGAGGAAGTCGGCGACACAGCTTTATTCTTATTCAGCGACCTTTCCCGCGGAATGACAGGCGAGAACCTGCATGTTGATTCCGGCTACCATATTATCGCCCGATAAAAAACGTATGAAAAAGCGATCCGTTTCAAGGATTGCTTTTTCTTTTCTTCTGATTTTCCCTCCTCCGTCATATAGATATACCATGAACGGATCGGAGGGATAAAAGATGCCTAATAAGAAACACGATGCAGAGCAAAAGCCGCTCATGTATATTGTACAGCCCGATTATGCTGCGGCTGAAGCAAACATGCAGGACATCCTCATCAAAAGAAAAAAACCGCTAAAACAACGCGCTTCTGAAGATAAGGCAAAGCAAAAGGAAGAACAGCCGGAAGCGCAGAGCCAGCAGGAAAAAGAGATTCCTGAAGCGGTTCGTAACAAGGAAGCGGACAGACCGTCCAAAGGAATAAAGCCGATTAAGAAGCCGCTCAGTAAAATGACGATTATCGAAAAAATCAATTTTTTAACAAGTCTCCCGGGAAATATGCCGAAAACGCTGTGCCTTATTGAAGCAAACGGAAAAACGTACAGAGGAACGCTCATCGCAAAAAAAGGCGAGTCCGTCTTCGTCCGGACTTCAAGCAAGGGCGAGCCGGCTGAACTTGCGATCGACAGCATCACTTCGCTGCACCCGCTCGGCTTTTAATACCGACAAAAAAAGTCCCGTTTTAGGGACTTTTAGTTTGTGCGGTTGATTAATTTTGGATTTAAACATTCGATTGCACAGAAGCATTCCAGATCTACTTCAATACAGAAATTTGTTTTTTCCAAACGGAACACATCGCATATTTTGTCTTTATCATCCGTGAAATCGAGGATGCGCCGATTTTCGTCAAAGGCGATCAACAGCCTTAGCGTCGCGCAGCCGTCATGAACGTTTTCAACTCTGAAAAAAATGGTGCTAAAGCAAGGGCCTGCTTGAAGTTCCCCAATGTTTCCAAAAGCGACGAACGGCTTTGATTTAGACGTAAATATAATAAACGGAATGGTGTCGCCGAGATTGCGCGTAGGAGAAAGCAGATTGCCGAAGCAGCTTGTCGAGCAGCTTCCTTCCTCTTCAATGGCGTTCTGCAGCTCATGAATGCTTTCAACTGCCTCCAATACGCAATTTTCGCCTGAAATGATCGTCATGTTTAAGATCCCTCCTATATCAGGAATTTTCATTTCGTTTCAAAACGGGCCGGACTCTTCTATTGGTAAAAGGAGCTGCCGAGAGCCGGCAGCTTTCGTGAAAGGGGTTTGCACCAAGCCGCTTTCCGGTCATGCGGCTTTCGGTGCACTTCTTGCAATGTTTATCCGTGATTGTTTTTTTGTTCTGCTGCGCGATCTACTAGATCAGGTGACAGACACTGAATCGCGCAGAAACAAGTCAAGTCAACTTCGATGCAAAAGTCCGTTTTTTCAAGCCCGAAAAAGTCAGGATCACAAGGGTGGCAAACGCTTAACGTGTCGCCGTTTATGTCCACAGGCCTCAGGATTGAAAGAGTTGCGCAGCAATCTTTTAAACTTTCTGCCCGGAAGAAAATAGATTCAAAGCACTGCATATCATCTGAAAATCCCCCGACATTTCCAAAAGTCGAAAACAGCCCGCCCTTTTTGTCATAAATAAGGAACGGAATCGTGTCTTTTCCGGAAACAGTCGGATTCAGCAGGTTGCCGAAGCAACTTGTCGAGCATGCCGCTGTTTCTTCGACTGCTTCCTGCTCTTCAATAATCTGCTCAACCGCTTCACAAACACAATTTTCATGCCGGCCATGGTTTTTTCCGCAGCTCATGGATTTCAGCTCCTTTATATTAGGATATTTGACTTTAGTCTTTAACAAGATATGTACCCGTACCCTTGTTGGTGTGGGTAATCGTCTATAAAAATGAAGAAAAGCAGAGCGGGTTGGCTCTGCTTTTTATATTAGAGAATACCGACAATAAGCGTTGCGATGATAACTGTAAGAGTTTGAACTGCTGTGCTGACCAATGTTGCGACGTCTGTATCTTCTGTTGATACCGTAACATCGCGGGAATTGTCGATCACGAGTTTTTGACGATTCGTCTGTTTATTTGCTGTTACTTGTAATAAATCTTGTGAGACAAGCTCTGCCAATTCAAAGTCATCGATGATTGCGAGAACGACCGTCACGATCGCCGTCTGAATCGCTGTCAGCACTGATGTGACGACTTGAGTATCCTCTGTAGAGACTCTGATGTCGCAAGAATCTTTAATGATGATGGTTTCATCTGAAAGCTGCTTATTCAGGTTGAGCTGATCCAATTCCTGGTTGATGAAAGCTTCGTCTTTACCGCATTTGCAATTATAGTCATCACAAATCTGCTTCTTAGGGAATCTCGGATAATACTCGGTTCCCGGATGCTCGCATTCAGGATCAAGCGCTACCCAAGAATATGGTCTTGTTTCCATTTGTTTTCCTCCTTCCATTTACTATTATTAAATGTTTGAAGCTTCGAACTTGTATATGGCAAATACCCTACTCCAAATCCCCATTTTTTTCTTCATTTTCGCCTTTATTTTCTTGCTGTCTTCTTTGTTTCAGCTTTTCTCGCAATTTATTTTTATTTGAACGGTTTCTTTTTCGATTTGCTCGGTCTCCGGAACGCGATGAGGCATCCGGCTGGCTCTTGTTTTGATTTTTCTGCTTTTGCTGTTTAACGACGGCTTCGGACTGTGCTTTTAAGTCATCGAGCATTTTTAGAATGTTGGCTTTTTCATCCTCAGACAGCGTCCGGACATTATCTTTTGAGACCCCGTGTTTTCTAAGGATATTTGACACCAGCGTGTTCATTAACGGGTTGACTTCTGATTTTAGTTTTTCCAGATCTGACAATTCATTCTCACCTCAATTTCTAAAAAATATTAGAAAGAAAGAAGGGGTTAAAGTATGTCAAGTTCTGTTAACAGAGCGATCAGGACGTCGGTCAAGATTTGGATAGAAACTGCGATTTCCACTGAAGAAAGGGTAATGACGATATTTTTGCTGCCAATTACTTGAATGACCGTTTTTTTTCTGTTTTGCAATTTGTGTACGACAAGAATTTGTTCCGAGATGAGAGCGGCTGTTTCCGGATCTTCGATTGCCAGCTGCACCGCCAACATAATGATTGTGATCACAATTGCTTGCAGAGAGAGAGCGGCTGTTATGTTTGTCGTGTTTACCGTAACATGTTCCGAATCTACGATTTCAATGAGCTGTTCATAATCCCTGGAAATTTCCTCGAATGTTTCCGTATATAGCGCTTCGGCTTTTTCATGAAACGACATAACTTTCACTCCTTTCTTATCTACACTTTATTAAATGCAAATTGGTTCCATAGCGGAATGAGGAAAACATACAAATCCGCACCCAAATTTGCACAGCGGGACGTTCTGTGATTCATGTTCGCCTCAGGAAGCGCATATATTAGAAATCAGACGATTTTTAAGAGGGGGAGCCCTGTGATACAAAGCTGGTTTTTATTCGTTCTATTTTCACTTGCGGTGTTTCGGCTGACGCGTCTCATCGTTTTTGACACGATCATGGCTCCATTGCGCGGCTTTTTTCACGATGAGGTTGAAGAAAAAGACGAAAAAACGGGGCAGATAGAAACGTACATTGTCGTGAAAGGAGAAGGCTTTAGAGCCTGGATCGGCGAGCTGTTAAGCTGCTATTGGTGCACGGGGGTGTGGTGCACGGCGTTTTTGCTTATTCTGTATGCACTCATCCCGACCGTAGCCGAATGGCTGATCCTGCTCCTTGCCATCGCAGGTTTTGCCGGGGTGCTTGAAACGCTCGTGTCGAAGTGGCTTTAGCTGATTGGGGGTTTATCACAGCAACTTATAAAAAGAAGAGTCATACAATAGGGATATACGAATGAGAAAGGAAGGAATGGACATGAGACAAGTGAAAAGGCGGCAGCAAGGCCGGACAACGAGTGCTTCCAAAAACAATCAATCTTTCTCAAAAAAAGTGAAGAAAAAAGGCTGCGGATGCGGCAAAAAGAGAAGTGCCCAATAATTTTTTCAAAAAAAGCCGGAAAAGATCCGGTTTTTTTGTTTCCGATTTTCCTCTTTTCGCATACATAATCATGAGGAGGAGAATCCAGAGTGAATATGTTTGAACAGCTGATGGAATCGATTCACCGCAAGCATGATCAACATCAGGCGGAACATGATCGGATCATAAAGAAACAGCAGAAGGAATTGAATTGTTTTGACCGCAATGCAGAACAGTTTGGAAACCAAATCGAACAGTTCTCAGAACAGGCTGAAACATGGATGGAAGAGGACGGGTGGTTACCGGGCGTTTTTAAATAATCCACACAAGCCCTATGCATTTATCCAAGCGAAACCTTATCAGCTAACATATGGTGTAGGGAAGAAAAAGGAGGTGCTTTTGATGGGTTTTTCTTGTGGAAGCTGCTTCGGATTTGGAAGCTGCTATGGCGGTTATGGTTATGGCGGCTATGGCGGTTACGGCTCGACCTTTGTCTTAATCGTCGTTTTATTCATTCTTCTCATCATTGTCGGGGCTTCTTTTAGGTACTAATTTTTGTAAAAGAAGGGAGCGAAGGGTCTTCCGCCCCGCGGCTCTCTTCTTTCAAAAGAAATGAATGGATAGGCACAGAGCGTTTCCGAAGGACATATGATAGCGTATGACTCCACAAAAGGAGGAAGGAATATGGACAATCAATTTTTCAAAAACATTGAAAAGAAAACGGGCGTCAAAATGGCAGATGTGATGCAGCTGGCAAACTCTTTGCAAAACGCCAACTTCAAGGACGAAAAAACGGTTCGCGGCGTCATTAAACGCGTCGCCCAATTAGCCAACAAACGGGTTCCAAAAGAAATGGAAGATAAAATTGTCAAGTCGATTGTCAGCGGAAAAGAAAAATTGGATTTCAATACGATCTCAAAAATGATGAACAATAAAAAATAAACACCGCGCCTTCCAATCAAGGAGGGCACGGTGTTTATTTTTATTGGAGAATTACGGCTTTCGGCTGCCGTTTTTTCAGAATCGGCTGCAAAAACCTTGAGCGGTATGCGGTTCTGCCTCTCCTGACCGATGGAACGCTGATGTACAGGTTTTCTTCAGCTCTGGTCATCGCGACATAAAGGAGCCTTCTTTCTTCTTCCAAAGCGGACTCGTCTCCTTTTCTAGCCGTTTCCAATGCGAAATCATGGGGAAGCGAACCGTCGGCCGCTCCTAAAAGGTAGACGGTATTGAATTCAAGGCCTTTTGCGCGGTGAATTGTCAAAAGCTGAACCCCGCTTCCGTCAGGTTTATTTTTTTCAGCCGCTCTCATATGATCAACATGCGCGAGAAACTCCGGAATCGTCTTGAACCGCTTTGCAGCTGTTTTCAAATCGCGCAGGTCATCTGAGCCTTTTTCAAGCTTGTTCCCCTCGTTGCCGCGTTTTTTCAGATATTCGGAAAAACCCATCTTTTCCTCGGCAAACGTGATCGCTTCAACAGGTTTCATCGTTTTTAAACCGTGGAAAAAGGGAACGATTTTTTTGATTTTTTCAAGCTGGAATGATTTGATGCCGGTCAATTTTACAAGCGCCTGAACCATCGTACAGTCCTCTGTGATCGAGAGCGCCTTGAGCGTATTTAAGGCGGACTGCTTTAAAAAGAGAACGGGCAAAAGCTGTTTGACCGCATCCGGATCGTCTTCATTCTGGCTTAAGTACAAAAAGCTGAGGATCTGCCTGACGACTCTCCTGCTGTAGAATGACTGAACGCCCTGTTCCGCCGTATAGGGAATCGCTGACTGGTGAAGGCGTTCATAGATGGCGCGGCCGCCGCTGTTTGTCCGATACAGAACCGCGAAATCCTCCGGTTTTGCGCCCATCTTGATTTTCTCCTGGATGTCGGAGACGACCATGATCGCTTCCTCTTCTTCATCATATGGGTAAAATAAGAGCGGTTTTTTGGAATCGTCCTTTACGGCTTCCAACCTTTTGGGCCGGCGTTGTTTGTTTCTTTCGACGACTGCCTCGGCACTTGCGACAATCGGGTGGCTCGATCTGTAGTTCGTCGTCAGGTGAACCGTTTTGGCGTCCGGAAAATCCTTTTCAAAATCAAGAATAAAAGACGGACTGCTGCCCCTGAACGCATAAATCGACTGATCATCATCACCGACGCAGGTGATGTTGTTCTCCGGGCTGGCAAGCAGCTTGATGATCTCGTATTGGACAGGATTGATATCCTGAAACTCATCGATTAAAATCGCGTGAAACCGCGCTTGATACACTTGCAGCACATCAGGCCGTTCCTTGAACAGCTCATAGCATGCTGATGCCATATCGTCAAAATCGAATTGGCTGCGGGATTTCTTTTGCTGCTCATAATGCAGGTACAGCCGGTGCACGCGCTTTTCCCATTCGTCCTCAAGCGGGATGCGCTCTCCGGGCAGATAGGCGTTTTTCCAGTAGCCGATCTGCTGGAGCGCCTGGTCGATTGGAAAATCCTTTTCATCAAGACCTTCTTCGGCAAGCGCCATTTTGAGGTACTGCTCTTTTTGCCAGTCCCATTTCAGCAGGTGTTCCCCGTTCCATTTCGCCGGGTCGTGATGATAAAGAATTTTATAAAAAAGGCTGTGGAATGTCCCCGTTACCAGGCGGCTTACGGTCTGCCGCGCCAAGCCGTATTGCGAAGCCATCCGCTCCTTCATTTCCTTCACCGCTTTTGTGGTAAACGTAACGAGCAGGATAGCTGACGGCGGTACGTCGAAATGTGACATCATATAAGCGGCCCTTGCCGTTAATACGCGTGTCTTCCCGCTTCCTGCGCCGGCCAGCACGAGAAGGGGACCTTCTTGTGCGGAAACCGCTTCAGACTGTTTTTCATTTAAAGGGACATTCTGAAAAATCGGCTCAGGTTCCGTTTCCGTTTGCGGAGAAAAGCATTTGTGAACTGCCGCTTCCCGCGGAGGCATCCAAGCATCAGCCGTTTCCCGGACTTTACCGGCGATCGATTTTCCTTTTGGCAGGCGAAACACGCCGCTTTCCGTGTAGTCCGTTTCTTGTTTCGGCTGCTCATCTCCGCACGCCGCTTCGCATTTGGAAAAGTCTCCGCTGTCCCTGTGAAAAAAATGCGGTTCTTCATGAATCGTCAATTTCAAGCGCAGCGGCAGACCGCAATGTTTACATGTGATCTGATCTTTTTTTGCCTCTTCAAAAAGGAATTGAAGGTGTTCTCTCGAATATGTATGTATATGAATGTCTTTGTTATTCAATCGGGCGCATTTCAAAAAGAAGTCCCTCCGGTAATAGGTAGTTGTCTTCTTGTGAGACAACGTCTATCATATCAAATGAAAACCATTTAAAACAGTAGATTTTTGGGAATCGGAGCGCAGGGAGGAGATAAGATGGGTTATCTGCCGCCGGTTTATCATGATCAGTATACGCAGTACGCCAACCGCAGCGTCAGCCGGAAAGCCGATTATGCATCTATTCAAAAAACGGCTCGGGTGCCGAGCGAGAGGGCTTACCGCGAAGTGGAAAAAAGAGTCGAAAACGAGGCCTCTGCAGAAAGAAGCATGCAGGAAAAGAAACGGAAAAAAAGGCTGAACCGCCGAATCGCAGACAAGAAAAAGAGGGGCCGTTATGTAAATGAATCGGTGTGATGTATGTTCGATTTAAAGCTGAAAACCCCGGCCGCCGCCGGGGTTTTCATTATTTTTTACGCAGCTTTTTGAATCCGAAATATAAAATGATTAATGCTGCTGCGCCAAACATGATCGGCGTCGTATACGTTTTGGCCACATTTTCGACATGATCCCAACGGCTTCCAAGCTGTATCCCGAGATAAACAAATAAAATCGACCACGGGATGATCGCGAGTACGGTCAAGCCGACGAATTTCAAAAGCGGCATTTTGGCGATGCCCGCCGGAATGGAGATGGCATGGCGGACCACCGGGATAAAGCGGGCAGAAAACACAACTCCGGCTCCGTATTTCTCGAACCATTTTTCCGCCGTTTCGATGTGATGTTTTTGGATCAATAAGTATTTTCCGTATTTATATAAAAACGGACGTCCGCCGTAATAACCGATCCAGTACAGAAACATCTGGGCGATCGTTCCGCCGATGACGCCTGCGATGATGGCTCCGGTAAATGTGATGGAGCCGTTTGATACCATATACCCCCCGTATGCCAGCACGATTTCGCTCGGGATGATTTCAATCATTAAACCAATCGCTATCCCGAGGTAGCCGAGATCGGTCAGCCACATTAAAATGTCGTTCACTATGCTTCCCATTTTCGTTTTTTCACCCTGCCTTTACGATTCATCAGCCGAACTTTTGAAATAACGGCAGGGACTCCTGCCGTTTGCGACGGGAAACAAGCGAATGTCAAAACCCGCTTGGATGCGTCGTATGCCACGCCCACGCGCTTTGAATAATGGTTTGTAAATCGCTGTATTTCGGCTTCCATCCGGTATGCTCCTGAAGCGCCCTGCTGTCCGCCACAAGCACCGGCGGATCGCCCGCTCTGCGCTTGTCCGTTTGCTTTGGTATGTTTCGTTCCGTGATCGTTTCAGATGTTTCAATCATTTCTTTCACGGAATGTCCGGCCCCTGTCCCTACATTATAAACATTTTGCACCAGTCTGTCTTCATACAGGGCACCTAATGCCGACAAATGAGCCGCGGCCAGATCGAGAACGTGTATATAATCCCTGATGCAAGTTCCGTCAGGCGTCGGGTAATCGTCTCCAAAGATTGAGATTTTTTCCCTGCGGCCCAATGCCGTCTGCAGAATGAGAGGAATGAGGTGGCTTTCTGGATTGTGGTCTTCGCCGATGATTCCGTCCAGAGCTGCGCCGGCCGCATTGAAATAGCGAAGAGCTGCCCACTTGACATTATGCCTTTTTCCGACCCAGTGCAAATATTTTTCGATCATCAGCTTCGATTCGCCGTAAGGGTTAACCGGTTCAAGCGGGGCGGTTTCCCGAATCGGCTTGTCCCCTGTGATGCCGTAGACGGCTGCTGTCGATGAAAACACGATGTGCTTAACGCCTTCCTGTATGATCGTTTCAAAGAATGAACAAGATTTGATCGTGTTTTCCCTGAAGTAGAGTTCGGGTTTTTCGATCGATTCAGATACGAGGCTTTTCGCCGCAAAATGGATAACGGCATCGATGTTGTGCTTTCGGATGATCGATTTGACCAGGCCGCAGTCGCTGATATCGCCCTCGTAAAAGTGAGGAGTATGGACGGCTTCCCGGTGTCCCGTGGACAGGTTATCGAGGACGACAGCCGTGATGTTGCGATTTTTCAATTCAAGGACGGTATGGCTTCCGATATATCCGGCTCCTCCGGTCACGAGCACTGATTTCATTGTAAAGCTCCTTTCTGCGTTTCTTTCATAAGGACATTCTCGAGATAAGTTAACCGTTTTGGCCGCAGTTCGTCCCGCATGAGCCCGATTTCCATGCTTGCTTTAAAACACCGAGTTTGTCGCCGATATCGAATCTGCTGTCTTCCAATTGACGGGCATAAATGCTCCGCTCCCGGCAAATCGTCCTTCATGCGTCTGTCAGCTGTATTTCATTTCCCGCGCCTTTTGGGATCCGCTCAAGGACCCGGAAGATGGAAGGCTCCAAAACATAGCGGCCCATGACGGCGATATTCGAAGGTGCCTGCCGGACATCCGGTTTTTCCACCAAATCTTCAATGTCATATACTTTATTTTTTTGCGTGGATGTCTGAATGATCCCGTATTTCGAGACATCGGCCGCGTCGACAGTCTGAACGCCGATGACTGTTGTTTTGTATTCCTGATAGACGTCGATCCTGCTGCAATGCCGGTTTTTCCGATACCATGATGTCGTCGCCGAGCAGGACGGCAAACGGTTCATCACCGATGAAATGCCGTGCCGACAGCACCGCGTGTCCGAGTCCGAGGGGCTCTTTTTGACGGATATAATGGATGTTGGCCATATCGGCAATCGTCTGAATTTCTTTCAGCAGTTCGTGTTTTCCCTTGCTTTGCAGATTTTGTTCAAGCTCGACAGACCGGTCAAAATGGTCTTCGATCGAGCGTTTGTTTCTCCCTGTGATAATCAAAATATCCTCTATGCCGGACTGGACGGCTTCCTCCACGATGTAT
The DNA here is from genome assembly GCF_001042475.2 of Bacillus glycinifermentans. Classification (GTDB taxonomy): domain Bacteria; phylum Bacillota; class Bacilli; order Bacillales; family Bacillaceae; genus Bacillus; species Bacillus glycinifermentans. Next base: position 201,850 of record NZ_LECW02000022.1, read on the forward strand.
TGGATGGCCGGTTTATCGACGATCGGCAGCATCTCCTTAGGCTGCGCTTTTGTCGCCGGCAAAAATCTTATTCCTCATCCAGCAGCGGGAATGCCGGCTTTTTTTATTTTCATCATTATTCACTCCTATACATTTGTATTCTTATGAATCTATTTCCGGCTCCTGAAACACCCAAAGGCGGTTCCCGATAAAATTGATCACCATTCCTCCGACCGTTGCGGTCACTTTGCTGGAAACGAGGGACAGGCCCGCTTTTTGAAGGCCGTACAGCAGCAGAAAGGTGATTCCTGAAGCTGCCAGGTTGATGATGAGGAAGCGGATGATCTCCTGCCCGCGGACTTTTTCTTTTACCCGAAATGTCCACGTCCGATTCCAGATATAGCTGTTTAAGATGCCGGCCGTATATGAACAAACCTGTGCAAGCAGGTAGGGGACGTTCAGCGCCGTAAGCAGGAAAAATACTCCGAAATCTATGAGCGTGTTTCCGACTCCGACCGTACCGAAACGCAGCAATGTGACGAGTTTCTTTTTCATAACGGCATTCGATGTTTACCTCCCAACCGAAGAAACGGGCTGTTTTTAGGCCGTTTCTAAAACTTACAAATAACCTTAAATGATAATGTTGAATAAACGTTAAACAAAAGATGAACAAACTATGAAAAATGGGGAGAGGAGAAAAGAAAAAACCGCTCCATCTCGGATGGAACGGTTCTTTAATATAGCGTGCCCGGCGCTTACAGAGGCTGGCCTTTAACCATTTTGACGTGCGGAATATTCGCGTCTAAAAATTCTCCGGAAACGACACGGTAGCCGTGTTTTTCGTAAAAAGGAACGGCTTGTGTCTGGGCGTTCAGCATAAATTGGGAGGCGCCGAGCTTTTTCGCTTCGTTTTCGAGCGCCTCCATAATCAGGTTGCCGACGCCCGAAGAGCGGTAGTTTTGCAAGACGCAGATTCTTTCAAGCTTTCCATAGCCGTCGACGATGCGAAGGCGGCCGGCACCGATCGGCGCTTTTCCGTCATAGATGACGAGATGTGAAGATTCCTGATCAAGATGATCCATTTCTTCTTCAGGTGATACGTTTTGTTCTTTGATAAATACTTCCGTTCGAACGAAAAAAGCGTCTTTTAGCTGCTGATCATTCTTGACGATGACAGATTCCAATTGTTTTCTTCACACTCCTAAAATAAATGTTTCATAGACGGTCCAAGAGCCGTTATCCAACTGATAAAGCAGGTGAAAGCGGTCGATGACTTCTTCATGGGCCGCGTCTTGCATCTTAAGCGTTCCAAGCACATCGGAATGCTCGTCATCGGAAAGGTTTTGGGCAATCGTCACATGGGGAACAAACGCATACTCCGGCTTGCCTTCCAAAACGCCGCTGTACATTTTTTCGTGCAGCTCCGTTAATTCCCGTGTCGGTTCCGCTTTCATATAAATCACATTATGAACCGGGGCAAAAGAGCTGAACTTTGTAATTTTCAGCGTGACCGGCGCCATCTCTTTTGAAAGCTCCCTCAGGTGTGCAACGACTTTGCCGATGTCTTCTTCAGATGATTCAAACGGCGCTCTTAATGTGAGATGAGGCGGGATTAAGGCGTAATTCGGATCATAGCGTTTCCGGTAGGAATTTGCAATGTCCTGAAGTTTTTTTGATGGAAATAACACAATACCGTATTTCATTTTGTTCCCTCCTTAGACAATTTGTATGGTCTTAGTATAACAAAGATAGGCTTTTATTCGGAGAGCTAGAGCATTTTTTTTAAAGCGGGTGTGATTAAAGGCTGCCAGTATGTCCATTTATGGTCTCCGTCGAATGCTTCAAAGTGATAGTTCGTGTTCTTTTTTTGAAGCAGTTCTTTCAGCTGTTCATTAGGACCCGTGAAATCGAGTATCTGGTCGTCCGTCGTTTTGACCTCGGTCTCTTTTATGCCGATTTGATGATAGATCGAAATGAGCTGCAGGGAATCGGCGTCCGCAACTTTTTCAAGCACATGATTGTCGACGTAAGGTGACTGCATGATGACGTTTCCAAACATATTCGGATACTCGAGAGCTGTCATGAGGGAGACCGTCGCCCCGAGGGAATCTCCGATCAGCGTCCTGCCCGATCCGACTTGATATGTCGGATACTCGCGGTCTGTGAAAGGAACCAGCTCATGAGCCAAAAAGCGTTTATAAGCTTCAAATTTCGTTCCCTCCGGATGGTATGTACGCCTTCTTTCCTGCACGTTTTTGTAAGGGACGCCGATCACGATGCACCGTTCGATCTCGCCGTTTTTTATCAGCTCTTCGATCTGCCGGCTGATGCGTCCGAGCCGGAAATAGTCGTGACCATCCTGGGCGATGATAACGTGATATTTGTAGAGCGGGGAATAGCTGGCTGGCAAATAAACCAAAAGCTCCATTTCTTCGCCAAGCTCTTCCGAAAAAAGCGTTTTTTCCTGAATGACTCCTGTTTTTATGGCCAAGATGAACTCCTCCAAAAAGTAGGTTGTTAACGTTTCCATACATTGTAACACGAATGGCGCGAAAATTCTCTTTATAAGCGTCTTTTTCGGCAGGTTCCAATCGGTCTGGATCTGCTCAGCATAAAGAATTGAAAAAGACTATTGAAAATTCTCCTGAATTGGGGTAAAGTAAAGAACAATCAGAAAATTAAACACATTCTTATCACGAGAGGTGGAGGGACTGGCCCTTTGAAACCTCAGCAACCTGTTGCACTTGACCATGTCAGTGCACCAAGGTGCTAAATCCAGCAAGCGTTATGCTTGGAAGATAAGAAGAAGCGAATAATACCCCTTCTTCTTATGAAGAAGGGGTTTTTACTTTTTAAAGGATGGTGTCATATGACTGAACATGTACAAACAACACTGGCGCAAATCGGAAACCGCAGTGATGAAATAACAGGAACCGTCAATCCTCCGGTTTATTTCTCCTCCGCTTACAGGCACAGAGGAATCGGAGAATCCACGGGGTTTGACTATATTCGTACGAAAAATCCGACAAGACAACTCGTCGAAGACGCGATCGCGAAGCTTGAGGGAGGGACGCGCGGATTTGCGTTCAGCTCCGGCATGTCCGCCATTCAGACGATTATGGCGCTGTTTCAAAGCGGAGACGAACTGATCGTTTCCTCGGATTTGTACGGCGGGACGTACCGCCTGTTTGAAAACGAATGGAAAAAATACGGGCTGCGCTTTTTGTACGATGATTTTTCAGAAGAAGACTGTATCAAGTCAAAAATTACGGAAAATACAAAGGCCCTTTTTGTAGAAACTCCGACAAATCCGTTAATGCAGGAAACCGATATCAAAAAAGTCGCGAAAATTGCCAAGGAGCACGACTTGCTGCTGATTGTCGACAATACGTTTTACACCCCGGTTTTGCAGCGGCCGCTTGAGCTAGGCGCTGATCTTGTCATTCACAGTGCGACAAAGTACCTTGGCGGCCACAACGACCTTTTGGCAGGGCTCGTCGTCGCGAAAGGAGAAGAGCTGTCAGAGGAAATGTTTCAGCATCAAAACGCGATCGGCGCGGTTTTGTCACCGTTTGATTCGTGGCTCTTGATGAGAGGCATGAAAACGCTCGCTCTCAGAATGAAGCAGCACGAGGAAAACGCCCGGGAGCTCGCTTCATTTTTAGAGAAGCAGGAAGAGGTGGCAGACGTTCTTTACCCGGGAAGGGGCGGCATGCTATCATTCCGCGTTCAAAAGGAAGAATGGGTCAACCCGTTTCTGAAAAGCTTACAAACGATTTGCTTTGCCGAAAGCCTTGGCGGGGTGGAAAGCTTTATCACGTATCCGGCGACGCAGACCCACATGGATATCCCGGAGGATATCCGGATCGCCGGCGGCGTCTGCAACAGGCTGCTGCGCTTTTCCGTCGGAATCGAACACGTATCCGACTTGAAGCATGACCTGAAGCAGGCATTGCAAAAAGTAAAAGAGGAGGCGGTGCAGGCATGACTCACCGTAACTGGACGCTTGAAACAAAACTCGTACACAACCAGGCGAAAACGGATGCGGCGACCGGAGCCGTCAGCGTGCCGATCCAGCATGCATCGACCTTTCACCAGGCGTCTTTTGACCGGTTTGGCGAATACGATTACAGCCGTTCCGGCACCCCGACGAGAAAAGCGCTTGAAGATGCGATCGCAGAGCTTGAAGGCGGGACGCGAGGCTTTGCTTTTTCTTCGGGAATGGCCGCCATCTCTACCGCCTTTTTGCTTTTGTCAAAAGGGGATCACGTTCTTGTCACAAAAGATGTGTACGGGGGCACATACCGGATGATTACAGAGGTGATGAGCCGCTTCGGAATTGAGCATACATTCGTCGATATGACCGATCTGAATGAAATTGCCTTAAACATCAAGGAAAACACAAAAGTCATCTACCTTGAAACGCCTTCAAACCCGACGCTCGGGATTACGGATATCAGAGGCGTCGTCAAGCTTGCCAAAGCGCACGGCTGCCTGACATTCCTTGACAACACGTTCATGACCCCGGCGCTTCAGCGGCCGCTTGAGCTTGGGGTTGATGTCGTGCTGCACAGCGCGACAAAATTTTTAAGCGGGCACAGCGACGTCTTATCAGGGCTTGCCGTCGTCAAGGACAAAAAACTCGGCGAAACGCTTTATAAGCTGCAAAATTCGTTCGGAGCTGTTCTCGGCGTCCAGGACTGCTGGCTCGTGCTCAGGGGATTAAAAACGCTCCAAGTCCGCCTTGAAAAAGCAAGCAGAACGGCCCAGCAGCTTGCCGAATTTTTTGAGAAACATCCGGCTGTCAAGCGGGTGTATTATCCCGGACTTTCTTCACATCCGGGCGCCTCTGTGCATAAGCACCAGTCAAACGGCGCAGGGGCGGTGCTCTCCTTTGAACTCGAGAATGCCGCAGCCGTCAAAACACTTGTCGAACATGTCACGCTCCCGGTCTTCGCCGTCAGCTTGGGCGCAGTCGAGTCGATTCTTTCGTATCCTGCGAAAATGTCGCATGCCGCAATGCCGAAAGAAGAGCGGGAAAAACGGGGGATTACCGACGGTCTTTTAAGGCTCAGCGTCGGCGTGGAACACGCGGACGACTTACAGGCGGATTTTGCTCACGCCTTGCAAGCCGTATCAGGTACGCTCGCCCATTCGTCATAGCTTTGAAAGCCGGAGAAAAACCCCGGCTTCTTTGCCGTTTTCAGAGGCCGGAAAATCGGTTTCCGATCAAGGTTCCGACATATTGTCGATGAGATAGCCGAACGCTCCGACAAGCATGATCGGATCGACAGCCTTTAGCGATCGCCATCGCCGTCGCTCTCGTCGGACCTCCGACCGATGCGTTGCAGGCTAACAGGATCTCTTCGAGCAGAAAACGGAGCACCTTGCCGGCGGCGAATGAAACGAGTGAGATTCGTCATGGCAACGACAAAAACAAATCCCAAAAGGAGCGGGGCATTCATCAGAATGATCTGGAGACGGCGGCTGATCCATACAAAATAAACATTTTGAAAAAAGTAGTTGACGAAGCGATATAAACTGCATATAATAGAACTTGTCAGTAAGATAAATACCCAGTGAAACACATCATGATTCCGTAGCTCAGCTGGGAGAGCGCTACCTTGACAGGGTAGAGGTCGCTGGTTCGAGCCCAGTCGGAATCATACGAATAACCCTTGCGCAGCAAGGGTTATTTTTTTTTCTGAAAAATAGATCAAAAAATTCAATTGTTGGCTTCAGCAGTTCCTCAGGTTAACATGTTAAAAGCCCTGAAGAGTATAAAAAAAGAAAATAAACAATACAACAAATGTTACGACAATGACCACTTCTTTAGTATAGTTTTTGTCATTTTCCTGCTCTTGTCTCCGCTTTCTCACCTCCATCCTATACTTTTTTTGTATCTCTTTTTTCTTTTCATCTATTTTCACGATTACTCCCTCCTGACTCATTCCAGTCGATCAATCCATAAATTCACCTTTTTACTCAATTCCCCTTCTGAATAACTGAATTAGAAATGAAAAAGTTATTTTTGTTCATATTCATTCGGGAGGTCGGATTGTTGAGAAAAACTTTTTTTGTTGCTTGTATTTGCATCGTGCTCTCATTTCTGAATTCTGTTCATCTGGAAGCTCAGAATATTAACAACAAAGATATGTATGATGCATTTCTCACCTTATTAGATCCTTATGCAAGTAAAGCCATTAAACAAGGCTATGGGTTATATGATGCAAAAGTAATATCCATTGAACGTGTGAACATGGGAAGAACAGAAGCTGAGAAAAGAATAAATGATGGTTCATTCGATTTTATAGTAAAGGTTCAATACAGAACTTTAACTGGTCCTCATCACCCAGCTGAAACAATTGAGGAGCTGACCTTTAGAATTAAACCTAGTGGTGTGAAATATTGACAAGCAGAGCGGCTTATATAGCGAGGGAAATGCGACGGGTTATGACAACAGTCAGGAAGCGGAACGTATATCGTCTAGGTGTTCTGTTTTAAGGATTCAAAAAAGAAAATCGATTGGAAGCTTTAATTCTAAAAAGGTTCGGATAACGGAAGGGATTTAAATAAAAGAGGGCTTCTTTTTGAGATAAAGCCCTCCTTTAAGGTTCTCTAGGACTTGGAAACTCCATAGGGCGGACCATTAGACAAATTTCGTCATTGTTTTCATTTTTCGAGAAGATGTTATAATGAGAAGCCATGAAATGATTTGAAGAGGAGGAATTTCGATGCATTACATAACTGCATGCTTAAAAATCATCAGTGATAAAGACCTGAATGAAATAATGATGGAATTCAAAAAACTTGAGGAAGAAACTAACAAAGAAGAAGGGTGTATTAAATTCCATGCTTATCCGCTTGAACCATCAGAACGCAAAATAATGCTTTGGGAGATTTGGGAAAACGAAGAAGCTGTCAAAGTCCATTTCACAAAAAAACACACAAAAGACGTTCAAAAACAAGAATTAACGGAAGTAGAATGGTTAATGAAAAGCAATGTAAATGATTAAAAGGCTCCTTAAAATGCGACATTCAATAAGGGTGTTAAAGGTGGATTAAAATCATAAAAGGCTCCCTCTTTAATAAAGAGAGAGCCTTTTTAGTTCATAATTTATAAACCAACTTAATTGTTGTTGTATCTTCTGTTATATTAATCGTGTACTTATGGGAATCATTCTTAGATTCTAAGTTATATAGAATGACATCATATTTTCCAGTCTCTGTCTCCCGCTTTATATTTCCTGTCTTATCAGTAGTGCCGGTTTCATGCCCAATGGTCGCTCTCATATTCTCTTTATCGGATCTCAGATCTTCTACAGCTTTTATATTTTTTAGTGGTTTATCGTTTTTATCACTTACTTTAACAGTAACTGTAGTCATAATAGGTTTGTCCTTCGTTGTAGGTATATCTTTGTTATTGGCGCTGCCACAGCCGGAAATGAATATAGAGAACAGAGTGATGAGCAGACAATTCGAGATGAATTTTAACATTATAGACACTTCCAGTAGCTTATATTATCAAATGCTGACTGTGTAATTCGAGTACCGCTGTTGTAAATAAAGTTGTTTTTATCCCCTTGCCAATGTTCCCATGCATGAATACCAACTGCGTTATTATTTGACTTGTATACAGGGCCTCCACTTTGACCAGGTGACATATCAATAGTGTACCTAATGGAAAGAGGTTCAGTTAGCAGTATGCTCCCGGAGTCCTTCCACATAGTTCCACCAGGTTTACTCCCTGGATATCCTTGAACAGTTACTTTAGTTCCGGAAAGGCTTGCAGCTTGCCACTCATAACCTAACCATCCAACTCTATCCCCTAATTTACTTTCTACTTTAATCGCACCATAATCAAAGTTAGGGTCTTGATGTTCTGTCCAACCTTTAACAGAATGCGCGGTTTTTTCCCAAGTATGGCTATATGGATTGCTCTTGCCGTTTTTTCCTGGAACAACTTTTATAGATTTTGCCCAGCCACCTTGGCTTTTGTTATGTAAGCAATGGCCGGCCGTAGCGATTGTATCAGGGCCTAGCACTAAGAGATGTATTTACACCCCCTCAAATTAAGCATTTAAAAAGAAAACTTCGAATAAATAATCAGGTTTCTGTTGCGACTTTATCGGAACAGCATTGGGGACTCATATTTGAAACAATGGTGAAGCATGTTCCAAAATTCAGATGGCCAAAAATAAAAAAAGCGAAATTAAACCATATAAAGTGATACCACATGCCAAAATCGTAAATGACAAGTTGTAAAATCAGCAATAAAGACCTTGAAGATTCTCCTTTAGTATACCTGAAATTCCCGATCATATTTTTTTTGAAGAAGAAAATGATAATTTGATGAAAGGAGGATTTTTTAAATGACAAAAAATAAGCAGCAGCAAAAACAAAAACAAAAACATTCCCAATTACTTGGTTCAAATATTACGGATACTGAGTTTGCACAAGAACTTGGAAGCCTTCAGCAACAGCTTGCTCAATTAAACCAAAATATATCCCAATTAGGAGCATCTCAACAACAAAGCGGCCAAGGCCAAGCTCAGCAAGGTTCTCAATTGAATCAAATGAATCAACAGATTCAGCAATTTGGTTCTCAATCTCAACAGCAAATCCAGCAGACTGACCAACAAATTCAGCAAAATATCCAACAAGCTGACCAACTGCTTCATCAAGCGCTTCAAGGCATTCAAACTAATCAGGCGATGAACAAAGTGAGTCAAGCGGTTCAACAGGCTCAACAATCATTAAATCAGCAAGGACAGCAGGGGCAGCAAGGGCAGCAAAACCAACAAAACCAACAGTTCCAACCGCCGTTACAATAAAGCTGCACAAAAAAGAGCCTTTAAAACGGCTCTTTTTGATCGTTCGTTCCAAGCAGCTTTATCAACAAGCCGCTCAACAAACCCAGACGCTTGTTGATTCGCTTGAACCGCGTCTTCAGCAAGTTTGAACAAGAAGAACAACAACATAAACAGCAGTAAGGGTTGAAAAGGTTGGTAATCATCATGACCAACCTTTTTTAAATGAGGTTTTGACTGAAAATCGTAAGGGGCGAGCTGTTCCAGTATTCTCCAAGAGCAGAATACAAGAATTCTCATTGGAAAATGTCCTGAAACATACCAGCATAAACAATTACGATGCGGCGAAAAATACAGTTGAATGATTATATGAAGGAAGTGGTGGAAATTGAATTTTCAATGGATTACAACACTGTTTAGAAATAGAGATCTGATCGGCAGGAGAAGAAACAGAGGGGCCATGTGGATGTCTTTATTAGGATTAGGAATTAGCCTGGCTGCATATCTGTTCAGAAGGAATGGAAACAAAAATAAACAACAAAACAATTTGCCAAATGTAGCTTCAGCGCTGACCAGTGAGTTTTCAAATGAATTAAAGCCTAATCAAAATGCGTTTAACACTAAGAAGAACTAACTTTAAAAAGTAGTGCCATCCCTGTCATTACAATCGTTTTGATTGTGAGCAGCCATTGATTAAAGACAGACAGTTCTATAAAGACCTGTCTGTCTTCTGCTTACCCTTTTAAAGAAATTCGTTGCCGTCTTCATCGCTGAATTGCGCATATGACCCTTCCATGTCTTCTATTTGGGCCATGTCAAGCACCGGCCTTTTCTTCACTCTGTTGTGGTTCGTTTCCAATTCTCGAAGCAAACTGACCGGAAAGCATTTGAATCCATCCTAATAAACCCTAAGTTCAGACAAAAACACTTGAGCTTACCCGAAATCAGCCTAAACGCTCTTATCGGTATCACTTCAATGGTAAAGAAGAGGTCAACAGTTTGAGTTTGTTTGGGAACTTAAATCCGAACGATGAAGGTAAGTAATAAAATGGAAATCCGTTGGCGTCCAATTTTGCCAACAATCATCATTTTTATTAGAAGTCATCAGATGTACGATTCAATTTTAATAAAAGGGTTTATCAGAATCAAATATACTTGTTCAGAAGGCGACAGGGGAGAGGCCGTTGAAGTCAGTAAAAAGCCATTCTCGAATCTCAAGAATGGCTTTTTACTTTTCTTACGAAGGTATTCACGATTCAATCGAGGTTAAAAAAGCCGATCGTATATGGTCAAGTTCCCATTAAGTAAATATTTTTTTATCTATAAACAAGACCGCCATCAGTCAATATAGCTTGTCCAGTAATATAATCCGAATCATCTGAAGCTAAAAAAGATACTAAATTAGCAACATCTTCAGGCGTTTGATATCTTTTAAGTGCTATTTCTGAGGAGAATTTTTCAAAAGCTTCTCCTGATTTAAGATCATCGCTGTATTTTACCATTTCTTCATCAATTCTATCCCACATTTTTGTTTTTGCAACACCAGGACAGTATGCATTTACAGTTATTTTATATTTAGCCAGCTCTTTAGCGGCTGAATGTGTGAAAGATTTTACAGCATGTTTAGTTGCAGAATAAGTAGCAAGCATTTCAAATGATTCGTGACCTGCTATGCTGCAAGCATTAATGATTTTTCCTTTTGTTTCTTGCATAATAAATTGTTCAGCGGCAGCTTGAGTGCCAAAAACTACGCCATTCACATTAATTTTGAATAATCTATTAAGCTGTTCTTCTGTAATTTCCAAAAATGGAGAAACTGCATCGATACCTGCATTGTTTACAAAAACGTCTAAACGGCCAAAGGCGTCTACTGATTCTTTAACTAAATTAAATTGGTCTTCTCGTTTAGATACATCCCCTTTAACACCGATAACATCAAAGTTCTTTTCTTTCAATTCTGAAACAGTTTCGTTTAGTAATGCTTCATTTATATCATGTATTACGACGCTAAATCCATCGTTGCATAGTCTCTCTGCTATGCCTTTCCCCAATCCTCCAGCTGATCCGGTAACAATAGCTACTTTTCTCATAGAGCTCTCCCCCTTTTGTTAGGAAATTATGATAAGTTTTGTCTATTTTAGTATAACAAACCATATGGGGCGAGTTCAAAGCAAAGATAATGTATAACTTGACATTGAAGTGCTTATTGCTTTGCTGCAATGATTAAGTCTCTCTCTGTTTAGCAACAAAAAGAGGAGACGTATTTTTCTCCTTTTCAGCTTCTTCAGGAACATCAATGCACGACTTCTTTTTATCCCGTGCATAGTTAAGTAACTTTTGTTAAGCATTGGCCCAATTATACATAGACAATCTACAAGAACACAAACAGTCAAATATAATCTTAATAATATAAAAAAGGAGTGATAGGCTTGTTTCATCGTCAATATCCTGTAACGCCATATTCTTATTATATAAACCCAGTTTTTCCTATAAACCCATATCTCGTTCATGCCAGTGGCCGTCCGTGTCCCGTATTGCCTCCTGGGGCCTGCCAATATATATTGAATGATGAAGGCTATTGTGAATTAGTTTGCATCCAGTAGAAACATGCTCTTTAAATGGGGGGGATTGCAACTATCTCCAATCCTCTTATTCCTTTCTCCCCAAGTGATCAGCTATCGGAGACGGCAAAATTGCGTATGTGACCCGCAAAGATTGCGCTTTTGTTGCCTCTTTAAACGCCGAGAAGCGTTGTCCGGACACGATCGCTTATATCAATAGAAACTGAACAAATGGCAGACTTTATGAATCCTTCGGCATGCCGAAGGAAATGGCGAAACCATTGGCTTCCTTCGATACACCGAGGCAAAAGGGAAGTAACCTTAGACGTCCATAGCGCTTCAAGAGTTGACTGGCAATTCTCGACAAGCTTGAAGAGTTTTTTAGAAGAGAGTACACGAATGCCATTGATAAAGCAAGAAACAGACAGATCTAAAAAGAACCTGTCTGTCTTCTGCTTACCCTTTTAAAAGAAATTCGTTGCCGTCTTCATCGCTGAATTGCACATATGTGCCCCATTGCATTTCCTGCGGCTCTCCTTTAAACTCCACTCCATTTGTTTTCATCTTTTTATATGTCTCGAGAACATGGTCGCATTCAAATACAATGGATGCCTTCATGTTTTCAGAGCTTTTCATCATTGCCTTCGGGTAAATGACCAAACGAGTCTGGGCATTTTGCGGGGCGACTTCAAGCCAAAATGCTTCCGGCCCCATCGGGTGCTCTGCCACTACCTCAAAGCCTGCTTTATTGATCCAAAAATCCTTTGCCTTTTGCTGATCTTCAACGTATACTGCAACAGTTCCTACATTTGTGATCATCAGAAATCCTCCTTCAATCAATGTCAGTTCCTATAGTAGTAAAATCCGGTTTATTCATCTTGTAAAAAAACGACGTTCTCCTGTTTATTTTGTCCTTGGTTCTTTTTTTCTAATATCCAGTTTTTATACTCTTTCGGAGTCAGACCTATACATTCTTTAAAGTCTTTCGAAAAATGAGCATAGTCGTAGTAGCCGAATTCGTGCATACAATCATGAAGGTCTGTTTCGGGAGCAAAGAATATTTTCAACCGAACTTGATTAAACCTCGCTACTTTGCTCAACTTTTTTGGAGACAGCCCCGTGAGCTCCAGTACTTTTCGTTCAAATTGCCTTTGAGAGTAATGACTCCTTGAAACCAAAGTTTGTATGTCTTGTTGAACAGGGAATTCATACAGTTCAGTTAAAATTCGAATAAAATGTTTATCAACAAAATGGTTTTGTTTGAATGAATTTAACATAAATTTATGAAGAAGCGTCATTCCTTCTTCCAATTCAAGATCCTTTAATCGGCTCTCAATATGTTCAATGGTGTTTTGTTTAAATAGTGTGTCAAGAGGTACAAATTTGTCCCTGAGTTCCTTTATATCGGTATCAACCCAAAACTTTAACCCCCAGGGTTTTAGACGAATCCCGAATAAGCGGATGTTGCCGTGTGCGGTTAATCGGTGGTAATGCGTTAATGACCCTATTAAAAAAGAAGTGTCCATCAATTGATTTTGAACTTTGTATTTCGTGCCAAAATGAAAGATCATTTCATAGCACCCATCCGGCCAAAGTATTTCCTCGTTGTCGGATTCATGATATTCCCTATTTAAATACCAGAAGCATTTGATATACGGTTCTAATTCAGCTGGCGGTTTCTTTTCTTCATACTTCATTTGTTTTACTCCATTATGTATGATTGTCATTCAGAATTATTATAACCTACGAACGCTCATTTTTATTTTATCCAGCCTTGTACTGAAGCATCTTTATATGGATGGGAAATTTGTGTAATAAACTTAACGAAAGGAGGAAGAAGGATAAGAAAGAGGAAAGGTAAAGGAAAACAATCAAAATCCAAAAGCTTTATCCATTGCGTATTCAAGGTACGGAAAATTTACAAATTCAGCTCCAAGCGGAATCAACATGAAAGACGGCGCTCATCCTTTAATTGTGTATGACAACGCGCGTCTCTGTTAATTGATGATGGGCGATCATGTAGCCGACGGCGCTCAGCCGTTAATCGGTTGGAATGGTTTGACTTTGGCCGCAAGGAATGCCTTACATAAAACAAATTCCGGAAAAGCAAACGTTCTTTTTTTCGCGAATAATTTAGGAGAAGCTTGGAGAAAAGATGATGGCGGTATGAAGACGATTCATACAGGCTTTTTTGTGACTAAATATAGTATACCCCATCAGCCTTCTTCATTATCACATCCTTCATCATCCTGAAATTTCCTTACATCGTTTTTGTCAGTAAGAAAATGATAAAGGATGTGATCAATTAAAAAGGAGGATTTTTTCTGATGACCAAAAATAATCAACAGCAAAATCAGCAAAAGCAAAAACAAAAGCACGCCCAAATGCTAGGGGCAAATATTACGGATACTGAGCTTGCCCAAGAGCTCGGCAGCCTTCAGCAGCAGCTTGCTCAATTAGAGCAAAATGTATCCCAGCTTGGAATGTCTCAACAGCAAGGCGGCCAGGCTCAGCAAGGTTCTCAAATGAACCAGGGAATCAACCAATTAAAGCAGCAAATTCAGCAATTCAGTTCTCAATCTCAACAGCAAATGCAGCAGACTGATCAGCAAATACAACAAAACATCCAGCAAGCTGTTCAACAGCTTAACCAAGCTCTTCAAGGGATTCAAACCAATCAGGCGATGAACCAAATGAGTCAAGCACTTCAACAGGCTCAACAATCATTCAGTCAACAGGGGCAGCAAGGTCAACAAGGGCAACAAGGGCAGCAAAATCAGCAAAACCAACAGGCATTACAATAAAATCTTGAAGCCCTTTTCTGGAAAGAGAGGGCTTTTTTCCTTTTTTAATTTGAAAAAAATGGATCGGTTAGAATCCGGAAAGTAATTCATTCTAGATGTAGATACATCAATTTTACAAGCGAAGGAGGAAGAAAACATGACTGTCGTCAATCAAGTGAAACAGGCCATTGCAAGTCTGAAAAGCGCCCAAGCCAGCTTTGAAACATTTTCTTTGAATACTGATAATCAGAATGCAAAGCAGCTTTATCAGCAAGCTGCTCAACAAACCCAGACGCTTGTTGATTCGCTTGAACCGCGTCTTCAGCAAATTCAACAAGAAGAGCCGCAATATAAACAGCAGTAAGTTGAAAAAGGTTGGTGAAGAGCCAACCTTTTACTGTAAACATACATACGAGAAGGAATGAGAATGACGACCCTTTGAGAGATCAAGGGGGTTTTTTTGACCCGCAGCATTCACCTAGGTTGATCCGCCCGAGTATCTTAATGTGAAAAAACGTTTTTATGGAGGGATATGGCGTGGGCTATTTTATTGAAGTCGAATCAGGGGTTCATTTATATGTGGAGGATATAAATCCTGAAAGCAGCGAAGCGGTCGTTTTTTTGCATGGCTGGCCGTTAAGTCATAAGCAATTTGAGTATCAGTTTAACGTTCTCCCGGCGCAGGGATACCGCTGCATAGGCATTGACTGGAGGGGATTCGGGCATTCGGATAAGCCGATGGACGGCTACCATTACAACCGGCTGGCTGATGACATCCGCATTGTAGTTGATGCCCTTCAGTTAGAGAGCTTCACGCTCGTCGGCCATTCTACAGGGGGATCTATCGCGATCAGGTATATGTCCCGGCACAAAGGCCATGGAGTATCTAAGCTCGTCCTGATCGACGCTGCAGCTCCTGTAGGCTTTACGAAAGAGAATGCTGATCATTTGCTTAATACAGCGCGAAATGACCGACCGAAGATGATGCGGGAAGTAACGGAAACATTTTTCTTTCAATATATTACACAACCGTTCTCAGACTGGTTTTTTCATCTTGGCTTGCAGGCAGCAGGATGGTCGACCAAAGCCGTCATCGTTCTGCTGAGGGATGAGAAGTTGTATGCCGATTTGCCGAAAATATCGGTTCCTGCTTTAATCATTCACGGGATTCATGACAAGGTCATTCCGTTTGCACAAGCCCGTGAGCTGCATCAAAACATAAGGGATTCAGAGCTCGTTCCGTTTCAATACAGCGGCCACGGGCCTTTCTGGGAAGAGCGGGAAAAGTTTAACCGGATCTTGACACAGTTTGTTAAAGAAAGCCTTTAACGTTTGAGGCAATTTGTGGGATAATATCAACGACCTCTAAAAGGAAAACAAAGCCGTTTTTGTTTTGCTAAAAATCGGCGTCCCGCCCGGTAACCAATACGGCGGATCAATTTCTCCTGAGGCGGGAAGGGCGACCGGTAAGAATAAATAACAGCTCAGTATCAGTCAAAGCGCTTATTTATAGATTGAAGGAATTAATGGCAAAACGCCTGGATGAATCGATCGCAAATGGAACGCCGCGAATTGATGAAGCTGCATGACGACTGCAGCAAACGTTTTTGAATACGGTTTTCTTTTGGGTGAAGGCCTGCTTCCGAAAGAGGAAGAAAAAGAAACGACTCTTGCTGCTTCATCAAATCATTTAAAGCAGCGGCGGCTTTTGAAGAGGAATGACTGGGTGAAAAGGGAGGGAAAGACCGAATCATTCTCATTTAAAAATGAAGTGAAAATCGAGGAAAAGATATGAAAAAGTTCTACAAACGATTACTGTACGGATCTGTTTTCTTATGTATCATAGGAGGAATCATCGCCGGCTTTCTCGAAGAGGGAATGAAAAAAGGGGATGAACTGAAACTCGGCACATCGATTTACGGTGCGGACACGATTGATAACTGGAAGGAAGCCAAGAAAAAAGGGAGATTTACCGTATTTAACGAAGATGGCGTCACCATCAAATCAATCCCGAGGTATCAACGGGTAAAAATCGTGAAACTCATCAATAAAGAGGATATGGCTTTGCTGCAAATACTGGACGGCACTTATAAAGGAACAAAATGGTGGGTGAATAAGTCAGATATAAAAAAGGAAAAAAGCACAACAGGCAGCCATACTCATAAATACCGAAAAACCAGCCACAGCCATCATCATTGATGTATAATAGTGAAAAGAACACACTCTCTCGTTTTAGATGGATGATTACATATAGTCAGGTTATAGGAGGTTTATCATGACTGAAGATTTTTATTGTGATGAAGTGCTAAGCGGGAAAACAAAGGTCAATAAAGTGATGGAAACAGAGAATGTATTAGCCTATTATCATACAAGACCTTTTTATCCTGTTCATATTGTGGCCATCCCTAAGAAGCATATCCCTTCTTTGATCACGTTAGAAGAAGAGGATCAAGAATTATTACTCGAATTACTGGATGTTATTAAAAAAGTGGCTCGAATGGTGACTGAAGAAAACGGTGCTTGCAGGGTGATCACAAATTTGGGCGCCTACCAGGATTCAAAACATCTTCATTGGCATATCGTTTCAGGAGAACCTTTGAGATAACGGTTTGGGAAGTGTGAAGGCTGCCCGGGCAGTGCTTATCATCGGCTGGATGAACTCGATTCTGCGCCTTTGGTTCAAACTTCCCTCAAAGCCACTTGCAGATCTCACAAGGACAGCCAGACGGAAAACCGGCCATGATATTAGACCGCGGCATGAATTATCTTTATCCGGAAGTGCTTGCAGACGATCGGATAGGTGGAGGCCATCCTGAAGGCTTGTTCGAAGTGTGGTCAAAGACCGTTTTGTGCCAAAGCCATCGCTGCGGCCGATCGCGAGAGATTGGCGCGAAGACCTTTGGTACCCGGGAATTGAGGCGGGAACAGAAGGCGCCCGGTGGGTTGAGAACTGTGTACGATCTGCAGATAACGGCGCTGTGTGGGTTGAATATCAATAATGAGAAAAGGCGCAAAGTAAACAAAAAACCTTACGACCTGCAGATCGTAAGGTTTTTTCGTTACATTTCTTTGGATGCAGCAGCTTCTGTTTGCGCTTCCTGCAGTTCTTGATTCATTTTTTTGGCATCTTCCAAATATTCGGTTCTGAATCCGCTCTTAACCGCCCAAGTATAAAAACCTAAAGAAACAACGGCGATCAACAGCATGTCCCAGCCGTAATGAACCACATTTAAGCCGCCGAATTTGTCGCTGCCCAAGAAGGAAATGAGCATCATCGCCAACAGGTAGAAAGCCATCCACATGCCGGCCTTGAAATGCTGGCCAAAGCCTTTCCAGCTTGCTTTTGCCTGATAGTAGAAATATACGGGCAGACCGATCAGGATAATGAATAAAACTTGTCCTGTCAGCGGCCAGCGCGCCCAGTACAAGACAAGCGACGCGAAAATAAATCCAAGCGGCGCGATTATGCTTAATCCTTTCAGGCGCAGCGGTCTGTGTAAATCGTGTCCAGTCCGTCTCAACGTCATGACGGTCACAGGACCTGTAACATAAGAAATCAATGTTGCAACTGAGATGACTTCTGCCAAGGTACCCCAGCCTCTAAATAAAAACAGGAAGATAAACGATACAATCAGGTTGAAAATCATCGCCTGGCGCGGTACGCCATAGATCGGATGAAGTTTGCCCAATATGCTTGGCAGGTATTTGTTCTTTTCCATTCCGTAAATCATCCGCGACGTTGTCGCCGTATATGTGATGCCCGTTCCCGACGGGGAAACAAAAGCGTCTGCATACAGAACCAGGACGAGCCAGTTAATATTTAAAGCGATTGCCAAATCTGCAAATGGAGAGTTGAAATTCAAATGGCTCCATCCGTTTACAATCATCGAAGGATTAACAGATCCGATAAATGCGACTTGCAGCAGCACATAGATCACGGTGGCGACCAAAATAGATCCGATCACGGCAATCGGAATCGAGCGCCCGGGGGTTTTCGCCTCGCCCGCCATGTTAACCGGGCTTTGAAATCCGTTAAATGCAAACACGATACCTGACGTTGCTACGGCAGTCAGCACGCTTGCCCATCCGTTTGGCGCCATGCTTTCGCCGGCAGTGAAATTGCCGCTGTGAAAACCGGCAAATAAAAGAGCGCCAATCGTAAGACCCGGAATCACGATTTTAAAGACGGTAATAAACGTGTTAGCTTTGGAAAACAGGCTGACCGTCCAATAATTTAATAAAAAGTAGATGATGAGTAAAACAGAAGCAATGGCCAGCCCTTCAATCGTCAGCTGTCCTTTATCGACCAAATGGCTTGTCCATTTTGCCCATTCCCAAGGCCAGGAGCTCATATATTGAACAGAAGCGACAGCTTCTACCGGAATAACGGATACAATCGCGATCCAGTTCGCCCACGCAGAAATGAATCCGACAAATGAACCGTGGGAATATTGCGTATATTTCACCATTCCTCCCGCTTCCGGGAACATCGCACCAAGCTCACTGTAAGAGAGTGCGATAAACAATATGACAATCATGCCGATAATCCATGAAAATATTGCGGCCGGACCTGCGATCTGCGCGGCTCTCCACGCTCCGAACAGCCAACCTGAGCCGATCATTGAACCAAGACCGACCATCATAAGTGAAAACGTTCCCATCTTTCGTTGTAAATTCATATTGATGTCACCCTTCATGTCGTGTAATAAAATATAACATTCATTTTTATTATTATCTTTCGAAATCTTCTGCCTTGTCAATATCTTTTTTTGGATGAAGAAACATGATCATTTCAAAGTGTGAAAAAGAACGGAAGGGAAGCGATTTGAGGGGAATTTTAGTATATCAATATATCTTAAAATTGATCGGAATTTTGGGATATAGATATTTGGCAGATGCCGTGTTTAAAGCCGGGAAATAGTCGGATTGTCAAAGATTTGTATTTCAGGCGATGGTTCTATTTGGGTGGAAAGATGGATCGGGGCTTGGACAACAGTGCGGGAACTTTTCTTTAGCCATTTTGAATTACAATGGTGGTGTTTCTCCTTTTATTCCTATGTTGTTTAAGGCGGGATCCATACATTAATCCTTCTGAATTTAAATTTTGTCATACGTTTGTCCACTCTATATGAAAGACATTTCTTTAAATGAAATTTGAGAAAGGAGTAATGTTATGGCGAAATTCGGGGTGAACTTTGCTTTAGGACTAGTTCTGTGCAAATGATAAGCCACTATCTTGAGGCTGAAAGTGAAGAAGAGGTGAAAAAGATCATAGCTGAGGCAATCGGAACATACAACAATAAGACAACTGTCAACTTGGACTATGTGAGATCCTACAGTATTTTTAATACGAAATAAAATTTTCCTTCCATAGCTAAAGGTTTTGGTTTTTAAGAACAGCGTAAATGCACGTTAGGCCATTACACTTCAAAAAGACTTATTTTTGAAAGTAGCAATAGGATGATAAGCAAAGCACCCGGATGAACCGGGTGCTTTCTCCCTTTTTTAGAGCTCCATAACAAAATACTCTTCATTATTCTCCTGTTTTTGCCCCATCAGTTAGCACAGCTTTTTACCGGATTGTTTTTAAATATTTCACTTTTTCATTAAAGTTGAGTAGATTTGTCCAGCGCATTGATAAACGTCTTTACGTTTTTCTTATCCTGCATAATGGGGGAATAAATATAGGAAAGCGTCCTGTTGAACGTTTGGTTTTTCAGCTTGATTACGGAAAGGTTTCCGTGCTGGACGTCTCTGTCGATGACGCTCGCAGACAGCAGGGAAAGCCCAATGCCCGTCATCAAGGTTTCTTTTATGCCTTGATTGCTGCTGATCGTAAGAAACGACTTCACTTTTAAACCGTTTGACCGAATGACATGATTAAGGTATTCGCGGGTTCCTGATCCGACTTCCCGCGTCACCCATGTCTGATTCTGGAGATCGGCCATCGTCACTTCCTGTTTTTTTGCGAGCGGATGATCGCTTGAAGCGGCGATGTACAGTTCGTCCTGCATGAAAGCATGGACTGAGAGATCCTTTTCGTTTGTCTGCCCTTCAATTAATCCGATGTCAACCTTATACAGACGGACGGATTGCACGACTTCTTCCGTATTGCCGATGACGACTTGAAGTTCAAGCTCCGGATAGCCGTTTTGGAGGTCAAACAGCAAAGCGGGCAGAATATACTCGCCGATCGTAAAGCTCGCCCCGATTTTCAACTCGCCTTTTATGGAATTGTGATGGTCGAGAATGTCCTGTTTTGTCTGTTCATATATCGTGATCATTTGTTTTGCCCGGTCGTATAGAATTTCACCTGTAGGGGTGATCTTTAACAATTTCGGTGAGCGTTCAAACAGCTTTGTCTGGAATTCTTTCTCAAGGTTTTTAATGTGCATGCTCACGCTTGGCTGCGACATAAGCAGGATTTCGGCGGTTTTTGTAAAGTTTTTCACTTCGGCAAGGGTGACAAATGTCTTTAGCGCATCATAATGCAAAAGAATCCCACCTTATAATTAAAAATATTAATAGCTGCAATAATTAATATATATTTTACTAATGCTGTGTATTCCAGTAAACTTTAAATTAGAATCTTTTTTAGGAAATGTTCATCAGACCGCAGGTCACGAGTTTCATACGAAGATACGCGTTGAACATTTTTGTGTCATTAAAACCGATTTGATTGATGGGAATAGTGGTGCTTGTTATTTTTTTATTCCATAGCGAGGTGGATATCGTTGCAACTTCAGGTAATGAACAGTCCGTTTAATCAGGAGCAGGCAGAGCTCCTCAACCGTCTTCTGCCGACATTGACAGAATCGCAGAAAGCCTGGCTGAGCGGTTATCTGGCGGCGTCCCGGTCCTTTGAGGCAGCGGCCGCGCTGGAGGTGCCGACGGCGGAAACTCCGGCGGCTCTACCGGTGCAGCCTGTTTCAAAAGAAGTGACCATTCTTTACGGATCACAGACCGGAAATGCCCATGGACTTGCAGAAAATGCCGGCAAAAAACTAAAGGAGCACGGCTTCGAAGTAACCGTTTCATCCATGAGCGACTTTAAGACGAATCAGCTGAAAAAGATCCAAAACCTGCTGATCGTCGTCAGTACGCACGGGGAAGGAGATCCGCCGGATAACGCGCTGTCCTTCCATGAGTTTCTCCATGGCAGACGGGCGCCGAAGCTTGATGATCTCCGTTTTTCCGTACTGGCTCTCGGAGATACTTCGTACGAGTTTTTCTGCAAGACGGGAAAAGATTTCGATCAGCGGCTTGAAGAGCTCGGCGGGAAAAGGCTTTATCCGCGCGTTGACTGTGATGTTGACTTTGACGAACCTGCGTCCGCCTGGCTTGAAGGAGTTCTCGGCGGCCTGAGCGAAGCCGGGGGACAAAGCGGAAGCCCGGCACAAAGCCAGGCTGCAGCACCTCAAGCGGCTGAAACGGTCTATTCGAGAAAAAATCCGTTTCGGGCAGAAGTGCTGGAAAATATCAATCTTAATGGTCGCGGTTCAAACAAAGAAACACGGCATCTCGAGTTATCGCTCGAAGGATCAGGTTTCACATATGAGCCGGGTGATGCGCTCGGCATTTATCCTGAAAATGACCCGGAGCTCGTTCAGCTTGTGATGAAGGAGCTCAACTGGAATCCTGAGGAAGTCGTCACCGTTGATAAACAAGGGGAGCGCCTCCCGCTTAAAGAAGCGTTGACTTCGTACTTTGAAATCACTGTTTTAACGAAAAAGTTTCTTCAGCAGGCCGCAGGATTTTCTGAGAATGAAAAGCTGCAGGAACTCACGTCACCGGGAAACGAAGCTCAATTAAAAGAGTATCTGCAAGGGCGCGATTTGCTTGATTTTGTGAGAGATTTCGGACCGTTCAGCGCATCAGCGCAGGAGTTCGTTTCGATTCTCCGGAAAATGCCTCCGCGTCTTTACTCAATCGCGAGCAGCTTTCAAGCGAACCCTGACGAAGTGCATTTGACGATCGGCGCCGTCCGCTATCATGCACACGGGAGGGACCGGAAAGGGGTATGCTCCGTTTTGTGCGCCGAACGCCTTCAGCCGGGGGATACGCTGCCGGTATTCATCCAGCCGAACAAACACTTTAAGCTTCCGGAAAATCCTGATGCGCCGATTATCATGGTCGGACCCGGCACAGGTGTCGCGCCGTTCCGCTCGTTTATGCAGGAGCGCGAAGAAACCGGGGCAAAAGGGAAGTCATGGATGTTCTTCGGAGACCAGCATTTCGTTACAGATTTCCTCTATCAGACGGAATGGCAAAAATGGCTGAAAGACGGCGTGCTGACAAAAATGGATGTCGCATTTTCCCGCGATACGGAAGAAAAAGTGTATGTACAGCACCGGATGCTTGAGCACAGCAAAGAGCTGTTTGAGTGGCTTCAAGAAGGGGCGGTATTCTACGTTTGCGGCGATAAGAAAAACATGGCGCATGACGTTCAAAACGCTTTGCTGGACATTATCGAAAAAGAAGGCGGCATGAGCCGTGAAGAAGCGGAAGCCTACTTAGCCGAGATGAAGCAGCAAAAACGCTATTTGCGTGATGTATACTGATTTTGACTGAAAGGGGTTTTTCCAACATGGGGAATCAAATATTAAAAGCGCCTGAAGGCCCGCCAAGCGATGTTGAACGCATCAAAAGGGAAAGCGACTATTTGCGCGGCACCTTGAAGGAGTCGATGCTGGAGAAGATCTCAGCCGGAATTTCCGATGACGATAACCGTCTGATGAAGCATCACGGCAGCTATTTGCAAGATGATCGCGACCTTCGCAATGAGCGCCAAAAGCAGAAGCTTGAGCCCGCGTATCAGTTCATGCTTCGCGTACGCATGCCGGGCGGAGTGGCCACGCCTGAACAATGGCTTGTCATGGATGAGCTTGCCCGCCAGTACGGTAACGGCACACTGAAGCTGACGACGAGGGAAACCTTTCAAATGCACGGCATTTTAAAATGGAATATGAAAAAAACGATTCAGAAAATCAATTCGGTATTGCTGGATACGATCGCGGCATGCGGCGATGTCAACCGCAATGTGATGTGCGCTTCAAATCCGTATCAGTCTGACGTCCATGCCGAAGTCTATGAATGGTCGAAAAAATTGAGCGATGACCTGCTGCCGCGGACGCGCGCGTACCATGAAATTTGGCTTGATGAGGAAAAAG
Source organism: Bacillus glycinifermentans (assembly GCF_001042475.2). Taxonomy (GTDB): domain Bacteria; phylum Bacillota; class Bacilli; order Bacillales; family Bacillaceae; genus Bacillus; species Bacillus glycinifermentans. Next base: position 225,153 of record NZ_LECW02000022.1, read on the forward strand.
TCGCCGGTACGCCGGAGGCGGAAGAAGTCGAACCAATGTACGGACCGCTTTATTTGCCCCGGAAATTCAAAATCGGAATCGCCGTTCCGCCGTCAAACGATATCGACGTGTTTTCGCAGGATCTCGGTTTTATCGCGATCGTCGAAGACGGCAAGCTTATCGGCTTCAACGTGGCGATCGGCGGCGGCATGGGTATGACGCACGGGGACAAAGCGACATATCCGCAGCTTGCCAAAGTCATCGGCTTTTGCAAACCGGAACAAATCTATGATGTAGCAGAAAAAACGATTACGATTCAGCGCGACTACGGCAACCGCTCCGTCCGCAAAAACGCCCGCTTCAAGTACACGGTTGACCGCCTCGGGCTTGAAACGGTCAAAAACGAGCTCGAAAGCCGTCTCGGCTGGAGTCTCGCTGAAGCAAAGCCGTTTCAATTCGATCATAACGGAGACCGCTTCGGCTGGGTGAAAGGCGTAAAAGGAAAATGGCATTTAACGCTGTTTATCGAAGGCGGACGCGTCACAGACTACGATGACTACAAGCTGATGACCGGCCTGCGCGAAATCGCCAAAGTCCATACAGGCGAATTCCGGCTGACTGCGAATCAAAACCTGATCATCGCCAATGTCTCAAGTCAGAAAAAGAAAAAAATCAGCGAGCTGATCGAGCAGTACGGCTTGACAGACGGCAAGCATTATACGGCGCTCCGCCGCAACTCGATCGCGTGCGTCGCGCTGCCGACGTGCGGACTGGCTATGGCAGAATCGGAACGCTATTTGCCTGTTTTGATTGACAAGATCGATGAGATTATCGAAGAAAACGGACTTCGCAATGAAGAGATTACGATCCGGATGACCGGCTGTCCGAACGGCTGCGCCCGGCACGCGCTCGGCGAAATCGGCTTTGTAGGGAAAGCGCCCGGCAAGTACAACATGTATCTCGGGGCTGCGTTTGACGGCAGCCGCTTGAGCAAAATGTACCGGGAAAACATCAGCGAGGAAGAGATTTTAAACGAACTTCGCACGATTCTTCCGCGCTATGCAAAAGAGCGTGAGGAAGGCGAGCGCTTCGGCGACTTCGTCATCCGCGCCGGCATCATTAAAGAAACGACAGACGGCACGAATTTTCACGATTGATAAAAAACCGCCTTGGCTTATTTGAACTGACCCGTTAAAA
>NZ_LECW02000023.1 GCF_001042475.2 Bacillus glycinifermentans
AAAATTAGGGGGTTAACCCGCATTAAAGGCGGCCGGGTTAAGTATAAACAGAGTCGGCACAAGAACAAAACCATATACAAAAGAAGAGTTGATAGAGATTTTATGTCAAAAAGCAAACGAGCTCGGTCGCTCTCCTAAATTCTATGAAGTTATACAAAGGCATACTGTAATAAAATACTTTGGCAGTTTTAATGAAGGATTAATAGCGGCTGGGTTATCACCAAATAAAAAAACGAAGAGGTTAAAAGGCTAGAACCTGATCAGAGAGAGGGAGGAGAACAAAACATGAGAAATTAAAAGATCACCCTAATTCAATCTCATATGTTGGAGCGGGTAAAGGATATTTGTTAGGGTATCCTTATGTTTTAGACCGTTTTATAGAAAAGGAATTTAAGGTATTGCTGGAGCGTGTTTCTTATGAATAAGCAAATTTTCTTGGATTTTCGAAAGAGAGAGCTCACCAAAGAGGAAGTGGAAACACTAAATGATGAATTAAGTGACTATTTTCAACAAAGAGAAAAGCGTATCTATGCTTCCAAGAGAAAGAAGCTTTTAGAACAAGCGTCAAAAATCAGCTTTGTTCCGGGACATGAACCTAATCTTGACCAGATGGATAACGAACGTCTTGAAAACCTTATTAAACTCACAGAAACAACAAGTAAATAAGATGAGAAGAGGCGTACAAGCCACTGTAAACACCTAAAATTAACGAGGAGGTAAAGAAGAATGTTGAAGGTAGAGTATTGGAAGTCTTAGATAAATGTATAGAAAGATCTGAACGTTATTACAAAGATGCTATACAAACCTATTATGGACAGAGAAGACAAATCCTAACTAGATGCAGAGACTTATTCGTTGTGGCTGAACATCTTTTACAGAGATATTCAGCCTTTTACAGATTTTCCGAATGAGAAAGCCCATGCAGGGCGTAGCCCGTCTTTAGACATGGGATGATAGTGAGGGCAAATGCAGTGTACAGATAAATACCGAAGGTATGTTCTGTACATCAAGCATTTGAATGAGAACGCTTAGTCATTCAAGAATCCCACTGGCGTTAGCCAGCTTGCCTATTTATGGGTGGGAGTGTCAATATCTCATGTCCTTATCCTCATACTCGCCGCTTCAAGAGCTTTATCTATTGAACCGAAGCGGTTTATAATCGTCTGCCATTGACTAAATTCACGTTTTTTTGGTGTTCGGCCATGTTCTTTAACAAATGTTTGAAGAAGATCCAAAAGTTCATCATCAGTATAACCCCTTTTATGTACAACCTCTATTCCTGCGGCCTTTAAAGCGTTATTGAAGTTACCAAATCGTTTTATGATGGTTCCGGTTTGCTTTATCTCATCTTGTTTAGGCGGCCTACCTAATTCTTTTGCTGAAGCTTGTAGTATCTCCAATAAATCATCATTCGAATACATCGTTTTTTTCGAACAGCCGTTAATACCAGCTAATTTAAGAGCACCCTTAAAACTGCCAAAGCGTTTAACAATTAATCGTGACTTGGGAACTTCATTTTTTTTCGGCGGTCTGCCTAGTTCTCGATACTTGTCTTTAATAAGATCCAGCAAATCATCATCGGCATATTTTTCAGTAACACCAGCCGCTTCAAGAGCTTTTTTATAACTGCCAAACCTATAAATGAGGGTAGGTGCCAATTTCATTTCTTTTGCAGTTGGTGGTCTGCCTAGCTTTTTTGCTTCCTCTTGGATTATTGATACCAATTCACTGTCTGTATATCTTTGTTTTTTGATATTCATCACTTCCTAACAAAAAAAGATTAGTTTCCCCCTGCAATTGTTTTATATAATCATTATAATCGTATATCCTTCAATCCTTAAATGGATTCAGATCACGGACTCAAAAATTGAAAAAAGTGATATTTCTCTCTATATAGCTAAATGGAACGGATTTTTAATAACTGCAAAGGTCGATAAAAATGATAACTTGATATTGCCATATGGCATTATGACTCCTCAATCTGGTAAATTGAACGAAATTTCTTTGGGGCAATATCAACAGTTGATAAAAGTTTTGAGCGGCATTGCAGACTCAAATCTTTCGGAAGATGAACGAGAACATTTAGTTTTAAATGATTTGAATTTCAATAATGCTATGATAAATGGTGGAGATAATTCAACATCAAAAAATGGACTAGAATATGTTTTAACTGGCGAAGGCGAACCACAGCTTATATCAACTTTTCTGGTGAAAGAAAAAAATAAATAAACCTTTTAGGAGTATTGAAATGAAGAAAATTTTAACTGTTGCGGCTATATCTTTTTGCTTCTTATCAGCTTGTCAAGGGCAGTCTACAGATACAATAAAGACAGAGTCAGATAAACAAGGTCTTGTACAGGTAATGACTGATGTTGAAAAGGACAAATTAAATAGCGTTCTTCAAGATTTACATCAGAAAGGTGCAAAAATCATTGATATTAAATTATCAGACGCAAAAGATACAACAGGTTATGTTCGAACAGTTTATACAGTGATTTATGAGAAAAGATCTTAGGGTGATTTGATTTGGGAAAAGTTAATAAAAAAAGCGTAGCAATTTGGAACCTAGAAACGTTGTCAATTGTTTTGATTTTTGAATTAGTGGCTTCTTTTTGTTTTTATTTTTTTAATGAGTATGATTTTATTAAAAAGCTCTGCCTCCTTGTTATCATTGGCGGCCTCTTATATTTTTTATGGGATTGTGTTCAGAACTCCCTTCTTTACCGTTGGTACAAGTACACTCTCAATGATGATTCTTTGTTCATTAGAAAAGGTGGATTTTCTGTAAGTGAAACAATGATCCCTTTGAAACGAATCCAACATGTTCATGTTGAACAGACTTTTTTTTCAAGGTTGTTTAACCTTTATCAAGTCGGGATTTTTACAGCCGGTGACTCTCACTCAATAGGTTTTTTAGATAAAAAAGAAGCTTCTGAATTAAAAGAGGCTTTATTAGATTATTTAGTAAGCATAGGTGTAGATATAGATGAATAAGCGGCGGGATAATTTAATTGAATTTCTTTATCACACATACACTACGGTGAAAAATTTCTTTCTTCCCTTATTAGCATTTGCTGTCTCGATGATTGGAGAAAGAAATCAATACACTCCGTATGTGAAGACGGGCTTTTACATTCTTGTTGGTTTCATTATCATATTTTCATTTTTAAAATGGTACAACAAAACCTACGAAATCAATCAAGATGTCATAAAAATCTCGGAAGGTGTGTTTTCAAAAAGGTTTAGGGACGTTCCACTTAACCGGGTTAAATCCATTACCACTTCTGACTCGTTGTTAAAAAGAATCTTCTATATATCCAATCTTTCGCTTGAGCTAATAGGTGGTGGAGAGATCCGTTTTGTTTTAACCGATAAAGACATTTCGAATATTAAGAGGAACATCTTCAAGGATATAAAAGTTTCAACAATGACCAAACCTGCAAGACAATTTGGACTAAAAGAATATTTCTTGATGTCTTTCACCAATAGAGGGGCTTTTTTAGGGGCTTGCTCATTAGCACTTACTTTTTTTAGCTTCGCATTTCATCAGTACGGAAAATTCACTGGAGAGGAAACAGAACAGAGTGGCCTTGAATCAATTAATAGCTTATCAAAGCTGATAAGCGATCCCTCTGTAATAGGAACGTTACTCTTAATTCAAATCCTGTTTGTACTAACGGTTGCAATCATCGCCTATATATTGATGTATCCGTTGTTGTTCTTGACATACGGAAATTTTCATCTGAGTAGCAACGATAAAGGCATTCATGTTGAATATGGATTGCTCAATAAAAAGAAATTTCATATTCCTAAACAACAGATCAGATCTTTAAGAATTATTGAACCGATTGTTTTAAAATGGTTTGGTTATGCTCAAATAAAAGTCGATAATATAGGATTTGGAGGAAATCGATCTGCGGCCATAATGGTCAGTCCTATCATTCGTAAAGATAGGGTAGATACTCTGTTGAAAGAACATTTGCAACAGTTCCAGATACAGCCCCTTTGCTACAAGCCTGTTAAATCATCAGCAATCAATTATATGCTTTCTCGGACTTTAAAATTAAAGTATATTCTTGTTGTCATAGTACTGTCTCTTTTGTCGATGTATGCATTATATCTTACAGCTCTAATGCCCGTTTTATTGTTTCTAGGCTTTCTACGGTGGAAATACTCTGCGCTCAATTTTAACTCTGATTATTTGACCGTAAGATACGTTAAGGGGTTGAGTGTAGTTACCCTAATAACACATAAGAAATATGTTGAAACCACAACAACAGTGCAAACTCTTTTTATGAAGGGAAAACAAATGTCCCATTATGAAGTTGCGTTGTATTCAGAGCACCTTCATGAAATTTATAGTGTTAGATATTTGTCCGATAAAAAGAAAAAGGCATTTTTAAATTATGTGTTGCAAAACACTTTAAACGGGAAAAGAAGGAGATAATCAAATTGACTCGCCGCTATCCAGATGAAGAGTTGTTACAAATACTAAGAGATAAAAGAGATGAATTAGGAAGGGCACCTCTAGCATCTGAAGTCTCTCAACGTGTTACAATTCGTAATCGGTTTGGGAGCTGGAGAGATGCACTTATAAGAGCGGGGATTGATCCAACCAAGCCACCCAAAACAATATATTCGGATGAGGTATTGCTTGAAATACTAAGAGAAGAGTTTAAAAAGCGTGGGAGACCACCTAAATACTATGAGGTTAAGCAAGCCACGACAATGCAATTTCGGTTTGGGAGTTGGAATAAAGCTTTGGAAGCGGCAGGGTTAAAGGTTCATTATAGAAATGCTCGAAGAAGATAACGATTAATAGCCTCATCACTATTTGGGGCTATTTTTAAGTGTGAGGGTGTTTGAAGCGTCAAGGAAGAGAAATAGGTTTGAAGTATTCAGAGGCTCTTACAATTGATTCTAACGTGTATTTAAGTGCTGGGAAATTCAAACGAAGATTGATTTTAATCTTATTTCTTACTCTGTCTCACTATCAAAAGTATACTTGTTATTCTGAGACAATAAAGAATGTAATATGTGCGCTACCGCAATGTTATTTCTCAAAATTCAACTTCCCATAATGTATTTTATGTAAACTAGAAGAGCCCAAGTTTAAGTTTTGGTTGTATTGAAAATTTGCTATTACTTGAACTGTTTCTTGTTTTATAACCATGTTCTTCAGTCCTCCATTAAAAGTTTGATTATGCAATTGAATGCTGTATCTTTCCGACAAAAAAAGACTTATGTCGATAAAATGACATGATCCCCTTCCAGCAGGAAAATGAACAAAGAAAAAAGGAGTGTTCAATACACCCCTTCTCTTATTTTCTGCTTTATAGTTTTAACAGGATATATAAATGATACCACATTTATGAAAATTTTCGATGTATTCTACTGAATATTAAGCTTTTTGTTTTCTTCCTCTTTTATTTGGAGATAATCCAGCCACTTCCAAAGCTTTTCCATAACGACCGAAGTATTTCACAATGGAACTTTTCTGCTTAATCTCTTCCATCTTTGGAGTTCGTCCTAATTCTTTTGCCTTTTGTTGAAGAATCTCAATAAGGTCTTCTTTGGTATATACCATTTTGGAACGCTCTTTGTTAGGGAGTAACCCAGCCATTTTTAATGCGTTATTAAAGCTTCCAAAGTGTTTTACTATCGTTCTATATTGTTCGACATCCTGCTGTCGAGGAGCCCGCCCTAATTCAGCGGCTTTCTGTTTCAATATCTTTATGAGTTGTCCTTTGGTATATCTCAAATGAGTAGGGTTTAATCCGGCGGCTATAAGGGCTTTATTGTAGCTTCCGAAATACTTTGACATGGTCGTAGTTTGGTTAATTTCACGACTCCGAGGTGGCCTCCCTAACTCTTGTGCTTTTTTTTGAAGAGTCTTAATCAGATATTCTTTTGTATATCCCTTAACCATTTTATTCTCACCTTCTGTTGCTTAGGCAACTTCATTTGAAGCACCTCTTGGCACCTACAAAAAACTTCAATTTAAAGCGCCCGCTTCGGAGCGGGGAAAAAAGGATGATTTATTATACCTCTACAGATACCAATGATTTTGCGGTTTGAACAAGGGTGCTTATCCCTATGCCATCTATAAATTTAAAAGGTTTATCGTATTTTTTCGCAAATTCTTTGGCTTTTTCAGCTTTTATGTGTGAACAGCTAGTGACAATAGAGATTAATAGATCACAATTCTTCACCATGCTTTCAAGGCGATTGATTGTTTCACTACCATCGGCATGTATAAGTTCTCCCCCATTTCTTTGTATTGCATTCTGCAATTCTGCCGTCCTGCCTACGATTCTTCCTTTATCACCTACAAGCAACACTTTTTTTCCTAGCAATTCATTTGTTTCCGTGGTATCCGATTTAGGATTTTTTATTTTATAGTGAGAAGATTTCAAAGGTGGCGTACGTGGCCCTTCTGTAGGGAGCTGGTGCTTCCATATCACTCTGAACACATCTACATTGTCTTTGTAATAAGCAATATCAACAATTGAACCTTCCTCAAGATCTTCCTTAATTCTTGTCTCATCGCTGATACGAAAAGTATATGGAGCATCGTTATATTTAATGGATTTGAGTTCCCCATCCTCTAAGTATTCAGAAGCAACTAGCATTGAATCTCGCTTAGACAAAACACAAAAATTTAATTGAATCCTATTCGTTGGCCTTCGTTCTTTTGCTTTCTCAACTAACTCATAATGATACATTTTGTTTCCTAAAGAGACTGCTGAAATTAAATCGCCATCTTCAAAACCTAGTTGTCTTATAATTTTTTCTGGAACAAACACATCAATCTCTCTTATATACCCTCCTTTCAAATGCCTTTCAAATTCATAAGAATTTTTACTTCTTGCTTTTACATCCTCTAATGGAGTATCTTTCGAAGATTCCTCCAAGTGAGGTTCGAAATCATCATTAGATGAAACTTTTAATGTAGTTAAAATATTCAACCAACGAAAATATTTCAATACTTCAGCTTCAATTTCGTCTACATTGTCCGAGTTTAGCCTTTGAATAAGTCTTACCATCTGATCAATCGCATCCTGAACAATAGCGTTTTTGTTCATAAAATTCTCCTTTCCCTGTATTTAATATACAGACAAGAATCCCACTGGCGTTAGCCAGCTTGCCTATTTATGGGTGGGAGTGTCAAACTCCAACAAAAAAGGGCATACTATAGAACCCGAAAAATAGTTTCAATTTTGCTCAACAGCCCCTGCATAAATTGAGGATAGGAGTCCCCGTGTTGTGTTACTTGTTTTTCATTGTTCTTTAAATCATCTTTATTTTCATTTTCTAGAGAAGTTAAAAGCTTATTCTCCTTTAAATTATCAGTGATAGACTGAGCCAATTCTAAAAAGCGTTTTCTTTTTGTTTTAGGTATTGGCTTTTAAATTATTGAGAATTTCTTTTACTATAATTTGCGCTCCTTCATGACTTAACTCGATGCCTCCAGAAAGAATCATATTATGATCAGATACCTCCCCTGTCACCATACAACCACTATGTTTAAATTTCCGCAAAATAATGTTTTCACCTTCAACGAATATCTCTATAGAATCTTTTTCATTAATATTCATTGTCCTCCTTAACTCTTTAGGTACAACAATTCTCCCAAGCTCATCTACTTTTCGAACAATTCCGGTACTTCTCATCAAACATCCTCCCTTCAAATGTATACCACTTTTTTTTCGATTTGAACCCGGCTATAGGTTTTTGGTATTGTTTCGTGAACCTGATTAAATGCACAAAATTGTTGTCACTGGCCCACTGCTTTGCATATTTGCTAAAAAACAACAGGGTAATCAACAATATAGCATTTATTATTGAGAGAACCACTCAATTTACCTATCAAGGACTTATAATCTCCCTCAATTAAAGGTTCTAACCTTTCAGATTTGTTTCTTTTTAAAACAATGGAGTAGGTCTCCGTTTCCGATTTGGACTTTCTTAAGTAGAGTGTTCCTTCTTCTATGTCACACCCTAGAATTACTCCCTTATTTAATGCGCTTATAGCTCTCTTTTCGTGTAACAAATCGTTTTTAGTTTTGGTCATAGCTTGTCCTCCCAAAATATCAATTAATCTTCTTTTAAAATCGGTATAACTGTTGTATTTGAGCAAATGCTGAACCCACTTTTTCGGAGTAACAACATGGTGCTAACGAATGCCACTTATGTTATGAATATCGACTAATGTCGATATCGTAAACTTCCAACTCAATAATATGAATGTTTGTTGAATTACTTTCAAAAGAGTAAGCGTTTTTACATTGAACCAACACTCCAATCATTTCATTTGGTTTCATAGAGTTGAGGATGTTCTGAGCTTCAGCGTTTATGATTGGATCTCCAAAAAACAGCTTTGGGATATATCGCCCTTCAATATTGTCATGGAATTTCAATGTGGCAAATTTAATTATTCCACCCTCGACATCATTACTTCGGTTGTTTATTTGCCCTTGAACAAAAAAGTATTCAGGGAGTGTATCGTTTATTTGATAAGAATACATAAACGGATATCCTTTTTGAGAATATGAGATCTTTTCCCGAGCAAACACCCGATAAAGTTCTGTGATCATCCCTTTTTCCTTCGCTTCCTTTATATGATAGAAATATTCATCAACAGTTCGGATATAGAAGTTCTCCCTTTTTTTTGAACTGTATTTCGATTTTAGGCGGCTGATTGTGTTTGAGTATTGTTTAGGTTTTTTAGTTTCAGGAGCGGATGATGACTTAGATAGAGAAGTCTTTATTTGTAACGGCACTACTTTTGGTGCTTCCAACAGAGAGTGTTTCCCTTGTCTTCTTTCATAATTAAAACTTTTGTATTCATATCCATAGGTGCAGTTTTTATCATGTTGTTTATTCTTAACCCTCCAGTATCCCCTCTTATCAACTGTAAGTTGAACTCTACATTCATGACAATAGAAATCATACAAAGCTTTACATTGCATAATTTTTTTCTGCATTTCTGCTCTACTCATTTTTTTGTTTTCGTTTTCATCTAAATAATCCTTTGAGGTTCCTTTTGGAAGATATAATGCAAGATCAACGATTCTCCCCAATGCTGATCACTCCTTTGATGAATCTTTAGAATACTTACTTCAAGGTTGTCAATTCCAATTCTTTTGTTTTTGCAAAAAAGATTGTATAATTATTTTAATGTCACTATACATTCATTATTACGTATTGATTACCAAATGGGGTGTTGGATTATGACGAATCAAGATGAAAATAGCACTGAGCTGACAGAAGATAAAGCTCGTAAAATATATGAGGAATTCTTAAGAATAATAAACGAGATTGATGTCACTATTGATGAAGAGGGTATGTTAAATGAGCCAATCATTATGTCTCTTCGTGGTGAAAAATTGAAAGAAGTTTATAAAGTACTATTTAGAGATAAGTTTTTTATTGTCTCTCAACATATTCAGGAATTCCCTCGAAAATTCAGAGCAGACCGTTTATTAAAAGTAAGCGTTCATAAAGAACGGGAAATAAACGTAGATTAATGCTCCACTGACAGGGTGGAAAGCCTTTTCATCCTGTCATATAAAATTTGTGAGTCCCACTATATCGAATGGCATAGGTATTCACTCGTACAGTTTTACTATTATTAGTAAATTTTATCCAAGTGAATACTTTTTGTCAAATTATTTCCTGAATTTTCTGCCTCTCTTCACCTTGCTATCCCCTCTTCTCTTTCGAATTGTTTTTAAAACGCAAAAGAAGCCCATTAGAGAGCTTCTTTTTTTAATTGCTATAAAGAACCTTAGTTAACATTTAAAACCCTCACAATAGACTTTATTTGTTCACCAACGTAGATTAAAGTATCGATCTCCTGTACGCTCAACATCATACTCAAGGGAAGCTTCATCGTAACGGTTCTGAATTTCTGTTTTAATAGGGAGAAGATTCAATTCATTTAATGCCGGAATAATCGGAACCCCTTCTTCGATAACATATTTTGATTTCGGTTCCCCTAAATGGTATTGAACAGCTAAAATATTTTTTGAATCCCCTAAATACTTCCGTTTGATTATTTCCATTTCTTCATTACATTCATCCGTCCACACTAACACATCGTCAGGCTGAACCATTAATACATCATCTTCGTTGTCGATGTATACCGCTTCCAAGTTATTTCGGACAAAGTCTTTTCGAACTTCAAGATCTTTTTGGCTTGAAAACACAAACACTTTCATTTTAAATGGCTTTCTCGTGTACTCAATAATTGGCCGATCTAGTGGCAACCCGTTTTCAGTCTTTGCTCTGAACCGCTCTTCTAAACGTCTTCTCTGTGTACGGCTAGTAACGGATGACTTCTTTTTGTTGAGTACACTTGGCTTAATTATCATTTCATCAGGAATATCCTTTAAATTAAAAGCATACTGGCCTTCCAAATCTGCATCTGTTTTCTCATCGGACACGGATACACTTTCTTTACGAGGTTCATTATGTCCTCTCCTTGGTTTTAAAGCATTTTTCACTTGTATTACTGGCTCTCCGGTTAAATCATCCACTATACGGTCAAAATTCGTCCGATAAACTTTATTGCCAACCATGAATGTTTCTTCTTCCTTAAGCAAAAACTTGCTATAAATAAAGGCCATTGGAAGCCCTTGCTCAGCAAACAATCGAAATCCTTTTTCCTCTGAAGGCAAATTCTTCGGGATTGAATTATAGATTTCTTCAAAATGTCTCCATTGTTCCTCTGTAAACTCATGTTTTTGTGCTTGATTATACCTTTTTAATAAGTTAGAGACATCGTTTTCCTCAGCAAATTCAGGTTGGTTATTAAATAATTCAGATACCCCGATAGAAGAACTTTGGCCGTTTTCCTCTGGTTGTTGCTTTTGCGTGTTATTAGTTGTTTTGGGCGATTCATCATTTTCTGGTTTTAACAAATCATATAGGCTTACCTTTCCCATATCAATTCACTCCTTTAGTTATCATCATCTATTACTTCTATTTCAGCTTCTTGTAGCCACGGTGTTTGACGGTTTTCAATGTAGTGCTCATATTGAGTGAGCTCAGGTCTCTTCTCGTAAAATTGCTTCCCGTTTAGAATAATATTGGCCAGTGATATTGCATTGGCATAATCGATTCTTGTTCTCTCGTTTTGAAATAACTTGGGCTGTTCAGCAATTTTATGAACTAATGTATGGCAGTTACGACATAATAGAATCAGGTTTTCCTCAATGTCTTCGCCTTCTTGCCAAACTGGAGTCATATGGTGTACTTCATACAGAAAAGCCAAGTACTCCTCAGCACCATAACCAAGCCCACATGCCTGACAACACTTTTCATCTCTATCTTCAATGATCCTTCGAAGAGTGAATGGTAAAGGCTCTCTTTCACTTGTTGATTGTTGATTTGGAGTTAGGTCATAATCAGAAATATCTTCCTTTCCCTCTTCGTCCTGCTCCCGTTCTTTTTGTCTCTTACGCTCCATCTTTTTCCACGCCGCAGGGATTGTCATTTTCCCTTCGTCTACATCAGAAAAGAAAGGATCAGTATTATAAGATTGAATATCTTTCATCTTCATATAATCGCCTTCATTTAATCCCATTAAGACATCAAAGGTTGTCGGATGAAAATAAATCGAGTTCTCTTCAATGCGCCGCCCAACAGTCATTAATTCACTCAAAAAGTAATTCAGCCTCATTTGATTTGCTGTTAATCTATAATAATTCAACAGATCAGGTATAAGCGTGTGATCCACATTAGCCGGAATGGTATCTATCCCTTTGTTCCTAAATACTTCAATTCTTCGTATTCCGTCTACTAGCTCATATTCACCATTATCATTAACCAATACAAGAATTGGTTTCAAAAGACCTTGCATCTCTATACTCTTTCCCAAGCGAGAGAGGTTCTTGTAAAGTGACTGGTCTCGAATACTGTTTCTTATTATGATATCGTCTAAAGCTAGAGGTATAGTCTCTATCTTTCCTTCTCTTCTTGTAAGCCTTGGTTTACCATCTTCATAAAAATAATTCTCCTCTAGCTTCGGATCTGTAACTTTGTTTTGAAGAGATTCTAAGTATTCATTTTCTTCTAAATCATCAATGTCATCCTCTTGTACTACTGGATCCTTAAATTGATTTAAGGGGTTTTCATTATCATTAACAAATATTTTATTAATCGATTCCTGGATCAGGTGATCTTTTTCTAAAGGGGTAAGATCATTATCCTCTTCAAGTAAAACTACTTCCTCCAGCTCTTCCTCTGGTATATCAGCATCAATCTGCGGATCTTCTTCTGACATCCCAGCTTGATTTTCTGTTTTCTTTAGGTTGGAAGAAGCCCTAGTAAGCGCCTCTTCCAAATCACTTATATCTGTTGATTCAGTATCCCTCGTATCATCAGAATTTTGCTGTGGGTTTTGTTTCAAAAGCCTTTCCCTTTTTTGAGCCAGTCTTTCTAAATTCACCTTAGTCAATGTATTCTATCCTCCCCTCTAGATTTTCGATTGCTTATTATTCTTAATCACTTTATGGATTACTTTACTGTATAAATCACTTGTTACAAGGATGATTTCAGCACCTTTCATACGTGCTCTTTTACAATACCTTGCCTCGATAGCATCTTGAATATCTTCTTGAATAAATGGATATTTTGTGTTTAGAATATCCTTTTTCATGTAAAAAACCGTTTCACCATTGAGTGATGCACGTTTACCAACTGATCCTATTAGCCGAACTACCTTTTCTAAACGATTAAAATTTGGATCAATCAGCATGGATCGTTCATAGCTAGGGAGATCTTCAATTGTAGGCTTTTGTTGGCTTTCCACACGGTTTATTTCCTCAAGAACGGCAACGTTATCTTCCTCTGATATAGACAGAGAATTGGTTTTATCTATTTTCCGTTTTTCTGAACTGTAATAAGCATTAACACCTGAGAAAAGTTCATCTAAATCATTTGATGAATTTTCTGTGCTACGGGGTTGTATATCCTGATCCAAAGCGGCTGATTTTTCTAAAGAAATCCCCTCTGATGAGTCGTTTGACAACTCTTCTTCATAAGATTTTTGATTGAATGCCGGAACGAAAACCTTATTTTCGTGTTGAATCGTATTATCTTTGTTGTTCTTTTTATCCAAAAATACCTTTAACTCTTCTTCAGGAGAGTTTCCTTCCTCTTCATTCATTTGCCGCTCTAGATTAGCTAAAAATTGTGCAATCTCTTCGTTATCAGGTGTTTCATTCTGGTGTATCTCCTTCATAGCCTCTAAAATCTCTCGCTCAGTTGGCTCTTCGTTTCCAGTTTGATTACGAATATAAAATACTGCATTCCGTTTTAGTGACAACGCAAAAGGTGGTGTAAACCACATATTCCTTGAATGTGATAAGAATATTTCTTTCCTTCTTTCGTAGCGTACATCAAACTCTTTGAGTTCAGGATATGGAATAAGGTCTTCTTCTGTAACGGAGTATTGCCATCTAAGAGCTAATGTTTCAAAAATCAAATTAAGTTCAAAATCGTTGGTTACACCATTGGTAACGGTTTTAATGAATTCATGAGATGTCCTACCTTCTGAAAAAAACAGCGCTTCTCCTTTTCCGGATGGATATGTGGTTGCATTGTCTACATCCATTTTTTCAAAGTCTTTAACTTGCATTTTCATTAGCACATTAAATTTAGTATTTGCTTTCCAATCGTGTGGGAAGTATTTATCAGTAGTCCTTTGAGCAATAAACATAAACCTTCCCCCACCACTCCGAACAAGCGAAGTGAGCTTACCTATCAAGTCCTTAGTATCATCTGTTGTAAACTTATCGTAACCAAGTTCTTGTTTTTCATCTTCCGACATTTTCTTTAAAAGCTCTGGAACTTGGCCGATTTGCGACAAAAAGTTCGGAACCTCATCAATGATTATTAATACAGGCGGAAATTGTCTTCTTTGCTTTGGATTATCTTTCTCGGCTTCTAAAAAGTCTTTAATGTTGTCTACTCCCAACATATTCCCCATAAATGTAAGTCTTCTTTCAAACATTCTTTTAATTGATTCAAACAATGCGTGAAGTCTTAAAGGATCACTAGCATCGTCATAGGCAATACAATGTGGAAGATAAGAAAGTAACCGCATTAATTTTGTTCTTTTTGGATCGATCACAATAATTTGAAGGTCTCCGGGCGATGATTGCAACATCATCTGTTCTAATAACGAGACAACTGTCCATGTCTTCCCGGATCCTGTTGTACCGGAGATTAATCCCCCTACATTTTCGAAAAGATCACACAAGACAGCATTATCGCTATTACCATATCCAATTGCCATAGGAAATATTTTATATGTTGGATCTTTAAAGAAATAATAGTAAGTTGTTTTTTCTGGTGGTGTATGAGATTTTTTATGGCTCATTACATCCGCTATGCTAACAAAAACATTTTTTTCTTGCCTGATAAAGCGATAAACCATTCTTCCGTTATCTTTTTCTCTAGGAACAATCGAAACAGGTTCAATTTTATTTGCGGTATAATCAATAAATTGCTGAGATATTGTATTAAGTACATCCGGTCTTGAGAGATCTTTGTAATTCGCTTTATCAAATACATAAAACTCAATCTCATAAGCAACTTTCGAAGCTCTAATTGAGTAAACTTCAAATTTGTCACTGTTACCTATTTTACTTCCCTTAAGAGCGGAGTTAACGAACCCTCTAAATGTATAAAAGGCTAGATTTTTAAACTCGTTTGAATCGGGAGAGAGTTCTTTCATGTCAGCAAAATCAGGAGTCATTTTAAACAACAATTCCTTATTGCTTTCTAAAATCCCTACCCTGTCAGGCGGAACTGCCGCTTTACCAGTAGGGCTGTTTCTTGCTTCTTTAGCAAATTTCTCGACAAAACGAATACAATGCTCCCTCATTTTTTCATAAGAACCGGGGTAGTATGGAAAATCATCAATGCCTTCAAGCAACCGAGAATTATCATGCATTGTAATTAAGGACTCTTCTGAATGAACTTCTTGATATTGAGGCTCGTTATTAAAAGAAAGATCATCTTCCGAATCAGGTTCTATTTCATTTTCAATGTCCTTAGAGTTGTTATTCACTTTAGGATAATCAAAAAGGAAGTCGCCTGTAGTCTTATCGATCAAAGCTCCGCCATCAATGTTGCCATCTTTAACAAAGGGGCGGAAAACAGGGTTTTTCAACTCGGCCATCTGCACTTTTGTCTTAGATGATTTCCTTTTATAAACCAGTTGATTGATGAGCTCCGGCTTAAATATTGCCGCCAAACCGCTTGCTGTTGTTAACGCAGTGCCTAAATACCAAGTCGAATACGGTAGTAATACAGACCATCCCATACTTTGAAGAAAAATCCCTCCAACTAAGAGCGAAGCGGATAACCCAGTCAAAGTGAAGCCATATCTTTTTATTTCCTTGATAAGCTCCTCATCAGTACATTGCACTTTTTTCAACCTAATAATTTCATTTGCACGTTTAAATATACTAATTGAGTCAATTATTCCGTGAGCTACAGTTCTGCTGTTCCCCGATAGAGATTCAGCGTGCACCTGTAATGTTTCTACAAGTCCGCCGCTCTTGGGAGGTTCAGTTGGTTGGTTCGTGAGCTGAATGATTCCCTGACCGCCTTCAGTACTATCAAACCCCTGATTATCAAAACTCTGATCGAACCCAAAACTATCGTTTGACATATTCTGTTGATCAGGTTCCTCGAACCCCATTTCCTGCTGTTGGCGTTCCGCTTCCTTGATTTCATTGATCTGTTTTTGTGTCATCAGCTTTGGGAGTTTATACCGAAGTTTCTTTCTGAAAAATATATCCCACTCCTCTTTCTCTACAGAATCTAAAACAGTGGAATAATAATCGGTTTTCAAGTCTTTGAACATATCCTATACAGAAAATCCGATAATGACTTTCTGTACATGTCACCTCCATTCAAAATGTTAATGTGAAGTTTATTGAAATTGCTAACATTGCTTGAATTATCATATTTTTATTTTATCATTTATAACACTTTCTTTCCATTATAGAAAAAAACTCATTTAATAAAAAATGAGTTTTCACATCCTCTTCTAGACACCTGCACATCATGGTCTGATTTTGAACCAAATCAGAATATATTCAAAAGCCCCTTACTTTCCCAATATATTCAACCTTTTCAAAGCACCATCTAAACCAATGTGTACTCTCAGAGTCCCATCCCCATAGATTAACAGGGCGAGAATGGCGAGTTTGCTGTTGGCCTTCTTTAGTTAAATGTATTGCATCAAAATCATCTGTCATTTTTTCGAAATCCAATGACTTAATAAAATCCGGAACACCAGCATTTTTTTGTTCATATTTTTCGTGTAACCAAAGTAGATCCGCTAAAGTACTAACTGTATAAACCCGAGCATCCATTGAAGGGATTAGTAACCAACCATCAAGCCCTTCTTCGGGAATCCCTTTAATAAGATCATAAACTTGTATCCAATCTGAACCGTTCTCTTTATGGTAAGTGCTTGTCCAAATACCGCCTTCTGCTTTGCTAATTTCAATTCTGTTTTTTATTGGTAGCATTAGCGACCTATGCGGCTCATTTTCTCCACAAAATAATTGAACAGGAACTGTCACTTTTGATCAAACCTTTTCTATTTTTGATTTTTGTTCACTTTACAATTTATAACGAATTTATTGCCACTATGTTTTTTAAAGGTCTCTCCACTTCGACAATTTCTCTCTGTCGATCCACTTATATTTTTCGTCATAAGTAATGCATGACAAATTACAAGAAAACCTTTCTTTTAGCTCACGTTTTATCTTCACAAAATCTTCCCACTCCATGTTTTTTAAATCAATAACATCCACACTGCTATCTAAATTTACGACTTTGAAGTCTGGAGTATATTGAAACGGAAACTCATACTCTCCCTCAGCCCACAATTGAAAACTTGGACGGACTTCAAAACTTTTTATAGAGCGATTTTGTAGGAGCCATTTCAATTGATCATAATATTTCACTTCAATTTGATTTTTAAATTTTAGATCGTTTCTTATTAGTGAGTTTTTATTTTCAACAACCAACAAACCACCTCTGCTCCTTTCGCATTTCTGCACTTATTCTGCTGTAAACATTGAAATGTCTGACTTGTTTGCTCTTGCCTCATTCCTTCATCGCCTCTTCTAGTTTTCTTAAATCACCCGAATCCATCGCGACGTTTTGGATACCACAGAAAGCGCAATAAATTTCAGATGGATATTCAGGTATTTCTAGGAACGTCCAATTGTCGCAATAGTATTTGAATAATTCTCCATTCACTTTTGTCATTCCGCCGCCTCCCTTTTGCGCCATTCCGTAATTAACTTTTTAGAGTCCTCAGATATTGAGTACAACACAGGCATTTGAATGAAAGATTCACCCGTTTCAAAAAAGTCCTGATCATGGCCGAAATGAGAAATGTGAATAGGGATATCTTCTTCGCCAGCGATTTCATAGGCTTCTTTTTTTGTATAAAGCCCCGCTCTTTGTAGAATTGCTGAATAGCCGCTACTATCCGGGCACCAAAACAAATGAACACCTCCGCCGAAAAGCATGTCTTTATGTCTTGTAGTCAAAATCAGATATTCTTTTCCGTTCAAGGCTTGTTCCTCCCGTCATTAATGTCAATATGATCTTTAACTCTTCAAACCAACCAAGTGAAGCGGATCTTCGAAGTCGTAATTTGTTCGTATTGCACAGCAAGTTTGGATATATCTCCACTTGTTCACCCCTAAAATATTTGTAAATTCAGCTTTTTCTTTCGTTCATTTAACACTTTTCCCCTTACTTCTTTTGTCGGAATTGGCTGGACAAGACGTCCCTCGAATCCTATAACAATATCAGTGAATTCGATACTGATATCAGTAAATCCAATCGATTGATACGGTTTCCCCTTCACCCAAAACACACGTCCGGGCTGTATCGTTTCGAGAACTGGTTCTTTTCCTGTTCTGATCCGCTTTTCAAAAGCAAACGTTTGGTTGGATCTGTTAAATTCAGGTGGGTAAACATATGACTCTTCTGCATTTTGAATTGTGTAAATAACCTTCACCTTATCAAAGTTAATCGAAATAGCTTCAATGCCTATGATGATCCATTGTTTTTGCTCAAACTCTATAAGATCACCTATATTATGTGGTTGCTTGTATAACCTGTAAGTTTTCTGTAACGACTTTATAATGTGCCTCATCCCATCACCTCTTAGAACGGCAATACTTCCCTTAAATTCATCCTCCATTCCCTTTGCGGCAGTATTATCATTATTCATCAATTATTTCACTTTAATTATATTTTAATATATACATTTTGTCAATTTAAATAAATAAAATCCCTTTATAATCAAAATAAAAAAGAGCATCGTTTGATTACGAAGCTCTTTTTATTTAAATGATTTTATTCTAATTTAAAACCTTTTCGTAACTGATTATGTCATCGTATGAAACCGTCACTTCTTTCACTCTATTACCATCAGGTACTCGGAGAGTTACTCGGTCATGATATATCCTTTCGACTTTACCTTTATAACTATATTCACCATCCTGTTCGTCAGTATTTGCATTAAATACTCTGACAAATAGCTGGTCTCCCTTTATCACTTCATCGATAAAGAAAAGTATCCCCTTTGCATTCATCCTGACACCTCTGACACTATTTATCCCCATTAGTTTCCTAAGCTACTTACGGATTTTACAACAAAGTGTATGACGTTTCCCACAATGAAAAAAGTTATAAGGATAGAGAAAAGCAGAAACTTCGAAATGGGTGTGAATCTTCTCCAATTATTGAATACAAAAGTAATAAAGTAAATCCCTCCAATGAGAAGCGCTGTGACAATCACAAACATTAAAATACTTATCACATTCACATAATTGCCTCCCAACTTGTCATTTGTCCTTTTTCGTTGAATTTGGCTTTATAGACAAATTCATTCATGTAAGAACCTGCTGACTCCACAGCATTATTACAAAGTTCTTCATTGGTTGAAAACTCTTTACAGTAGTTGTCCATGATTGGTTGCATCCGCTTATTATATTCTTCAATAGCTTCTTTTGATCCTGCATTTTGATTTGATCCGGATCCAATGACAAGAACTTCAAATCCATTATTTGTTTTACGAGAGATGACATCCTTAATATTAACTACATAAAGCGGATCATTTATTTGAAAATATCTCGATTTGACATCCTCTGATTTCAAATTGAATTGATCTTCCCATAGGTTATCTGTTATAGAGCCTCTTTTGCGCTCAAAAGCTTTTTGAAGCTCGCTATAAGTAGTAGTCCCTTCAATCGCAACAGCTATCTCTTTTGATACACCTTCTACCTCATGTTGTGTACCATCAAGGCTCCGTTCATAATTCTTGGTAGCAAAATAGACTCCTATATTACTTCCCACAAATAAAACAGCTATGGCAACAAAAAAAGAAATGATCTTCCAATTCTCTTTTATGTTCATTTTAAAACCTTGAGGTTTCATCTTTTTATCCGACATGCTATCACTCCATTTTCGGACACAGCTTCTCAAGCCGCTCCCCTGAATAGTTTTTAGACCCGTCACAACCCAATACATCTGCTGGGTCTAGGGTTTTAGACCACTGAGCTAGAACAGTCATAGCACTCTGCGGGCTCCCTGCTTCTTTGTTCGTTAACTTGTATGCTTCTAAATGCAAGTGAGCAGGAAACTGCTTGGTAAACCCTCTTCCCGTTCCTCCTGTGATTCCTAGAGGTGTCCCCTTTTTAACCTTTACGCCTTTTTGTCCCTTAAACTCGTCATTAACCTTACTTAAATGAGCGTAAAGGAAAAGATAATTTTTATCGGGTATCAATAATAATACAGCATGACCCCAGCCATCGGTAGGTGCTTCAAATGCAACTCCATCTCCTACTGCTACTACTGTTTCTAAGTTCTGATCTCCCGGCGGCGTGTTCCAATCTACCCCGGAGTGACCACCTTTAGCTAGATCTCCAGAAGTAAACCCCATTTTACTTGTTTCGCAGTTCTGTTTATCGGCCAATTTAGGGCCACAGTAACCTCTGGCCTGTACATGGCCTTGTATTCTATTTTTAAACGGGCTTATGAAGCCTGTATTGTTGAATTGCGATCTATCGCTTCTGCTATCATTTGAAGAACCGCTCGATTCTTCAACGGCTATTTTTTCTCCTTTGCTACCTGACCTGTCTTTTATGGCATAATATCCTCCTACTGCTACAACAATGATAAACATATACCATAGCAATAGAAGAATGATAAGGCCGCTTGCTAACTTGAATAAAAGTGACTTATTTTTCAAAGCAAACAAGGCGCCTCTCATGAAGGCAAACAAATACATACACTCCTCTCAGCTACTATATCGAGGGGAGCAACTCGTTCTTATTCAAAACGAGTTGCTAAGCTAAAAACTGCTTCATCCTCATCTGATAGTTTTATTGTTTCTTCATCACCCATATCTCTTCTTGTTCTGAACAGTGGTGATTCTATTAATTCTTCCGGCATGATGTGACGTGTAATTGTGCTAGTTTCGTTATAGATATTGAACATTAAGTGTTCATTTTCATTTTGTTTCATTTCTTGGTGCATTTTCTGATACTGGAAGAAGAATTCTTCTTTCCCGACAGACTTCAAAACATTTCTGGCCGTATCCAAATTGGACATGTACCCCAAAATATATCCCGAAATGTTATCTGTAAATGCTTTAATAGCGGCTGATCTTTTGTCACCAGCTCCAATATTGTCTCCAAATAGCTGATTAGGAGAGTTCGTGATAAAAAATGGGATGATCCCCCTCTTCCGTCCCCCTGTAAACACGTTATTTATTTGATTTAGAGCTTCTTCATCACTTGTTTGCCGCTGGCCCTCTTCGAAGAATTTAAACGTTCGTTGTCCATTTTTCTGTGTATAGGAGTGGTTAGCGAGTAACGAATCTAGATATCCTGCTATAAAGTTCTTGATTGATACTTCTTTCTCATCTACATCACTCGTAGCCTTTCCTCTATTTCCATATCGATATATGATCAAATTTGAGTTCTTCAATTTATCAATAGAAATGCTCTTTTTAAAGTAGTGATAGTAGCTTCCTTTTTCATCGAAATAAGGTTGTAAATTAGTTTTAAGCTCTTTAGCGTTTTCCACAAAGTCTTCCGAGAGTTTATCCTTGGTTTTTTCATCATCAGCATAAGAACAGATCTTTTTAAACACATCAAGGTATCTCAGCCCTTTAGATAAATGCCACGATCTTCGATTATCTTCCTTTACGCCTCTTTCTTCATACATATCATAAAGAGCTTTATCAAAAACATTTGTTTGGCCTCTAGTCATACCGCTCTTGCCTGGCATCAACATGTCAAACACTTGTTTTGTTGTTGATTTGGCATCATGGAACAAGTCCTTGTCGATATCCTCATCTCCTGTTAGGGTTCCAATTTCAACTGTGTCAAATGTTCCTCCATCTTTTCCGCCTAAATCAACAAATGTGGCGCCATATACTTTACCGAACGAATCGTATTCATCACCTTCATAGTCATTGATGATAACTCTAAAACCTTGTGATAAGGCCGAGATGCTTAAGCATCGTACTGTAAAAGATTTACCCTTACCACTCATAGCGATAATTATGAAACTAGCAAGCTTTGAACTTGTTTTTAGATTGATTAAATACGGAGTCAAGGTGTTGACGTTTACTCCGAAAATAACACCTGTGTCGTCTCCGGTCTCTCCCGCTTGAATCATCCCAAGTTTGGAAGCGGTAGAGACAGGCATCTTTCTCGATGGGAAGTTTTTTCTGATAAATTCATCCGCAAAGGTTCGGTTAGGAATCTGTTTATTAGCATAGAATTGATACGTCTGCAATACTGGCTCCCTGATAATAAAGCCATCATCCAATATATCCCTCAACTGATTAAAAGCAGAATCAACCTCTTCTTCTTTTTGTCCCTCCAGAGTGATTGTAAAAGAAAATTCTGTGACTTCCTCAATGCCTTTAAGTGCTTCAAATAACTGCAAGCTTAAATATCGTCTTTCTGCACTTGTATATTGTTTTTTAAGTGATGTTGTGTCCTTAATAAGGTTCTCTAATTCACCTTCTTGCGGCTTTTTCTTCCTACGGTCTCTTAGACCAGCCACAGCATCATTTTTTATTAATTTCATCTTCTGAGATTTCATGTTGATATACGAAGGAACATACTCATGAGTGAAAACGACCTTTACATTAGGGTGGTCTTTCATGATCTTGAACTTCACTTCAAACAAATCAGTAGGTGTCATGTACATAGGAAAATCATAAACAAAAGCTGTTCTTATCACCTTTTTATCAGTGAAAATTTTTCTGGTTCCATAGTGAATATAGCCATTTTTGACTTTTTTTCTGGGGGCATCGTTTTTCCCTTTATCTAAATACGCATGTATTATTCGTAAAATGGCTTCCAAGTTTCCTACCTTGTATCTGCTTGCATTTTGCTCTTTTTTCTTTAAAAACCACATCTATAAATTCACCCTTTGCAAGTAATTAATAATGTCATTAAAGTAATGGACGTATTTTGCGTCCCCAAATGACTTTGCCGTTTTATAACTGTAAGAAAGATCTATTATTGAGCCTTCTCCTTCAAACACACCGAAATTATTAATTTCTAAATCATGCCGCTCTTTTTCATTTTTGGTGACGAATATATTATGGATATTAGTGCCGACAAAAAGAACATCTCTTCGAAAGCTCTTATCCATATACACTACACAATCATAATCACCAAAAACCGAATACACATCGCTTGATGGCTTTTTAATGTATACATATTCGACCTGCTCCGTTGGATCAATATCTAAAATATTTTTAAAATATTTCTTTATATATTTGCTTCTGTATGCGTGTAACGGCTCTTCCAAAACAACCAATACCTTTTTCTCGAATGTCTCTTCTAGACACTTAATAAATGCATATATTGCTGTATTGAAGAATCTTGGCTCGCTGATCACCTTGAAGTAGAAAAGACTGGTTGCGGAAGGTACCTCTTTCTTTTCAATTTCTTTATTTAGCTCCTTTTCCTCTTTCTCTAAACGCCTTTTATAGAGCTCTTTTTCGGCCTTTTCTTCCTCATAGAGTTCTTTATATTGATGCAAAGAATCCCGTTCTTTAGTAATGACCTTGAGTCGATTTTTATAAGCGTTTAATTCCTTGTATGCACTATCCAAATCGTTAGCAACATCTTCCTGACGAACATATTCTGTTTCGAGCAAGTTTTTTAATTCAGACAATTCATATTGATATTTGTCCCGCTCTTTCACCAATATTGCAAACTGATCTTCATCTAATGCTTTCTTTAATTCTCTGTTCTCCGACTGTAGATCAACCAATTTTTTCTGCAATTCCTCTTTATCTTGCTCCAAAAACACTCTATCGGATAATTCCGGAACACTATTATCAACTACAGGATGTTCATCGTCTTCTTTTTGAAGACTAATCCCCGTCTCTGGTTCACCATCATCGAAGCTAGTCAAGTCGTCATCCAAGGAATCTGGAATGTTTGGAGATAAATGCAAAGAAAGAGTTCCGTCTTTTTGTCCTCGTGCTCCCCCTTTTCTACTTGAATTCTTCGCTTCACTAAAATTGAGTGCTATGTCATCAAAAGTGCTATCTTCTAACAAAACATTTTCAATACTTCGGTATTGTTCTTCGTCCTTAGAGAAAACTGCATACCGGAAATTCGGTTGACTAAATTCGGTTTTTTGTCCGTCTTTGAGAAAATGCTTTGGAAGCGGTTGTGAAAAAAAGACTTTAAACTCGTCTCCCGCTAGTTCTTCATATTGTTTGCTGTAATCATTACATATCTCAATGAAAGTATGTAACCTCTCCAAAGTCTCATCGGTTAAGTACTTCAAATCAAAGAGAAAAGTAGAAGAGCGGTAAAGCTTTGCAAAGTCAGAGGTATTTTTCAAATCCTCAATATAAACAGGAACGAATTCATCAGTAGTATATTTTTCAATTACTTTCTGTTCAGTTTCATCGAAAGCTATTACCCCAATCGGTTTTAGCTTCATTCCTCTCAAGGCATTTAACACGGTTTCTCGACTTAAGTTTAATTCCACTAACATTTCTAAAGGTATATGAGCTCTGACTGCATCTTTTACAACATCTACAGCTTTTTCATGCACTCTTCTGATAGCAAAAAACTTTTCTCTCAAAGGCTCTTCATATTCAACTGGACGTTTTCGTTTTACAGGGATTTTTTTGTTTGTATCTCCGTTATTAACACTCATTAATCAGACCCCCTTGCTTACTCAATACTCCCTAATATAATTTCAAAATCCATTTGAACCGTTGCATCCGAATAAATAGATGCTACTTTACTTTTTTGTTGGTTCTCTAAATAAGGATTAGGGTTAATGACTCCTAAGACCGTCAATCCCGGATAAACCCCTTCTGTTAACTCAATTACATAAGATAAATCAGCCGTTCTCCTATCAATATAATTTCGAGGATTATACTTATTAACGATCAAAGATTTGTCTTTGACGCTTGCTACTAAGTCGTGCATTTCGCTCATGAAAAATTCCATTGTTGTTTGAGTATTCTCGGTTATAAATAAGACATGATCTAAATGATGTACAGCTTCTGGGAATGCCTCAGCAATACTGAATGGAATATCGACCACAACAACATCATAAAGCTCTCTGAAATCGTTTATGAGCTGAATCAATACTTCTAATCTGACCTCTTCCGCTAACCCTTCATACTCATTTCTGAAAGGTATCTGGGATCCCACCCAATCATAAACGACATCTTCATAAATATTGACTACTAGCTCTTCACTCGTAGCTTGACGATTTATATACTCCGACATCGTTGCAGGGTTAACTTGGGCTATTTCATCTTCATAAAAGTAAGCAGAGCTCCCGAATATAAAATCAAAATCCAAGTAGAGAACCGTTTTATTAAATTGAACAAAGTATTCAGCAATATTAATAGCGCTTGTAGTTGCTCCGGATCCCTCTTGACCAATAACTCCTATTGCTCCCGTAAAAGTCACTGGACTACTTGTGTAACGATTAATTTCTAGTTCAGGTAAGTATCTCTTTTGAAAACTTTCAACCTGCTCTTGCTCCTCTTTCTTAAAAAGGCTCTTCACTTTTGAGAAGAACGGAATTGTATGCTTTTCTTTTTGAGGCGGCTCCTCGTTTCCTTGATCATCATGAAGCGGCTCTTCATACTCTATGTAATCATCCTCCGCTTCCTCCTCGTAATCAGGCTCTACAACATCATTTAGTTCTTGGTCAACGTTTTCTAATTTCCGTTTAGACTTACGTTTTAAAAGTTTACCGAACACGCCCTTTCTCGGTTCTTGTAGATCTTCATCCATCTCTTCATTAATATCTTCATCGGATTCCTGATCACTCGGAAGCTCTTCATTTCGAATGGTCTCTTCATCGATTTTTCTCTTAGTACGGAGCATATCAATGAATGTTTGTTTGTGATTGACTTCTTCCTGTTCTCCCTCTTCCTCATAATCGTCTTCCGATATGTCGTCATATGTGGCATCATTAAAAATCCCGTCTTGTTCTGCTTTTTCTAGATCGTCATACCCCTTCTCTTTAGCAAAAGACACATAGTCTTCATCAGTGAATCCCTCAAATCTTGAAGATCTGTCAACGATGTATTCAGGAATTACTTTTGTCCATGCAAAGGGATATTGATTCTTTTTAAAGTCCTCATATTCCAGCATATTTTCTGAGTAATAAAAATCATTATCTGAGTTAATCAATTCAAAAAGTATGGAGGAATCCATTTTTTGATCGATATATAAGAACTTAATGTCTTCTATCTGGTTATAAAAAAGTGGGTGTTGTTCCAGATATTCAACAAAAAAACCATCCTTCTCTGTTATTAAAACTGTTATAGGTTTAGTATTCATGTTAAATTCAGTGAGGATTGTGAATAAGTTCGCCATATCTTCTATCAAGCGGTTTTTCCGAGCTTCATTCCCACCTTCTAAATCTCCCCGCTTTGCTAAAAAAGCTGTGCTAAACAAAATGATACGATCATACATATACAAGGCAGATTCACGGTGTTTTTTCACATCTTTTATAAGGTCATTAACCGAATAATAGCTAAAATCAAGATCAATCGTAACTTGATCCTGTAACCTTCTTACTTGCTCTTGTATCGCTTTATTATTTTTCTCTCCCCCAGCAATAAAAAGGATCTGTTTTGTAGCCAACCACTTTCACCTCTTTTCTCTTGGTTAATATCCCTTACCGTTTTTCAGCCGTTGATATAGTTTGCTCTTCTGATAAATCGTCGTCTTCCTCTTCTTCATAAACCTCTAATTCAAGATCGATCTCATCCGGATTGTCATTATGTCTGGTTTGGTTTGCATATAACATTTTCTCATCTTTGGAATCCTCAATTTCTTCTAAAAGATCAACGAAAATTTCATTTCCGTCTTCATCTAAAACTTCCCGAACGGCTAAATAATCTTCAAGTCGAACACGTTTCATTCCAGAAGGCTGTACTCTGAGCACATCTACACCCAAGTGTTCTCCAATGACTTCCCGAACAGCATCTTCTCTTTTCAACACTGTTTTCTTGGAAAACATTTTATTGTTAAAGAAACCTTTAAGCATGTTATGGATGGATTCCGCAAACTCTCCCTCTTTATAAATCCCTTCTTTGTAAATGACATAAGTGATCATAGGGATACGGGAACCTTTTTCTGCGGCATCATTCATAGATCTAATCCAATATGCATAAATGTCCTGCTGTTCTTTTTCTTGAAATGTTGTTGTATGGCTGAATAAAGTATTGAATTTTTCTTTGTATCCTTCTTCCGCATCCCGTTCGATGCGAATAAACTCATATTTATTTTTCAAAAGCTCTTCATGCCATCTCGTCATTTCATCTACAAAGATCTTGTCGGCTTCGACTAAATCTCCATAGCCTCCTAGAGATCCGTATTTAATTTGAACAACCACGAACGACGTTACCCTTCCGCCGCTCTGCAATTCATTGACTGCCTCCGCTCCATATTCCGTTTCGGTTATATCTGCAATACGCCAGATTGCGTAAGGAGTCGAATCTTTATTTGTGAGCCATTCACTGAGTGGCTTTTTCCAATAGGACAATTTGAAAATGAAAAAATAACTGACAATACCGATTATCAATACAGCGATGCCTAAAAACTTAAACGCACCGGATACATCCCCATTAACCAATTTGAATATGAAGACAAGGATCACAAACAGCATCATCGCTATAACGGACACTAATCTTCCGGTTGAAAAGAAGTAATTCCCAAACTTCGCTTGAGAAAAAGAGTCTACATCAGACGGGACAAGGAACCGTCGAGTGTCTATAGATTTTTCGTTAAATCCCTCTCTATCTTCCATTTTATTTACACTTCCTTTATATTTGTTCTCAGTTTAATTATAATGGTTTTTTCTGATTTTAGAAAGATTTTATATGAAGAAAAAATGATTTAAAAAACATTTTTTGTATCATTTAGATCAAATAAAGACTTGACACCAAGACGAAAATGCTCTTTTGTTTTGACAGCCAGATCATATTAATTTATATACTTATGGTCAATTAAGAACACAAAAAAACCCGGCCTTTATAGCCGAGATAGCGAAACCAAAATGCGTTTTTAAAAATCATATAAGGTTAGTCTGCCGCC
Organism: Bacillus glycinifermentans; assembly: GCF_001042475.2. Taxonomy (GTDB): domain Bacteria; phylum Bacillota; class Bacilli; order Bacillales; family Bacillaceae; genus Bacillus; species Bacillus glycinifermentans. The sequence continues at coordinate 27,675 of NZ_LECW02000023.1, forward strand.
TTTTCTTTAGTATAGTCTTTTAATGATTGGATAAACCCTATACTAAACAAAGCAAATAAAATGAGCGCTACATAAACAATTTCTTTAAAGCTCTCAAACGGATAATATACAGATTTAATGTACATCCCGCTTGCAATGAAAATGAGAATCGCCCCTTTATAAAAAAACTTATGTACAAGAGAACAAACACCAGTTGCAAAAAAAGTTACTACCAAAACCGTCATTTCTATAATAGAGGGGCGGTAAAAAAACAACATCTGAAAAAAATACGCAAATACAACAACTAAACAAAATATTTGTATTCCTTTAAACATTCCTTCTCCTTAAGATCATATTTTATTACAAAAATATCGGGCCTTCTTTTAGTTATATTTCCGGCGCCTTTTCTTCACTTTCTCTAGCATTTCGGACAGTTCTTTAGCTTCCTCTTCCTTAATTAAGTTGCTCCCTAAAAGAAAATTATTTGTTTCTTCAAAAACATTTTCCATCATTTTTATGCACTCATCGGTTAGCTTCACCAATTCTTTAAACTCCGATTCTGTGATGGTTTTATCTAGCTGTTTAGACAATAATTCTTTTAATTTTTGTACGTGAGCATGAAAAATTAAGGACTTAACTGACACCGATTCGTTATTCATTGATCAATCCCCACTTTCTATTTGTGATCTAGCATCTGGCACTGAGCTTTCTCATATTCAGTTGAGCTAACTTCGTCACGGCATGGTCATAGTGCCGTAGCCCACGAACCTATATGGTCTGTCGTGGGAGTGGTGATGACACACCGCAAACTTGAAGGCTGTTCAAAACAGAAATGGACTGAGAACGCTTAGTCATTCAAGAATCCCACTGGCGTTAGCCAGCTTGCCCATTTTATGGGTGGGAGTGTCAACAATTAAAGATTCAATTAAAACAAGATGTGTGTATTTCTGTTTTTTCATAAATTCAATATTTATCCCCTCGCCCATCCATTTACGCCCATCATTTGTTTGAAAGGATATATCCTTTGAGTATTGGAATACAACCGGAGTTTTACCATTGATCTTAACCTGTTCTCGTTTTGGATCAGAGGATATATCCAGTGAGTCAAGCACTTCAAAGGAATATACGTGCTCCGGCTTATGATTTAAATGTTTAACTTCATTCAACAGCTCCACATCATTTAAAAACTTAACCTTCCCATCCTCCCCAACAAAAAACCCGACCTGTAAAGGCCTTTTGTCAATCTCAAAAAATTGTTTTATCACTTTCCCAACCTGTTTGATTTTCGGTTTGTTATTCATTAAATTTATTATTTGTTTTTTCATTTTGACCACAAGAGCAGTTAAAGCTCCATTTACCTCCCCTTTTATTTTTGATAAATTATACAATCATATATACTTTTTGTCAAATTGAATCCAAGAAAAAAACACTATTTAAAGTGTCTTTTTTCTTGCTATCGGATGGTTTTCAGGCTAACAACTCAGGCCATTGCTCTAAAGATACAAAATAATCCTCTTCTCCATTCTCTTTTAGATGGATATATTCTCCTCCATCTCTTTCTACAATTCCAACAACAAGACTTGGCCCATATATCGTACCAACAATTTTTTGTATATAGGACTTAACCTCTTTTTTGACACTTACATTGTTATTCATTTTCCATCTCCTAATTCATATTAACAATTTGTCGTTTGGAATAAATCGCAAGTTACTCACAATGAATAAGATAATATCCTTGCCGCCATTGGTAGCTCACTTAATAGCTTATTAGTCATTTCCTCATTAACCTTAATAGGTTGTGCTACTGGTTTCTTTTTAATATTCAATGTTGTCGGTGTCAGCACTTCATCTCTGTTTTTCCAGCCTTGTTCAGTTAGTACCCAAACTGTTGCCCTCCTTTAAAACCCTAACACAATTAATTTATTTTTGTTGCAACCTCCCCATGACGGGGAACGCTCACAGCCTAATGCCTCTTTATACTCGCTGTGACGAGTTTTACTCACAAGATCTCACCCATAAATCAATAATTCTTTTTCTTCATGTCTTCTAAAACACTCAATAAACCGCCAAATTGATAATCTTTTAATGCATTTTTATTTAAAGACAAATTTCTAAGTACAGTATCAAAATCTGATAGCATTTCATCAATTTTGTTTAATTCCTCATCATTTAACTCAACAGACGATAATTTAACTCGTTTTAATGCTAATTTATTTTGTAGCTGCCTAATCTCTCCTAGGTTGCCCATTGTGTTTTGATTCATTTTTAACATCTCCATTCTGTTTAAAATATGCAATTCATTCAATCGTTATTATAATTTTATTATATAGATCAAAATACTTTTTGTCAAATATTGCTCACAAAGTCTCAACCGTAATAAACAAAAAAGAGAGCGGCCGTTAAACCACTCTCTTTAAACCTTCTTAAATCCTATTTTCAGCCTTTCTCTACGCCGAAACGCCGTCTAATAGATTTTCAAATTCGTCTGCTAAGCTAGCATTAAAAAACCTGACCGCCTCGATAAAATAGCGAGCTCTATTTTCAAACTCTTTTATGCCCCCAAAATCACTTTTTTCTTTAGCTATGTTTATCCATTTTAATTCCTGATTAAATTCTTTTCTTATTTCATCATCGGATAGAATAATATCTCTCTCATAATCTCTAACGGGCTTTTTGGTTTCATCGTTTTTAACCCCAAACGCTTGCCTAATTATTCCGATTTGAATCATTACCCTCAAACTCTGCTCTCTTGTTCCTAAAAATTGAGTGTCTAAATCAATTACTTTTTCCATTTGTCCTATTCATCCATAATTCATCAAAATAATAAAAGCCATTGAGAAAACCGCAGAAAATATACAAGAAAATATACAGAGCTTGCCTAGAGTTTTCTTTTTTGATTTATCTTTTGAATTAATAGACATCAAGAATAACAAAAAGCTCAAACTAAAAAGAAACGAACATGCAAATTTTAAAGAAAGTAACTGTAAATCCATAACCCTACACTTTCCTTTTATTTAGAATATTATTATTCATAATACACCCAGTGAATCATCAATACCTATTCTTTTTATATTCTTCTTCGCATTTAATGTATAAATCAAGTGGCACTTCGTATCCGACCTCACTATCATCCCATGTCTAAAGACGGGCTACGCCCTGCATGGGCTTTCTCGTTCGGAAAATCTGTAATATCGATAATTTTCATAATATCAGTTTCCTAATGCAATTTTTCAATCAACTCTAAATTTTAATTTAATTATATGTTTATATATACATTTTGTCAAGATCGATCCAGAAAGTCATAACCGAATAAACAAAAAGAGAGCGGCTATTAAACCGCTCTCTTCTAAACCTTCTTAAACCCTAATTTTAGCTCTCCTCGGCTCCGAAACGCCGTCTGACTGACTCAGCTCTTCTCGCTCTGTTTTGACGTCGCTGTTCGGCTCTCTGAGTTTGATTCGTGCGATTAGGATTATTCTCGTCAATTTCGAAGTCATAAGTTGTGAATTGACTTTCTACTAGCTCTCTTCCGCTGTCAGGAACAGAAGTAGGCTCTTGAGTTGAAAAGTCTTTTTTCAGTTCGCTTAATGCTCTGTTGAGTCGAGCATAGCTGTCACTATCCTCTGCTACAACATATGAGAATGCACTATCTCGTCCAATGATCTTATAGCCACCTCTTGCGACTAATCTGTCAGCAATATGATGGTGAAGTTTTAGATAGTCCATATTGTTACGATCTGAAATGGCAATGCCATTTTGTTTTGATTCTTCTACAAATGCTTGCCAGTCGTTTTCGGTCATATGCTTAAACAGATAACCGTCTTTAAACGGCGTTGCTTGAGTATTCAAGTTGTGACGTAGGGCGAAATCTCTGAATGCACTTGCATTAGCGTTGGATACGAATAGACCGCCTCTGTTACCGAAGGTTCTACCGTCTCCCCATTTGCCTTTTTTATTGCTATAGCGGATGGTTCTTTCAACAAAATCACGTTCAACACGGCTTCTGACGTAATTTGTCAACTGACGGCCATCTTCTGATTCAGCGATACTCCGAGGCATCCGGATATACTTCTTACCTGTATTCGGATCTTCGACAAGCTGAATATTGTCTAATCCAAGCTGTTGAAGTATGCTGTAGGCTTTCTCAGTCTCCGCATTACTTGCCATGCTCCATAAGTCAGTGGCATTATACCCTGTACTCATAACTTCTTTTGCTTCTCTATTCACTCTTGAAGCAAGCGCCTTTCCTTCTTCGTCATTCAATCCATCTCTCTCAAGACGATTCAAGCGGAATCTAACAAGTCCGCTGTTCAATGCTGTTTGCAGAGCGGATTTTCCTTTATCGGATAACTTAGAAGCTCCAGCCGCCGCTGTTCCTATCCCGGCCGCACCGATCAAGGTATTGATGACCGAATTTCGAAGCTTTTCTCTTGCTCTTTGTGCTTTGCCTTTCAGTTCACCTACGTTGAGGTGGTTACTGAGGAATTCCTGCGTTCTCTGTTGCATGTTGCGAATTTTACGAGCAAAGAAATTGTCAGAAGTGATTTTATTGGCATAACGGCTTAAGCGTTGTCTCATAGATACATCACCTGAGACAGTTAAAGGTGCATCCTTAATCATCAGTAATGTTGGAATGAGGATCAAATTCACCAAGAAATATAGAACCCCAACCAGAATGATTGAGTTGGTGACGGTCTTTCCGGCTCCAAACAGCGGGCTACCACCGTAAGTCACTTTTAGATCTGACAATACCTGTGTTGTATGCCATACGAAGTGGAACACAATATTAACGACAAAGAAGGTTCCAAGCAACATGGTTACGCCTTTCAGCAATTGTAACGCCCATACTCCATCATCTTCACCTTTAGTTCCTCGATCTGAGCCTCCATTTGGATCCCCTAATCTGAGGGACGAAAGGAGCGGCCTTAAGAAGTAATGCCATATTAACCCGATGACCGTTAAGCCAGGAATCAGTATCAGGAATATCAAGCTCTTGATCATCCCGAACGACACTAAATAAATCAAAGACAGGAAGAACGATAGAAGCGTAACTAAGCTGAAATTGTACGAGATAAAGCTTGGTAATGTCAGCTCTTGGTTCGACACCGCTTCCGTACTGTTTGAATCAGTCGTGCTTGCTGGAGCTTCTTGTGCTTGCTCTTGCAACATGTTAAGCGGAACTAAATACGCCCTCAAGAAGTTGTCTACTGATACCGCATCTAATTGGAGACCTGTAGGATACCCATGTACTCCAGACTCTTTCATGAAGTTAAGGAATAACAATAAAGTCAAAGCCTTATCGCTGTATTTCCCATTTGAGTTGTCCTTTTGATAGTTCCTCATTTCCGGTATCTTGTCTAAGATATAGAAATGAACCAAGTACTCCTTAGATGTTTCGTAAACTATGTTACTGCTGATCTCGTCAAGCTTTCGTTTGACTTGAGGTTGGTTCGCTTCATCCTCTGTCAGATTGAAAAGTGCCGGCATGATGTTTCTAAACATCAAAATATCCGACTCTTGCAACGCCGGGATATCTTTCTCTAGCTTTTTCACGCTATATTCACCAAGGCCGTCATATTCCCGTTCACTTGCGTTGGCTCCCGGAGCGGCAATTCTTTGTAAGAAGCCGTTAAATTGCGTTGAGTTAAATGTAGAAGTTGTCGATGTGATTTTCTTCGACCCTTGACCTACTTCTAACCCGCCTCCTCCTGTACCGGAGCTTTCTAAGCCCTTAGCGAACGTTTCATCAAATGCTTTGATCAATTGATGAGACGGAGATTCATTCTGCTTATTGCCAGAAAGCTGAGAATAGATTTTCAGGAAGATCTCAGATGCTGTGAGTGCCTTTTCTTTAAAGACGCTGTCTTCGCCTGCATCTACCCCTTTAAACCATTCTTTGGTGTATTGATACTCGCTGTATTTGGACAATTGAGCATATTCATCAGGATAGCGTTTCGGCTTTTTCGGATTGTTGCTTTCTCCCCTGCTTTCGTATCTGCCATCGTTGCCATCAGTTCCGGCTTGAGAAGCCAGCCAATCAAAGAAACTTGCATCGGTTTTCTTAGCATTTCCTTGACCTAAACGAGCATTTGACCAGTCAATCAGATCTTCTACCGTTACCTTAACCTTGATCATTTCATTTGGGTTATAGTTTTCCGTAGTAATCGATTGGTTTTTCCCGGCCATTGTTTCAATGTCCCTCGTCTGAGAGAAAATACTGCCGTTGGTCTTCGGTGTAGTCGTAGTCAATTCAACTTGGTAATCAAATTTCCTCGGGATATAGCGATCTACAGTTTTGTTTCTGAATAGATCGTTAAAACTGTTTTCCGCCTTATCAACGATCCATGACTCGACTGTCAGATTCCGATACATCGTATCTTGGTGAATGGTCTGAACAGGTACGTTAAACAGAATCGGCATCAGCCTCGGATACACAAGGAATATACACAGTGTAATAATAATGAATGACCCGATTTTTGCGGCTTCTTCTCTTAATGTCCGAATGCCTCGAACATACAAGAAGGCTCCAATCCCTATAAGAATGGTCGTTCCAAGGACTAAGATGTACGGGAACGCTTGGAGTGCATAATCCCAAAAGGCTCCAAGTGATTCAAGACCTTTTGTATCAAAGATGTTAGACATGTTGAAATTGATAAAGTTTTCTGTGTAGAACGATTCGGTGATATCATGCACAATCCGTTTGATGTAAAGACCCGGATTGGTCAGAATTTCTTTGATGATATCTTCTGTTGACATATCATTTGAAGCGGCCAATTGCTCTTTTACTTGGTCGCTGATATTGACACAGCCGATACGTTCATAGCAAACTCCGGTAGATTTACCATCTTCAACTTTGGCCTTCTCACTTGTGATGAATGCTGTATTGAACAGGCGCACTCTATCTTTGTAGAGGTTAACCGCAAGCTCTTTTGTTTCCTCTGGACTTCCCGCCTCCAGCTTGTGCGTCTTGATGACATCATATATGCTGTCTGACTCTCTCCAGCGCTTTTGGTTTCCGTCTACATCGCCTTTCTTATCAGTATCAAGATATTCCCCGATGTTTAGGGTTCCTCCAGAAATGTTAGAATTGGCGATAGACAACGCAGGAAGCGCATTGTTGTCTCTCAGGTTTTTGAATTTCGTTTCATCATCCCTTTGGATGTAGTAACCGAGACCGGGGTAATCAGGATAGTTTGCTTTTTCCTTCTCCCAGTTCCACCAGTGTTTGCTGTTTTGATCGTCTAAGTCTTTTTTGAATGCATCATAATCATTGCCTTTGACGTCTGTATAGCCCCATTTAGAAAGCTGAACATCGTTTATCGATACCAAACTTTCTTGTTTGCTAGGTGTCTTTTTGTTCAATGCCTCATAGTACGAGTACATCAAATCCAAATACCCCGGCAAACCATTTCTCGGGGCCGCTCTTCTTGCGGCTAAAAGGGACTTCAAGCTATCGATGTCAGAATCGCTCATCATCTTCTTGTGAGCGGGCTTCTTTGTGTCCTCAATCGATTTCACATAGGCGCTCACTTTGGTGATTTCTGCGTTAGCGGCATCCTTGATCATATTTTTCATTCTCTTATCGAGGAGAATGTATCCCTTTTGGTTGCTACTTTCGTTGCTCGCTGTTTCTAATTCGTCTAAGGTCTTTTTGACGTCATCGTTTTTCCCTTGATTGTTCTTAACAATTTCCAAACCAATATTGGAACTGTCGTCTTTGCCATTCTTGAAGTTCATACCAATCAAAGGGTTACGATAAAACGGAACAAGTATCTGAGCGGTACCAGTCGTGATATTCCCATATGCATCAACATACAATTTGGTCGCAAACCCTAACATGTCGTTCTTTTTCGCAAACCTGAAATAATCTACTTGGTTGATATAGTTGAAGTCATTCAGGATCGTTGTCTGGTTGTATACGCCCGCTTTGAAATCTTGAGTGACATTCCCAAACCCCAAAAACGATCCATACGATTGTGTAACATATGCATCATCGAATTGAGGCTGTACGCCTACAAGAGCATCTTTGACGAACTCATGCGGGATCTTGATGGAGTAGCCTGCAAAATTGACATATAAGTCTTTTTTGTAGTTTTTGTACTCATCATTAACCCCTTTTCCCGTTAGATAAATATCGTTAAGGGAAGCGGCCTCATTGCTGTCTGGTGAAAGAGACAACGGTATACGTGGAATCATGACCTCATCAGGTTCGTATCCAAACTCTTTTTTAAGATCGCTGTTGTTGTCAGCATCATTAGAGTTATCCTTGATCGTCCCGCTGAAATTAGAACCCGTCAAATCGCTGAGACTAGAAACAATTTTTGTGACCCCGTCCGCTTCTACAATAGAAGCCTGAGCCATGGCTGAAAAGTTTTCGTCTTTGAAGACACTCGAATCAAGTGCTTTTATCTTTTCTGCCTTGTTTTTGTCAGTCGTCTCAATATAGCTTGACTTTTCAGGTTCGCTTGTCTTTTCCTCATCTTCTGCGGCATAGGCTGTTCCCCCGCTTAGCAATCCTCCAAAATTGGAGAAAAACATGATAAGAAGACAGGCAAATATGATGAAAATCCTCAAGGCTTTGCGTCTATACACCATTCCTCGATTCAACTCCTATTAAGTTTTCAAAGATCATTTTTGGACTAAATTAAATATAACATTTTGAGAATCAACTAACAATATTTTTTCTTGAAAATCTGATTTTTAATTTTAATAAAATGCGAATAAATACATCATAAATACCGTCATATCAGGAACATAGAAAAAATCAATTCATTATAAGGAATTAAAAATTCTAAATTACAAAACATAATACAATTGACTAAAAGTATATAAAATAACAAAAAACCACCCGATTATAGGTGGTTATTTGAAAACATAATATTTGATAGAATATTTAAATACAACGAGTAACGCTCCGTCTTTCTTCTTTAAGTGATAAGGATACGGCATACCGTCTACGTCTATTTCTTTGTCAAAATACCCTTCGGGATCAGTATCTAACACTTCCTTTATGACCCAATCAGGCATTAGATCTTTATCTTTCTCGGCTATCCTGTTCATCGCCTTTCTAATACTATCCTTATCTGACTCAGTCGAAAGCCAAATTACTAAACCTTCTTTGTCATTCGGAATATTTTCTTTACGAATTTGCTCGTCAAATGTGTTGGGATCATTTTTGAACGAACTGATAATAGCTTTATTTGAAACTGTTGGATAAAAAGAATAAAAGCCTTTTTCTTCTTTCAGATCATATTCCTTGAACTTTTTCGCTTCTGAATCAGCGTCTAATCGCCCGCATCCAGCAATAAGAAATAACGCCATCGTGATGATGATCATTAGTTTTCTCTTCATCGTATTTCTCCTTCAATGCCCGTATCGTAATTATACAATATTCCAGTATCTCCTGAAAATGTACGGAGATCCAAATTGAAGCTGAATGTTACAGGGGAAACCTTGAGCTCCCCTGTTACTTCGTAGCAATAAAGAGCGGGGCCCTCAAGCGTGAATGAGGTCACACTTTTTATGCCTTACTTCAGCGCTCCATAGCAATACAGAACAGTAGCCGCTTCTACACAGCCCCCTGTATTGAATTAATTAATGCTTGACCTCCCCTGTGATTAGATGCAAGGAACAAACCGGGCGTTATACAACAAAAAGAGCAGGAATCACTCCTGCTCTCGCTTCTTTATATACCTTTTCCAAATCACCTCAAGCATCAAACAAACTGCTATAAACACGACTAAAATAATTGTGGCCGTAGTCAAGGAAGTATGTTCTCTAATCTCGTACATTATCAATCCAACACAACCAGAAGCTACAAAAATTATGACATTTTTCTTGATCGTTAATTCAATCCGCTGTACTTGTTTCAGTTTCTTATGTTTGATCTTAACAATCCCCATAAACACTATGTATACAGCCGCAATAATAACATTTAAAATCTCAATTTTCATAACAAAATTATTCAAAATCATTAATAGGAACATTAATAATGTCGTATACCACCATATAGACTCGTATTTTTTGTCACTCACACTTGGTACCCCCCCTCTTTTCTCTACATTTTTCTGCCGCTCTATATCAAATCAAAACAGCTCTGTGAATTTTAGATTTTGAACCGGCATTCTCTAATTTTTTTGATCATTGTGTGTCTTCTATACTACGACACGAGCAAATCTGGGTAATCTGTGCTATAATGTGAATGTATCAAAGCCTTAACACTTCATTCAGCAAAAAACCTCTTGCAGACCAACCATCTGCTTAAAGAGGTTTTTTGTTTGTTTCAGTTAAGCTTTCATCCTTCAATCGGCCTTTTTATTTTTTCATGCGTTTTTTCAGAATAGAATCCTTCTGACTCTAGTCTAGCCTATTCTATACATCTATCCATTTCACTCAAATAAGGTTGACCTCTTTCGAGATGATACGATTCGCTTGATCAAGAGTTTGGTTGAAATTAATTGGCCTGTCATAATAATTGTATTGGGCTTTCTTTTCCCCTGTTCTATTGTAGAAAATCCTAAACCAATAATATATCGGATATGCTCTCTGAAAAACAAATTGTCCAGATGGCGTCTCAATATTTGTGAATTTCCAAGCAGACTCTTGCAAATCTTCAACATTTGGCGTTATCTTTGCATGTTGCCTTGAATCCGGAATATGCTCACATACCTCAAACGAAGAACTTTCATCCGTCGAAGTGTGTGCTGTCCCAAAGGATCTGCAAACAATCGGTCGAGAATCATACACTTTGCAGGAGTTTGTATCCGTATCTAACAAAGGACAAGGAAATTTATTTCTTTGAACTAATCTGTGAGCTTCAAGTTGTTTTTTGAATGCCCCGGTATCGGTACCCCCAATATTTTTTTCAAGGTTCCTCCAATCATAAGGCCTCTCTTTTTTCATCTTCTCACACTGGTCTAGAGCCAGATTGTATACTCTCTCTACATCTTTTCCGTCCCAAGATTTCAACTCTCTCATGATTAACTCAAACTCGATTTCTGTTATTGAAAAGTCTTCAAAGCAACAGTTGGCGCAACCGCTATGACATGGAGGTACATAACCAGTGCTTTCTTGATATCCCTTGATTCTATCGTCAATCGCTCGATTCAATTTAAGCAACAAGGCGGCTCTTGACTTTGGATTAATATCACTATGACACTTTTTATATTTTTTGCCGCTCCCGCAAAAACAAGGATCATTCCTTGAAATAGTATCACTCATCTCCCCGGTCATCCCCTTTTCTTTTTTGTCTCTCCTGTCTTTCTTAGAACACAATAACCTTGAAAAACATTTCTGCTCATATATTCCTTCAAGTATTAATATATAAGACGAGACGTGAAGAATTCAATATAGACTATGGCAACCATTCACAGGAAACACCCCCCAGCCAACCAAATCAAGAATCCAGTCGCCAATATTAATACAGAACGGCGTTTCCGGCCGGAGACGTAAATTTTCGATTTTGAGTATGAGGAGCGATGCAACGGGAGCGGAAAGCACGTCAACTTTAAGTTTAGATGAAAAAACTATTGACTTTTTCGTTATTCGGAAATAAAATTATATAGAACGTATGTTCTGACAGTAATTGACCCCCTATTTATTTTTCTTGGCCATATTTTTTATGGCCCTTTTTTGTTTTTCAACAGAGCGGAGCGGATAAGCTCCTAAAAACCCTTTGACTTTTTTTGCTAAGCTAATGTAGAATTTGATTAAGAAATATGTTATTTGCAATTAACAAAGATAAAAAAGACCGCAGGTGCTGGAACACCGTACGGTCAAAGATGTATCAAATTTTCTATATCTTTTTTTGATCTTACTGATTATTTTGTCAGGGAAAAAGCCCATCCCATGGAGGATGGGCTTTTTCTTTGTTGCCTTTGTAGCTTACTGAAAGCTACAAAATTCAATTAAACATGATATATTAACACTGAAGTCGCACCTATTTGAAAAGGAGGTATACACCCAATTGAATAATGCCAGTAATGTATTGAGACTAAAAAGAGCAGAAAAAAAGTATACATTAGATACCGTTGCGAAATTTGCTGGAGTTTCAACGAACTATATTGCTAAGCTCGAGAAAGGTGCAAGCTCTAACCCAGCCGACGAAGTCATTGTTAAATTGGCAAGAACTCTAGGTCTAGACGAAGATTGGCTTTTCTATGCCTTTGATAAGATTCCATTATCGACTAGAAAAGTGCTCAAGGCTAATCCAACCTTGGCTAAAGCGATTTCGGAAATATCGGGTGATGAGAATCTGACAGATCTTGAAAAAGAAGAGTTTCTCACACGAACAATCGACTGTTTTTAAACAGTTTTCAGAAACAAAACAAGGGAAGATTATGATGACAATTGAAAATGACAGAAATGAGAACAAAAGAGTTCAAGATGCTAATGGATCGTTAGATTTCAAAAGATACGTTGATGTTAATGCGTTTCCTGAACACTACCGTCAATGATCTAATTTCAGGATAATGTCCTGCACCCCTAATTTCTAAATATTCACTACTACTAGTTGCCATTCCAGCATGTCCAACAATCCCCTTTGAAAAGGCATCACTCGTAACTAAAATATCACCGGCTTTAGCCTTAGTACCATTCGGATAATTAAAAGCTGATGCTTCAACAGTAAAAACAGATAACATCAAAACAAAAAACAAAACCAAAGAACAAATTTTTTTGATCACAATTAACCCCCTTTCTAAATCCAATAAATAATAATATAGTTATTATAATGCAATTTAAATAGAATAGGTGGTATTTATGAAAAAAATATGCAAAATTGTAATTTTTATAATAATGCTAGGTCTATCTCTTAAAGGTTTATATAGCTTTTACCAAGATTTTTTTTACGGAAACCCTGAAAAAATTAAACAATCAGAAGAAATAATGAGAGACTATTTATACAAAGAGAAAGGCTACGACAGAGAAGATATTGAAAACATATATGGCTTTTATAATTACACACAAGCCAAAGGTAAAAAATACGCCGGAACTGTAATTATGAATGATAAAAAACACACCATGTATGATTATGAAGTACATAATGGTAAAATTTTTGAATTAGATGATATACCAAAAAAAAGAGACTAAGTACCATCGTTTTTTAAAGAGAGAAGAAAAGCAGATTCCCTTATAGAATCTGCTTTTTATTTGACTATTTGAGACTCCCACGACTGAAGTCGCAAGCCCTACACCTTATGGTGTGACGGGTGGGATTCTTGAATGACTAAACGTTCGCAGTCCATTTCTGTTTTGAACAGCCTTCAAGATAAGGGTATCTCATTACCCCTCCTAAGACAGTGCATATAGCATCTTAGGCTGGCTGACTGTTACCATCAACCACAGGTGCATATTGAATATTCATAGCACCGACTAAATCACGATGTTTTTCGAATCCGCACTTACACTTGTATTTTCTATCTTGTGCTTTATTCTTTTCATGGCACTTAGGACACGTTTGACTTGTGTATGCAGGATTCACATACTCAACTTTAATACCTTCTAAATTCGCTTTATATTCAATGAATTGAGTCAGGCGATAGAATGACCAGCTATGCAAGTTTTTTTCGTTTTTACGGCTTGTTCTTGCCGTCTGTCTAATATTCGCTAATTGTTCTAAGCGAATGACAGATATGTTGTTTTCTTTAGCAAAGTTGACAATTGCACGACTAACCTTATGGTCTTGGTCTTTCATCCAGCGTTGCTCTTTATCTTTCGATCTGCGAATAGCATTTAACTTTTTCTTTTTGCCTAACACTTTGCGCTCAGAGCGAAATTTACGCTTTACGTATTTGTTTTGTCTGCCGTTGCCAAAGAAACGCACCTTTTCATCATCTGTTACAGCAACAGCAGGAACTTTAAGCCCTAAATCTACTCCCATTCTTTTTGTTCCTGTTTTTTCGCTTGTAGGAATAGTGACTGAAATTTGAGCAATCCATTTACCTGACTTTTGCGTGATACGAAGTGCGCCTAGCTTGTGCTTGAGCAAATCAAAGTTACGATTGTCTTTGTCAACCAACCTCACTATCATCCCATGTCTAAGACGGGCTACGCCCTGCATGGGCTTTCTCGGAAAATCTGTAAATCACCATCCAAAATAGCAAAACCCCTCGTTATCTTCCGACGAAGGGTTAACTTTTGTTCTATTCACTTTTAGGCGGTCTGTTTTGATCCTTTGACTTTGTGAATTTTGTTGAATATCCAGCGGCCAACAAAAAGACAATAGCAAGGATATATCCTAAGATGCCTTGGTTGAAAACGAATATTGAAATCAAATTAGATGCTATGGCTAAAATGATAAAGATTATTGTGTATATGTTTAAACGCATGTAGGGAAACCTCCCTTATATAGATTTCTTGAACATTGTATCATTTGAGAATCCAAAAAGAAAAGAAGCCAATATTACAAAACATAATACAATTGACTAAAAGTATATAAAATAACAAAAAACCACCCGATTATAGGTGGTTTTTTGAAACATCCTTTTCTTCATACTCAATATTCTGTTCATCAAACCATTCTTTTTGTTTCTGACAATAGAAACATTTCTCGTCGGAATATAAGAATACCAACATTCTCTCACCTTCCCTATAATAGTCGTTAATTTCAAACGGTTTCCCATACCGCCAAAGAGACTTTCATACATTTAAAGAGCAAAATTAATCTCAAAAAACAACCGCTTGCCTCACCCTTTTCTACGATGATTGAAATTCACCAAAGCTTAAGTCTCTTTTTAATCTCCTTATCTTTTCTAAAAAATAAAACAAATCATTTTAATTATTCAAAATAACACTCTCCCCTTAACCAGTTAACGAATCTTTACCGTGTTGATCTCACAAGTTGTTCTCCTGTCCGAAAAGAGGTTTTCCATAACATTCTATAACCCACTTATAATGCTTTATAGCAGATCCATAACGCTTCACATCACCAAATCAATCCATAGCGGCACCCTTGATATGGTTGCTACGATCTCTTCGTAATCAATCGAACTTAATTGACAAATAATATAATGTTTTTTATAATAATTATAAAAATAAACTCTGAAGGGATGTTTTGTGTGAAAGACTTAAAAAGTTTAAAAGACGAAATAATTGAAGAAGGTTATAGTTTTACTGAGAATCCAAGGGAAGCCCTCTATATTCTTAGTGATGGAACAATGATTAGTGGTGATTTCGACTGCGGAATCCGAGGAACTGACCACAGAATGATCGAATCGTTTGTAGAAGGTGCTGACCGAGATGACGAGTCTATATTCTGGAATATCGTACACTATGAGCTCAAGCTGGTAAGAACAGTACCTGAGACTATGGTTGCATTAATTGGAACAAAACAAACCCCGACAGCAGAACAGAAGCGGATCTTAAGTGATGCTGGATACAAAATTGAAAAATACTAAACTTATGTTAAACATACCGCCTTTTTTGGCGGCTTTTTATTTCACAACGTAAAAAGTCATCCCAATGATCGGGATGACTTTTCCTTTTGCCATGTTTTTTCACATGGTAAGTTAAGTTTTTATGTGGCCGCATCATAAGCATCATTGCTTAAAGGGCATTATTTATTTTGGTTCTTATAAAGCACTGATATGCTAATCTTTACGCTAATTATATAGCGTATTCGCTTAAAAATCAAGGAGAAACTTCACTTTTCTCAGTATTCTGTTGGGTTATCTTAATTTTTGTAAACATTTTTACGATTTTTTCGTCGATTAAATCCATCTGATCATCAGTCAATTTAAAAGCTTGATGATTTGCTTTTTTAGGTTTAAAGATTCTCAGTTTGCTTATCGGTCTCATTTGATTCATTTTTGCAAAAGATTTCTTATCGTTTAGACCAGAAATGTTGCCTAAATACACAGTTTCGGGATGCAAATCATCCGGAGTTTGTCCTTCCTTTAAAGACGAGAGAGGAATTACGTTTAACATCGGGTTACTTTTGGAATCATTTTTAACAACCACGGCATAGTGCAATCCACCAAACTCAGCTCCTACATTAAACCCAAAATGAGCTAGAACTATATCTCCCCGTTTGTATCTCTTTAATCTTTTCGGATCAAAGTTTGTTTCCCAAACAAGATATTGGTTTTGTTGTTGGATCCAATCTAAGAATATAGTACCTCGTTTTACATCCATGTTTTCAACAATAAACATCAAATCGTTGAGCAACGATTGATTTCTTTTCATTTGAATTGTATCTTGGCCTATTATTTCAGGCTCGATAACCGGATTAGTCTCATTTTTACTCATAATTTTCCCCCTATCGACTCCATTTTACAACTTTGTTTGTTGTCAGGGGAATATGTTTTTTTATGCACAACTACAAATACTGATACCCGAGATCATCTTCTTTGCCCTTCCGGTTTTAGAGACTTTCAGAATCGAGAAACGGCAATACAATTTCTCATTCACTTGGGAACAGGTTTGTTTTGATAGAAAAAAACAAAAAGACAACATCACCCATAGAAGTGATATTGTCTTTTTAATGTTGTGAAGAAATGATAATGATACTCCTGCATTATACAAAAGTCTCTTCTTCGCTGTCTATATATTTCTAAATTCCGTACCAGATAACTACGATTCCCCAATACAAATCAAACGGACAGAATAAAACACGTTACTATGAATAAGACTAATCCTGCTATTACCCCTCCAGCAAGCAACATTCCCAAAAATTCATTTAAAAAATTTGGTTTTTCTTGAGTTTCTTGATAAAATTTCATTACTCGAAACCTCCGTATGTTATTTAGGAGGGGGGCAACCCTCCTAGATGGCTTAAAGAGCGTTTTGGGTGTCGTACAGTGCATATGAGTGAGGTAATCCTAGCTATCTCCTCATATGCTCGTTTCTTGTAAAACGAATCCTAAGTGTATTTAAGCAATCTTTACTAACTAATCTCGATACGCTCATATCCTCGTTCTAAAATCCTTTCCATTTTGATAGGATCAACAAAATTCAAAGGTTCAATTCTCGAAATATAAGCTCGAAATCTATAGGCCTCAGCATGTATTTCGAGAATTTTTTGTTTATCTCCCTTCATTTCACTCAGCCATAAATCTAGAGCTTCTGCCACCTCTGGAGTGACAAATTCCTTTTCAGCCAACACACTCATCCTCCTCGATTATGAAAATTGACTCCTCCATAAAAATCAACAGCTTTTTCTGTCTCATCCTCTATATTTAAGCGGTATCCTTTTTCTTTTTTTATATTGAATGTAGGTAGTGAAGCTTTCGAAACCGAATTCCTTCGCAACTTCTTCCTCTGATAATCCTTTCTCCATTCTCGATAGCCACTCTTTAAATGAAAATTCAACATAATTCGAATTGTAATCATCAATACCATTTTCCTTTTTCCATTTCGATAGAGTGCTTGGCGATATGTGGAGTTCACGATCAGCAATTTCCCTGTCTGTCATCCGAGAACTAAGTTCATAATATAGCTCACCCGTAAAACCTATATAGTCGAGAACTATTTAGCCCCCTAATG
>NZ_LECW02000024.1 GCF_001042475.2 Bacillus glycinifermentans
AAATTAGGGGGTTAACCCGGTATCCCCCCTCTTTATCAAACTTCTTTTCCAGGGAGGTTTCCTTGCCTTTATCAATCCCCATTCCAAATGTTAAACCGCGCTCTTCAATTTCATGGCTGCTCCAGCATCCGGTTAAAAACAGAAGCAAAATAGCGGATAGGAAACGGATTTTTTTAATGATTTGCTTCATCTTTCTTCCTCCTCGCTTTCGAAATCAAAAGAAGCAGCAGCGGGACTGTGCCGCATAAATAAATGGCGCTGTTACCGATCAGGTCTCCAACTTGAAAGACTTGGTTGACGTTTTTCGGTATCATCGCGATCAAATAAACAACCGGGAGCAAACCGAACATAATTGGTTTTATGTCTTTTTTAAAGAGCTGTGACAGCCCTAATGCCGCAGCATAGTAGCTGATAACCAAATTAGTGTAGATCTGCATGATCCAGATGACAAGCAGCAAAGACTCAAACCGTTCAAATATGAGGCCGGGAATTTCAAAGCTTCTCATCAGGTCGATTGTCGGCCATGTTCTTGTCACAACACCGTCGACTGACAACGCTCCGATTACCATGATGACCGTGATCATGTAAAACATTATCGGGAAAACCGTCCCGATGAGGACTGCTTTAAACGCCTTTTCAGGCTGTTTCATAAAAGGGACGATGATCAGCATAATTTCAATGCCTGTATAAGCGAAAGTCGTGGTTTTTATCCCCTGCATGACAGGGATAATTCCCTTCCCCAGCACAGGGCGGAGATTGTCAATGTCAAATAGCCCTATGCTCATAAAAGCGACAAGCAAAAAAATGATAACCGTAATCGGAAATATGAGTTCAAACAGACGGGCAATCGGGTTGATGCCGCCCAGCAGCAAATAGAAGCCGCACCATAAAAACACCGTCGCAGACGCCCAGATCGGGGTGCCTTCGAGCAAAAAGAACTGAATCACTTCTGTCACTGAGCGAATTTGAAATCCCGATATAGCAAGAAAGTAGCAAATCAGCAGCAGGCTGATCAAACCGCCAGCCCATTTGCCGACGATTTCCCGGTTGTATTCATAAAACGTCTTATCCGGGTATCCTCTGCTCAATTTCACCATAATATACGACACGATGATTGCGACCAATCCTCCTAACAAAACGGTTAGCCAAACATCAGGCGTTTTCACTTTTTCCACCGATGTTCGCGGCAATGTGAGAATTCCTGTCCCCAGGAGAAAATTGGTGACAATAACGGCGGTTTGGGCAACGGTGATTCGGTCTTTTGCGTCGACCTTCATAATTGAACACTTCCTTCCAGCCATCTTCCTCTTTCTTTAGCCCGCCCGTCTTTTTATTTTCGTTTTCCTCCTGATCTTTGAAATCGCGAGAAGCAGAAGCGGCAGCAAGCCGCCTAAATAAAATCCGCAATTCCCGATGAAATCTCCAAATTCAAACAGGCCGTTGATATTGTTGGGTGCCGCTGAGATCAAATATATCACCGGCAGCAAACCGAACATGACCGGCTGAATATTTTTCTGAAAGAGCTGTGATAAGCCTAGTGCAGCGCCATAATAAGAAATCACAAACGTCGTAAAAAACTGCGTGATCCAGATGACAAGCAGCAGAGATTCAAAGCGTTCAAAAATCAGCCCCGGTATTTCAAAGCTTCGCAACAAATCGATTGTCGGCCATGTACGGGCTACCACCCCGTCAATCGATAATCCGCCGATGACCATGACAACGGTTATCATATAAAAGAGCAAAGGAAGCACGATCCCCATTGTGACAACTTTTATCGCCCGATCAGGATGTTTCATAAATGGCAGCAGGAAGAGCATGACTTCAATTCCCGAAAAAGAGAGTGCCGTTACTTTCACTCCTTTTAAAACCGGCAGAATCCCTTTTCCTAAAACAGGCCGCAAATTGTCCCCATCAAATATCCCGATGCTCATGAAAATCACCAGCAAAAACAAAAACACTGTACTGGGAAGAATGATGTCACACATGCGCGCAATCGGATTTATACCGCCGGTGATCAAATACAGTCCCACCCACAAAAAAATCATGGTGATTGCCCAGTCCGGCGTCCCTTGCAGCAAAAAAAACTTCGTAATTTCAAGCATCGCACGGACCTGAAAGCCCGCATGCGCCAAGAAATATAAACTAAGAAACAGGCTGAGCAACCCGCCGATCGGTTTTCCAACTATCTCCCCGCAATATTGATAAAACGTTTGTTCAGGATACTGAAGGCTTAACGCCACCATGATGATTCCCGCCGTCAGCGCAACGAGTCCCCCTAATAAAAGAGCGATCCAAACATCAGGCGTCTTCACTTCGGCCACCGATGTTCTCGGAAGCGTCAAGATTCCGGTTGCAATCAGGAAACTGGTGACGATAATGATTGTTTGTGAAGTGGTTATGCGGTCTGGCGGCCTGATCATCTTAAAGATTCACTCCTTTCCAGCTAGCTTTTGCGCGATGAATCGTTTGTTTTTATCATCTTTGGCCTGCGCTTCATCATCGAAATCGGCATTCGAATGATGAAGTCCTTCCAGTCGTTTAAACGATAGGGCACAGCCGGACTGGCATAAGGAACGCCGAAGCTTTTCAGTTTCACCGCATGGCTGGAAAGCAACAGGAAAAACATAATAACCCCGTATAATCCAAACACAGCTGCGCAGAACATCGCCGCAAACCTCAGCATACGAAGTGAAATACCGGCACCGTATTGCGGAATCGCAAATGAAGAAATTGCTGTTACCGCAACAACGATGACCATGATAGGACTGACGATCCCGGCCTGCACGGCAGCCTCGCCGATAATGAGACCGCCGACAATCCCTATCGTCTGCCCGATCGGTTTAGGCAGGCGCAGACCGGCTTCACGCAAAATTTCAATAGCCACTTCCATAATGAGCGCTTCGATCAGGGAAGGAAACGGCACCCCTATCCTCGTCCCTGTTATGGATATCACAAGCTCGCTCGGAATCAGCCCCGGATGAAACGAAATAAAGGAAATATATAAAGCCGGCCCCAACAGTGAAATCATAGCCGCCCCAAACCTCAAGATCCGGATAAATGAACTCGGAAACCAGCGTTCATAATAATCTTCGGGTGATTGCAGCATCATGCTGAATGTAACAGGCACGATTAAAACAAAAGGAGTCCCATCCAGCAAAATCGCCACCCTTCCTTCCATCAAAGCGCTCATCACCCGGTCAGGGCGTTCAGTGCTTTGCACCTGCGGAAAAGGGCTGAGATAATTGTCTTCGATCAGCTGTTCAACATAACCTGACTCAGGGACAAGATCGATATCAATCTTTAGGATTCTTTTTTTGACCTCTTCCACCAAATCCGGTTCAGCCACCTCTTTGATATAGGCAATAACAAGCTTTTTTGTCGCCCGTTTTCCCACCTCAAATTCAATCAGCGACAGGCTTTCATTTTTCCCCTGCTGTCTTAAAAGCGCGGTGTTTGTACCTATCGTTTCGGTAAAGCCCACCCTGGCTCCCCTGACCAAGGACTCTGATACAGGCTCTTCAATATTCCTCGTGTTTCCCTTTGTCGTACCCAAAACGAATACTCCAGCAAAACCGTCGATAAAAAGCGCGGTTGAACCCATTAAGATTTCCGGAACCGTTTTGCCGATATGATGTGCTTCTGTTACTTCGCTTATGGACAAAATTTGAGACTTAATCAATCCGGGCAGATTGTTTTTTAATGAAGAAAGCTCTATTTTATAGTCTTCGGAAAAATCCGCCATCAGCGATTTCATGATGTGCTTATCAATCAAGTCTTTGTCTGACAGCACATCGATGAAAACAACCGCTCCTCTGACACCGGTGCGCCCGATGTCAAATTCCCGAAAATGCACATCTGTGTTATGCCCTATTTCTTCCTTGACCATTTTCAGGTCATGATCCAAATCGCCGGTGAAATATCCCGTTGATTCCTGGGACGGTTTTTTAGGGAGCTCATGCTGGACGGGCTGCTTTCGTATCCTTCGTGTTTTTGATTTCCACCATCTCATATACTCATTCACCCTCTATTGTTGTACGAACCCAAACAAAAAATTTTGAAATGGCGTACGGGATTAAAAAGACAAAACATGCCTGCATGATTGTCGGCCAGTCCGGAAAAAAAGAAACGATCGTTTCCCACATGTTGATCACCTTCATTTACGTTTTGCTAAGACCATCTTTTTTATCCTATTATTGCCTTGGATGACTTCTAACAATATGGTAATTTAAACCACGATTGACACAGGCTAACGAAAAACAGCCATCTGTGTGAGAAAACACAGATGGCTGTTTTGCCTTTTCGTTGTTCACTTTTTCGACAGCGATTGTTTCTTTTTCAAAAGCTTGATAAATTCCTGATCCAATTCTTGATATCTCGGGTTCTCCTCTGTGAGCCCTGACAGCTCGCCAAGAATTGCGGTCATACGCGTTTCGATGCGCAGCCGCTCTGCCTCGTCATGATCGATTTGGGGATCTTCCTTTTTGCTCTGATAGTCCTTCAGCCCTGTTTCGATGCGCCGGATTCGTCCCTTTTCAAATACAAGAAGCTTGTCGCACAATTTTTCCGTGAAATACCGGTCGTGCGAAACGATGATAATCGTCCCCTGAAAGTCGAGCAATGTATCCTCAAGCTGTTCTCTAGTCGGCAAATCAAGGTGATTGGTCGGTTCGTCCAACACGAGAACATCATAATCCTTGACGATCATGCCCGCCAGCTTAATCCGTGTGCGCTCACCCAAACTGAACGTGCCGATTTTCCGGTCAAACCGGTCTTCCTTTATGCCCATATTGGCCAAAATCGTTCGCGCGTGTGCTAAATCGCGCCTGTCAAACAGCTGCAGCGCTTCAGCCGCGGTTTGATTTTCGTTAACATCATTGACATCCTGGCTTAAATAAGCGGTCTTGATTGACCGGCTTATCCAAAGGGTTCCGTTTGTCGCCGGTTCTTCTTCCAGCATCATCCTGATCAAGGTCGTTTTGCCGCAGCCGTTGCTTCCCACCAGACCGATCCGCTCGCCGTGCTTGATGAAAAAGCTGCTGTCTTCAAAAAGCGTGCGGCCGCCAAACGCCTTCGTCACGTTTTTTGCTTCAATAATCCGCTTTCCCCTTTTTTCGCCTGAAGAAAATTGAAACTTAACCGTTTCTTCGCCTTTCGGTTTTTCCGCTTTATTTTTTTCCAGCTCCTGTTCGAGACGCTTCAATTTGGATTTGACCTGGTTGTCGAGCTTTTTGGCTTTTACCCGGTAATATTCCTTATAGCCTTCTTTTTTGGTAGAATCCCGGTGGGCTTTCTGAGACCAATTTTGCAGATTTGCGATTTGCGATTCGATTCTTTCTTTCTGCTTCTGCTGTACTTCGTATTGATGCAGCTGTGCTTCGTATCGCCGTTTTTTCTCGCTGCGGTAAGCGGAGTAGTTTCCTTCATAAGCATGCAATAGCCCATCTTCCAGCTCGAAGATTTTTGAAACGGACTGATCCAAAAAGTAGCGGTCGTGCGAAATGATCAAGACAGCGCCCTGGAACGCTCGAAGCTCTTCAACGAGCCAGCTGATTCCGTTTGCATCCAGATGGTTTGTCGGTTCGTCTAAGATGAGAACGTCAGGCATCGTTTGCCAGACAAAGGCAAGCGCAAGCTTCAGCTTTTCTCCGCCGCTCATATGGTGAAGCCGTTCTGCATTCCAGCTTTGAACCTTTGTGAGTCCCAATTGGCTCGCCAGCTGATACAATCCGCCGCTCTCATCACCGCCTAACATATCGCTGAAATCATTGACCGAATACGCGACAGATTGCTGCAGGTAGCCTATTTTAAGCGCGCGTTCCGTTTGAATGGAACCCTTGTCAGCTTCCATGTGACCGGCTAGGATGTTGGCAAGCGTCGTTTTTCCCGTTCCGTTATATCCGACCAACCCGATTCGTTCATTACGTGTCATATCAAATTCGATGTTCTTTAAAATCGTTTGGTCTCCAAAGCTTTTTTTCAAGCCTCTCACTTTCATTAAAAACGTCATAAAAAAACCTCCCGCGGGAAACCCGGAGAGGACAGCATGCCGAATGATGCATTGCGAAAACAGCATCGTCATCTGCACGGCAAATAGACATGCGGATGCTAAAGGGCAATGCAAAAAAGGTATAAAAGGGCAGACTCATCCTATTCTCCAAGTTTCCGTTTTTTCGTATTAAAAAAACGATGGAAAATAAGATTACTGCTTCATGTCCCCGATACCTTTTCCTTTCACTGTATTTACTAAAACAGTATATAAATGAAGGGAAACATTGTCAATAGGAAACATTCTTAGATTGGCCATTGTTGAACTCGCAGCGGTTTCTCATGATGCCACGGACAAAACAACCTTCCAACTTTTTATGAAGCCGGATTGACCCAATCCTGTCAGATCTGGCAGGTCCCCCAAGGTCTCCTTTTTCTTGTTTTTTTGCAGCAACAATAAAAACTCAGAAAAACATCGTGTTAAGAGGGATTTCATTCTGAATATCGTATATGTATCATAAATTGTTTTGCCAAGTACGAGCTTTTTGTGAAAATCCAATGCAGGAAAGGTGAGATTCTTTTGAAAATAAGCACGGGTTGGATAGGAAAAGTTGTGTTCAGTTTGCTGCTTGCATTATCCGTTGTGATGACACCGCTTAATTCTCAAATCATTGCACAATCTAAAACATCGTCACCAACTCAGATTACCAATCCGGAAAAGACGATTGTATTAACAAAATTGAATGACAACGTATGGGCGCATACTTCATTCAATGATTGGAATGGCACAACCTATGACCACAATGGGTTCGTTATTTCTACTTCAGAAGGGTTAGTCCTGATTGATACAGCATGGGGGGACGACCAAAAAACTGAAGAATTATTAAGATTAAGCGAAAAACACTTGAAGAAAAAAGTTGTTCTGGCGCTGATTACTCATGCGCATGATGATAGCATTTCAGGCATCCGGGCGCTGCTGAAACAGGGAATCGATGTTCGCAGTACACGATTGACTGCAAAGCTGGCTAAAGAAAACGGATATCCTTCGCCCAATCCGACACTCGATAGAAAGCCCGTGATGAAAGTAGGCAACACCGTAATCGAGGCCTTTTATCCCGGGGAAGGCCATTCGAAAGACAACATTACCGTTTGGCTTCCCCAATCTCAATTATTATTCGGCGGATGCTTCATTAAATCATTAGAGGCAAAAGATCTTGGGAATCTTTCTGATGCAAATGTAGAACAATGGGATGACTCTGTTCAAAAGGTAATCGACAAATATCCGAACGTCAAAACGGTCGTACCCGGGCATGGGACCTGGGGAGATAAGGGTTTGCTCTTCCACACACTTGATCTGATCAAACAACATCCTTAATAAAAGCTGTACGAAACCACCTTAGAAGCGGCAGATCATACATTTTCAACCCAATTGATTCTTCTTCCACTTCCTTATTTTAGTCCTGAAGCTTTTAAACGGAGCTACAGAGTTGATATGAATAAACCTTATGGCAGGCCATTTCGGGTTAGTGCCTGTCCATTTTAAAGTACCTTGAGTATATAACTCTTCATTCGTAAGCGTATCAATCCAAGACTGAAACTGCGCCTCTGCTTTTCTGAATTCTTGGCGCAGTTCAGTTAACGAAAGGTGAGAATACGTTTTATAAAAAGATTGATAGAGCGCTCCCAATTGGTTCCATTTATAATGAGGTGAAGGCGTTATAACCGTTTTCCCTAAGCGCTCATCCCTGTCCCAGCTCATCAGAAGGTTTAACCATCCAAGTTGGTAAGCAATGATTTCTCCCGGAGTCCGATCTGCATCGCTGTCGCGCACATCTCTATATTCATCAGGGATACCGTCGAACTCACCGTCTAATAACAAATAGCGCTTATGAATTTCCTCTTTTAAATGTTTTTTGGACTCGTACACAATAACCACCCCGATTACGTGATTTTAACTCTATTGTACACGATTTCAACTAAACAAAAGAGTGAAACAGCCTTCACATTTTTAAGAAGCCAGGATGGATAAATGAGCCTCGGCACCCCTCTTCTTTTATTGCGCACTTTTTTATATTCAATCAACCAGCAATCTTGATATCTCCCTTCATGAAATTCGTATTTTGGAAGCATTCTCACCTTTTTAAAGCCGCATTTTTCATAGCACCTTAAAGCCCTTTCATTGATGGCATGGGTCCATCACTATCCGGTCTGCTTTATGATACTCAATTAAATAGTACCCCATAGAAGTCACAATCAGTGCTCCAATTCCTTTATTCCAATATTCTGTCTCGCCTATAAACCGGTCTGTTCCATAAACGGTCCTCATGTTTTTTTCTCTTCCTCATCCAATTTCTCTTCCGTTGAATTCTACAATTCATGTTGTTTCATCATAAAACACCTGCTGAACCTTGTTTACATCAAAGGGACTGTCTCTTCCCTCATAAAATTCAAGAACTGCCGGATCAGAAAGCCATTTGGCTAAATGTCGCTGATCACCATTTTGGATCAGCATCGTATTCTCCGATCCATTTCCTGTAAATTATTCTATCAATCACTATACCACTTTTACTCAAAGAATATAAAAACAAAATTTGGGTGTTTTCAAAATTGATTCAATATTAAGAAATTTATCCGATATAAATGTCGTAAACTAGAACAAAGGAGCTATGACTATGGGAAAAATATGGGGATGGATCAAGCGTCCGTCTATTTCAAAAAGGTTAATCATTTCATTTTTATGTATATTGACAATCCCTGTTTCAGCACTCGCGTTTAGCTCATACAGCACCGCCGGGCATTCGCTTGAAGGCGAAATCATGAGGAGCGCGAACAACAGCGTTGATCAATTAAATAAAATGATCAGCCAAAATGTCGAAAAAAAGGCGGATGCGATCGCTTATTTCAGCGAAACGATTCGCAAGAAAGCATACGGGGAAAAAGGTCAGACTTCCCTCAGAGAAAAATTTGAACAATACGCAAAACAAAACAAGGATGTCGAGGCTGTTTTTACCGGTTCAAAAGACAGCGTTTATGTCCAGTATCCCTATACAAAAATGCCGGATGATTATGATCCCGTTAAAAGGGGCTGGTATCAAGAAGCCGTTGAGATTGTAACTGAGCCTTATCAGTCGGCCGCCACAGGCAATACCGTCATCACCATCGCCAAACAAAATGAAGATGGATCAGGAGTTGCAGCGCTCAGCTTAAACATCGACGAGCTGATTAAAGCAACGAAGGCTGTCAAAATCGGAAAAAACGGTTTTGCATTTATTTTAAGCTCGGAAAAGACATACATCGCCCATCCGAAGATTGCTACAGGTACTGAAGGTGAAGGCAGCTGGGTCAAAGAAGCGTACGGCAAGGAAAAAGGCAAACTGCACTATACCTCCGAAGGCAAAAACGGACAGATGGTCTTTGCAACAAACAAATTAACCGGTTGGAAAATCGCCGGTACGATCTTTACGGATGAAATTACAGATGCTTCAAAGCCGGTCCTTCATATGGCCGTCTTCATTTTAGCCGGCGCAGTGATTCTCGGAGGCATTGCCGTCTTTTTTATCATACGGGCGATCAGCAAGCCTTTGAGACAGCTTGTTTCGTCTGCAAAAAGCATCAGCAGCGGCGATCTGACGCAAACCATCGACGTCCGCTCCAAAGACGAATTCGGACAGCTCGGCACAAGCTTTAACGAGATGGCTGAATCGCTCCGTTCATTGATCGGCACCATCCAAGAATCTGTGGAAAATGTCGCTTCCTCCTCCGAACAGCTGACAGCAAGCGCCGATCAGACCAGCAAGGCGACGGAGCACATCACACTGGCCATCGAGCAGTTCTCAAACGGAGCGGAAAACCAAAATGAAAAAGTAGAAACAAGCTCGAAGCAGCTCGGTCAAATGAACAGCAAATTGCTTGAAATGGCGAAAGTGACGGAATCGATTACAGACTCGTCAAGCAAATCAACGAAGATTGCCGAATCTGGCGGAGAGCTCGTTCAAAAGACGGTCGGCCAAATGAATTCAATCGATCGCTCAGTCAAACAGGCTGAAGGCGTCGTCAAAGGGCTTGAAGCCAAATCAAAAGATATTACGGCAATCTTGCGCGTCATCAACGGCATCGCCGATCAGACGAATTTGCTGGCGCTGAACGCAGCGATCGAAGCCGCGCGCGCCGGGGAATCAGGCCGCGGATTTTCCGTCGTTGCCGAAGAGGTGCGGAAGCTCGCTGCCCAATCGGCAGGCTCGGCAAAGGAGATAGAAGACTTGATTCAGGACATCGTCAAAGAAATCGACAATTCGCTGAAAATGTTCCAGTCGGTCAATGATGAGGTAATGTCAGGGCTGAAAATCACCGAAGAAACCGAGGCCAGCTTCAAACATATTTATGGCATGACAAATGAGATTGCCGGCAAGCTGCAAACGATGAACACAGCGGTCGAGCACCTGTCAAAAGGCTCGCAGGACGTATCGGAAGCGGTCGGGGATATCGCAGAAGTCTCAAGAGAAAGCACAGCCGGCATTCAGGACATCGCCGCATCTGCGGAGGAACAGCTGGCATCGATGGAAGAGATCAGCTCGTCTGCCGCAACGCTTGAACAAATGGCTGAGGAACTAAGGGATTTAACGAAAAAATTCAAGCTCTAATCATGAAATAAGGCTCTCCGGGTATCCCTGAGAGCCTCTTTTTTCATCCGATTCTTGTTCCGTTTGGCGCTTCTTCATCAGGCGTTAATAAGATCACATCGCCTTTTTCAGGCACGCCCCCAAGGACGAGCACCTCTGATTTAAACCCGGCAATCCGCCGCGGCGGAAAATTGACCACTGCTACGACCTGCCTCCCCTCCAGCATATCCGGTGCATAGCGTTTCGTAATTTGCGCGCTCGACTGCTTAATGCCGATTTCTTCTCCAAAATCGACCTCAAGCTTGATCGCCGGCACCCTCGCCTCCGGAAAATGTTCCGCTTTTACAATCGTTCCGATCCGGATATCAAGCTTTAAAAAGTCTTCGATCACTGCCATTTAGATCACCCCTTGTTTTGCCAAATATAAGAACAGAATAGCATGTATTTTGTTCGAATGAAACGTCGTATCCGGGACCGGGCCGTTCCGATCTAAAGGCTTCAGAAAGATCATCCATAATGAACCGGCCCCTTTTCCCTTTCGTGTGGACAGCCATCTTTACGGATCCAGCCTCCGATTCATAGATTATGAGAAAGAATAATGATAATGAGGTGGATGCTGATGTTCGGTTCCTATATGGTTCAAATGGTTCGCAACAACGCCCACAAATTAGACCGGCCGCTGAGAGAAAAGGTGTTAAGGCTCTATAAACCTTTTAAATGGACGCCTTGTTTTTTGCACGGCCTGTTTGAAAAAATGTTGATGAAACGAAAAAAGATGTCGGTGATTATCGAATTTGAAGGAGATTGTCATCATCGGGGCTATCAATTTGTAAACGAGATGACAGATAAGGAAAGACGAAATAGAATGAAGCACAATTTTCCGAAAATCAATTGCTGCAGCGCCGAAGTCACGCCTGCTGTCCTGAACTCTCTTCTTGCAGAGTGCGGGGACATCCACAAAATTTATTTAAACCGGAAAGTCACAGCTCTGCTTGATGTCGCCGTCGAGTCAAGCCATGCCAAGGAAGTCGTCAGAAACAACCAGACGTTGACGGGAAAAGGCGTCACGGTGGCCGTCGTGGACACAGGAATTTATCCGCATTCTGATCTTGAAGGAAGGATCAGGGCGTTTACCGACTTTGTCAATCAAAGAACAGAACCTTATGATGACAATGGACACGGGACCCACTGCGCCGGCGGTGTAGCAGGAAACGGACTGGCTTCTTCCGGTAAATACACAGGTCCGGCGCCCGAGGCTGAGCTGATCGGGGTAAAAGTATTGGACAAAATGGGGTCTGGATCGCTGGAAACCGTGATTCGCGGGATCGACTGGTGCATCCAATTTAATGAAGAGAATCCCGATAGACCGATTGATATCATCTCAATGTCTCTCGGTTCAGATGCGCTTCCATACGAAAACGAACAGGAAGATCCGGTCGTCAAAGCCGTAGATGCAGCGTGGGACGCGGGGATTGTCGTCTGTGTTGCAGCCGGGAACTCCGGACCTGATGCCAAAACGATAGCAAGTCCAGCGGTCAGCGGAAAGGTCATTACCGTCGGCGCGCTTGATGACCGCGATACGGTAAACAGAGACGATGACGATGTAGCTTCTTTTTCAAGCAGAGGACCGACGATTTACGGCAAGGTAAAACCGGATATTTTAGCGCCGGGAACCAATATCATTTCGCTTCGTTCACCGGGGTCTTTTTTGGATAAGCTGCAAAAGTCGAGCCGCGTCGGAACGGACTATATGACGATGTCCGGAACGTCGATGGCCACCCCGATTTGCGCGGGAATCGCCGCACTCATTCTCCAGCAAACACCCGGCGCCGCACCGGATGAAGTCAAAAAGCTTTTGATGGAAGGTGCGGATTTGTGGAAGGATAGAGACGCCAACATCTACGGCGCAGGCTATATCAATGCCGAAAATTCAATCCCCTCCGCCTAAAAATGAATCATTCGCCCGTTTTGGGTTTTGAAAACGGGCGAACGCTACATAACACCGGCTATGGCGTCCCTTGCTTTTCCTTCCTTATCAGGATGAGCGGGATCATGAGATACATCGCATAGGCACATACCAGCCAAATCGCGAAGGCAATCACCTGGCCTTGTGACAGCTTTGGGAAGATCAGCGAATGGTTCCACAATGAAAACGTGTCAATGAACAATCCGGCCGCCGAACCCCAAATCCCGAGCTTGACCGCCGCATAGCGTGATCTGTCAAGCTTTTGATACAAAGACAAGACCGCGTATAGAATGACAAACGTTCCCGCTTCAAGAAGCAGAAAATTGACGAAAAAATGTTGTTCGCCGGGGTCTGCGAGAACCAGCTCCCCAAACAGTACAAAAAACATCGTCGCCCCCAGCCAGACGAGGAACGAAAAAAGAAGCGCGAGGCCTATTCTTTCCGTAAACATACGTCCCCTCCTATTCCCTTCTATCAGGTTGGCCGGCTTTTTCGGTCAAATGCTGTAAAACAAGCTCCAGATCCCCATATATTTCTTCAGATGAAAAGCCGGAAGAAATCACTGACTGCAGCGCAAGACCGTCAATCAATGCGTTTAAAAGAATCCCCCATGTCTTGAAGGAAACCCCTTCTACCGGGGAACGCTTCCATATCTCGGAAAGCTGTTTTGTCAGAAACGTATTTTCATCGTCTGTCAGTTTGCTTATTTGGCTGTTCACCTTTTCATTGCGAAACCCGGAAACGACCAGCTCCAAAAATAGCCGATGATAATACGAGTCCTGCCCCGTTCTTGACTTGGCAGAAAGCAGACCTTCCTTGACCTTTTCCGCCGCCGGCTTCCGCCCTGTTTTTAACTGTTCCCACGACGTATAGCACACGTCCTGCACCACCTCGAATACAAGCTGCTCTTTCGTGCGGAAGTGATAATAGACGGTTCCCTGCGTCACCTTCGCTTTTTCGGCGACCGCTTTGAGCGTCAAATGTTCCAGCCCTTCATCCGTAATACACCTTTTGGCAGCTTCAATCAGCATTTTTTTTGATGTGACATTAGGTCTTGCCATATCCTCACCTTCTTAGTTATTCAGATAACTAACTTTTATAAGAAAAATATAATATGGAAGAAATCGTTGTCAATTTAAATTGAATATATCCCCTTTTTAGTCGACATAATATTTTTATAGTTTCCTAACATCATGATCAAGCGCCCGGACTGCGGTTTCATCCGGGCGCTTGATCATCAGTTTACACCTTTTGCAGGATCCCAGCTTTTCTGCTGCTTTCTTATCGTGACGATCTGCCCCAAATGATAGGTGTTATGGAGAATGAGAAGGGATAGAATTTCCGCCCAGGTGTATTTCGGATCATGTTCGGCCGGCTTAGTCAGCTTCGTTTCGTCGCAAGAGGCAATCGCTTCTATCCATTCGGAATAAATGCGGTCCAGGTCCTTTCTGCTCTCTTCCCATCCAAGTCCGCTTTTGTTGATGAACGTATCGTCTATGGTATAGTCAAACGCCGGGACGGGAATTCCTTTAAACCGCTTTAAGTACCGTTCATTATAAAAAATTAAATGATTGGTGATTTCCATAATCGAATTTTCTGCGCCTTCGCCTTTTTGCTTTGCCTGACTCTCGGTCAGTCCTTCAGCAGCCGTTTGAAAACAAACAAACCAAGTCGTTTCGTCATAGCATGCTTTCAATTGATTCAGAAAAACGTTTTTCAGCATAACAACCCTCCTGCCCATTTTCAGAGCCTTTTTCGCCTTTTCCATCTGCCTGTTGCACCAAGGCTGCTCTGTTTTTTTATTTTCTCTGTCCAAGCCCGTAATCCTTTTTTAAAAAATTGACGGTTCGGTTACGCAAAAAAAATCCTTGGCTTTCGCCAAGGCAGGAAGGTGGCTGGTTAAGCCATATAATACCTACGACTCTGAAATACTTCTTGAGTCTTAATGCCATGATACTAAACTTTCAGGAAAAAGTAAACAATTTGAAATTTTCTAAATCCATTTTCTCAGCATCTCTTTCCCTCATTTGGTCTGGCGGGCATCAAGTCCCGCCAAAAAAGCCCGGACCGTCATCTTCAGGCTGTCTTCAATATCGTACGGAAGCCCGAATGCGCGAATTTGCATAAGTGTTGCAAATCCATGCATAATGCTCCTCAAGCCCCTTACTGCATGAACGGCTGACACGTCATCTAATTGGTAATCCTTTAACACTGAGAGAGCCAGGTTGACGATTCTTTCGCCGGCCTCTTCGATCCGTTTGTCTTCTCCCGCCGGCTTTAACAGCGTCGCGTCATAGAGCCCGGGGCGGTTTTTGGCGAATGCAACATAAGCTTTGGCCATATCGCAGACAGCCTCGCCTTTTTCGGCATCCCGAACCGCTGAAGCCATTTCCTCATAGAGGCTCCTCAGTCCCAAAACAGCCAGCTCTTTACGGATGCCCCCAAGCCCTTCAACATGATTATATAAAGACGGCGGACGCACATTCAGTTTTTTTGAAAGGGATGCCAATGTTACCGCGTGAATCCCTTCCTGGTCTGCCAATAATGCGGCTGCTTCCAATATTGTCTGCGTGTTCAGCCCTATTCTCGGAGACATCTTTTTCACCCTTTCCTGTTTAGCGAAGCTTCAGCTTCCCCGATCGCCTTTTTCATGCCTTCCAGTGGATCTATTGCCATGTTGCCGTGGCCTGTGGCAAGCACTTTAGGCTTGATGTCTAATAATTTCTTCGCGCTTTTTAAAGCTTCTTCCTTATTCCAAGTGGCAAGTGCAGGAAAAGGAAAAGAAAGCTTCAAACGCCCCGATACCGTGATCCCGCTTCTTGTGTGGTAAGCATCGCCCGCGATTAGAACCCCGTTTTTTTCATCAAAAAAAGACAGGCTTCCCGGCGTATGCCCCGGTGTTGCAATCACAAGCAAAGAGCCGACGCGGTCACCGTCATACAAAAACTGATCAGGCTTTGTCCGGATGTTTTTCGGGATATCTCCCTTTACCGGTGTTTGTGCTTCATCTTCCAAGAGCGATTTGTCCCCTTTCAACAAGCGCGAATCGCGTTCAGAAATCAAGACCTTTACGCCGGGGATCGCTTGTTTGAGCGCATCAAGCGATCCAATATGATCGCCGTGTGCATGAGTCAGCACGATTCTTTTAATCGGTTTGCCGAGACCTTTGGCGGCCTCCATTATTCCTTTTTTGCTTACGGGAAGTCCGGCATCGATAAGCGTTAAACCGTCTTTTTCCTCAGCCAAATAGCAATTGACGGGAAATATAGAAGGAAAAAATGTCAGCTGGTAAATCGAATCATAGCGGGTCAGTCTCAAAAGCTCCACCTCTTTAAATAAAATAAAAAACTAATGATGTTAGTTTCATTATAAAACTAATGCCATTAGTTTTTCAAGACATTTATTTTTTAACGGCTACATATATGGTAACCTGGGCGTTTCCTGAATCCGCGGTCCTTTCGTCGTAAACCTCGAAATCCCCGGTATACGTACGCAATCCTTTCTCTTTCCATGACCAAATCTCCTGCCACGTTTCAAAAACGACCTCTTCAACCCTTCCCCGCCGCGAAGTGAAGACGGCATATAAGGAAGCCGGGAGAGTGATGACGTCCTGACCGTCCCGGCACTGTTCAGCAAACGTTCCGATGGAATACGAATATGTTCCGTGTTCGTCTGTTTCATACTGTGAATAAAGTGCGATGACATTAGACGTTGGCGGAATGGCGTTTTGCTTGCTGAACAATTCCCACATTGCCGCAATCTTGCCCCTCCCTGACGCTTCCTCCGCGTTGCTCGTTACTGTCGATATCCCGGTGAACCGTTTTTTGTCCAAATATTCAAAATGCGAAAAGCTCATGACCGCTTCTCCTTCCTGTTCATCAGTGTTGAATTCCAGCGCTTCAGATGCGGTAATGTGCTTTCTAATAGCGCCCTCGCTTCCTCCTCTGTTCTGCCTTCCTCTATTAAATGCGGCACGCATATCTCGATCATATCTTCAAGGGTTGCGCCCGGCTGTTCAAACTCGCCATTTTTATAGCAATACATGCAATAATCGCGGCTTTTAGCGCCATCCCTTTCCGTACCGCTCAGAGCCTCCCCTGCCATCGGCATAGAGCAGCTTTGACAAACCAAAGTTTCCATGTTCATTCCTCCTTTACATAGATCATATAAAATGTAACATGACAGCATTGTGTCAAGTTTTTAGAAATTGAGGTTACATTTTGTTCTGTTCCAGCCGCTTAATCGATCGCGGCTTTTTCCCATTCTCATTCCTTTTAAAATCTCAATTTTTTAAAAATAGTATTATTCGTAAAAACAAACGATTTCATTCCTGGCTTCCTGTTTTTAGTAATCTCCCGAATGGCTGATTTACATATTCAATATACAAATTTTATTACTTGGTTATGCAAGTGCAAGGCCACCTCCTCAGGTAATGGCAACGTTTTTCCCTTTCATTGAAAAATAATGCTTTTTGGATGATATAGAGAGGTGAAGAAATTAGCAGGATTGATATTGATGACAGGCTTTCCCCTCAAAAGCTTCCGCTGCCGAAAAAGGGGCAGACATATGATGGAAAAGGCAAGCGTATTAGGCTGGTTCGGAAATTGGAGACGGCATCAAAGAGAAGACCAAAAACTGCTGTTCAAGGCGGAATACGGGGATGGGGCCACGCTTAAAAATATCATACTTAACGCACCTGTTGCTGC
Source organism: Bacillus glycinifermentans (assembly GCF_001042475.2). Taxonomy (GTDB): domain Bacteria; phylum Bacillota; class Bacilli; order Bacillales; family Bacillaceae; genus Bacillus; species Bacillus glycinifermentans. Next base: position 17,277 of record NZ_LECW02000024.1, read on the forward strand.
CGGTGTACACACTTACAGTAATGTTAAAATATCGTTTGGAATCATGCCGGCGAAGAATGGTCAAAAAAGGAAACGTGACAATTGACGGCGGATGTGCGCGTCTTAGATCAGATAAAATTTTTAAAATCAATCACCCGAGTACATGTACGGTAAAACACTTCACCGATTATCAAGGCGGCAAGTTCATTCGTCAAAGCGGTATTTAACGCAACTTGGACCATCACAAACATGAAAGCCATTTTCAAAACGGACAGCTCTTCAAGCTCCGTGACAATGGCTAACACAAAAATATTCAGAGGTCGGAAAAAAATAGGGGTTTTAGTTGATTACACCCCCGGCTTCTTAACGGGGGTGCTTCACATTTCGTATACATCAACCACCTGCTTCGCCAACTCTTTTACCTTTTGGCGGATGTGAGGAGGGTGCAGGACTTCGATATGGGTTCCAAAGTGAAGCATAAATCGAAATAGCCAGTCATCCTCCGGATATGTTACAGATGCGATACACGTCCCGTTTTCGTATGTAAGGGATTCAGCGCCGAACCATTCCCTTGCCAAAGGTTCTCCGGACGGGTTGACGAGAAGCGTGATCTCCGTCATGTTATCGGGCCGATGCCACGTTCTCTCCCATGGAAGCTCAGAGAGGTTGATTTCCCTTCTTTTATATGAATCAGAAAGAACGGTCACGTCTTTCATTCGAATCAGCTTAAAGAAACGGAACGCTTGCTTTTCAAGGCAAAAAGCATACAGATACCAATGGCCTGCCTTTAATACAAGGGTGTGGGGTTCTGTGAGACGTTTGCCCGTTTGTCCTTTCTTGTTTGCATATGTAAAAGATACGATATTTGAGCTGTCGATCGCTTGATTCAACAGCTGCATCTTTTCCTTTATGATCTTCTTTTCTCCCCATGGTGAAATATCGAAAAACCATTTTTCCGTTTTTTCCCGAAACTCATGCATTTCTTCCTCTGACACGAGCTGGCGGATCTTCTGCAGGGCGGCCCCTTGATGAAACGATTCATAGGTCGATGAGACGCTTTCGAGCGCCGTCGAGATGGCGGCAAGCTCGTCAGCCGAAAGAAGCTTGTTTTCCAGCCGGAACCGCTCCATTATGCTGATCCCGCCTCCTGCTCCCTGCGACGTAACGATCGGGATGCCGGCCTGATTGATCGTTTCAATATCCCGGTAAATCGTTCTGACAGACACCTCGAACATGTCGGCAAGCTCCTTCGCCTGAACTTGCCTTTTGCCGACGAGCAGAACGACAATCGCCAGAAGGCGGTCAATTTTCATAAGTACATCCTCCCATATGCCTCTCTTTTCCCCTCTTATTCTTCTACTATAGCACAGAAGCATTTTAGCATTAAATAACAAAAACAAGAACTCATGGCCTATTTTGACCGTAAAAATCGGATTTCACGGTACGATTTTTCAAGTTTGTACATATACTCGGTTAGAAGGGAGGTTGAAAGCATCTCAGTATATTTTGCGCAGTTTTTTGCCATTTGTCTGATCGTTTATATAAAAGTGAAGCGCTCCATCGGTTTTCAGCCATTAAAAAAAGCGCGGATGATATTCAGAATCGTTCTTTTTTCGGGAGTATTCATTACACTGTTGACAATGAGCTCCCTGCACCCGCTGTCATATGTTTACGATTTGATCGGCATTCTGCTCGGGCTATTGCTTACGATCTATGCGCTCAAGCATCTATCCATCGAGAACCGGGAGGGGGTGATCTATTTTCGGACTCATTTATGGGTTGAACTGATTGTCCTCTGCTTATTTTTATACCGTTTTCTTTCGCGTCTCATCGAAATCAACCGACTGCAAACGATTCAGCAAGACGGGGGATCTGCGAACGGAACGTTTTTCGCGCAGGACCCGGCCACAATGATCGGCTTTTTTGTACTTGCCGTTTATTATGTCGGCTTCTCTTTTTTTATTTTGAAAAAAGGAAAAGTTGCGGAAAACCGTTCAATATAAAAGGCAAACTCTAAAAGATTAGGGTTTGCCTTTTATCCTGTCAATCATGCTGCGTATGATCGATCATTTGCTGAAGAACATCAAGCACGTGCTGATCCTCAGGCGAATAAAAAATAGAGGTTCCCGCCCTTCTCGATTTCACGAGGCGAAGATTTTTTAAAAATCTCAGCTGATGGGATACGGTTGACTGAAGAAGGCTCAGCTTTTCTGCAATTTCATTCACCGAATGCTCCCCCTGTGACAGCAGATGGAGAATTTTAATTCTCGTAGGATCTGAGAGCGCTTTAAACGTCTGCGAGACGAGAAATAAAGTTTCTTCATCTAATGCAGACAGATCTTGTTCTTCTTGTATATCTTGATTTTGCTCGTTCATATTTTCACCTTTTCCGCACGTCATTTTCCCTTATTTATCATATACCAAAACATAGCGGATTGAAAAGTTTTCAGAACGATTCAGGTTATAAGCGCTATGAAACCGATAGCCGTCTTAAGCTACTTGCGTCCGGTCCAACATGACGCACTGCTGCTGACAAGATCAATGTTTAATCCGGCGCATCTGCAGTTATCCATCCAGTTTGCAGCGCTCCACCCTCCGAATGGTTTCCCGCGGCAAGGTCGCCTCCGTGCCGTCTAAAAATCCTTTGTATTATGCAATCGCCTGAGTTCTCCATCGGTTTGCCGATATGTCATGCAGTCCCGCAGTCAAATGAAGCCGGGGCTTTGATATTGTCGTCAGGCTGTATAACCGTTTTTACCCCTGTAACGGATGTCATTTTTTCCACTCTTCAAGCGTTTGGCCTGCGGGATTGATATACTGTCATTCCCGCAGGCGGCACCCTGTTTTTTATATTGAATACCGCAAATTTTTTTCTAATGGCATAAAAAGAACATCCAGGAAGCCCCGGATGCTAAATGCTTTTCTCCTCATAGACATGTTCCAGCTGTGAAAAAGGAATGTCTCCCGCCGCATAATCAACGGCGGCGCTCACGATTCGGTCAAATGCATCGGCTGATATGCTCTGCTCTTTTAACAGCCGTTCATACCTTTCGATTTCTTCCTGTTGTCTTCTCAAATCGTCTTCTTTTCCGTCATAATCGTCTGCATTCATCGTTTCCATATTTCTCTTTACGGCCTCTACATATCCTTTTAATTCTTCCATATGTCACATTCTCCTCGCTTTTTGAAGATCAGTCAAAAGCATTTGCCGATCCGTGAGTTTTTATACGAAAAAAAGACGTTTTATACGGTTGCTAGCATGGCAAAAAACATTTAAAATATGTCTTAATTTACAATTAACATCATAAGGAGTTTTATAAGTCATTGAAAAACGAAACTGCGCTTAAACGAAGCCTTTCCCTCCTCCCGCTTGTCGTGATCGGGCTTGCATATATGGATCCGCTCGTCGTATTTGATTCATACGGGGTAGTTGCCCAAATGACAAAGGGACACGTTCCGGCGGCATATATTTTAACGGTTGCCGCTTTACTATTGACCGCTTTAAGCTATGGCAAAATGGCCAAAGCCTATCCGAAAGCCGGATCGGCTTATACGTATGCGTTTGAAAGCATCCATCCCCGCGCGGGGTTTATCGCGGGCTGGACGATTATGCTCGATTATCTGTTTTTGCCAATGGTTAACTTCGCGATCGGCAGCGCCTATTTGTCCGCAGCCTTTCCAGAGGTTCCCCACGGCTTTTGGGTGATTCTGCTCGCTTCGGCGATCACGGCCGTCAATATTTTGGGCATCAAATTGACAGCGAGCATTACAGCCTTGTTCGTCACCTTCCAAGTGATCGTCGCTTTAACATTTGCGGGTTTTATGATCGCAGGGCTTTCAAGCGGCCTCGGTTCAGGCGAGCTTGTATCAGCGGCCCCGTTTTATCAGCCTGATATGGAGCCTTCCCTCATCGTTTCGGGGGCAACGATTTTATGTTTTTCCTTTTTAGGATTTGACGCGATTTCGACGATGTCAGAAGAGACGATTCAGCCGAAAAAGAATATTCCCCTGGCTATCTTCTTAACGGTGGCGATCGGGGGTGTGCTGTTTACGGCCATTAGTTACTTCATGCAGCAAATCTATCCGCATTATGAAAGTTTCCGCCATGCCGATTCGGCATCACTGGAAATTGCTTATTATGCGGGAGGCGCTTTTTTGCGTTCTTTCTTTTTGGCAGGCACTATGGTAGCGGTTATTTCTTCCTCCCTTTCTTCGCATGCGAGCGCTTCAAGGCTTTTGTACGCGATGGGCCGCGACAGCTCTTTGCCGAAGCGTTTCTTCGGATATATTCATCCGACATTGAAAACCCCGGTTTTCAATATCGTCTTCATCGGGCTGATTTCGCTGACGGCCATGATAGGAGAATTGGAGGTTATTTATTCGTTCATCAGTTTTGGCGCTTTGATCGGCTTTATATTTGTTCACCTGTCTGTCATTGCCCATTACTATATCCGCCGGAGGCAAAAAGGCCTTTTAGACACGCTGCGCTATTTGATCCTCCCTTTTTTAGGCGCCGCCTTTTGCGGCTGGCTGCTTTTGAGCATCAGCAAAAACGCGTTGATCATCGGCGCTGTCTGGCTGATTGCCGGATTTTTGTATTTCTGGTTCAGGGTTCGGTCACTTCCGGACATCACGTTTGGATTTGACAGAGATTATGATCAGAAGCGCTGATAAAATCGCTTGGTCTTAAGATCAAGATGTGTCATAATAAAAAGGCTGTGTACTGATTAGGGCTTTACAGAGGTGAAACCGTTGAAAAGAAAGAAATCAGGGTGTTTTGCCGGAGCTGGCTGTTTGTGTTTTTTTGTGCTCGTTCCCTTGATCCTGTTCTTGGCCCTCAACGGTCAGGAACAGCTGAAATGGCTTCCTCTTGACACTGAGACCAATATTATGGAGAGATTAACAGATTACAAGCCTCTTGTACAAAAAGAGCTTGAGAAAGAGGGACTGGAACAATACACCTCTCTCTTGTTAGGAATGATCTATCAAGAGTCGAAAGGCAGAGGCAAAGATCCGATGCAATCGTCAGAATCTCTCGGCTTGAAAAGAAATGAAATTAACGACCCGGAGAAAAGCATCAAACAAGGTGTGCACCATTTTTCCGTTATGTACAAAAGGGGACAGAAAAAAGGAGTCGATTTAGCAACGATCATCCAAAGCTATAATATGGGATCAGGTTACATCGATTACGTCTCAAAACACGGCGGAAAACACACTGAGAAACTGGCAAAGGAATTTTCCGAAAAGCAAGTAAAACAGAACCCCGATCTGTATAACTGCGGCGGAAATAAAAACAACTTCCGCTACCCTTACTGCTACGGGGATTACTCTTATACGGAAAAAGTAATGGAACGAACGAAAAAAGTCGAAGAAAAAATCGAAGGTATAACACTTAGACAGTAAACCATTTACGGACTGGGCGTTTTTTAAAGCGGCGCCCGGTTCGCCATTTATGAACCAGCGAACATAAGCATCGCCTGCAAAATGCATGCCATGCTTTTTAAAGTCCGCAGATGATGAATGACTTACTCCTCCGTCATCATGATAAAAATCCGCCCTCTTTTAACATCTCTTTTACTTCTTCTTTTGAGATTAAAAAATCTTTCGAGCTTAATTTTTCCGTTTGCAGAGATCTGCAGCCGGCGTAATGTGTACTTAATTCCGGAATTTGGATCGAAGGCAGCACGACCGAAAGATCATCCGTCAGCGAAACGGCATGCTGATGTTCGTGTCCGGAAATCAGCAGTTCATGAAGCTTTTCCCCAGGTCTTGCACCGCTTTCGACGATTGACGTATTTTTATCTCCGTATGTCTCGATTAAGACTTTCGCCATATCCAAAATTCTGCACGCAGGCGAATTCATGATGAAAATCTCTCCGCCTTTTCCTTTAACAGCTGCCTGTAATAAAAGCTGGATCGTTTTTTCTTTTGTCAAGAAGAAGCGGGTCATTCTTTTATCCGTGATGCTCACTTCGTTCTTTTGCTTAATTTGGTCTTTAAAAAGCTGAAGGACGCTTCCGCTGCTTCCGAGCACATTCCCTCCCCTGACGCAGATAAAGGCCGTGTCTGAATGTAAATGGTTGGCATAAATGATGAGCTTTTCGCCGATCGCTTTCGTCATGCCGTAGAAATTGACGGGATCAGCCGCTTTGTCAGTTGAAACATTGATTACTTTTTTTACGCCGTTTTCAATTGCTGCTTCGATGACGTTTTCGGTTCCCGTCACATTCGTTTTCAATGCTTCAAGCGGCTGTTCCTCACAGACGGGCACGTGCTTCAGCGCCGCTAAATGAAAAACGTAATCGACTCCTTTAAGCCCGGCAACCAGCGCTTTTCGATCGCGGATGTCCCCGATGAAAAACGAAAGCCTCGGATCTTCGATCAGCCTTCTCATCTGTACTTGTCTCTCTTCATTTCTAGAAAATACAATGATTTTTTTCGGATTTAAAGATAATAATTGAAGGATAAGCTCATGGCCCCATGAGCCTGTTCCCCCGGTAATGAAAACGACTTTATTCTCAAACATCCCTTTTCCTCCTTGAGTATACTTGAATGAAACATAGCTGGTTAAACGAGTGTAATTCCTTCAAACAGCTCTGACCATAAAGCATTATTGCTCTCCCATATTTCCGTATCAGGCAATTCTACAGCGCAAATTTTCTCAAGCTGCCAATCAATTTCGTCAATGCCGGTGGCGTCTGTATGCCGCACAAAAAGGACGCTAAAGTCATGCTGAACCAATTCCGATAAAACGAGTTCAAGTTCCCGCGCCTCTTCAAGGCTTCCTTCCGTTCTGACGAAAAGAATACGATTGCTCTCCGACATTTGTTCCAGAAAGCGGTTGATCCTTCTGTTGTACTTTTCCATCACCTCAGGATACGTCATTAAATCATCGAGTGTATTTTGATCTGCATCAAAATCGTGAACAGATTCAACACCATAATAGTCATCTCTTACATAGATCGTTGAACCTTCTTCTTTTTCACCGGAGTTATAGCCCAGCACCCTTAGATTTACCGGTCTCATAAAATCGGAAAACCGATTTCGAAGAAGGCGGTTGACGTCTGCCAAGGAATGAGACGTCATCCAGTCAATAGGACCTGCAAACGGCCTTAAATTATTTTTTCTAAGCTGGATGGCCGACAGACAAAGGTGCCCTAAGCTAAAAACGGCATCATACTGACCTTTCATTTCTTGCAAATTCATATTTCCAACTCCCCTTTCCTCCTGTTACGCGGCTGCTTGTAATAGGAAATCGCGAAGCTGGCTCATACTTTTTAGTATTGTATGCTTCATGATAGAGAAAGGTAAAAGACAACCACCTACTTCAGGAAGGTTTGGGATAAGGAGATTGGAAGCCGGAAAAATAAAAAGCCTCCGTTTTCCGAAGGCTGATTATTTTACGATTCGCTATTCTCGCCGTTTCTCTGAGCTTCTTTAAGAACGTTTATCGTTTCAGGACTTGGTAGAGTATGATCTTCCGGCAGCGATTCTTTTAGCGTTTCCGCTATGTTGCGGTCGATATTTTTCATGGTATTTACCGTTTCAGAAACGTTTGGCTGCGATTCAATGCTCGCTTCGAAATTTTCTTGATTTATATTTTGAAGAGCGTCTGCCGCTTTGGAATCCGGCAGCGATCCAGTGAAATTTCCCAATGTGTTCCCGTTCGCTCCGTTAAGAGAGTTTGCCGGAATAGAACCTTTTGACAATGATCCGGTGTTATTACCTAAAGTATTTCCGTTTACCCCGTTAAAAGAGTTCGGCGGATTAGTATTTGTCGACAATGATCCAGTGTTATTTCCTAGAGTATTTCCGTTTACCCCGTTAAAAGAGTTCGGCAGATCAGTATTTGTCGGCGATGATCCGGTGTTATTTCCTAAAGCGTTCCCATTCGAGTTTACCGGACTAGATACCGATACAGGGTACAAAGATCCGCGATTGATATTAAGGGCATTTGCCGTTTCAGGAACTTGCGGCAATGAGCGAATAACCTGTTCTAAAGCTGAGCGATCCATTCCTTGGACAGCCGCCGTCTGAATGTCCTGCAAAATCCTATTATTATTTTCTAAAATTTGATTGTTCATATGATCAAAGATTAAATGCAAATCTTGGATCAACGGTCTAAGGCTTTCGTCAATCAAATCTAATTCTGATTCTTCCGTTGAAGCCTCTTCACTTTCCTGCGCGCGCTGTTCAGCTAATTGAAACAGCAGATCCAAATACGTCGCCCACCACTCACCATTCAGCTCTTTATTGATGCTGTCGAGCAAATGATTAATAATTAACGTTTTCATTCAACATCACTCCTTGTGTCTGTAATCGTTTGATAAATATTGACAATTCTATCAACAGCTTGATCCATATCCCAATGTTCCTTTGCAAACTCCCTTACGTTTACTCCCAATGTGCGCCTGAATTCGTCATCTCCCAACAGCCGATCCAGATAGCTGCACAATGTTTCCGAATCTCCTTTAGGCGCTACAAGTCCTGTCACTTCATGTTCCACCATTTCCGGCAGTCCTCCGGCATCGGTGACAATCGCAGGCACTCCGGCTATTTAAGATTCAATTAATGATAAAGGCTGATTTTCCAACAGGCTCGGTAAAACATAAACGTCGGCGAGTGAAAGCAAGTAAGGAATATCTTCGCGTTTCTTCAAAAAGACTACATCATCTTCCAGGCCAAGCTCCCTGCTTTGAAGTCTGAGCGGAGCAAGCTTCTCTCCTTCACCTGCGATCCAGCATACCCAGTCTTCGCGGATATTCTTTAGCTCTGCAAGTGCCGCGATTAAATGGTGAACGCCTTTAATTTCGGTAAGCCTTCCGGTGAACAGGATGACTTTTTTGTCTGTCACAGGATTTTTGCTTCCTTCTGCTTCAAGCCTGTTTAAGAAACCATTCACGTCATATCCGTACTGGTAGACTTCGATTTGCTCTGCCGGCACTTGAAATTCTTCCGTCAGAATGTTCTTCAGCCAGTTGTTGGCAACGATCGTCTTCTCGGCCGACGTTGCACCCGTTTGTTCAAGATGATCATAGTAAGCTCTTGCCATATAAGAGGTTGAGGATCTGTGAATCGTATTGAGCTGCTGCCTGATTTCGTGTGCGACACAGCCGTGAAGGGTCGTAACAAGCGGGATATCGTTTGGAAGCACTCTTTTCAGGCTCGTGCTTGACACAATATCCTGGGCGTGAACAATATCATACTTATCGAGCCCTAAATAAGCCGCACCAAGCTCATACGCATAACGCTGCTGTTCCGTATAAGCGACCAGCTGATTTGCAAAGATTTCCGGAAACAGGTCTTTGTTCACGACTGTTTTTATGAAAGGAAGCAGCTTTTCTTTGTCAATGCTTCGATTTTCATTTGCAACATGAACGATTTTGCTCTCTTTCCCATACCCAAGCAAATCTACTTGATGACCTAATGACTCAAGTTTCTCTTTTAATTGGACCATGTATGTCCATACACCACCAACATGGGGGATATCCCAATAAGTAGCCAGAAGTATTTTCATAAGCATCTCCCTTTTTCTTTTCTATCCAATGCTCTAATTATTTATATTGGTCATGTTCAGTTCTTGTGTAGTACGTTTATCTAATTTGGACGGATTAATTTCGAAAAAAGGAATAGTTGAGGATAAAACAAAAAAAGCCGGTTGTCCGGCTTTTTTAATAGTAAGGGGAAATCAAGATATAAACGAGAACGCCCGTCAGGCTGACATACAGCCAAAGCGGCATCGTCCATCGTGCGATTTTGCGGTGGCGTTCAACCTGCATGCTGAGCCCCCTGAACAATGTAAACAAGGCAAGAGGCACGATAACAGCTGACAACACAATGTGCGTGATCAAGATAAAAAAGTAGATGGGCCGTATGATGCCTTGTCCTCCAAAATGGGTATCAGGCATCAGCGAATGATAGGTCAGATAAGACACAAGAAAGATTGCCGTCGTTGTAAAAGCGGCAAAAATAAACCGTTTGTGAGCTTTAATATTTTTCTGCTTAATCATGATGAGCGCCGCAACCAGAAAAATAAAAGTAAAACTATTACAGACGGCGTTAAGCAGCGGCAAGAACGTCAGATCCAAATGGCTGAACTTGTCGCCTTTCGGGAGGAAAAACAGCAACGCGATGACACCGTTGATGATGATCGTCAGCGCGACAACGATGCCTGTAAAATTTTTATTTTTTTCTTTATGAGTCATATGCAATAATCTCTCCTATTTGTCCAAGCTATCAAAATCGTATTCAATCTCACGGGCATTGTCAACGTTTTCGCATCGTTCGTCAGAAATTAGACATAGAAAACGCAAAAATTCCCTCCGGTTGAAACCCGAAGGGAATTTGTCGGACTTAGAAATTCAGTGCATCGTTTGCCATTAGGTTTTGCGCTTCTTCTTCTGTCACGATATCAGATTTTTTCGGTTTATGGCTGAATGTCACATCACCGTCAATTTCTTTAAAAGAAGAATCAGTCGTAATGGCGATTGATTTAGGGAAATCCTTTATGTCAAAGTCGACGGACACATCGGCTTTTTGAGAAAGGATATTTTTCTTGTCATCAAGCGTTGTTGTCACATTGTACTTTTTGAAAGTCAAATCTTTCAAGCCGTCTTTTACATTGTTCAAATCATCTTTAGACAACGTTTTTTCTGAAGCATCGCCGATGATTTTGATGACGTTCATCACGACTTGTTTAACTTCTTCGTCTTTCAGGCTGAATGTGATTTTTTCTGATGCGCCTTTCTCTTTTTCTTTATCAGTCAAATCCTCTGTTTTAAACTGATCAGCAGACAGGTTATCCGCGCCTTTTTGGATGGAATCCATCAGTTTCTTTTGAATGTCTTCCGCCTCTTTTGATGATGACTGATCGTCTTCAAGCGGGAATTCCAAATACTTTCCTTTCAGACTGTCAAAGTTCATTCCCGTTGTTCCAAGGAACAATCCGAAATTGTCTAAGACGCTGTCAAGCTTGATGTACCCAACTTGTTTTTTCTCATCCATAAACACCGGAACATCGAAATTCATCGTCATATTTTGGACTTTCATTTCGCCTTTTAACACGACTTCTGACTGTTTTGTCTTTGAATCTGTTTTTCCGCTGACCGTTAATTTTAGATTGTTCAACACTTCGGCAATCTGCTTATCTTCCGCACCCATATTGGACGCATCTACTTTCAGGCCGATATCAGCTGAAAAATCGTACTTTTCCGCTTCGGCTAACTTTTTGTAAGCGGCCGCGTACGATCCTTTTGGATCAGCTTGCTGGCATGCAGCTAGTGCAAGTACAAAAGCCGAAATAATTAAAAATAAAAACCAGTTTCTTTTCTTCAAATCGAACGCTCCTTTTGTCATGGTTTTTTCTGGGCTTAGACAAAATATGTACCAGATGACATAAGCATTCTATCACAAAAAGAGGAAAGAAAGTTAAAAAATTTGCTTAACATTACATTAAAACTTATTTTGGAAATAGATTTACAAATTGATTTTTTTTACAAAATTGGCTTGCAGTGATGAATATAAAAAACTTTCAACACCGCTGATAATATGGTTAAATGGTAGGAAATCAATCAAAAGGATGTTGCATATGTTTCCTTCAAAATTAAAAGCCGGAGACCTCTTAAGAGTCGTTGCTCCTTCCAGCTGTATGTCCCTTTTAGCAAAAGAGCAAGTAGAAAGGGCAACGCGCGTGTTAGAACAGATCGGATTTCAAATTTCGGTTTCGGCCCATGCCGATGAACTCGATGCATGTTCTTCATCAAGCATTGAATCAAGAGTCAGCGACCTTCACGAAGCCTTCTCAGATCCGGACGTGAAAGGGATTCTGACAGTGCTCGGCGGCTACAACAGCAATCAGCTTCTTCCCTATTTGGATTATGAATTGATCAAGTCCCATCCAAAGGTGTTCTGCGGTTTTTCGGATATTACGGCTCTCGCCTCCGCCATTTATAAAAAGACGGGCGTTGTGACCTATTCCGGCCCGCATTTTTCAAGCTTTTCTATGAAACAGGGGTTAGAGTATACAAAAGATTATTTTGTGAAATGCTGTCTGTCGGAAGAACCGTACGAAATCGAACCATCTAACTTCTGGTGCGAGGAGATTGGGGAAGAGCGTCCCTATCCAAATCGAGGTCCAGTCATCTTAAACGAAGGAACTGCGGAAGGCAGGATGCTCGGGGGAAACTTATGTACGCTGAATCTTCTTCAAGGAACGGAATATTTCCCTGACATAAAAGATGCCGTATTATTTTTGGAAGATGATTTTGAATCTTCAGCCGCTTTTTTCGACCGCGATTTACAATCGTTGCTCCACCTTCCGGACTTCTCATTTGTCAAAGCTGTTGTTATCGGCCGCTTTCAGAGAAGATCCGTTGTGCCGATCGACCTTCTCAAAACGATCATTCAAACAAAAAAAGAGCTTTCGTCGATAACGGTCATCGCCAATATGGATTTCGGCCATACGACTCCATTTTTTACGTTTCCCATCGGAGGAAGATGCCGGATCGAAGCGCTAAACGGCAAGGTCCGTCTCACCATCACGGAGCATTAACAGGCAGAGGAACAGCGTTTTCCTCTGCCTGAGTACGGGTGAGATGACTTGCAGGCTGCTGACATTGTTTTGAAATTTGGGAAGTTCAGCAACCCGCAGCACCTAAAATAGAGTATACATATGTATCATGCAAAACGCCGTTTTGATACATATAATTTCTTAATACTCCTTCTTTTTGAAAACCCAATTTTGTTAATACTTGATGAGAGCCTTCATTTTCAATAAAAACAACCGCACCGATACGAGTTAACCCCATATCGCCAAATCCATACTCTACAATTCTAGCAATCGCTTCTGTTGCATAGCCTTTTCTCCAATATTCGGGATTCAATTCATATCCTATTTCTGCCCGTTTATGTTTAGGCGACCAAGCATTAAATCCAATTGTGCCGATTAGTTTTTCTTCTCCTTTTATTTGAATTCCCCATCTAATTCCCCTGTTTTCAACGAAATTCTGCTTAAAAAGAGCAATTAGATGTCTTGCTTGCTCTCTCGTTTCGAATGTTTCTTGTCCATAATAACGGGTAACTTTTTCATTGGAAAAACAATCGAATATGCTTTCTGTATCCAGATCCGTTATTTCTCTTAATACAAGCCTATCTGTTTCAATCACCGGAAACATATTTGCCCTCCTTACCAGGATTCTTTGTCGTGCTTCCTCATTATATTGCTATTGCTGTTTAATCTTGATAGCTGGATGAGCGGGATGCCACGTTTCAACCATTTTATGCACGGATGAATTTCGGACGTAGAGATCGGTTAAACTATTTCCGGATTTGGAGGTGATTCGATTGAACAGAATGTTAAAAAGTTTTCTGCCGCTTCTAGTCCTGCTCTTGCCTCAGGCGGAAACAGCTCAGGCGCAGACTTCGGCACAGATATCCTATCCATGCAGCGTCGTTCTTCATCCGGTCAGGGATATACCCAATGCTTTGGGAACCGCTTTAATTACAAAAGTTAAAAAACCGTATACAGATATGCCGACGAGTCCTGTGAGAGAACGACAGAGCATTAGCATCTATGCTGATTGGATGCCGTCTCCTTCTTCATTCGGAGAGTACGACCGATATGAAGGATTGGCCCAAATTCCAGGGGAAATCAGTTGGCGGTTTAAGATGTATCCCGTTAAGGAAGATGCGCCGAGCTGGGCCGGGGGAACTCCCTGGGCAGGCAAATTTGATCAAATATCTTCAGAGCTTCCTGTAAATACGCGGGTGGAGATACGTCTTTCTCATTCGAAAACGAATAGATTAGGTCCTGCCATTTTGCAAAACACGTTATCCGGATGCCGCAAATAACAGGTTGATTCTCGGGAACGACGGAACAATTTTGCGATCTTTGAAACCGCTGCTGCCAGATACATTGCACTGCCGACCATCCGGGCGACTCATAACCATAAAAATCAGTACAGCGCCAGCTTCCGGCGTTTCGCACCCGCCCGCGTTTCAGAGATAGCCCAGAATGCCTGGCGTTTTCGTATGAATCGCCGAATGTCGTGCAGCTGAACGTGCGTTTTCCGGAGCCAATATTGGTTTAGGAAAATCTTAGACAATACTTTAGACCGCTTATTCCTGATGGATAAACAGATGTTTTTCAGGGCTGAACAAAACGGAAAACATCACCATGAAAACCTTCCATCCCCGGATCGGACTTCCGCATCTAAACTTCAACACTTCTCCTTTATGTAAAGTAAACTTCGCTGATTGGCTTATGCACCAATCAGCTTTCACTTGAATAAAATGTTCGCCAGGCTGCAAATCAATTCGCAGCCTTCCTCCATCTTTGATTTTTCCCATCTCGGCACCGTCAATCAACACGGAAAATTTTCTCATTTTATTGATGTACTGCGATGTTCTGCTAATTTCAATGTATGTCTCTTGATTCATCATTACACATCCTTAAAATCATTAAAATCATGCACACTGCTCCATTATGCGTACCTGTCGCGAACCTCTTCGACTCGCGCATTGTGTGCTAATGAATTTGCATCACTTCTAGTTTACACGTAATGACTCAGTTTTTTAAAGAGGGTGGTCGGTGCGGCTGTTGATGAATCCTTGTTCTCAAACGTATTTGTTCAGTTTTCCTAATGTGACTATTACTTAACTTTTGATGTAATGACGAAGGCGTTTTGCTCGCTATGAATGTAATCCAGTTAGCAAGCCAACACGAAATGATATTTCCCCTTTAGTTCCTCAATCATCCATTGTGTCTGGCTAACAATTGATAGGTTGCGCTCTAAGTCAATCAGGATTCTGTAATTTGTTAAATGGTGCAATGAGATGATCGGTATCAGGTTTCGTGAAGACCTGTGCTGCTCGTTTCATGAACATAAAAAAAGACACTGACCATCAACGATGTTCAGTGTCAAGGCGAAAATCGCTCTTTATTTTAATACTTTTACTTTAACGGTTTTGACGCCCCAATTTCTTGCGTCAGATTTGCTTGGAACAAATACGTCAATTTTGTTTCCTTTAATGGCTCCGCCGGTATCTCCCGCAGTCGCTACACCATAGCCTTCAACGTGAACTTTAGAGCCCAGAGGAATCACGTTTGGATCGACGGCAATGACTTTGGCGTTCTTGTTGGCTTTCAAATTGATTCCTGTTGCTGTGATGCCGGACATTCCGCCGTCATTAGCAGTATAAGCCGTTGCAGTAACCGTCAGCTCTTTTACCGCGTTTTGAGATGTATTTGATTGAGAAACTGCTTCTTTTTTAGCGGCCGGTTTTTGGACTGGCGCAGCAGGTTTTTGAGCTGGTTCAGCCTGTTCGGTTTTCGGTTTATGTTGAACTGCAGTTTTGGTTTCCGCAGCTTTTACTTCAGTCTGAACAGTTGCCTGCCCATCGACAGCAATCGTTGTATTCGGATAAATTATATCTGATTTGATGTCGTTCCAATTTTTGAGATCACTTACTGTAACGCCGAATTTTTGGGCGATTTTCCAGAGTGTGTCTCCCGCTTTAATTGTATATTGTTTTTTTTCTGTTGTTTTTTCTGAAACGTTCAGCTTCTGGCCTGGAATAATAACATCAGAAGCAAGCTGGTTCCAATCTTTTAGATCCTTCAGGCTTACACCTTGTTTCTGCGAGATTCCCCAAAGTGTATCACCTTTTTGGACTGTTACTTCTTTTGCAGAGGCACTCGCTCCGAATGCAGTTGACGACAGCGCCGCAACCGCAACAAAGGACATAAACGTCTTCTTCATAAGTAAATCCTCCCTTGTTAGCTTTTTATTGTCCGGCTAACAGGAGCAATCGTAACATATGAAAATGTCAATTCAATAACAAAACAATTTGTTTTTGATTACAGTTCCTTTACAAGAAACATTTTCCACGCCTGTCTAAGTCGTTATAAACCCAGTCATATCAACGGTTCTCTCGTTCTTTTACTTTTTTAAAAAAGAGATTTACAAAAATGCATTTTTATCATTCATTTTCAGCTTTATAGGCTTTTAGCTCCTGTAAAAATAAAGCGCCGTATTTTTGTCTTTTCTGCTCCCCTACTCCTTTGACATCCATTAATTCATCCTCGGTCAACGGCATTTTGCCGCTCATTTCCTTCAATGTTTCATCAGAAAAAACGACGAATGGAGGCACCCCCTGCTCCTGTGCAAGCTTCCGGCGCAGCGTTCTTAAACGCTCAAACAACTGGTCATCCTGAACAATTTGGGCGGTTTTCATTTTTTCTTTTCGGGTTACCTCTTCCCTTCCAAGCAATACGTTCCGCCCCTTATTTGTCACAAAAAGAACGGGATATGTTCCGTCAGACATCTTTATGTATTCATCGGCAATCAAAAATTCTATAAAATCGCTGATCTCAAGAATGGTCTGATGCTTTAAAATACCGTACGTCGATAAATGCTGAAAGCCGTTTTCGATGACTTTTTTATTTTTAGACCCGGAAAGAACCTGTGCGACCATGGTTTTCCCGAATCTTTCGCCCATTCTCATCATGCAGGATAATACCATCTGCGCTTCTTTTGTGACATCCGCTGCGTTTCTCGTATCAAGGCAGCTGCCGCACCTCCCGCAGTCTTCCGTCTGTTTTTCGCCGAAGTAACCGAGAATGAACCGTTCAAGACAGCCTTCTGTATGGCAAAAATCAACCATCTGTCTCAGCTTTTTCATTTCCTGCGCCTGCATGTCTTCATCGTCTGTGGACTGCTCGATTAAAAAGCGCTGCAGCCGGATATCCTGCGGAGAAAACAACAGAATGCACTCACTGTCAAGACCGTCGCGCCCGGCGCGTCCCGCTTCCTGATAATAGCTCTCCATGTTCTTTGGAATCTGATAGTGGATCACGTACCTGATATTTGTTTTATTGATGCCCATTCCGAATGCGGAAGTCGCCGCCATTACGCTGATGCTGTCATTTAAAAAGAGATCCTGCTGGCGCTCCCGCTCTTCATCATTCATTCCTCCGTGGTAGCACCCGGCGGCTATGCCTTTTTTCGAGAGATGTCCGGAAATTCTTTCAGCCTCGCGTCTAGTCGCCGTATAAATAATCCCCGCCTCAGAGCGGTTTTTTTCGATATAGGATTCGATGAACCGGTCCCTGTTTTCACCTTTTACGATTTTAAACGTCAGATTATCTCTGGAAAATCCGGTGTACACAGTGTTTTCTTTTTGGATGCCAAGCTGTTCGCAAATATCTTCATGAACTTCAGGCGTCGCGGTCGCCGTTAGTGCAAGCACGACGGGACGGCTTACGAGCGAGCCTAAAAAGCTTTCAATATTCCTGTAGCTCGGCCTGAAATCGTGCCCCCACTGCGAGATACAATGGGCTTCGTCTATCGCCGCAAGCGGAATATGAAGATTGGAGATCACACGGATGAAATCCGGGGAAGTTAAACGCTCCGGTGTGACGTAAAACAGCTTGTACCCGCCCTCTCTTAAGATGGAAAGACGTTCCTCAACCTTGCGGGAATCGAGGGAGCTGTTGACGTATGAGGCTTTGATCCCAAGCTCATTTAAGGCATCCACTTGGTCTTTCATCAGTGAAATTAAAGGGGAAATCACCAGTGTCGTACCTTCCAAAAGCAGAGCGGGAATCTGATAGCAAATCGATTTGCCTCCCCCTGTCGGCATAATGCACGCCGTATCCCGCTCTTCTAAAACGGATTGAATGGCTTCCCGCTGTCCCGGCCGCAATGACGGATAGCCAAAATAACGCTGTAATAATGCTTCGGCTTTCTCTAACATTCAACTGAAAACCTCTCTTTTGGTAGTCTTCTTCCTGTGCCTCCATCATATCATATTTGTGACTGCAGACAATCATCCTGGTAAAAAACACAAAATGAAGAACGAAAAAGATATTTTAATAGGTTGAAGGCATTTTACTTGCTGATCTGAGCGTTTCAGCTGCTTCGCTGCAAAGGCTTCTGTACTCTAAAGCACTGTCGGAACTGATGTCGCCTGTAGCCATAAATCTCAAATTCCACAGCTCTCTCAATTCCGACACCGCTTCTTTCGTGACCTCTCCTTGCTCATAAAGCATATCGATGACATGCAGCACACCCTGACTGCCGGAATCCGATTCCAGTCTTTTGGCAGCCTCGCGCAGCGCCTCCTCAACCTCAGCCCATGCGCTTTCGACAACGGCTTGCGGCGGATTCTCAGCCTTTATCGATGCCAGAGCGCGGTTTCTTTTACCGCGTGCTGAAGCCAGCGCCTGAACACGCATGCCGAATTCCAATTCGAAATCTTTATATTTTAATTTGATAAGTTCCTTCAGCCGTTCGGATACAGGTTCCTTTAAGAGCCATACGATCATTGCCAATGTAACGGGCCACGCTAACGACTGGACCATCGAAGATACAAACTCAAGCCAATCCATGAATCAGCCTCCCATATCATTTTTTTAGAAACAGACGAAATGTTGCGAAAGAAGAAAAAAGAATACGGAGTGTTTAGCATGTGGATCATCATCGTGCTGCTCATCATGTTGACCGGATTCTCCGGAACGATCATCACGATACTGAGAACAATGGTGAAACAAAACAATAGAATCATTGAATTGTTGGAGGAAAAAACGAAACAGCCGGTTGAGAAAAGGCGTTAGACGGTACATTAGCGAGAACTGACTGCTCGCGCCAGCGCTTTTCCAAATCTATACTATCACGCCATCTTAAAAATTTGAATATTCAAACGATTAAATGTGAATAAAGACCTCCCTTCATTCAACCGATATTACATGGTAAGGAGGTGGTTTTGTTGGATATCGCAGCTTTATCGGTGGCTATGAGTCAATCCTCGCTGGCCCAAAACGTGAATATTTCATTAACGAAAACAGCTATGGACACCGCCAAGCAAAATGCGGAACAATTAATCGACGCAATACAAGCGCCCCACCCTGTTTCAGGCCATCATATTGATCTGAAAGGCTAAGGTGCAAAAGCATGCATTCAGTCAGGCTGGATGCACGCTTTCTCCTGAAATACGAAAAAAATTGGATTTTCCCCCTTTATTTTTTCATTGCTTTATACTATAATATTGTTCTGTGTCCCAGTAGCTCAGGTGGATAGAGCAACAGCCTCCTAAGCTGTGTGTCGGGAGTTCGAATCTCTCCTGGGACGTATTCAGATAAGAGTCAGTCCTTGGTATTTAAGGGTTTGGCTCTTTTTTATTTGTGATTTGCGGTTCTCGTCACCATTTCTACTTCGTCGACCGTAACATTATATCGTATATAGAAATTCAATCAACGTGTGTTATAATCATATTAGAGATACCATATCATGATCACGTTTCAGATGTATTTCTTCTTTAGGAAATGCATAAAATAAAAAAGACCCGGCTGCTGGGAACAGTCGAGTCAGTGTACAAAAAGCAGCCCACCAAGGGGCTTGCTCATAGGATCTTGATGATAGACTATCCCTTTAAGTTTGAAGGCTCAAGGGAGGTCTATTTTTTTTCTTCGACAACACGGCAATTAACATGCCGAAAGCAATCATTAAAGAGATTGTTTCGAATGTTGTCATTTGCATCACCCCCTTTCAATTGGGGATGAGCAAGACTTCCCTTGAGTGAGCAAAGCTTTTATATACAAGAATATTATACTCTATATAACTACACTGTGGTTGTCCTTTTTTATAAGATATAGTTGAGATGAACAGTAGCACCAAGACTGAAAACAGGGGCGCTAAAACCATTTTCACCAGCGTTGTCTTTGTTTATGCCGATTAACTCAGTAGGATGATGCCGCCATACGTACTTCTGAGATTCCCAGCTTTGATCAGTTCAGGTTCTCTCGTTTTTCTTAAGATTTTCACAAAGTCTTGCAAGGCTTCTCTGATTTTTTTAGGATCAGTTTCCATCACGGCACCAGCGGCTGCGTTCGACGTTAAATCTGTCTTGGACCTCTCCTTTTTCAGCAAATTAAAAAGCCCTTTCTCTTCACTGGCAGACGGAGAAAAAGGCTTCTCTTTTTGCTTTTCTATTGTTTCGGCGGTCCCAGTCATTGAATACCCGGTGAAGTCGTCTTTTTTGATTTGTTCCCAAATCTCATTCGAGGCTTTCGTGACAATAACCCAAGTTCCTTTGTTAATGGTTTCGCCATTCACCTCAAAGTCGGCCGGACCGTCCTGAAAATCATGTTGCTTGTCGATCTGCTGGGCATCCTTCAGGAAACCGCGAGCTGTTTTTGCGATTTCAGCAGCCGTCATGTAATCCCCATGTGCGTCGATCGTGTCTGGTTCGTATACAATTCCGTATACGAGCTTTTGCTTATCTTTAGCTTTTGTGAGGACCTTGATTTCTTATTAAAAATCGGGCTGTTTTTCTGATTTCATAAAAAAGAACTGTTTTTGAATAACAGCCTTGTCCACATATGAAACGTGTGTAATTTTGGCGTTTACCAATTCTCTTGGCATGTGCTCACCTCCTTTCACTGTACATTAAATCTTTATCCTTCTTTTCGAATTCTTTATTTGCCTTTTTTTAGGAGCCATGTGAAGAAAATGACTTCCTGTGCAAACGGGATCTCACCGCTTGCATTCCCCGTGACTATCGCGCGCAATCCTGCATAGACTCCAGCTGCTCCTCCTATGAAGCTGACGACCTTCATCATCATTCGATACATCCGGGTGCACACTTGATAAGGGAAAGGTGCGTCTCCCATTCTGGCCATTAAAAGCGGCCGCCAATCAGCTGCACAATATCAATGTGCAAAATATCAGTGTCCGCAGGCTCTCCTTCTTGGACTCGATATTCACGTTCGTTTTTCTTGTCTCTATCGTAGGACAAAGTGGAATAAAAAAAGTCCCCCATTTTATCCCCCTTTTTGTCGGATTTTTCTCGGATTTGAACATAAAAAAAGCACTCAATCAGAGATCAAGTGCTAAAACAAGTTTATCAGTTCTTTAGCTCAATTTTATCTTTAAACATATGAAACGGATCCTACAAATTTAAAAGTATACCCATTGTTAACTATTTCATTTCTTTTTCCTTCATAATCAAAGTTATATAGTAAAATGGCAGAGTTTATATTCTTGGGAAGTTGTTTACCCTGAATAGCTTCAAAACGAGACAAAATGATTTCATCATACGAACAGCCACCTATTAATTCTTGCAGCAATTCTTTATTTTGATCATAAACGACCTTTTCGATAAAATCTTCATCTAAATCATCAATATCTATGTCAAAGTCTATTAAAAACGGAGAAGGGAGAAAGTCACCTTCTTCTTCATCGTACGGTAATTCAACGTATTCATTTAATTTATCATCAGTTTGAATACTTCCAATCCATAATGAGACAAAATTTTCTCGTTCCATTTTAAATCCTCCTATTTTTTTATCCTTAATCCATCAGGCAAAGCCTCAACTCCACCTTTTAGTCTGTAATTGGCCCAATTGTTTAATCTTCGTACAAACATATTATAATCTTTTGATGAGTCTATGATCTTTAGTAGTTCGTTGTGAGCAGCAGTAGAACCTAATCCACCGTGCTTTCCTGTCGGGTTAACAAATTCCACTTCATTTATTGCCGTTCGTAGCTCTCTAATTTGTTCTGCCGTTACTCCCCAGTGTTTAAAAGTAGGGCTCGTGAAACTAAATGCCACTCATGCATTCCTCCTGGAGCTCGAAGCTGTCTTTCTATGGCCCTTCTAGTTTTTTTATCACGCCAGAGTTCATCTAATTGTTTAGTTGATAATGAATTGAACCATTTATTAAACTCCCCACTTTTAACTGTTGGCACAATGGTTTTTCTTACTTTTTTTACACCCTGACCCGAAGTCTCTTTATTACTATTGAAAAGCACACTTTTCTTTTTATCCTCGGCCAATTCTTTTAATATAGGCGGCGTATTCTTCACATTAATTGAATTCGGTGCATCCTGAAGAATCCCTTCCAATGCGGGAGTGTATCGATTAGTAGGCAGCTTTACAAATTGTTTTACGGCCTTTCCGGCTTTCTTCGCCTTGCTAACCGCGGTCTTTCCAGCCTTGACAAGATCCTTCGATCCCGTTGAAGCTGAAGAAGGTCCGTCTTTCAAACCCCAAAGACTCCCAATCAAATAAGTGAAATAGTGCGCCCTTGAATACGCATCCCCATTGACTACTTTCTCATCCCATTTTTCCACCAACGTGTCCACCATACTTTGAAAGGCACCTTTAAAGTCATATCCAAGAATTGCATCACTAACTACTTGCGGATCTTTGTGTAAATAGTCAATTGTCCATCCAATTTTCCGCCCTAGCTCAATTCCTCCATCGACAAAATCCTTCCCAAGATCCACAGCAGCGTTAAAAATGCCTGCTTGAATGTCATCACCTGTTTTATTGAATTTAGACAGGTTGTAAATAACTTGCTGTTCAGTTGTAAGATTATCATATCCAATCTCATCAGCAATTTTAATATATTCACCATGGTCAAGTGTTTTGTCAAGTTTCTCTTTTAGCTTGGCAATTCTTATATCATGTTCGCTAACCTCGCTAATCTCTTTTTCAAGCTTTAGCTATCATTGCAGCAAGACACTTCAAAAAGAAGGAATATCATGAATTAGCGGCGAAATACTTCGATGAAGGAGTAGTCGCTCGCGACAAAATTCAAACATGGACGGAGGAACTTGTCTCATGAAAAAAATACTTTTAGGTGCAGTAATAACAGGAGTAGTTTTAACTGGTATTTTAAACTTTACTACTCAAGGAAAAGCTGAATTTGGTGCTGGAGACTTTAAAGTTGCTGAAAATGCATTTTTTGGTTAAATCATAACGGGATTTAGTGCAGCTCCTAGGATTTGAAAAAATTAAACTTTGATAAGGTGGACTCGTAGGAGTCTGCTTTTTTCGTTCATAACAGCCCTCAGATAATCCCGGGAGCTGTGGCCTGATGACATTTGATCTGATAATATTTGTCCTTTTTGAGTCCCATCTCCATATAAATCTCAGTATCCTTGATTTTCTTTGAAGAGAGGTACTTGGCCTTTATGATCTGCAATTCATTATCAAGACTTTATGTTAACGCCCTGTCTATCTGTGCAACTTTTAATTCATTATAGGGATGTGGATCGGACAGCCGCGGGAAAGGCTCTGACATCCCTGCCGCTTCTTGCTCCTTCCAATATTCAAGCTGAACCTTCAAAGCCTTATATTTTTTGAGCTCCCTAATAATCGTATTTCTGACTTCCTTTTCGTCTATAGGTGGCAGAAAAGACAATTGTTTAGCTAACAAAATCATCCCTCCTTGAAATAAAAAAGACACTAAACCAACGCATCACAGCGTTGGTTTAGTGTCCTCAGGCTCTCCATCTTGGACTTACTCGTTTCTTGTGCTCTTCTCAGATATTTTATTTGCCCACAAATAATTAACATTTATTTACAAGGAAAATCATTCCTTGAGTCGAATTAGTAAAGTGTAACAAAAAATTTCAAAAGGAGTGTTTTAAATGAAATTCAAAAAAAGTATTGTTTCTACGTTATCGATTTCTGCTTTAGCTTTGTCTATAAGTGGAGTAGCATCTGCAAAAGAGGTAGATAACTCTACTGTACTGATTCCAGAAGGTAAACAAGCTTCCTTCTTGCTACAGGATAAAATATCAATTCAAAATTATCCTATAACTCTACGTTTAGGAGAAGAGTATGATATTCCATCCCATATATCAGGGGCCAAATCATGGAAAAGTGATAATTCGTATGTTGCATCTGTAACCGGCAGTGGAATAATTAGAGCAAACAACCCTGGAGATGCTAAAATCACTGTATTTAAAAGTAATGGTACGGTGTTAGGAGCTATTTTCGTACACGTTCCGAAACCGTAAGTTGACAGGGGGAAGCCGCTGTCTCCTTTCGAAATGAACATCGAACCGGCTGAATTCAAAGAGAAAGTTTTTCTGAATCTTTGTTAAGGGCTTCATCTCAAAGAGAAGCCTTCTTTTGTTTAAATCCTTTCCGTTATTCGAAATTTTTTAGAATCAAAGCTTCCAATTCATTTTAGTGAGTGTGACGTTACGTCCTGCGCAATATTCGATTTTTGCAAGTGAAACTAGCACGTCCCTTCGCCCTAATCAAAAAACACAAAAATGTATGCGTTCCCAATAGCTGTCCTACCTCTTAATTCGATTCAATTCAAACTCACCCTCAATATTGTTGTTTTCCTTTAAGGAAAAGTCACACATCTTTCATTGGTTATCTTTCCGTTTCACAAACCCTCCACATGTTTCAAATATTTAACATGCTAAACTAGACTTGCAAGCAAAATGAAAACCCATGAGGGTAAATGATGAAAAAAGCTATGAAAAGTTTATTGGCATTATCACTGATTTTAGGAGTCTTCATTTCACCAGCCCTTGCTCTAAAC
Organism: Bacillus glycinifermentans; assembly: GCF_001042475.2. Taxonomy (GTDB): domain Bacteria; phylum Bacillota; class Bacilli; order Bacillales; family Bacillaceae; genus Bacillus; species Bacillus glycinifermentans. The sequence goes on from NZ_LECW02000024.1 coordinate 41,602, forward strand.
GCCTCTGCCCAAACAGCGTCAGTCATATCTTAATCTTATGGCGTAACCTACACTACAATGAATGTTGGCGATTCTAACGTATTTATGGGAGGAGACCAATATCAAATCCTCAATGGTCAGGGCGTCCTTGAGATTAATCAATATGGTATGGTTACAGCCATAGGTCCTGGTAAAGCGACTGTTGTTGTTTATAAAAACGGTGTTATTTATTGGGTGCATTATGTAACTGTTGTCAGATGATTAAGAGCGTATTATCTGCTCTTCAGGCTGTCGTATTTTCTCGCGGCCTGAAGCTCACCAGTAAATGATGAGAATGATTGGAAAATTTGCTTTTCAATATTCAATAACCAACATAGAAGAAGTTGTACACATATGTTTTACCTCATTCCTCTTTTGTAGTTATACCATTAGGGTTTTCACTCTTTATTATATTAAAGTACTCAACTTCTAGAATAGAAGACTCTATATATCTAGGATTATATAAATACTTTCCATCTGAATAAACCGTATGATAATCAAATTTCTTTCACTCCCCATATTCCTTAACATATAAATTCCCTCTAAGGATGCGTTGCCTGCTCTCTATTTCTATCCGGACAAAAGAGCCAAAAATAACGGAATAGATGACTATTACGAGCGGAAAACGAAGGCAAAGGCGAAAATTGAAACTTTATTGGAGTAACAAAAAAGGCCCCAGATAGAGCCTTTTTTGTTAAATGCTAAGCCAATTAAAGAGTATTTCAAATTGAATATTCTTTAAACTAATTACTATCCGGGAAATTCCCAATGAAATCTTTTAATAAATCATGAATTTCATCAATATGCCAAATATAATCTGCAAAATTTAAATGTAATTTAAGGAGTAAACTTCTTATCTCATCTGTAGAGTAAAGGTGTGAATTAGATAACTTTTCTATGTTTTGAGTCATATTTTCTAGTAAATCTGAATATTCATCTAGATTATCGATTTTATCATCTAATTCGCTTTTACTAACTACCTCAATTTGTTTTTTTTTCTTTATAAGTTCATTAATATCAGTTAAAATTTCTATTGTTTTTTTAAAATTATCTTCCATATCTCTATCACCTCAATCAAAAATTGAAATTGTTCTTTTTTGTTTTAATGCCGCTATTGTTTTAGCTTCAATCATATTACCATTCATGTCCAAAACAACCTTTGCTCGGCCTCTCTTGTCGAAGACCTCTATATGGTCAAACGATTCTGCCTTCAAAGTTTTATATTTTTCAACCTCCTTAAGATCGTGTTTCTGATTTCTTGACTTAATTAATTTTTTCCCTCATTTACTAATGCACAGGCCACAAGCATTAACATTAATTCACAAGGATATTCATTCCATGTAACAAATAATAACCGTGGAAAAATAACAATAAGAGTTTCCGATGAAGAAATTCCCACTTTTTGTTGCTGTCTTTCCCGACTTGCAATTTTTGTATTAACAGCTAATGAGGTAACAGAAACGGTTATAGATGGAGCCGGAAAGTATATAAAATAATTTATTTGTGAATACTCTGGAAGAGATGTAGGCAGAAAGGATAAGGGGTATTTATCAAAAGAAAATGGAACACCTATTGAATACTTTTATATAGACAGTTCTAATGAATATGAATCAAATATGGCTAAACAAAAATGAAAAATATATTTTCTTAAAAGTAGCACAAGCCCGGGACCAGGTCAAAACCTGGAAACAGTAGCCACGACCGGGAATCGTTAATACTTTATTCAAGAGGGCTTTTCGCCCTCTTTTTTGATAAAACTGTCATTCTCCATAAGCGGCAAGGTTGTGCGTCTTCAAGTATACGTCTAAACATTGCATCCTCGACTTCCTAAAACGGTTAAAATCCTCAGTCGATTGACTTCACTTCAAATCACCTATTTGGTTACGTTCAACCAATAATAAAGGCTGCCGCAGAGGGTTAGCAGGCTATCGGCAGCTTACACAAAGATCGAAACCTGTAAATTTATTTAAATTTAAAGTTTTTTTGCAAAAAAAGACATGATTTTCATTTTATTAATGCTATGATTTTTCAAGCCTATTGAAAAATAGGGAAATCCAGCAAGGGAGTGGTGTTATGTTTAAGACAAAGCTCAAAAAAACAGTAGGAATGGGTATCGTTGCAGCAGCCTGTTTCATTTCTGCATGGCCAGCCAGCGCTGTGTCGGCAAATGAAAGGGACGATTATACGATTGAGTCGTTTCACTATGTAGCAGTAGATGGAAAAGACGCGGATTCCCAGATCAAAATGAGTAATAAAGCCAACAAAGATATAAAAGTAACCATGGTCCTGCCTAAACAAAATCAAGCGGGCGATTGGCTGGCATATGGCTTTACGAGCAGGGAAAGTTTGCAGGCATTTATCGAAAAAGACAAACAAAGGCTTCAGGACAAATTCAAGATCACGGGCTCCGGTCCTTGCTGTACTGATTTCTATGAGTATAAAAATAAAGGCGGGCAGTATATTTATTGGAGAGACGGGTTTAAAAATCTGCCTTCCAGCTGGAATGACAGAATTTCCTCTTTGAGTACGGCGTCACCTTCTTCAAGCTATTCGACGACGCTGTGGGAGCATACTTCAACTCAAGGGTATGGAAAAGGAGTCTTGTTTAGACATTCCGATTGGTACGGGAAAACGGCTAATATGGCTTCGGATTGGGATAACAAGGCTTCGGCGATCGAAATCAAGTAACGGGAGAATCCCGGAAGTCTCAAAAATAAAGCCGGCCTCTGTCGACATGAACAAAGGCCGGTTTTCAACTATTCTGTTGTTCCGTCTACGATTTGAGTCAGCGCCTCGCTGATCGGGGTAAGCGGACGTCCGAGAAGTTTTTCAAAATCGCTGCTCTCGACGTCCAAAGCTCCGTCCCGGATCCCTTTTTGAATATTCACGAGCATCGGGATGAGAAAATCCGGTACGCCGGCACCTTTCATGATATCGGCATATTGAGCGTCATCAACCTGCTGAACCGGTATGTCTTTGCCCAATACGTCGCCAAGGGCAGACGCCAGTTCCTCCTGAGTCAATAACCTGCCCGAAAGCTCGTAGATTGTGTTTTCGTGTCCTTCTTCGGAAAGCACTGCCGCCGCAGCCTCTGCATACTCTTGCCGGAGTGCCCAGCCTGCCTTGCCGCTTCCTGCAGATGTCACCCAGGGAGCTCCCGCCAGCACACCTTGAATGCTTGACGCCTCATTTTCTAAATACCAATTGTTTCGTAAAAATGAGTAAGGAATCCCTGTTTTTAAAATCGCTTCTTCTGCGGCAACGTGCGGAGGAGCAAGGAACATTGTGCTCCCTTCGGCATTGGCTATACTGGTATAGGCGATGAAGCCTACTTTTGCGCGTTCTGCTGCCTCTGCCGCATTTGTATGTTGCCGAATCCTCGTTTCATTATCTCCGTCTGCAGAAATGATCAGCAAGCGGTCGATCCCTGCAAAAGCGGAATCCAATGTTTCCGGACGATCAAAATCTCCTTGGCGAACTTCCACTCCGCGCTCCTGCAATCCTTCCGCTTTCTCCGGATTGCGGACGCTAACGGCCAACTGGCTCGCCGGCACAGATTTTAATAGCGTCTCTACCACGTTTGACCCGAGTTTTCCTGTTGCTCCGGTAACTAACATTTTCATTGCAGATTCCTCCACTTTCCATTGTCATATGTATATCATCATGAGCTTTTATTGACTTGACGCATCATTTATTCAAAAGCCCTCTCCTTTAAACTGAAGACGTACACATATCCCGGCAGGCTCCTCTATCGACCTGTTCACACATTTTTGTAACTATTATAGTTACAAATCGGTTTTATATCAATAGCCAAAATACATTTTTATAAAATCGGTTTTCCTCGTTATGATGAACAGTTCTGGAGCGCGCCGATGATTTGTTTTGATCATCATCACCCCAAACTGAAATTTTATTCACCTTTTGCCATTTAGCAGAATAAAATATCGTGAGTCTCTGGCATGGCATATATTATAAATTGAGGTGTCTTATACAGCATCTTTTTGATGAGGATTAATTCACAATGAAAAAAGGATAAAAACAACATTTGTGAATATGCTAAAGTAAGAACCTCTTGGCACCCTCTAGCACCGATTACATTGATCGGTGTTTTTTTGGATTCCCTGTTCATTACCGCTTTAACAGCATAATCAGAGGCGACCATAGCGTACTCTCATATGCCCCACCCCGGGCAGCTCTTGCTGCGGCCTTTGCAGTATCACTTATACATTCTCTTTTCGGCTTCGTGAACTTTGGAACCAGGCCCTTACTTAATTCCCGTTGCATCTCCCTTATGCCATCATTCATTTACCTTAAATCCGCTTTTAATTTTTTCGTTGTTTGAAAACTCTTTTCAAGATCATGAAGAATCACACCTCAACATAAAAAAACATCGCTTAGATGCTTTTTTGGATGAGACTTCATACAACACGGATTTCATTAAATCCCAATGGTCACCCCCATCCTGCTCCCTTTTGCATTTACTGCAAAATGAGGGCTTGTTTTATCAAGCAAAGTTATCTCAAATCAATTTTCCATGAAGCCTCCTTCTGTCCAATCGACAATGACACCATTCGAATGAATATGCAGCTCTGCTTTTGTATCAAAATGAACAACAAAACCACTAATCAGCCCGAAAAACTTGTTTTTTTCGGTAATCTTCATCACGACAGCTCCGTCTTTAAATCCAGGCGGATGGCATGCTTTCCCTACAACATATGTATTTGAACGAACAGTGATCGATTTTATTGACTTCATATCATTTCCCTCTGGAAGTCCAGAGGACAAAGCCCCTCCTTACATACGTGTAATGAAAATGTAAGCTGAATCAATAGTTCCGCCCGTCAGTTTTAACGTATGATGGCTCCTGGGGTGATAAATGATGAAATTTTTTCTTGGAATGATCGCAGCAATATTAATCATTTTCGGAGGCGGGTATTTGTTTTACTCGGCGTATTATTCAACGGAAGATTATTATGTGAAAATTACGGCAGATCCGGAAATCGTGAAAGAAAAAGCTAATGATGGATATACAGACATTACGTATACTTATTATACTACCGGTTATGATAAAACTGGAAAAGCGAAAAAACTGAAACTTTCTTCTGGAGATCAAATGAAGAAAGGTCAATATTATCTTATTCATTGGGAAAACAGGAGAGAGATCGTATCAAGCAAGGAAAGAGTAAACGAAAGAGAAATCGATCAAGGCATTGTAAAGAAATTGAATCAGCAGCCATAATCCACATCCGGTTTTTTACCGCCCTCTAGGAGGGCCTTTTTCATGTCAGGCACAAAAAAGTGCCTATAGAACAAAAAAGTGCGTACTACCGGAAACGGCTTTTCTGTCTCATAATGGTGGCAGTATGATGTGCTGAATTTTTGTTTATAAATAAGAGGAACGGAGGAATATACGATGGAACTGAATCTGCAGGGAAAAAAGGCGTTGGTCACAGGGTCCACGTCAGGAATCGGTCAAGCGATTGCCGCATCCTTAACGAAAGAAGGCGCATCTGTTATCATCAACGGACGGCGTGAAGCAACCGTAAAACAAACGATAGACGAGTTGAAACAACGCTATACAGGAGCCGCACTTTATCCGGCCGCTTTTGATCTTGGCACGGAAAAAGGATGCAATGAACTATTTGAGGCGTATCCTGAGATCGATATATTAGTCAATAATTTAGGGATTTTTGAACCGGCTGATTACTTTGATATTCCGGATGATGAATGGTTTCGCTTTTTCGAAGTGAATATTATGAGCGGCGTAAGGCTTTCGCGTAAGTATTTGCAGAACATGATAGAAAAAAAGGAAGGCCGTGTCATTTTTATTGCGAGCGAGGCGGCTGTGATGCCTTCGCAGGAAATGGCGCACTACAGTGCAACGAAGACAATGCAGCTTTCCATTTCCCGAAGCCTGGCAGAGCTTACAACAGGCACAAATGTAACAGTAAATACTGTGATGCCGGGGTCGACTTTAACCGAGGGAGTCGAAACGATGCTGAACTCTCTCTATCAAGGGGAACATCTTACGGTCGAAGAAGCGGAAAAGCGCTTTATGAAAGAAAATCGTCCGACTTCGATCATTCAAAGGCTGATCAGGCCGGAAGAAATTGCACACTTTGTCACGTTTTTAAGCAGCCCGCTTTCCTCCGCGATCAACGGCGCGGCATTGCGGGCAGACGGCGGACTGGTCCGCAGCGTCTTTTAAAAACCTCTCCCTTCGCGGGAAGAGGTTTTTTACTCAATCAGCTGCTTTCCAATGATCAGGAACCCTCAATGTCGGCGGCAATTTTGTATGCCGGTCACCCTTCGCCGCATTGACCTGAGCCTGCGTAAGAAACATGCTTTCGGAGAGGTCGGCGCCTCTTAAGTCGGCATCCCGAAAGTCAGCCCCGATCAGATCAGCCATTCTCAGATCGGAATTCCTCAGATCGGCGGCTATCAGGACGGCGCCTCTCAAGTTTGCTCCCCTTAGGTCAAAACCTCTTAGTTTAGCACCTATGAGGATGCTTCCACGGCCGATTTTTTTCGGATGTTTTTTGTTCGGTGATTTAGCACGTACGATTTCACTCGTCCGCAAAAGAACGCCATTCACCTTCCTTCTATGCGCAGACACATCAATTTGTAAAATGAAGTCCTTATTCTGTCTCGTCAGCCGTTCCGTCTCTTCAAGGATCGCAAGCGCATCCCGGTGAATTGATTGCGCTCTTTCTATTGAAAGGACTTCATGCAAATACCAAAGCATTTCGTGAAGCTGCTGCATAACGGGAAATACGTCAAACATTTCTTTCGCCAGCTCAGGGCTGTTTCGCCAGTCCTTTCCTTCATAAGTGACTTGTGACACCTTTTGGCCGGCGCCGAAACAGTCATAAGCGGTACAGCCGCGAAACCCTTTATTTCTAAGATCTTCGTGTATCGCACACCGGAAATTCGATTGTAAATGACGGCAAGGTGTACCGCCGTCTTTATCAAACGCAAAATCAGCAGATTTCGCATACGGCAGCGCTACGCAGCACAGCCCGAAACAATTCATGCAATCTGCTCTTACCTCATTCGGCATCGTGTCGATCATGATGTTATACTTCCCCCTTTCACGGTCTCTATTATTATATATGAAGGTTTTCTTTTTACCTATTTTAAAGCAGTAATCTACATTTCTTTCAACCGGGGCAGGTAGTCGACACCGCACTTTCAAAACCAGTTATCAGCCTGTTTTTCCAATATATTTAAAACGCACAATCTCTTTCGTATAAAGGGCATAGTATATACAGACAAATGAGAAAGGAGGGAATGGCAGATGAGCGAATACGAATACGATAAGAAGAAGCACGAGGACTATTACTGGTTCAAATGTAAGAAGGTTTATTATAAACCTGAACATGATAAGAAATACTGTGATTATGACTATGATTATGACTATGATCATAAGAAGAAGTATGACTATGATTATGACTATGATCATAAGAAAAAGTATGATTATGATTATGACTATGATCATGAGAAAAAGTACGATTATGATTACGGTTACGAATATGACAAAAAACACCATCACAAAAAATATTATTTTAAGTGTGAACCGTACAAGAAATATTATTACTAAAAAATTAAATACCGTTTTATTCAAGTTCGGTCTCCCCTGTTTGCATCGTATGAGACGTAATATTCGGCGGCCGTTCTTGAGGAGGGTGCACAAAGCACCCTCCTTTTACGTTTGGCCATCTTTTGCACAGCATTTCTACGAACTTGTACAACTTTATTTCATCCATTCGCTTCACTTGGTTTCCAATGAAAAAGCACCCCGAAGGGTGCTTTCCTCTGAAATGATATTCAGATCGGTTTAGACATTCTTTTTTTAAGAAAGTCCAAACAATTAATACCGGTCTTCTTTGTGTTTCCGTTTGCAAGGCTTTCCGTGATGTGAGTGGTAATGTGACTCAGGCTCGTATTTGGAATAAGTGGTCGGATAGTAATGAACATGCTCATATTTGTGATGCTTTACTTTGGAAACATGCTGCGGATGAATATGAGGAATAATTGTTTTGGAATACTCATGATACTCACATTTCCTTGTAGGATAGACGATAGGACGTGCTACATATGGTTTGCAGTAATCATGATCATACATGGACATTCTCCCTTTCTTTCATTTAATTCTTTCTCACTATTAAACTATGAGAATGAGAGACAACATGTACTAATAAAAGAAACCAAAATATTGGATAAAAAGGCTGTTATCCTTATTTTCTAATGTAACATTTACCTATATTTAAAAGAAATTTTGGGCTATAGCATGAAATCTAGTAATATGCCCGCCGGAATATAAATGATGGCCGCACCTTCCGACGCGTTCTGCATGTTATAATGGCACAAAGCAACATTGCATCGAAATGGAGTGGGACATATGGACTTTTTATCAGCAACATCTTTTTTAGGTGCAGCCATATTGCTGACCCTCATGCCCGGGCCGGACAATTTGTTCGTGTTGGCACAGAGCATATCGAATGGCAAAACCGCCGGAATATCAACGGCCTTCGGGCTTTGCACCGGACTCGTTTTTCACATTTCGGCTGCAGCCGTCGGAATTTCAGCGGTCATTTACAAATCGGCTCTTGCCTTCACCTTCGTGAAATACGCCGGAGCAGCGTATTTGTTATATTTGGCGTATCAGTCTTTCCGGGACAAAAGCTCCGGCTTTCATATAAGCGATCAGCATTCTGTGAGTTTCACATCTTTGTATCGAAAAGGCATCATTATGAATCTTTTAAACCCCAAGGTTTCGTTATTCTTCCTGGCTTTTCTGCCGCAGTTTGTCAACGATGAAGCCGGCAATGTGACGATACAAATGCTCATGTACGGTATCATCTTTTTGATTCAGGCTTTGGCCATTTTTATCATCATCAGCATATTCGCAGGTAAAGTCGGAGAATTTTTGCGAAACCGCCCCGCCATCGCCAAAAAAATCAACTTGATCCAAGGCTCGTTGTTTGCCATCATCGGTCTAAAAATGGCGTTTACGCAAAAATAAAGGCTTTTTGGCTGATATTCGGATGATGGGATGTTACATAATCCCAGAACTTCAGTTTACAAATCCAATTTGATTTGTTATAATAAATTGTTTACAGAAATCATACACACTTATGTTTATATACAACCATGATCTTGAAAGGAGGAAAAATAATGGCCAAAAAATCAATGGTCGCCAAACAAAAGCGCGAACAAAAATTTAAAGTTCGGGAATATACACGCTGTGAACGCTGCGGCAGACCGCACTCTGTGATCCGCAAATTTAAGCTTTGCCGGATTTGCTTCCGCGAGCTTGCCTATAAAGGACAAATTCCGGGTATCAAAAAAGCGAGCTGGTAAGGCTCGCTTTTCGAACAGCCTTATTCGTAAGGCTGTTTTTTTATTGAAGAATGGGGCACGGCCCTGATCAACAAGCTGACCCCCAAACCTTTATGAAGAACAAATCCCGCAGGGGCAAAGCGTGTCAGAAGCCGGGAGTAAAAGCAGCCGCAGCAGTACCTGTGACACGATTCATAGGCAACCTTTATCCTCCTCTGTTCAGGCAAAAGACACGGCTTATGTTTTTTCGCTATTTTTTTACATACCTATGAATATCTTCACGAGATACTTTAACCATCTCAATCAATTCTTGGAGAAATGAATCAAACGGGAATCCGCCTGTCCCGTATTTCACGTCTGGATCTTGCTTTCTAATGTATCTGTTTACAATTCCTTGATGTGTCAGACGATATTCGATGAGGGATTGATAGATTTCATCCAATAAAGAAAGTTCGTCTAAATGGTTTGCTTCCAGATAGTGCTCTTTCAGTGAAGGCCTGGACATCGCCTGTACGATTCTGAATTTATTTTTGGGCTCAAAATACGGGAACAAGCTATGAATTAACTGAAGATGTGATTCACTTGCAGTGCCTGTCACGATATCAACCACAATCAAGTTGGCAAGATGGACTGCACTAGGTGCGCTGTATTCCTGCCCGCCGATTTGAATCGGGAAGAAATAGTGCCGAAAACATTTAAAAAAGAAAGCGGGATCTACGGTTTGATGAACGGTCCGGCTCTCCTGTTTCAACATGTTGACGCAGGATACGGTTTCTTCCAAGAACTTAATCCGATTCTCATGAAAAGGGTTCTTTTTTAAGAGCAGCAGCTTTTCGGCTGCCGGTCTGATTGCTTCATCCGATTGTTGTAGCTGACGGATGAAATTGACTTCACTTTTATTCCCTGTAAAGGTCCGAAGCGCTTCAACAGGATTGTAGTTAACATAGGATGAATATGTATCTCTTGGTGCCACGCCTGCTGAAGCAGCGAGAACCTTCAATCGGCTGATGATGTCCTGCGAAACAGAGGTCTGTCCCAATTCAGAGGAAACGAGAAACATGCCTAAATCACCCATAGCGCGGATGCGGACTAAAAACGGCTGATCATACACGACTTCCAGAACGTCTTCAAAGGATGGAATCAAACCATTTGAAGCGCTGATTCCTTTAGCATATTCTTCTTTTTGATTATATTCGGGCAGTTCATGGACCACAAAGCGGCTGAATTCGCCAAATGGATACAACGCCTTTTCACAAGTTGAGGTTATTTCAGATGAAGCCAAACAAAATCACTCCTTTTATTTAAAAGTATGATTTTAAAGCTTTATTTCCCTCACATTGAAATCACGGATTCGCGCAAGCTTAGACATGCAAGATGCCGAGCCTTTTTGAAACGTCAAGCGGCGGTAGCCTTACATGCTTTTGACTTTGTTTAAAATTCCGGCCAGAATCTCTGCATTTTGTTCGACAAACGGCGAAGCCAGCATTTCTTGATGAGATCCGTATCCTCGATAGGTAAACGATCTTTGGGTCGTCATTTTCTCAAGGTCCTGATCGTTCCATTTTTCATGATCGGCTTCGATTCGGTGGATTTCGGCATGGATCGGCTGTTCGAAAACCATTTCCTGATAATATTGAAAGTAACGCAATACGCTTTTTAGCCCTTCTTTCCGAAGATATGCTGCTTGAGCAGGGTCTTGTATATCGTTTTCCTTTAAAAATTGGGTAATGATGAATTGTTCAACAAATTCTTCAGCTGATTCTGTGACTTTCTGCTGATGATACGTTTCTTTGCCGCTTTCCATTTTGCAATCGAAAAGAATCAGCTGTTCGACCTGACCGTTGCCAGATTCCAGACGTTTGATCACTTCATAGGCGAGTGCCGCGCCTGCAGAGTACGCCAAAAAATAATAAGGACCGTGCGGCTGCACCCGCTTGATATGATTCACGTACTCATCAATTCTGTCAGGGGACTCTACAAAATTGATCCCGTAACAATTCCAGTCCGGCACGGCTTGAGACAATTGATAAAATATATAACCGACGCCGCCAATACCCGGAAAACAATATAAATTTTTCGTTCCGTTTTCACTGAGCCGGACCATATGCCCTTTCATCTGATCAAAGTTCAGCTGATTCGAGCTCGCGATGTGTCCGGCAAGCTGTCTGATTCGCGGATATTGGAATATGGCCTGAAGCGGAACATTCAGGTTCATCTCTTGTTTGATGCGCCATGTGAGCCTCATCGCTTTCAGCGAATGACCGCCAAGCTCGAAGAAGTGATCGTGAACACCAACCCGCTCACATTCAAGGACCTCCCGCCAAAGAGCGGCCAAATTGGCTTCAGTTGCAGTAGCAGGCGGCACATATTGGCCTGAAGGCGTTACCCGCTCCGGTTCCGGAAGTGTCTGGCGGGCAATCTTGCCATTCGCCGTCAGCGGCATACTGTGAAGCTGAGACAAAAACTGCGGTACCATATACGGCGGCAACGCCGCTTGTACGTACGAACGGAGCTGTTCCGGCTTAACGGCCGGATCGCCGACGTAATAGGCGCATAATACCTGATCGCCGCCGCTGTCTTTCCGGACGATGACGACTGCTTCCGTCACGGCCTTATGCTCAAGCATCCGGTTCTCAATTTCGCCGAGCTCGATGCGGTAGCCGCGGATTTTGACCTGATGGTCGCTCCGCCCTATATATTCAATGTTTCCGTCCGGCAGCCACCGGGCAAGATCACCGGTTCTGTACATCCGTTCCCCCGGGATAAACGGATTAGCCGTGAACTTCTCCTCCGTAAGTTCGGGCCGGTTTAAGTAACCGCGGGCAAGCCCCTCGCCGCCGATACATAGTTCGCCGACAACACCGACAGGGTTCAGCTTGTTATAACGATTCACGATATATGCCTGATAGTTCGGAAGCGGTTTTCCGATAGGTATGACGGTCTTTTCGTGTTCGACTTTATACGAGGTGGCATCGACCGTGCATTCTGTCGGACCGTAAATGTTCGTCATCACCGGTCTTTTCCCCGTTCCGTACATTTCATTCATTCGGCTAACCAAACGGCCTGGCAGCGCCTCCCCGCCAATGATAAAATGTTTGACGTTCGTCAACAGCTTCTCTCCAACGAGCAGCTGCAGATGTGCCGGTGTTCCGTCAGAAATGTCGATGTTCTGCCGCTTATAAAAATCGGCAAGAAGCTGACCGTCTGAACGTACTGCTTCAGAAGCGATCACCAGCGTGTGCCCCAGCAATAAGCTGGCAAAGATTTGTTGAACAGATGCATCAAAGTAGACCGGTGCAATCAATGCAATTCGCAGCTTTTCAGGATAATGGCGGTAAATGCGATCGTTCAAGCCAAAAATCAGGTTCACCACATTGCGCTGTTCAATCAAAACTCCCTTTGGTTTACCCGTGGAACCTGACGTATAGATTACGTATGCGAGATGGCGCGGGCCTGCAGCAGGCGGTAAATTGGCTTCAGTGCCCGCTTTCTTTTCTGTTTCATCCAGCAGAATGGTCTCTCCATCAAACGGAATGTTCTTTCCATCACGTGTTCCCAACAATAGCTTGGCATGGCTGTCTTCGAGCATAAACCCGATCCGTTCTTCGGGAGAGTTCAGATCGATCGGCAAATACGCGCCTCCCGCCTTCAAAATGCCGATCATCCCGATCATCATTTCGACGGAACGTTCTGCCGTCAGGCCAACGATGTCATCCGGTCTGACGCCCTTCTTGCGCAAAAGCCGTGCGAGCCGATTTGCTCTGTTGTTCAGCTCCCGATATGTGATCTTGCAGTCTTCAAACACCGCAGCTGTCTGATCGGGCCGACGGCTTACCTGTTCTTCAAACAGCTGGCAGATCGTTTTTTCTTTTGGATAATCATCCGTCTTTGTATCGTTGAATGTATGAAGCAGCTGATATTTTTCGGATTTAGTCAGCAGGTCAATTTTTCCGATTTGCAGCTTGGGGTTTTCCGTTACCTGTTCCAAAAGCTTAAGCCAGTGTTTTGTCCAGCGTTCGATGGTTTTCCGTTCGAACAGCGCCGAGCTGTATTCCCAGGTGAAGCAGAGCCTCCCGTTCTCTTCACCGACCCGCAACGTCACATCAAACTTAGCAGATGAGTGTTTATGTTGATAAGGGCGAAGCGTCAGCCCCTCCATCACGAACTCTGTTTTGTCTATATTCTGCATGGTGAACATCGCATCAAACACAGGGTTTCGATTCACATCGCGGCGCACCCCAAGCTTTTCGACCAGTGCCTCAAACGGCACTTCCTGATGTTCAAATGCTTCAAGTACAGTATTCCTGATCTCCTCCAGGAACGTTAGAAACGTTTTCCCGTCTTCAGGAGATCCCCGCAACGCCAACGTATTGACGAACATTCCGGCTATCTTTTCAAGATCGGCATGAGGACGGCCGGCGATCGGTGAACCTACGATGATATCGTTCTGTCCGCTGCAACGCGACAGGAATGTTTGATACGCGGCCAAAAGCACCATATACAGCGTCGCGCCATTTTGCTTCGCCAAAAGCTCAAGCCTTTTCTTCAGCTTCCCATCAGCTATTACATCAACGTGATCTGCCGTGAAGTCCTGAAGCTCAGGCCGCGGTTTGTCTGCCAGCTTCAAGACCGGCAATTCGCCGGCGAGCTTCGTCAACCAATATGCTTCATGCTTCAGGTAAGATTCCTTTTTTAAACGAGCCGCTTGCCAAACGGCAAAATCCTTATACTGTATCCGCAGCGGTGTGAGTTCGGCTCCTTGATAAAACGCGTTGAACTCACTGATGAAAATATTCATTGTAACACCGTCCGCAATGATGTGGTGCATATCTATCGCAAGCAGATGCCTGTCAGGAGATATCGTCATGACAGCTGCCCGAAATAGCGGTGCCAGATGTAAATCGAACGGCTGAACGAACGTATCTGCCCACCGCCGAGCCTCTTCTTCCGTTCCGCCGGTATAGGAAACTGTAAACGGTACCTTCTCCTCAATCTGCTGCACCGGTTCCCCATCTTTCAGGACAAACCGCGTCCGCAGTGATTCATGCCGGATGATCAAGCTGCAAAACGCTTGTTCCAGCCGTTTGTGATGTAACGATCCCTTAATAACAAAGACTGCCGGTATGTTATAGGCTGACGCCTGCGGATGTAGATTCTGAAGGATATACATCCGTTTCTGCGCGGGTGATACCGGATACTCTTTCTGATGAGGTGCCGGTTTAATCTCTGAGTATGGTGAGATCCCGCCGTTCGTGTCAATCCATATTGCCAGCTCTCTTATCGTCGGATGATGGAATACCTCACGTAACGGCACTTCAGTTCCAAGCTCTTGATGAATGCGTGAGACGAGCATCATCGCCTTTAGCGAATGGCCGCCCAGCTCAAAAAAATCATCGGCTGCACCGACGCAGTCAATCCCGAGAACATTCTCCCATAGGGATGCTAAAGCCTTTTCTGTTTCAGTTGCCGGTTTCACGAATTCTACAGCCGCAGATAAACGGTCCGGCTCCGGCAAGGCTTTTTGATCGAGTTTACCGTTCGGTGTCACCGGCAGATGGTCGAGCTCCGTAAAAAATGACGGGACCATGTAAGAAGGTAAATTTGCAGCGGCATGCGTCCGCAGTTCGCCAGCATCAAGCGGCCGGGCCGCCACATAATAGGCACTCAGCGTTTTATCACCGCCGGTCTCTTCTCTTGCGATAACTGCAGCCTCCTTAATCGATTCATGCGCCAGCAGCTGATGCTCGATTTCTCCTAATTCGATTCGATAGCCGCGGATTTTCACCTGCTGGTCGATCCGCCCGAGAAATTCGATGTTCCCGTCAGGCAGCCACCGCGCGAGATCCCCCGTCTTGTACATCCGTTCGCCGGGTGCATGCGGGTGAATTTCTCCGCCGTCAGCTCAGGCTGATTAACGTAGCCGCGCGCCAGTCCCCGCCCGCTGATGCATAATTCTCCGGCCACCCCGATCGGCAGCAGGTTGTCTTTTTCATTTACAATATACATGCAGGTCCCGGGAATCGGCCGCCCGATCGTTATTTTTTTGCCTGGCTGCACGTCCCGCTGAACGCTTGATGTTACGGTGCTCTCAGTCGGGCCGTATTCGTTAACCAGTTCGATGAACGGGTATTCCCTCTTGCTTCGAGATACCATCTTTTCCGGCAGTCTTTCCCCGCCCATAATAACCGTGTGAAGAGATAAAGCCTTCTCCGGCGTCATTGAATCCAGCAACAAAGTAAAGAAGCTGGGCGGACAGCATAAATGGGTGACCTTATCTGCAGCAATGATCCTTGATACAGCGTTCGGATCTTTTGCTTCATGCTCGGGTGCCATCGATACGGCCGCCCCGGTCAGCAGCGAAGAAAATGTACTTAATATAGAAGCATCGAATGTATAAGCGCCGAGCTGCAAAAATGTATCGCCGCTTGTCAAGCCGTATTCCCCGGCATGCCAAAGCAGGTTGTGCGCAATGCTCCGATGTTCAACCATTACGCCCTTCGGCCGTCCGGTTGTCCCTGACGTATAAATTACATAAGCCAAATTGGCAGGGGTTGCGGAGGAGATTAGATTAGACGATTCTCCGCTGTCATCCCATTTGATCTGTCCAAGATTGATTACGGTCTGTGAATCCAGCAATTTTTTCTTTAATTTTTGTTGGGTAATTAACATATTTGCTTTACAGTCTGCCAATATAAATTGAATGCGTTCTTCCGGATGGCTTGGATCAATCGGAACATAGGCGCCTCCTGCTTTCAGGATACCCAGTATGCTGACGATGGTCTCAGGGGAACGTTCTGCCGTGAGGCCGATGATCATATCCGGCTTTACACCGTTTTCACAAAGGATACAGGCAAGCTGATTGGCCCTGTTGTTCAGTTCACGGTACGTCAGCTTTTCAGACCCGAATACAATTGCGGTTTTCTCAGGCGTTCGTTCCGCCTGTTCTTCAAACAGCTGATGGACTGTTTTATCGTTTGGATAATCCTTCCCCGGATCGTTATATGTCATAAGCAGCTCTGCTTTTTCTGTTTCTGTCAATAAGTCAATCTCCCCGAGCCGTATCTCCGGATCGGCAGCCACCTGCTCCAAAAGCTTGAGCCAGTGATTCGTCCAGCGCTCTATGGTCGTCCGTTCGAACAGCTCAGTGCTGTATTCCCACGCAAACTGCAGCCCCCCGTTTTTCTCCTCTGCCTGCAGGGTTAGATCGAATTTGGCGATCGTGCGCTTTTGTTGATACGGACAAAACGTAAGTCCCTCCATTACGAGCTCTGCACTTTCAGTGTTTTGCAGCACAAACATCGTGTCAAACAGAGGATTCCGATTCGCGTCCCGCGGTGCGCCGAGCTTTTCGACCAGCGCTTCAAAAGGAACTTCTTGATGTTCATATGCACTGAGTGCGGTTTCTTTCATCTCATTTACAAAATCCCGAAACGTTTTATTCCGCTGCGGATAGCCCCGCAATGCCAAAGTATTGACAAACATTCCGGCGATTTTTTTCAGATCGGCATGAGGACGGCCGGCTATCGGCGAGCCCACGATGATATCTTCCTGTCCGGTGTAATGCGAAAGCAGCGTCTGATACGCAGCGAGCAGCACCATAAACAGCGTTGCACCGCTCTCCTGCGCCAACAGCTCCAGCTTTTGCCTCAGCTCCCGACCGGCCGCCGCTTCGACGACATCCCCCGCAAAACTTTGGACCGCCGGACGCGGTTTATCAGCCGGTAGCTGCAGCACCGGCAGTTCGCCGGCAAGCTGACCCATCCAGTAAGCTTCTTTTGTCTTATAAGCCCCGCTTTCCATCCTCGCATTTTGCCAAACGGCAAAATCCTTGTATTGAATACGCAGCGGCGCAAGTTCGGCTCCATGATATAATGCGTTGAACTCTTGGACTAAAATGCTGACCGTAACACCGTCTGCGATGATGTGGTGCATGTCAATCGCAAGCAGGTGCCTGTCAGGAGATATCGTCATCACACCTGCACGAAAAAGCGGTGCCAGCTGTAAATCAAACGGCCGGACGAACGAATCCGCCCATCCCCGAGCCTCTTCTTCCGTTCCGCTTGCATAAGAAACCGCAAACGGCGCATCCTCTTCGATTTGCTGCACAGGTTCCCCATCTACCGTGACAAACCGGGTGCGAAGCGATTCATGCCGCATCACCAGGCTGTGAAACGCTCGCTCCAGCTGCCCGTAATCAAGTTTTCCTTCTACGATCAAAATCAGCGGCATGTTATATACCGTCACCTTCGGATTCATATGATGAAGCATATACATTCGTTTCTGCGCCGATGACACCGGGTATTCCTCGACATATTCTCCCATGGCTTTTTTAGTCCCCCTTCCTTTTGATGTTCCGCGGCGCCGGCTGAATCGCAGCATAAGGCGAGGCGCTTCCATTGGCCTCAATCCATGCCGCCAGCTCTCGCACAGTCGGATGGCGGAAGAGTTCCCGCAGCGGCACCTCTGTATCCAGTTCCTGATGGATGCGTGCTACAAGATTCATCGCTTTTAATGAATGACCGCCCAGTTCAAAGAAGTGATCGTCTGCCCCGACACGGTCGAGGCCAAGCGTTTCCTGCCAAAGCACAGCAAGCTGCGCTTCGGTTGCCGTGGACGGCTCCACATAAGTCGCACCGGCTAAATGTTTCGGTTCAGGCAATGCTTTGCGGTTCAGCTTGCCGTTTGCTGTCACCGGCATGCGCTCAAGCTCTGTTAAGAATGACGGCAGCATGTACGCCGGCAGTGCCGATGCAAGATGTCCGCGCAGCTCGTCCGTACCAACCGGCAGCTTCGCCGTGTAATAGGCACACAACGTCTTATCGCCGGCAGCGTCAGCTCTCACAATAACAGCCGCTTCTTTCACTGCTTCATGCGCCAGCAGCCGCTGCTCAATTTCGTCAAGTTCGATCCGGTACCCCCGAATTTTGATCTGGTGATCGATCCGTCCTATATATTTAATGTTCCCGTCAGGCAGCCATCTTGCCAGGTCTCCTGTTTGATACATGCTTCCGCCGCTGTGAAAAGGATCTGCTTCAAACTTTTCGGCGGTAAGCTGCGCCTGGTTCATATAGCCAGGGCCAACGCTGTCTCCTGCAATATACAATTCACCATCGACACCGATCGGCACCGGTTTTTTTGAATCATTCAGCAAATATATTCGCGTATTGGAGATCGGCTTTCCTATAGCCGGAAAATCATCGATCAGATCACCCGGCTTCATCGTCAAAGTTGTCACGACATGGGTTTCTGATGGGCCATAGTAATTATGAAGCGTGATCTGTTTTTCGCAGAGCGCCTTTTTCATCTCGGCAGTAACGACAAGCTGCTCGCCGGCGCAAGCGATATGGCGGACGCACGCTGGAAAGCGCTCGGCATAATCTTTATTCTGAAAGACGAATTTCAGGAAAGAAGGCGGCAGGAAGAGCACCTGAATACGGTTGTCTTCAATGATTCCCAGCAATTCATTCACATCTGTCCGCTGCTCTTTCGTAATCAATTGCAGCCGTCCTCCTGACAAAAGCGTTGAGAAAATTTCATGGTAACTCGCATCAAAATTGAAGGTAGCATACTGCAGCACGGCATGACTGAAATCAACATCCGTTTTTGTAAGCTGAAAATGAATTAAATTGACAAAATTGCGATGGTTCAGCATCACGCCTTTCGGCTTTCCTGTCGTCCCGGATGTATAGATCACATAAAAGAAGTGTTCCGGTTCATTGACTGCTGCCGGATTGTCTTCAGATTCATTTCGCATAGCGCTGCTATCCGCTTCAATCATGGTGACGGCGGAAGGGAGCCGTTCTGCTAAATGTGACTGAGCGACAAAAATAGATGCTGAACTGTCTTCAATCATTAATCTGATTCGCTGTGCGGGATAATCAGGATCTACCGGCACAAATGCAGCCCCGCTTTTTAAAATTCCAAGAATCCCGATGATCATGTCCGGCGAACGCTCCATCATAAGTCCGATGACGTCATTCGGCTGAACTCCGCGGCGCCGCAATGCATGGGCAAGCCGATTTGCCCGTTTGTTCAGTTCCCGGTATGTCAGCGTCCGGTCTTTAAACGCTATTGCGATATGATCCGGCGTTCTTTCTGCCTGTTCTTCAAACAGCTGTTGGATCGTCTTATTTTCCGGATAATCGGCCTTCGTGCTGTTAAACGTTTTAAACAGCTGATCTTTTTCCGTTTCGGTCAGCAGATCAATCTCCCCAAGGCGTACATCAGGATTCTCTGTTACTTGTTTTAAAAGCCTCAGCCAATGCCCGGCCCAGCGCTCT
Organism: Bacillus glycinifermentans; assembly: GCF_001042475.2. GTDB lineage: Bacteria > Bacillota > Bacilli > Bacillales > Bacillaceae > Bacillus > Bacillus glycinifermentans. The sequence goes on from NZ_LECW02000024.1 coordinate 61,242, forward strand.
ACGGTTTCCCGTTCAAACAGCGCTGTGCTGTATTCCCACGTAAACTGCAGCTCTTCGCCCTTCTCTTCTGCATGCATGGTAAGATCGAACTTGGCGGTTTTGTATTTGAGTTCATAGGGACGCAGTGTGAGCCCGTCCATTTTCAGCTCCGCGTTTTCCATATTTTGAAGTGCAAACATCGCATCAAAGATAGGATTCCGGTTTATGTCACGATGTACACCGAGCTTTTCAATCAGCACCTCGAACGGCACTTCCTGGTGCTCAAATGCTTCAAGTGCAGTTTCTCGGATCTCTTTTAAAAATCGTTTGAACGTTTTCTCCCCTTTGGGGTATCCGCGAAGGGCCAAAGTGTTCGCGAACATTCCGGCGACGTTTTCCAAGTCAGCATGCAGCCTTCCCGAGATCGGCGAGCCCACAATGATATCATCCTGTCTCGTGTAGTGAGAAAGCAGCGTTTGATATGCCGCTAAAAGCACCATATACAGCGTCGCTCCGTTTTCCCGGGCCAAACGTTCAAGCTTCAGCTTCTGTTCACCTTCAACGGTTACTGTCAATACGTCCCCGGAAAAGCTCTGGACTGGCGGCCGCGGTTTGTCAGCCGGGAGCTGAAGAAGCGGCAGTTCTCCGCCAAGCTGCTCTATCCAGTATCCCTCTTTTTTTCTGTACGCTTCGCTTTCCATCCGGGCATTTTGCCATACAGCAAAATCTTTGTACTGAATCTTGAGCGGATCGAGTACCGCTCCGTCGTATAACCTGCTGAACTCATTGATGAAATTACTGATCGTTACACCGTCCGCAATGATGTGATGCATGTCAATAGCAAGCAGATGCCGGACGGCAGATATCGTCATCACCCCTACGCGCAAAAGCGGCGCCGTTCTTAAGTCAAACGGCTGAACGAACGACTGCGCCCATTGTTCGGCTTCTTCTTCAGTTCCGCCTGCATAAGCAACCGCAAGCGGCGCTTTTTTCATGACCTGCTGCACCGGCTCTCCGTCTGCGAGAATAAACCGCGTACGCAATGATTCATGCCTTTCAATCAAGCATTGAAACGCGTTTTCAAGCCGTTTACGATCAAGATCTCCTTCCAATACAAGAACTGCCGGCATATTATAGGCTGTTGCATGAGGGTCAAGCTGCTGCAGTACATACATGCGCTTCTGCGCTGATGACACTGCATAGGTTTCCTGCTGCGGAGCAGGTTCGATGCTCGCATGTGATGAAGTGTTTTGATTCGTCTCGATCCATTTCGCAAGTTCCCTTACCGTCGGATGACGGAAAATATCCCGCAAATGAATGTCTGCTCCCAGCTCTCGGTGAATACGGGAAACGAGCGTCATCGCTTTCAATGAGTGGCCGCCCGATTCGAAGAAATGGTCGGCGGCACCTGCACGTTTAAGACCCAGCACTTTCTGCCAAAGGAGCGCCAGGCGTTCTTCAGTTTCCGTAGCAGGTTTTACATATTCCGGCCTGGCGGACACGCGGTCTGGTTCAGGCAGTGCTTTTCGGTTCAACTTGCCATTTGCCGTCAGCGGCATTGACGGCAGCGATGTGAAGAACGCCGGAACCATGTAAGACGGCAGTTCCGAAGCAACATGCACACGCAGCTCTTCCGCTGCCAACGGCTGTTTTGCAACAAAATAGGCGGACAGCGCTTTATCGCCATTTGCATCTTCCTGCGCGGTCACAACCGCTTCCTTCACCGCCTTGTGCTCCAGCAGGCGATGCTCGATCTCTCCCAGCTCGACCCGATAGCCGCGGATTTTAACCTGTTGGTCAGCCCGTCCCAAATATTCTATGTTCCCGTCCGGCAACCATCGCGCCAGATCTCCTGTCTTGTACATTCGAACATCCGTCATGAACGGATGATTCACAAATTTTTCCGCCGTCAACTCCGGCCTGTTGAGGTAGCCGCGGGCAAGACCTGCTCCGCTGATACATAACTCGCCGGCTACCCCAATCGGCTGCATTGCCTGATAGGGACTGACTATGGAAAGCTGGAGGTTATCAATCGGTTTTCCAATCGGAACGGTCGTAACAGCTTCCGTTTTGGAACATTTATAATGACTCACCTCAACGGTCGCTTCTGTAGGCCCGTACATATTGATCAAATCGGCACCGATTTTGCGGGACACCAGGCGCTGAAAGCGTTCAACCAATGCCGCCGGCAAAGCTTCACCACTGGCGAATACCCGCCGGACGCTTCGTATCTGTTCAACGCGATTTTCGTCTTCAAGAGCATCCAGAAAGGCAGATAACATCGATGGTACAAAATGGATTGTCGTTACGCCGTGCTGCGCAATAGTTTGGAACAGCACTTTCGGATCTTTTTCTCCTCCCGGCGGCAGCAGGCAAACTTTCGCACCGACTTCTCCCCACCACAAAAGCTCCCATACAGAAACGTCAAAGCTGAACTGGGTTTTTTGTAAAATGACGTCATGAGCCCGGAGAGGATAGCATTTCTGCATCCAATGTAAACGATTGATGACTGAATGATGTTCGACCATGACGCCTTTCGGCTTTCCGGTTGATCCTGATGTATATATCAGATAAGCCAGATCGTTTGCTTTGGCAGCGGGAGGCAGGTTAGGCTCGATTCCCGACAGCTCCTCGGTTTCATCCAAAATGATGCTTTTTCCGTTAAACGAAATAGGCGCTTTGCCATCCGGCTGTCTTAATAACAATCTGGTCTGACTGTCCTCCAGCATGAACCGGATCCGTTCTTCCGGATAGTCCGGGTCGATCGGGAGATATGCACCGCCTGCTTTTAAAATGCCGAGTATCCCGACGAGCATCTCGACAGAACGCCGCACCATCAAGCCAACAATATGATCTGGTTTGACACCTTTGTTTCGCAGGATTCGCGCGAGCCGATTCGCTCTGGCATTCAGTTCCTGATACGTCATTTGCCCGCCTTCATAGAGCACGGCTGTATGCCGGGGCGTACGTTCAGTCTGTTCTTCAAACAGCTGATGAATCGTTTTATCTCGCGGATATTCTGCTTTTGTATCGTTGAATGAGAAAAGGAGCTGATCTTTTTCAGCTTTTGTCAGCACATCAATTTCTCCGAGCCGTATATCCGGATTGTCCGTGATTTGCCCGAGAAGCTGCAGCCAGTGACCCGTCCAGCGCTCAACAGTCTCCCGTTCGAAGAGCTCTGTGCTGTATTCCCACGTAAACTGAAGCGTGTCTCCATTCTCTTTTGCTAACAGCGATACATCGAACTTGGCCATCGTATGCTGCTGTTCATATGGACGTAAAGTGAGCCCGTCCAGCGTCAGCTCCGGGTTATCTGTGTTCTGCAGCGCAAACATGGCATCAAACACGGGATTTCGGTTGACATCACGCCGCACCCCGAGCATGTCAACAAGCGCCTCAAACTGTACATCCTGATTTTCAAAGGCACTCAGCACAGTTTCTTTCATTTCTTTTGTAAATGTCCGAAACGTCTTATTCCCGGCCGGATTCCCTCTCAGCGCCAATGTGTTAACAAACATTCCGGCGATTTTTTCAAGGTCTGTATGCGGACGTCCTGCGACCGGCGAACCGACGATGATGTCATCCTGCCCGCTGTAACGGGACAGCAGCGTTTGGTATGCCGCCAAGAGCACGATGTACAGCGTTGTATCGCTTTCCTGTGCCGCTTGCTCAAGCTTTCTCTTCAGCTCCGGGCCTGCCGTTGCTTCTACGACATCACCAGCGAAGCTCTGCATTGCCGGCCGCGGCTTGTCCGCCGGAAGCTGCAGCACCGGAAGTTCCCCGCCCAGCTGCTCCCTCCAGTATGCTTCTTGTGTTGCATAGTCCCCGCTTTGGATTCTGGCATTCTGCCAGACCGCAAAGTCCTTGTAGTGAATCGAAAGCGGCTCAAGGTCTGCTCCTTCGTACATCATGCAAAGTTCATTGACCAGCAGGTTTACAGTAACACCGTCGGCAATGATGTGATGCATATCGATCGCTAACACATTCTGTTTATCTGATACAGGCATAACTCCTGCCCGCAAGAGAGGCGCTTTGCCCAAGTCAAACGGCTGAACGAACGACTGTACCCAGACCCTGGCTTTCTTTTCCGTTTCGCTTTCATAAGCCATCATAAACGGTACATCCGTAAGCACCTGTTGAACCGGTATTCCCTCTCTGAGAACAAATTGCGTACGAAGCGATTCATGCCGTTGAATTAATTTCCGAAACGCCTGTTCCAGACGGTTATAGTCGAGCTCACCCTCAAGCATTATAAACGCCGGCATGTTGTAAGCCGTTGCCTTTGGATCCAGCTGCTGCAGGACATACATGCGTTTTTGTGCCGATGACACCGGATATTCTTCCTGCTGCGGAGCGGGTTCAATCCTTGCGTATCGCGAAGTTCTTTCATTTCTGTCTATCCATGACGCCAGCTCTCTTACTGTCGGATGGCTGAATACTTCACGCAATCGCATGTCCGATTCCATATCTTGGTGAATGCGTGATATAAGGCTCATCGCCTTGAGAGAATGGCCGCCCAGTTTAAAAAAATGATCAGTAGCACCGACGCGTTCAACGCCAAGTATCTCCTGCCAAATGCCGGCCAATTGTGCTTCTGTTTTCGTCGCCGGTTCTACATACGAATCTGCGGCGGTTGCCCGGTCCGGTTCCGGCAATGCTTGTCGATCCAATTTTCCGTTTGCCGTCAGCGGCAATGAAGGAATTTCCGTGAAAAAATCCGGCACCATGTAAGAAGGAAGCACCGCGGCAACATGATGGTGCAGCTGTTCTGCTTTAACCGCCTGCATGGCTACATAGTAAGCGCACAACTCCTTATCGCCCGCTCCATTGTCTCTCACGGTGACAGCCGCTGCTTGAATACATTCATGTTCGAGCAGCCGTGATTCGATCTCGCCCAGTTCAACCCGATGTCCCCTGACTTTAACCTGTTGATCGAACCGGCCGAGATATTCGATGTTTCCGTCCGGCAGCCAGCGGGCTACATCACCTGTTTTATACATTCGCTCACCGGGGGCATGCGGATTTGAAACAAACATCTCCTCCGTCAATTCCGGTTGATTCACATAGCCGCGCGCCAGGCCTGCTCCGCCCAAACATAATTCACCCGGCACTCCGACAGGCTGTAACCGTCCTTTCGAATTGACGATATAAGCAGATGAATGGCTGATCGGCCGGCCAATCGGAATGATTTCACTTTCTTCTTGAATCTGATAACAAGTTGAGAATGTTGTATTTTCAGTCGGCCCGTAGCCGTTCCACAGCACCAGCTCCGGATATGACCGTTTCACCTTGTGAATATGTTTAACCGACAGAACATCGCCTCCAACGATCAAATGCCGCAGTCCGGCAAACATTGCCGAATTCTCCTGTGCATGACGGTTGAACAAAGGTGAGGTTAGCCACATGGTCATAATTCCGTTGTTCTTTAAAAAAAGGTTCATACGCGTCGAATCAAGCAAGATTTCTTTACTTACCGGATATACCGTACCTCCGTTCAGAAGAGTTCCGAATACTTCAAAAACCGAAGCATCAAAACTGACCGCCCCCGTCTGAGCAAGACGGCCGATTTCCGCAAACGGTATATATGCACGATTTGTTGTCAAATGGACAATATTTCGATGTTCGACCATTACTCCTTTCGGCCTGCCCGTTGTTCCCGACGTATACATGATGTACGCTAATTGCTCCGGTGCCGCCGCATGCTCCATATTGGAGCTGTCATACTGCGCTGCAGCTGCATCGTCAATCAAAAACACTGTTTTGCTATCTGTAGAAGGGAGCTGAGCTGCTTTAGATGCTAGGATCATCTGTGTACCGCTGTCTTCCAGCATGTAACGAATCCGGTCTTCGGGATATTCCGGGTCAATCGGGACATAGGCGCCGCCGGCTTTCAAGATTGCGAAAATACCGACGATCATTTCTAAGGAACGCTCGGTTATGAGGGCGACAGGCTGCTCTGCTTTTACTCCCGCTCTCCTGAGCATCCTCGCCAGCTGATTGGCCCGGCTGTTTAGCTCCTGATACGTCAGCTTTCGATCTTCAAATACCGCTGCGATATGATCCGGCGTCCGTTTTACCTGCTCCTCAAACAATTGATGGACCGTTTTATCCTTCGGATAATCAGCCTTCGTGCCGTTACATGTAACGAGCAGCTGCTGTTTTTCGCTGTCCGAAAGCAAGTCGATCTCTCCGAGCCGCATATCCGGATCATCCGTTATTTGCCTGAGAAGCTGTAGCCAGTGATCCGCAAAGCGCTCGACGGTTTCCCGTTCAAACAGCGCGGTCCTGTATTCCCATATGAAACGCAGCCCGTCGCTTTGTTCCTCTGCCTGAAGCAAAATGTCGAACTTGGCAGCCATGTGCTTGACTTCATATGAACGAAATGTCAAACTGTCCTGCACAGGTTCTTCTTCCTTATGTTGCAATGCAAACATCGTGTCAAACACCGGGTTCCGGTTTACATCGCGGGGAATTCCGAGTTTCTCAACAATCCCTTCAAACTGTACCTCTTGATGTTCAAAAGCTTCCAGCACGGTTTCCCTGATTTCTTTTAAAAAGATCCTGAACGTTTTATCTATTTGGGGATAGCCGCGCATTGCCAAAGTATTCACGAACATTCCGGCGACCATTTCCAAATCGGCGTGCGGACGCCCTGCAATCGGCGAGCCGACGACGATGTCATCCTGTCCGCTGTAGCGGGCGAGAAGTGTTTGATATGCCGCAAGCAGCACCATATACAGCGTGGCTCCATTTTCGCGGGCCAGCAGTTCAAGTTTCCGTTTCAGCTTCAGATCCGCCGCTGTTTCTACGGAATCCCCCGCAAAACTTTGCACCGCCGGGTGCGGCTTATCAAGAGGAAGCTCCAGTACCGGGAGTTCATCGGCAAGCAGTTCAAGCCAGTATTCTTCTTGTTTGGCGTAGGCTTCGTTTTTCATCCTTGCATTTTGCCAGACGGCAAAATCTTTATACTGAAAAGGAAGCGGAGCGAGCTCTTTTTCCTGATACAGCGCCAGAAGCTCACGAATCAGCAAATTGACCGTAACACCGTCTGCAATAATATGGTGCAGATCAATTGCCAAGAGATGGCGTTCATCTGAAAGTGACATCACCTTCACGCGCAAGAGCGGAGCTTCGTGTAAATCAAACGGCTGAATGAATGACTGCGCCCAATGTTCCGCCTCTCCTTCTGTTCCATTTGTGAATGACACCGTGAAAGGCACGTCTTGCAATACCTGCTGTACCGGAGCTCCCCCTTTGAGGAAAAAGCGCGTTCGCAGCGATTCATGCCGGCTGATCAGATCGGAAAACGCCTTTTCCAGCCGGCCATGCTCTAACATTCCTTCTATTATGAAAATCCGCGGCATGTTGTAAGCCGTTGACGTCAGATCAAGCTGCTGAAGCACATACATTCTTTTCTGGGCTGACGAGAGAGCATAGACATCTTGAAGCGGAACAGGTTCAATTCTTTCAGGCACACGTTCGTTTGGATGTTCCTCAATTACCCCATATTTACTCCAGTCAATCGGCATGTTTTTTCCCCCTTTGGCTAATATCCGGCCGTCCAACATAGATGTTGTACAGATGGTCATATCCTGTTGTTCCGATATCATTCACAATATGGTCTCGTTCGTTTTCGAAAAATAATTTCCGGTTTTCAGGCGTCATTTTTTCTAAATACTTGATGTATCGATTTGCTGATTGTGCAGCGGCAGCATCGATCCGCCCTGCAAGTTCCCTTACTGTCGGGAAACGAAATAATTCCTTGATCGAAATAGCCGTTTTCAGCTCCTGCTGAATGTACGTCATGAGCGTCATGGCTTTTAGCGACTGGCCGCCGAGTTCAAAGAAATGATCAGCGGCACCGATTCGTTCAACTCCAAGCACCTCCTGCCAAAGGGCTGCCAACCTCTCTTCTGTCTCAGTCTCTGGTTCAACGTACACATTTTCAGCAGATTTACGGTCCGGCTCCGGCAGCGCTTTTCGGTCCAGCTTGCCGTTTGGCGTCAGCGGCATTTGTTCGAGTTCCGCGAAGAATTCCGGCATCATATACGATGGCAGTACAGCTCTTATAAATGAGCGGAGTTCGCTGACATTTACCGGTTTTTTCGCCACGTAATAGGCACATAAAAATTTGCCGCTTCCGGCATCTTCCCTTGCAATCACCGCCGCTTCTTTTATAGCGTCATGCTCCAACAGCCGATGCTCGATCTCGCCTAATTCGACCCGGTAGCCGCGTATTTTCACCTGATGATCAATGCGGCCGAGATATTCGATATTTCCGTCCGGCAGCCAGCGGGCAAGGTCTCCTGTCTTAAACACTTTTTCATTTGCTCTGAACGGATGATCTGCGAATTTTTCGGCTGTCAGCTCTGGGCGGTTTAGGTATCCACGCGCCAGCCCCTCGCCTGCGATGCACAATTCTCCTGCAGCTCCTATAGGCTGCAGGTTGCCGTGTATATCCAGGATATACACGAAATGGTTATGAATCGGGCTGCCAATTGGAACACATCCGCTTGCCATGGAGCCGTCAAATTGCCAGAGTGCCGAACAAATGGAAGATTCAGTCGGCCCATAAGCATTAAAATAGGTCACTTTATTTCCCCATCTCCGGACAAGTTCAACAGGAGGAGCCGACCCTGCTGTAATCAGCTTTCTTAACGTCGGAACCTGCTCAGGGCGCAGATAAGCGGCATAAGCAGGAGGCAATGTTGCCGTTGTAATCCCGTTTTTATAGATGAATTGCTCAAACAAACGATGATCTAAAATCGCTTCTGCATGAGGGATGTATAAAGTTGCTCCGAAGAGCAGCGACATGACGATTTCCCAACAAGAAGCATCAAAAGATAAACTGGCGAATTGTACGACTTTGTCCTGTTGGCTGATAGGCAGCTTTTTCTCGAATATGAGCGTTAGATTACATAATCCATGGTGTTCGGCCATGACTGCTTTTGGCTTTCCTGTTGTCCCTGACGTATAGATCATGTACGCTACATGATCCGGCCCTGTGATCGCTTCTAGATTCGAATCGTTTACGCTATAGGCTTTTTCATCATCGAGAACGATTGTTTTTCCCAAAAAAGGTATCCGTTCTTGCAAATGAAGCAGCAGCATGTCCGCACCTGAATCATCTAGCATATAGCGAATCCGTTCTTCGGGATATTCCGGGTCAATCGGGACATAGGCGCCGCCAGCTTTCAAGATCCCGAAAATACCGACGACCATCTCTAAGGAGCGTTCGGCCATGAGAGCAACAGGCTGTTCTGTCTTTATCCCTGCGGATCTGAGCGTCCTCGCCAGCCGATTGGCCCGTTCGTTTAGCTCCCGGTATGTCATCTGCCGATCTTTAAAGACAAGAGCGGCATGGTCCGGCGTCCGTTCCACCTGCTCCTCAAACAATTGGTGGACCTTTTTATCCCGCGGATAATCAGCCTTTGTGTTATTAAAAGTATATAGAAGCTGATGTTTTTCCTTCTCTGATAAAAAATCAATCTTCCCAAGCTGAATATCCGGGTTGCCGGTCACTTGCTCAAGAAGCCGCAGCCAGTGGCCTGCCCAGCGGATAATGGTCTCCCGTTCGAACAGGGCTGTGCTGTATTCCCAGGTGAACTTCAGTCCCTCCGTTTTCTCTTCTGCCTGAAGCGTCAGGTCAAACTTGGCAATCGTGTGTATCAGTTTATACGTTTTCAGAGACAGCCCGTTCAAAACCGGCTCTGCGTCTTCCGTATTCTGCATGACGAACATTGCGTCAAATACGGGGTTCCGGCTGACGTCCCGAGGTGCTCCGAGCTTTTCGACAAGCGCTTCAAACTGTACTTCCTGATGTTCGAATGCCCCCAGTACGGTTTCCTTTATCTCCTTTAAAAAGACGCTGAACGCCTTTTCTCCTCGCGGATAGCCGCGCATCGCCAGCGTATTCACGAACATTCCGGGAATTTTTTCAAGATCTGAATGCATTCGGCCTGCAATCGGCGAGCCGACGATGATGTCGTCCTGCCCGCTGTAACGAGACAAGAGCGTTTGATAGGCAGCCAAAAGAATCATATATATTGTCGTTCCCGTGTCTTGCGCCAGCCTGTCGAGCTTTTCCTTCAAAACAGTGCCGGTTGTTCCTTCCACAACGTCGCCTGCAAAACTTTGGACCGCCGGCCGCGGCTTGTCAGTCGGCAGCTGAAGCACCGGCAGTTCGCCGTCAAGCTGTTTCAGCCAGTATCCTTCTTGGTTCGCACAGGCTTCATCTTTCATTCTGGCGTTTTGCCAGACGGCAAAATCTTTATAGTGAAGCGTAGGCTGTGCAAGTTCTGCTCCGTTGTACAGGATGCATAACTCGTTGACCAGCAGGCTCACTGTCATACCGTCTGCGATGATGTGGTGTATGTCTATTGCTAATAAATATCTTTCTTCAGATACAGCCATCACACCAGCCCGCAGGAGCGGCGCTGTACTTAATTCAAACGGCCGTACAAAAGATTGGAGCCATTGCTCGGCTTTCTCTTCTGAGCCGTTCAGGAATGAGAGCGCAAACGCCACTTCCTTTTCGATCTGCTGCTTCGGCTCCCTATCGTCGATGATAAATCTCGTACGCAGCAATTCATGACGGGCGATGACCCCTTTAAATGCCCGTTCCAGCTTTTCGACGTCAAGACGGCCCTCAAGTACAAAAACCGTCGGCATATTATAAGTCGTTGCTTTCTGATCCACCTGGTGCAGTACATACATCCGTTTCTGCGCAGAAGACAATTCATATGTCTTCTGCGGCGACGCGGGTTTGATTTCATCAAATCGTGAAGCATTTTGATATTCATCAATCCATGCAGCAAGTCCCCTTACCGTCGGATATCGGAACAGTTCACGCAGCGGAACCTCTGTCCCCCATTCCTTGCGGATGCGCCATATAAGCGTCATGGCCTTCAGCGAATGGCCGCCTGACTCAAAAAAGTTATCATCGGCTCCAATCTTTTCGATTCCGAGCACCTCCTCCCACAAAGCGGCCAGATGCGCTTCTGTTGCCGTTTCCGGTTCAACATATTCAGCCCCACCCGATAAGCGATCCGGTTCCGGCAGCGCCCTGCGGTTCAGCTTGCCGTTTTGTGTCAGCGGCATAGACTCGATCTCTGTGAAGAAAGACGGCACCATATACGGCGGCAGCGACTTTTCAATATGGACGCGGAGCTCGTTTGTTTCTACCGGCTGCTTCGCAGTAAAGTAGGCGCACAGCGTCTTGTCGCCGCTGCCGTCTTCCCTTGAAATGACCACAGCTTCCTTTACTGCTTCGTGTGCTGCGAGCCGGTGTTCAATCTCTGCTAATTCAATCCGGTATCCGCGGATTTTTACTTGATCGTCGATTCTCCCTATATACTCAAGATTTCCATCAGGCAGCCATCTTACTAAATCACCTGTTTTATAGATTTGTTCACCCGGAACAAACGGGTCTGGAAGAAACTTCTCGGCCGTCAATTTCGGACGGTTCCAATATCCGCGGCCAACCCCCGCTCCGCCTACACAAAGCTCTCCCGGTATTCCGATCGGCTGCAAATGACGATTCCCGTCGGTAACGTACAGCTTCACATTCGAGATGGGTTTGCCGATCGGCACATAACCCGATGAAGAAAGGCTTCCTCCGGCCGGTTCATAATAGCTCGCGTCAATGCAAGCTTCAGTTACTCCGTAGGAGTTCAAGATGTTCAAACGAGTCCCGAATGTCTGTTGAAGCCGGTTAAAATCGGCTGCCGGACAGCTGTCTGAACCAACGATAAGCCGCTCGAGCGCTCCTGTCTCCAGATTGTTGTCCTCAATATATGTCATAAATGCCAGCGCCATCGTAGGAGTCGTTTCAAGCAAATGGATGTCATGGCTTATCAGCAGATTGTATACGGCGGCAGGGTCAAGGCGGGAGTCGTTTGGACAAATAACCATTTTTCCGCCGTGTACCAGAGCCCTCGTCATATCCCCGACAAAAACGTCAAAAGAAAAACTTGCCATTTGCAGTACATTAGCTGTTCCCCCGTCCAACCGGTAGGCTTTGTTCCAGGCATGCGCCATGTTTTGAAGGTTGCGGTGCTCAATCATGACTCCTTTTGGCCGGCCTGTCGTCCCCGATGTGAACATTACATATGCCAAATGCTCCTGTCTTGAAACGGATTCAAGATTCGTGTTCTCCTGCTGATTGATTTGAAGAGACGTAAAGTCGATGATTTCTCCCGAAAATGAAATTTGTTCCGTCAGATCCCGATGGGCCAGCAGGAGCTTCGTTCGGCTTTCTTCAAGCATGTATTGAATACGTTCCAGGGGATAATCCGGATCGATCGGCACGTATGCCCCGCCGGCTTTCCATACTCCCAGAACGCCAACCGCCATGTCTAACGAACGGTTTACGAGAATACCGACGAGATCCTCAGGATGCACTCCTTTATCCCGCAAGACCCTTGCCAAACGGTTGGCTTTTTCATTCAGTTCCCTGTATGTAAGCTGCTGATCTTCCAATACAACCGCAATGCGATCCGGAGTCCTTTCTACTTGTTCCTCAAACAACTGATGGATTGTTTTATCGTCTGGATCATCTGCCTTCGTGTCATTGAATGCGACAAGCAGCTGTCGTTTTTCAGATTCGGTCAACAAATCAATCTCGCCGAGCAGCGTGTCCGGATTGCCCGCAACCTGTTCGAGCAAACGAAGCCAGTGCCCCGTCCAGCGCATTATGGTCTCCCTTTCGAACAGCTCTTTGCTGTATTCCCATGTAAAATGCAATTCTCCGTTCTTTTCCTCTGCCTGCAAAGTCAGATCAAACTTGGCGATCGGGTGTACCTGTTCATACGGATGCAATGTCAGCCGATCCATCTCCAGCTTTGCGCCTTCCGCATTCTGCAGCACAAACAACGCATCAAATACAGGATTCCGGTTGACATCGCGGGGGACTCCGAGTTTATCAACAAGCGCCTCGAACGGCACTTCTTGATTCTCGTATGCCTCAAGCGCTGTTCTCTTCATCTCTTCAAGAAAGATTCGGAAAGTTTTATTTTTTTGCGGATAGCTCCTCATGGCCAACGTGTTGACGAACATTCCGGCGATTTTCTCGAGATCCGCATGCGGCCGTCCTGCAACCGGAGAGCCGACGATTATTTCTTCCTGTCCGCTGTAGCGCGACAGCAATGTTTGATAAGCGGCCAAAAGCACCATATACAGCGTCGCCCCTGTTTCTTGAGCAAGCTCCTCCAGCTTCTGTCTTAATTCTGCGGAAGCGGTTGATAATACGGCATCCCCGGCAAAATTCTGCACCGGCGGACGCGGCTTGTCAGCCGGAAGTTGCAGCACCGGGAGCTCACCGGCAAGCTGCTTCAGCCAGTATGCTTCCTGTTTCCTATAGGCCTCGCTTTCCAGCCGTGCATTTTGCCAGACGGCAAAATCTTTGTACTGGATCGAAAGCGGCGCCAGCTTCTCGCCGCGGTATAAACGGCTGAACTCATTGATGAATAGACTCGCCGTCACGCCGTCAGAAATAATATGATGCATGTCAACCGCCAGCAGATGCCGCTCGTCCCCCAGCGACATCACCCCGACCCGAAGCAGTGGGGCTTTGCTCAAATCAAACGGCTGAACAAAGGACTGCATCCACCGTTCGGCATCACCGTTTATTTCGTTAACATATGAAACGTCAAAACTTACACGTTCTAGCACCTGCTGTACCGGTGTTTCGCCAATCATGCCGAATTGCGTGCGAAGCGATTCGTGACGGGCTATCAGACGTCGAAATACGCGTTCCAGCCGCTTCCGGTCTAATACTCCTTCTATCACAAAAACTGCCGGCATATTGTAAATCGTTGCCTCCGGGTTCATTTGCTGCAGCACGTACATTCGTTTTTGAGCTGATGAAACCGGGTAGGTCTCGCGATAAGGAGCGGGTTTGATTTCAGCGTAGCGAGATGTGCCCGTATTCTCCACAATCCGCGCCGCAAGTTCTCTTAATGTCGAACAGCGGAATATTTCCCTTAAAGGAACTTCAGCCCCCCATTCCCGATGAATGCGCGCCGCAAGCGTCATTGCTTTCAGTGAGTGCCCCCCCAGCTCGAAAAAATCATCGGCGGCGCCGACACGTTCAAGCCCGAGCACGTCCTGCCAGAGACGAGCCAATTCTGTCTCTGTTCCGGAGGCGGGCTCTACATATGCTGCTCTAGATACATGCTCAGGATCCGGCAGTGCTTTGCGATCCAGTTTGCCGTTTGCTGTCAGCGGCATATGCGGAAGCTGCTCGTAAAAAGCGGGCACCATAAAAGGCGGCAGCATCTTTGCTGCATGAATGCGCAGTTCGTCTGTTTCCATCGGTACGTTCGCAACAAAATAAGCGCAAAGTATTTTGTCTCCATCAGCGCCTTCCTTCACCATTACGGCTGCTTCCTTTACTTTTTCGTGGGCCAGCAGACGATGTTCGATTTCGCCCAGCTCGATCCGGTACCCGCGGATTTTCACCTGATGGTCGATCCTTCCCAGATACTCAATGCTCCCGTCAGGAAGCCGGCGGGCAAGGTCTCCGGTCCTGTACATCCGTTCACCGGGCACGAACGGATTGACCGCGAATTTCTCAGCCGTCAGCCCGGGCTTGTTTAAATAGCCGCGTGCGAGTCCAGCCCCGCTGATACACAGCTCTCCGGCAACTCCGACAGGCTGAAGCATCCCTTGTGCTCCGACAACAAATAATTGAATATTATCAATCGGTTTTCCGATCGGCACCCTTGAAACGGTTTCCGTTTGCGGACAATCGTAATAACTCACGTCGACCGTTGCTTCTGTCGGACCGTACAGATTGATCAGCCCGGCCCCGGTTTTGCGAGAAATGAAACGCTGAAACCGCTTCACAAGACTTGCCGGTAAAGCTTCACCGCTGGAAAATACCCGGCGAATGCTTCCGATAGAGTCAATGCGCTTTCCGTCCTCCAATGCGTTGAGAAAAGCGGACAGCATCGGCGGGACGAAATGAAGCGTGGTAATGCCATGCCGTTTAATCGTCTGAAGTAAAATATCCGGGTCTTTTTCTCCCCCCGGCGGAAGCAAACAAACCTTCGCGCCTGCTTCTCCCCACCACAACAGCTCCCAGACGGAAACATCAAAACTGAATGGCGTTTTTTGCAAAATCACGTCATCTTTTTGAAGCGGATAGCGCTTTTGCATCCACTGCAAGCGATTGATGACTGAATGGTGCTCAACCATGACACCCTTCGGTTTACCGGTTGAACCCGAGGTGTAAATAACATATGCCAGGTTACGCGGCCCTGCCGCAGCCGGCAGATTTGGCTCGATCTCCGTAAGCTCGTCTGCTTCGTTCAATATGAGGGTATCTCCGCAGAACGATATGCGGCCGCCGTTTTGAGGCTCCTTTAACAGCCACTTGGCATGACTGTCAGCGAGCATAAAAGCGATCCGTTCCTCCGGGTAGTCTGGATCGAGCGGAAGATATGCCCCGCCCGCCTTCAAAATTCCCAGTATGCCAACGAGCATCTCAACAGAACGCTCCGCCATCAGCCCGACAATGTCATCCGGCGCGACGCCTTTCTCCCGTAAAATACGTGCCAGCCGGTTTGCTCGGGCATTGAGCTCCCGATATGTAAGCCGCCTGTCTTCAAACACCACGGCCTCTTGATCCGGCGTCCGTTCTGCCTGTTCTTCAAACAGCCGGTGAATTGTTTTATCCTGCGGATAAGCCGCTCTTGTGTCGTTACATGAGCGGAGCATCAGCTTTTCTTCCTCGGTTAAGAGATCGATCTTTCCAAGCTGGATACCGGGTTTTTCTGCCACCTGTTCCAAGAGCCGCAGCCAATGGCTCGTCCAGCGCATGATCGTTTCCCGCTCGAAAAGCTCCCGATTGTATCGAAACCGAAACGCAATACCTGATCCGCCTGTTCCGTATCCGAGGGTGAGGTCGGGTTTGATTGCCGAGTCACTTTCCAAAGAGAAGGCCTCCTGCATTCTTGAGTGATCATCTTCGTCAATAACCGGTCCGTCCGGAACAAGCATAGCGTCAAACATTCGCTTTCGGCCCGCTCCAGTCCCCGTCTCCAGCTTCTCTGCAAGGCTCTCAAACGGGATTTCCCAATGTTCTAACGCTCCAATTGAGACCTCCTTCATTTCCTTTAAAAATGCATGGAATGATTTCCCGGTTTGCGGATATCCCCGTAGGGCCGCAAACATCATCTCAGCGGCGCGATTTGAGCCGGAAAGCTGACGGGCCATGGGCGATCCGACAATCACTTCCTCCTGTCCGCTATAGCGTGACAGCAATGTTTGGTATGCACTAAGCAGCACCATATACAATGTTGCTCCGTTCTCCCTTGCCAGCCGCTCCAGTTTCTGCTTCAATTCAGCCCCGGCAGTTATGCCCACAGCATCCCCTGTAAAGCCTTTGCCCCGGCGCGGCCTGTCAACCGGCAGCTGCAGCACCGGCAGTTCGCCGGAAAGCTGCTTCAGCCAATACGTCTCATTTCGCAGCCGGATATTTTGTCTTCTTTCTTCTTCGCTTAATAGGTGTGTCAAAGCGATATCCTCAATCCGGCGGGCCGGGTCGGATACGAGAGATTCAAGCAGAGCGTAATATTGCATTCCGATTCTCTCAATGCGATCACGGTTAAAAATGTCTGTATTATATTCGAAATGGCATGACAAACCTTCGGGCTTCTCGTAAATCTCCAGAGACACATCGTATTTTGACCCGCCGGTGTCCAAATGCATAAACTCCAGCTCAAGTTCGGAAATTCTCATTGCCGGCATGAATTGATGCAAGGCAAACATTACCTGAAACAGCGGACTATGGCTTAACGAACGATTCGGCTGCAGACGGGCTACTAATTGATCAAAAGGAACTTCTTGATTGGACAATGCATTCCATGTTTCCTCGCGGACGCTGTGCAATAAGGTGCGAAAGCTAGGATTGCCGGATAATCTTGAGCGAAGGACCAGCATATTAATAAAGACGCCGATCATCCCCTCCAATTCCTTGCAGCTTCGTCCGTGAACAGGCGTGCCTACGGCAATGTCCTCTTGATGAGTATTGCGGAAAATCAACACTTTAAAAGCAGACAGCAAAACGGCGAATAAAGTAGCGCCTTCATCCCGGCTCAATTTTTTCAGGGAATCATACAACGGTTTCGGGATCGGGAATGTATACCCGGAACCACGATATGTTTGCACACCGGGACGGGGACGATCACCCGGAAGTTCCAGTACCGGAACGTTTTTCAGCTTTCTCTCCCAGTATTCATACTGCTTATGTAAAACGTCCTCCCGTACGGATTGCCGCTGCCAGCAGGAAAAGTCTGCATATTGAAGCGCCGGTTCGGAAAGAGGATTCGGTTTTCCGGCGCTGAAAGCAGAGTAGATGGCCAGCAGCTCCTGCATAAATACTTGTAAAGACCAGCCGTCAAACATAACATGGTGCATGCTTAAAAGCAAAATATGTTCGCTATCGCTCAAGCAAAATAACGCTGCACGCCAGGGAACGTCACTCAAGTCAAACGGTCTTAGAATCTCTTGGCGAATCCGGCGCTGACTTTCGGCTTCCCGCTCTTCACGGTCCAAATGACGATAATCGAAGATATCCAAAGATCGAGTGAAATGCGGTTCAATCCGTTGAACAGGCTGTCCGTCTTCCGCTGCAGAAAAACGGGTTCTGAGAATTTCGTGACGCTTGCACATTTCGTCCAAACTTTTTTGCAAAAGCGAACGCCGCAATACACCTTTCAAACGAAAACCGCTGGGCACATTGTAGAACGGGTTTCCCGGTTCCATTTCGTGTAATACCCATAAACGCTGCTGCGGAAAGGAAAGCGGAAATTCATCAGACTCGCGGGGCTGAACCGGAATAGAGTCTTCCGCTTTAGTGCGCGCCTTCTTTTTCATCATTTCAATCACAAGGGCTTTATTGTCAGATGAAAGGGTTTCGAACTTTTTCCTAAAGTCTTTCACTCTTTTTCCTCCCCTGCAGAAATTTCGTTGAGCAATGCCTTTAGCTCATCGCTTGAATAATTCTCAAGCTCCTGAAGGATTTCTGCTGTCTCCTCATCAGCCCCTTCTGCGGAAAGGTCCGTTATCTGAGCCGAGATTTGTTTTGACAGTTGGACGATGCTCGGTCCTTTTAGCAGGTCGACAATGGCAATGTTGATTCTAAAATGGTCGTCTATGCGATTCTTCAGCTCAATCGCCATCATGGAGTCTAAACCGAAATTGCTCAGCGATTGTTCAGGCGACAGTTTTGAACGGCTTAGACTAAGCACGCGGGCCGCTATATCTTGGAGATGTGACATCATAAGCGTTTGCCGTTCTGCTGGATCTTTCAGCGCCAAAAGTTCTTCCAGCGGATCGTTACTCTGCTCCCCGGCGGACGGGTCTGGCGAATCGGCTTTATCTTGAACGGCAACATCCTCCAGCAGGCTCGGCTTAAAGCCGCGGAAATTGGCTTCTATCACGCGCGTCCAGTCAGCTCCGAGAACGGCAGCCTGGGCGTCTTTTTGACCGAGCAGATGCCCGAAGGCTTCCAGCCCCTGATCATTTGTCATCGGATAAAACCCGCGCTGAACAAAATATTCGAGCAAATCAAGCTGAGTAGCCATTCCCGCTTGTCCCCACGGTCCCCAGTTAATGCTTAAAGCCGGCAGGCCTTTCGCTTTCCGGTAACGGGCGAGCCCGTCCATAAAGGCATTTGCCGCCGAATAGCTTCCTTGCCCGGTTGAGACGACGAGTGAAGCGATGGATGAGAATAAGACAAAGAAATCTAAAGAATGGTGTTCAAATTGTTTGTGCAAATTCCATGCGCCTATTGTCTTAGGTTCCATGACCCGGCTGAATTCCTTCCGCTGAACCTGAAGGAGGATTTGAGGCAGAGCTGCGCCGGCAGAATGAACAATGCCGCGAATCTCCGGCCAATTCTCTTGGCGGTATGCGTTTATATAAGCCGCCAGACTTCGCTCATCATTTACATTCACAGCAGCTGCGTGAACCGTCGCGCCCAGCCGTTCCAACTCTTGCACCGCTTTAATTCGATCAGCCATTGGATGATCAGAGCCGATCCCGTTCCAAGTATGACGCTCAGGCAGCGCCTGACGCCCCATCAAAATCAAATGGCGCGCACCGCGTTCGGCAAGCCATTTGGCAGCTAATAAGCCAAGTGCCCCAAACCCACCCGTAATTAAATAGCTGCCATCAAAACGGAATACAGGAGCCGCCGGCAAACGCAGGTCTTTTCTTTCAGTTAATCTCGCAACATAACGCCTGCCGTCTCGAAATGCGATCAGATCTTCATGACTTTGCGCCGCAATTTCGCCCCAGATCAAGTCTGCTTCAGAAGAATCAGAAAGCCGGCCCAAGTCGATTAAACCGCCCTTCATGTCGCGGTGCTCAAGTTGATGAATCACTTTGCCAAGCCCCCAGACCGGAGCCTGCAGTACATTTAGCGGAGGATGATGTTTCACAACGCTTTGTGCATTTCTCGTTATCACCCACAAACGCGGTGCCGTTTTCCAGCTAAACGCAGCTAAAGCCTGTACAAGATGGAGAACCGAGATGCTGCCAAGAAGCTCTGCTTTGCGTACATCTTCACATGTTGCCTGCTCCGGATCTGCCGCATCAAGGTTCCACAAGTGAACGATGCCTTTTAAATGTAAGTCGCTTCCTCCCGTTTCGGTAATCAGCCTGCGGAATTGCTCAGGATCAGAAGGCTGAATCCGGTACGCATCGCCCTGTTCGGATTTGCCAAAGCGTTCTCCCGGATAGACCATGACATATGGCTCGCCGCGTTCTGCCAAAAGCTTGGCCATCCCCTGATCAGCAAAGATCAGCCATTTGCCTTGTCTGGCCGGCTTCTCTTCTGTGTGTTCTGCTTCTGTGAACGGCTGCACCTTCCACTGCAAATCATAAAACGACTGTTCCTTCAGCACATTTTGCTCAGCTGATTGATCCTTCAGAGATTTTGCATGGCAGTTTTTAATGTTCAAAATGATGTTTCCCCGCTCATCTGCCATAAAGATATCGCCGGTTAGAACGGAGTCGTTCCGGCTGTTAATCCGCGCATAAACCCACATATCGGGTTTTACTTCAGGGTAAGCAGTTTTCCCGGTTCCTTCCGGAATATAAGCAGACTCAACCCCTGTCGGCATATAAACCGTTTCCGCATGACCTTCCTTTGAAAAAGGCAGCGCTGCGGCCAGTACTTGGAAACAAACATCAAGCACAGCCGGATGAAAGTGGTAGTCTGAAACTTCAGCCCGAAGCCCGGCAGGAATCGCTACCTTTGCCAGGGCTTCATCCGATCCTTGCCAAAGCGTTTCAATCCCTTTGAAAGCCGGTCCGTATTCAAGCCCCAATGTCCGGAATTGCTGATAGCATTCCTTGCTTTCAACTTTCCTGAGGCAGCGTTTTTTTAATTTATCTGCATCGATCGGCTGAGGCGCAACAGCATTTTGCACAATCAGCCTGCCTGATGCATGAAGCTCCCACTCCCGTTTTTCATGATAAGGCTTGCTGTAAATCGTAAACTCTCCATCTTTCGGGTTAAAAATCAAACGAAGTTTGACTGTTTCCTGGCCGTTTATAAACAATGCTTTATGAAATGTAACATTTTCAACCGTCAATATCGAAACGGACTGCTGATAAACTTCTTTAGCCGCAGCCAGTCCCATTTCAGCATATGCTGCTCCCGGGAAAACGACAGTTCCCTGAATGAGATGGTCATCCAAGTAAGGCAAATGCGTCGGATTGACTTCCGATTCCCAAGTTGGCAGCGGTGAAGATATTCTGCGGCCTAACAGCGGGTGAACCTTGTCTCCCAATCTATCAAACTTTGACAATTCGGATTCCTGCCAATAACGCGCAAGCTGCCAAGGGTACGCCGGAAGCCGTTCAAATCTGCCTCCTTCCGGATAAAACATCGGCCAATCGATTTGGCAGCCTGCGGTATATAACGCTCCCAGCGCTTCCAAAAGCTTGATCTTGTCATCTTCATAACGGCGCAGCGATGCCAAAACGGTTCCATTTGCATTTTTGTTTTTCAACGTTTCTAAAACTGAATTGACTAATACAGGGTGAGGACTGATTTCTAAGAAGGTAAAATAGCCGGATTGAATCAGCTCTTCTATGGCTGAAGCAAAAAGCACCGGTTCTCTTACATTTTTCCACCAATAATCGGCGGTTAATTCTCTTCCATCGATTTGTTTTCCGGTTACAGTCGAAAACAATGGTGTGGTATGATGCTCTGGGGACAAATCGTGAAGGGATTCTAGCAGCTCTTCTTTTATAAGATTCATATAATGGCTGTGATATGGAACTTTTCCGCGCAAATAGCGGCAGAAAACACCATCCTCTTCTAACGGTTTCATGATCGATTCCAATGCGGCGGGATCACCGACTAACGTAAGCGACTCAGGGCCGTTCACAGCGGCAATGGACACGCTGTCCTGATGCTTTTCCAGCAACGGCCGTACCTCTTCCAGTGAAAGGCCGACTGCCGCTAGTCTGCCCATGCCCGTTGTTTTTTGCTGCAATCTGCTGCGATGATAAATCACGCAGACCGCCTGTTCGATGGATAACGCCCCTGAAGCATATGCGGCCGCCACCTCCCCGGCGCTGTGACCGACGATTGCGTCAGGTTTGATTCCCCACGATTTCCATAAGGCGGTAAGCCCCACTTGCAATGCAAAGATCGCAGGCTGAGCGAACTCTGTTTCATCCATCAGCGACTGCTCTTCGCTTTTCAGCATTTCGTTTAGCACCGACCAGCTGCCATACTGCTTTAACAGCCGGTCGACTTGTTCAACCGCCTGACGGAATACCGGCTCTTTTTCGAGCAATTGCCGTCCCATTCCCCACCATTGAGGTCCCATTCCTGAATATACAAACACAACAGGCAAGGCGGCGGTTGCTCCCTTGATCAAGTCATGATTCTGAACTTCCTGTACCACGCTTAGTCCAGGCTGAGGCTCTTCCTTCAGAAAGGCACGCAATCGATCGGTTAATTCTTCTTTTGAATTGACGACGGCCGCCAGCCGGTAACTATGATGAGTCCGCCGTGTGCTCGCAGAGTAGCAAAGATCATGAAGGTCTTGAGCTGAGCCGTTTGTTTCCAGCAGTTCTTTATAAATTGCCGCTATGTTTTTCAGCGCTTCCGTGCTTCGGGCCGATATCGGAAAAATATACGGCTTTTCTTCACATGTTCTGGCAGAAGCCGGGTTTGCGGCTGGCGCTTCTTCCAGCACGACATGAGCATTCGTTCCTCCAAAACCGAAGGAATTGACGCCGGCAATTGCAGGTTCGTCTGTTTCAGGCCAAGGCGTCAGAGTTTGAGGGACCTGCAAAGAAAGCTGATCAAACAAAATTTGCGGATTTGGATCGTTCAAATGAAGATGCGGAGGAATCGCTTTATGCTTCAGGCAAAGGGCGGCTTTGATCAAACCGGCTATCCCCGCGGCTGCTTCCGTATGTCCAAAATTGGTTTTTACCGAACCGATGTAGCATTTACTTCCCTTTCGGCGGCCGATTGACAGAACTTTCCCCAAAGCGTTTGCCTCTATCGGATCGCCCACCGGTGTTCCAGTACCATGCGCCTCCATATACTGAACTTGTCCCGGAGCGATTCCCGCCTTGGCATATGCCTGCCGCAGCAGTGCTTCCTGGGACTCTTCCCGCGGTACGGTAAGCCCGTTGGAGTGACCGTCCTGGTTGACCGCCGTCGCTTTAATTGTTGCGTAAATCTGGTCTCCGTCAGCCAGAGCTTTTGATAAAGGTTTTAAAACGGCGACGCCGGCACCCTCTCCTCGTACATATCCGTTTGCACCCGAGTCGAATGTTTTCGAACGCCCGTCAGGCGACAGCATGCCGGCCTTTGACTCAGCGATCGTATAATCCGGCTTCAGCATGACGTTTACACCGCCGGCGAGCGCCAATGATGTTTCTTTATTCCACAAGCTTTGACAAGCTAAATGAACGGCGACAAGGGATGAAGAACAGGCTGTATCGACCGAAACGCTCGGACCGCGAAAATCGAACGAATATGAGAGCCGATTGGATAAAAGCGTCATCATTGAACCTGTTGCCGTATGGGCTTCTACAAGATCGCGGTTGCTTTCTGAAAATTGCAGCAGTTTATAGTCAAGCGTAAAACCGCCGATGAACACCCCCGTATCGCTCCCGGCCAATCGTTCCAAAACCTGTCCGCCGTCTTCTAAAGCCTCCCAGCTTGCCATCAATAACAAGCGCTGCTGAGGATCAAGGCTGGCGGCTTCCCTGGGAGACATGCCAAAAAACTCGACGTCGAATTGATCAAACCTATCGAGAAATCCTCCCCATTTTGAAACCGCTTTTCCCTTTTTAAAACGGTTTGGATCATAATAAGTTTCAATATCCCAGCGATCAGAAGGAATTTCGGAAATCGCATCGACACCTCCCGACAATAATTCCCAATAGCTTTCCGGACTATTTGCTCCTCCCGGAAAGCGGCATCCGATTCCAATAATTGCAACAGGTTCCAATGCAATGTCAGTGTCCTTCATTGTCATACTCTCCTTTAGAAAACATTTTTCAGAAGCACCGTATACTAATAACATTTTCATGCTATCAGAAATATTTTGTAAATTACTTTCAAATCTATTATTTTAACTGATTCTATATTTAGATAGTCTAAATATTTCCTGTAAATCATATGTACTGGGACCTAACGCCGGCCGTTTTCGTTTGGATGATAAAAATCCGCGGCGGTTTGCTCTCATGGCTGAAAATACGGTTTTAAAAAAAGCCTCTCTAAAAAGAAAAGCTCTCATCATTTGTTTTGCATTTGCAGCAATCTTTCCCATTTCATGAAACGCTGCAATACACTTTCCATCAGCATTTACTTAAGGGGATTTTAATCAGAATGTCATTTTCATTGAATAGAATAAGTAAAATCATAATTGCTCGTTGTACTATAATCACCATCATGTGTCTTCAGTCTTAAATAAACCTTTTCCCCAGGCTGAATCGCATTGAGGCGGAGCGAATCCGTTTTCCCGGGCCCGCGATCCTGTGCTTGTACGATAACCGTTTTTTTGCGCAGTTACATAGTGCGCTTCCAAGTCGAAGTTCTTTCCGCCTGTAGACGTGAATGAGGCTGACAAATCATGCCTGTCTGCCGTTTTATTTTGCCAAAGAAACCAATCTTCATCTGAAGCCGTCTGCAGTTTCCATTGAAAATGATACCCCGGCAGAACTTCAAGCGCTGATTCTTTATTATCAGCCAAACCGGTAATCGCAGATGCGGATTGTGAAGTTACTAATAAATCCCGACAAAACAGCGGCGATCGGCAAAATCTTTACGAGCTTGGATTTTATAAGCGTCACTCCCTGTCAAAGTTTGTTGTGAAATGGCTAACAATCATAATATACCTTGTTTGGATGATCTTGTAAATAAAACGATTCCATTATTATGAAATTTAAAATATTTTTCACAATTTATTAAAAGTTTTTTGAAAAACTTCAACAATAACAACCTGAAAATCACATAAAAAACCACTATTATGATGATAAAAAGAGGATTTTACAGGCTTTTGGGGAATTCTGATGGTGAAACTTTCTCATTGAACTTGCCGGGCCTGTCTTTTAGACGTTAAGCGACTGCTCTTGGTTAAGGATTTTATCTGGGAATCAAGCAATAAATCATTCACCACGTTGTTCCCAAGTTTTATTTCAACCCTGATCATATGTGAGGAGGAGTTTTATGCCTGTAGAACATTATGGCGTTTTAAAAGGAACCGTCGTGAGAACCGAAAGAGATCCGATCAATGACCGAACACCGCATCTTGACATTTATGTAGCCGGTGAGAATGGCAGACATTATCGATGTGCCGTCAACGTAAAATCGTCGGATCAATCAAAAGTTCTCTATTATGCCGATAACGATTTCGATGCTTCCCAAATCACGATCCTGCCCTGAATCCCGGTCGGCTATCAGGCACTTCATGAAAACTCTGCAAATCATCAAATAGCCATTGACTATATACGCGGGAATCTGTTTAATGCAGCTGATATGAAGCCTTTGCCGCATACCTTGCCCGGTGAAAAAAATGACTTATACGAATTTCTTGAAGAGTACGCGAATAAAGCAAAAAACGATCAACATGCAGCAATTTACGTATACGGTTCTAAATTTGACACGGGTCTGGGAATGCACAACATTCACATGAATCAAGGCAATCCCCGAGGCAGCCGCTGGGAAAACGACAATGGCACATGGAAAGATGGAGGAATATTGATTCAGTTTGAAAACTCCTGGGCTGAGGTTTTTCTTGCTTTTCAAACTCAATCATGGTGCACAGATCGGGATGGGCAGCCAATCAGGTTTTGTGATCATACAGAACCCGATAAGGAATATGAATAAAACGATCACTTCCTCCTTTGACGGCAATGTTCCGTTGCAAAATTAATAGGCCTCTCCGGCTTAGAGGAAGAGGCCTGTCATCAAGAAGCCTTTGTGCAGATCCCTTGATCAGTGAGGACTCGACTGTTCCCAGCAGCCGGGTCTTTTTTAGTTTCTGTATTTCTAAAAGAAAAAATACATTTTTAGTTCGTTTGTATAGACTGTGCCGGCCGGTAAACATTTTTGAATCCTTTAGCATTGGAATGGCTTGATGTCCCGCGAAACCAGCAGAATGGGTCCTATAAGGCTTCAAAAAAGCGATGAAGCTGAACGGGAAGCATGAATAATAAATCAAAATCGATCCAAAATATAGTGAAAAAGGTGGTGAGATCATGGAGAAGAAAGGCATCAAAAACGGCAGCATCGAACAGATTAACAACGATCATGAGACAGAAAGCGCGTTTCAGCAGGAGCAAAAAAGCAATAAACAGCAAAAAAGCGGCGGCACTTTAAAATAAAAGCGGAAGGTGATGAAACTTATGAAACATGTATGGGCACTGTGTTTAAAGTTCATTGCAAGCCTGGTTCTATTATATGTGATTTTAACTCTGTTTTTCGGCGTCCCATTTGGAGACGTATTTGTTCTTACCTTGATTTTAGGGATCGTATCCTACCTGGTAGGAGATCTTTGGCTCCTTCCAAGAACGAATAACACGACGGCGACTATGGCGGATTTCGGTCTTGCCCTGATTTTGATCTGGGCCATTCTCGCGATGCAGGATAATCCTCCGTATGCCTCTCTTGCAATGGCTTCAATCATTTCAGCGATCGGCGTGACCGTATTTGAGTATTTCTTTCATCGCTATATGGCGGCTAACGTTTTAGAAGAGACAGGAGACGAAAAGCGGAAAAACACGGGTTCTTTACAGTATCAACATGAAGCATCAGACGAGCTTTTTCCGGTGTCACCGTCGGAAAAACGCGACAAAAAATAACTGTCAGAGCGGAAGTTCTACCAAGAAGCAATGCTCCCGTGTGTTCTCGCTTCTGTCCCGCCCGCCAAAACGCCGTTTGCATGGCGGAGGATGACCTGTCCTCTGCCAAATGATCCTGAATCAAACGCCCACTCGATTTGATGCCCCTTTTCTGATAAGGCCTGTGCAATGTGCTGCGGAACAGACGTTTCCAGCAGCACTTTTTTCCGCCCTGCTATTGCCAGCGCGGGGCATCAAGGGCCGTTTGCGGATTGAGCTGAAAATCGGTGAGGTTCATGACTGTTTGAACATGGCCTTGAGGCTGCATATCCCCCCATCACGCCGAATGGCACTACCGATTGACCGTCTTTTGTGATATATCCGGGAATGATCGTATGGAACGTCCTTTTTCCGGGTTTAAGATGATTCGGGTCCAGCTTAAATTCATAGCCTCTGTTTTGGAGGGCGACTCCCGTATTCTTCGGGACGACCAGGCCTGAACCGAATCCCGTATAGTTGCTTTGAATAAAAGAGACCATGTTTCCTTCTTCATCGGCAGACGCCAAGTATACAATTCCCGGCTTCCCCGGATAGGGGTCAAGCGCCGTATCCCCTGTCAACGCCCTTCTTTCTTTGGCATATTCTTCTGACAATAATTTATTTGTTTGAACGGACATTTGATCATTTTCGGTTATATATTCGAGACCGTCGGCAAATGCAAGCTTGACCGCTTCGATCTGCATGTGACGCGAGCGGCTGAGACGCCGCCGCCATTCCCTTCTTCGCATAAACGGTGCTTCGCTTTGACGGATACGGACAGTGCAACGGATCATATATCATGAATCTTCTCCTCCTGACATATCAGCTTCGGGATGGAAACAAATAAATCCGCCCTGTAGAAGGAAACAGAAGCCGTTTTGTCGAATTCTATTCCTTTAAAAGCGAGGAGGACATGATATGAAGCATGACACAGCAAAACGTTTTGACTACCACGTTTGGGCAAACCAAAAGGTGTTTGAGCACCTGCAAAGCCTTCCGAAAGAGCTTTTCACGAAAGAAATCAAGAGCGTGTTCCCTTCTGTTTCGGCAGTTGTTGTACATATGTGCGTCTCAGACGCGCTCTGGCTGAACATTATATCCGGGGGCGAATATGATGAAGCAAAGGCTCTGGCAATGAGGCTGAATGAAGAATTAAAGGAAGCAGACATCGAAAAGCTGAGCGCTTTTTTTGATGAAACCGCACATCAATATCAAGCATTTTTTGAAGGTGCTGAGAATCTCGATGCGCCTCTTACAGTAAAGCTCCCGATGCTAGGACAGAGGGAAACGAGCGCTGCCGAGATGACGAATCACGTCATCAACCACGGCACATATCACAGGGGCAACATTTCAGCGATGCTGAGGCAAATGGGACACGCGAGCGTCCCGACGGATTATGCTTATTACGTATTCCAATAAACGAAAACATCCCCCGTTTTTTGTAAACGGGGGATGTTTCGATTAAAATGCGGCTGCCACTTTTTTCGCTTCAGCCAGGCCGTCTTCAATGATTTTTTGCGCTTGATCAGGAACAGCGTTGTGTCCTTCGATGACAACCGTATGAAGGTCTTCAACGCCGAAGAATCCCATGACGGTTTTCATGTAGTTCAATGACATTTCCATTGCTGCCATCGGGCCTTCAGAATAGAATCCGCCTCTTGCATTTAAAAGGGCAACCTTCTTGTCTCCCATTAAGCCTTTAGGTCCTTCAGGAGTGTATGTAAACGTAACTCCCGCGCGTGACAGATAGTCGATGTAAGTGTGAAGCACTGCTGGAACCGCAAAGTTCCACAATGGGAATGCAAATACGACTTTATCGGCTTTAACGAACTGATCAAGGTAACGGTCGGCAACAGCCGCAGCCGCTTTCTCTTCGTCAGTCAATTCCATGCCTTTTCCTGCTTTGAACGTTCCGTTGATCGCGTTTCTGCCAAGGTATGGAGGGTTTTCCTCATAAAGATCAAGCTCAGTGATCTCATCGTTTGGATGAGTTTCTTTATAGCTGTTAAGGAATGCTTCGTAAAGTTTTACAGATACCGCTTCATCAACCGTACGGTCGTTTGCTTTGACAAATAATACTTTAGACATATTGTTAACCTCCTGTGCTAACGTTTCATTATTTACTTACAAATAGTATGTTACTTTCTTTTAAATAGAAAGTCAACTGATTTATTTTTATTTCAAAATATGCTTCTAT
The DNA here is from genome assembly GCF_001042475.2 of Bacillus glycinifermentans. Classification (GTDB taxonomy): domain Bacteria; phylum Bacillota; class Bacilli; order Bacillales; family Bacillaceae; genus Bacillus; species Bacillus glycinifermentans. Next base: position 89,788 of record NZ_LECW02000024.1, read on the forward strand.
CAAAAAAATACACCCGCCTTCTGCGGGTGCGCTATGTTGAATCCTGCTCTTGATCAAGCCGTTTATAGATGTATGAATGCTTTTGATCCATCGTTTCTTTGTTGGTCAGGTCCCTCATTTGCCGGCTGAACTCCCTGTCATCCCCTGCCCCTGATTCGTTTCTTTTTTCTGCTTCTCTCCGGGCTTCGATCACATATCTGGCATATGGAACAGCTTCAAGGCGTTCGTAAGGTATTTCCCTGCCTGTTTTTTCGCATATTCCATATGTTCCGTCCTCCATCCGCTCTAAGGCGTCTTCTACTTCCTGCAATACGTTTCTGTCCGTTTGCTCAAAGGTTTGCTCCCTCATTCGTTCGAAATAGACGCCGGCGTGGTCGGCAAGGTGATTGTCCACCCCGTTTGACAATTCACCCGTTTCTTCTGTCATCGTCTGATCAGGAGCCTCTCTGTCTGAAAGTCTTTTTTTCAAATCCATTAATCTATGGTAGAGCCGTTCCTTTTGCTCATTTGTCAGCGGCATCCTTCATCCCTCCTTTGTTTTTTATTTCCCGGTATGTGAGACTTGAAACACCGCTGTGTCTTAAGGATTTGATATATTTTCGGCAGCCGCATCATAAACTTCTGTTATGACATAAGACCAGTGAAGGGAGCATTTCCTATGAAAAGAACACCCGGAACTCATGTGCCCCATCCGATCAGGGAAGACGGCGCCGGGGCGACGGATTTTGGCCCCCGTGACGTCATGCGGGATCTTGAGAATCCCGACATGTTCGTTCCTCCGGCTACAGATGCCGGGTCGATCCCCAATTTAAAGTTTTCTTTTTCGGACACCCACATGCAGTTAAAACACGGCGGCTGGTCGCGCGAAATAACGGTTAAAGAGCTTCCGGTCTCAACGACGATAGCCGGGGTAAATATGCGGCTGACCCCAGGCGGTGTACGCGAACTGCATTGGCATAAGCAATCGGAATGGGCTTACATGATTTTGGGCCATGCACGCATTACCGCGGTCGACCAGGATGGCCGTAACTTTATCGCAGATGTCGGTCCCGGAGATTTGTGGTTCTTTCCCGCCGGAATCCCGCACTCGATTCAAGGACTTGAAGATGGCTGCGAATTCCTCCTCGTCTTTGACGACGGGACATTCTCCGAATTCGACACCTTCACGATTACCGATTGGTTCGCGCACACACCAAAAGATGTCTTAGCCGCGAATTTCGGTGTAAATGAAAGCGCCTTCGCCCGCATCCCTGACAAACAGCGCTATATTTTTCAAACAAAGGTGCCGGGTCCGCTTGAAAGCCAAAAGGTGCCGGATCCCTACGGAACTGTGCCGAAAAGTTTTGCATACCGCCTTCTGAAACAGAAGCCGATCGTAACGCCGGGCGGGACGGTAAGAATCGTTGATTCCTCCAACTTTCCGATTTCGAAAACAATCGCTGCCGCGCTCGTCGAAATCAAGCCTGGCGGAATGAGAGAAATGCATTGGCATCCGAATAATGATGAGTGGCAGTATTATCTCACAGGTACCGGGCGGATGACTGTATTCGCGGCGAACGGAACAGCACGGACGTTTAATTATCGGGCTGGTGATGTGGGGTACGTACCTTTTGCCATGGGCCATTATATTCAAAACACAGGCAGTGACAGCCTGTGGTTTTTAGAAATTTTCAAGAGCAGCCGCTTTGCAGATATCTCATTGAACCAATGGATGGCGCTGACGCCAAAAGAACTTGTGGAGGAACACCTGCACGTTGGACCTGAGCTGATGAACGCATTGCGGAAAGAGAAATGGCCTGTCGTTAAATATGGTACAGACGGACAGGCGTGAAGCTGTCAAACACGAAAGGACAAACGGATCGAGATCTCGGGCTGGGGGCGTTCGCTTTTTGCGTCGCGTTTTTTTTCCGGCTCTTTTTGAATTCGTGCATCTTCCAGCCATTTTGCTGACAGCGGATAGTTGGCGCCGATATTCAGTTTTCCGCTGAGACTTTCGATTTCAAGCTCTCCGAATTCGATATTGTATTCAATCTTATCGACACGCATGTTTTCTATCCGAATGCAACAATGTTCATCTTGTTTGTTATGGTGTACCTCTATCTGCCTTCGGGAAAGGGATGACGGTTTGATGTTTTCACCGGCAATGAATTAATTTGGGGGCTTTTAAAATCAATTCAGTCGACAGAGGCGCTTTTGTCAGCCAAATTAAACTACGATTTTGGAGAAGAAAACGGAGATCTCATTTATCTCATCGTCCCTGTCGGTTCCGTGCTGGATTCTGATTTCATCGATTCCGTTGCCGGCAAATCGAGCGTCGCGTAAAGGGCGATTAATAACCAGGCGTGATAACGGGCGGTCAGCCTGTATAGAAAAATGGAGCCGAAGGTGACCCGGCTCCATTTTCCCATTAAGCTTTAATTTCTGTTAATTTCTCATGCTCCGTGTCTATTAAAAAGCCGCGGACTTTGACGTGCGAGGGGATAAACGGGTGTCGACGAATCAGGTCGACGCTTTGTTGTATCCCTTGAGCAACGCTTTTTTCCCCATTCAGCCATTCTTCCAGGTTGCTGAATGGAAATTCCGGGTTGCCATGCTGAAAAAGATAATCGATGGTCTGTAATTTATCCTTTACTTGCGGATTTTCAAACAGGAAATTCTCAAGATCGATATCAGCGGCCTGTTCATTTTTAGATCGAACAATTAATATTTCCCCGATTTTTTTTTGGAAGACAAGAGTGATGATATCTCTCATTAAATCGCTGTATGGCTGGGAAATGTGAGGGAATACGCTTTTCAAAACGATCATTTTTTCCGGCTTAATCGCTGCCGCATGGCAGATTGATTGTTCAAGCTTATCCTCTATCCCGGTAATTAACAACACATTTTTATCTCCTGTTATCCCCATAACATTCACCTCATTCATCATTTTGTTTTTGTCCAGTTCACCCAGTTCCCCTGTGAATCGATCGAAGCAAGGATAATCCAGTCGTTTTCCACTTTTTGACGGAAGCTGTGATCCTCTTCAAGCAGCCGCTCGATATGTTCACGGGGCGCTTCAATGACAACAAGCAGCCGGAGAGGCGCATGATAAATCTCTTGATCTGACAGCATGACAGACTGCCAAGGGAGGCCTGCCAGCAAATCGCTTGCATTTCCCTGCATAACGCCAAGGCCTGAAGTGACGGTTTGGGTCGCTTTATTTCCGCTTCCATAATAATGCGGTGCAACGGTTGACGCGTAATATTGCAGATTGATCCACTGGGCCACTGTCCCCGGCCCTGAAATGATGTTGCCGAGGATGGAACCGTCCCGGTCATTCCGCCAGTCATAACTGTGCAGAAAAGCCCTTCCCTCAAGATTGGCTCCCCGCGTAAGCCGGCGTGTGCCGATGATGAATGAAGCGTTTCGGGCCAGTCCCCATTCGGGGCGGACTTCGCTCCAATCTTCAGCAAATCGTTCTATTTCATTCCGGGGATTTTTATATCCGAACTGAGGCAAATCGGCTAAGCGTTCCGCTCCGACAGTGCGGCTGACATCGGGAAGAGCCGAGTTGATGCGGTCGAACGATTGTTGGGCTTTGGGCGGAAGCTCAGGTACATAGAGCCAATGCAATTCATCCAATGTTGTAATATGCTCTGCGGCAGCGAATACCGTATCATCCGGAATGAAGATTCCGTCGGAGCGGAGCCTTTGTCTGACGCTTGGGAGGTTGCATAAAGCGGCAAGGACTCGAGCGTTGAAAGCGCCTGATGCCCCTCCGCAGGCACCGCAGTCCAATGACGAGGCATAAGGGTTATTCGTGCTTTTGCTGCCGTGTCCGCAAATGACAACCAGCGGAGCGAACCGGTCTGTGATCCCCATCATTTGCAATGCCTGTCTTGCATACGCGTGTTTTTCTTCTTCCGTAAAACCGAGCGGAATGCCGGGTTCAAGCGTGTCTATGCGATCAAGCGAGAGCTTTGATTGAGGCTTCTTCAGCCATGACTTCCGCGCTTTTCGGAAAGCTTTGCCCGCTTTGCGGGGGGCCAGGCTGCGCGCTGCCATTTGCAGGCTCAGCCAGGGGCCGCTCACTTCGGGAAGCAGCATACCCGCCAATAGATTCTGTTTCATTGTTTTAAAGGCAGAGCTTAGCGAAGCTGCGGCTTTTTTATGCTCTTGATACGATTTAAAACTGGATTCTTCCGCTGTTTCTTTTACTCGATGCTGCGGTTTTAGAATGACCGGCAAGGAGCTGTGGCTGTGTTTGCTGCCAAGTTCGCACGTTTCGATTGTCAGGCCGAAAAAGCCGGCCGTTCCATACGTTTCAAAAGGCCCTGACTTTTCCAATGCCCGTCGAAACGGCTCTGAACGGACATCAATACAAAATGCCAGCTGGGCCAATACCGGTTCGCTCTTTTCGGCGGCTGCAGGTTTGTTAACCGTAAGCTTCCTTATCTCATCGGCGTATGTTTGCTCCCACGCTTCCAGCCAGAGGCGCCGGCGCATGATGTCATCAAAGCGACGGGCGAGTGTTAAACGGGCTTGTTGCTCTGCCGCGGAAAGATTGAGCCATTCGTCAGGAGTGAGACCGCCCCAATGCAGCCAGGCCGCAATCAGGGGAACGAACTGCATCTCTTTGTCAGGTTTTGGCACAGAGAATGGCAAATAAGGCTCAACAAGCATCCATTCCATTGAAAGCCGGACAGCCAGATACTCGAGCAACAGCCCTTCTTCGTCCCGCGATTGCCGGGAACGCCAGAGCATCATCCCGCCCCAGCCCGGCAGAGAAAGCAAATGGGCTTCAAAGTAACCCTGAACGTCTCCATTAGGAATATCGAGCGCCCGGAGTGCTCTTTTCAAAGCTTCCCGCGGCTCTTCCGGCCACCCATTCAGCCGCAGTCGTTCAGCGCGCGACAGGGCGGGATCATGTTCAATAAGCCGCCGCCATGCGCTGTAAAACCCTTTCTCACGATGCGGAAGCCGCCATGCCGATTGTGACTCATCAAGGTACAGCTTTGACCATTTAATCACATGACGGTCGAGGAGGTGAGCTGTTTTTTGCCCGGCTAAAACGCTTTGCTGTTGGACGAATCGCGTTTCCTGTTCTTCGATCGTCCAGCCTGCCGCTTGTTTGGCAAGCTTTTTGACTTGACGGGATGACAATAGCTGTTCAGGTATTTCGTCGAGCTTGAGCGCGGCTTCGCAAAACGCTGCCGCTGTTTCCCTCATCATGCCGGGCTGGTGTGAATCGAGCCAATCCATCAGCTTTTCTTTAAGAATCGACTCATCTATTTCTCCACGTTGTTTTGCGGAATGAAACATGGAGGGCTTTGGGTAGATATCGACAAGAAGCTGTTGTTTAAGCCGCCGCGCCGCCTGTTCGAATGTTTGTTGTTCCAGACCCATCCACGGATGGCGCGCAGCAAAGGTTTCAATAGGCCAAAGCGGCGCAATAACCCGTGCAGCTGATTGAACCGATTCATCAATATTAATGTCAGCGGTCTGATGTTCATATTTGAAGATCGATTGTTTAGACAATGTAGATGCGGCTGCTTTCATGATTGACGACCTCCTTGAGTTAGATAATGGTCAAGATAATTCGGCCGTTCTTCGACCGAATCGAAATGAGGCTCACTCATTTTCACAAGACGCAGATAAAGTGCGCCGGACCATGCAAAGCGCTGCCGAACGATCAAGGCGCCGGCTGCACTGCCGGTTAACAAAACGACTGCCGTTAAAACGGCCGCTATTGCGGACGGATGCGCCCCCTGTACAACAGCTTCCTTCAGGATTCCGTGCAAAACGAAATGAATGATGGCAAACGCGAGACCGGCCCCTGTTAAAATGAACAGTCCGGCAATTCGCGCGACTCTGGCTGTAACAAGCTGTCTCCAAGCAACAAACAGTGACCAGCCTAAAACAAGGGCGCTGATCAATTGATAGCCATCATCTGCATCTGTGACCCAGATTCCGATTCCGAGTGTAAGAGCCAAGGCGCCTCCTGCCATACTCCAAGGAAGAGCAGGCCTTCCCGGTTTAGATGCGTCCGATTCATAACGGCGCACCGCTGATCCTGCTTGCAGGAAAAGGGCGGCTTTGAACAGGCCGTGCAAGATGAGGTGAATAACAGCTGCGATATAGGCGCCTAATGCGCATTGGATGAGCATAAACCCCATCTGCGCGACGGTTGAAGATGCGAGCTGCCGCTTGTAGTCCGACTGGACGATCATCATGCCTGTTCCGAGTAAGACTGAAAGGACGGCGGGAACGAGCAGAATAAGCTGCAACCCTTCACCGCTGAACATTGGTGCAAAACGGGTCAGCATGACACCCCCGACATTTACGAGTCCAGCGTGCATGACCGCGGAAACCGGAGTCGGCGCAATCGCCGAATCGAGCAGCCAGCGATGAAACGGCCACTGCGCTGCAGGAATCATCACCGTTAAGATGACGAGGAGACCGATTCCGGTTTTCTCCCATGAGCTGATCTGCGCAAGGCTTTTTTCCGCTATGGCGGATGATAACTGCCAGTGCCCCGTCGCCAAGGACAGCCAAAGAGCCGCTGCCGCTATAGCCAGCCAGCTGAGCGCAAAGATCCTGCCCGCATACATAGCGGCATTTTTCGCGGCCTGCCATACGCTGTTTAAACCGATCAGCGTAGTCAAGCCGAGCAGAGTGATTCCCCAGCACAAAAGGAGCCAGCGAAGATCATCGTTAAGCCAGGCGGATGAAGCCCCGCCTGTCGTTAGCGTCAGCAGCAAAAAGAATTTACGGTAGGACCTGTCTCCTAACAAATACCGGACGGAGAAGCGCTGGACGATGAAGCCGATGGTTAAGACAAACAAGGCGAGCAGCCAGGCCAGCGAATCCAAGCGCCAAGGAGCTGAAGCGTGACCGGGATTTGCCGTCAATAATGCCGCAAGCGCGGCGATCGGAGGCAGAGCGATGACCTTGGCATGAATCCGTACGAATGGCAATGGAACCTTAGGATTCAGCACGAGCAATGCGCTGATGAAACAAAGCGCAAGCGACGCGAAAAATATTTGCAGCCAAAATAAAGAATCCAGCACATCAAACACCCGGTATCCCTCCGTCGGCATGATGAAAAAGAACATATTGTTTCATGTCTTGCCTTCCTTTCTACAAACGTAAAAAAAGCCGGTATATTCAAGATCGGCCCACTTCAGCCATCTTCCTGAATAATACCGGCTTATCTTTAACTCATATACATGTTTTAAAGATCTTCCGTTTTTTATGAGAATTTTTTTTGCAGGTCATTTGCCAATTTAAACACCATGATCCGCTCGCCTGTACGCGTGCTGATATCCGTATGAAGGCTGATCGTATCTTCACCGGTCAGCTCTTTCATAATGCGGCTCAAGTGTTCCCGGCCCGATTCCACCAAGCCGGAGCGGGTTCTTTTAACCGATAACAGCCCTTCTTTTGTACTGCAAAGTTCGTACTCGGCGGGCGTTAAAATGCCGTTCAATGAAACGATGACCATATTTCTGAGAATATCTGTTTTGACAGAAACGGACCCCCGTCCTAAATAGTCTTTTTCCCATTGGGTTAAGGCTTTGCTGATTTCAGCTTCCAAAGACCCCTTCGTCAATTTCTGTTTTTCCAATGTTATATCCTCCTAAAAAAACGGTATATTTCTTTTCCTCATACATAAATATAGGGAAAATGAAATATACCGTCCTATCAAAATCTTTATGTCATGCATGGTAAAGAATACTTTTTCACGCGGTCATAATGGGATTATAACCGAATGCTAAAGCTCTTTGCATGAGATTACGATTATTGATTTTACGGATTACTTTTTTTAATATCATAGCTTTTAAGATTTATAATGTCAATACCATTTGTTTCTGGATGGAAAAGGAATATTTTAGGCCAAGGGAAAGAGGTAATGTCCCCGGCCGTTATGAAGCTGACACGAAAGCAATAAATTTTACAACGCAAAAAAGTGTGTCCTGGAATCCTGGCACAGGAATTTTTTCATGCCATTCACAGCGACCTCTTTGATGGCATCAACACGATTCGGGAATGGGTATGAATCTGCAGTTATAGAGCTTTATAAAGTGAATAATCCCAGTAAAAAATTCGTTTCATGTTATCTGCCAACCTCTGAAACAGAAAAAATGTCTAAGAAAAAAGCAGCTTGATTCCGATTTATCGATTCCAGCGCCGGCAAATCAAAAAGGCCGTTCTTTTGAACCGGCCTTTCATCGCTTTATGCGCATAAGTATTTTGACAAAAGCGCTTGTATTTCAAGCATGTCGGTATCCTTTGTAAACTCCAGGTCAAAGACTTTGCTGCTTGTCATGAGCGAAAGAGAGGAATCAGGATTGAACATGCTGACTTCCCTGATTGCAAAGCCTTCAATTGACTTGTAAGGAAGAAAAACACGGACTTTCTTTTTGGAAAACAATTTGTTATCAAAAAAAATAATCCGCTTGTTGGTAAAACAAATTTGATCAATTCTTAGTCTGCAGACAGATTCAATCTTTTCTCCTTCAATAAGCAGCGGTTCAAATTTTTTGCCGTCTGCTGTTTTGCTAGCTGAAAAAACGCCCAATCAAAACCCCTCTTTCTGTATATCTAATTTATGTTAATGCACAAGGCAAAAGGATCTCTTCGTTACTATTTAGAATACGATAACACCGTTTTATAAACAATTACGAGCAGATTACATTTCTTTAACTCTGTATGTATGTTTTTTATCTACCAGTTAATACGCGTAACAAGAACTAAAGGTTTCAACTTTTTTCAGTTTTTTTAGTTCGTCATCTTTTGCCGGACAAAAGACGCACAAAACCGCAGGGAATGCTTCTCCTGCGGTTTTGTTCAGCGATTTTCGTCTTCTATCGTGCCTTCCGTATACATATCGGACACTTGCCCTTCTGTTACAGCCATTCTCTCCGCTCCTGCTTTATCGTTGCGGCCGGCTTCTTTCTGAAGGAGCTCCCGAATTTCCTGGTCGCGGTTTTGTTTCACCAGATTCACCCTTTCAATCGTGATCATCTTTTAGTATTGATGATCTTTGGGAGAATCATTCAGCCCTTAGACCTCTTCAAAATATTCTTTGTAATAGCCGCCCACTTTGCCCGTGTTGTCGATAATAAATAAAAATTCTTCCGTTTCATTTTTGACTTCATACGTTTTTCCTACGGTCAAAGCTCTGTCGACAATGTATTTTTTTGCGTCAGTCTGAATGCATGTTACTTTTTTCAAGGTTTTGTTGTTGTGCCATTTTTCGTGGATCATACTGATGTCTCCTTTTAAAAAAAACGATGTATAAATTCCATTGTAGCGTTTTTTTGCCGAATTGCAACGATGCGCCGTCCAGGGCGGCTCCTTCTCTAAACTGCAAATGAATATTGATTTCGATACATTTTCTGTTATAGAATGGTGGTGTACGATTCCAAAATCAGCAATATATCCCACCTTCGGCATCTCATTGATCCAACCACCGATCACACCAGCACCAGGAATAACTCACAAGAAGACAGACCAAAATTTTAAGGGAGGTTTGTTTCACAAACATGAGTTCTTTAACGATGCAGGTCAGTAAAAGGCTGGAGTCATTTTTGCAGGGAACGAAAAAGCTTTACATTAATGGAGAATTTGTAGCGAGCGCTTCAAACAAAACGTTTGAAACCCCAAACCCGGCCACGGGAGAAACTCTCGCTACATTGTATGAAGCGGGCCCTGAAGATGTCGACAAAGCGGTAAAAGCCGCTAGGGAAGCTTTTGATCACGGGGAATGGCGGACGATGTCCTCAGCCGAGAGAAGCCGGCTCATGTACAGACTCGCCGATCTGATGGAGGAACACAAGAACGAATTGGCTCAGCTCGAAACGCTTGACAACGGAAAGCCGATCAGCGAAACATCCGCCGGGGATATTCCGATGTCAATTGAACACATGCGCTATTACGCAGGCTGGGCGACGAAAATAACCGGACAAACGATTCCTGTAAACGGACCTTATTTTAACTATACACGCCATGAACCTGTCGGTGTGGTCGGACAGATCATCCCTTGGAACTTCCCGCTCCTGATGGCGATGTGGAAAATGGGCGCAGCTCTGGCAGCCGGCTGTACGATCGTCTTAAAGCCTGCTGAGCAAACTCCCCTTTCCGCCCTGTATCTGGCTGAGCTCGTCGATCAGGCCGGCTTTCCAAAGGGCGTGATCAACATCATCCCGGGCTTCGGAGAAACAGCCGGGGAAGCGCTTACAGACCACAGGCTCGTCGACAAGCTTGCATTCACGGGTTCGACCGAAATCGGCAAAAAAATCATGGAAAAAGCGGCAAAAACCGTTAAGCGGGTCACCCTAGAGCTCGGCGGAAAATCGCCGAACATCATCCTGCCTGATGCAGACTTAAAAAAAGCGATTCCGGGAGCGCTGACCGGCGTCATGTTCAACCAGGGCCAGGTGTGCTGTGCAGGTTCGCGCGTCTTCATCCATAAAGACCAATACGATAAAGTCATCGACGAAATGGTCACATATGCGAAATCCATTCGTCAGGGTGCGGGTCTTCACGAAGATACGCAAATGGGACCGCTTGTCAGCAAAGAACAGCATGAACGGGTTCTTTCATATATTGAAAAAGGCCGCCAGGAAGGCGCAACAATTGCCGCCGGCGGAACATGCCCTTATGAGGAAGGATATTTCGTCTCTCCGACCGTGTTTACGAATGTTGAGGATGACATGACAATCGCAAAAGAGGAAATTTTCGGTCCTGTCCTGGCCGCGATCCCTTATGAAACGGTTGACGAAGTCATCGAACGCGCCAACCGGACGGAATACGGACTCGCCGCCGGTGTTTGGACGGAAAACGTGAAAAACGCCCATTATATAGCAGACCGACTGCAAGCAGGCACCGTTTGGGTCAACTGCTACAATGCGTTTGACGCGGCATCGCCGTTCGGCGGCTATAAGCAGTCCGGCCTCGGCCGAGAAATGGGATCATACGCTTTGGATAATTATACGGAAGTGAAAAGCGTATGGATCAGTATGGAGTAGCATCTTTTTTTCGACAAAGGCAAAACACCGTTCACATTGTGGACGGTGTTTTTTGTTCGGAAAATCATTGTTTTAGCTAATTTGAAGCTGTTAGTGACACGACCTTCGGCCTCTGCAGTTCAAAACGTATAGAGAAGTCAATAGTTTTTCCGCTCGCTATATTCTTTTTTCAGCATCCCCATGATGATTTCGTCAGAATATCGATCATTCATATAAAGAACCTGCCTCAGCGTTCCTTCCTTTTTAAAGCCGGCTTTTTCGTATGCTTTCACGGCAGGGATATTATGTGAAAACACTTCAAGCTGAATCCGGTTTAAATGTAGCTTCTCAAAAACAAACCGCAGGGCCAGCTGAACGGCTTCTGTACCGTACCCTTTGTTGAAATGTTCCTGGCCGTGGAGCGCAATTCTGAATCCAGCTTTCCGATTGACCCGGTCGATGTCCAAAATCGACAAATCGCCGATCGTCTCATCGCCGTCCCGTAAACAAATCGCGAAATCAAAACGTGTACTATCATTTGTGATCCGCTCGTAATGGTCATATAATTCGTCCATTGTAAAGACGCGTCTTGTTCCGGTCATATACCTGATGACTTCATCCTGGACGGCTTTGTAAAAGCTCTCCATATCTTCTTTCCTGACGGGTCGTAGGTAAACGGTGCGGCCTCTTTCCATATAGACTCTCCCCCTTGATTACGCATCAGTTTCTTGATATGCAGCAGACCAGTGAAACGGCTGAATCTCCTTTAATGCTTTAAAGACAAGGCCGCCGTCAGGGACGGTAACAGCCGCTTTCACCTCGGGCCCCCAATAAAAGAGCCTTTCTTGGCATACCCCGCAAGGCGTAAGCACTTTATATCCGGAATGTTCATCATCTCTGACGACGCAAATAGAATGCGTGATCCTCGTGCCCAGCTTCTGCGCCTCTAAGATGGCGCCTGTTTCGATGCATAATTCTGTAGAAGCGTTGATGACCTCCGGTGCCACGCTCGTGAGGATTTTACCGTCTTCCGTATACATCGCGGCCGCCCCGCCCCATCCGGAAGGGTACCTTGTGTTAATGAGCTCAACAGCGGCTGCATACAGCGTTTGTTCTACATTCATTTTTAAGACCTCCATTATGATCGTGCGCCCGGCGCAGCTTGTATGTGTATCTCCTTTTAACGATACCTGATTTTTCCCAACGGGTAAACAAGTTTTGGCAGGCTTCGTTTAATGGTGATGCCCTTCCTCTTTTTGATCCGTTCCGGCCAACGATTTCAGGTTCCTGAGCAGAAACACCGCCGACAACCGTCTGTTTAATCGGCATTACTTTCATACCCTCCGCTTTGGCGTGTGCTTGAATATCATAAACGCCTTCCTCGCGAAACATCGTTTTGCCGCTGTAGACGCCGCCTCCTTCATGCTGGCCTGACACCTTTCCCACCGCTTTGCCGCTATCTGCTATGGTAAATTCCACATGATCGGCATTTTTTAACGCCATATCCCCCCTCTTTGGTCTACAGCTCGCTTTTGACGAAAAAAGGTTTGGCAATCTGATTGATTTTTTCAAGGTCTTTTTGTGTTAATATGACGGCATCAGCCCCGCTGTTTTCCTTGAGATATTTCTTTCTTTTTGTTCCCGGAATCGGGACAATATCGCTTCCTTGCGCCAATACCCAGGCAAGCGCGATTTGAGAAGGCGTTGCTTTTTTATCCTTTGCGATCCTTTTAAGCTCAGTTACCAATTGCAGATTCTGATGAAATGTCTTCTCTTGAAACCTTGTAAAGTGCCTTCTGATATCACCGGCGGAAAAATCGCCGTATTGCTTGAGTTTGCCGGTTAAAAACCCGTTTCCGAGCGGGCTGTAAGCGACAATGCCAATTCCCAGCTCCCGCGCTTGTGGCAGTACTGTCTCGATCTCACGATTCCACAATGAATATTCCGATTGGAGGGCTGTGATTTGATGGACTTTATTGGCGCGTATCAAAAGGTCGGCTCCCGCGTTCGAAAGGCCGAGAAAACGGACTTTTCCCTCCTTGACAAGTTCGGACATCGCTCCGACTGTTTCTTCAATAGGTACAGCCGGATCGGGAATGTGCTGATAATACAAGTCGACATAGTCCATTTCAAGTCTTTGCAGGCTTTCGTCAATGCACTTTTTTACATATTCCGGCCTTCCGTTCAGCCCAACCGTGTTTCCCTGCGGGTCGCGGACAACCCCAAACTTCGTGGCTACAATGGCTTCTGAGCGCCGCTTGTTCAAAGCCTTGCCCAGCAATTTTTCATTTTCGCCCATGCCGTATATGTCAGCCGTATCGAAAAAATTAACACCGGAATCCAGCGCATGGTGTATGGCTGAGATTGATTCGCTGACATCCTGTTCGCCGTAAAATTCGGACATGCTCATACAGCCCAGTCCAATAGCGGATACTTCCAGCCGGCCTAATTTCCGTCTTTTCATTTTCCCACCTCAAATATTCCCTGAAATGCAGGTTTTTTTAAGCATCGACAAATATATCGGAAATCTCGCGAAAAATATAGACTTATTTTTGCCTTTGAGTTATTCTATTGTAATCGTGGGTCCAATTTTAAAGACAAAACGGCAGCTTGAACCTCCAGTGTTCAAAGCTGCCGTTTCTGTTTTTTATGAAACTTTTAACCTGACAAATTTCCGTTTTCCGACTTGGACGACTAAATCGTCTTCAACGATAATCGTTTGCTGCAAATCATCGACCCTTTCTCCGGCGATTTTTACCCCGCCGTTTTGGATCATCTTCCGGGCTTCGCTTTTAGAAGGCTGCAGCTTTAATTCAACGAGCAAATCGATGACCGGGATGTGTTTTACGCCGTGCCAGCGAACTTCAGGCATTTCATCAGGGAGGCTTCCTTTTTGAAAAACTGCGGTAAAGTGCTGTTCGGCTCGTTTTGCTGCTTCAGCGCCATGGTACATCCTGACGAGCGTTCCCGCCAAAAACATTTTGGCGTCTTTCGGATGGTCCGCTTGAAGTTGTTTGATTTGTTCAGCCGAAAGGTCTGTTGCAAGTTCAGCATACTTTGTGATCAATTGATCAGGGATGGACATCGTCTTTCCGTACATGCCATTCGGACTTTCATCAATGCCGATGTAATTGTTCTTCGATTTGGACATCTTTTCGGTCCCGTCAAGTCCCTCCAATAACGGCATCAGTATGGCAGTCTGTTTCTCTTTTCCGAACTTTTCTTGAAAATGCCGTCCCATTAAGACGTTAAAATGCTGATCCGTTCCGCCAAGTTCAACATCTGACTCGAGTACAACAGAATCGTATCCCTGCATGAGCGGATAAAAAAATTCGTGCAGCGAAATCGGTTTTCCGAGCGCCAGCCGCTCTTCAAAATCGTCTCTTTCCAAAAGCCGTGCGACCGTTATTTTTCCGGCGAGTTTTATAACGTCTTCAAAATGTAACCTGGACAGCCATTTTGAGTTGTAGTGCAGTTCCGCTTTTTCCATATCGATGATTTTCCCAAACTGCTCAAAATACGTTCGGGCATTATGCTTTACTTCTTCGTCTGTCAGCTGCTTTCTGGCGGCCGATTTGCCTGTAGGGTCGCCGATTTTCCCTGTGAAGTCACCGATAATCAACTGGATGGTATGACCGTTTTCCTGAAATTGCCTGATCTTATTTAAAACGACAGTATGGCCGAGGTGTACGTCAGGAGCTGAGGGATCAAGACCAAGCTTAATGTTTAACGGCCGGCCGGAAATGACCGATTTGGCAACCTTAAGGTCAAGATCCTCGGCCGGTATGATGTCCTCTGCTCCTTGCGTGTAGATGTCCATTTGCCTCCTTACTTCTTTGATTTGGCTTTCTGAAAGCTGTTCCAAAACATGACTCACGTTATTTTCCTCCTTTTTAAAAATAAAAAAACACATCCCTCCTGTGAAAAGGGACGTGATTTTTGCCGATTGCACGCGGTACCACCCTAATTGAAGAACATGTTCGTTCTTCCGCTCATTCGGTATAACGGTCCGCCCGTTCTTTGTTCACAAAGAAAGCTCAAGGGGCGGTAATTCATGATGATCTTTGTGCCGGTTCACACCGTCCACCGGCTCTCTTGATACAGGGAAATCATCACTACTAAGACCCCATCATCGCTATTCATTATTTCTGATGATCTTTCTGAGCAGGTCGGCCATGACCTTTTGCTCTTCTTTTTCAAGACTTCCGGCGAGCTCGGTTTCGCCTTGATGAAAGCGGGGATACAGACTTTTCATTACCTCTCTCCCCTTTTCGGTGATGGCGACGTAAACGATTCTCCTGTCCCTTGGATCGGTTTTTCGATAACAGAGTTCTTTCCGCTCCAATGTTTTCGTGATATTTGAGACTGTCGCTTTGCTGACCCCCGATGTTTCCGCCAGCCTTTTCGTCTCCATTGACCGCCATACCCATAAATCATAAAGAATCGAAAACGCCGTCCATGACAATCGATGCGCTGAGAGAACCTCCTGCTCCATTTTATTCTTCAGGAGCTGTGCTGTGCGGTACAAATTGGCACAAACGGCAACCGCCTCTAAATTGAGCTCCTTTAATGGCAATTTGGTTAATACATTGATGGCATCCTTTTCTTCCGGAAGCAATGTTCCGTTTTCATCAAATACGTGGATCGCACGTCCCTCCTTTAATTTTCAAAATCGTTAGCTATGAAACGATATTAACAGAAACGCATCCGACATGCAACAGCTATCATGATGCATGATGAATCATGCAGGCGAATAGATTAATATGAAGGGGATGAGAAGAATGCATTCTTTACTGGAAGATGTAAAAGCGTTCAGGCAAAAGACTCTTGAACAACTTCTAAACAAACAGAAGCCGGACGGATCGTGGAAGTTTTGTTTTGAAGGGTCTGTCATGACAAACAGTTTTTTGATTCTTCTGCTTACTTCCCTCGGCGATCATGACCCTTCTCTAATCTCCGCTCTTGCCAGACGAATCAGGTCGAAGCAAGATGGCGACGGGACGTTCCGAAATTATCCGGATGAGACAGCCGGAAATTTGACGGCGACCGTGCAAGGGTATACCGGCATGCTGGCTTCAGGGATGTACAACCGCTATGAACCGCATATGCAGAAAGCGGAGGCATTTATTCAATCGAAAGGCGGATTAAAACGCGTCCACTTTATGACGAAATGGATGCTTGCCGCAAACGGATTGTATCCGTGGCCAAGACTGTATTTGCCGCTGTCTTTTTTGCTGATTCCTCCGATTTTCCCGCTGCATTTCTATCATTTGAGCACATATGCGAGAATTCATTTCGTTCCGATGGCCATCACATTAAATAAAAAGTTCTCGCTGAAGAACGAGCAGATCGGCTCGCTGCGCCACTTAGATGAAAACATGTCAAAAAATCCGCTGGAGTGGCTCAGCATCCGCTCCTTTCATGAACGGAGCTTTTACCCTTTCAACCTGCAATGGAAGGAGCTTTTGAAAGGGCCGGCATATGTTCACAACCTTGGGTATGAAGCGGGGAAAAAATACATGCTTGACAGGATCGAACAAGATGGTACGCTGTACAGCTATGCGAGCGCGACGATATTTATGATTTACAGTCTGCTTTCACTCGGGATCTCAAAACACGCACCCGTGATCAAAAGAGCGGTCAGCGGGGTGAAGGGGCTGATTTCTCCGTGCGGAGGAAGCGATGGCCTTTATTTGGAAAATTCCACGTCAACCGTCTGGGATACAGCATTATTAAGCTATGCGATGCAGGAAGCCGGAATGCCCGAAAAAAGCGCTGCCGTCTCCTCTGCGGCAGACTTTCTGGAAAAAAAGCAGCATGTCAAAAAAGCGGATTGGGCCGTTTTCAACCCGCATGCAACGCCGGGCGGCTGGGGATTTTCGAATATCAACACGAACAATCCGGATTTGGACGATACGGCGGCGGCGTTAAAAGCGATCCCTTTTAACAGACGGCCGGCCGACTGGAACCGGGGACTCGCCTGGCTATTGTCGATGCAAAACAGGGACGGCGGTTTTGCGGCCTTTGAAAAAAACGTCAACCATCCATTGATCGGAAGCCTGCCGATCGAGTCGGCAAATGAAGCGGCGGTTGATCCGTCAACCGCCGATCTGACGGGCCGCGTCTTGCATATGCTCGGTCTCAAGGCGGGTTACCGGGCGGACCATCCTGCCATCAGGCGGGCGCTCCATTGGCTTTATCACAATCAGGAGGAAAACGGTTCATGGTACGGCCGCTGGGGCGTCTGCTATATTTACGGAACATGGGCGGCAGTGACCGGGATGAAAGCCGTCGGCGTCCGGGATGATCATCCGGCTGTCCAAAAAGCATTGCGGTGGCTCGCGTCTATTCAGCTTCGTGACGGCGGCTGGGGCGAATCGTGCAAAAGCTGTGAAATCAAAACGTTTGCCCCCCTTTCCCATAGCACGATCGTTCAAAGTGCTTGGGCGCTCGACGCTTTGCTGCAATATGAAGACCCGCTCGAACCGCATATTCAAAAAGGGATTCGTTTTCTCATCGATCAGAGACGGCATCAGCCGCAGCATATCGTTTATCCGACGGGCATCGGGCTTCCGAAGCAATTTTACATTCGCTACCACAGCTATCCCTTCGTGTTTTCTCTGCTGGCTGTAAGCGCGTTTATTAAACAAATGGAAATGAGGGAGAAACATTGAACAGAGACGTATACAAAGAGGAACTCATGTCTTGGGCCAACCGTCTGAAAGAACAGGTGAAGCATGATTCTTCTTTAGAAAGCCGGTTAGATGGGTTGTTTCGATCGCTTAATGATGCCGATGCGACTGAGCAGGAATGGTATGAACAGGCTGAAGCTGTTTATGAGGCTATCAGGCGCAGCAGCGCTGAAAAGAACCGTCAGCCGTACAGGATGGTTCCGATCGGCGGCCACCGTCTCCCAAGGCTTCCTTACTCGTACTCGGCCCTTGAGCCTTATATTTCAAGAGAGATCATGTTCCTCCATCATACAAAGCATCACCAGAGCTATGTCGACGGCCTCAACAAAGCCGAACGGGAGCTGCAAAAGGCGCGGCAGACGAAACAGTACCAGCTTGTAAACCATTGGGAAAGAGAGCTCGCATTTCACGGAGCCGGCCACTATTTGCATACGATTTTCTGGTATGCGATGAATCCGAAAGGCAAAAGAAGGCCGTCCGGCGAACTGCTGGAGATGATCAACAGATCGTTCGGCAGCTATTCTGCCTTTAAAGAGCAGTTTACAGAAGCGGCCAAACATGTCGAAGGCGTCGGCTGGGCGATTCTCGTATGGGCGCCGCGCGCGCATCGCCTCGAGATTCTGATTGCAGAAAAACATCAGATGATGAGCCAGTGGGACGTCATCCCGCTCCTTCCGCTTGATGTATGGGAGCACGCATACTATCTCCAGTATCAAAATGAAAAAGCGAAATATGTGGACAATTGGTGGAACGTCGTTGACTGGCGGGAGCCGGAAAGACGCTTTGCGCAAGCGAAACGCGTCTTGTGGGAGCCTTACTGACCGGAACAAAAAAATCCCTAAACCTTAAAGGTTTAGGGATTTGAAGACTCCGATTACATCTAAAAAGACGATGATGATGACGACAGGCGCCACGTAGCGAATTAATAGAAGCCAGACGGCGAACCATTTTCGCTTGAGTTTTGAGCCTTCTTTTAATTCGGCAAACAGCTCGTCTTTCGGTATTTTCAGCGGAACGAAAACGGCGATTAAAAAGGCGCCGATCGGCATTAAAATGTTGCTGACGAGGTAATCTGACGCATCAAAGATTGACAGGTTGAAAATCGTGACGTGCTGAAGCACTCCGTACGATAATGCTGCAGGAATTCCGAACAGAAATATCGCAATGCCTCCAGCCCAGGCAAAGATCCGCCTTTTTCTCGCGTCCCCTTTTGACAGAACGGAGACCAAAATTTCAAGCATCGAAAAGGCCGAAGTGAGCGTCGCAAATAAAAACAGGATAAGAAACGCCAATAAAAAGACGATTCCAAACGGCATCTGATGGAATACGGACGGAAGCACGTTGAATAAAAGCATCGGCCCCGCATCAGGAGATAAACCGAATGAAAACACTGCCGGGAAAATCGCGAATCCCGCAAGAATGGCCACTGAGACGTTTAACAATGTGACCGAAACGGCCGACTGCACCATATTTTCTTTTTTGGACAAATAAGCGCTGTACGTCACCATGACAGACACCCCGACGCTCAAAGAGAAAAAGGATTGCCCCATGGCAAACAGCACCGTCTCGGCTTTTATATGGGAAAGGTCAGGCTTTAAGAAAAACTCGATTCCTTCCATTGCCCCCGGCAGCGTGACCGAGCGGACAATCAAGATCAGAAAAATGATAAAAAGGGCCGGCATCATAAACCTGCTCGCTTTTTCAATTCCGCTGCTGACTCCTTTTGCCACAACAATGATTGTGATGATGATAAAAATAAGCTGGCTGACAAGGACGAGAAACGGATCTGCAATCGTTTGCCCAAAAAGGTTCGCATAATCCGTATTTTTTGAAAGTTCTCCCGTTATTCCTTTAAAGATATAAATGATAATCCAGCCGCCGACGACGCTGTAAAAAGACAGGAGAATAAAGCACGTGACGATGCCGAGCCGCCCAATCAAATGCCACAGCGAGCCGGGCGCAAGCTCCTTGTAAGATTCAACGGCATCTTTTTGCGTCTTTCTGCCGATGATAAATTCAGCCAATAATAACGGAAGCCCGACCAGTAAGGTAAAAAGGATAAAAATAAGTAAAAACGCTCCGCCGCCGCTTGTTCCGGCAACGTAAGGAAACTTCCATATCGCGCCGAGCCCGATTGCTGAGCCGGCTGAAGCTAAAATAAATCCAAGCTTTGATGACCATGAATTTTGATTATTTTCCACTAAAGCACCTCTTCTTCTCAGGACTACCCTGCAAATCATGCTACAAACTATCATTTTAAAAACGATTTCTGAATCCGTCAAGTTTTCGAATAATTCTTTCGGTTTACATAACAATATTATCGGCCATTCCAACGTATGTTTCCGGTGTTGAATTATTCAGAATATTAATTATAATAAGAGGACACGAATTTTGTTAGATTTTCTGCATAGTAAGGAGCTGGACAAATGAATTATTTAGTCAAAATCAGTCAATTTACAGGAAAGACCTTTGCCCTATGGGTGATCCTCTTTGCGGTGCTCGGGTTTGCGTTTCCTTCACAGTTTACATGGATCAGCCCTTATATTACGATTCTGCTCGGCGTCATCATGTTTGGGATGGGGCTGACCCTGTCAGCGGACGATTTTAAAGAACTGCTGAGAAAACCCCTTCACGTGGTAATCGGCGTGATCGTCCAATTTACTGTCATGCCCCTCACTGCTGTTGCGCTGGCTTACGGGCTCAACCTTCCGCCTGACATTGCCGTCGGCGTCATTTTAGTCGGCTGCTGCCCCGGCGGGACCGCCTCAAATGTCATGACCTATTTGGCAAAAGGAAATACGGCGCTGTCTGTCGCGATCACGACGATTTCAACATTGCTGGCGCCCGTTTTGACACCGTTTCTCATTATGCTCTTCGCAAAAGAATGGCTTCCGGTATCCTTCGCATCGTTATTTGTCTCGATTTTACAAGCTGTACTGATCCCGATCATTCTCGGACTGATCGTCCAGTTTTTCTTTAAAAAACAAGTCGAACAAGCGGTGCAGGTGCTTCCGCTCGTGTCGGTCATCGGGATTGTCGCGATCGTTGCGGCCGTCGTCGGGGGAAATCGGGACAATATCATTCAATCCGGGCTGCTGATTTTTGCGGTTGTCGTCCTTCACAATGGGCTCGGACTGCTGCTCGGCTTTTTGCTGGCAAAATGCTTCAGGATGGATTATGCTTCGCAAAAAGCCGTCTCAATCGAAGTCGGCATGCAAAATTCGGGTCTTGGGGCGGCGCTGGCAACCGCTCATTTTTCGCCGCTGTCTGCCGTACCGAGCGCGGTTTTCAGCGTCTGGCACAACCTTTCAGGTTCATGGCTTGCGACTTACTGGGCCAAAAAAGCAAAGAAGCAGAAAAATGCGTCTGAAACCCGGCAATCCTCCGTCGTTTCATAAACAAAAAAACTTTGGCCGCTCATGCGGCCAAAGCTTTTTTTGATTTAACCCTCTAACAGAAGCTGCTCAGGATCTTCGAGCAGGTTTTTCACGGTGACTAAAAAGCCGACCGCTTCTTTTCCATCAACGATCCGATGGTCATAAGATAAAGCGATGTACATCATCGGACGGTTTTCAAAGCGCTCTTCATCGATGGCTACAGGGCGAAGCTGAATTTTGTGCATACCCAAAATTCCAACCTGCGGGCTGTTCAAAATCGGAGTTGACAGCAGCGATCCGAACGTTCCCCCGTTTGTAATCGTGAAGGATCCGCCTTGAAGTTCGCCGAGAGACAGCTTGTTGCTTCTCGCTTTTTTCGCCAGCTCAGCGATGTCTCTTTCGATATCTGCAAAGGTTTTTCGATCCGCATCGCGAACGACGGGGACGACAAGACCTTCAGGAGCGGCGACCGCGATTCCGATATCGTAAAACTTTTTGATAACAAGCTCGTCGCCTTGAATTTCCGCGTTGAGAAGCGGGTATTTTTTCAGGGCAGCCACGACGGCTTTTGTAAAGAAAGACATGAATCCAAGCTTCACATCGTGCTGCTCCAGGAATTGGTCTTTGCGGCGTTTTCTGAGATCCATGACCGCCGTCAAGTCTACTTCGTTAAAAGTCGTCAGCATAGCGGCGGTGTGCTGAACTTCAACGAGGCGTTTGGCAATCGTTTGTCTCCGGCGGGACATTTTCTGCCGTTCAACCGGTTTTGCCGAATCCTCTGCATTTGCGGCCTTTCCTTGCGGTTTCGGCGCGGCCGGAGCTTTTGGCGGCTGCTCGTTCTTTTGATAGGATTCAACATCTTGTTTTCTGACCCTTCCGAGCGGATCGCCAGTCTGAATTTCCGATAAATCAATGCCTTTTTCCCGGGCCAGTTTTCTGGCAGCAGGAGAAGCGATCGTTCTTGTTTTCGCCGCCTCTTCCCGGCTTTTCGCTTGATCCTGCGTTTCGGCTTTCTCTTGCGGCGCCGCAGGCTTTTCTTCGGAAGCCTCTGCGCTCTTCCTGGCATCAGCCTGTGGTGCGGAATCCCCGCCTCCTTTTGCTTCGCCTTCTGCAATCGTTCCGATTACTTCACCGACCTGAACCGTGTCACCGGAGTCTTTCAGCACTTCCTGAAGCACTCCGGACTGTTCTGCCGTCAATTCAACATTGACTTTGTCGGTTTCCAGCTCAAGCAGGAATTCCCCTTGTTCCACATAATCTCCCGGTTGTTTCAGCCATTGGGCTATCGTTCCTTCTGAAATTGATTCCGCTAATTCAGGTACTTTAATTTCCGCCATTTTTTCAGTTCCCCCTTAGTTTTTGCGAGTCAAGCTCTCAGATACAATGCGTTCCTGTTCCTTCTTATGAACCGTCGGATCCCCTTCTGCCGGACTTGAACGTCTTCTTCTTCCAATATAGCGAACTTTAACGTCTTTAGGAGCAATTTCCCTTAAATAAGGCTCAATGTAATTCCAGGCCCCCATATTTTGCGGCTCTTCCTGAACCCAAACGATTTCTTCCAAGTTCGGCAGTTTGCCAAAGACCCCCTTGATATGCTTTGCAGGGAAAGGATAAAGTTCTTCGACCCTGGCAATATGGATCCAGTCTTTGTCGCCTTCCATCTTGTTAAAGTAATCGCTGATGTCGATTGAGACTTTGCCGCTTGAAAGGATGAGGCGCGTCACTTTTTCATACTGATGAGAAAGACCGGACATTTCGTAAACAGGCTTAAAGCTGCTGTTTGTCAGCTCTTGTACTTCTGAAACGGTGTTCGGATTTCTCAGCAGGCTTTTCGGCGTCAAGATAATGAGCGGGCGGATCTCCTCACGCAGCAGCATTTTTGCCTGCCTTCTTAAAATATGA
The DNA here is from genome assembly GCF_001042475.2 of Bacillus glycinifermentans. Lineage (GTDB taxonomy): Bacteria > Bacillota > Bacilli > Bacillales > Bacillaceae > Bacillus > Bacillus glycinifermentans. The sequence continues at coordinate 112,750 of NZ_LECW02000024.1, forward strand.
AAGTATTGCGCCGCGCTTGTCAGATTGGCGACAGTCCAGTTATTTTCCGCTGCAAGCTGGAGGAATCGCTCTGTTCTGCCGCTCGAATGCTCAGGCCCCTGCCCTTCATATCCGTGCGGGAGCAGCATGACAAGCCCCGATTTTTGCCCCCATTTGGCCCTGCCTGCTGAAATAAACTGATCAAAATATACTTGAGCTGCGTTCGCGAAATCTCCGAACTGCGCTTCCCAGATCACCATCGTTTCCGGCGAAGAAACGTTATAACCGTATTCAAAGCCAAGGACAGACCCTTCAGAAAGCGGGCTGTTGTGAACCGCAAATGCCGCTTTTGTATCTGCAAGGTGATGCAGGGCGATGAATTCGTCCCCTGTCTTGCTGTCATGAAGAACAAGGTTGCGGTGTGCAAATGTGCCGCGTTCTGAATCCTGGCCGGTCAGCCTTACAGGTGTGCCGTCTTTCAAAATGGACGCAAACGCCATCGCCTCGGCCAAAGACCAATCGACTTTCCGGTCATTTTCAAACGCTTTGGCGCGCCTTTCGAGGATTCGTTTTAACTTGTCGAACACGTTGAAGTTTTCCGGCCATGCGATCAGTTCTTCGTTAATTTTGCGCAGAACGTCAAATTCAACGGATGTGTCGACAAACGGGAACCCGTTGGAAACCGGCTCCGGCGGAACGATTTCATGCGCCATGTCTTCCTTTTTCGCCGGCACTTTTCGGTACGCATCTTCCAAACGCTTCATGACCGAGTCTTGAATGTGTTGAACGGCCTCTTTTTCAATAACTCTTCTATCGATCAGCTTTTCTGCAAAAATATTTTTGACCGTCGGATGCTTTCTGACCGCATCGTACAGCATCGGCTGCGTCGCTGACGGTTCATCCATCTCATTGTGTCCGAAGCGGCGGTAGCCGATCAGATCGATCAAAAAGTCCTTGTTGAATGTCATACGGTACTCGACAGCAAGCTGAACCGCTGAAAGACAGGCTTCAGGGTCGTCGGCGTTGACGTGGACAATCGGAATTTCAAAACCTTTGGCCAGGTCGCTCGCGTATTTCGTCGATCTCGATTCATTGCTTTCGGTTGTAAATCCGATCATGTTGTTGGCGATGATGTGGATCGCTCCGCCGACCTGATAGCCTTTCAGCTGACTGAGGTTCAAGGTTTCAGCGACGATGCCTTCTCCCGGGAATGCAGCATCGCCGTGGATTAGAATCGCCAGCGATTTTTTGACGTCTTGAACCGGATAGCCGCTCTCCGTTCTCGTTTCCTGGGCTGCCCTTGTAGAGCCCTCTACAATCGGATCGATGAATTCAAGGTGGCTCGGATTGTTCGCCAAGGCGATCCGCGCCGTCTTTGTCTCTTTATCCTGAATCTGGCGGTTTGCACCGAGATGGTATTTTACATCCCCCGTCCAGCCGTAGCTGATTCCGATCGATCCCTCAGAAGGGACAAGATCTTTGTTCGGAGCATGCTGAAATTCGGAAAAAATGATTTCGTACGGTTTTCCGAGCACATGGGCCAAAACGTTCAGGCGTCCCCTATGCGCCATTCCGATATTGATGTTCGTCGTACCGAGGGAAACCGACTTGGCGATCATATCATCCAGCATTGGCACGAGCGCATCAAGCCCCTCGATCGAGAAGCGCTTTTGCCCAACAAACGTTTTGTGCAAAAACTGTTCAAGCCCCTCAACCTCTGTCAGCCTTCTTAAGACGTCTATTAATTTCTCTTTCGCTTTCGGTGCGAATAGTTCCCCCGATTCGATCTTCTTCATCAGCCAATTGCGCTCTTCAAAAATATGCACGTGGTCGAATTCGAAAGAGATCGATTTTTTGTATGTGTTCCTTAAGTACTGGATGGCTTCTAAACCGTTCGTTACTTCTTTTGGGGCATCTTTGCAAATCACCGATGCCGGGATTTTTTCCACATCCTGCTCGGTCAGACCGTACTCAGCAAGCGGGAAAAGCTCTTGTTTTTCTTGCGTTTTTCTCAAAGGATTGACGGAAGCGTTTAAATGGCCATAGGTTCGAATATCTTCTGCGAGTTTTACCGCGGATGCGATTTTTTCGATAGATTCTGCCGTGAAATGTGCCCCTTCATTGCTTTCAGAGGCGGCCCTTATGTCACCCGGGGGAGCTCCGAGACCGTCAAACATCTCTTTCACGTCAGGATCGACGCTCTCCGGATCCTTGACATACTGATCATAGAGCTCCAGCACATAGCCGAGGTTCGGACCGTGAAATTCTTCCCAAGTCATTCTTTGTTTCATACTATTTTGAAACATTTGAACATTACCCCCAACCTAATAATCAAGTGAATGATTCACTATCTTAATATATCTTCTGAACCCTTTGCCCAGAATTATGTAATAAAAACGCTTCCACGTTCATTTTACCACTGTTTCTCCTTCGTTTCTACACAGATTGTTCAAATAAAATTAAAAAATCGTCTTGAAAAATAAAAAAAATTATAATTTAGAACATTCAGACCGCAGCTGTTTTACACTTTATCCATATTTCACCTCTCCATCTGTATGTTATGACGTTTGTTCCAAGAAAAATCAATTTCAAAAATTATAGTTGATAAAGATAATAAAAATTGGATGATTTATCGATCATACCTGCAATAAAAACAGATGGCCGCGAAGAATGCAGCCATCTGTCATACCTATCTTATACTTTTGTTCAACAGCTTTTTTAAGAGCGGATACAGCACGTCCGGAAGCTGATCGACATCAGGGACGAACAGGCTGTACTTTCCGTACATATCCTGAATCGTTTTGATTTGCGATTCTTCGATTTCGCTGTTCGATAAAAATACGTTGATCACTTCGATCTTTCTTTTTCTCGCTTCCATTACCGCTTCGTGCGTATCGACAATTCCGTTCTGTTCGTAATTGAAGGCGGCCGGCTCCCCGTCTGAAAAGACGATCAGGAATTTTTGCTCTTCGCTTCTTTGAACGAGCATTTTCGTCATTTGCCTGATCGCATAGCCGTCCCTGTTGTCTTCTTCGGGTTCGAGTTGCATGATGCGGGGTCCTGCGTTTTCTTTTAACGAATCCCTAAAAGGGACAACCGTGTGGAAGTAGTTGGGCTGGCTTGTTTCTGTCGCATCATTCGTATCCTCCCAAAACCCGACGATCTGATGGGGGACGGATACGGATTTAAGCGCTTCGTGAAACAGCACGATGCCCCGTTTTGTCTCGGCCATTTTGTCATGCATGCTGGCGGAGCAATCCACCAGCAATGTAAAGACGGCATCGATTTCTGTTGAGTTTTCTTGCTTTTTGTAAAAAAGACGCGGATTCCGTTCCGTAAAGTAGCGAAGCAGCTTGTTGTTCAGGCGGCCGGCGTGCAAATCGGTTCTCGGCAGCGTTTTTTTGTGCTCCAGCGTTTTTTGAATCATTTGCTTCAGCCGCTTTTGGTACGATTCGACCGTCTTTGCCTGCTCCTGATAGTCCAATGCTTCTTCGTTTGTCGGTTTTTCGGGCGTTTTAAAAACCGGGAAGGCGTAGCGGTTTTCCTTTCCTTCCGGTGTTCCGCCCGCATTCGGCTCGTCCTGGACAGATTCAAGGGATTCAAGCTTTGAGTAATCTTTCCTTTTCGTTTGTTTCGCCGTTCCCTGGACTGCGCCGAGCGCTTGATCGCCGTCTTCTCCTTCCCTCAAGGCGCCTCCCGCAATATCGGTTTTCGCGCCGTGCTCCAAGTCGAATTGAAGGAAGCTTTTGGCCGGCGCTTCCGTTTCTCTGTGCCATGTCGGCATTTCCTCATCAAGGACTTCCTCGTCCCCTTCGCTTTTCTCATCCAGCGTCAAATCTTCGCTTAGTTTCGGTTTCGCTTTCAAATCGTTAAACAGGGACTCTTCATCAACTTGTTCGTACCCAAGCTCCGGGAAAAAGAAGTAGGTGTTCAGCATATCCTTTTCAAGGATCTCTTCAAAGCCTTCCATCAACATGCTGACGATTGATACGATATCCCCGGTTGACCGCGCTTCATATACACGGCTCAGCTGCTGTTCGATAAACCCTTTCAGCGGATCAATCGATTCATGGATATGCGGGATGCCCTCAAGCGGCGAATCCGCCGTAAGCTTCACATAAATGGCGCAAAACAGGGCATCGGTAAAAATGCTCCGCTCCAGATTCAGCGTCAGCTGTGTCAGAAAATGCTTACGGTACATATTTCTCCGCTTGAAAAACACGTTTTTTGTTCCTGGCCGTTCTTTTTTGATGCACTCTTCAATTCTGACATCCTCAAAAAGCATAAACAATTGTTTTGCAAAACTCTTAAACTGAAAATGACGGATGTCATCGAGCATCTTTGCGAAGTCCTTCATCGAGCTGTAGCGGGTACCGACAGAGCGCAGGTACACATCGCTCTTCAGCCCGGCGACCATGTCCGGGTGAGCGCGGTCCTTCCAGAAATGACTCATATAGACTTTTTTCTCAAACGGGTTGTAATAGGACTGAACACCGTATTCCACTTCGACCTGATCGCTTTTAGCGAGCGTCTTCGCCAGATCCGTCAGCTCCATAAACAAGAGTGAATCGATCTTGCTGTCGTTAAATTTAATAAACTTCATGAAAGAACCCTCATTCAAATAAAGTTTGGGCAATATTGCGGACAGCCGCTTTTTCGCGTTCATCGTCAAGCTTTTCCACGATGCCCCGTTCGATCGCGCGCAGCGGCGGAATGTAAGTTGATAGATCACAAGTATCCAAAAGAGCCCTGATCGATGCAGCTTCTTCGGACACCTGACCGTTGTGCGCCTGTGTCATTAAGTCCGAAGACAAAGTGACAAACCGGCTGAGCAGCTTCTCATCCTTTAATTCAGACTGTGTTTCAAGCACGTGCTTTAGCAGGTCGCCTTTAATGTACGGAACGTCAATAATGACAAACCTGTTTTTTAATGCCTCGTTTAAAGGGACGGTTCCGACATAGCCTTCATTAATCGCAGCGATGACGCCGAAACCGTCTTTTGCTTTGACGACCTCGCCGGTGAACGGGTTTGTCATCGTCTTCCGGTAATCGAGCACACCGTTTAAGATCGGCAGGGTCTCCGGCTTTGCCATGTTGATTTCGTCAATATATAAAAAGTGCCCGTGTTTCATCGCCTTTGTCACAGGCCCCTCGATAAATTCGATGGAAGCGCGTCCCTCTGTGTTTTCAATCGTTTTATAGCCGACAAGCGCCTCTGCATCAAGGTCAACAGAACAGTTGACGCTGTGCATCGGCTTCTGGAAATAAGCGGACAACGTTTCTGCAAGCTTTGTTTTCCCAGAACCTGTAGGCCCTTTCAGCAGCACATTTTTTCCGAGGGACAGCGCGATCAGCGCATCATTTAGGACGGCACGGTCCTCAGCTTGATAGCCGGGCTTTCCGATCAATGACTGAAATTCCTGTCCGGCAGGCCGGCTGGCGGACTCGATCAGCCGCTCCTTTATTTTTTCAGGCAGCTCTAGTTCGTGTAGGTCATATTTCATTCGTGGTATGTTCCTTTCTAAAAAGCGTCTTCTATATCAAGTATACTAAACACTCTTCTGTTTCCTCAATAGATATACTTTCTGCCTGATGAACGGAGCATTATGATTTGCCGTCATTTGATAGGGCGCCGCAAACCATTCGGTCTCCTGAGTTTCCGGACGGGTTCGTTAAATCGTCATCCTGTTTCTCGTGGATGATAAATGCGCTCCCGTCCTGGTCAAGCAGACTGAACTTGCTGTTTTTATGCAACGTGACGTCAGGTGCATTGACAATGACATCGACTTTGCCGTCAGCCCCGACTTCAATATTCGGCAAATCCCCGGCATGATGCCCTTTCGGATTGTTAAAGCCGTGTTCCTTTTGCTCGGGATTGAAGTGAGCGCCGGCGCTTTCAAAATCAGGCCTTTTGCACTGGCCTGTTTCATGGATATGAAAAGCGAGCAGCCCCGGCGGCAGATCTTGGGCGGCAACTCTTATATCAACGCCCTCTGATGCAGATTCAGAAACTTCTATAAAACCGGTCTCTTTTCCGTCCCGTTTCATCAGCTGCACCTTAATCGGCTGTGTGAGCGGTTCAAACGTTTCCGCATGCTCGTGTGCGCTTTTCTCCTGATCAGGCTCTTTTTGCTGTGCGCATGCCGATGTCATGCAAACAAAAGCGCATACGAGCAGCACTTTGGACAATCGATGCATCGCAAGATCCCCCTTTGTCTTTTTTCATCTAGTGTAGACAACGGCAGGATCTTATAAACCTTCCACACTGAAGGGATCGATGCACAAAAAAAAGCCATAAAAATGGCTTTTTTAAAAAGGATAGCGTTTGGCTCCGAGATAGCGCTGCTTCCAATATGAATTGTTCATATCGCTGATGGTGACTCCCGAATCATTGGCGTTGATGAATTTATTGTTTCCTAAATAAATGCCGACATGGGAAGGGCCTGCTTTATACGTCGAGAAGAAAACGAAATCCCCTCTTGAAGGCGTGCTGACAGGCGTCATGATGTTCCAATATCCGGCCGCGCTTAATCTGGAAACCGATGTGACTTTGTTGAGCGTATAATAGATGAAGCCGCTGCAGTCAAAACCGGAAGGATTGTTTCCGCCCCATCTGTAAGGAACACCCAGCTGTTTTTCAGCCTCGTCAATCATCCGTTCCACCTTCGCGCTTGACGAAGTGCCCGTTTTTGAAGAGCTTGAAGATTTAGATGGAGAGCTTGACGGCGTTGATTTCGTTCCGCCTGAGATTTTCAGCTTTTGGCCGACTTGTAACACGTCGGTCTTTAAATTGTTGGCTTCCCTGATGCTTTGAACCGTCACACCCATCGAGTTGGCAATCTTCCATAAAGAGTCGCCGGCCTTAACGGTATAAGTTGTCGTTTTTGAGCTGCTGTTTGAGCTCTTTTTGCTCGATGAAGAACTTGAAGACGACGTTTTGCTTCCGCTTGTAGAAGTCCCTTTTACTTTGAGGACTTGATTTGGGTAAATCGTATCCGACTTCAAGTTGTTCAGCGTTTTAATCTCGGCAACCGTCATATTCAAGTGATTGGCAATTTTCCATAAAGAATCGCCCAGCTTGACTGTGTACGTGCTGCTTGAACTGCTTGATTTACTTGAACTGCTTGAGCTTGACGGTGCAGACTTTTTGTTCGTGCCGGATTTTGTGTTTTTGGCTGCTCCTTTAATCACAAGCTTCTGGCCCGGATAAATCATGTCATTGCTCAAGCCGTTTAACGTTTTAATCTCCTGGACTGTCGTTTTGTAGTCTTTTGCGATCAGCCAGAGAGAATCTCCTGATTTAACCGTGTAAGTGGTCTTTGCAGAACTTTTACTTGAGCTCGTAGAACTTGATTTTTTGCTGCCGCTTTCCGACTTTCCGTTTGGAATCTCCAAGGTTTGTCCGACATAGATCACTGTTGATGACAGATTGTTGGCTGATTGCAGTGCGGAAACGCTCGTGTTGTATTGAGCTGAAAGCTTCCACAGCGAGTCCCCGCTCTTCACCTTGATCGTCTGGGCTTCCACTGGTGACGCAGCCAGCGAAGTTCCAACGACCGCAGAGGCCGCCAAACCTACTGCTATCTTCTTCTTCATACCTTTTAACCTCCCGCCTTATTTTTCGCTTTTCTCTCTATGTATCCATTACATTTTGTCATTGCTTAAAACGCCGTCCGATAAAGACAATTGATTCGATCACCTAAGTCTTTTAGCGGACGGGACCCCCGTTTTCGTTCTTAAGCAAAAATGCAATTCACGATTTGTATCGGCTGATTTTGAAATTTTTTAATAGTTTTTAAATGCAAAAGCAAAGAATCATTGACAAAAATCAATGTTCTTCTTTTTTGTATTCAATTCTGTGCCGAAAATCGGTTTTCGTGCTGAAAACATGTTCAAAGAAGGAAGTGCCGCCTGTGAAAACGGTTTGCAAGGGTTGACAGAAACATGTATGGGACAGACAGGCTCAGGCTGAAAAAGCGCCTGTGCTTTTCGGGTTACTGCGCAGATGTTTTTAGGGCGAAGCTTTTTTGACTTTGGCAAAAGATTCGTGGATCGTCACATGAGGGCGATGACTTTCATGTCGTATGCATGCATCGGAACATCAACCGGTCATTGTGATCTATGATCCGGCAGAAAGACTCCGAATGTGTTGTTCCTCCATACATTTCTATTTTTCCTCATAAAATTCCTCCCTGAAACTATAAATTGACTATATCATACAATTTTTTTGCCATCATCCGGAATTCGGCGTATCTTTTTTTAGACCATCCGACTTTTTACGATCTTCAATACTAGCTCTTTATAACTGTCGAGGGTGAACAAAAAAATAGAATTACACAACTAAAACCTTTATATTTTCTCTCTTAAAATAAACAAAAAGACCTACATCGCTGATTTTTTCCATTTTATATGTATTTTCCCGGTCTTCTTTCACATCTTAATAAAGAGGAGGTGTTGATATGGCGATCCAAAAAATTTTCCAATATTTATGTTCTTTTCTCGGAGTGATTTCTCTTTCCTTTATTTATGTGCAAATGTTTAAAAAAACAAAGCAGACGAGGAAGGATTGAATAGGCATTTGTTGCATTATCTACATAACGTGTTATAATTTCTCTCGTTATCCAAAAGAAACGGGGAGCAAATATGAGGGAAACAAAGGATTTGAGGGAAAAAGCAAAACAGTTTATCACGATTTTAATTCCGATTTTAATCACACAGGCCGGTCTTTCCTTGATCACGTTTCTCGATACGGTGATGTCGGGCAAGGTCAGCGCTGCGGACCTTGCCGGCGTTGCGATCGGGTCGAGCTTGTGGACGCCTGTGTATACGGGACTGGCCGGCATTTTGACGGCGGTGACTCCTACCGTCGCTCAGTTGATGGGGGCCAAACAGCAAAAGGAAGTCCCCTACACTGTGATTCAAGCGGTATACGTGGCCATTATCATCAGTCTCATCGTTATGATTTCAGGGTTTTTCCTGGTTGATCCGATCCTGGAAGGGCTTCAGCTCGATGAGAAGGTGTCGCTCATCGCGAAACATTTCTTATCATATCTTGGACTCGGCATTTTGCCGCTGTTTGTGTATAATGTGATGCGTTCGTTCATTGATTCGCTCGGCAAAACGAGGGTGACGATGCTGATCACCTTATGTGCTCTTCCGATTAATTTTGTATTAAATGCACTATTTATCTTCGGAAAGCTCGGATTCCCCAAAATGGGGGGAGCCGGGGCCGGTTTGGCCTCCGCATTGACGTACTGGTGCATCTGTCTCATATCTTTATTGATCGTTCATAAAAAACCGCCTTTTTACCAGTTTAAGATTTTCGGGACGTTTTATTCATTTTCCCTTTCAGAATGTTTGAAGCTCTTGAAAATCGGGCTTCCGATCGGATTTGCCATCTTCTTTGAAACGAGTATTTTTGCGGCGGTAACCTTATTGATGAGTCATTTTGACACGGTGACGATCGCCTCCCACCAGGCGGCGATGAATTTCGCTTCGCTTCTTTATATGCTGCCCTTGAGCGTTTCGATGGCATTGACGATCGTCGTCGGCTTTGAAGCCGGAGCAAAGCGCTTTCAGGATTCAAAGGCCTACAGCTACCTGGGCATCTCGATGGCAGTCGGATTTTCGCTGTTCACCGCTCTTGTGATTTTGTTGTTCAGACAGCAAATCGCCGGTATGTATACTGGAGATCCCGCGGTCTTGTCCCTGACGAAGCACTTTTTATTGTACGCCCTGTTTTTTCAGCTTTCAGACGCAATCGCAGCACCTATTCAAGGAGCGCTCAGAGGATACAAAGACGTCAACTACACGCTTGTCACAGCCCTGATTTCCTATTGGATCATCGGGCTTCCCGTCGGTTTTATCATCGGCACTTATACTTCCTTCGGAGCATACGGATATTGGCTCGGCTTGATCGCAGGTCTTGCCGCTGGAGCCGTCGGACTTTTCCTCAGGCTCAGGATCATTCAAAATCGTTTGATCATGAAGCTCAGCGCATAAAGCAAAAAAGGTATAGAGCATGTTTAAGCTCTATACCTTTTTCTCATTAATCATCCCATTGATATGTCCAGAACGATTCTTTTTCAAACCATGTTTCAACGACAGGCTCACCGTTTGCTATTTTTTTCTCAATCTCTTTCAGCATGCCGCCAGTTTGTGACTTGTGCGCTTTTAACGCGTTCATTTTGATATCAGCCGCTTCTTTGATATCGAGAACGACATCAGGCTTGCCGAGTACTTCTTCTCTGTGGTGTGTGATCGCCATGCATAACACACGCGGCCTGTCTTCTTTCTTTTTCCTGGACAGCGCGCGGATGACCGCCGCTCCGCAGGCGTCATGATCCGGATGGACGCCATGGCCGGGATAGAACGTCACGATCAGGCTCGGTTTTACATCATCGATTACGGCCTCCACTTTGTCCGCCAGCTGGTCTTCATCTTCAAATTCGAGCGTTTTGTCGCGGAGCCCGAGCATTCGCAAATCCTGTATGTCCATTTCCCTGCAGGCATCCATCAATTCCTGCTTTCTGAGCAGAGGAAGCGTTTCGCGATTGGCAAACAGCGGATCCCCCATATTTCTGCCCATTTCTCCAAGCGTCAGACAAGCGTAAGTCACGGGGATCCCTTCTTTTCGGTTTAAAGCGATTAGACCCGCCACTCCGAACGATTCATCATCAGGGTGCGGCAGGATGACAAGTAAATGTTTTTTCATTTATAACACCTTCTTTTTAGACTGCAAATGGCTTTTTGCTGATTTGAAGTGAAATGGCAAGCTTGCCTCCTGGCAAATAGCCGGCGAGGAGCAGCCTTCCTTCGTCATCGATCGTATAATCTGTAAGGCCCTCTGCGTAAATCCAGCCTTCTTCTGTTTTCAAGCCCGCCCGGTAAGGCCCGTTTCCCGTGATTTTCGCCCGGGAGCAGACGACTTTTGCATTGCGGATAAACGCAACGACCGTCATGTTCTGCTCATTTTTATGAGCCGAATATGATCCTGTGGTTGTTTCCAAATGAATATAGACCGGCTCATCTAAAAATGTCTGTAAAGAAGCTTGGACATCTTCTTTATTGATTGCTTTCATGTTACTCCCTGCTTTCTTTATTTGTTAATAATTGCAATCGTTCTGTATGGCGTGCAATCAGCTCAAGCTTTATGTCCGCTTCCAAGGGGGATGAGATAATCCGCTGAACGGCCTGAGCATATTTTTCAAATCTCGTTTTTCTGAGCCTTGGATGGGTTCTGAGGTCATTCAGTTCATCATCGATGGCCTGATCGAGCGCCCGCTTTCGGTCTCCATGCACCGTCCGGTTTTTCCAGAGGGTCAGATATGAGTGAAACAGTTCGGTTTCGTTTTCCATGACGGACCGCCTCCGAATCCATTCAATAATGTTTTATTATACATGATCAGCTGTTATTGAAAAGAAAAAGGGCTTATGAATGATACGATTTTTTTCTTTTGAGAAATACCTTTGATTGCTTTTTCCATTTCAATTGGGACACGGTAAACAAAACAAGCGCCGCCCATATGCAGGAAAACGTGAACGCTTTTTCGCTGCTGAACGGTTCATGGTAAACAAAAATGCCTAAGAATAGCGTAATCGTCGGCGCAATATACTGCAAAATTCCGACCTGGTACAGCGGGAGCTTTTTCGCTCCTTCGGCAAATAAAAGAAGCGGTATGGCAGTCAGCACGCCGGCCAAAAACAGCAAAATCATCGTACCGATATCGGCTGATGCGGCGTGTGTTTGGCCCGAAGCGCTAGAGAACAGTAAATAGATGAGTGCTGCGGGTGCGATAACCATCGTTTCCAGTGTCAGCCCGACGGCGCTCGAAAGCTGCGTTCTTTTCTTCGCCAGCCCGTAAAGGCCGAAGCTGAAAGCCAGTGTAAGCGCGATGTACGGTACAGAACCGTACTGAAAAGCGGATATCAATACGCCGGCAGCTGCAATGATAACCGCTACAGCCTGCATCCGCGACAGCTTTTCCTTCAAAAAGACGATCCCGAGCAAAATGGAAACGAGCGGATTGATATAATAGCCGAGACTCGCTTCAAGAATATAGCCGTGATTAACGGCCCATATGTAGACATACCAATTGGCTGTGATCAGCACGGCGGAAAATATCAGCGTCACAAGGGCTTTTCTGTTTCCGAGAAGCGCCCTGAAAGCGGTGATGCCGTCTTTCCATTGCCGCAAAAACAGCAGCATGCCGCACATAAAGACGAACGACCAGATGATGCGGTGAGCCAGTATGTCAAGGGCTGCTGTCTGTTCGAGAACTTTCCAGTACAAAGGGAGCAGCCCCCACAGTAAATAAGAACATGCTGTATACATAATCCCTTTCGTTTGAGTTGAATGATTCATAATACCATCCTCTTCCTTTCTTCCTTCATCACGTCGCACGCTTTATATCTCAGAGGCATATACTGTACCGTCTATGAGAAAGGAAGTGTGACCTGTGTTTGATTGGCAACGCTTTTTTCCTTTTCAGCAGCCATTTTCCAAGGACGGCTTAAAAAACGCCGACCCGAAAGATGTTGAACACTATATTAACCAAGTAATGAAAAGCGTTTTTGGACCGGGGTACTCGGCTCAGTTTCCTTTTCGTGACCCTCTTGCCAAAGAAACGCCGGCAGCGGAGAAAACCGAACAGATTGACGTCTTTGAAACGACCAGCCACGTATTCGTCAAAATCCCGCTTACAAGAGAACAGCTTAACCCCCTGAAAATTAAACATACTTCACAAACCCTGATCATAGAAAACTACCCTGAAACAGGGCAGCAGAAAAAAGTCATTCTCCCCTCTCTTGTACGCAGAAAAGGTACAAAAGCCGTATTTAAGGACGGCATTTTAGAGGTGATGTTTTTGAAAAATGAAGACTTCAACCTGTCTGAAGTCGAAATCACGTATTGAAAACGGCCGGTTTGGAAAAAGCGGGCCGTTTTTCTTTGCCGTCATCCTTTACCGCTGTCCACTAAATCATATTAACACTAGCGCTCCCAGTCTATCATCTCTTTTGCCTGGCCATTTCAAACCATGCCCTTTGATTTGTATATTGTAGTCTATCCGCCTTAAAAAATCTATGTATCTATTTCCTCTTTCGATTCGTATCGGCCGGCCGTTATAATGAAAACGATTCTCATTTGAAATTAAAGGAGGATGTATATGAAGAAAAAGATCATCACTTTTATCAGCACTATCGTTTTGACAATCCTTTGTTTTTCACCGCAGGCTTCGGCTGCATACAACGACCTTCACAAAGGCTATGCAACCTATACGGGATCAGGCTATTCTGGAGGAGCTTTGCTTCTTGACCCCATCCCTTCCAATATGGAGATCACTGCGTTAAACCCGACCGATCTTAACTATAAGGGCGTAAAAGCCGCTCTGGCCGGCGCCTACCTGCAAGTGGAAGGGCCGAAAGGAAAAACGACCGTCTACGTCACCGACCTGTACCCTGAAGGAGCACCCGGCGCCCTCGACCTGTCGCCTAACGCCTTCCGGAAAATCGGCGATATGAAAGACGGAAAAATCAACATTAAATGGCGTGTCGTCAAAGCGCCAATCAAAGGCAACTTCACATACCGGATCAAAGAAGGCAGCAGCCGGTGGTGGGCGGCGATCCAAGTGAGAAATCACAAGTATCCGGTCATGAAAATGGAATACTACAAAGGCGGAAAATGGATCAACATGGAGAAGACGGACTACAATCATTTCGTCAGCACCAATTTAGGGACAGGCTCTCTGAAGGTGAGAATCACCGATATCCGCGGAAAAGTCGTGAAAGACACGATACCAAAGCTTCCCGAAAACGGTACATCAAAAGCATACATGGTTTCCGGCAAGGTCCAGTTTCCCAACTAAATAGACAGCAAGACGGCGGCCTAAGGGCGGAATATCCCGCTTAGGCCGCCGTTTCGGCGTTAACACTTTTATTTTTATCGATAGTATGGAACAACTCCGCCTGGAACGCCTTGGTAAGGCTGCGCTGCGTATGGGGCGGCACCGTAGGAAGACGCGGGTGCAAGGGCACCTCCGTAAGGCTGTGCTCCTCCATAGCCCGCGTACGGCACTGCCCCTCCGTATCCTGCATAAGGCGGATATGCGTACGGCCTTGGAAAGTTAAAAAGCGCGCTTCCGAGAAATCCGCCGATTAATCCGCCGATCAACGGCGCTCCGAGCCAGAAAAACGGAGACCGCGCCGGATATGCGGCAGGGTAAGATCTCGAATATCCATAAAGCATATGAGGGTACATCGGCATTTATCCTCCTTTATGTCTGCCTATAGCCAAGGTATTCATAAAGCAGGGAAACGCTTGGGCGCCGGCTATTCTTCATAGATCATTTTTTTGGTCATTCCGCCGTCAACCGTTACGTTCGTACCTGTGACAAACCGGTTGTCCGGATCGGTTAAATAAAAGCATGCTTTGACGATATCAAGCGGATGACCGACCCTGTTGGAAAAATGCTGCTCGTGATCAATGCTTCGCAGCCTGTCATAATGCCCTGTTTCGATCCATCCCGGGGAAATGCTGTTGACCACGATCGAATCCTTGCTTAACGACGCAGCGAGAGCATGGGTTAAAGCAATGATCCCGCCTTTTGACGCAGCATAGGCTTCGCTGTCCGGTTCAGACATAAAAGCTCTCGTCGAAGACATGTTGACAATGGCGCCCCCGTTTTCGTTTTCCCTCATTTTTTTTTGCCGCTTCCCTGGAACAGAGAAACACGCTTTTTAAGTTGGCGTTCAAGACATCGTCCCACTCCTCAGATGTCAGATGATACGGTGATTTCCAGACCGATTTTCCGGCGTTATTAATCAGAACGGAAAGCGTGCGGCCGTTTTTGACAGCCTCTTCCATCAGGTGTTTGACGTCCTCTTCTTTTGCTAGATCCGCTGGTACAAACTGAACCCGCAATCCGGATGCCGAGAGCCCGCGTTCCAATTGCCTGCCCTGTTCCTCCAGAACATCGGCAAACAGCACGTCATAGCCTTTTTTGGCGTATGCTGCGACAAGCTCTTTTCCGATTCCTCCTGCGCCTCCGGTAATGACTGCAGCTTGTTTTCCGGTCACCGCTCGTGGCCCCCTTCTGCATCACAATGATGCTCAGCCCAATTTTGTATCTCTTTTAAAACAGGTTCGAGCGCATTGCCTTTTTCCGTCAATTGATAAATCACTTTAACAGGCGTTTCAGGCAGAACCTGTCTTTCGACGATTTCGCCATGCTCCAGTTCTTTCAAACGTTCAGCCAGCATTTTTTGGCTGATCATCGGTATCATCTCGGTTAAATCCTTAAACCGTTTCGGTCCATCCAGCAACACATGAATAATCAGTCCATTCCATCTTTTGCCGAGCAAAGAAAAGGCGGCTTCCATTTTAGGACACATTGTAAACCCCAATTCTCTCACCCCTCCATATCCTGTTGACAAATATAAGTTGAAACATTAGAATACTCTTTGAAGTTACAAAAAGTAAGTTTCTAACTTTTTATCTGACTCTATCATAACACGTTTATCCCAAAGGAGGAAGTCACATGTCTCGATCAGAAAACAGCACGATTAAAGTATTGACAGAACGTACTTCGATTAAAGAATATGACACAAATGTCTCCATTTCAAAAGAGGAACTGACAGAGCTGCTTTCCATCACGACGAAAGCTCCGTCAGCCTGGAACCTGCAGCATTGGCATTTTACCGTATTCCACAGCCGGGAAGCAAAAGACAGACTGCTTCCGATCGCCTACAATCAAAAGCAAGTCTCCCAGGCATCCGCAGTTGTCGCCGTATTGGGAGACCTAAAGGCGAATTTGAACGGTGAAGCCGTTTACGGTCCTTTAACAGAAGCCGGCTTTATGACGGAGGACATCAAAAACACATTGCTTTCCCAAATTAACGGAGCCTACCAAAGCAGCGCTTTTGCCAGAGGCGCCGCCTTTACAAACGCATCGCTCGCAGCTATGCAGCTGATGATCGCCGCCAAAGCAAAAGGCTATGACACATGTGCAATGGGAGGCTTTGACAAAGAGGCATTTGTTAAAGAATTTCAAATTGATGAGCGCTATGTACCGGTCATGCTGATCTCGATCGGAAAACCGGTTAAGCCGGCTCACAAGAGCACCCGCTTCGACGTTTCAGAAGTATCAACATGGCTGTAACATAGAGAAAACCTTAGTCCTTGAAGGACTAAGGTTTATTTTTTTGCTTTTATATGTGTTTCATACCAGCTTTTTGCCTGTTCGATTTCCCGATGTGTGAGCTGATGTCCGCCGTCTTCCCAATAAAGCGATACATCAGCCCCGGCGTTTTTGAATAAGCTCTCAAGCTCTTTTGTTTCATCCGGCGGGCAGAGGGGGTCCATCTTTCCTGCGCCGATGAAAATCGGCACCCCCGTCATATCGGGAAGCGCGGCGTTTCTAAATGGAACCATCGGATGATGCAAGACGGCGCCTTTTAGCGCCTGCCCGTGGCGGAACAGCAGACTTCCGGCGATATTGGCGCCGTTAGAATATCCGACCGCCACCACCTTATCCCTGTCAAATTCAAGCTCTTTGGCAGCCTGATCAAGAAAGGCTTTCAGCTCATCCGTCCTTTCGATCAAGTCCTCCAGATCAAAAACGCCTTCTCTCAGACGCTTAAAAAAGCGCGGCATGCCGTTTTCCAGGACATTTCCTCTGACGCCGAGCAAATTGGCATCAGGATCGACCATGCGGCCAATCGGCAAAAGGTCGTGTTCGTTCCCCCCTGTTCCGTGCAAAAGCAGCAATGTAACATCTGATTGCCCTCTTTCAAATATATGGTTCATTCGTACTCCCCTTCCCTATTCCCATTTTGGAAGAACGCCCTCGATTTGGCGGCGGTGCTGTTCAAGCCAGTCCGGCAGCTTTAACGTTGTTCCGAGATCCGCGAGGTCTTCGTCAACGAGAAAGCCCGGCTCGTCTGTCGCCATTTCAAATAATATGCCGCCTTGTTCCCTGAAGTATATCGACGTGAAGTATTGGCGGTCGAGAATCTCCGAGGCAGAAAATCCGCTTTCTTGAAGCAGCTTTTTCCATTCTTGTTGTTCTTCTCGAGTCGTTCTGAAAGCAACGTGGTGAATCGTACCGTAGCCGCCGATGCCCCTCGTTTGCCCATTGATTTTGACATCCAGGCGGTTACCGATCGTTCCGGCGATCTCCAGCCGGACGTAATCCCCGTCTTCGCCTATTTTCCGATAGCCGAATTGGTCCTCCAAAAAACGGATCGTCGCCTCCGGCCGGTAGCTGTTCAATGTCACGCCTTTTGTGCCGGTGATCGCATAATGCGGCGGGATATCTGCCGTTTCCCGCGTGTTTTGCCCGCTTTCCCCGTCTTCTGTGATGGAAAGCTGAAGCTCTTCAGCATCTTGAAAAAGAAGCACGTTCTCCTGAAAAAGCACGGTTTCCCGAACATCGATGCCGAAATCTGCAAGCCGCTTCTTCCAGAAGGGAAGAGCGCCCTTCGGAACCGCTAAATCAATCCTTCCCGCCTGTCCGTTTCCAACCGTACCTTTCATGCTTCCCTGGAACGGAAAGAACGTTAAAATCGTGCCGGGATCGCCGGTCTCATTTCCGAAGTAAAAATGGTAGGTGCCGGGATCGTCAAAATTAACCGTTTTTTTAACGAGGCGCAGACCCAATACCTCCGTATAAAACGACAGGTTCACCTTAGGGTCTCTCGCAAATGCCGTGACATGGTGCAGTCCTTTTGTTTTCATCGTGATTCTCCTTTTATCTCGAATTCAAGATATTAATTATTGTAATGTTATTTTTTCGCTTCTGCAAGGCTGAAGCATTGTTTTAATAATTTAAAAAATCACTTTTTTCTAATAATTATCTTGTGATTGAATCTGACAACTGCTATGATAATGAACATTAAAATCGTTCAAGGAGGAAAAAAGGTGAATAAACGGTTTTTCATTTTCATTCTATTCATCATCCCTTTTATCGGCCAGCTTGCTTTGCTGCCGTTTGTAAACAGGATCCAGCCGATATTGTTCGGGCTTCCGTTTTTCCATTTTTGGCTCGCATTATGGATCGTTGTGACGCCATTGATTACGGTTGTCGTGTATAAATTGGAGAAGAAAAATGGAGGTTATGAATGATGCAGGGAAATTTAACAGCGCTTTTGATAACGGCCGGCATTATCCTGACCGTTGTCTGTATTGGTTTTCTTGCCGGCAGAAACAAGCAGTCGCGCAAATCGGTTGAAGAATGGTCTGTCGGAGGCAGGCGTTTCGGAGGGCTTCTCGTCTGGTTCCTCGTAGGTGCCGACTTATACACGGCCTACACATTTTTAGGATTGACAAGCACCGCTTTTACGGGAGGAAGCGTAGCTTTCTTTGCGATCCCTTATTCGGTTTTGGCGTATTTTATCGCATACTTCTTCCTGCCGAAACTGTGGCATGTCGCAAAGGAGCATAAATTAACGACGCTTGCCGATTACGCGAGAGAACGCTTCGGCAGCAAATTGCTGTCATCGCTTGTCGCAATTGTCGGCGTTCTGATGCTGATTCCGTACATTTGCCTTCAGCTCAGCGGAATTCAGGATACGCTTCAGGTCGCGGGAACAGGTTATATTAACGTCAAAGCCGTCGTTATCATTTCTTTTATTCTTGTCGCGCTTTATACGTTTTTCAGCGGCATCAAAGGACCTACATATACCGCTATTATAAAAGATATTCTAGTTTGGGTGATGATGCTGTTTATGGTCGTCTCATTGCCGCTCATCCATTTCAACGGCTGGACGCCCATGATTGAAAAACTTGCACATGAAGCGCCGCACATGCTGACGATTCCTGCAGACGGTCCGAAAGGGATTACCTGGTTCATCACCGCTTCCATCGTGTCCGCCCTCGCCTTATTTATGTGGGCGCATGCGGCAACAGGCGTATTCACGGCGAACAGCGCCGATGCTCTCAGGAAAAACAGCATGTTTCTGCCGCTTTACAACATCGTGCTGATTTTAGTGATCTTTCTCGGCTTCATTGCATTTCTCGTACTTCCGGATAACATCAATCCGAGACTTGCGCTGCTTTATTTGATTCAAAGCTCTTACGGAGGTGTGACGCAAGGCCTTGCTTATTCAACCATCGCCCTGGCGAGTCTCATTCCGTGTTCGATTATGGCGATCGGCGCTTCCAATTTGTTTGCCAACAATTTATACCGTGATTTGATCAATCCCGGTGTGTCGGGGAGCAAGTTGACATTGGTCACCCGTTCCATGGTATTCGTCGTCATCGGCCTTGCGCTTATATTCGGCATGCTGTTCCCGACGGCGCTTGTGACGCTTCAGCTCCTCGGCGTATCCGGCATGGTGCAAATTTTCCCGGCGATCGTCATCAGCTTATTCTGGAAAAATCAGACAAAAGAAGCGACCATCATCGGACTTTTGATCGGCCTTGCCGTTACATTTACGGTGTATTCGACCAAGGCATCCTTCGGGATTTACGAAGGCTTCTGGGGACTTGCGGCCAACCTCCTGTCCGTCATGATCCTCAATCCGCTGTTCGTAAAACGCGTGAAATCGAATTCCGTCATCAGCTATCTGTTTGACAAGAAGAACAATGTACAAAAAAGCGCCTGATGAAAAACCCCTTACGCCTTTAAAAGCGTAAGGGGTTTGTTTATTTTTCCTTTTTGACGATCTCGATCGCTTTTTCGAGCTGTGTATCGTGTTTTGAAAGCTTATCTTGAAGCTTTACCGTCATTCCGCTCGTTGTTTCTCCGGTTATGATTCCTGTCGTTTTGAGCTTTTGGTCGTTCTGGAACGCTTTAACGGCTTGAACCGTCTGATCGTCGAACGAGCCCGTTGGTTTTACATTATATCCGAGAGCCTTCAGCATTTCTTGGGCAACTTTCACTTCGTCTCCCGTGCTGCCTGACTGATATTTTTTCTTAGGATCGAGATACGGCAGTTTGGCATAGCTGGGAAGCTCGGCTTTGTATTGCGGTTCGATCCCTTTCTCATGAATCCAGTTTCCGTTCGGCGTCAGCCATTTGGCGATCGTCAGCTTCACTGTAGATCCGTCAGAGAAGTTTTCCGCATTTTGGACCGTTCCTTTTCCGAACGTTTTTTCGCCGACAATCGGGATGCCTGAGGCCTGGTGAAGTGCGGCCGCCATAATTTCCGCCGCGCTCGCTGTTCCGCCGTTTACAAGGACAACAGTCGGCTTGTTCACTTTGCGTTCATTTTCGGCTTTGTATACTTCTTTCGTTCCGTTTTTCGGTTCTACCTGCATAATCGTTTTGCCTTTGTCGACAAACAGATTGCTCATCGCAATCGCCTGATCCATTAATCCGCCTGGGTTTCCCCTCAGATCTAAAACGAACCTTTTCGCTCCTTTTTCGGTCAAATCGTCAATGGCTTTCGTCAGCTCTTTAGCCGTATTTTCAGAGAATGACGTGATTTGGATTTCACCGATATTGCCGTCGATCATTTTCGAATAAACCGTTTCGACCGGTATCGTATCCCGCTTAATAGTGACATCGATTTCACCGACGCCTTCCCTTTTCAACACAAGCTTGACATCCGTGCCTTTTTTGCCGCGAATCATCGCGACTGCTTCATTGACGGTCTTTCCTTTGACGCTTTTGCCGTCGACTTTCTGAATTTCGTCATGCGGCTTTAAGCCCGCTTTTTCTGCGGGGGAGCCTTTTATCGGCGCGACGATTAAGATTTGTCCATTTTTTTCTTCCACTTGGGCGCCGATTCCTTCAAAAGAAGAAGTAATGCTTTCCTCGAAAGACTGCGCTTCTTTTTTATCCATGTATGTAGAATATGGATCACCCAAAGCCGCAAGCATTCCTTTTATCGCTCCGTCTGTGAGCTTTTCATCGTCGGCTTTTTTGTAATAATCGCTCTTGATCTTGTCGTAAGCCGCCATCAGCTTCTCAAATTTTTCGCTGTCCGCCGAGGAATAGGCGGATCCGCCGTTCCCTTTGCCCACTATAAAAAGCGTGAGCGCCGATGCGGCGACAGCCGTAACGAGTACGATCAAAAATAGTTTTAACTGCTGTTTCAAACGAACACCACCTTTTCTTCTTACCATATTATCACGGACGATTCTTTATTCGTCAACTCGGATTACTTGAAATTGGGCGATTTCCGGCTCCCGGCGTTAAACCGATTTGTTAATGCCGCATATGCATACAAAAAGGAGGGATTTAATTTTGAGCGATTATTTAGACATGCTGGCTTATTTCGGCGTTTCCGGCGCTCATCCGGGCGGCATGGCGCTGACAAAGGCCGTCCTCGCCAAAGCCGGTATCGATCCTGAACTCCCGATTCTTGACGCCGGCTGCGGTACGGGCCAGACCGCAGCATACTTGGGACATCTTCTGTTTCCGGTGACCGCTCTTGATTCAGACGCGGTCATGACCTGTAAAGCGAAAAAAAGATTTGCAGATGAAGACTTGTCCATCCCCGTCGTACATTCTCAAATTGAAAAAACGCCGTTCGAGTCTGACAGCTTTGCCTGTGTATTGTCGGAATCCGTATTAAACTTTACAGACATTGCTTCATCACTCGCAGAAATCCGCCGGATTTTGAAGCCTGACGGAAAGCTCGTCTGTATTGAAGTGTCTCTTGCCGATGACAGTCTTTCAAAGGAAGAGAAAAAAGAAATCAGCGATTTTTACGGATTTACCGCGTTGTACACGGAAGACGAATGGCTGAGCGTACTCCGCGGTTCCGGTTTTTCGCAGATCGAGACGATCGGCGCTGCCTTGGAAGCAGCAGATCCCGAAGAAAGCGTCACAGAGATGGACCTTTCGCCTGACATTCCGGAAAAAGCCTATAAAACAATGGAAAAACATCAGCGACTGCTGGCAACATATCAGGGGGCTCTCAATCCTATTATTTTTGTGTGCCGTCCATAAACCAGCGTTTGTCTTGCTTCTTTCGTCCAACCTTTTCTATCAATTGCGCCATATGCTGAAATAGAGAGCATACTAGATGAAAGGAGCATGTAAATGGAGCGTTACTATAGAATTTGCAATCAGAATGTCGGCAAAGTGGCCAGAATCACTGATAGAAGGGGCCGCGTCCATGTCGGCAGAATCGTTCGCGTCACGCCGCAAAAAGTATTTATCTCCCCGATGATCAGAAGAGGTGCTCCCGGTTACGGCTACGGCTACGGCTGGTGGGGAGGCTGGGGATGGGGCTGGGGTGCTGCCTACGGCATCGGTCTCGGCTTGATCGCCGGCATTGCGCTTGGAGGCTTATTTTTCTGGTAAATTAAAAAGGCCGGTATTACTCGGCCTTTTTGGTTTTCGCCGCGCTGTCTCACAAAAAAGAGCTTTCGCGCCAAGCGCGAAAGCCTTTTTTATATTTTTTTCACTTTTTTAAAGTACTCTTCAAGCGTCAGATTATGCTCTTTTATGACTTTGGCAGCCTTTTTGCCGACATAGCGGAGATGCCAAGGTTCATATTCATATTTCGTGATGCTTTCCTTACCTTTAGGGTAACGGATGATATAACCGTATTTATAGGCGTTTTCATCCACCCATTTGCCGTCTTTTGTGTTGATGAAATCTTGAGAAAGGGCATAGCCCATGCTCTTTGAGGAAATATCCATCGCAAGCCCGGTTTGATGCTCGCTCTCTCCCGGATACGCCACGGCTTCTTTCGCCTTCTTCTCCCCCTTTAAGCTTACTTCGTTGTCATAGATCGTTTTTTGTCTGTCATATGACCTGTATCCGGAAACGGCCGCAAGCTCATAACCTTGTTTTTTCGCAGCTTTAAACAAGTCTTCCAGCGCTTCTGCCGCTTCTTTCCTAATATAGCGTTTTTCGATATCCTCCTTAAAGGAGAACTGAACGTTCGGCACCGTTAAATCCGCAGGTTTGTAATCTCCCGGGAGCGCGTATTCTTTATTGACAAGCGCCAGTATGTTTTCCGGATTTTGAATGGTCGGCAAACCGTTGATTTCTTTGAGTTGATTGAAATATTTGCTTTCAAGCACAAATTCCTGATCGGTTAGATCGCTTTTCGAGCTGTCTGTCTTTTGATCTTTGTTCACGTTAGATACGTTTTTCGTATTCGTTGTATCCGGCTGCTTCTGTTCTGTCATCGAGCACCCTGTGCCCAGCAAAACCGCTGCGCTTAAAAGAGATGCAATCGATGCGTATTTGTACTTTCTGTTCATTTCATACCCTTCCTTTTTCTCGCTTTAACATTATAAGGCGGTGTCCAATGCAAGCAGAATCATATCATTAAATGTCGTCTGCCTTTCTTCAGCCGTCGTTTCTTCTCCTGTAATGACGTGGTCGCTGACCGTTAAAATCGACAGCGCTTTCCGGCCGAATTTTGCCGCCAATGTGTAAAGCGCAGTCGTTTCCATTTCGACCGCCATTACCCCGTGTCTGGCAAGCTTTTCGATTTGGCTGTCCTCATTATAAAATTGATCAGCCGTAAAAACGCTCCCCGCCGTCACCGGAATGTTCCGTTTCGCCGCAGCATCATAGGCCGCTTTTAAAAGTCCGAAATCAGCGCACGGAGCGAAGTCGATTTGTCCGAACGCCACCCTGTTGATTTGCGAATCAGTGGAAGAAGTCATCGCAAGGATCACGTCTCTTACATTGACATCTTTTCTGATTGCGCCGCATGATCCGACGCGAATTAAGTTCTTCACATCATAGCTGTTGATCAATTCATTTACATAAATCGAGATGGACGGAACGCCCATGCCCGTTCCCTGCACGGAAACGCGCTTTCCTTTATAAGTTCCCGTAAAGCCGTACATGCCGCGCACTTCATTGTAGCACTCGACATTCTCTAAGTATGTATCAGCAATGTATTTTGCACGAAGCGGGTCTCCGGGCAGCAGCACCGTTTCCGCGATTTGCCCTTTTTCCGCGCCAATATGTACGCTCATGATTATTCCTCCTGCCTTTTTAAAGCTGACTGATAGCAAATAGTGGAGCAACTGCTCGCATTATGTATTATAAACCAATACAACGGAAAAAGAAAATAAAGGCATGTGTCATGCTCTCTCCAATAACTGTCATGTTTAAAAAAGACAAGCATATCTTAAACAAGAATCATTCCGATTAAATTAAAGGATGGGGAGAACTATGTTTCGTACAATCAACAGTTATATTATTGATTTTACCGGGATACTGGCAATCGGGGTATTCGTATGTCTTGCGGCAATCGGAGAATCGCTGGCGGAGAATCTTCCTTTTAAAGTGCCATCGTCCATCGAGCAGCTGAACACGATCTTTATCAGCATTTTAATTGAGGCGCTTCCTTTTGTTTTAATCGGGGTATTCATTGCCGGCTTTATTCAAATTTTTGTAACGGAAGATCACCTTCGCGCTCTTATGCCGAAAAACAAGTTTTCAGCCGTCCTTGTCAGCTGTTTGTTAGGGGCGTGCCTTCCGGCTTGTGAGTGCGGCATCGTACCGATCGTCCGGAGGCTCGTCGCCAAAGGCGTGCCAATTTATGCCGGGGTCGGCTTTCTTTTGACCGGGCCGCTGATCAATCCGATCGTCATTTTATCGACCTATATGGCATTTGGCAATGATGTACGAATGGCGGTCTTACGAGTTGCCGTCGGTTTCGCCGCTGCGGTCTTGATCGCTCTTATGATCAGTCTGATATTTCGATCAAGCCAGTTAAAGGCGAAAAGCAGCAAAGATGGTCATGAACATTCCCTTCATCCCTCCCCTTTTTTGGAACGGCTTTATCATGTGCTGACACATGCGATTGACGAATTTTTTGACATGGGCAGATATTTGATTGCCGGTGCTTTAGTCGCAGCTCTCGTTCAGACGTATATGCCGTTAAAATCGCTGTTCGTCCACGGAGGCGGGATGCTTGATGCGAGCCTGATCATGATGGCGCTGGCATACTTTTTGTCTCTCTGTTCGGAAGCTGACGCATTTATCGGCGCATCTTTCAGGAGCTTGTTCCCTGAAACGGCCATCCTCGGGTTTTTGGTATACGGACCGATGCTTGATTTAAAAAACACGATCATGATGCTCAGCGTATTTAAACCAAAGTTTGTATTGTGCTTAGCGGCGCTGATCACCCTGATTGTCTATATTTGTGTGAAGATCGCTGTCTTTTTATAGAAAGGGGGTGTTTTAACATGGTTTTTCAGCCGCGGCAATTTTTGCACGCCGTCATTTTGGCGGCCTTTTCAGGATATATTTTTAAAATCCATCATACAGGAGAGATCCGAAGGCTCATCAATCCGAAATATGAATATATGAGCCTGATTGCAGCCGGTGTATTTACTTTGCTGTTTCTCATTCAACTGACACGGGTTTGGACGATTCACAAGGAAAAGTGCGGGCTGTCCTCATGCGGGCATGACCACGGCCGTTCGAAACCTTTTTTGATCAAAATGATTCACTTCGGAGTGATTTCCCTGCCGCTCATCACCGGTTTTACGTTTGCGCCTGCAGTTTTGAACTCATCTGTCGCAGCAAATAAAGGAACGATGCTCACCAAAACAGATGCCTCAAACAGCGGACATGTGACAACGCCCGGAATCGAAAAAGGCCTGGAGGAATCCGTCATTTCACAAACGGCATATGATCGGAAAATGACCCGGTTCAAACACTCGAATCCGCTTGTGATGAAAGACGATATGTTCGCCGAATATTACGGCGACATCAGTGAAAACCTTGATGATTACGCGGGTAAAGAGATCATTGTCCAAGGCTTTGTCCATAAAGAACGTGCCTTAAAAAAACAGCAGATCGTCTTATCCCGCTTTCTGATTACCCACTGTATCGCTGATGCAAGTCTGATCGGCTTTCTCGCCGAATGGGACGGAGCGCATTATACAGCACCGGATACGTGGCTTGAAATCAAAGGAACGATCGGCAAGGCTTCATTTCAAGGAAGCACCGTTCCGGTCATCAAGGTTAAACAACAGACCGTCATAAAAGAACCGGCGCATCCGTACGTGTACCCCGCGACGATTCAGATGACAGAATAACCCCGGATAAAACAGGCGCTGTTTAGTCATCCTATTCGTTAGGAAGGAGGAAATCGAACAATGGGCAAAAAACAGCGCAACAGAGTAACCGGCCAGAAAAAAAACAACCACATCCCGACCAAGGATGTGATTGCAGCTGAGGAAGCGCACGAAAAAGACTTCAGCGCCAGAAAACGAAAAAATACTACGTAAAAAAACTGCGGTTAACGCTTCCGCAGTTTTTGCTTTTTCAAGATGATTGCAGGAGAATGCGGTTGATTTTGCTCCAACCCGTTGACAGCAGTTTATAATAGGTTTTTCCCTTTCTTCCTTCATCAATTAATACGATATCGCCCGTTGCGAGAAACCTGGCCTTATAATCGTTCGGTACCGTGTCATATACATTAAAGGTCGAAAACGTCCGCTCCAATACATCCTCATGGGTTCTGCCGTTTATTTCAGTTCTGTACACCATCTCATATCCCTTCTCTTCACCAAAGCGGGGCGTCTGAAAAATCGTCACATCGAAAGCTGTCAGCTTCTTTTTAAACAGTTGGAAATTTAACGGCAACACGATCCCTCCCTTTTTTTATTATATTAGCGTTTTGCTTTTCGATCCCTTTGACTACTTTTGTCGAACGAGCGGGAAGTTTTCGTCAATTTTCTTGAAGATGAAAAACAGCGCAAAACCGAGGGAAAACCCGCCTATCACATCGGTTGTATAGTGAACGCCGAGATACATGCGGCTGAATCCGATCAGTCCGATCAGCACGCCTGTCCACACCATGACAGACGTCCGGCGCTTTTTGAAAAACGGCACATGCGTCAAAAGGAGATAGGCGATGAATGGATACATGGCCGCTGCATTCATTGAATGACCGCTCGGAAAGCTGAAGGATGTCTCGGAAACCAGCGGGCTGAGTGACGGCCGCTCTCTTGAAATCCAATCTTTCAAGCCTTCATTGGCCATTCTTTCCGCAAAAAATAAAAGATACACATACAGTGAAGCCCCCGCTTTTTTATAAACGGCAAGAATGACCGTCAAAAGCAAAAGCAAGGGCAGGATGATCTTGCCTGATCCCAAATGGGTCAGCATTTTGAACAGCTGTGTGAGAAACGGCTGCCTGATGCTTTCGACAGCCTGAAGAATGTTGACATCGACTGATTGAACGACAGGAAAGCGGATGATGACGGCCGCTATGATAAATAGAACCGCCGAAATGATTGTTTTGTACATGAAACAGCGGCTGCCTCCTTGATCATTTTTTAAACATTGTACATCGGGCCTTGTTCAGCAGGCAACAATGAAAGACCGCAGCCTGCGAGGCTTCGGTCTTTTCGTCTTAATCCTCTATATACTCATCTATCATGCATTTTTCAAGCAAATAATCAAAGGTGATATCGGCAATTTCGAACAGTTCGTCCTCGCTCGGTATGTAGCCTCTTCTCGTCAGCTCAAGATAAAAAAAATCAGCGATTTCTTCTGTATCTATCATAAGCTCAATTTCTTTCACTTTGATCGCCTCCTTATTCTGATGTATGAGCTGTCTTCCGGTTTTATAACCGGTTTGTCATAATGTTTGTCCCCTGTCATATACATGTTGTAACAAAACAAAGCCCAGAGGGGGAAAGAAAAATGATACGGAAAGCCGTTGAAGCGCTTGACGGAGAGCATTTTGATCAAATCCTGGGAAAAGTCTTGCGCGTGATGTCCGGATTGATTTTGTTCGGCTGTTTTCCTTATTTTTTATTTTTGGTGTTTTTCAGCTGAAATATTCTTTCAGGCTTCCCAACACAAAATCCATCATATCTTTATATTCCTCATCCTGAAACATTTCATACAATACTTTATAGTCGTTGTAGATATCGAGCAGCTTATCCACCACGACAGAGGCTATTTTCCGCTCTTTTTTCTGCTCCTCGCTATCGCCTGCAAAAGGCAGGAACACCTTTTCTGTCAACGGTTCATCGAGTTCCTGTCCCACTTCCCCCACATAATGGACAAAAAGGAGCTGATGAACAAACTGGTCCATTTCGTATGTTCTAAGGACAAGGGTCAAATCCTCTTCCTCCGTCTCAAGCCATTCGCCGTCTTTCAAACGGATCAGTTCGTAAATAATGTCTTCCCAGCCGTCTTCTACATATCTCCATATTTCGGTTCTGTGGCCGGTGATCTTAAACAATTCTTTACCGTAGTTTTTCACATATACGACATCCCCGATTAAAAATTCATATTCGATATCAAGCTTTTCTGTCTCGACGATGACCCCGTCGTAGTCTTTATAAAGCTGTAAAGAAGTCTCAAAATAAAGAACTTCATTATGATTAACTTCATACAGAAAGTGTTTGTCGATTTTATGAACCTTCGTAATCGTGCCGACGGTACCGTACATAACCACCACTACAACATCCCCGACTTTATATTTAGGCGCGTTTGACTTCATGCTGATTCCCCCCTGCCTGAAAGCTTCCGTCTTACGCTTATCGTATGCGCCAGGCTGTCAATTCGCATGGGCAGGGATACAGAGCGGCGACGAGTTTTCCAAAAAGCCCTCGGGGCGGCTTTAAACGACAAAAATGCCGCAGGACTCTTGTCTGCGGCATTTTTATTGCTTTGTTTCCGTTATATATTTTTCCCAAGCTTCATCAAAGATCGTCATTGATGATAAATAATCCGTATTGAGCTCAAGATACGAACTGATTTCATCGTACCGATTTGATGCCTTGGGAAACCCGTGATCAAGGTAGGCGTGATTGGCGAAATCGCTGATATCGTCTTTCGGCTTTGGATGGCGGTATTTCATTAAATAATGGTAAAAAGATTTCACGGTTTCCCCTCCTGTCTCTTCTGTTGTTGTTCTATTATACAGCTCAAATGAAAAAATACAAACGATAAACCGTTCTCCGATATGTAAAAACCGGCTCAGAAAGCCGGTTTTACGAAGAAAAATCAAAGTAGTTCCGCTTTAAAATGCGCTCGGTTTTCATAAGGCCTTCAAACGACACCGATGAAGGCAAAGTTTGTGTATCGATGAGAAACAGCTGGTTTTCGATTTCTTTTATAATATCATCTTCCTGATACACCATCCCGCAGCTTTGGCATTTGACCGCGGGCGTCTCCGTAATTTCAACCGCCTTTGTTCCGTCAGGAAGTTCCCAGTAAACGGTCGTTTGATCATGTTCGGCCTTCGGTTCGCCGCACCAGTCGCAGCGCTTCATTGGGCATGCCCCTCAGCTTCCGCTTCTTTCTTTTGCTGGGCGAGAAATTTCTTTTCTTTTAATTCGTCCCGTTTCGCTCTGCGGCTTTTCAATGTTTCGTGGCCAGGCCTTTCCGCATAGCTTTCCCTTCTTTTTAAACGGTTCAATCCTTCAGGTGTATAGGAAAGGGTGCGATCCTCAAATATGGCGGAAATTCCGGTGCGTTCTTTTTCCTTTAGCACTTCAGGATAAATTTCGCCGAAATAGTCATCCGCTCTTCCCGGCACATAGTTTTCAGGCTCCGGATATGAAGTGATGACCCCTTCAAAATTGCGGAGCACTACTTTATCAGGGCTTTGCGAAATGAGGTAGTTGGGCTGGATGGAGATCTTTCCGCCCCCGCCGGGTGCATCAATCACAAAGTTTGGAACAGCGTATCCGCTCGTGTGTCCCCTCAAGCCTTCGATGATTTCAAGCCCTTTTGATACCGGCGCCCTGAAATGGCCGATTCCTTCAGACAAATCGCACTGATAAATATAATACGGACGCACCCTGATTTTCACCAGATCGTGCATCAGTTTTTTCATAATGGAAACGCTGTCATTTATACCTGCCAAAATAACGGCCTGATTGCCGACCGGTACGCCGGCATTGACAAGCTTCTCGCATGCTTCCTTTGCTTCCTCCGTAATTTCGATGCTGGTATTAAAATGCGTATTCAGCCACACGGGATGATACTTTTTTAAAATGTCGCAAAGCTTGTCGGTAATCCGCTGCGGAAACACGACAGGCGCCCGCGTCCCGATCCGGATGATTTCAACGTGCGGTATGGCGCGAAGGTTTTTCAAAATGTATTCCAAAATCTGATCGTTGATCAGCAGTCCGTCGCCGCCTGAAATGAGGACATCCCTGACTTCAGGCGTGTCGCGAATATATCCGATCGCCTGGTCAAGCTGCTTTTTTGGCACGCCCATTCCGATTTGGCCCGAAAACCGCCGCCTTGTACAGTATCTGCAATACATCGAGCATTGATTTGTGACGAGAAACAGGACACGGTCAGGGTAGCGGTGGGTTAAACCGGGGACTGGCGAATCTTCGTCCTCCTCAAGGGGATCTTCAAGGTCGTATTTTGTTTTATGCATTTCTTCGGAAAGCGGAACGGACTGCATCCTGATCGGACAGCGGGGGTCATCCGGATTCATGAGCGAAGCGTAATAAGGCGTAATGTTTAAGGGAATCGTTTTCGTGGACAGCCGCACCCCCTCCTCTTCTTCCTTTGTCAGATTGACGACTTTTTTTAAATCGTCGAGCGTTCTGACCGTATTTGTCAGCTGCCATATCCAATCATTCCACTTTTCCTCCGGCACATCCTTCCAAAGCTCAATCTCCTTCCAGTGCCTTTTCGGCTTGAACAGACCGTTTGTCATCTTTCATCCCCCTATCAGCATTTTTCCTCTTACTAATCCAAGTTATGTGAACGGCAGGGAAAGTGACTCTTCATTTTGAAAAACAATCCCGGCCGAAACGGCTGAGCTTTCCGCCCTGACTTGTCATTTCAGGCGGACGGCTTAAATTTTTGCACCAGATGTTCATGTTCTCCAAGCTTTTATAAATGAAGCAATTGTTCGCCAGCCGGCCTCTGTACCGGTAGGATAAATGGTAAAGCGTGGCGTTCATCCCCAAAGAAGCGGCTCTTGCAATCGAAAAAACATAAAAGACGCCCGCCTGCTTCAATTCGGCTTCAAGCGCTGTAATCAGGCGCTTTGTCAAAGAAAAACCGCGGTGTGAAGGAAGAACGGCACAGTCAGTCATTTCAGCATTCTTGAGCGTTTGGTTGACGTCTGCACAGGCCGCTGCGACAAGCTTCGTCTGATCAAAGGCGAGGTAGTAGACGGCTCCTTCTGCCATCGTCTTTTTGACATATGCAGGGTCTGTAACCGGCGCCGGATAGACGGGAAATACGTCTTGATAAAGCTTCGCCAAAAGCGGTGCATCGCCGCTTTCGGCAGGCCGGATGAAAAACGGCGCCAGCTTTTTTTCCTGCGGAGCCGGGGAAAGAAACAGCTCCCTGAGCATATCGTCCTGAGCGAGCCAATCGTCTGTGTTTCGTCTGTTTTGATTCAAATATTGGACAAGCACGGCCGCATCATGGCCGTTATAATATCCGTCAATCTGTCCTTCCGGCTCAAACAAATGCTCCAGCAAACCGGCCGTGTCGTTTTTTTTCGCAAAAATGATGATTTTCTCAATATCATGTTCTGTTGCCGCCTCCATCATATCGAGGAAAAAAGAACAGACATCCCCCTCGTAATTGATGATTCTGATTCTTTTATTGAAAAGGTCGAGATCAAGCTCAAGCCGGCAGGTTTCATTTTCCCATTTTTTGATCATGCTCTTCCCTCCGAAACAGCCGGTCTATGTTATTCTTTCGATGTCGCACCACTTCATAATAAAAAGACTAATAATCTTCGCCGCTTTAATGAGGGCGTCTTTTTCGATATATTCATTGGCCTGGTGAGCCAGTTTCGTTTCACCGGGGCCGAATACGATGACAGGGGTGTTTCCCGCATGCGACAATACGCCGCCGTCTGTCGCCCATGGGGACGCTTCGACGATGGGCTGTTCGCCGGTGATTGTTTGATAGGCTGATTTGAGCGTAGTGGCCAGTTCGTCATCCCCGGTCAAATCGTTGGGAAGCCACATTGCGCCAAACCATTCAAGTTCGGCCGGATAATGTTTAAACCATTCGTCTTGATATTCTAGATCCTTCAGCCAGCTCTCCAGTTCAGACTGAACGTCTTCGGGGGATTCGCTCGGTGCGATGCCGCACCTTCCCTCTATCATTACGGTATCGGCTACAGATGAAGGCCACGTACCTCCTTTGATCGTTCCGATGTTGATCGGAACCGGAATCGGAATATTTTCATATAATGGATCTGTTATTCTTTTATTCCTCACCTTTTCAAGCTGGCGGATCGATTCGATGACAATCATGCTTTTTTCGATTGCGCTGACCCCTTCATACCTTGTGCCTCCGTGTGCTGAAAGGCCCTTTACCGTAATTCTGAACCACATCGACCCCTGCTGTTTGATAAACAACTTCATGTTCGTCGGCTCCGGAATCAGCGCACCGTCCGCGCGATAGCCCCTCGTAACGGCGGCCAGCGTTCCCGCTCCTCCGCACTCTTCGTCAACGACGCTTTGGAAGATGAGGTCTCCCTTCAGCCTGATGCCGCACTTTTCGATTGCTTCCATCGCCATTAACAGAGCGGTGCTCCCCCCTTTCATATCTGTTGTTCCCCTGCCGTAGATCCTTCCTTGTTTGACAACAGGCTGAAACGGCCCGGTATCCCAATCCTTCTTGCTTCCTTCGGGCACAACATCAATGTGGCCGTTTAAAATGAGCGATTTTCCGCCTCCTGTGCCCCGTTTTCTGGCCACGATGTTCGGGCTTTCTTTAAAGCTCGTTCTGTCGGACTTGAACAGCGGATGCTGGCGCAATTGCTTAATGCTCGGTTCCCAGACGTCGATTTCGGCGTCAAACTGCCTCAGTTTTTCCAAAACGACCGCTTGTGCGTGAAATTCCTGCCCCATCGTGCTTTTTTCCCCGACAAGCTTTTTTAACAGGCGAACCGCTTTTATTTCATGCGAATCAATCCAGTCGCACACTTTTTTCTCTATGGTCTCCATCCAATTCCTCCTCCCTGCGAAAACGGCAGATCGATCTGGACGCGTCCATCCGTCAGCCGCAGCACATCATCAAGAGCCGCTTCATTCATCAGTTCCTTCAGTACAAAGTGATTGTTTTCAATCGCAAATACCGCTTTATCGGTGATCACCATATCAACGCAAGCCTTCGCCGTGAGCGGAAGGGTGCAGGCTTCGAGAAGCTTGGGCGCTCCGTTTTTATCCGTATGGCTCATGACGACGATCACTTTTTTTGCTTTTTGCGCAAGCTCCATCGCCCCTCCCATCCCCGGAACTTTTTTTCCCGGCACAATCCAGTTGGCAAGATCTCCGGATTGACTGACCTGAAGGGAGCCAAGGATCGTCAAATCAATACAGCCCTTTCTGATCATCCCGAACGACACGGCGGAGTCAAAATAAGAGGCGCCTTTTACGACAGTGACCGGGTAGCCCGCCGCATTGCAAAGATTCTCATCCTCCATCCCTTTTTCAGGAGTCTCCCCGATGCCGAGCACACCGTTTTCGGATTGAATCATGACGGAAATCCCCGGATGCAGGAAGTTCGGGACGAGCGACGGGATGCCGATTCCCAAGTTGACGATCATTCCGTTTTTCACTTCTTGAGCCGCTCTTTTAGCGATCTCTTCCCTCTCTAATGCTCCCAAACCCATTTCCACGTCACCCCTTTTGATTCGACCACCCCATCGACAAAAATGCCGGGTGTCACGATTTCCTCTTCACGAAGTCCGCCTGCCGGGACGATTTGTTCGACCTCTGCGTACGTTTTGTCTGCGGCCATCGCCATGAGCGGATTCATGTTGCGGGCTGTTTTGTCATAGGTGAGGTTGCCGAATTCATCAGCCGTTTTTCCGTAAACAAAGGCAATTTCCGCAGTCAGTGCTGTTTCGGCAATGAGCGTTCGCCCGTTTAGTGAGACGGTTTTCTTTTCTTCCAGCACCATCTCATTGTCGATTCCGACGTCTGTTAAAATGCCGCCAAGTCCGACGCCGCCCGCGCGGATCCGTTCGGCCAGCGTTCCCTGAGGCGAAAATTTCACTTCGAGAAAACCGTCAGTCATTTGTTTGCCGGCGACGGGATTTGAGCCGATATGAGAGGCGATCAGCGTTTTGACGCGGTTGTTGACGATCAGAGGTCCGATGCCGATCCCGGGAAATCCTGCATCATTACAAATTACGGTTAGGTTTTTCACGCCTTTTTCCAAAATCCCCCTGATGAGTGACGGCGGTGAGCCGACGCCGCCGAACCCTCCAAACATCAGGATCGCTCCATCCTTTACATCTGCTACCGCATCCTCGATTGACACCCGTTTATTCAAAAGGGCCATCTGCCTGTATCCCCTTTTCTACTTGTTTTTCAACTTCATGGACAGACTCTCTGAATATGTGAACGAGCTCCTCCATCTCCGCTTCTGATACCGTAAGCGGCGGCGCGATGATGACGGCGTCGCCGCCCCCTCCGTCGATGCCGGCTTGCGCCGGGTACAGAAGGAGCCCCCTCTTTTTCGCTTCCGCGATGATCCGCCTTGATACCGATAAGGAGACGGGAAACGTCTTTTTGCTTTTTTGATCGGAGACAAACTCGACGCCCAAGAGCAGCCCTTTGCCGCGGATTTCACCGATGATACCGGTTTGTTCCATGACGTCCATTAATTTCTTCTTCAGCTTGTCACCCTTTACCACGGCTTTTCGGGGCAGATCGTTCTTGATGATATAGCGGAGAACCGCAAGTGCCGCAGCGGCTGAAAAAGGATTGGCGCTGTAAGTATGTCCGCTCATGATGACCCCTGATCCATTTTTGATCGTCTCCATCATGTCATCGGTTATAACGGCAGCTGCAATCGGAGAATAGCCTGCGCTCATTCCCTTGCCGAGAACGGCGATGTCCGGTGTGACGCCCCAATGTTCGATGGCAAGCATCCTTCCCGTCCTTCCCAAGCCGCTCATCACTTCATCCGCAATAAACAGAATATCGTTCGCTTCACAAATGTCTTTTATTTTTTTGTAATAGTCACCGGGAGCTGTAATCGCGGCACCGGCCGCTCCGATCACAGGCTCCGCTACAAAGCCGGCGATAAATCGTTTGCCGATTCGTTTGATCGAAAGCTCCACTTCATTCGCGCATGCCGCACTGCAAGCTGAAGAATCAAGCTCATACGGACATCTGTAGCAGTTCGGTGCAGATGCGGCGGGATACCTGTGAAGAAGATGGGTAAAACGGTAACGGCGTTCATAGAATCCCGACAGCGAAAGGGCTCCGTTCGTGATGCCGTGATAGCTGTTCCACCTGGATAGAAACACCGTTTTATCGTATTGTCCTTTCTCCTGCCAATATTGAACGGCAATCTTCATCGCGGTTTCCACCGCCTCAGACCCGCTGTTTACAAAAAAAGACCAATTCAAATTGCCCGGCAGCGCGTCTGCCAATAGCTCGGCAAGCTGTTCGGCCGGCTCGCTCGTAAACTGCGAACGATAGACAAAAGAAACTGCATCAAGCTGTTCTTTGAGCCGGGTGATGACCTCTGCTGTGCCATGGCCGAGATTGCAGGTAACGGCACCTGAGCAGCCATCGAGATATCGTTTTCCCGACTGGTCATAAATATAGCTTCCTTTTGCATGGTGAGCGACCGGATAACTTTCGTGAAGATCCGGTTTAATCAAAAATGACATGAGACATACCCCCCTTCCAAGGAACAGGACTTTCTTTACATTGTATGAAACGGGAAATGGCGGCATTCTTTTTTCGAAAACGTAAATGAAGACAGGAATGCGGGCTGCTTTTCGAATGCGAGAAACCCTTGGAGGAACCGGCGGAACTCTGGGATCCTGCGGAAACCGAGACTTTCCGCGAGAAGCGGATGCCGGGAATTTACATGAGGATAAAATAATCTGAAAAAATCTCCTTTTACGACCAAATCATGCTTCAATACGTTCCTTCCTGTTTGTATAAATTCATAGCAGATGCCGCAAGACGCAGGATTAAAGCAACATCTTTGCAGGTCTATTTTACATATTAAAGGAATTTTAACGATTCGTATTTGCAAAACAAAAACCTTCCCGATGGAAGGTTTTGTGAAGATGTTATATACCGGTTTGATTCTATATTTCTTTAGTGGATAAAAGCGGCTCCGACGATAATCAGCAAAATAAAGAGTACGACGATTAATACGAACGTGCTTTTTCCGTAAAATCCATGGCCGTATCCATAGCCGCCGTAATCACAGCAATGATGGGGGTAATACACGGGACATTCATCCTTTCCTGAAAATTCGTTACACCCCAGCCTATGCGGGCCAAGTCACCATTGGTTTGTGCTTCTGCCTACATCGGGGAAAACAAATATTTAAAAATGGTTGTCAGGCGATGCGCTCTCCGAAATCCGAGCTTTTCATAAAACCGTTTCGCCTGATCGCTTCCAGTCGTGACCAGATAGCTAAGTCCCAGCCCTGACCGTTTTGATTCGGCAAGCATTTCATGGAGCAGTTCCGTTCCATAGCCCTTGCGCTGATAAGGCTCTAAAATGGCGACTTCCTCGATTTTGGACACGTTTTCCCGGTAATCTGCGTAAAGCTCCGCACAGCCGATCGGCGTCCCATCATCAGAGTAGCAGACAAACAGCTGAACAATGCCTTTTTCATAAAATGGATACTTGCGGCGCAGCTTCTCTTTGGCAAATGTCTCATTTATGCTTAGCGCATCATAGGCCTGCATCACCTCACAGCCGTCCCGAAGCGATGTTGGCGTTCCCCATCTGATCCGGCCAGACCCGGCATCCTCTTGCCATTCCGTCAGATCGATGCTGTAAAAAAGCTCCTCATCAAGGACATACCCGAGATCAAACAAAGCTTTTTTCATAGAAAAAGGAACACTCTTGCCAAATGAACTTTTCACATGAATGTAATTTCGTTTTAAAATCCCCGGAACGCGAACGAGCAGCGAACATAAATCTTCCATCGGATAATCGTCCTGCAGCTGTATAAAATGGTTGGCAAACATTTGCGGAAGCTGATCATCTATGAAAACGTCATAAAACGCTTCGCTTTTTTTAGTGCATGTCAGCAGTAAATAGTTTTCCTCAGCCTGTACGATTGATTTCATAACGGCAGCCTCTTTTCGGTTCGTATGCATGGTATAAAAAAATGACCCTTTCATAAAAAGGATCATCTTTTGACAGGAGAATGTCAATTCTTTTTAGAGTCTTTTTTTCCTTTCTCAAATAAGCCGGCATACTTTCCGTAGCCTTCCTTCTCAAGATCGTCCTTCGGAATAAAACGAAGCGCGGCTGAGTTGATGCAGTAGCGGAGACCGTTTGGACCCGGGCCGTCGGGAAACACGTGACCGAGATGCGAGTCAGCGGTCTTGCTTCTGACTTCCGTCCTGATCATGCCGTGGGACGTATCAAGGTTTTCCTCTATCTCTCCTTCATTGATCGGCTTCGTAAAGCTCGGCCAGCCGCAGTGGGCATCAAATTTGTCGAGCGAGGAAAACAGCGGCTTCCCGGATACGATATCAACATAGATTCCCTCTTCCCGGTGGTTCCAATACTCGTTTTGGAACGGGGGTTCTGTTCCGTTGTTCTGCGTCACCTCGTACTGTATCCGATTGAGCTGTTTGAGCCGTTCTTCTTTATTGACGCTCATGTCCCAAGCCTCCCCAATGTTCTTTTAAAAATCCCTCTCGCCCGCTTCCAACACGGTACCTTTTATAGCGCTCGGGATGTTTTTTGTAGTAATCCTGATGGTATTCCTCAGCAGGGTAAAACGGGCCGGCTTCAAGAATCTCGGTTGCGATCGGATCTTTGAAGACGCCGCTTCCTTCCAGTTTTTTCTTTGATTCCAGAGCGAGCTTCCGCTGTCTGTCATGATGATAAAAAATCGCCGTCCGGTAGGATTCGCCGCGATCCGCAAACTGTCCCCCGCTGTCTGTAGGATCGATCTGCTGCCAATAAAGTTCAAGCAATTTTTCATATGGAAAGATATCGGGATCAAACGTGATCTGCACCGCTTCTCGATGTCCGGTCGTATCGCTGCAGACCTCTTCATATGTCGGGTTTTCTTTATGACCGCCCGTATAGCCTGAGACGACTTTAATAATGCCGGGCTGTTCGTCAAAAGGTTTGACCATGCACCAAAAACAGCCTCCCGCAAACGTAGCGAGTTCCCGTTTTTCAGCCATATGCGCTGCCTCCTTATCATAAAACGTGATGTGAACTATTATATCATAGCCTTTTGCTTTTCCATCTTCTTCTGCTCACGCTCATACATTATTCTAAAAAACTTCGGACATCCGACTTTCTCCTCTTGCCGGAAAAAGAATTGTGACAATTATTTGTCCTTTCCATCACCCGCTTACTGAATAAACCGTCAATTCACCCGCTGTTGCCGCTTTTGCCTTTGTCAATTGGCGGTCACATG
The DNA here is from genome assembly GCF_001042475.2 of Bacillus glycinifermentans. Taxonomy (GTDB): domain Bacteria; phylum Bacillota; class Bacilli; order Bacillales; family Bacillaceae; genus Bacillus; species Bacillus glycinifermentans. The sequence goes on from NZ_LECW02000024.1 coordinate 150,993, forward strand.
AACTAAAAATCTGCTTAAACATTTACTTATCAGTCAAAAATTATGGTATCATAGTGATATCATGTTCATGAAAAGGAAAATTCATGCTGATTCGGTTATTCCTTTCTAAAGAAAGCGGAAATTTGCTAATTGTATGGAGGGGCGAAATTTGAAAGCTAGAGAACAAATGATGTACGATATGGAAGCCTTGCTTCGCACAGTATTTAAACAAATACGCGATGAAATAAATGAGCTGCTCGAAAAAGAGATGTCTCGAAATGAATTTATGATCCTGCGCCTGCTGAGCGAACAGGGGCCGAAAAAGGTGACGGAGTTCGCAACGATTTTGGGCGTTTCCGCCAGCCATATTACCGCGGTAACCGATGCATTGGTCGAAAAAGGATGGATCACGAGAGTCCGTTCAAAAGAAGACAGAAGGATCATCAAAATCCACCTGACAGATGCCGGCAAAGAAATTATCAGATATTTCGAAGAAAAGAAAACAGAATATTATTTTAAACGATTCAGCTGCTACACCGATGATGAGCTGAAAACGCTGATCGAACTGTTCAGCAAGCTTGACAAGAAAGGACAGCACTAAACGGGTGAACTTACATATATCCGCACGCTCATGAGCACATTAAGATCAAAAAGAGGTGCACACATATATGACAGCTCCTTACCTATGTCCAAACTGCAAAACGAATCGGACGCGCTTCAATTTGATTGAACAGTCGCCGATCTCCGTCAAGCTTGACCCTTCAACAGGGGAAATTTTGGAAACGTATTCAAAGGACGAGCGCTCCCTTTTTCATCTTCCATACAACGGCCCCGTAATGAAAGTACAGTGCGGCGTCTGCGGCTTAATCGAAGATGAAAAAACGTTTATCAAGCTCGCCGAATATGATAAACGCTGAAAATGCACGCCGTATAAAGCACACCCCTCTAAGAAGAAGGTGTGCTTTTTTCTTTCCCAAAAAGTACGAGATGCTTCCATTTTCCATAGCGGTAATACAGAAACGCAGTCAGGCTGCTTAACATAAAGCTCGTGCCGATGCCGAGCGCGATGCCGTTTTCTCCGGTCCATTCAGAAAACATATATGAAAAAGGGAAACGCAATACCCAAAAGGAGACCGCGTTCAGCACCAAAATCTGAAACATCGCGCCCGAAGCCCTTACCACGCCGTTTAACACAAAATTAATACCGATAAACGGGTAAAAGAAGGCAATCGTTTTCAAATATTGTTCTCCAAAGCCGGCCGCCTCAGGCTCTGAAATGAACAGCTTCACCGCATGGTATCCGGCGAAGAAAACCGCGGTGCTGATCGACAGCATGAACATGACCACGTAAAGAACGCCATAGTTTGCGATTTTCTCCGTTCGCTCCATGTCCCCGCCTCCGATCGTCTGACCGGCCATACTGTTGACGGCTGTTCCGATGGCCATCGCCGGCAGGATGAGAAGGCTGTCAATTCTCTGGACGGCTCCAAATCCGGAAACAACGCTTTCTCCAAATGAGTTGACAACGCTCATAATCGCCATCGAACCGCCTGAAATCACGACCATTTGCAAGCCGGCGGGAATCCCGAGCCTTAAAATAACCGACGTCTCATCAAGCGAAGGCAGCTTTGGAAGCGTAAAAGGAACAAGCCCTTTTTTCACCGTATGGACGATGCCGTAAATAAACGCGATCCCCTGGGAAAGAACGGTGGCGTAAGCCGCTCCTGAAATCCCCAAATCAAACCCCGATATAAACAGCGGATCCAAAAAAAGATTTAACATAACAGCAGTCAGCACAAACCTGAGCGGCGTTTGACTGTCGCCGACAGCCCTCAATATGGTGCTGATAAAATTGTAGCCGAACAAAAATATAATTCCGATAAAATGAATTCTTAAATAGCCGGATGCTAAATCCATCATTTGATCCGGAGTTTGCAGAAGGGAAAGCAAAGGATTTGTAAACATATAGCCGATAATGCCGAGCAAAAGGCTCATCACCGTCATGATCACGATAAACGCATTGACGTATGATGCAAGTCCCTCTTTGTCTCCCTTCCCTTTTTGCTGGGATAGAATCGTAAGCGCAGCATTATTGATCCCCAATACAAACGACAGGACCGTAAAGAAAACCGTTCCGGAGACAGCCGTCGCTCCAAGCGCTTTGGCGCCGAGCAAATTTCCGACCCACAAGCTGTCGATGAACTGGAAGGAAATCTGCAAAAGGTTGGCGAGGATGATGGGCCCGGAGAAAAAAATCAGCTGTTTCAAAACATTTCCGTATGTAAAATCCGTATTCATTTCCTTCTCCTTTTTTGCTTTGTCCCCGGCTGTGGCAGATGCCGGGAAAACCTCATATCATGAAAGAAAAAATAGAAAGGGGCGTGTGCAGATGGACAGCACAATGTATGACGGCCGGCGGACAGAGCCGGTCTTTTATGCTCCGTATACAGAGAGGCAGGCACTCGCTGCTTTTCGAGCCGGCAACGGCCAGGCGATGCTCAGGCTGCTTCACGCCGCTCCAGGCACGGACGATATCATCGTGCTCGTCAACGGATTTCCGCTGTTTCAAAACGCAGCTTATAGAGAACTGTCCTCTTATGTGCCGGTTATCGCCGGACTCTGCCGAATCGACGTTTTAAAGGCAGGGGCACTGCGCCCTCCGCTTCTTACCGTACATTATGACATCATGCCGGCTAACCATTATACAATCGCCATTACCGGCACCCTGTCAAAGCCGTTTCCTTTCGCGATGTCAGACCGGGTATCTATTCAAGAGAGCAAACGCAGTATGAGGTTCGTTCATCTCTCCCCCGACGCCCCGGCTCTCGATCTTGCCGTCAGAAAGGGGCCCGTTCTTTTTGCAAACGTGTCCTTTGCTAACGCCAGCCACTATATCGCATGTCCCTTTGAAAAAGCCGACTTGGAAATACGTGCAGCCGGAACAGAAACCGTCTTGCTGAATGTTCCGAAGGCCGAGCTTTCAAACGATCAGCCGGTCACCTTCTATTGCCTCGGGTTTATCAATGGATCTCCGGCTCTTGAAATGAAAAAACATCCGTGACGGGGCCGACCGAAAAAAAGAGACGTGATGTCTCTTTTTTACCGGTCCGTTTTTTTTCGTTTTTTCACATCAAGCGTAAATACCATAATGCTTAAAAATAAGGCGCAATAGCCGATGTTTAAATACATTTTGTCCATATCTTCGTCGAAAAAGCTGAGGGCTGCGAGCGCCGCAAAATACAGTGCAAATAATGACGCCAATAAGCTGAAATATTTATTGATACGCTCCATACGGTCACCTCTACTATTCAAAAAGAAAATATTCCTCACCGGTTAATATTTTACATTGTCCAGTATTTTAAACGTTTCGTCAACTTTCAGTTATGATGCCGGCTGATAATAGACAAATTCGATTTGGTCATTTTTCAAATCGATGGTTTTCGCTTTTACGTACATTCCGTTTTTAAGCGGCATTTCCGATAAACTGACTTGAATTTCTTTCGCATGTGCGCGGACATGGACAAAATCAGGGAGATCATAAAACTGATCCATGTAATTTAAAACAAACGATATCGGGATGTTCAGCTTTCCTAAAGAAAATTTTGTTACACGAAGAACGACATCCCCGTTTTTCTCGACTGACGGCCGGAAGGACACCGCGCAATCGACCGTTGATGAAAAGGCGCGGATGGCGCCGATGACGTGGACTTCATCATCGATTTCAACTTTGTAGTCAAGATCTGACGATGTTTCTTTTTGCAAATACGAATTGATGAATGCTGACAATGATTCTTTCGTGCCGGTCACATTCAGTTCATACTCGCTCACTGGAGGCCCGGCCTGCTCCCTTTCGCCGCCCGGAAGGATCAGGAGGGTCAAAACCCCGGCCAAAATGATGATATTCACTGCCAATAACGTTAAAAATAAACTTTTCCATTTCTTCATGTTTTCACCTTATTCTTGCGGAAAGTCTTCTTTTGTCATTTGATCGTAAACACGCTCTGCTATTAGTGAATACCCGTATTGATTGGGATGAAACTCATCATCTGCAATCCTTTTTTCATCGCTGTATTCTTCAAAGATATCAGCGATATCGGCCATTTTTGCATTCGGGATGTTTTTGAGCTTCCCCTTCGCTCCTTCGTTCCATTCGCCAACAACCTGATCGACTTCCCGCAGTTCGGAAAGCGTAAATGTAAACGGGTTACATGCCGACATAAACGATCTCCGCACTGCCGTTTTGCTCTCTGATGTCCGTTAAAATGTCCGCAAGCCTTTCTTCAAATGCCTTTTGCTCGACTCTAAACGGCTGAAGCGTTAAATGTGCAAAGTTTTGGCGGACCACCTTCATCAGATCGTTCCCGCCGATTGTCAGCAAGATATAGTCAGCATCCTTCAGCCCCTCCTGCACCTCTCGTTCTTCCAGCTTTTTCTTCAGCTGATCAGTCCGGCAGCCTTTCACCGCATAATTTTTGACCGTAACCGACTTTACATCGCTGCGGCTCTTCAGTTTTTCGGCCACCATTCCGACATAGCCCTTTCCTTCCTGATCGCCAACTCCCTTTGTCAGAGAGTCTCCTACTGCGGCGATGACGATGCTCCGCTTAGGAGTAACCGCCGTTTTTTCGGCTCCCGCATTGACAATTGTACACGCTGAGAGCAGACAGACAAGAACGATCATGACTGACAAAAACCGTTTGCTCAAATAGCGATGCCCCTTCCTTCTTTATCACCTAAGTGAAAGTGTAACACGTTTTGTTTCTTTTGAAAATCGCACGGCAAAAAGCCTGTTTTCCGGCGGGATAACAGGCTGTTGCATACAATATTCAACGTTTTTCCAGAATTTTAATATCGGCAATGATATCTTCATACGGCGTATCTTTAACACCGTCATAATCTTTGACGACTTTCCCTTTCTGGTCGATTAAATAAAATGAGGTTTTATGAATAACCTGATCATTATTTTCCGGCTTTTTGACGATCGACTTAAAGCTTTTCAGCGCAAACTTTTCGATGTCAGCCTGCGAGTATCCGGTCAAAAAATCCCAATTTTCCAAAGACAGCGGATAGTTCGCAGCAAATTTTTTCAGCTTTTCCGGTGTATCGTTTTCGGGATCGACGCTGAACGAGACGATCCGGGCTTGTACGTTTTCTTCTTTCATTTGCTTTTGCAGTTCTGTCATATGCGCGGTCATCGGCGGACAAACGGTCTCACAGTTCGTAAAAATAAAGTCCGCGACCCACACTTTTCCTTTTAAGCTGTCGAGCGATACCGTTTTATGATCTTGATTTTGAAAAGAAAAAGACTGTACATCATAATTCAGCGGGTCTTCAATTTTACTGGTGCCACAAGCGCATAACAAAGCGATGACAATACCGGCAAATAGTGCGCCGAAAACGTTTTTCAATCTTTCCCCATCCCCTTTGTCAGTCAGTATAAAAAGTAAAACCGATCGCTCCTTTTCCTGTATGAACCGATATGATCGGCGTGGTGCATAAAATATCGATGTCCATCCCCGGAACATGCTCAAGCAATGAAGCTTTCAGCCTATGCGCCAGCTCCAGCGCATCCGCATGAGCGATGCCGATCGCCTGAACGGTTTTTCCTTTTACGGACGAAAGGAATTGGCCTGTTAAATATTTAATGAGCTGAGCGCTGCTGCGGACGTTTTTTTCAGGTGTGTAGATCCCGTCTTCAAGCCTTGCGATCGGCTTTACTTTCAGCAATGAACCGATCAGCGCTTTTCCTCTGCCGATGCGCCCCCCTTTGATCAAATTTTCAAGAGTGTCGATCGTCACATACAGAGAAGTGCGGTGTCTGAGCCGTTTAAGGTCTTCCGCCATGGCTGCAGCCGACCATCCCTGCTCGGCAAGCACAGCTGCCCTCACCACCTGAAAACCTAAGCCTTTTGAAATATACATCGAGTCGATGACCGTAATCGATGCATCAACCATTTTCGAAGCGCACACAGCCGTCTGATACGTTCCGCTTAGTTCACTTGAAAGGTGTATGCTGATCACTTCGCTCCCGTCTTCGGTCAGTTTTTCGTATAAGTCGACAAAAGCCCCCAATGGCGGCTGGGAGCTTTTCGGAAGCTCAGCTGCTTCTCCCATCTTCTCAATAAATTCATCAGATTGAATATCAATCTGATCCCTGTAAATCTTTCCGTCAATTGCTATGGAAAGCGGCAGTACGGAAATGCCGTATTTGCGAAGCGTTTCCCTGCTTAGATCCGCTGTCGAATCCGTTACGATCTTAATGTTTACCAATCCTTTTCACATCCTGTCGGTTCCATGTGGCACAAAAACCGCATGAAAAATTCTTTGCCGGCCATTGGCTTAGGCTGGCAAAGAATTTTTCCATGCTATGCATTATGTTTTAGTTCTTCCTGCTGATAAATTGCGAGGTAATCCCGCCATTTTAATGCCCGTTTTAAATATTCCCTGAAGGAGTAGACGCTTTTTGTCCGCCTCGAATCATACAGCTCCTCTAAATACGCTTCAAGCCTCAGCTTCGCCATAAAAAAGTGCGGGTCGTCCTCCTTTAACAATGGAATTTCCGTCACCTTCACCTGCTGTCCATCCGATCGTTTGAACTCTAGGCTTTTGAGTAACAAGGTATCAATCCTCTTTTATTGGATATTTTCTTTATTATATTATACATAATCCCGGGAAGCTTTGTCCGGAAATGATGCGATGTATTCAAAAAAATGTCTTAAATCAGCAGGTTGAAGAGCCCTTCATCTTTGTTGACTTCAACGTAGCGGAATCCTTTTCGGTTCATTCTATCGATGAGCGGTTCATAATCTTCGCGCTGTTTCAGCTCGATGCCGACGAGAGCCGGCCCGCTGCTTTTGTTGTTTTTCTTTGTATATTCAAACCGTGTAATGTCGTCGTTCGGCCCGAGAACTTCGTCCAAAAATTCGCGCAGCGCCCCGGCCCGCTGCGGAAAATTGACGATAAAATAATGCTGGAGACCCTCGTACATCATCGATCTGTCCTTGATTTCCTGCATTCTGCCGATATCGTTATTTCCCCCGCTGACGATGCAGACGACATTTTTCCCTCTGATTTCATCCTTGTAAAGATCTAAAGCGGCAATCGGCAAAGCCCCGGCAGGTTCCGCGACAATCGCGCATTGGTTATACAAGTCAAGAATGGATGTGCAGACCTTGCCTTCCGGAACGAGTAAAATGTCGTCGACGACGGCTTCGAGCGTTTTAAAGGTTTGGTCGCCGATTTTTTGTACGGCGGCTCCGTCGACGAATTTGTCGATTTTGGCGAGCATGACAACCTCGCCTTTTTTGCTGGACTCAAACAGAGCAGGCGCCCCTTTTGGCTCGACCGCGATCAGCTTCGTCTCAGGGGACACATTTTTCATGTAGGTTCCCACCCCTGAAAGGAGGCCTCCTCCTCCGACGCTCGCAAACAAATAATGCGGCTCTGCTTCAATATCATTTAAGATTTCAACGGCAACCGTTCCCTGTCCGGCCATTACGTCAAGGTCGTCAAACGGATGGATGAATGCGCGTCCTTCTTCTTCACAGCATGATACCGCGCTTTGATAAGCATCATCGAACGTATCACCGGTCAGAATAATTTCGACATAGTCTTTTCCAAAGAGCTCAACCTGGGATATTTTTTGTCTCGGCGTTGTAGATGGCATGAAGATTTTCCCGTGGATGCCGAGGTGCTTGCACGAAAATGCAACGCCCTGGGCATGGTTGCCGGCGCTTGCGCAGACGATGCCGTTTTTCGTCGTTTCTTTTGACAGCTGCTTCATTTTATTATAGGCGCCTCTCAGTTTGAATGAGCGGACAACCTGCAAATCCTCTCTTTTTAAATAAACGTTGCAATCGTACCTCTCAGAGAGCCTCTCGTTTTTTTGAAGAGGGGTATGAATGACAACATCTTTTACGTTTTGGTGTGCTTTTAAAATGTCTTTGACTTGGATGAGAGAGTCTTCTTTAAGCAACGGTTTCATTTATAGGATCCTTTCTTTATAAAGCTTTATTTAATACGCCATTATATCATGAATATTCAAAATTTAAAGGGCAATTCTATTTTATTTGCAGACTTTTTTAACGATTCACCGCTTTATCCATATATACGACTGCAAGAACCGTTTCATTCAAAAAGATTATTTTTGCAAAAAAAGCTTTATTTGTTTCAATTGGGTGTTATAATAGAATCAATTAGAACCAAAAGGAGTTTAACAATGATCCAATACACTTGTCCTTCGATCACCTTCGCTGACTTAATCGGTGAAGACGATTCTTTTTTACAGACAAAAAACAGGGCCAAACGATTTGCCGAATCCGTTCACCCGGTGTACATATCAGGGGAAACAGGAACGGGAAAAGGGCTGTTTGCGAAAGTCATCCACTATGAATCACCTTTTTCCGGCGGTCCGTTTCTGCAAGTGAACTGCAGCGCCGTATCTGAAGAAGAATTGGAAGACAAACTTTTTCACGATTCCGTGCTGGATCCCGGAACCCTGTTTCTCGATGAAGTGTGGGGCCTCTCTTTATCCCTTCAGGGAAAGCTGTTGGCCGCCATTGAACAAGGGATCGGCCCGAGGCTTATTTCATCCTCGAGTGTCCCGCTCAGAGAACGCGTTGAAAACGATGAGTTCCGCATGGATCTGTATTACAGACTAAACGTGCTGAACCTGCCGCTGCCTCCTCTTCGTGAGCGAAAAAGCGACATTCCCCTTCTCGTTCATCATTTCCTGAGGAGCGGAGACCGTGACATCTATGTCGAACCTGTCGTTTGGAAGGCTTTGGAGCAATACGAGTTTCGGGGAAACGTAAGAGAGCTGAAAAATATGGCCGATTATATGAAAACCGTCTCAGACCAAACAACCATTCAGCTTTATGACATTCCGCCCGCCTTGCGGGAGCATGTTGATAAGAAAAAAACAAAAGACAAAAAAAACGCGCCGGCGTCTCTGACGCTGATGGAAAAAGAGGAATTTGCGTTTTTGCTCGAAACGATCAAACAACTGAATGAAAAAGGAGAGCCTGCAAGCAGGAGAATCCTTTCAGAACAAAGCAAAAACGGAAAGTCTGAGCTTACTCCGCAGCAGGTTCGCAATAGACTCGACTACCTCGAAAAACGGGAATACGTCACAAAAGGCCGCGGAAGAGCCGGAACGAAAATAACGCTTGAAGGGCTGCGTTTTTTAAGCTCATTAAAAAATCATATCATTCAGGATTAGAAAGGATGTATGTTGATGTACACAATTAAAGAAGAAATCGCCAATGCCGTAACACACGGACTCGGCGTCCTGCTGTCCATCCCTGCGATCGTATTCTTGGTGATTTTCGCAGTGCGCTACGGCAATCCGCTTGATGTCGTCAGCTTTTCGATTTTCGGAGCCTCCATGCTGTTTTTGTATCTAAGTTCAACCCTCTTGCACAGCATTCAGCATCCGAAAACGAAAGATATATTGGAAATTATCGACCACTCAGCCATTTATGTATTGATCGCGGGCACTTACACACCGTTAGTTCTCGGCCCTCTCAAAGGCCCTCTCGGCTATACGATGCTTGCGGTCGTCTGGAGCCTTGCCGTATGCGGGATCGTTTTTAAAATCTTTTTCGTCAAGCGCTTTATCGTCGTAAGCACCTTGATGTATCTTTTGATGGGCTGGATGGCGATCATTGCGATCAAACCGCTTTATGAGGCATTAACCGGCAAAGGCTTTGCACTCCTCCTATTAGGAGGAATCCTGTACTCCGTCGGAACGATCTTTTATTTATGGCGGAAAATTCCTTACCACCATGCCATTTGGCATACGTTTGTCCTCGGAGGAAGCGCGTCTATGTTTTTCTGCGTGCTCTTCTACGTTGCAAATGTACCTTTTGTATAACATAAAAAACACCGGGCTTATAATGTGCCCGGTGTTTTTGCGCTTCCTAAGCGTTATGCCCGAAGCTGCTTTTTTTCAGAAATGGCGTAAGCCTGATGAATCGTCAAGTCGATATCCGCAGGTCTCAGCCGTTTAAAAAGCGCCCCTTTTTGCATGTCCCCGACACCTGCCGTCTCAACCGGTACAACAAGGATGCCGAGCCTGCCTGCCAAAGCTTCATAATCAATCCCGTCATCCTCGGAAAGGATGAAGCTTTGACCTTTGCGAACGATATCTTCTATTTTTTCAGCGGCTTCGTTTGGGTCTCCGCTTTTTTTAATAGCGGCCATTTTGTTCAGCCATTGTCCGATAAGCGGGTATCGAAATGCACGGGGTTCCGCGAAAAAAGAAGGTGTTTTATCGAGGTGGCCGAGCAGAATAGCCAGATCTGCAAGCGTAAGCTTCGGATGAACATACAGCACAGGACCTGCCGGAGTCTTGCCGAACTGGTGAATGGAGACGGTCGATCCAGTTAACCCGACACACCCGCGCATGAAAGATTTCGGTTTGTCATACACAGCCCGCATTTGATTGGCATAAGAAATCCGCGGATCGAGCGTCTGAAGCTCATACAGCAATCTGATGTGCTTTAACAGCATATAGGTTACATAGATCGCCAAAAAACAAGAGCGAAACACGAAATTCCCTCCTCTCTATCCTTTTCTCTGATAAACGAGGAATTCGTAGTCATAAGGGTTTTGTTCATCTTTTATACCCTTTTGTCTCGAAACGATTTCCCACTCGTCTTCGCTGAATTCCGGGAAATAGCGGTCTCCCTCAAACGCTTCATCAATTTTTGTCATGTACAGCTTATCCGCGTAAGGAAACAGTTCTGTATACAGCGTTGAACCGCCGATCACAAAACATTCTTCCCCGCTTTCTTTAGCAAAACGCACAGCTTCGTCTGCCGAATGCAGCATTTCGCAGCCCGGCAGATCGAGCTCCCCATTCGTTGTCACGACAATGTTTCTTCGGTTCGGGAGCGGCTTTCCGATCGATTCAAACGTTTTTCTTCCCATGATGACGGTATGTCCGCTTGTTACGTCTTTAAAATATTTTAAATCCCGCGGCAGATGCCAAGGTAGATCATTGTCTTTACCGATCAGGCGGTTCCGGTCCATCGCAAAAATAAATGAAATCATGTGTATGACAGCCTCCTTTATGTATAATTCGGTTTTTTTACAGATGATTAAGATGGCTATGTATAACGGTTTTGGCGTAAAGAGGCATCGCTTCCCGGGGGTTTAGCATCGTAGCAGGCGACTGAAGAAGCTTGTATTCCCCGTCCTTTCCGTTCCTAAACATATGACGGTATACATCCGATTTCGTTTCACTTTTTTCATCCTTTTGTAGTGTATCTTGTTTGGCCTTTGGCAACAAGACATTTTTCAGAAAAGGCGAACCTAAATAAATAAACCGCCTTTCGGCGGTTTATCAACTCCCGTGCACGCTCGGATGCCCGGCTTTCTCTTCCTGCTCTTCGTCCTGGAGCTTTTGATGAGTGTGGGCGATCCGGCTGGCCGCCGCGGCAGCCAGCGCAGCCACGATATCGTCAAGAAATGTGTGGACCTCACCGTCCGGACAATCATCCAGCTCTTTAATGATCCCGAATTTTTCTTTGTCCAGGTATCCAAAGTTGGTAAGTCCGATCGATCCGTAAACATTGACGATTGACAGAGGAATGATTTCGTCTATTCCGAAAAGCGGTTCATCCGTTTCCACTAAATATTGAAGTGGTTCTGGCAAAAGCTTTTTCTCCGCAAGCTGATCCAGCGCTATTCCCGTTAAAACGGCATGGATGATTTCCCGTTTATTCAAAACCTTTTCGACATTTTCAATACAAACGCTCAAAGGCAGGTCAGGATGGTATTTTTCCTGCAGTTTTTGAACGATGAGCGCGATGTCTTCAATGGTGACGCCGCGTTCATTCAGCATGTTTTTTGTAAGGTGCACCATTTCGTTCATCGTATATTTTTTCATCTGGCATCCATCTCCTTTAATGACTCATCCAATTTGGCGGCGTATTGCGGTCCCAGTAAATGCTTCCGAGGTTATGGTGTTTTTGAAAACCGTCCTCTGCGCTGTGATAATGAAAATTAAACCAGTAGCCTTGCTGGGGCGGCTGATCCCTTCTGACGTGAAACCTTAAAACATCCTCCCCTGTTTTGCGGTTATACACGTGAAAGATTTTTTCCGATTTTCCCGGTGTCGGCGTTTTAGAAATCTCAAGATCCTGGTATGCCTCATCGTCTTTCAGCGTCATCAGATGGCTGACGATCACATCTTCAATCTTTGGAAGGACTTCTTCTCTGTACTCATCTTCAATCTTTTGCGATATCTTGTCCCCGAACTTCGCAAAAGATTGATCTTCGGCATCATTCAGCAGCCCTGTCATATAGGAATCGAACGAAAGCTTTTGTTCCTGTTCCCCGTCAGACAGGGAATCTTCCCTGTTTTCATATACGGCCGTATACCCCGTCTGCTGCTTGATGTTCTGGTGCTCTGACGGCTTGTCCGCCATCAAAGCTGCAGGAGGTGAAACAAGGCCGAACGTCGCAATTGTAAATAAGGTTACAAGAGCTTTTCTCATCCACATCTTCATCGCCGATTAGTTCCCTTCTGACCACATTCGTTTTCTCTTATTCTATCATATGTTGAATTTTCAGTCAGCTAAAATGGTTATCCCGAAAGACTGTTTACCCGTACATTTTCTCCTTCCGCGAGCTTCAAAAACTCATCCGGCGTCAACTGAAGCAGGCCTTCGAATGCCCAGATCTTCTCATATTAAAGGAGGTTTTCATCTGAAACAAGCGGGCCGATCGACCGCTAGGACCGCCGGTTGACCTGCTTGTTTCTTGACTGGCTTTGCGCCTTTTCGACCTTTTTCCGGCGAATTTCTCAATTTTAGCTTTATCAATCCGGTTTGTCCCGCTTGCAATCACAAGCACGGCTTAATCGACTTCCGTCCTGCAGCCGATCGTGCTCCTGCGCTTCATCTCATTGAAATACTCCGGTTCTAACAATTGTCCTGCACTTTTTGATCACCCTTCCGTTGCTTCATTTCACCTGAAGCAATCGATCGACCACGATAAGATTGATTGCATGAATGTAAGCTAAAGCACTCGCTTTCATAATATCGGTATCCGTTGCTTTTGCTGAATATGTTTCCCCTTTATGTTCCGCTTGAATGCTGACTTTCCCCAAGGCATCTTTTCCCCTTGATACGCTCGTGATCTTGTATTCAATCAATTTAATATCGAAATCCGCGATTTCTGTGATAGCGGCGTACAACGCCTCGATCGGGCCTGAACCGACAGCGCTCGATTGGAAGATTTGCTCATTCTGTTTTATTTTCACACTGGCAGACGGAAAATGAAAATTACTGATGACCTGCAAATCGATAAGCTCATAAAAATGCCTGCTGTGCTGTGTTCTGTCTTGATCATAGGGATGATGCTTTGCGAAATAGTTCTCTGCGATGACATATAAATCGTGTTGATAGATTTCTTTTTTTGCATCGGCCAGTTTGAGAAACGCTTCAAATATTTCTTCAAACTGCGGATCGGTTAACTGACGTAAACCCATTTTCCCGAGTGCGTTTTTCACCGCGTGGCGGCCGGATCGGGCTGTTAATACGAGTTCCATATCATCGAGACCGACCTCAACCGGGTTCATAATTTCATAAGCATCCCTCGATTTCAGCAAACCGTCCTGGTGGATGCCTGACGAATGAGCAAAAGCATTTTCCCCGGTTATGGCTTTATTCACTTGTACGTCAAGCCCCATCAAGCTGCTGACAAGCCTGGATGTATTCGTAATTTCTTTTGTGTTGATATTCGTGAACGCCTGATACAATGTCCGGCGTGTGTTCACCGCCATCACAACTTCTTCTAAAGCAGCGTTGCCGGCGCGTTCGCCAATTCCATTGATCGTGCACTCCACTTTATCTGCACCGTTTTTAATGGCAGCTAACGTATTGGCAGTTGCCATGCCAAGATCATTGTGACAATGGACGCTGAGAAGCACCCGGTCATTTACGTTTTTCAAGCGGTCGTTTATTTTGAAAATCAATTCGCCGAACTCTTCCGGTTCTGCATAGCCGACCGTATCAGGGATATTGATTATCGTCGCTCCCGCCTTTACAACAGCCTCAATTGTCGACCATAAATATTCAAAGTCGGAGCGTGAAGCGTCTTCTGTCGAGTACTGCACATCCGGCAGAAGCGTTTTGGCGTATTTTACTGCATCTACACCGATATTCATGATTTCGCTTTTTGATTTTCCGAATTTCTTTTCAACATGAATGTCAGAAGTGCCTAGTACGATGTGGATCAACGGATGTTCGGCGTATTTCACGCTGTGATAAACCGCATCTATATCAGCTTTTACTGCCCTCGCCAGCCCCGTGATGATCACATCGTCAACCTTTCCTACCTTTCTCGCAATTTCTTTTACAGCATTGAAATCGCCGGCCGATGATGAAGGAAAACCTGCTTCGATGATATCGACCCCGAGCTTTTTTAATTGATTGGCAACTTCCAGCTTTTCATAAAGGTTGAGCTTAGCGCCAGGAACCTGCTCTCCGTCTCTAAGCGTTGTGTCGAACACCCAAATTTTTCTTGTCATGTCAAAACCACTCCTTCGGCATATTTGTGTATAAAAAAAAGCCCCGTCTCTATGTATTGAACTGACCCGTTAAAA
>NZ_LECW02000025.1 GCF_001042475.2 Bacillus glycinifermentans
TTTCGCCTTTATAGAAAACGCGCGGAACCGAATCAATATCCTCAAGCTCAATCTGTAATAATGGCGGCTTTTCTTTAGATAGCTTTACGCCTTCCGTAAGAAGCAGGCTGGATTTTTCAATGCACACTCGGCTTCCCTCCTTTAAATAAAAAACGCTCTCTACTCATACGCCTTTGTACCAATTGCCATCCCCTCATTCGTAATTAACCTCCGCTGCATTCTCGACTAAGTAACGAAAGAAATCGTTTTTCACTATGGGATTCTCTAAATAGCCCGTCAACAAAACGAGTACCATTCTGTCAGGACTAAGACCATCTAGGCTTGAAGCGTTGCGCGAAATAAATATCGGGTTTTTGTACTGCGGATAACGCGACCGTATGTTACGCCATTGTTTTTTCGCATCTATAACCGTTCGACCGACCACGTACATATACTTGTGCGAGCCAGACTGAGTTATATTGTGACCGTGATCGGGTAATTCCAACGCTTGTCCAAACTTCATTTGATGATCTCCCAATCTTCTGCGAGCATGTCAGTTTGAGACGCAAGCCACGGGACAATTTTGTTATTTGCTGTTTTCATAACGATAAAGTTGTCGAATACCGGTTCCCCTCGATACTCGCCATATCCATATTTCAAACCTTTAGCTAATTCACTACCCTTAATTAAATACAAAAACATTCTTTTGCCGTTCCATCCAGACCGGGTAATTTTATAACCGTCGTTAAGTAAATCCACTGCTTCACCAAATTTCATCGTTTGTTCCTCCTTCTTTGACGAACAACTCACGTATTTTCTTTTCAGCTTTTGAAAAGCTCATTTCCTGTTCACCCGGAAAATAAAAGCTGCCTTCAACTTCAGCGGATTTAAAACGAACGGTGGCTTTTATCAAAAACCCATAGGTTTCAAATCCCATTATGCTCCCATCACTAAATAGGGTTTCTCCTTTTCTCTCAATACTTTCTATAACGACTTCCATATGCAAGCCTCCTACATAAAAAACGCCCTCCCATTTGGGAAAGCGCCTGGTATATTCTTTCTAAACCGGGCCCACACTCAGAGGCTCCCTTTGCCGTCAATCGTTTAATCTAAGATTCACTGGACCCGGTTTACAGAGAACATAAAACCAAGGGGTTTAAGACTGAACCCCCTGAAACGCTTGCTTTCATCCGGCTATCCGTGTGCACCCGAACGCCTTCCGTGGTCAGTAGCTACCCAAATAAAAATGCACCCAAATGGAGGGTGCAAAAAAAGGGGTAATTCTCGATGTATTTTATTTTATGCAATAAATTTTAAAAAATAAACTTGTCTACTCGCTTAATACCATAATACTCGATAGTTCAGTCTTGGACTGTCCTCTTATCTTAGTTGTACAATTCCTCCTTACGCTAAACGCTTATTCAAATTTGCGCCTTACACATACTTCGGGAGGAAGCCAAGCATTGTAAGGCAGCATGTCCAAAAAACATACTTCATATAATCTCCCGATACCAAAGCCGCAAGACTAGCGCGATCCGGCTCAGAATGCTCCTCCCGTTTGGCTTCATTCTTCATCGCCTTAATTTGAGTATCCGAATTCACCTTGATAAGGGAATGGTGCGTATCCCGTTATTTCTTGATAAGTAAATCTTATCGATAAAT
>NZ_LECW02000026.1 GCF_001042475.2 Bacillus glycinifermentans
TCATTAGGGGGCTAAATAGATACTATCCGAAAAAAGACCGGATTACGATAACCTACCAGTATGTAAACGAGCAGGCAGCCGGTTCGCAGGCATCCGGAGGAGGCGGGGGTACGGGACAAAAATCTTACATTAATGTATACGAAACAGGAGACTCCGTCCAGCAAATCACGACAGAGATAGCATTAAGAAAGGACAGGCCTGTATACAGCCCACATTTAAAGGTAATTGTCATCGCCGCTGATCTCCTGCGCACTTATTCCTTCGATGAACTGCTTGATCAGCCTCTCCGTGATAATGAAATAAGACCAAGCAGCCTCGTCCTCGTCACAAGAGGAAGGGCGAGAGATACGCTTGAACTAAAGGAAACAGGTGAAATGCCGGCGTTTCATCTGCTCAAAATCGTTGAAAATGTCTATCAGGCAAAAAAAATTCTACCTCCTGTGACACTTGCCAAAATGATGGGGAAAATGAGGGCGGGAACAAGCTATTTGATCCAAAATGTGGCGAGTGCAGAAGGAGAAGTTAAATACGCGGGAGCCGCTGCGATCAACGGAAAAACGAATAAACTGATCGGTTTTTTGAATGAACAGGATTTAGACGGGGTGATGTGGATTATCGGAAAGGGAAGAGGAGGCACTGTGAAAACCTATGATCCAAAAACAAAAAAACTGCTGGCCTTGTCGGTGGAATCGATCAACAGTAAGATCAAGCCGATTGTGAAAGGAAATCGTATTGCATTTCAAGTTCATATTACATCTGAAGGGCACCTTGCCGAAAAATGGAGTGCAGCTGAAAAAGCTTTTGACAACAAATTTTTGGAGCGAACAGAAAGGAAATCAGCCCAAACTGTGAAAAAGCTGGCGGAGAAAGCGACTCGAAAAATGCAGAAGGAATATAAAGCTGACCTTGCAGGATTCGGAAATGAACTGAGAATCAAACATCCCCGGCTTTGGGATAAGCTGAAGAATAACTGGGACGAAAGATTTACAGAGATTCCGATTACAATCCACGTTCAGTTTACGATAAAGGACTACGGCACACTTGGCCAGCATTAGACGCAAAAACGAGATGACAAGGCGGTTGATCTCAATGAACAGTGCATATGACAAAATTACGACCTCTCAGGCTATCGTTGTTTTTGTAAATTATATTTTGGCGGCGGGCATTCTTAGCCTGCCCCGGACAGCCGTGCAAGAGATGGGAACACCGGATGTCTGGCTGGCCGTCATATTAGGCGGGATGATTACGATGGCAGCCGGGATAGTCATGGCAAAATTAAGCCAGGGCTACCCTGGAAAAACATTTTTTGAATACGGCGGAGCTATTGTTGGAAAATGGATGGGCATTCTGATCGGCCTGTTTTTTATCGAGCATTTCATTACGATTGCGGCATTTGAAGCTAGAGTAATGGCCGAAATCACCAGCTTTTTTTTGCTTGAAGGAACCCCGCTCTGGGCGATCACGATGACGATGATGTGGGTCGGCCTTTATTCAGTGAAAGCCGGCATGGGAGCGATTGCCCGTTTGTTTGAAATCATATTCCCTATAACAGTGATTATTTTTGACGGTTGTTTTTATGAGCAGCGGACTATTTGAACTGGATAATTTGCGGCCTGTGCTGGGAAAAGGAGTGATGCCGGTGCTGCAAGGAACCAAAGCAACCGTTCTTTCTTTTACCAGCGCGGAAGTGATGCTGTTCCTTTTGGCGTTTATGAAAAAGCCTCAGAAAGGTGTAAAGGTCGTTGTGGTGGGATTGAGCATTTCCTTGATTTTTTACTTGGTAACCGTCATATTTGTTATCGGCGCGCTTTCTGTCGACGGTGTCGTTACAAGAACCTGGCCGACGCTTGATCTGATGCGAAGCTTTGAAATTCCCGGTTTGGTATTTGAAAGATTTGAATCTATGCTGCTCACCATCTGGATTATGCAGTTGTTCGCGACATTTGTCATTTCATTTTACGCAGCATCGCTGGGACTGTCCCAGCTGTTTCATATAAATATCACCCCGGTGATGTATGCCTTGCTTCCGGTCATGTATGTGATAGGGATGACACCGAAGAATTTGAATGGCGTATTTCAATTTGGAGACTTCATCAGCCGGCTGGCCGTTATCTTATTTTGCTTGTTGCCGATTCCGCTCCTTATGATCTCAAAAATAAGGAAAAAAAGAGCAAAATCCTCTGCCACACCTTAATAGAAGACACAGATAAAGCCGGAGAAAATACTCTCCGGCTTTGTTTACTTGCTTTTCGCGCTTATGTTCATCCGATCCTTCGGCATAAGGAGCACCAGAAACAAGGCGATGGCCGCTGATAAAATCGCCCATGAAAACGTATGGACAATAGAGTTTGACAGCGCTTCTGTTATCTGCTTTAGGACATCAGGCGGAATCGAAGCTCTCGCGCTTGACAAAATTTGATTTGCGTCATGCCGGGAAGCAGCCCCTGGCACTTCTCCACCTTGAGAAAGATCTGACATTTGTTCCGAAAAACTGTTTTTCTGCAGCATGCCAAAAATGCTGGCGCCGACCGTCATCCCGAGCGAACGCAGAAAGTTGCTTGTTGAAGTCGCAGAACCGCGCTGTTTTGGACCAAAATGGTGAATGGCCGCCATGCTTAAGACGGAGAAGGAAAAACCAACCCCCAGGCCGACGACGATCATATACCCCGTCAACAAGAGGCGGGGAGTACCGGTATTCATCGTACTCAGCAAAGAAAACCCTGCAACTAAAAACAAGCCTGAAATGAGCATGATGTTCCTGTAGCTCATTCTCGTCGTTAAAAAACCGCCGATCTGCGCGGAAATGACTGAGCCGAGCATCATCGGCAGAAGGATGAGCCCGGAATTTGTGGCCGAATCTCCGTATACGCCCTGAACAAATATCGGAATCTGGACGGTAGCCGAAATGAACGTCGCGCCGTAAAATAATGCGACAAGGGTGCTCGCGGCAAACAAACGGTTTTTAAACATATCAAAAGAAATGACCGGTTCAGCAGCCTTTCGTTCAATCAGGAAGAAACAAACGAAAAAACAAGCTGAACTTCCAAAGAGCAGAAGAATGACGTTTGAATTCCAATCGTATGTTTCACCGCCGAGCTCAAGCGCGAACATGAGGCATACTACTGCGCCCACAAGCGTAATCGCGCCGAACCAGTCGATCTTTTGCTTTTCGTGCTGCTTTGCTTCCTGATAAAATAAGAGTATCAAAATGAAAGAAATAAAGCCGAGCGGCAAGTTAATGTAAAACACCCAATGCCAGCTGATGTAATCCGTGATATAAGCGCCGATGAGCGGCCCGAAAATGCTTGACAGCCCGAAGACGGCGCCGAACAGACCCGATATCTTGCCGCGTTTTTCAGGCGGAAAGATGTCAAAAATAATCGTAAAGGCAATCGGTATGAGAGCCCCGCCGCCTATTCCCTGAATGGCGCGGTAGATGCTGAGCTGTTCAATGCTCGTTGCTGTACCGCAGAGCGCAGAGCCGGCCATGAATAAGAGGCTGCCAAAAAGAAAAAAGCGTTTTCGGCCGTACATATCGGACAGTTTCCCGAAAATCGGCATGCCTGCCATTTCGGCGACCATAAACGCAGATACGACCCAGACAAAGCTGTCGAGTCCGCCGAGGTCGCCGACAATCGTACCCATTGCGGTGACGACAATCGTGTTATCCATCGATGCCATGAGTATGGCGAGCAGCAATCCTGCTATAATGAATCCTAATCGCTGATGCTGTGTATGTGACAAAATCATCTTTCTCCTTTAATGAATATTCGGCTTAGCATAGGTTTGGCATAAGAAAATCAATCCTGCTATAATTACTTTATATTAGGAGATAAATATCTTAGCTGCTAAGATATTATGATTTTAAAAAAGGGTGTTTCAGATGTCAAGAAAAAATCAAACGAAAAGAGAGGAACTGATCAAAGAGCTGATCCGGCAGCTGAGATTCAACAGTACGGCAACCGTTTTCATGCACCAGGCGATCGCCGAAAAATTCGAACTGAACGAAACAGATCACAAATGCTTGGAAATCATCGCGCGGAGCGGGAAGTTAACGGCCGGTGAACTGGCGGAAAAAAGCAACTTGACGACAGGGGCGATCACGGGGGTCATCGATCGCCTTGAAAGGGCGGGCTATGTCAAAAGGATGAGAGATTCGGCAGACAGAAGGCGGCTTTTGATCGAGCTCATCCCGGAAAACATGACAGATATTCACAGCTTATTTGAAAACCTGACTGAAGCTTCCGTCGAGTTCCTCAAACGATATACAAATGAGGAGCTGGGCATTATCACCGATTTTGTGAAAAACAGTGCCGAATTTGCTGCGAACTATGCAAAACAGCTAAGAAAATCGGCAAAGAATGTATAAGTGAACAAGGCCCCGGCGTTTTAGCCGGCGCCTTTATTCATATTTAGCGAAGAAGCTGAAGCACGTTTTGCGGCTGCTGATTGGCTTGGGCAAGCATCGCTTGGGACGCTTGAGAAAGAATGTTGTTTTTAGTAAACTCGCTCATTTCTTTCGCCATATCTACGTCGCGGATCCGGGATTCTGCAGCCGTTAAGTTCTCAGATGAAGCACTGAGATTGTTGATCGTGTGTTCCAGGCGATTTTGAACGGCTCCGAGCTTTGAACGCTGCGCCGATACTTGCTTCGTTGCAGCGTCAATGGCTGCAAGCTGGTTTTCAAACGAGTATTTCTTCTTGTCATCGTCGCTTAAATCCGTACCGTCCTTATTTTTTCCGGTTAATTTCGTGACATCGATCTCGGCGATTTTAAACCCGGCAGTCGTCACCGTTTTCCCGTCTTCACCCTCTGATGTGCCGTCTGCCAGCCCTAAAGCAGTGACGGACATGTTCTCGATGTTCACGCTGATCGTTTGGCCGCTGTTCGCCCCGATTTGGAATTGCAGTTTTTCCCCTCCATCAGACTTGAACGTGCCGTCCAAAAGGTTCTTTCCGTTGAATTGCGTACGGTCGGCTATTCCTTTGCTCGCATTTTCGCCTTCTGTCCCGCCGATCTCTTCAAGCAAAGAGCTGATTTCGTCCTGGATGGCGCTGAGATCAGTCGTATCCTGCGTACCGGTGTTGTTGGCCTGAACGGTCAGCTCACGGATGCGCTGAAGGATGGAGTGGGTTTCGGTTAATGCCCCTTCAGCCGTTTGAATAAGAGAAATCCCGTCTTGAGCGTTTTTAGAAGCCATTTCAAGACCTCTGATCTGCCCTCTCATTTTTTCCGAAATCGCAAGTCCTGCAGCATCGTCTCCGGCGCGGTTGATGCGAAGTCCTGAAGAAAGCTTTTCCATGTTCTTCTGGCTTGCATTGCTGTTTGCCGACAACCGGTTCAGCGTGTTAAGCGCTGCAATGTTGTGGTTAATCCTCATGTTTCTTTACCTCCGTGTAAGTAGATTGAGACCTTCTAATAAAGATCCCCGTCGGGACCTGACATATTTTGTATCGGCACCAATTTACTATTTTTAATAAAATAGCCTTATATTTCAAAAAAAGGACATATTTAAGTAAAACGAATCGTAAACGCGAAAAAGACCGGTGAATATTCACCAGTCTTATCAATCCATTTTTTCAATTTGCACTCTTCCTGAAAAAAAGGTTGCTCCTCCGCCCATGTCGGCTAAACGGTCCGGGGTTAACGCATTGACGAGATAATTCTTTCCGTCTTTGTCGGCCCACAGTCCTTGGCTGACGACGACGCCGGGAAGGACGTTTTCTCCGACCGCTGCGGTCAGGACGCACTCTCCGCGGTCATTCCGAATTTTTACGGAGTCGCCGTTTTCGATGCCTTTTTCTTCCGCGTCTTTCGTGTTGATATGGAGCTTTGGTTCCTTTTCCAATTTGATATGTTTTTCGTTATTTGAAAACGTCGTATTCAAGAAATTATGGTTCGGCCCGGGCACGAATAAAAACGGGTATTCTCCCGTCTCCAGAAGGGGAGTATGAGTCGGCAGGGCGGGATAGCCGGCCTGTTCCATCTTTTTCGAATACAATTCGATTTTTCCGCTTGGCGTCGGAAGCCGCTCGGGAAAAATGGCCTTTCTTTTCGCTTTGACAAAATGCTTTTCAGACAGGCTGTCAAAATCGATTCCGTCAAGCCACGGATTAGCAGGATAATCAAGGGCCTGCCTGATCATCTCTTCATCCGAATCCTTCAGCGGCTCATCGTCAAAACCCATCGCCTCTGCGAGAAGTCGAAACACTTCTGAGTTGGATTTGCTCTCGCCGTACTTTTCGATGACGGGTCTTTGCAATTGCGTGTAGTGGTGCCAGTACGATGTGTAAAAATCCGTATTTTCAAAAGCGGAAGAGGCGGGCAGTACGATATCGGCATACCGCGCGGTTTCCGTTAAAAATAAATCGTGCACGACCGTAAACAGGTCTTCGCGCTCGAGTCCTTTTCTGACCTTGTTTGCTTCAGGGGCGACAACGGCCGGATTGCTGCTGTATACAAATAAAGAGCGGATCGGCGGATCGATTTCCAGGAGGGCCTTGCCAAGCTGATTCATGTTGATGACCCTCGGTGTTCTGCCGTTCAGCAAGTCAGGGCGCTGCAGCGCTTTTGTATTATAGGCCAAAAAGGCGGTATTGCCTTTAATCGCGCCGCCTCCTTTTACCGTCCATTGACCCGTAATGGCAGGCAGACAGGCGATCGTCCGGACGATCATGCCTCCGTTGTCATGATGCTGAAGCCCGTTCCCGATGCGGATGAGGGAAGGGGAGGTCCTTCCGTACAGACGGGCCAGCTCGACGATATCCTCGCGGGGAACGCCGGTAATCGCCGCAACCGTATCTGGATCGTACTGTAAAACATGCCGGCGCAGTTCTTCATGGCCGACCGTATATTCTTTAAGAAATGTTTCATCGGCCATGCCTTCGGCAAATAAAACGTGCATGATGCCGAGAGCAAGGGCGCTGTCTGTGCCCGGCAGGATCGGGATAAACCAGTCAGCCATTCTGCCGGTCTGATTTTTATGAACGTCGATGACAATGATTTTTGCGCCGTTTTTTCTCGCCTTTTGGGCGATTGTTATTTGGTGCATGTTCGTTGAGACCGCGTTGATTCCCCAGAATACAAACAGCTTCGTCTCCGTTGTATCTTCGGGATCTGTGCCGATGCTTCCACCCATCGTATATTGATACCCAACTGAGCCCGCAGGGGTGCAGATGGCCCGTTCAAGCCGGCTTGATCCGAGACGGTGAAAGAAGCGCCTGTCCATTCCTTCGGCTGTCAAATTCCCCATATTTCCGTAAAAACTGTAGGGCAAAATGCTTTCCGGGCCTTCTTTTTCGATCAGCTCCGTCCAGCGGGTGCGAATCGTTTCGATCGCTTCATCCCAGCTGACCGGTTCGAATGTCGCGGATCCTTTCGGGCCCGTCCGTTTCAGCGGCGTCTTCAGCCGCTTCGGATCGTAAATACGCTCCGTCATGTTGCGGACTTTATTGCAGATGTTGCCCTGTGTGACCGGATGATCCGGGTCGCCTTGAATTTTAACGATCTTTCCGTCTTTTTTATGAACGAGAAGACCGCATTGATCAGGGCAGTCAAGTGAACATACGGATTTGAAAATGCCGTCCTTTTGATGAACATAAGATTCCATGGACTCCGTTCCTTTCCGATGAAAAAATGAATATGATTCTAGCATTATATCATGTCACAACATCCCGTCAATTCTGAAAAATCCGATTGTCAGGACACTTTGCCTGTTTTCTGTACAAAAATCACCGATGAAGGAGAGGGGGCTAAGAATTTGCCGGTATCTCACATTTCATAAAAAACCCCCGGCATTCTCCTGATGGAAAAGCCGGGGGCTTGAAAGATCCTAGTTTTCGTCAAAATCCGGCGCAACCGCCTTTTTTATGAATAATGAGATCAAGAAAGCGATGCAGGCCAATGCCAGTGCAAACCAGTAGGCGTGATGGACGCCGTGCGTCATTGCTTGATTCATGATTTGCTCGCTGGCCGGCGCCTGTTGTTTTTCCAGGAAGCTTTGTCGTCCCTGGCTCATGATGCTTACAAAAACCGAAACGCCGAGAGCGCCCGCTACAGGCTGCAATGTGTTGGAGATGGCTGTTCCATGCGGATACAGCTTCTTCGGCAGCTCATTCAGCGCATTCGTCTGTGCAGGCATCATGATCGCGGAGATCGACAGCATCAGGACGATATACACCAAGATAAACGACCATATCGGAATGGAAGGACCGATGTTGCTGAAGAAAACCATGACGCCGACTAATACGACGGTGCCCGGTATGATGAGCTTTCTCGGTCCGAGTTTATCGAATAAGCCGCCCATCGCAGGCGACATGAGGCCGTTCAGCAGCGCACCGGGAAGCAGCAGTAGCCCGGCGGTCTTTGCAGATAAGCCCAGAGGGCCCTGCAAATACATCGGCATCACAATTTCCGAAGCAAACATCGCCATAATGACGATGACAAAAAGAATAAGACCGCGCGAATAATTTTGATAGGCAAACACGCGCATATCCAATAACGGCTCTTCCAGCTTCAATTGACGAAGCACGAACAGCACAAGGCTGATCAGTCCGACCGCGATCACTGTAATGACTGTCGCGGATGCAAAGCCATGCGAAGCTTCTCCGGCGCTGCTGAAGCCGTAAACCATGCCTCCGATTCCGATCGTTGACAAAATGATCGATAAAACGTCTGCGCGGGGGCGCGTTACTTCTCCGACGTTTTGCAAATACTTCACGGCGAATAGAATCGAAAAAACCGCAAACGGAATCACGATGATAAACAGCCAGCGCCAGCCTAATAAATCAACGATAACCCCTGATAATGTAGGACCGATTGCTGGAGCAAACATAATCACCAGGCCGAACGTCCCCATAATCTTTCCGCGGACTTCCGGGCGGTACATTAAAAGCAAAGCGTTCATAATAATAGGAATCAACAACCCGGTGCCGACAGCTTGAATCATTCGTCCGGCCAGCAGCATCGGAAAATTCACCGAACAAGCTGCAATGACCGTTCCAACTAAAAATACGGTCATCACGCCGATAAACATCTGCCTTGTTGTAAACCATTGAATGAGGAGAGCCGACACGGGCATTAAAACGCCCATTACAAGCATAAAGCCGGTCGCCAGCCATTGAACGGTTGCGGCATTAATGCTGAAGGCATCCATTAATTCGGTTAAGGCAATATTGAGCAATGTTTCGTTTAATATTGCAAAGAATGCGCCAATCATAAATGTAATCAGTATTGCTTTGGAATTAAGCTTTTGTTCCATACCATTCCTCCTGTAAAAACGATCTTGCCGAAGCCGGGCATGTTCCGCTTCAGACAGCTGTCATATAAAATGAAGACTTGACCCAGAGTCAAATCCCCTCGTGTATCATCTGTGTTTTCGTTTTATCTGTTTACGTGTCTCCACCGCCATTTTATAGACTTTTTTCTTACGATTGGCAACTATATGAGTATACTTGGTCTTTGCCATTTTTACAATAAAATTGTCAGGTTGTTTCTTAAATCGCCGGCGTTATAAGACACTTGTCGGGTATTTTTACGAAACGCCGGCCCGAGCATTTTATTTGTTAACGATTTGGGATTTCTTTATACTTTTCATGTACATACATATTGAAAGGAAGTTTTGCTATGCAATCTCTACAAAACAAAACGGCCCTGATTACAGGAGGAGCCAGAGGGATCGGCCGTGCAGCCGCAATCGCCCTGGCGAAAGAGGGCGTTCATATCGGTCTTGTCGGCCGTACGATGGCCAACCTTGAAAAAACGGCGGCAGAGCTGAATGCTTTCGGCGTGAACGTGTCGATTGCAGAAGCGGATGTGAAGGATTTAAAAGCCGTGGAAAACGCGGTTGAATCTGTAAAAAAAGAGCTCGGCAGCATCGATATTCTCATTAATAATGCCGGAATCGGCGGTTTTGCAGGTTTTCTTGAACAGACTCCTGAGGAATGGGAGAATATCATCCAAGTCAACCTGATGGGCGTATACAACGTAACCCGCGCCGTTCTGCCTGATATGATTGAAAGAAAAGCAGGAGACATCATTAATATTTCTTCAACAGCGGGTCAAAGAGGCGCTGCAGGCACGAGCGCTTACAGCGCATCTAAATTTGCCGTCCTCGGCCTGACAGAATCGTTAATGCAGGAAGTCAGAAAGCACAACATCCGGGTGAGCGCACTTACGCCAAGCACAGTCGCCACAGATTTGGCAATCGAATCAAAATTGACCGACGGAAACCCTGAACGCGTCATGCAGCCGGAAGACCTTGCGGAATTCATGGTGGCGCAGCTTAAATTGCACCCGCGCATTTTCATTAAATCTGCAGGTATGTGGTCAACAAATCCATAAAAGAAAAAAGGACGAGCGCCCATAGGGCCTTGTCCTTTTTCTGTCATTTAATATAAAAGCCGTACCGGAAGCCGGCGGACGCCGAAAACAAACGGACTTTGAATCGCTTCAAGATTCACCCGGTCATCCCTTTCAATCGATGCATGCCGAAGCAAATGCGACAGGGCAATGTTCGCTTCAAGACGGGCGAGGGGAGCCCCAAGGCAAAAATGGATGCCAAAGCCGAAACTCATATGCGGATTTGACTTGCGGTCAAGCCTGAAGGATTCGGGATCGTCAAACTTGGTTTCATCCCGATTGGCCGATGCCACCCAGCTGATGACGGAAGAGCCTTTTGCAACCGGGACGCCCCTGATCTCGGTATCTTGGGCTGCGACGCGTCCGATCGCCTGTACGGGCGGATAGTAGCGCAGCGTTTCTTCAACGAGATGAGGCACGAGGGACAAATCATGTCTGACGGTCTCCTGTGTGTTTGCGTCCTCCGTTAGATAGCGGACGGCATTGGCGATCAAATTGGTTGTCGTTTCATTGCCGGCCACCAATAGAAGCGTGCAAAAACCGAGCAGTTCCTCTTCAGTTAATTTCTCTCCTTCTACCTCAGCCTGAATCAAAAGCGAAATCAAATCTTCTTTGGGCGACTTCTTGCGTTCCTCGATAATCGTTTTAAAGTAGTCTTTTAAATATTCATTGCCTTCTTTGCGTCGTTTGCTCATCAGTTTGACGGCTTCGTCCGAGCTGTCTGAAGCGCCTGAAACCAATATATCTGAATAATGTTTGAACATGCTGCGGTCTTCAGGCGGAACACCGAGCAGCTCAGCAATGATAATCACAGGGAGGGGAGCTGCCAAATCGTCTACCATATCAAACGGATGCCTGTCTCTTGCTTCATCAAGCAGAAAGGCTGTCACTTCGCCGATGTGCGATTCAAGCTGCTTCACCGCCTTCGGTGTAAAAGCCTTATTGACGATCGCCCTCATGCTTGTATGTCGCGGCGGATCCATCGTCAGCATGGTTTTTCCCTGCATGTCCCCGCCGCGTTTTGAAGAAAAGAGCTTTGGCGTTTTCAATACATATTGAACATCTTCATAAGCGAAAATATCCCAGCACTTTCGATCGTCATCGAAGCGCACAGGGCTTGTCTGCCGAAGCCGGTTATAAATAGGGAACGGGAAGAGCCGGTCTTCGCTTGAGCTGATTTCTTTCATCGGAATCCAATTCGCGTAACGGTTGCTGGTTTGAATCGAATTTGTCATGGTAACTCTCCTTTTTTGAATCAGTCGAAATAGATGTCCATGAACCGGTTCATACCATTACGTTAGCACCCTTTTTACGTTTGTTTCAACGGACATATTTTGAAAAAATTGTCAACCGGACGAAAGTTGCGCTTTGAAAAGGGACAAAATATGCGGTTCTCATATGGAATGTATTTACATATAAGGGCGTGTCTGTTACATTTTAAATAGCAGTATATTTTAATAGATGAAAGGAATGATGACGCTTACAAAAAAGTGAAGCTGCCGGAAAGCTCTTGGCTGTTTTCAATTTAATCGTAAAGGAGACTGTGATATGAAAACAAACGTTTCAGAGTCTTTTCACGAGAAAACCGCAGGCGGTCGTTTGCTGACAGCAGAATCAGACGGGAGGACATCGGCGGAAAAAGTGCCGAAGTTTACCGCATACCCGTTTACGTTAGGGGTTTCGTCAGGAGAACCTCTTCCCGACGGAGTAGTGCTGTGGACCCGTCTTGCTCCAGAGCCGCTTAATGGGGGAGGGATGCCTCCTGAAGACGTGACCGTAAAATGGGAAGTCGCCCGCGATCTTGAATTCCGGGAGATCGTCAGGCAAGGAGTAGAGACAGCCAAACGGGAGTATGCCCATTCTGTTCATGCCGAAGTCGACGGGCTTGAACCTGACACCTTTTATTATTATCGCTTCCATGCGGGTTATGAAACCAGCCAGACCGGCCGTACGAAAACGCTTCCCCTCCAAACCGCCCCTGTTGATCAGCTTGTATTCGCTTTTGTCTCATGCCAGCATTTTGAAGAAGGATATTACACTGCATACCGCCGGATTGCCGAAGAAGAACTCGACTTTGTTTTGCATTTAGGCGATGCGATTTATGAGTACGGCCCAGGCACTAACGCTAAAAATGTCCGCCTTCATAAAGGTGCGGAAACCTTGACCATCGACGACTACAGAACGCGCCACGCCCAGTACTTGTATGATCGCGACTACAAGCTTGCCCGCTCGATTTTCCCGTGGATCGTGACATGGGACGACCATGACGTAGAAAACAACTATGCCGGGCTGACTCCAGAAAAAAACCAGCCTCCTGAACCTTTTATCCTCAGGCGGGCAAGCGCATATCAGGCCTTTTACGAACATATGCCGCTCAGACGCTCGTCGATGCCAAGGGCTGAGGATATGCAGATGTACCGGAAAGTCACATACGGCGACTTGGCGGAGTTTCTTATCCTTGATACCCGGCAATATCGGGACGATCAGGCCAATCAAGACGGCAATAAGCCTCCGAGCTTTGAATCGACCGACCCTTCAAGGACGATTTTAGGACATGAACAGAAAAAATGGCTGTATGACGGACTTCGCCGTTCGAAATCGACCTGGAATGTCCTCGCCCAGCAGGTCTTTTTTTCGCAGGTCGATCACCAGGACGGTGATGTAAAAGTATTGCCGATGGATGGGTGGGACGGATACTCGGCCGAGCGAAACGAGGTTGTCGAATTTTTGCAAAAGCAGCATATTTCAAATCCCATCGTTTTGACAGGGGACGTTCATACGAACTGGGTTTTTGATATCAAAAGCGATTTTGATAACCCCAATTCGACAACGGTCGGCGCTGAATTTGCCGGAACCTCTGTGACGTCTGGGGGAGATCGTGCGAATACCATCAAAAATCCTGACATCCTTTATGCAGAAAATCCCCATTTGAAATTTTTTAACGATCAGCGCGGCTATGTCCGCTGCACGGTAACGCCGCAGCACTGGCGCACCGATTACCGGCTTCTCGAGTATGTATCAAGACCTGGTGCACCGATCGAAACCGTTGCTTCATTCATTTGCGAGAATGGACGGCCTGGTGTCCGCCGCGTCTATGAAAATATGTAAATAAAAAGGACTGTGCCTTAAAAAGCGTATCGGCGCTTTTTAGGCACAGCCTTTTCTTTTTAGCTGACGGCTTCCTCCTTTGAAAACTGGCTGTTGTACAAATCTGCATAAAAGCCTTTTAGGCGCAGAAGCTCTTCGTGGTTTCCTTTTTCAATAATATCCCCATTTTTCATTACGAGAATGAGATCCGCATCTTTAATCGTAGAAAGACGATGGGCAATAACAAAGCTCGTGCGGTTTTCCATCAGACTGTTCATCGCTTTTTGAATGTTCATTTCCGTCCGGGTATCGACGCTGCTTGTCGCTTCATCCAAAATCAAAATCTTTGGATCTGCCAAAATCGCTCTGGCAATCGTCAGCAATTGCCGCTGCCCCTGGGAAATGTTTTGCGCATCTTCGGCCAATACCGTGTCATAGCCGTCGGGGAGGGTGCGGATAAAATCGTCGGCATAGGCGCTTTTGGCCGCCTGAATGATTTCCTCTTCTGTCGCGCCTTCGCGTCCGTATGCGATATTGTCGCGGATCGTTCCGTTAAACAGCCATGTGTCCTGAAGTACCATCGCAAACATGCTTCTTGCCTGTTCGCGCGACAAATCGGTGAGATCCGTGCCGCCGACTTTGATTTTGCCGCTGTTTACTTCATAAAACCTCATCAGCAGGTTGATAATCGTCGTTTTGCCGGCACCGGTCGGTCCGACAATCGCGATTGTCCGGCCTTCTTTGACATCAATGTTTAAATCGCGGATCACCGGAACGTTTTCATCATAGCCGAACGCGACGTGTTCAAATGATACATCGCCTTTTAATGCCGCAAGATCGAGATCGGCAGGCGTTTCCCTCATTTCCTCTTCCTCATCCAAAATGCTGAACACCCGTTCCGCGGAAGCGATCGCCGATTGGATCGTGTTGGCGATGCCGGCGACTTGGACAAGCGGCTGAGAAAACTGCTGGGTGTATTGAACGCCTCCGACCAGGATCGTTCCGTTTAAAACAAAAATGCCTCCTGTAATGCTGACGAAAACATAGCCGAGGTTTCCGATGAACGTCATCATCGGCATCATTAATCCGGAAATAAACTGCGATTTCCAGCCGGATTGGTACAGACGCTCGTTTATTTCGTCAAACTGCTGAATCGCTTTGTCTTCATGGCCGAACGCTTTCACTTCCTGATGGCCAGTAAACATTTCCTCAACATGCCCGTTAATGGAGCCGATTTCCTTCTGCTGCGCGGCAAAGTGCTTTTGCGAGAAAGAGGCAATCAGTTTCACGGCAAGCATGCTGAGCGGAATCGTGATGCACACGACAAGCGTCAGCACCGGACTGATCAACAGCATCATGATGATGATTCCCAAGATGGTGATAACCGATGTGATCATTTGCGTGAGAGCCTGCTGAAGCGATGTATTGATGTTGTCAATATCGTTGACCGCGCGGCTCAGTGTATCACCGTGCGAATGTTTGTCAAAATATTTTAAAGGAAGCCGCGAGAGTTTTTCATTGACTTCCTGGCGCATTTCAAAAATGGTTTTTTGGGCGACTCCGGCCATCAAGTACTGCTGCAAAAATGTAAATAGAGCAGAAAGTAAATACAGCCCTGCAAGGATCAGCGTAATCCGGCCGAGAAATCCAAACTGTACGCCCGTTCCCTTCGTAAAGCTTTCGAAAAGGGAAGAGGTGGCATCTCCAAGAAGCTTTGGACTGATGACATTGAACAATGTCGATAAAATCGCCGCGATGATGACCAGCACAAGCTGAAACGTCCGCGGCTTCAAATAGCCGGCAAGCCTTAAAATCGTTTTCTTAAATTCTTTCGGTCTTTGCTGCTGCATAACAGGAGTCATAGAGCCTGGATGCCGATGTTCTTTTTTGCTCATGCGCTCTCCTCCTCAGTCTGCTGGGATGCGACGATCTCCTGATAGATGTCGTTTTCTTCCAGCAGTTGTTGGTGTGTGCCGATGCCGGCGATTTTTCCTTCGTTTAACACGATGATTTGGTCGGCTTCAGTGATCGTGCTTACCCTTTGGGCGACGATAATGACGGCCGCATCAGCGGTTGTTTCTTTCAGCGTCTTTCTCAGCTTTTGGTCTGTTTTGTAATCTAGCGCTGAAAAGCTGTCGTCAAACAGGTAGATTTCCGGTTTCCTGACGAGGGCGCGGGCGATCGAAAGGCGCTGCTTCTGTCCGCCTGAGAGGTTGGCGCCGGCTTGCTCGATATACGAGTCGATGCCGTTTTCCTTTTCCTTGACGAACTCTGAAGCCTGGGCGGTTTCAAGCGCTTCTAACACTTCCTCGTCTGTCGCATCTTCTTTTCCGAATAGGACATTTTCTTTGATTGTTCCGCTGAATAAAGAAGCCTTTTGCGGAACGTAACCGATCTTTTCGCGCAGCTCTTTCTGCGGCATCTTTCTGACGTCCGTTCCGTCTACGAGAACCGAACCTTTTTCAACGTCGAAAAATCTTGGGATCAGTTGCAGAATCGTCGTTTTCCCGGCACCCGTGCTTCCGATGATCGCGGTCATTTCACCAGGCTTTGCATGAAACGAAATGTCTTCGATGACGGGTTTTTCGGCTCCGGCATAGCGGAATGTGACGCCTTTAAATTCAACATGACCGCGGAGGCCGGTATGTTCTGAAGGCTGCTTAGGATCTGTGATATTCGGCTTGATCAACAGCACTTCGTTAATCCGGCCGGCGGAAGCCTGAGCCCTCGGGATCATCACGAACGTCATCGCAAGCATGATCAAAGCGAACAAAATCATCGATGCATACTGGAGGAACGCCATTAAATTTCCGACCTGCATATCGCCTTGATCAATGCGGATTCCGCCAAACCAGATGATCGCGATATTTGTAAAATTCATCATGATCATCATCACAGGGAATAAAAACGCCATAATTCTGTTGACAGCGATGCCGGTATCGCGGAATTCCTGATTGGCCTTCCGGAATTTTTCCTTTTCATGATCTGCGCGGTTAAACGCGCGGATGACGCGGACGCCTGTCAGCCCTTCGCGAAGGACAAGATTGAGGCGGTCTGTCTTTTTTTGCAGAACGCCGAAAAGGGGAACGGCTTTTCTTGTGATCAGAAAAATCAGTCCAGCCAAAATCGGCAGTGACGCCACAAAAATCAAGGACAGCTTCGCATCCCTGTATACGGCCAAAACGATGCCGCCGATCAGCATGAGCGGCGCTCTTGTCATCAATGACAGCATCATATTCAGCACATCCTGAACTTGCTTTACATCGTTCGTCGTCCGGGTGATAAGGGAGGAGGCGCCGACTTTTCCAAACTCCTCAAGCGAATAATGTTCGACTTTGACAAACAGCTCTCTGCGGATGTCTCTGCCGAAAGCAAGGGATGTTCTGGAGGCGAAAAATGCTTTTCCCATCGTCATTAAAATCGCGAGGAGCGAGCAGACCACCATCCATACGCCGATTTTCAGGATATATGTAATATCCGAGTTCACAATGCCGATATCGACGACATCTGCCATTAACGTCGGCAAATAAAGCTCCAGCATGCTGCCGAGCAGCGTAAAAAGCGCTACAAAGACAACTTGCAATTTGTAAGGTTTTAAGTATTTTAAAAGAGAAATCATGTTTCAACCTTCTTTTCAGTTTTTTTGCATTCAATAAAATCGGACATTTTATGAATCAGATCGGCAAACTGCTTGCTCTCTGTCTCGCCGATATACGAGACGAGCTGGCCGAACCACTGATTCAGCTTTTTGTGCACATCGTCCGCCGCGCTTCTTCCCGCTTCTGTTAAAAAAATGCGGACGATCCGCCGGTCTGCTTGATCCATGCGGCGGAAAATCAGCCCTTTTTGCTCGAGTCTGTTTAAAAGCTGTGTCACAAAAGGGGACGTGACATTCAAGGACCGGCTGATTTCCGATACCTTTTTGCCTTCTCGCCCCGTTGTTTCATTTAAAAACATCAACGCTTTGGCTTCGTTTTTTTTCCACTCCATTTCAGGGAACGACCGGCTCATTTCCGAGCGGCGGAGCCGCTTAAAAGCGCAGATTAATTGCTCAACCGCCGCATTACGGTTGATTTCGTTTGGTTTCATAATGGCACCTGCTTCTCAAATTTAATTAAGTAAGTAAACTAATTAGCTATCATTATATTACATACAACAGCAAAATCGTGTCAACGAAAAACCTCTGAATAAAAAAGCCTGACTGTGTCAGGCTACTTGGCGAGTTTGAGGAAAAAATCTTTTAAATCGACGTGGCGAAAATGCCCGGGCGTTTCTTGGGAACCTATGATGATCATCGGAGCGAGGCTATCCGTTTTATAAAGAGAGCCGTGTCCGCCTCCACCGGGGTGTATCGGCGATGTGTGATCGGCAAATTGGAAACCAGGCTTTGCATCAGCGATGATATACCGGCCGGGATGGGAGTGACAGGCGCTGAAAAGCCGGGCAAGGGCATCGGGATAATCGCCGTAGGAAAGAGACGTTCCGTCAGCCGACAGATCCAATACGGAAAAATCCCCGTCGATCGTCCAGGTTTGTCCGTACTGATCGGCATATGCTCCGCCGGGACGGAAGCGAAGCGGCTTTCCAGCTTTTTTTGAGGTAGCATATACCCAGCCGCCGTCTTTCCAGGCTGCAAAGCCGACCCTTTCATCTTGCGCGAGCGGCTTTACGGCGTCATTTACAGATATGCTTTGATCAAGCATATATATAAATGCCATCCTGTCGTTTACGCCGAACATCAGCTGATCTTTCTCACTGGGCCTTTTATCAATTTTCGGAATCCGGTAATCGTCAAAAAGAGAGCGAAGCCGAATCACCGACTTTTGTCTGTCGCGGCCGATGGACGTCTGGCCGCCGTCTCCCATAACGATCCATACCGCTTGTTCGGCGGCCGCATCCCAGGAATCGTAGGCGTTTAAAATGCGCTGAAGCTGCTGATCCGTTTTTTCCAATCCGCTTACATCCGCCGGTCCTTTATGATGAGTGCTGTGATCATTATCGGGAAAATAGGCCACGGTCAGGGAAGGAAGCTTGTGTTTCTTGATCAAATACGACAATTCCTGTGCAGTGAATTTGTTATTCAGCCCGTATCCGTTCCAAATCCGCTGATAGCGGTTATGTGGATCTGCTTGGGAAAAACGGCCGAACGAAAAGATAGCCGGGCCCTTTACGGCCATCTTTTCAGGCATCAGGCCAAGGCGTTTGACAGGAGGCGGAATGTTCAGGTCATGATCGTAGCCGCCGCGATATACGAGGCCGTTGATGGAAGCGGAGTGCTTCCCCCGTTTTTCCAGTTCTTCGTGAACCGTTTTTACCTGCGGGCTTAAATGTTTTTGATTTAAAGCATACATGGCGTCTTTGATCGGCTGTTTCACGCCGAGTGCAGCGATGTCGTTTTTGCCGCTCCCGTAGTTGACGATCCGATGTTCGTCCTCGTTATACCAGACAAGTCCTGCAACGCGATGACGGTCAGGATAAGCGCCCGTCATGATGGTGTTGTCAATCGAAACAGACATGGTCGGATATGCGTTGACGGCTCCCGGATGGTAGCGGCCCTTTTCAAAAAAGAATCGAAGGGCCGGAGCTCGTCCTTCGTTGATGGCCTTTTTCAAAGACCGGTCCATTAAAGAATCAACGATCAGTACGATGACGGGTTTATCTGCCGTTTTGACCGCTTCGATGTTTTCAGCCGCCGGCGTCTGTCTTTCCTTGCCGGCATTGATCCATATGATAAATGAGAACAGTGCGAATAAGAGAACGATTGCAATGATGGTCAATTTTTTCATATGGCTTCATTCCTTTTCAAATGGACGGATGATAAGCATATTTTGCCATGGACGTCTGACATATATAGCTGGTAAAACGGGGAAATCTAATGATTTAGAAAGGGGTAAAACGACGTGAGAAAACATAAATTCACAGTGATCCTTGTAATCGCCGCGATTTTAATCGCCTCCGCCTTTTTGACGCTAAGATGTCTTGAACCCGAATATGCTTATATGCCGCCAAAAGAAAAAGTCATCTCAAAAGAAAACAGGACGAACGGATATGACGTGTGGGGAACATTCGTTTCAAACAAAGAGGCTGACCGCCTGCGGGTTTCAAGCCAAAAGGGTGCGGTAAAAGTCGATGATCGGCTCCATCATTTGGGCAGGGACGTATTTTATAAGGAAACGTTCGGCAACGAGGTTTTTTTGACTGACATCCTGGGGCTCCTTGACGGACCGATCACGGTTCAGAATATGACTAAAGCGATTGCCGCGCTCAAAGGGAAAGGAACGACCAATTTACGGGTTGAGCTCGCCAAAACGGTGAAAATCGGCGGAAAGACGTTTAAAAAAGGGGAGATGATCGATACCGGAATCGATGTACCGAAAGGGGCCTTTGCTCCCCTCGGAATGCCGTTTAAATATTCAGACGGAAAAATCAAAGTCGGCATCAGCTGCGCCGCCTGCCATGCGACGACACATCCGAAAACGATGCAGGTGATGGAAGGGGTGACAAATCCGGATTTGAACACCGGATTGATGCTGGCCCTTGCGACAAATTCGGCCGCTTATTTTACACATTCAGAAATCAAAAGCATCAAACGTTTTATCAACGATAGCAGTCCGGTGATTACTGTGGCAGACGGCAAGAAAGAGCGCCTTCCCGATCCGGATAAGCTTGAAAACGCAGTCGATCAAGTTTTTCTAAAATGGCCGAGGGGCTTTTTCGACTCGACGATCGATATGAAAAGCAATCCGACGCAAATTCCGGATGCTTATACATTGGGCGACCATCCATACAGCTGGAGCGGAGCCGCCATGGCCGGTCCGTTTAAAGGCTTAAGCGTATTCAGCAACAACGTTCATGCACAAAACTCTGACAGCCTCTCACAAGCCCCCGGAAGCCGGGCTCTTTTCGGAATGAGTCCTGACGTATACATCGGAACGATTCTCCAGCGCGCGGCAGATCGGTCGTATCGCTATCATCCTGAAAAAGGGAAAAGCCCTTCTGCGTTTTTTGCAAAAGCTGATCCGACCCCGGGTGTTCCTGGCGTCAATCAGATGGTCAGGCCGCCAAGCTTTCCGAAGATTACGCTGGCTGCGCCGGACGGTGTTCACGTCGGTTCTCCGGACAAAAAGGCAAATGAAGAAAACAACGCCGTTTCCGCTTGGCAAAACACGCTTGAACCTCCGAAGCCGCCGCAAAAAGCGGGCAGGGAGTCAATCGAACAAGGAAAAGCCGTTTTTGCAAAAGCAGGGTGCATATCCTGCCATGCCGGCCGTTATTTCACGAATAACAAGGTCATATCGGCGAAAGAAATCGGCACTGAGCCGACAAGGGCCCAGTCTTTCAAAAAAACGGAAAAGATCTTTGGCGAAAGCACGATGTACGCGCCGAATACAACGGTTCCGGTTAAAAGCGGCGCAAAGGTGCTCAAGGTGCCGACAAACCATTTTGATCAAAAGCAAGTCGAACTGGCATGGGCGAAAAACGGCTCGCCGGGCGGCTATAAAGTCCCAAGCCTTATCGGGCTGTATTGGAGCGCCCCGTACTTGCACGACGGCGGAGCTGCGGTCGGAAGCTCACTCAAGGAAACAGGCATCACGGAAACATTGGCAAAAGGCAAACCGGCCGACCCTTACAACAGCCTGCTCGCTTTGATCGACAGGGATCTCAGGGCTCGCGTGATCAAGAGCAATGCGGCTTCACCGGATCTAAAAGCCGTCAGAATCACAGGGAAGGGACACGAATTTTGGATCGACCCGAAAAGCGGTTTTTCTAAACAGGAACAGAAAGCAGTCATCGACTATTTAATGAGCCTTGACATGCCGAAGAAATAAGGGAATGGCCGCCTTTTTTGAAGGCGGCCATTTTAATAAAGAAGAAACTCAATCGGGAATAAAAAGACAAAAAATTCAGATATTTATTTTCTTTTATGATAAAATAAGATCAGCCAAGCGAAGGCGCCCGGCTGATCGATCGGGTTTATTGATATTGCTGAAGGCGCGAGAAAAACTTCTTCACAAACTGGTAAAAGTCTTTTGCGGACGGGGAAAGCTCCCTGTTTTTCGGCGTGATAATCCCCACGGTCCGCTTGACCTGAGGATTATCAATCGGGATTCTCTTCGTAAAGCGGGGGGTTGTTTCATTAAAGGCGCTTTCCGGCAAAAGCGTCACTCCTATCCCTGCGGAAACCAGCCCTTTTACCGCATCCAAATCTTCGCCCTCCGAGGATATTTTCGGCGTATATCCCACCTGTTTACAAGCATCTACCGCCATTTTCCGAAAGATGAATCCGTCCGGAAACAGCACGTAATTGTCGTTTCTGAGATCGCCTAAATGAAGGCTTTTCTGTTCAGCGAGCGGATGGTTGATCGGAACGAGGGCAAAAATGCTTTCCGTAAATAAAATGTCTCCTTTAATATCGGTGTTGTTCGTCGGAACAGGTCCGAGAAAAGCCAAATCGATATCCCTGTTTTTCACCGCTTCAATTAAAAATTTATATGAACCCTGCCTTAAATGAAAAGCGACGTTCGGATACTCTTCTTTAAACGCGGAAATGACGGTCGGAAGAAACTGGCTCGCAAGGCTTGTCGGAAAGCCGATTTTGACGGTTCCCCTGTGAGGGTCCAAATACTCATCGATTTGTTCTTTCGCAAAATCGATCGCTTTCATCGCGGTTTTAATGTGATCCAAAAACTGCCTTCCGATCGGTGTGAGTTTAACATTGCGGCCTTCGCGTTCGAAAAGATCAACGCCGAGCTCTTCTTCGAGGTTGGCAATCTGCCTGCTGATCGCCGACTGGGCGACGTGGAGATGCATGGCGGCCTCTGATACGTGTTCCCTTTCTGCTACTTCCATAAAGTAATGCAACTGGCGTAATTCCATCGTGTTTCACCTGCTCATCTCAA
Organism: Bacillus glycinifermentans; assembly: GCF_001042475.2. Taxonomy (GTDB): domain Bacteria; phylum Bacillota; class Bacilli; order Bacillales; family Bacillaceae; genus Bacillus; species Bacillus glycinifermentans. Next base: position 22,348 of record NZ_LECW02000026.1, read on the forward strand.
AATGAGATTGTTTTAATCTAAATTATATATTGTTTGTATAGATTTGAAAACCTACAATAGGATTAGAATTTGTAAGATTTTATGACCGGGGATTAACGGGAAAAATGAACGGGGGAGAGGAACTATGACTTATAACCAATTACCGAAAGCGCAAGGTCTCTACCGTCCTGAATTTGAACATGATGCATGCGGAATCGGTCTTTACGCTCACTTAAAAGGCCTTCCTACCCATGATATCGTCAAAAAGGGATTGCAAATGCTTTGTCAATTGGACCATCGGGGCGGTCAGGGCAGTGACCCGCATACCGGAGACGGAGCAGGTATTATGATGCAGATTCCTGATGCTTTTTTCGCGAAAGTCTGTTCCGGCTTTCAATTGCCTGAAAAAGGGCGCTATGGAGTCGGCATGATTTTCTTTTCAAAGGATGACAGCGAACGCGGTCAAATTGAAGCACATATCAATCAGTTAATTGAAGAAGAAGGCCAGTCTGTGCTCGGCTGGAGGACTGTACCGACAAATGTCGGAAAAATCGGAACAGTGGCGCAAAAAAGCGCTCCTGTCGTCCGTCAGGTATTTATCGGAGCGAACGGACAGCTTAAAGACAACTTGGCGTTTGAACGCAAATTATATATCATCCGCAAGCAGGCGGAAAACTGGGCGCGCGAACGGGAAAAGTCGTTTTATGTCGTCAGCCTCTCGAGCAACACGATCGTCTACAAAGGGCTGCTTACGCCTGAGCAGGTTGATGCTTTTTATGAAGATCTGCAGGATGAAGATTTTGTTTCGGCTTTTGCGCTTGTTCATTCGCGCTTCAGCACAAACACGTTTCCGAGCTGGGAAAGGGCGCACCCGAACCGCTATCTTATCCACAACGGGGAGATCAACACGCTTCGCGGCAATATGAACTGGATGAAAGCGAGAGAGCAGCAGTTTGTTTCCGAAGCGTTCGGGGACGACCTGAAGAAAGTCCTGCCGGTTTTGGACGAAAACGGAAGCGATTCCTCCATTCTGGACAACGCTTTTGAATTTTTCGTGCTCGCCGGAAGAGCGCCGGCGCATGCGGCCATGATGCTGATTCCTGAACCGTGGAACGAGAACCCATACATGTCAAAAGAAAAGAAAGCCTTCTATGAATACCACAGCTCATTAATGGAGCCATGGGACGGTCCGACGGCGATTTCGTTTACAAACGGAAAGCAGATCGGGGCGATTCTCGACCGTAACGGACTCAGACCAGCACGCTATTATGTCACAAAAGACGACTACATTATTTTTTCCTCTGAAGTCGGCGTCATTGACGTTGAACAGGAAAATATTTTGTACAAAGACCGGCTTGATCCGGGAAAAATGCTGCTGATTGATCTCGATGAAGGACGGATCATCTCGGACGAAGAGGTGAAATCAGAAATCGCCGGCGAGTTTCCATACCAGGAATGGCTGAAGAAAGGCCTGGTTCATGTCAGCAATGACATCGAGGAAACAGAGGAAAAGCCTGTGACTGACCTTTTGACCCGCCAAAAAGCGTTCGGTTATACGTATGAGGATATTCAAAAGTATTTGATTCCGATTATTACAGAAGGAAAAGATCCGCTCGGGTCAATGGGAAATGACGTTCCGCTTGCCGTTTTATCAGACCGGCCGCAGTCGCTTTTCAATTACTTTAAACAGCTGTTTGCCCAAGTTACCAATCCGCCGATTGATGCGATCCGTGAACAGATCGTCACATCGACTTTGACATGGCTCGGAGCCGAAGGAGACGTTCTTCATCCGAACGAAAACAGCTGCCGCAGGATCAAACTGTACACGCCTGTCTTAACGAACGCACAGTTCTACTCGCTGAAAGGGCTCGTACATCAGGATTTTAAAAGCAAGACGATCCACACGCTGTTTACCGGCGATTTGAAAAGCGGACTTGAAGACATGTGCAAGGAAGCGGACAAAGCAATTGCAGAAGGGGTAACGCTGCTCATCTTATCCGACCGCAAAATGGACGGACAAAAAACGCCGATCCCTGCACTTCTTGCCGTCAGCGCGCTGCATCAATATTTGGTCCGCGCCGGGAAACGCACGAAGGTCAGCATCATCGCCCAATCGGGTGAAGCAAAGGAAGTTCACCATTTTGCCGCATTGATCGGCTACGGAGCGGACGCTATCCATCCGTATCTCACGTACGCCACGTATAAAAAAGCGATTGAAGAAGGTGCCCTGTCGATCAGCTATGAAGAAGCTGTCACAAAATACAGCAAAAGCGTAACCGAAGGCGTCGTCAAAGTCATGTCGAAAATGGGAATTTCCACTGTTCAAAGCTATCGGGGCGCGCAAATTTTCGAAGCGGTCGGCATCGGCAAAGACGTCATCGACCGTTACTTTACAGGTACGGCGTCACAGCTCGGCGGCATCGGGCTTGATACGATCGCTGAAGAAGCGAAGCGCCGCCACAGGGAAGCATACGCAGATACGTTAAATGAGACGCTTGATGCAGGCAGCGATTTTCAATGGAGAAAAGGCGGCGAACATCACGCCTTTAACCCAAAAACGATCCATACGCTGCAATGGGCGTGCCGCAAAGGAGATTACAGTCTCTTTAAGCAGTATTCCAAGGCTGCAGACGAAGAAAGAATCGGCTTTTTGCGCAATCTCTTTACCTTTGACAACACGCGGAATCCGCTGCCTCTCGAAGACGTCGAATCTGTTGAATCGATCGTGCGCCGCTTTAAAACCGGGGCCATGTCATTCGGCTCGTTAAGCAAGGAAGCGCATGAGGCACTGGCGATTGCGATGAACCGTTTAGGCGGAAAAAGCAACAGCGGGGAAGGCGGAGAAGATCCGGCGCGCTTTATTCCGGACGAAAACGGCGACAACCGCCGCAGCGCCATCAAGCAGATCGCATCAGGACGATTCGGCGTTAAAAGCCACTATCTCGTCAATGCCGATGAACTGCAAATCAAAATGGCCCAAGGCGCAAAGCCCGGAGAGGGCGGACAGCTTCCGGGAAATAAAGTCTATCCATGGGTTGCCAATGTCAGGGGATCAACGCCGGGAGTCGGCTTGATTTCACCGCCGCCGCACCATGACATCTACTCAATCGAAGACTTGGCGCAATTGATCCACGACTTGAAAAATGCCAACCGTGATGCGCGGATCAGCGTGAAGCTCGTCGCAAAAGCCGGCGTCGGCACGATCGCGGCCGGTGTCGCAAAGGCTACGGCAGACGTCATCGTCATCAGCGGCTATGACGGCGGTACAGGCGCATCTCCGAAAACGAGCATTAAGCATACCGGCCTGCCGTGGGAGCTTGGCCTTGCAGAAGCGCACCAAACATTGATGCTCAATGGCCTGCGCGAACGGGTTGTATTAGAAACGGACGGAAAATTAATGACAGGCAGAGACGTCGTGATGGCCGCGCTTTTAGGCGCGGAAGAATTCGGCTTCGCCACAGCCCCGCTCGTCGTACTCGGCTGTGTGATGATGAGAGCCTGCCATTTGGATACATGCCCTGTCGGGGTCGCGACGCAAAACCCTGAGCTTCGCAAAAAGTTCACGGGTGACCCGGACCACATCGTAAATTACATGCGCTTTGTCGCAGAGGAAGTGCGCGAACTGATGGCGCAGCTCGGCTTTAGAACCGTTGACGAAATGGTGGGCCGCACAGATGTCCTTCGCGTCAGCGAACGCGCCAAAGCGCATTGGAAAGCGGGTCAGCTCGATTTATCAAATCTGCTGCACCAGCCTGAAGGCGCACGTATATTCCGTACGCCGCAAAATCATAAAATCGATGAGTCGCTTGACATGACCGAGATTCTGCCTGCGGTAAGTGCTGCGATCGAAAACGGGATTCCGGCGGAAGCGTCGTTTTCGATCCGCAACATCAACCGTGTGACAGGGGCGGTCACCGGAAGCGAAATCTCAAAACGGTACGGGGAAGAAGGCTTGCCTGATGATACGATCACGCTGCGCTTTACGGGCTCAGCCGGGCAAAGCTTCGGGGCATTTGTACCGAAGGGCATGTCGCTTTATTTGACGGGAGATGCCAATGATTATATCGGAAAAGGCTTGTCAGGCGGAAAAATCGCCGTCAAGGCGCCGGACGATTTCAATCCGGCTTTCCGTGACAATGTCATCGTCGGAAACGTAGCATTTTACGGGGCAACAAGCGGTGAAGCTTATATTAACGGGCTCGCCGGTGAACGATTTGCCGTCAGAAACAGCGGGGTAAACGTTGTGGTCGAAGGAATCGGGGACCACGGCTGCGAGTATATGACCGGAGGACGTGTCGTCGTGTTAGGGGATGTCGGCAAAAACTTCGCAGCCGGGATGTCAGGCGGAATCGCCTATGTGTACGCCGAAGACAAAAAGGCGTTCAAACGGAAATGCAACATGGAAATGATCGAATTCGAGAGGCTTGAAGCGCCTGAGGAAATGTCGGAGCTGAGAGCGATGATCGAAAACCACTACCGCTATACAGGCAGCTCTAAAGCGGCTTCGATTCTTGAAGATTGGGAATCAGCCGCCACCCGGTTTATTAAAGTGATTCCGAAAGACTTCAAGCTAATGATAGAGCGGATAAAAGAGCAAAAAGCAGCCGGCTTATCTGACGAAGAAGCGATGATGTACGCATTTGAAGCCGGTACAAAGCAAAAGATTCAAACTTCTGCCTCAGCAAAAGAAGCGGTGGCACAGTAAGAAAGGGGAGGGGAAAATTGGGCAAAGCAACAGGATTTATGGAATTTAAGCGGGAAAAGCCTGCTGAACGCGATCCTCTCACGCGGATAAACGATTGGAACGAATATTCGTCTCCATTTTCTGAGGAAGCTTCGAAAAGACAGGGAGCGCGCTGCATGGACTGCGGCACGCCTTTCTGCCAAATCGGCATGGACATTGGCGGCTATACGTCCGGATGTCCGATTCATAACCTGATTCCGGAATGGAATGATCTCGTCTATCGCGGAAGGTGGAAAGAAGCGCTTGAGCGCCTGCTGAAAACGAACAACTTCCCGGAATTCACAGGGCGCGTCTGTCCCGCGCCTTGTGAAGGCTCTTGTACGGTGGCGATTTCCGATCCTGCCGTTTCGATCAAAGGCATCGAACGGACGATCATTGACAAAGGGTTTGAAAACGGATGGATCAAGCCGCGGATTCCGAAAAAACGGACCGGCAAGAAAATTGCAATTGTCGGCTCAGGTCCGGCAGGGCTTGCAAGCGCCGATCAGCTCAATCAGGCGGGGCATTCCGTCACCGTTTATGAGCGCGCCGACCGCCCGGGCGGTTTATTGACTTACGGGATTCCGAGTATGAAGCTTGAAAAAAGCGTCGTAGAGCGCCGCATCAAATTATTGACGCAGGAAGGCATTGATTTCATCACAAATACGGAAATCGGCAAGGACATTACGGCAGATGAGCTGAAAAGCCAATACGATGCGGTCATTCTTTGCACAGGAGCGCAAAAGCAGCGCGACCTGCAGATCGAGGGGCGCGAAGCAAAAGGCGTTCACTTTGCGATGGACTATTTAACAGGCACAATCAAAAGCATGCTCGATTCAAATTTCAAAGATAAAAAATTCATCAACACAAAAAACAAAGACGTTATCGTCATCGGCGGCGGTGACACGGGAGCTGACTGCGTTGCGACGGCTTTGCGCCAAAAGGCGCGGAGCGTCGTCCAGTTCGGCAAACATCCAAAGCTTCCTGACACAAGAACCGCCGAAAACATGTGGCCGGAACTGCCGCACGTTTATACGCTCGATTACGCCTATGAAGAAGCGCAGGCGAAATTCGGAAAAGACCCGAGAGAGTACTGCATTCAAACAAAAAAACTTGTCGCAGATAAAAACGGGAATCTAAAAGAATTGCACACGATTCAAATGAAAAAAGTAAGAAACGAACAAGGGAAGTTCGAATTTCACGAAATTCCGGGATCGGAAAAAGTCTGGCCTGCCCAGTTCGTTTTCATCGCCATCGGCTTTGAAGGCACTGAACAGCCGCTTCTCGAGCAATTCGGGGTCAAAGCGGTCAGAAATAAAGTCGACGCAGCATACGGGGAGTTTAAAACAAATGTCGAGGGAGTCTTCGCAGCCGGGGATGCGAGAAGAGGCCAAAGCTTAATCGTTTGGGCCATTCATGAAGGCCGTGAGGTAGCCCGCGAAGTAGACCGGTATTTAATGGGGAGTTCTGTTTTACCGTAAAGAAAAGGGGATCATGAATAGATGACAGCCTGGCAGCATGACCTGATTTTTCAGGTCGGTGAGCCGGGCTTTTTGCTTGCCGCCGGGGGGCAACATTCAAGATGGGATTTCCGTTGATAAAAGGGAGCCGTTACGGACAGAACATTTTCAGGGAGATAAAAATAATTTGTACGTACTCCATTTTATAGGCAGCATCATAGCCTAAAGTATTCAAACTAAACAAAGGAGGCTACCCGAGTTGGAAGCAAACGGCCATTTCATGGATGACTTAGAAGATATGACAGATGAAAGACAGCAGCCCTATTCATATTATCCGTATCCTTACCCGCGGCCTCGGCCTCGGCCGCGTCCGTATTATCCTTATCCGTACTTCTATTACCCGTATCCTTTTCCATATTACCCATACTATCCGCCATATCCGTACTATCCGCGGTAAGAAAGGGGCTTTCCGTATTGCCGGAAAGCCTCTTTTTTATTTTGATGAATTTTTCAGAACGCCTGCAGAAATAATAACAAAGAAGTGACAGCCGCCCCACAAATTTCTGTATGGATGTGTTGTTTTTATGTCGACATTTGCAAACAAGATCAGCCGTGAGAACAAGTGTCTCATCCTTGCCTTTACCGCAATTTTGCTTTATGTATTGCCGCTTTACATACTTAACGAAGACGCCCATATCCGCGTTCACGACAACCTTGACTCGAATATCGCCTGGTATAAAGTGCTGGCGGAAAGCGGGCAGTTGCTCGGGGGCGTAAAAGCCGTCATTCCGCAGATCATCAACGGGCTGCCCCGCGATGCCTACGGCACGGAATGGAGCGGGATTGTCTGGCTGCATTCCTTGTTTCCGTCGATGACCGCGTATGCGTTAAGCCAAACGATAACGCGCGTGTTCGCCTTCATCGGCATGTACCTGCTTTTGAAAAAACATATGATCCGCGCTGACAAAGCCTATTTGATCAGAATCGGCGTCTCCCTCGCTTTTGCGCTTACACCGTTTTGGCCCTCCGGAATGCTGAGCACGCTGGGGCACCCGCTGGCACTTTGGGCCTTTTTAAATATTCGGGGGCGCGATTATTTTGTGAAAGAGTGGCTGACACTTGCACTCTTGCCGCTCTACTCAAGCTTTGTCCTCGGCTTTTTCTTTTTCCTTGCAGCCGTATCGCTGCTTTGGCTGTATGACCTCTTCATCAAACGCGATGTGAATCTTCCGTTTTTAGGAAGCATCGCTTTTATGACGGGGATTTTCCTTGCCGTAGAATACCGTCTTGTGTATTCGATGTTTTCTTCAGGCGAGACGATGCACCGCGTCGAATTTATCTCATCAAGGCACGATCTTTGGCACTCCTTCCGACTGTCAGTTAAAAATTTCGTCCTTGGCCACAATCACGTGATGACGGTCCATACGGCGGTCATTCTTCCGGTCATCCTGCTTACCCTGGTGATCACAATTGGAAAACAGGGACGGCGCAGCCGCGAAGAGAAGCTCTTTATATTTCTGTTCTTCTTCAATTACGCGCTTTCATTATGGTATGCGTTATGGTTTAACAAGCTATGGGCATTGCCTAAAGAAAAGTTCAGCCTTTTGGCGGCGTTTAACTTCGCCCGCTTTCATTTTTTGCGGCCGCTCATCATCTATGTAAGTTTTGCGGCGGCATGCTATATTTTGTGGCGGCTCGGAGAAAGGTGGCGGCGGTTTGTGTATGCGGCGCTTGCCGCACAGCTTATCGTTCTCGTTCCTTTTCATGAGGAGCTGACGTACGGGGCATACCGCCATGCCCCGTCATTCCGGGAGTTTTACGCATCTGAACAATTTAAACAGATCAAACAATATATCGGGAAGCCGGAGCGTTCATACCGGGTGGCGAGCATCGGCCTCCATCCGGCCATTGCCCAGTACAACGGTTTTTACACGCTTGATACGTATGCCAATATATATCCGCTGAAATACAAATATCAATTCCGGAAAATCATCGCTAAGGAGCTTGATAAAAATGCCGCCTTAAAGCGCTACTTTGATGAATGGGGGAGCCGCTGCTACCTGTTCGTCGCGGAGCTCGGGAAACACTATGCTTTTAAAAAGAACTCCAAGAAAAAAATCACCAACCTGGAGTTAAACGCAGAAGCCTTTAAAGAAATGGGAGGGCGCTATATCTTTTCATCGGTTCCGATTATGAATGCCGAACAAAACAAGCTGACGTTTTTAAAACGGTTCAGCCATCCGGAATCGGCCTGGAACATTTATTTATATGAAGCCAAGTGAGGAGGAAGCACATTGAATGTACCGGAGCCTTTACTAACGATCGTCATTCCGTGTTACAACGAAGAGGAAGTGTTTTCAGAAACAGCAAGGCGGCTGACCGCCGTGTTATGCGATTTGGCGGAGGAAAAATTGATTTCAGCCGACAGCAAGCTGCTCTTCGTTGATGACGGCTCAAAAGACCGGACATGGTCGTTGATCGCCATGGAAAGTACCAAAAACCATTATGTAACAGGGTTGAAATTGGCCCGAAATACGGGACATCAAAAGGCGCTTTTGGCAGGGCTTGATAAAGCGAAGCAAAAATCTGACTGCGTAATTTCGATCGATGCCGACCTTCAGGACGACGTCTCCGCGATTCGGGAGTTTATAAAAAAATATCATGAAGGATATGAGATTGTATACGGCGTCCGCCACAGCCGGAAAACCGACACCTTTTTTAAGCGCACGAGCGCGGCGTGGTTCTACAGGCTAATGAACCAACTCGGCATCCGTCTCGTCGACAATCACGCCGATTTCCGCCTGCTCGGCAAAAGAGCGCTTGAAGAGCTTTCGCGATACCATGAAGCCAACGTTTTTCTGCGCGGGATCGTGCCGCTGATCGGACTGCGTTCGGCAAAGGTGTTCTATGACAGAAAGGAAAGGCTTGCGGGAGAGACGAAATATCCGCTTAAAAAGATGCTGTCCTTTGCTTTTCACGGGATTACGTCATTCAGTGTGGCCCCGATCCGCTTTTTTACGCTCATCGGCTTTTTCTTATTTTTTCTGAGCGGCATTGCCGGCATCTATGCGATCATTCAAAAGATGCTCGGCTATACGAATGCAGGCTGGACATCCCTGATCATTTCGATATGGCTTTTGGGAGGCCTGCAATTAATGGGAATCGGCATCATCGGCGAATATATCGGAACGATTTTTACCGAGGTGAAAAACCGGCCGAAGTATACGGTTGACATCGATTTGTATACAGAGCGATTAACACAGCGCAGCCGCGAGAACATTCAAGGGACGACAGCGGTTGGCAGGGAATAGCAACTGACGCTTGCGGGAAATCTAATTGGGATGTCAAGTTTATTTTGCAGAAGGAAGGATGTACAAGCTTATGGAAGAAAAACAAACCTCAGGCCTGACCATTGTTGCCATCGGATCGATTCCCGTCATTATGACATTGGGAAATTCAATGCTGATTCCGATCCTGCCTAAAATTAAGTCTGAGCTTAACCTGTCACAGTTCCAGGTCAGTCTTATCATTACCGTATTTTCGATAACGGCAGCCGTTTTTATTCCATTGCTCGGCTACCTGGCCGACAGATTTTCGCGAAAAGTCATTATCATACCGTGTCTGTTTCTTTATGGTATAGGAGGGATTCTCGCGGGATTCGCCTCCACGACATTTGAGAATGCATATTCATGGGTGCTGATCGGCCGGGGGCTGCAGGGACTCGGAGCAGCAGGTACAGCATCGCTCGCCATGGCGCTGACGGGAGACCTGTTCAAAGGCTCTGAAGAAAGCAGGGTGCTTGGCATCGTCGAAGCTTCCAACGGCTTCGGAAAGGTGCTGTCTCCGATATTGGGCTCGCTCATCGCATTGATCGCCTGGTATTGGGTGTTTTTTGCCTTTCCGGCTTTTTGTATCGCTCCAATCTTGCTCACCTGGATTTTTATTAAAGAAAACGACAAAAAGAAAGAGCCGCCGGCCTTTGGGAAATATGTGAAGGGACTTGTGAGCGTGTTTAAACATGAGGGAAGATGGCTCTTTACAGCCTATTTGGCAGGTGCGGTCTGCTTGTTTACCCTGTTTGGCATTTTGTTTTATTTATCAGATGTGCTTGAACAAGAATTCCAGACAGATGGCGTGAAAAAAGGGCTGATTTTGGCGATTCCGCTTCTCGTCATGTGTACGACTTCATACATTACCGGAAGTAAAATCGGACAAAATCAGCGGTTGATGAAAAGGTTGATGCTGATCGGCCTCGCATTTATCACCGTTTCTTACGGGACGCTGTCATTTTTCTCCGCTCTTGTACCGTTTATCTCGATTCTCGTCGTCAGCAGTATCGGCACGGGCTTTGTCCTGCCGTGCGTCAACAGCTTCATAACGGGCGCTGTCGGCAAAGAAAGACGGGGATTTGTGACATCGCTTTACAGTTCGGTCCGGTTTTTGGGCGTGGCCATCGGCCCGCCGATTTTCGGACGGCTGATGGAATGGTCGAAAATCGGAATGTTCATGTCGATCGCAGGGCTGACCCTTGTCATCGGCATTCTCGTTCTCACAATGATCCACGTCAAAAAGGAAGACTCGAAAAAAAAGGGGCCTGAAGGACTGCAGCCGGCTTGACGCGAAGGATGGAAGAAGATATGCGCATTGAAAAAGTTGAAACGTACCCGCTATTTCACAAACTTTCCTCTCCTTATGGGGATGCGAACGGTTATAAACACTACAGAACACTCTATTTGATCCGAATCACAACGGCGTCAGGGCTCACCGGCTGGGGGGAGTGCGCAGACTGGCTCCCCTTATTGGAAACCGGATTTCAAAAGCGGATCATCCCTTATTTAATCGGAAAACAAGCCACTGACCGCATGCAGATTGTCAGCGTCATCAAGAAATGGCATCAGCGGGCGGCAGCGGCTGTCAGCATGGCTTTGACAGACATTGCGGCAAAAAAAGCCGGTCTTTCAATATGCGATGTATGGGGAGGAAAGCTGAGAGAACGGGTCCCGGTTTACGCCTCCTTTCAATCCTACTCGGACAGAACCGATTGGCGCGAACATTCCCTTCGTCTAATCGAACAAGCCGTCAGCAAGGGATTTCAACAAGTCAAAATCAAAACGGGAGGCAGGACATTTGACGAGGACCTGAAACATATTCAGGATGTCCAAGTCATGACAGAGCAAAAGATCCGCTTTATTTTGGATGCCAACCAAAGCTACGATTTGGCCGCCGCTCGCAAATGGGAGCGTTACTTTTCGATATGGCCAAATCTTCTATGGTTTGAAGAGCCGTTGCCGTTCGCTGATATAAAGGAGTACAAACTGCTGCGCTCAGCTCTTTCCGTACCGGTTGCCGGAGGGGAGAATTTGAGAGGAGCCGGGCAGTTTTTGCCGCTGATGGTGGAACATGCCGTCGATGTCATTCAGCCTGATGTCATGCACTGTGAGGGAATAGACGATTTTCGGTGCACCTTGCAGATTGCCCGCGCGTTTGGCAGGCGTATATCCCCGCACTGTTATGACGGAGCGTTTTCGAGATTATATGCGGTTTTCGCTCAGGCCTGTTTATCGCCGTGGACGAAAATGGCAGGTGAAGACATCGAACCGGTTGAGTGGGACATGATGGAAAATCCATTTTCACAGCTCGTCCATTACGGAACAGTAAACGGTTATGTTCAGGTTCCTGACCGCATTGAGGTGGATATGGAGTTAGTCAAAGCATATCTCTGGGACGGGACTGCTTACGGCTAACCTTTCCGAAAATCTGTTATATTTTTGTTTTCCCCTTTCATATAGTGAAGAGAGGACAAGTTCAGGTAAAGGGGATTACATCCGTATGGGAAGAAAATTTAAAATCGCACAAGCTATTTTTTTGGGCAGCGTCCTGCAGGGGCTGGGGATGGCAATGTTTTTGTTTCCAAACCACATTCCTTCGGGAGGGGCTGCGGGAATAGCCGTTTTGCTCAATTTTTGGTTTCAGGTCCCGCACGGTTTAACGGTCTGGGCCGTCAACTTTTCACTGCTCCTGACAGCTGTCAAATGGCTTGAACCGGTGACGGTCGTCGGAACGATGGCATCGATTACCATGACGTCCGTGTCGGTGCAGATCTTTGAATCTCTTTTTCCTGCGATGACAACCAATAATATTTGGCTGGATTTATTTTACGGTGCTGTTCTGTTAGGAACCGGCGTCGGCATTTTATACAAATACAACATTTCAAACGGGGGATTCGGCGCCCTGGCTTTGATGATTTCTATATACCGCGGGGGAAAGCCCGGAACCGCTTTGTTTTTGATGAACGCCTTCATCTTTATGCTGACAGCGTCGGTTATCGCCTGGGGGATCGTCATTCAAGCGCTCGTCTGCCAATGGATTTCAACAAAGATCATCGATGCGATCTATCAGATTCGCCTGCGCCCGCTTTTTATGCCCATTGCCGGTTATCGCAACAAAAAATAGACCCGCCCCAGGGGCGAACCTATTCGAATAAATAAAATGTATCTGAACGAAGTCCAAGCCTCAGCGTTTCCAACGGAATCGCATCTTGAAACGAAATGTTTGCCAAATTTACATTTGGACCGATTTTTTCGATAAAACACGTCTGTAATTTTTTTGTCGGTGCCTCAAAAATCAGATTGTCCGGATGCACTCCGGACGCAAGGATTTCCTCAATCAGCTGTGAGCGCATTTCTCCGTCGCTTTTGCATAAACCGCTTGTTCCGCCTTCTCTTGTTTCTGTGATGACTTTCCCGGCCCCCGCTTCAAGATCTTCAAGAATGTAATCGATCCATTCCGATGACTGCTGTTCATTGCTGATCGCGCTGTCTTTGGAGCCTACCTCGCTGAACACGCGGAATTCCTTTGAAAAATCGGAGATAAAACTCGCTTTTTCTCTATTGGACAGGCGAATCGTCCCGTTTGATATTTCGACATACTTACAGCCGTACCGTTTGCAATAGCGGTAATAATCTTCAATCTTATCCTGGCTTAAAAACTTTTCAAATAAGGTTCCCCCGAAAAAATATTGCACGTCATGCTGCTTTAGGCAATCGATCTTCTCTTCCAGGCGTTTCGTGATCAGTGACGTCCCCCAGCCGAATTTCACAAAGTCTATATAGTCGGCCGCTCCGCTGATGGTGTCTTTAAACAAGTTTTCGGGAACTCCGTTATCAATCAGGATGGTGATCCCGTTTGTTCTCGGTTTGAGCTGCCTCTCGGGCAGCTTCAATTCAGATGAAATCATGCTATTACCCCTCACAATCTTTGACTTTCATGGATATGCCGCTGTATGTGTAAAGCGACTCGAAAAAAGGTGCGGATACAGGTTTTGCATCTTTTCAGGTGGAGATGTTTTGCTTATCCGGCAAGGAGCGATCTCGTTTTCCACCCCCTTGTAGGCAGCGTGTTTAAAAAATCAGAACTGGTCGTATGTTTTAGGATGGGTATTTCCCCATTTGCGAAGTCAAAGCATTATATTCGCCCTCCTTTTATAAGGTTCCACACTTCATGAAGACGTCAAGATGGACAGATTCACCCCAGACCGGTTGAAGTTTTTCTTCCTGGCACAATTGCTTTAGGAACTGAATAACCTGCCTATGTGTCTTAATCTGGAAAAGTGGGGGAAAATAGATGAACGGCGTTTTAACGTATCACACATGGAATGAAGACGCCGCAAAAGAGACCATGGATCGCTTTTGCGGTGATACGGACGTTCTGAAATGGGCGTACCGCACGTATGACAACATTGTTTATGCGTGCAGCTTTGGAGCCGAGGGAGTCGTTTTAATCGATTTGATATCGAAAATAAAAAAAGACGCTACTATCGTTTTTTTAGATACAGGCCTTCATTTTCAGGAAACCTATGATCTGATCAAGACGATCAAAGACAAGTATCCGGGCCTTACGATCAGCTGCTTGAAGCCGGATATCACGCTTGAGGAGCAGGAAGACAGGTACGGCAGCGAGCTTTGGAAGCGTCAGCCCGATATGTGCTGCGCCCTCCGCAAAATCGAGCCGTTAAAAAAGCACCTTTCAGGCGCGGATGCCTGGATTACCGGACTGAGGCGGGAACAGTCGGAAACGAGGCGGCACGTCCGCTACATCAACAAGGATGACAAGTTCAAACTAATTAAAATTTGTCCCCTTATTCACTGGACCTGGGACGATGTATGGAGCTACATCAAACTCAATCACCTGACATACCACAAGCTGCATGACGAGCATTATCCGAGCATCGGATGCGAAGTATGCACACTTCCTGTGGCAGAGGGCGATGATATAAGAGCGGGGAGATGGGCAAATCTCGCTAAAACAGAATGCGGGCTGCACCAGTCCCGGCAGGACTTTCGGCTCGGGTAAATGGCCGAACCCCGGGGAGGCTGCGTCGGGCTCGTCTATTCGGGAATTTTTTGTCTTGCCGGGTAATTCTGGACGCTGTCGGCCGAAGGGAAAGGGTAAAAACATGCAAACAAACTGATAATCCGTGCGCTCTGCAGCAGATGAATGGCCAGACATCGTCATTGGCTTTTTAAAAGAAGAATCGGTACAAAGGCTTATCGCTCAAAAGGCGGATAAGCTTTTTTACATGCTTCATACCCGATGGTTAAACGCGGCGGGTTTAAACCCTAGCCCGATTGTTAACAATGAAGAGAGAGTCGGGAGGGAACCTTGATGGATTATTTACAATTGGCGGTTGAACTGATCATCGGATTTGCCGCTTTATTTATCATGACGAAAATACTGGGGAAAACCCAATTCGCCCAAATCACCCCGTTCGATTTCATTTCCGCTCTTATACTCGGAGAGATGGTGGGGAACGCGATTTTTGACGAAGACGTCACCATATCGAAAGTTCTCTTTGCCATCTTGGTATGGGGGATCCTCATCTATTCGATCGAGATTCTATCGCAAAAAGCACAAAGCATGAGAGGCTTCCTCGAAGGAAAGCCGAATATCATTATCGATAAGGGAAAAATCAATTACAGCGCCTTGAAAAAAAACAAACTCGATTTAAACCAGCTGCAAACGTTAGCGCGTGAAAAAGGCTGTTTTTCCCTTCATGAAATCGAATACGCGATATTGGAAACAGATGGCTCGATCAGCGTCCTTCGCAAACATGAATACGAGACGCCGACAAAATCGGAGTTAAACATCCCGTATCAACCCGTCCAGCTTCCGATTGCGTTCATTCTTGACGGCCAGCTGAAAGAGGAAAACCTGAAAGAAGCCGGGTTTGATAAAAGCTGGCTCAAGCAGCAATTATCGAGCCGCAACATTCAAAATTACAGCGATGTGTTATATGCAGAATGGCGGGGCGATGAGGAAAAGCTCTACATTACCCAATATTAATCAAGGAAAACCGCGGACTCAAGAAACCATCAGGTCCGCGGTTTTCCTTAAAGAATCGATGCGTTTGCACCATGCTGAAAGACTCCCGGTTTTCCGCTGTCTGGGACGAAAGGCCTTCAAACGGACAAAATCGGCGAATAGCGAAAGAACGATTTTTCCGTGTTCCGCATATTTGCTTACAGTCCAGTCAAAACACGTAAACTTGACATAAATATCTAACGTGTTAATATACTAACCGTGTTCGGAAAATACGAACAGAATGCGAACAAAGGGAGATGTTAAAGATCAATATTGAGCAAAAAAACGTAGCTTTTATCGGTGCCGGGTCCATGGCAGAAGGGATGATTTCAGGCATCGTCCAGTCAAAAAAGCTGCCCGCCAGCCAAATCTATGTGACCAATCATACGAATCACCGTCGTTTAAAAGAACTCCAGAACAAATATGGAATAAAAGGCATCAAAAAAGAAGAGCTCGATTACGGAAAAATTGACTGCTTCATTTTGGCGATGAAGCCGAAGGATGCCGAAGCTGCTCTTCGTTCCATAAAACCGCATATTCAACCCCATCAGCTCATGTTGTCAGTTTTAGCTGGCATTCCGATTTCATTTATTGAAGAAGCGCTGTACGACAAGCAGCCTGTCATCAGAATGATGCCGAATACGTCAAGTACGATCGGCGCCTCGGCAACCGCGATGTCCGAAGGAAGGGCCGTGACAGCCGATCATTCAAAAACCGCAAAACAATTGCTGCAATGCATGGGAGAAGTCTATTGCATTGAGGAAAGCAAAATGGACATTTTCACAGGAATCGCCGGAAGCGGGCCCGCCTACTTTTATTATTTGATGGAGCATATCGAAAAAGCAGGGGCAGAGGCCGGTTTAAGCGGCAAATTAACGAGAGAAATCGGGGCGCAGACGCTTTTGGGCGCCGCAAAAATGCTGTTGGAAAGCCCCCTGGATACCGCTGTTCTCAAAGACAACATCACCTCTCCGAACGGAACGACTGCCGCCGGATTGAAGGCTTTGGAGGAAAACGGAGGCGGCGAAGCGATCGAACAGGCGATCAGACATGCAGCGAAACGCTCGAAAACGATCAGTCAGGAATTGGAACAGTTCGTCGCAGCAAAATAAGGATCCATTATAGATGATAAAATGACCTCTCGGCAAAAGAGGGGAGTTGTCAAAGTGGGGAGCAGTTCATTAACAAGCCTTCACGGTGAAAACAGCAGCAAAAAGCAGATGTTCCGCCTGAAAAATGAAGGGTATGGAGCGCTTCTCGTCTCATCGGGAGCAGTCGCAAAATATAGATGGTATTGAAAAAACGGAGATGATCTACTTTATACTCAATTAGAACCCGGAACGGTAAAGTTCTATATAGTGAGGGAAGGCTTCCTCGTAATAAAATTGACAACGAACAGCTTCAGGAATCATGGAGAGAAATTCCTGCCTCAATTTGATCTTTCTATAAAAATATTCACAATGGCTTTTATTAATATACAAGTGGAGCGATGGGTTTAATATCATTGGAAGATGCTGCTTACTTGGGAGATGATGATTTTGATTGGGGCATTATTGACGATTTAAACCAACCGCTACAGATTGGCTTGGACACATCCTTTGGTTTTTTCAACAATGGAATGGAGCACTGATGTTGCCATTGATTATAAAAATTGCGGGCAAGATCATGCTACTTTATGGTCAGCGAAAGACCAGCCTGAATATAATATTAACTTTTGGGATTTTGCAGATGAATGGATTGTTATCGGCTAACGGATCCACAGAATGCTTCAGATAACCTAATTAAATAAAATAACAATAAGTGGAACAGGTCTAGTCATGGTTAGATAGCCATGACTAGACCTGTTCTTTTGATTATCTATTACTGAGACATTCATTATATTGAAGAAGGAGGTGAAGCAATAGCTTAACCTAAAAGCTTGCATCCTGGAATTGCGGTATTTATAATGTTGAAGAAGAATCGGAAATTACTGGGGAAGACGCACAAATCGTGAATAGACTGAAAACATTCGAAAAAGAATTTGGAAGGTGAAAAATGTTATTACCCGAAGAATTTAATCGAAACTGGGATGTTAATAAAAATGGGCCATTGTTAAAGTTTCCGTATGATGAACTAACAGAGACTCCTTTTTCGGAGGAATTTAAAAAATTTTTATCTTTTGGAGGTTTACCTGAAACACCTCCACCTTATTTAGATTTTTCATCCTCTCAAGCATCATTTAAACCAATCACAAGTATTTTTGATATGTCTGAAGCATTTCAAAAATACTGGTTGTTAGGTTCCACTGGTTCTGGAGATCCAATATGTATGATTGAAAATAACGAGAGAATCATTTATCTAAATAATGTTGATGAATATAAAGAAGTATTTATTAACTCTTCAATAAATCAATTTGCAGAATGTATATTACTATTCTCGGAAATGATTGACAAGGCCATACAAATAAATGGCGAGGATGCCTTTATTGATCATGATATTCCAGAAAGTCTAATAGCGTGGTTAAAAGAAGAACTCAGACGAGTAGACTCAAATTGCATAAACGAAGGAAGTTTTTGGGGTATTGAAATAGAAAGTTTAAATGAATAAGGAAGAGAAAGATTACCTTGATAGGCTGAGACCATCCCTGTGATAAAATAAAACCAAAAAAGCAGGTACGGTTTCTTTTTTTGGTTTTATAAAACATGAAAGAAAGAGAGAAAAATACAAACGATCAATATAAGGATGTTAGAATAGGTTGTGATTGTTCAATCATGGAACATGGAGTCAGATTTATTGTTGAATACTCTGAAATCGGTGAATTGCTTCATCGTCTCTTTGTGAATAGGGAATTAGACGAATGGTACAAGATCAAATGTGCTGAAAAAATAAAAGTGCCTGATGAATTGAATCAAATGAAAGGTTTGAAAAAAGTTGAAGTTAGAGATTTAAACAATCCTTCAGGAGAAATTCACATCCATTTGCAAAGTCTTTCCGGCGAAAACGGTTTTCATTTAGAACAGCAAATCAATATTAAAGTATCTAAATTGGTTCCTGTTTATGTTTTAGATTATCGTTATTCTTTAAGACACGAATTAATCGACGGTGCTTATGATATTGTAGGAACCGCTGAATCTTTAGAATTCATTCAGGGAACCAACTATATTAATAAAATAATGCAAGAGAAAGGATATATTGAGCTCAGTTATTTGTACGATTATTACGATACCGTGTATGAGTGGAGTGAATTGCCGCATATACAGCCTTTCAACAGGAGATTAACATTAGGAGATGCCTTGTTTACTGATGTATTAGAATTGCTATAGTTTAAACTTGCCGTGTTGTCATTGGCAAGTTTTTTTAGAATCATGAAGCCTTTTACAGATAGGTTAACAATGTGGAGTATAAGGAGAAGAAAGATGGACAAAGATCAAATTTCTCATTTTTTTTAAAAGTTCCATTCATCAAACTGGTTCTTTTCATTCGACAAGTTTAAAAAGTGATTTCACAAGAAATAGTTTATTAATGAGAAGGTGTTTAATTCATGAAAGTTTATTATTGTGATGAATGGTCGGACATCAAGAAACAGCCTTGGAATATTCTTGATGATCGTACCGCATACTTGCATCACCAAAAACATGAACCATATACTGCGGTATTAACCGAAGATGACAAAACCAAGTACATTGTAAATGTAACAAATGAATGGATTTCGGTGGGCTTTTATGATGACCTGACTCGTAAATATTTAAATTATGATTTTGAAGTTATAAGTAACAATAAAATCTTCTTAAGAACAGCAATGTATTGGGAATATGATGATGTAACTGAGGATGAAGTAAGCGGTTTGATTTTAGGCTTTCACGAAGATGGTCACATAGCAATGGAGAAAACAGATTTTAAAACCGGTTCAGTCGAGGAGCGTGAGACTAGCGGCAGTCTGGAGCGAAACTGGGATGTGTTCCCTGCATTTGGTGAATACATACACTTGTGCAGAGAGGAAAGATAATTGAGGATACGGCTATCCAACTAAACATCATATTTCCGAAAGGATATCGGCTTTTTCATCGCTTTACAAATAAGGGAGAACATCATATTAATACATTCCTCATATGTTCAAGATATAATTGGAAAAGTCATTTTGACTGACAAAGAGCTATAGTTTTAGGTACTGAAAAGTTGGATAAGGCATTTCAAAATAAGGGATTTGATATTCCGACAGATACATGACGAAAGGCTGCGAAATTCTTTTTGTCCAGAATAAAACAATACAGAAAACTGATAAAGAAGAATGATATCTACTGATAAAAGACAAACGTAAAATTGCCAGATTATTGTCTGGTTTTATTTATTGACTTTGATGATAAGCAACTGTATTCATTGCTTCCTGAACCGAGGAATTTGCCCCTGCGGGTGGGTGGGGGAGTATAAAGAGATGAAGCATGCGACCATATTAAAACGTACGGGACAAAGCATTCAAAAGCGATCGTCACGGAAAATCCGAAAACGGCAAAAGCCTTTTTCGGCGCCGTGAATGCCGCGGCGCTGTATCACAATGCATCGATCCGCTTCACAGACGGCGGAGCCCTCGCTGAAATCGGAATTTCGACACAAAAGTTCTATGCCCGAGGATCGATGGACGACATTCAAATAGTTCATGACAGGCAACGGCCGTAATCAGAACATTAACGAAGAAGCCCCCGTGTATTTGAACTGCATCCCGATCTAACAATCGGAGGTGCAGTTTTCCTCTGGCTAAATTCCCAAGCATTAAACGATTGCGGGAAGCGCCAGGTGCACTTCAAACTTGGATTCATTTTTACGGAAGCAGCTGCGATTAAAAGCGGTCTTTCTTTACATCCTTTCATTCAGATTAGATAATGATGTAAGAAGTTTCTTCGAAGGAGAGTGTTTGTTATGCGAAGCGAAACCGGAAAAACGTGTGTTCCGACCGGCGTGGACCTCAAGGACACCGGCTTTGGATATACGTTATCCTTAATAAGCGGCAAATATAAAATGATCATTCTTTATTGGCTGTCTGAAAATAAGATTATGCGGCATAATGAGCTGAAGCGAAGCATAGGTACCATTTCCTTCAAAACGCTGAGCATCATGTTAAAAGAGCTCGAGGCAGACGGCCTTATCATACGGAAGGAATTTCCCCAAATACCTCCGAAGGTTGAGTATTCGCTATCTGAACGCGGTCTTTCTCTCGTTCCTTTGTTGAATATGATGTGCGATTGGGGAGAGAAAAACAGGTTGCCGGCCCTTTAGGGCTTCTTTTGTTTAAACCAAAAGAAGTATCTCCCGAACAAAGGAAACACCTCTTTTTTACTTTTTATAGATTGTCAATAAAATCTAAATAATCTTGCGCGCTTTTTTCCAATTCGCCTGCACCTGGTTCATTTTCTTCCTCTTCGTTGCCGCCCGGGCTATTTTCTTTGCCGTAAAATGCAAAGAACGAACGATAATCTGCATTGCAATAAAGGAATGTCGTTTCAAACGGAACCAATATTTGTCCAAGTGTATACCGGTACCTCCCGGTTTCACGATAATCTTCTTTTTTGATTCCGGCAGTTACCCCTAGAGCAACTTTGCGATTCTTGAATTTATCCCCACCATTTGAACCGTAAGCCCATCCATAAGCTAAAACATCATCAAGCCATGTTTTAAGAAGAGGCGGGCAATTAAACCAATGTATAGGGAACTGCAGAACAAGATTGCCATGAGATTCAACCAATTGTTGTTCTGTTTCCACGTCTATGTTTCCATCCGGGTAAACCTTGTACAATTCGTGAACAGTATACTTTTCCGGATATTTTTGAAGTTCGTTTACCCAGCGCTTATTAATGATTGATGTTTCGATGTTTGGGTGTGTAACGATAATAAGAGTTTTCAAAGACTTTCCCTCCTAAAAAGCGTGATTTTATCCTGAGTATAAAATGCAAACTGAAAATATGTAAGTATGCACTTTTAGTACAGGTACTTTCATAAAGGTAAGTATCAACGCTAATCTTTTATATCAAGGTGCAGTGATTGCCTGTACAATGGGCTCAAGCTCAATGTTCAAACGGGACAATCTTGCCTGTCCGAAAACTGCTGGCATGAAAGACGCACTTTTTCAATATAATGTTAACAAAGTTCTGCTGCTCAAGGATTTTGACGATCCAAAAAAGGGGGGCATCTGATGGATTTTGAATTGACCAGAGAACAGAAAATGGTTCGCGAACTTGTCAGAGACTTTGCAAAACAGGAAATCGCGCCGCATGCCGAACACGTTGACAAAACGGGGGAATTTCCGCTTAAAACCTTCAAGAAAATGGGGGAGCTCGGCCTTTTCGGGATTCCGTTTCCGGAAGACTACGGCGGATCGGGAGGGGATACGATTTCATACGCACTTGCTGTCGAAGAAATCGGCAGGGCGTGCGGCAGCACTGGACTAAGCTATGCGGCGGCCGTGTCGCTCGGCGCTTCGCCGATCTACTACTTTGGCACGGAGAAACAAAAGAAAACATATCTCGTACCGCTTGCCTCAGGCAAAGCGCTTGGAGCGTTCGGACTGACAGAGCCAAATGCCGGGTCTGATGCCGGAGGCACACAGACAAGAGCGCGCGAGGACGGCAGCGACTATGTGATCAACGGCGAAAAATGCTGGATTACAAACGCGGGGTTTGCCCGTACAGTCATCGTCACAGCAGTGACAGGCAAAGATAAACACGGGAAGAATATCATTTCAGCCATTATTGTCCCGACGGACACAGAAGGGCTCACCATTAAAAGTGAATACGACAAAATGGGCGTGCGCGGCTCCAATACGTCACAGCTTATATTGGAGAATGTCCGCGTTCCGAAGGAAAACCTGCTGGGCAGTCCTGAGAAAGGGTTTAAACAATTCCTCACAACGCTTGACGGAGGAAGGATTTCGATCGGCGCTCTTGCAGTCGGAATCGCCCAAGGCGCATTTGACGCCTCATTGGGATATGTCAACGATCGAAAGCAATTCGGGCGCCCGCTTTCTTCCTTTCAGGCGATTCAGTTCAAGCTTGCAGATATGGCCCTGGAAATCGAGCTCGCCCGCAATATGGTGCTGAAGGCTGCCTGGCTGAAAGATCAAGCACGCCCGTTTACGAAAGAAGCCGCTTTCGCCAAGCTGTTTGCTTCAGAAATGGCGATGAGGGTGTGCAATCAGGCGATTCAAATCCACGGCGGATACGGCTATATGAGAGAGTACGGTGTGGAGCGTATGCTGCGGGATGCAAAACTGATGGAAATCGGTGAAGGAACATCAGAGATTCAGCGGCTGGTCATCGCCAGACAGCTCGGCATGCAAAAAAACGCCTAAAAATGAAAACGCTTACTGAAAGGAGAGGGAATTGATTGGCAGAGCGGATTCATTTGACGATCGGTAAGCTGTTGGAGAAAACGGCGGAACATGCGCCTGAACACGAAGCCGTCGTCTATCCCGACCGCGGCCTCCGCTATACGTATCTGGAATTTGACAGGCTATGCCGGCATACGGCAAAAGGGCTGATGGCTCTCGGCATTCAAAAAGGCGAACACATTGCGATCTGGGCTTCGAATACACCGGAATGGCTGACCGCACAATTTGCCGCCGCAAAAATCGGGGCCGTACTTGTCACAGTCAATACGAATTATCAATCAGCAGAGCTCGAATATGTGCTCAAACAATCGGATGCGACCACGCTTATTTTAATGGAGTCTTACCGGGACACCTCTTATATTGATATTCTTTACGAACTGCTTCCTGAATTAAAAGATTCAAAGCCCGGAAGACTCACATCTGGCAGACTGCCTTTTTTAAAACATATTATCGTTCTCGGGAAGGCGAGGCATCCCGGCATGCACCTTTGGGATGACATGCTGGAAAAAGCCGCATCGGTCGGCGAAAAAGAGCTTGAAGAAAGAATGGATAGCCTTTGTGAACACGATGTGATCAACATGCAGTACACATCAGGCACGACGGGTTTTCCGAAAGGGGTCATGCTGACCCATTACAACCTGGTAAACAATGCGGCCAATATTGCGGAATGCATGAATTTAACGGCTCAAGACCGGATGTGCATCCCCGTGCCTTTTTTTCACTGCTTTGGCTGTGTGCTCGGGAATTTGGCATGCGTTTCTGCCGGTGCCACGATGGTTCCCGTTCAGGAATTCCGCCCGAAAGAGGTGCTCCGGGCTGTTGAAGCCGAGAAATGCACCGCGCTTCACGGCGTTCCGACGATGTTTATCGCCGAGATAAACGATGAAGATTTTGCGTCGTATGATCTATCTTCCTTAAGAACGGGGATCATGGCAGGATCAAACTGTCCGACTGAAGTCATGAAAGCGGTCATGGATAACATGGGGATTACGGAGATCACGATCGCCTATGGTCAGACAGAATCGTCACCCGTCATTACCCAGACAAGGGTCAATGATTCGCTCAAACGCAGGGTAGAAACAGTAGGGAGAGCCCTTCCGGACATCGAAGTGAAAATCATCGATCCTGACACATTGCAAGAGGTGGAAAGGGGAAGACAGGGAGAGCTGTGTACGCGAGGGTATCATGTCATGAAAGGCTATTATAAAAATCCGCAGGCAACAGCGGCAGTCATCGATGATGACGGATTTCTCCATACCGGCGATTTGGCTGTCATGGATGATGACGGCTACTGCAGGATTACGGGCCGGTTAAAAGATATGATCATCAGAGGCGGCGAAAACATTTATCCGAGAGAAATCGAAGAGTTTTTATACAGGCACCCGAAGATTCTCGACGTCCAGGTTGTCGGGGTGCCTGACGAAACGTTCGGTGAAGAAGTGTCGGCATGGGTCAGGCTAAAAAGCGGAGAATGTGCAACAGCTGAAGAGCTGCGGGAATATTGCAAAGGAAAAATTGCCCGCTATAAAGTTCCCCGCTATATTGCGTTCGTAGATGAATTTCCGATGACGGCGTCGGGGAAGGTGCAAAAATTCAGATTGAGAGAACAGGCGCTGAAAGCTTTTAAATTGTCATGAAAGGGGGAGCTTTTTTGTTTAAAAAACTGCTGATCGCCAACCGCGGGGAAATTGCGCTTAGGATCATCCGCACGTGCAAACGGCTCGGCATCCAAACGGCTGCCGTGTACTCTGAAGCCGATATGGAGTCCTTGCATGTGAAAGCCGCCGATGAAGCGTGGCTGATCGGCAAACCGCGCGTCAGCGAAAGCTATTTAAATATCGATAAAATCATCGAAACGGCAAAGCAGGCAGGTGTGGACGCCATCCATCCGGGATACGGCCTGCTTTCGGAAAACAGCCGGTTTGCCGAAAGGTGCAGAGAAGAGAACATCACGTTTATCGGGCCTTCCCCGGAAGTCATCGCCAAAATGGGAGACAAAATCGAAGCGAGGAAAGCGATGGAAAAAGCTCGCGTTCCGGTCGTGCCCGGAACAACGAACAGCCTGTCAGGTCTAAAAGAAGCCCTCTGCACAGCGGAGGAGATCGGCTATCCCGTCATGCTGAAAGCCTCATTCGGCGGAGGCGGCATCGGAATGCAGCTCATCCGAAATGAAGACGATTTGAAAAAAGCATATGAAGGAAACAAAAAGAGGGCAGCCGATTTTTTCGGGGACGGCACTATGTATATCGAAAGGTTTCTCGAACGCGCCCGCCATATCGAAATTCAAATCTTAACAGACGAATACGGAAATGCTGTATACCTCTGGGAGAGGGACTGTTCGATTCAAAGGCGGCAGCAAAAAATCATCGAAGAAGCCCCGGCCCCTCTATTGGATGAAAGCATGAGGACGAAGCTCGGTGAAGCCGCAGTCAAGGCAGCGCTTTCGATCGGCTATGCGAATGCGGGAACAATCGAGTTTTTAGTAGATGAAAAGAATGACTTTTATTTTCTGGAAATGAACACCCGCCTCCAGGTCGAACATCCGGTTACAGAAGAAATTACCGGGCTCGACCTTGTCAAAGAGCAGATTCATATCGCCAAAGGCAACACCCTTTCGTTTTCACAGGAAGATGTTAAACGGAACGGCCACGCTATCGAAGTCAGAATTTACGCTGAAGATCCGCAAACGTTTTTTCCGTCGCCGGGCCGCATTACAGACCTTCAATTGCCGGAGCATCCGAACGTACGCCACGAGTGTGCTGTATCATCAGGCACGGCGGTCACCCCGTATTACGATCCGATGATCGCGAAGATGATTGTGAAAGGAAAAAACCGGGACGAAGCCATCCGCATCTTAACCGGGGCGCTCTCACAATACAAAGTAAAAGGAATCAAAACAAACATTCCGCTGCTTGAGGACATCGTACGCTCTTCCGCGTTTCAAAAAGGCGGGGTGCACACCGATTTTATCCAGCAGCATCTATTGAAATAAAAAAGGAGGCGCTTTTATGAACACAGTTGTCATCAATATGGCGGGCAATATATGGAAGATTTTAGTTAAGCCGGGCGATGCAATCGAAAAAGGACAGGAAGTCGCCATTTTAGAGTCGATGAAAATGGAAATCCCGATTGTTGCGGAAACGGACGGCACCGTAAAAGAGATCAAAATGAGCGAAGGCGATTTTGCTGACGAAGGTGAAGTATTATTAGAACTTCAATAGCGTTTGGGGGAAAAGACATGAACATTCCGCAAAACATCCGCATCAAGGAAGTCGGACCGCGGGACGGTCTGCAAAATGAACAGGTCGTGCTTTCAGCCGGAGATAAAATCGCCTGGATCGACATGCTCTCCGAGACAGGACTTTCCTATATTGAAATCACATCGTTCGTTCACCCTAAATGGATTCCCTCACTTGCCGACGCGCTGGAGGTTGCAAAAGGAATTAAACGAAAACACGGCGTCACGTATGCGGCGCTCGTTCCGAATGCGAAAGGGCTTGAACGGGCTCTGGAAGGAGACATCGACGAAGCGGCCGTATTCATGTCGGCAAGCGAAACCCACAACATGAAAAATATCAACAAATCGATCGATGAGACGCTTCCCGTCCTGAAAGAGGTCACAACGGAAGCCGCCAAGGCCAAGCGTACTGCAAGGGCCTACCTGTCCGTTGCCTTTGGCTGTCCTTATGAGAAAACGGTTCCGCTCGACCGAATCATCCGCATCGTTGATACGCTGTTCGACATGGAGATTTGCGAGCTTTCTCTCGGGGACACGATCGGCGCCGCCAATCCCGTACAGGTGGAGCTCATGCTGGAAGCGCTGCTGAAACGCTTTCCGAAAGAAAAAATCGCCCTCCACTTTCATGATACACGCGGGATGGCGCTCGCCAACATGCTGACGGCCATGAACATGGGGATTACAGCCTTTGACGGGGCGTGCGGCGGATTGGGCGGCTGTCCCTATGCCCCGGGTTCCTCCGGAAATGCGGCAACAGACGACCTCATTTATATGTGCGCCCAAATGGGGATCGAGACCGGCGTTGATTTGGGTAAGCTCCTTGCGGCAGCGAGATGGATCGAAGAAAAAACGGAAATGAAGCTTCCGAGCCGGAATTTGCAGGCTGCCAAATCAACCGGCATTATTTCATAAAGGAAAGAGGGAGACGATCGTGGAGCCTAATATTTTATCCTCCGTTCAGCAAGGCAAGATCGCCGTTTTAACGCTGAACAGGCCGCATTCCGCAAATTCGCTGTCGCTTGCGCTGCTCGGCGAGCTGCGCGGCCTTCTTAGAGACATCAAATCCGATCCGGCCATCCGCTGCGTCATCATCACGGGAAAAGGAGACAGGACGTTTTGCGCGGGTGCTGATTTAAAGGAACGGGCGAGAATGAACCGCGCTGAAGCGAAACAGGCTGTATGCCTGATCCAAAGCGTGATCCATGAAATAGAAGCCTTGCCTCAGCCGGTCATCGCCTCTCTAAACGGCAGCGCCTTAGGCGGCGGGCTTGAACTCGCCTTGGCGTGCGACATCAGAGTCGCCGCAGACCACATCGAAGCCGGCCTGCCCGAAACGACGCTGGCGATTATACCCGGAGCGGGCGGAACCCAGCGGCTTCCCCGTTTAATCGGCCGGGGAAAAGCGAAAGAACTGATCTACACGGGACGCCGCATCAGCGCTCAGACCGCCCGTGACATCGGCCTTGTCGAACACGTGGTTCCATTATCAGAGCTGAAAGAAAGAACCGAAGACATCGCGCAAACGATCGCGGCAAACGGTCCCGTCGCCGTCAGGCAGGCAAAGCTGGCTATTAATAAAGGGATTGAGACGGACATCGAAACAGGGCTTGCCATCGAACAACAGGCGTACGAAGCGACGATTCCGACGAACGACCGGACAGAAGGGCTTAAAGCATTTGCAGAAAAGCGGAAACCCGAATACACGGGAGAATAAAAGGAAACGGGGGACTAACGCCGATGGCGAATGAAAAACTGAATCACCGAATCGAAAAGATCATGGAAGGCGGAGCGCAAAAATACCATGACGCAAACGTGAAAAAAGGCAAAATGTTTGTCAGGGACCGCCTGAAGCTGCTGCTTGACGAAGGGCTCGATGTCGAGGACGCTTTTTTCGCCAATTGTCTGTCTGAAGGGCTTCCTGCGGACGGGGTTGTCACCGGAATCGGCAAAATCGGCGGACAAACCGTTTGCGTCATGGCCAACGATTCGACCGTCAAAGCAGGGTCGTGGGGAGCCCGAACCGTCGAAAAAATCATCCGCATTCAGGAAACGGCCGAAAAATTACATTGTCCGCTTTTTTATCTGGTCGACTCCGCCGGAGCGAGGATCACCGACCAAGTCGACATGTTTCCCGGCAGAAGGGGAGCGGGGCGGATTTTTTACAACCAGGTCAAATTATCCGGGCGCATCCCGCAAATCTGTCTGTTGTTCGGGCCTTCTGCTGCTGGAGGCGCCTACATTCCGGCCTTCTGCGATATCGTCATCATGGTTGACGGAAACGCCTCGATGTATTTAGGATCGCCCCGAATGGCGAAAATGGTGATCGGCGAAAACGTGACGCTTGAAGAAATGGGCGGAGCGAGAATGCATTGCACTGTATCGGGCTGCGGTGATATCCTGGCCGAATCGGAAGAAGAAGCGATTCTTTCAGCGCGCCGCTACCTGTCCTACTTTCCGGCAAACTACGCAGAAAAAGCGCCAGTTACCGATGCAAGGCCCGCCAAACGATTTGAGAAACCTTTGGAAGACATCATTCCGCAAAACCAAAACTCCCCGTTTGACATGATGGATCTCATTCTCCGGGTGATTGACGAGGATTCGTTTTTCGAAATAAAAAAATGGTTTGCACCCGAGCTGATCACCGGGCTGGCAAGGCTTGACGGACTGCCTGTCGGCATCATTGCCAACCAGCCGCGCATGAAAGGCGGCGTTCTTTTCCACGATTCGGCAGACAAAGCGGCAAAATTCATCAATTTATGCGACGCCTTTAACATCCCGCTGCTGTTTCTGGCCGACATACCGGGATTTATGATCGGAACAAAAGTCGAGCGGGCGGGGATTATCCGGCATGGCGCGAAAATGATTTCGGCGATGTCAGAAGCAACCGTACCGAAATTATCCGTCATCGTCAGAAAGGCGTATGGCGCAGGTTTGTACGCGATGGCGGGCCCGGCCTTTGAGCCTGACTGCTGCCTTGCGATGCCGACGGCGCAAATTGCCGTCATGGGTCCGGAAGCCGCGGTAAATGCCGTCTATGCCAATAAAATAGCAGAGCTTCCTGAAGAGGAGCGGGCCGCATTCATTGCCAAAAAGCGCGAAGAGTATCAAAAAGACATCGATATTTACCGTCTGGCTTCAGAAATGATCGTCGACGGAATTGTGCCTGCAGGATCTTTACGGGAAGAACTCGGCAAACGGCTCAGCGCCTACATGTCAAAATATATGACGTTTACCCAACGGAAGCACCCGGTCTATCCTGTCTGATTGAGGAGAAGAAAGGAGAACGATGATGACTGAAAAAGCGGTTTGGCAGCCTGATCCGGAATTTATCAAATCAACCCGGCTGTTTCAATGGATGAAGTCGCTCGGCTTTTCAGACTATGCCGATTTTTTGAAAGCGAGCACAGACGATATCGCCTGGTTTTGGGAGGAAGCTGAAAAAGCTCTCGGCATCTCCTGGTTTCACAGGTACGATCAGACATTAAACACGGACGGAGGCATCAAGTGGCCGAAATGGTTTTCCGGCGGCCGCTTAAATGCCGTATACGATGCAGTCGAAAAATGGGCCGGCCAAAAAGAAACAGCCGAAAAAACGGCCATCATTTGGGAAAGAGAAGACGGGAGAACAGGGCATCTCTCATTTTCCTCATTGCATGAAAAAATCGCGCGTGCGGCCCAAGGCTTTAAACATCAGGGCATCTCGAAAGGGGATGTGATCGCGATTTACATGCCGATGATCCCCGAGGCGGTCATCGCCATGATGGCGGCCGCTAAAATCGGAGCGATATTTTCGCCGATTTTTTCAGGCTACGGAGCCCATGCGGCAGCTGCGAGATTGCGCGCCGCAGAGGCAAAAATGCTCGTCACCGCCAACGCGTTTAAAAGAAGGGGAAACGTGGTCGACATGAAAAAAGAAGCGGATGAGGCCGCAAACTGTTCTCCTTCCGTCGAAAAAGTCGTCGTCTGCCGCCTCCACGATACTGCTTCGCCTTGGAACGAAACAAGGGACGTGGATTGGGACGAATTGATGAAACAGGAACCGTATGAAAAGACGGAAGAGATGGAGAGTTCTGAAACACTGATGGTCCTTTACACATCAGGTACGACAGGGCAGCCGAAAGGCGCCGTTCATACCCATTCCGGTTTTCCGATTAAAGCAGCGTTTGATGCCGGCTTCGGCATGGATGTCCAGCATGGTGACCGTTTTTTCTGGTATACGGATATGGGGTGGATGATGGGGCCGTTTTTACTATTCGGCGGTCTCATCAACGGAGCTGCCGTTTTATTATACGACGGAGCCCCGGATTTCCCTGAGCCTGATAGACTATGGGAGCTCGTCAGCAGGCACCGCGTCACGCACCTCGGCATCTCCCCGACCCTGATCCGCACCATGATGCTATATGGCGAAGATTTTCGGAAAGCGCATAATCTGGACAGCCTGAAAGCCATCGGTTCAACGGGCGAGCCGTGGAACTATGAACCGTGGATGTGGCTTTTCCGCCATGCCGGAAAAGGGAAGCTGCCGATTTTTAATTATTCGGGCGGAACGGAAATCGCCGGCGGGATCTTAGGCAATGTACCGATTTTGCCGATCACGCCGATGACCTTTAACTCGCCTCTGCCGGGGATGGCCGCCAATGTCTACAATGAACATGGGGCCGAAACCGTCGGCGAAGTCGGGGAACTTGTCCTGACAAAGCCTTGGGTCGGAATGACAAACGGCTTTTGGAAGGAGCCTGACAGATATGAAAAAGCTTACTGGAGCCGCTGGACTGATGTGTGGGTGCACGGCGACTGGGCAATGAAGGATGGGGAAGGGTACTGGACGATCAGCGGCCGTTCGGATGATGTCATCAATGTTGCCGGCAAAAGGATCGGACCGGCGGAAATCGAAACGGTTTTCGTCAGCCATCCGGCTGTGGCTGAAGCCGGGGCGATCGGGGTTCCCGATAATCTGAAAGGCCAGGCTGTCGTCTGCTTCGCGGTTTTAAGAGGAGATGTGCGCCCTTCGGAAAAATTGAAAGCCGATTTATTGACATTCGCAGCCGAAACGCTAGGAAAGGCGGTCAAGCCAAAAGCGGTGTATTTCGTCAGCGATCTGCCGAAGACAAGAAATGCAAAAGTGATGAGAAGGCTCATTCGGGCGGCTTATTTAAACGAACCTTCAGGCGATTTGTCGATGCTTGAAAACCCTCAAGCCTACCATGAAATCGCCCGGCTTTCCGGCCTTTAAAATCTGTAGTATACTTCAAAAGGACAAAAAGAAGAAGGATCAATTCCTTCCTCTTTTATTTTGATCACCAGTAGGGGCTACATACGGACAATGACCGATCCGCCGCCGCCCGATGTGCAGACGCGGTTTTGCTGTTCCTCAATGGAACGCAGCAGCTGATTGTTGCTTTCCATCAGCTTGATCAGCAATGCCATTTGATCCTCAAGGCTTTTCAGTCTTTCAGTCATCTGCTGCGGGCTTTGACCCGGCGGCAGATGTGAGGCAGCGGGCGGGTAATGCGTTTCAGAATTCCATTTTGAATACATAGTAAATGTGCCTCCATCATCTAAACTTATGTACCTTATTTTATGAACGCTAAAATCGCATTGTTCGCCTAATTTGGACGAAAAGGAGCAGAGGAAGATGTATGTAACGATAAAAGAAACAGCAGAATACTTGTCGCTGTCAGAGGCCTATATTGAACAGCTCATCAGGGAAAAGAAGATCAGAGCCGTTCACGACGGGCGGCAATTTTTAATCAACAAAGAACAATTCAGCACACATTTGGAACAGATGGAAAAATATAAAGAACTCGTCGAAGCGATCCTCAATGAACCGATCCCGGAAGATCCGGATGTAAAGGACGAAGATTAGTACACCGTAAAAACGTTATGTAAACTAAATCTGATAAATAAGTCACAATTCAGGAAATGAAAGGGATGAAAAAAGTCGCTTTAAACAAGTTTTAGACGATTTTATCTCATTTCCTAAACAATCGCGTTCATTTTTTGTTCAAAAAATGTTATTATTTAATAGTAAAATATACATCGTGTTTTGAGATTGCAAGTTTTTCAGTTCCATTGCTGAAAAAGCAAGACAAACACACTTGGCAGTTCTTCTTTGCGGATTTGTTTGTGCATAAATTCACAAACCGAAACCAAAAAACTGCCTTCAAAAAATAGCACATTGCTTATTGTAAAGGAGAATTGGTTATGCCGGAAACAATCGATCAAACAAACGAATCTGTTAGTCAAAGCCAACGTGATCTTATTGATCAGCTGTTAAAGCCTGAAGTGCAGGAGTCTTTGACTGTCCTAGTCGACCAGCTTCCAAAGCTGACTGAACTGGTGAACATTTTGACGAAGTCTTATGATTTCGCGCAATCCGTAGCAACTGATGAAGTATTAAAAAGCGATACTGTAGGTGCCATTACAGAAATTCTTGAGCCGGTAAAAGATACGGTGAAAGAAGTAGCGGCGACAGCGATTGAAGCTAAAGACCGCGCCGATGAAAGCAACGAGGTGATCGGACTGTTCGGCCTCTTAAGAATGCTGAAAGATCCGCAGGCTCAAAAACTGTTCCGCTTTGTCCAAAGCTACCTGCAAATCATGTCAGAACGCGAAAAACAAAAATAAACACCTTCAGAATATATTTAGAATAAGGACGGAGGATTCATGATGTCAAAACATATTGTCATTCTAGGCGCTGGTTACGGCGGTTTACTTTCTGCTTTAACAGTGCGCAAACATTACAGTAAAGAAGAAGCAAAAGTTACGGTGGTCAACCAATACCCGACTCACCAAATCATTACGGAACTGCACCGTCTTGCGGCAGGAAACGTATCAGAACAAGCGATCGCAATGCCGCTTACAAAGCTTTTCAAAGGAAAAGACATCGACCTTAAAATTGCAAAAGTGAACTCTTTTTCCGTTGATAAAAAAGAAGTGGCTCTATCAGACGGCACAACGTTAACATACGATGCACTCGTTGTCGGCCTTGGTTCTGTAACGGCTTACTTCGGCATTCCTGGCCTTGAAGAAAACAGCATGGTACTGAAATCCGCAAACGACGCGAACAAAATCTTTAAGCATGTTGAAGAACGCGTGCGCGAATACTCTATAACAAAAAATGAAGCTGATGCAACGATCCTGATCGGCGGCGGCGGTTTAACAGGCGTTGAGCTTGTCGGCGAGCTTGCTGACATCATGCCGAACCTTACGAAAAAATACGGCGTAGACCCTAAAGAAATCAAATTGAAACTGGTTGAAGCAGGTCCGAAAATCCTTCCTGTTCTTCCGGACGATCTTATCGAACGCGCGACTGCAAGCCTTGAAAAACGCGGCGTTGAATTTTTAACAGGCCTTCCTGTCACAAATGTAGAAGGTAATGTCATTGATCTGAAAGACGGATCAAAAGTGGTTGCCAACACATTTGTTTGGACCGGCGGCGTACAAGGAAACCCGCTTGTCGGCGAATCAGGTCTTGAAGTCAACCGCGGACGCGCGACTGTAAACGAATTCCTTCAGTCTACATCACATGAAGACGTGTTCGTTGCCGGAGACAGCGCCGTTGTCTTTGGTCCAGACGGCCGTCCATACCCGCCGACAGCGCAAATTGCATGGCAAATGGGCGAACTGATCGGATACAACCTGTATGCATACTTAGAAAACAAATCATTGGAAACGTTCAGCCCTGTTAACTCAGGTACGCTTGCAAGCCTTGGCCGCAAAGACGCGGTTGCTATCATCGGCGCCAACTCAACAGCCTTGAAAGGTCTGCCTGCTTCCCTGATGAAAGAAGCGAGCAATGTCCGCTACCTAAGCCACATTAAAGGTCTGTTCAGTCTCGCATACTGATAAAATTCCAACGCTACTTATAGTGTAAACGATAAGTAGCGTTTTTTTATGCCCTAAATTTGACGGGAAAATGAAATATTTTGAAATTTGGCCCTTAAAAAAAGTATATCCGGCCCCTTTTTGCAATAAAGTATTAAAACATGCCTAAAGGGGAGGACATACATGAACAAGACCATTAAGATCAGCTTGTGCATCATGATGATTGCCGTATTGGCGCTCTTCTCCCGCCTCAATCCGGAAGAGCCCGCCGCCGTTGCTGCAGAAAATAAAGACGGGCTGTCCGCTGAGCTTGACCGGCTTTTAAAAGAAGAGCCCGCCTTGCAGGGGGCGCTTGCCGGAATCAGTGTCAGATCCGCCGAAACCGGAGAAGTCGTCTACAATCATATGGGGGACGTCCGGCTGAGGCCCGCATCGAGCCTCAAGCTTCTGACAGCTGCAGCTTCGCTTTCTGTGCTTGGCGGGGATTATACGTTTGCGACAGAGGTGCTGGCTGACGGTACGGTGAAAGGGAAAACCTTGAAAGGAAACCTCTATATAAAAGGGAAAGGGGATCCTACGCTGCTCCCGGCCGATTTTGATCAGATGGCAGAAGATCTCAGCCAAAAAGGGATTACGCGCATTCGCGGAAATCTGATCGGGGATGATTCCTGGTATGATGATGTCCGCTATTCGCCTGACGTATCCTGGAGCGATGAACATACATATTACGGCGCACAGATTTCCGCTCTTACCGCGTCGCCGAATGAAGACTATGATGCCGGCACGGTCATCGTCGACGTCAATCCCGGCCGAAAAAGCGGCGGCAAACCGGCGGTGACGGTCTCCCCGAAAACGGAGTATGTAAAGATTGCCAATCATGCCAAAACCGTACCGGCCAACGGGAAAAAAGACATCACAATCGAACGGGAACACGGCACAAATACGATCCAAATCAAAGGAACGATTCCAAAGGAAGCATCAAAAGTCAGAGAATGGGTCGCGGTTTGGGAGCCGGCGGGCTATGCGCTAGATTTGTTTAAACAGGCGCTCGACCGGCAAGGCATTCAAGTGCTTGGAAAAGTAAAAACCGCAAGCACCCCGAATAACGCTCGCCGCATCATAGTCCACCGATCGATGCCGCTTTCGGAACTGATCGTGCCTTTTATGAAACTCAGCAACAACGGCCATGCCGAAACGCTGGTCAAGGAAATGGGGAAGACGGTCAAAAAAGAAGGCAGCTGGGAGAAAGGGCTTGAGGTTTTACATAAGAAGCTTCCCGATTTTTTAGTCGATCCGGACAACGTCCTTCTGAGAGACGGTTCAGGCATCTCCCATATCAATCTCATCACCGCGCATCAGATCACAAGCCTGCTGTATTCCGTACAGGATAAACCATGGTTTTCCTCTTATCTTCGTTCACTGCCCGTTTCCGGTGAAAGCGACAGAATGGTTGGGGGAACATTGCGCAACCGGATGAAAAAACCAGAGCTCAAAGGCAAAGTCAAGGCAAAAACGGGCTCTCTTTCGACAGTCAGTTCATTATCCGGCTATGTCGAAACGAAAAGCGGGAAAACGTTGATTTTCTCAATTATCTTAAACCAGCTGCTGGATGAAGAAAAAGGAAAAGAGATCGAAGACAAGATCGCTGAACGATTGGCCGGCCAATAACAGCAGCTTCCCTTGCTCCTGGGCTGTTCCGGGACAGCCCCGATTTTTTTCAAAAGTTATAAAGAAGGCCCTTCTAAGGGCTTTTTTCCATTTCTACAGCATTATAAGATTCGTGTCTCCTTTTGAATCCGCAAAGCGAAAAGTGAAAGATCATTAATTTTCC
This sequence comes from Bacillus glycinifermentans, assembly GCF_001042475.2. Lineage (GTDB taxonomy): Bacteria > Bacillota > Bacilli > Bacillales > Bacillaceae > Bacillus > Bacillus glycinifermentans. The sequence continues at coordinate 58,123 of NZ_LECW02000026.1, forward strand.
TCGTCCCCGGCAAATACCGTTTCTATTAATAGTAAATATTCATATGATTTAAATATTAATGTGCAAGTCGAAATCTATAGTCATCATCAATAGATGTAAAAGGAGGGCGACGTATGCCGCTGCATAAAAAAATCAAAAAACAAAAGGAGGAAAATCTCAGGAAGCCTCTGTTGGCGTCAACGGCAACACCGGGGACAAATCTATTGAAAGGAAGGGCAGCTAGATCAATTCAGCAAAGCCAACAAAATCAACTTAATGAAGTGTTACCGACAGGAGGTGCAGCAGACCCGCCATCAGCATTCAGGGCTAGTAGAGGTGGACCTCAACCTTTAACTATATCTGCAACAACGGAAGTCATATATAATATAGAAGAATTGGATCTGCTTGAGGAGTATAATACTGCTACAGGGGACTTTATCGCACAGCAGGCAGGTTTATATTCGTTCAATGCAAGTATTTTCTTTGTCCCAGAAACAGACGGAATACCGTTTTTCGTGAGTCTATATATACGAAGAAATGGTGGCATCGAAGCCGCAACAGAGGCTGCTAATACAGGCAATGGAAGGATTTCAGTGGTACCAAGTGTCTCTGCTGTCCTTCAGTTACAAGCAGGAGATTTAGTAGACGTAGCCGCTACAACCAGTATAGACGGAGAAATTAGCCCTTTACCGGTTTATGCACCTTATACACGTTTTGAAGGAGTCTTTATACCTGAAGCGGAATAAAACGTTTAAATGAAGATCGCGAATGAAATAGGCCCTTCTCAAATTGGGAAGAGCTATTTCATTTCTTCGGCCTGCAACATCCAAAAATGTAACGAGGTTTGTGTTTCACTTTACATCCACGACATGAAAAAGCTGAAATTTGTGCAATGGATTTTCCCTTTTGTACTTCGGTTTCTTGATCTTTTAAAAAGGGCAGCCGCTTAATAAACCACACAGAGCTCGCGGGTAAAACGGGACGTTTCCTATAAAATTCTATAATATTGAATCCGGGAAATTAGCGTTAAAAGCGGGAAATACCAGCCATCATCCTCTTATATTTTTGAGAAACAAGCCAATTTTTAAGGGAGTAATGCCTTATTCATCGGGCTGGTAATGAATGATATAATGGCCAATATTCACTAAAAAAGGAGGCGTAATCATGAATCGCAGCAAAATCGGGGCCGTATTGTTCACTGCAATGTGCACGCTTTTATTGCCGTTTTCTACTGCGTTTGCAAGCGGCGCACAAACCGCAGGAGCCGGCGAATGGGACAAGCTCGGCACGTATACCTATATTTACTCCAGCAAGCCGGTCTATTCCAGCGGAGGAGATTTTAGAGTCTGCCTGTCTTCAAGCGCCGGCTTTTCCTTGACAATTCATCTTTATGAAGATGATCCAGGGAGCAATCAAGACGAATACGTCGGGGCAAACTATTTTTCTCCCGGTGAATGTCATACTTTTAAGAATATTGGTAAATTTGTAGATGGAGATAATCGTAAGGCAGAATTCTATGCTTACGATTACTCCGGCAAATATGTGACCGTTACGTTTTATGATTGATTTTAGATGACCCCGCTGCTCTTTGAGTCGGCGGTTTTTTTGTCTCTTTTGTTTTATATAACAGTTAAATAAAAACTTTTTATTATTATACTACAGATTTGATTGTTGAGTTTTCCTCCATAGCTCGTCATCTTCAATTTGTGTATGTTCTGAGAACTTTGTTCATAACTTCACATATTGTGTGACTTTTTTCACATTCAAAACTGTTCTACCCAACATAAGATAAAAATGTAGTATCTGTTATACAAATCGAATGATAAAAGAGGTGGATGACATGGAACAATGGAAAGGCTTCACTACGAATGTATGGCAAAAAGAAGTGAACGTGCGAGATTTCATTTTGAACAACTTTCAGCCCTATGAAGGTGACGAATCGTTTCTGCAGCCTCCAACCAAAGCAACAACCGCATTGTGGGATCAAGTGATGGAATTGTCGAAAAAAGAGCGCGAAAACGGCGGGGTTCTCGATATGGATACGGAAATCGTATCAACGATTACCTCACACGGCCCGGGGTATCTGAATCAAGACCTGGAGAAAGTTGTCGGCGTTCAGACAGATGCGCCGTTTAAGCGTTCTCTTCAGCCTTTCGGCGGAATCCGCATGGCAAAGCAGGCCTGTGAGTCTTACGGTTTTGAATTAGATCAGGAAGTAGAACGAATTTTTACCGATTACCGGAAAACTCACAACCAGGGTGTATTTGACGCGTACACAGATGAAATGAAGCTTGCCCGTAAAGTCGGCATCATTACCGGGCTACCGGATGCATACGGACGCGGCCGGATCATCGGGACTACCGGCGGGTCGCTCTTTACGGCGTCGATTTCTTAATCAATGAAAAGAAAAAAGATGCGGCCGCCACTTCAAAGCTCATGACTGAAGAAAACATCAGGCTGCGTGAAGAGCTGACCGAGCAGATTCGGGCCCTGCACGAATTGAAAGAAATGGCAGCCCGATACGGCTTCGATATTTCAGAGCCGGCTTCAAACGCAAAGGAAGCGTTTCAATGGCTGTACTTTGCATATTTAGCTGCCATCAAAGAACAAAACGGAGCGGCGATGAGCCTAGGCCGCGTCTCGACTTTCCTGGATATTTACATTGACAGGGATTTGCAGAACGGGGTACTGACGGAGCAGGAAGCTCAAGAACTTGTCGACCATTTCGTCATGAAGCTGCGCTTAGTCAAATTCGCCCGCACCCCGGATTACAACGAATTGTTCAGCGGCGACCCGACGTGGGTAACCGAATCAATCGGCGGAATAGCTCATGACGGACGTCCTCTTGTCACGAAGAACTCTTTCCGTTTTCTTCACACGCTCGATAATCTGGGGCCTGCACCCGAACCGAACTTAACCGTGCTTTGGTCTGTCAGACTGCCTGAACGCTTTAAACAATATTGTGCAAGCATGTCCATTAAAACGAGCTCGATCCAGTATGAAAACGATGACATAATGCGTCCCGAATACGGCGATGATTACGGGATCGCATGCTGTGTATCGGCGATGGCAATCGGCAAACAAATGCAGTTTTTCGGGGCACGCGCCAACTTGGCGAAAGCGCTTCTATACGCGATTAACGGCGGAAAAGACGAAAAGCATAAGGTTCAAGTCGGACCGGAAATGCCGCCTGTCACATCAGACGTTCTGGAGTACGACGAAGTGATGCATAAGTTTGATCAAACGATGGAATGGCTTGCAGGGCTGTATATTAACACGCTGAATGTGATCCATTACATGCACGACAAATACTCCTATGAACGAATCGAAATGGCGCTTCATGACACCGATATTCTCCGTACAATGGCAACAGGCATCGCAGGATTGAGCGTTGTGGCCGATTCGTTAAGCGCTATCAAACATGCAAAAGTAAAAGTGATCCGGGATGAAAACGGCATCGCCGTTGATTTTGAAACAGAAGGCGATTTCCCTAAATACGGAAACAACGATGACCGCGTGGACAAGATTGCTGTCGAGATTGTTGAAACATTTATGAAGAAGCTGCGCAAACATCAAACATACCGCCAGTCGCTTCCGACGATGTCCATCTTAACGATTACATCAAACGTCGTCTACGGGAAGAAAACGGGAAATACGCCTGACGGCCGCCGGGCAGGAGAACCGTTTGCCCCTGGAGCAAATCCGATGCACGGACGCGACACAAAAGGTACGCTTGCTTCCCTTTCATCGGTCGCAAAACTGCCTTACAGCTATGCGATGGACGGAATTTCGAATACGTTCTCGATCATTCCGAAAGCTCTCGGCAAAGACGATGCAAGCCGGGCCGTCCATTTAGCGAGCATACTTGACGGATATGCCAAAAAAGCGGGGCATCACTTAAATGTCAACGTATTCAACAGGGAAACCTTGCTTGATGCGATGGAGCACCCGGAAGAGTATCCGCAGTTAACCATTCGCGTATCTGGCTATGCCGTCAACTTCATTAAGCTGACAAAAGAACAGCAATTGGACGTGATCAGCCGTACGTTCCACGAAACAATGTAACTTAAAATAAGGCGGGGCGCCCTTTTACGCTCCGCTCCCATCACAAGGGGGGATCTTCATGATGAACGGACGCATCCATTCGATTGAAACATTCGGTACCGTCGATGGTCCAGGGATTCGATATGTCGTTTTTATGCAAGGGTGTTTATTGCGCTGCCAATTTTGTCATAATGCAGATACATGGGAAATCGGAGCGGGACGGGAAATATCCGTTTCCGAAATCGTCGATGACGTTCTCTCATACCTCCCGTATATGGCGTCTTCCGGCGGCGGGATCACGGTCAGCGGAGGAGAACCGCTTTTGCAGCTTCCCTTTTTGACAGAACTGTTCAAGGCGTGCAAACAACGCGGCATTCATACGGCGCTCGATTCTTCAGGGGGATGTTATTCAAAAGCACCGGCGTTTCAGGAACAGATCAGCGAATTGATGCAATATACGGATCTTGTTTTGCTCGATCTTAAACAAATCAATCGCAAAAAGCATCTGGAACTAACCGGAATGCCGAATGACCACATCCTCGATTTCGCGAAATTTCTCAGCGAACGTCGTATCCCTGTCTGGATTCGCCACGTTCTCGTTCCGGGGGTTACGGATATTGACGAAGATTTAAACGAACTCGGAACGTTTATCGGCGGACTTTCGAATGTCGAAAAGGTGGAGGTTCTCCCATATCATAAACTCGGCGTCTATAAGTGGGAAGCGCTCGGCCTTGAGTACCCTTTAAAAGGAATCGAACCCCCTGCTGAAGAACGGGTTGAACATGCATACAAATGCTTAACCGCTCATATCAACCGCAGGCAGCCGTTTACCGAAACGCTTGCATAAAAGCGTTCGTTTTTTATAATAGTAAAACAGATGTGAGACACATACGTCGAACGGCAATACAATTTAAAAAGCAGGGTGGACAGCATAATGTATCATTTGTATTCTCATAACGACTTAGACGGAGTCGGATGCGGAATCGTCGCAAAGACGGCCTTCGGCGAACAGGTGGAGGTTCGCTACAATTCGGTCACAGGACTGGATATCCAAGTCGAAAGATTTTTAGATCGGGCGAAAGACAAGCGAAAACAGGGCGGCTTGTTCATCACGGATTTATCCGTCCATCAGGAAAATGAAAACAAGCTGAATGAATACGCCGAAGCTGGCGGAAAGGTCAAACTCATCGACCATCATAAAACAGCGCTTCATTTGAACGAACACCCGTGGGGCCTTGTGAAAGTCGAATATGAAGACGGAAGGCTCGCATCGGCCACTTCTCTTTTTTATGAATATTTAGCAGAGAACGGCCTGATCGAGAAAACGAAAGCGATGGACCAATTTGTCGAGCTCGTCCGGCTTTATGATACATGGGAATGGGAGGAAGCGGGCGTTCTTGAGGCGAAGCGGCTGAACGACTTGTTTTTCATGGTGTCCATTGACGAATTTGAAGAAAAAATGATCCGGCGCCTGAAAGAAAATGACGAATTTTCCTTTGACGAATTCGAGGAAAAGATCCTCGATATGGAAGAAGAGAAGATTGAACGGTACATTCGCAGGAAAAGGCGGGAAATCGTGCAGACCTTCATTCAAGGGCATTGCGTCGGAATCGTCCATGCCGAAAGCTACCATTCAGAGGTCGGCAACGAACTCGGAAAAGAATTTCCCCATCTTGACTACATCGCCATTTTAAATATGGGCGGCAAAAAGGTGAGCCTCCGGACCATTCATGATGAAACCGACGTCTCTGAAATCGCCGGCGCTTTCGGCGGTGGGGGCCATGCTAAAGCAGCCGGCTGCCCGTTGACAGACGAAGCGTTCAGGCTGTTCGTGCAAGAGCCATTTCCGGTGGAACCGATCAAAGCAGATGCTTTCAAAAACATATATAACTTGAAAGAATCTGAATCCGGCTCCCTTTATGAAAACAGGGAAGAAGACCAATTTTACCTCTTTTCGGCTGAAAACGGCTGGAGCATTCAATTAAACGGGGTCACACAGAACGAAACATTCGCTTCGTTTGAAGAGGCGGAGCGGTTTATCAAAAGAAATTATGCGGCATGGCTGGTTCGGGATGAGACGTTTGTCCGATTTCTGATGCAGCGTGTCAAAGAGCATCTCAATACGACAGGCTAAGGCACAAAAATGTCTTAGCCTGTCATCGTTATCATGTACAAAACCGCCTTTTTGACATATAATAACAGAAAGTTCTGATTTTTCAAAAAGGGAGGATGCTCATGAACATGAGTTCTGAAAACTGCCAAGCAAGGGAATTCAGGGCGGTATGGATCGCCACAGTCACAAACATCGACTGGCCTTCGCGAAAGGGCCTTACCGTGGAACAGCAAAAAGAGGAGTACTTGAAGCTCTTGAATGATGTGACAGAGATGGGCATGAACGCAGTCGTCGTTCAAATCAAACCGACGGCCGACGCTTTTTATCCTTCTGCATACGGACCATGGTCAGAGTATTTAACAGGCATTCAGGGAAAAGACCCCGGATACGACCCGCTCGCCTTTTTGCTTGAAGAAACGCACCGAAAGAACCTCGAATTCCATGCATGGTTTAACCCTTATCGGATCACGATGAATCATACCGATTTGAACAGGCTCGCGGCAGATCATCCGGCGAGAAAGCACCCGGAATGGGTCGTCCGTTACGGCAAACAGTTGTTTTACAATCCCGGCATTCCCGAAGCACAGGACTTTATCGTCGAAGGGATCGAAGAAGTCGTCAAAAACTATGATATTGACGCCGTTCACATGGACGACTATTTTTATCCGTATAAAATAGCCGGAGAGGAATTCCCTGATTCTGATACGTATGAGAAATACGGCAAAGACCGTTTCGCGGACATTGAAGATTGGCGGCGGGACAATGTCAACCAGCTCGTCAAACAGATCAACGACGCCATCAAAAAAGAAAAACCGGCCGTCAAATTCGGCATCAGTCCGTTCGGCGTCTGGCGGAACAAAGCGGAGGATCCTACAGGCTCAAATACAACCGCCGGAATGACCAACTATGACGACCTTTATGCGGATACGAGAGAATGGATTCAAAAAGGGTATATCGATTATATCGCTCCGCAAATCTATTGGAGCATCGGCTTTGCCCCCGCGTCCTACGACATTCTGGTTGCCTGGTGGAAGAATGAAGTGGCCAATCGCCCCGTGCATTTATACATTGGACAAGCGGCCTATAAAATCAACAACAATTCTGATCCGGCCTGGTCAGACCCTGAAGAATACCCGGGACAGATCGCCTTAAACCGCGCCTCGAATGTTTTAGGAAGCATCCATTTCAGCCTGAAGGATCTAAACCGCAACCCGCTCGGCATCAAAGACAGGCTGACGGGTGATCTGTACCACACTCCCGCGCTGATTCCCGGCATGCCGTGGCTAGAGACTTCCAAAAACTGAACGGAAACGGAGAGGAATCAAGACCCCGTCCGGCGAATTAGAGATAAGGAACAAAAAAGCCGGAGCTGATAGAAATATGGATCACATCACTTCTGAAATCAGGGATCACAGCATCGATATAGGGGGGTGAAGATGAATATCATTTTGACTCCTTACAACCGATTTTGAAAAACAAAAGATTTGTATTTCTCAGTGAAAGCGGACATTGCGTCAAAGAATACATCATGGCTAAAATCAGCCTCATCCGCTTCCTTCATCGGGAGTTGGGATTCGATCGGGAAGGTCTGGCACAACCGGTTTGTCCTCGAATTGTTCCGCGAGCTGAAGGAATCAGAAGGGCTTCACTTAACAGGTATTGACGTCCAACAGAGCAGGAGAAAGCACTTTTCCTCCTTTTTGGAGAGGTATTTGACAGGACGGATCAGGCAGCAGTACATCGACTCTGACCGCCTTGCAAATGAACTGCTTGACAAGAATGGGATATTCAAATGGCGCTTTCGAAAAACGGTCGAAGAAACCGCCAAAATGGGAAAAGAATTAATCGAAGGACTTGAAAAACAAACGTTTCCTTCGGTAATGCTGCATAAGGTCGTGATGCAGACGATTGAGAACAGGCTGAATTACGTCAAGGCCAACTTTCAAAAAAAGCTTCTCCAAATTGTTTGAATACCGGGACGAATTAATGGCAAAAAACCTGGAATTTTTATCGACGCACATCTATCCCGGCGACAAGTTCGTCATTTGGGCGCACAACCTTCATATCAAAAAACAGAGCAGTGCCAACCGTTTGTCCCGGTACCGCTCATTTGCCGAGAATCTCCCGCCATTGATGAAAGAAAAGAGTTTTGTGATCGGGTTGTATGCAAAAGAAGGAAGGATGGGAGACTACAGCGGCCGCGATTATCCGATAAAAAAAATGAGTCACAAGCATATGGAATGGCTGCTCAGCCATTCGCCTTATCAAAATTCGTTTGTGCGCTGCAGCCATGAATGGGGACAGAAAAAGGAGACGGCCTGCGCACATCGTTTGTCCCGGCACGGCAATATGACGGGATTTTATTCTTCAAAAACGTGCATCCGGTAACAAAGAACGAACAAGTGAAATAAGCATTCCCGAATTCTAAAATCCGGGATTTTTTTGTATTAAAAATCGCGTTTGCAGTAAACCTTAATAGATAAAGACAAAAAAAGAAAGGTTTACATGACATGGATATTTTCTTAGCCATTTTACCCGCCATCTTTTGGGGCAGCATCGTATTGTTTAACGTCAAATTAGGCGGAGGACCATACAGCCAAGTGCTCGGAACGACAATCGGTGCATTGATTTTTTCGATCGGTGTCTATTTTTTCGTCCAACCTGACTTATCGCCGCGCATTTTTGCAGTCGGTATCATTTCAGGCGTATTTTGGGCGCTTGGCCAGGTGAACCAGCTGAAAAGCATTAAGCTGATCGGCGTTTCAAAAACGATGCCGATCTCAACCGGACTTCAACTCGTATCCACCTCCTTATTCGGCGTCCTCGTGTTTCGCGAATGGGCGACGACTGTCTCGATCGTTCTCGGCGTGCTGGCGCTGATTTTCATCATCGTCGGCGTCGTGTTGACGTCATTGGAAGACCGCCGGGGCAAGGACAACCATGAGGAAAAAAACGGAGACATGAAAAAAGGGATCGTGATCCTGCTCATTTCGACGTTAGGTTACCTTGTGTATGTGGTTGTGGCGCGGTTCTTTCATGTCAGCGGCTGGGCCGCTCTTTTTCCTCAAGCCATCGGGATGGTGGCAGGAGGATTGCTTTTCACATTCAGGCACCATCCCTTTAATTTCTACGTAATCAAAAACATTATTCCCGGTTTAGTCTGGGCGGCGGGAAATTTGTTTTTATTCATTTCTCAGCCGCGGGTCGGCGTGGCGACAAGCTTTTCATTATCGCAAATGGGGATCATCATTTCCACGCTCGGCGGAATTATCATCCTCGGCGAAAAAAAGACAAAGCGCCAGATGGTCGGGATCGTCATCGGGATCATCCTGATCGTCATTGCCGGCGTAATGTTAGGAATCGCAAAGGCATAAAAAGGACGGCGACCGGCCGTCCTTTTTTATATCGTAACTACAGCCGTAAGCGGCAGATGATCAGAGGCTTTAGGGCTTTTTGTGACAACTTCGGCAGCGGTCACATGAAGAGACGGACTTGCAAAAATGTAATCGAGCCGTTTTTTCGGACGGCGCGACGGGTAAGTGAAACCCGCGCCGTCCCCGGCAGCTTCCCACGCATCGCGAAGCACTCCCGTGACTCTTTTCCAGCCTCTTGAACGGGGCTTCATATTCCAGTCCCCCAATACAATCGCCGGCTTGTCAAGCTTCTGAAGCCTGCCTGCGATATAGCTGGTCTGCTTTCGATGGAGAGAGGGGTGCAAGCTCAAATGCGTCACAAACGCATAAAGGAGCCGCCCGTCGATGTCGATGGCTGTTTCGAGCAATGATCTTCCTTCAATCAGCCCCGGGACAAAATTGAACAAATGGTGCTGTTCTTCCACAATCGGAAATCGCGACAAAAGGGCATTTCCATATTGCCTTTTTGACTGGGAACCTTTTGAACGTAATGAAACGGACGGACTGTAGGCATGCTCCATCTCCAGCTCTTTTGCGAGCCGGCTGATTTGATCTTCATACCGGCTTCTTTTCGAAAAGTGCCGATCGACTTCATTAAGGCCGATAATATCAGCGCCGCTCTCAGCGATCAACTCGGCAATCCTTTGCAAATCAAGGCGCTGATCGGTTCCCTTGCCATGGTGAATATTAAACGTCATGATGCTGATATCCATTCATATCCCGCCTGTTCGATAGATTACAAATATTTTGCCTCCGAACCCGATAAATTATTTTCGGCCAGTTCGAAAGCATCGTATAATCTTAGGCGGAGGGATTATGTTGTACAAAATCATGATGACGATTTTTACCACACTTTTGATGACGGGGTGCTGTATTTTTGGTTGTTCGACTGGAAGGATCTGTATAAGTAGCTGGGGCTTCTCTGCTGGAACGGGTCAATCTTAGCGGGGGCGGTCATCTGCAGCGTGTACTTCACATTGATGAAAAAAGAATCATTTTCCTCTATCATCAAAAAGCTCGTTCTTTCCTCAACGGTCATGGTAATCGTTTTACACTTGGCATCATTCATTATCGACTATGCGGCAAGGGCCATGCCGTAACGTGCACTTACTTCTTGCCGTGATGGAGATGTGGTGAGAAAAAGCCGATCTTTGGGATCGGCTTTTTTATTGCCGGAATCCTGTGTTTTACTTTACAAAGGGGATTTTTATTTTATTCTCCAATCCGGCGACTTTAATCGGCCCGAGCATGGTTAAGCGGGTCAATTGTTCAGCCATATAAACAGGGCTGAATTTCATGCCGCTTTTGAGCCATGTAGAAATAACGCCGATATGCGCTGACGTGATGTAGCTGATGAGAATGTCTTTTGGAACCGTCAGCCGTTCTTCGGATTCGGCAATGGATGATAGGAGTTCTCCGTAAATCCGCTTTTGCACGATCTTCAAGAGGCTGCTTCTAAACTGGGGAAGCCCCCGGTCGCTTAACATCACTTCAAAATAATCGGCATGTTCCTGAATAAACTCAAACAGACTTAAAAAAGAGGGAGGCGGATACATCGTGTCCGATTCTGAAAGATCCGGTTTTACCCGCTCGATCAGCTCATTCAGCATGTCTTCCATGCTTTGCGAAATAAAATGCTGTTTATTTTTGTAATGCAAGTAAAATGTTGCGCGCGTCAAGTCGGCTCTGTCTGCAATTTCTTGTACGGTAATGGAGTTGACATCCTTTTCTTTTAAAAGCTCAATGAAAGCATCTCTCAAAAATCTGGACGTTCTTTTGATTCGCCGGTCAACATGTTGATGATTAGACATGTTCATCCTCCTTGTAAAACATTTCTCCGTTTTTTAACAAATCAAGAGCATATGTAAACTATTAGACATCTGGAAGTCGACTGTTGATTGACCAAATCGTTCCAGGTGATACAATTTAATATAGCAGCTGCGTATACGATTATTGCGAAAATGATGACGGTCCGTCAATCTCCTAGTTGTTTTTAATGTGAAAGGGGTTTTCATAATGAAAGGCAAAATTGTTTTAGAAGAACATTGGGAGTCGCCGGATTTTCCAGCCATGGGAAGCCATGATTTTACAGATCCGGACTATTTTGCAAAAGTCCAGGAGAGACTGCAGGAATATGAAAAACGAATCGAAGATATGGACAAAAACGGCATCCGGACATCCATTTTATCTTTAACCCAGCCTGGGATTGAAGGCATATGTGATAAGAAGCAGGCAATCGAGCTGGCGCGGCGGATGAATGATCATGTTTCGCAGTATTTTCTCGCGAAGCATCCGGATCGTTTTAAAGCTTTCGCAGCGCTTCCCATGCAGGATCCGGAGGCAGCGGCAAAAGAGCTGAAACGGGCGGTGGAAGAGCTCGGGTTCGTCGGCGCACTGATCAACGGCTACAGCAACATCGGCGATGAGAACACAGCCCAATATCTTGATGAACCCCGCGTTTGGCCGTTTTGGGAAGAGGTTGAAAAGCTCGGCGTGCCGGTCTATCTCCACCCCCGTATACCGCTTCCTAATCAGCAAAGGATGTATCAAGGTTATGAAGGGCTGCTCGGCTCAGCATGGGGATTTGGGATCGAAACGGCGACGCATGCATTAAGGCTGATGCTAAGCGGATTGTTTGATCAATATCCTGACCTTACCATCATTCTCGGCCATCTGGGCGAAGGACTGCCGTTCACCTTGCCGCGGGTGGAGCACCGCCTCCGCCATCAACGGCCGGAGACGCATGGCAAGCATAAACAGCCTGTTACCGAGTACCTTCGCCGCAATTTTTATTTGACCACAAGCGGAGTGTTCCGCACACAGGCTTTAATTGATACAATGCTGGAAGTCGGTTCGGACAGAATCTTATTTTCGGTCGACTATCCGTACGAGTCCATGGAGGAGATTTCATCCTGGTTTGATCAATGTCCGATCAGCGAAACCGACCGGCAAAAGATCGGCTATAAGAATGCGGCACGGTTATTCAATTTTTAATTGGCTGAATGAAGGCCTCCGTATTAAGCGGAGGTCTTTTTTACAGTTGAAGAAAAAGAACGAATGTTCTACAATCTGCACAAGCATCCTTTTTTCAGAATCGAATGTGAAGGATATGATGTGTGATGTGTCAAATATTCAAAGCAGTCTACACGTTGGGGAGGTTATCTTTTGAAACCGCGAATCACAGTCATTACACTGGGAGTAGATGATGTAGAAAAGGCGCTTCATTTCTATCGGGATGGATTGGGGCTTCCGTCAGACGGCATTGTCGGCAAAGAGTTTGAACACGGTGCCGTTGCTTTTTTCGACTTACAGCCGGGCCTTAGGCTCGCCGTTTGGAACCGGAAGGATATCGCCTATGATACGAAGCTGAACAAGACAATGCCAAGCCCTACCGAATTCACGATCGGACATAATGCAGGAAGCAAAGCAGAAGTCGACGAAGTCATGCAACAGGCAAAGACAGCAGGCGCCGTCATAACAGTCCCGCCGCATGATACGTTTTGGGGCGGCTATTCAGGGTATTTCCAGGACCCGGACGGCCATTTGTGGGAAGTCGTCTGGAATCCGCAGTGGGAAATGGAATAGCAAAGCACAAACCCATCGATGAGCGGTGGGTTTTTGTTTTGCCGGAAAATCAACAATTGACAGATCTGTTATATCTGTTTATATTGTATATATACAGTTATAACGAATTGAGGGATGTTATGCTTGAATATTTTGATTTCAAATTCATCTGATGAGCCGATCTATTTGCAGATCGTAAACCAATTAAAGGAACATATCGTCAAGGGGGAGCTTGCGGAATCAGAGCCGCTCCCATCGATCAGAAACCTGGCCAAAGAGCTGAAAATCAGCGTGATTACGACAAAGCGGGCCTATGACGAGCTGGAGAAAGAAGGATTCATCGTCACCGTGGCCGGAAAAGGGTCGTATGTCGCAGCCATCAACACGGAGATGCTGCGGGAGACGAAAGTGAAAATGATCGAAGAAAAAATGACCGAAGCAATCAATGAGGCCAAGCTTGTCGGCTTGTCTTTGAAAGAACTGCAAGACATGCTCAAGCTGATATATGAGGGGTGGTAAAAATGGATAACATACTGGAAATGAAAAATGTGTCGAAAAGCTATCAAGACTTCGCTTTGAAAAATGTCAGTTTTACCCTGAAAAAGGGCTACATCATGGGCTTTATCGGACCGAATGGAGCGGGAAAAAGCACGACGATCAAACTGATCATGAACATCATCAAAAAAGACGGAGGCGACATCAGCATTTTCGGTCTTGATCATGAGCGGCATCAGCTTGACATTAAACAGAGAATCGGCTTTGTCTATGATGAAAATCATTTTTATGAAGAACTGACCATGGAGGAAATGAAGGGGATCGTCAGCCCGTTTTACGCCAGATGGGATGAGGCCGTTTTTCAGCGATACGCGAAAGACTTTCGCCTTCCCTTAAAGAGACGGATCAAAGATTTGTCAAAGGGGATGAAGATGAAGTTTTCATTGGCTATCGCACTTTCGCATCATGCAGATTTATTGATCATGGACGAACCGACTTCAGGACTTGACCCGCTCGTCAGATCAGAGCTGCTGGATGTCCTGCAAACATTGCTGCAGGACGAAAACAAGTCGATTTTCTTTTCGACCCACATTACATCCGACCTGGAGAAAGTTGCCGATTTTATTACATTCATCCAAAACGGCGAGATTGTGTTAAGCAAAGCGAAGGATGAGCTTTTAGAGGAGTACTGCATCGTCAAAGGCCATCACGACAAGCTTGAAGCGGGTCATGAAGACGTGTTGATCGGCTTAAAGAAAAACAGCTTCGGATTTGAAGCCCTGGCCAAAGATAAGCGGGAAGTCGTTCAGCGATTCGGGGATTCAGTCATCATTGAAAAACCGACATTGGAAGATATTATGGTGTTTTCCACCGGCAGGAGTGATCAAAGTGTATCATCTTATTAAAAAAGACCTTTTGATGCAAAAAAAATCGTTAAAATTATCGATCTTGTTAATGGCCTTTTTTTCTATTACCCTCTCTAATATCGGGCACGTCGGTTTTTTGGTCAGCGTGTTGGCGATCACATACCAATTGGCATTGGGGGCAAGCGCCCTGGAGGATAAAAATAACAGCGACAAAATCCTCATCAGCCTTCCGATCAAAAAAAGCACGATCGTTTTGTCAAAATACGCATCAATCTATGTGTATGCGGCGTTTGCCATCCTGATCTACGGCGTGATCTATTTGATCGTCAAGCTTGTACACGCTCCGCTTAACGTTTCGTTTACTTTTATCGGAATCATGGGCGCTGTCACTGCCGTTACCTTATTTTGTTCCATATCGTTTCCGCTGATTTTCAAGTACGGCTATCTTAAATCAAAAATGGCGAATATGGTGATCTTTTTCGTTTTCATATTCGGAGGATCGGGATTATACAAATTTGCAAACAGCGGGCAAGTGTCCTGGAATCAAAGAATCACAGATTTTTTAAGCAATGCATCCGAACCCGTGGCGATCTTGCTGCTTTTAGGTTTGCTGCTTGTCATTCTGTTTCTTTCCTATACCGTTTCCTTGCGCTTTTACACGAAACGGGAATTTTAACAAACAACCGCCGGTTTAAGCAACCGGCGGTTGTTACACGTTAAGCTTCTTCTTTTGGTTAAACTTCACGAAAAACCGGCAATGGTCGCCGTTGTCGGCCCTGCAAGTCATCCTTTCCACCTGATCGGCGCCAAGCACTTTCTTAAACATCCCGGTTTCACAGGCGCAGGCCTTTTTAAACTCTTTGGCCACGGCGAAGATAGGGCAGTTATGTTCAACGATTTCGTACGTGTCATCATCTATTTTTGTAACGTCGGCCATATAGCCTTTCCCGTTTTGGATCTCTGTAAGCTTTTCAACCTTTTCTGCCGCAGTTTTGCCCTGCATATTAGGCAAGTAGCTGTTTTTTTGCCGCTCGCTTCTTTTTTCCAACAGATAATCGATGATTTCTTCACCGTGCAATTCCTTTAGATCGTGAAGAAATTCAACCGTCATATTTTCGTAGTTTTTCGGAAAAAGCTCATCAGCTTTAGGAGACAGCGCAAAGACCTGAAGCGGGCGTCCCATCGGCTGCTTCACTTCACTGACGGTGAGAAGCGAATCCCGCTCTAACATATTCAGGTGTTTTCTGACGGCCATTTCGGTTATTCCTAAACGTTTTGAAAGCTGACTGACGGTCATGCTTTTCTCTTTTTTTAACAGTTCAAGTATTTTATCTTTTGTTGAGAGCCTGGAATCCATTTGATCACCCGCCTTTTGAAAGTTTTTTGAACAATTAAGTTTATCATATTTCAGAAAAAGAAACCATGCCGTCTACTTACTGAAAACGGCTTCTTCAATAAAAGGGGAGGGACGGAAAAAAACTTTCTAAACTTTATAGTTGAAAAAGTTTAGAAAATGATTTTATAATAGGTTCATAACATAATTTATACATATGAGGAGGACATAACATGTCAAAATATGAACTTCCGGCATTACCTTATTCTTTCAGCGCTCTTGAGCCTAATATTGATGAAGAAACGATGAAGATTCACCACGGGCGTCACCATGCAACATATGTAAACAATTTAAACGCTGCTTTGGAAGGACGCGATGAACTGGCAGGAAAATCTGTTGAAGATCTGATTGCAAACCTTGATGCAGTACCGGATGAGATCCGTACCGCCGTTCGCAACAACGGGGGAGGGCATGCAAACCACAGCCTGTTTTGGAATATCCTTTCTCCAAACGGAGGCGGCGCGCCTGCCGGAGAAATTGCAGAAGCGATCAATCAAACGTTTGGAAGCTTTGATCAATTTAAAGAAGAATTTGCGAAAGCAGCGGCCGGACGCTTCGGTTCCGGATGGGCTTGGCTCGTTGTCGATAAAGACCGTTTGGCGATTACCTCTACGCCTAATCAGGACAGTCCGCTTATGGAAGGCCAAAAACCGGTTCTCGGACTTGATGTGTGGGAACATGCATACTATCTAAAATATCAAAATAAGCGGCCTGATTACATTTCCGCTTTCTTCAATGTCGTGAACTGGGAAGCAGTCAACCAATATTATCAGGCTGCCCGCGGATAAGGCAATTTCTCAAATTCAAAGTTTTTAGTTACAGCGGAGGTTTTTTCAAATGGCAAAGGTTTTATTTATTAAAGCAAACCCGCGTCCGGCCGAACAAGCGGTCAGCGTAAAATTGTATGAGGCGTTTTTGAACAGCTACAAAGCGTCACATCCCGAAGATCAAATCACGGAACTCGATTTATTCAAAGAAAATCTGCCTTACTATGATACGGATAAGATTAACGGCATGTTTAAACTGGCAAAGGGCATCGACATGACGGAGGCCGAAAAAGAAGCTGCAGGTCTTGTTCAGAAATATTTAGATCAATTCCTTGCAGCCGATAAAGTCGTTTTCGCATTTCCGCTTTGGAATTTCAGCGTTCCGTCCGTGCTTCACACATACCTGGATTACCTTTCACAAGCCGGCAAGACCTTCAAGTATACGCCGGAAGGACCTGTCGGGCTGATTCGCGACAAAAAAGTGGCGCTTCTTAATGCCAGAGGAGGCGTCTACTCAGAAGGGCCTGCACAATCAACGGAAATGGCTGTTAACTATGTGAATAACATTTTACATTTCTGGGGCGTAAAAGACTTGACAACCGTCATTATCGAAGGACACAACCAATTCCCCGACAGGGCCGAACAAATCATCGAAGATGGATTGAAAAAAGCAGAAGCCGCGGCCGTTAATTTTTAATAAAATTCACAGTCGAAAGCAGGTTTCCATTCATGACAACATCCATTAAGCTCCTGCGCGTCATCGGTATTATTGAAGGAATCTCCTATTTGGTCTTGCTCTTCATCGCGATGCCGTTTAAATACTTTGCCGGTTATTCCGGCCTTGTTCAGAGCTTCGGCATGATACACGGCGTATTGTTTCTCCTGTTTGTGCTGATGCTCGTTATTGTCTGGTTCCGTCACCGCTGGGCGTTCCTCAGCGTTCTCGGAGCTTTCATGGCATCGCTCTTGCCGTTTGGCACGTTTGTTCTCGATGCACGTTTGCGGAAAAAGCAGTAAACGTCCTGCAAAAAAGGATCTCCTCAGGAGAACCTTTTTTGCTTTAAAATAGATTCGTAAGATCGGAAAACCATATATTAATCCATATGATTTGATTCGTATACAAGAGGATTCCGATAAAAACGAGCATTCCTCCGCCGATTTTCATCAACACATGCGAGTACTTTGTAAAAAATTTGACCTTTCCGACGAAAAACGCCATCACTAAAAACGGAATCGCAAATCCCAGCGAATAGGCCGTCACAAGCATAAGCGTCCTGGCCGGATCGGGATTCGTGAAATTGGCGTACGCAATCGTTCCGAAAATGGGACCGATACACGGCGTCCAGCCGGCCGCAAAAACAATTCCGACAAGTATGGAGTTGAACACGCCGATTTTTCCTTTTCTAAACGAAAACCTTCTCTCCTTCAACATGAATGCCGGCTGAAAAACCCCCAATAAAAACAAGCCCATTAAACAAATAAAAATCCCGCCAAGCATCCTGATCAGGTTTTTATATTCAGAGAAAATCGAACCGACAGAGCTGGCCGAAAAGCCGATAATATAAAAAATCAACGAAAAACCGATCAAAAAAGAAGCCGCATGAAGCAGCACCGTTTGATTGACGCCTTTTGTCTGCCTGCTTTTTAAATCGCTTACAGAAAAGCCCGTAATGTAAGAAATAAAAGAGGGGTACAACGGCAGACAGCACGGGGAAATAAACGATAAGAACCCTGCGCCGAACGCGAGCCATATCGTTACGCTTTGCATTTGATCATCTCCTTAAAACCGCAGTAAACTACAGCAATGATAACATTCCAAATAGTGGGTCGTCTACAATAATATACAAAAGAAAAAGGGAGGAGCTTATTAGAAGCGAATGAATTTTCTGTGCATATTGCTTTGGAATTGACACAAAACCATCCTGACGGTAAAGTAACTTTTTTTGGAATGATCCGCTCAACACGCTCATGTTATGTACAATCATACTCATTATAGGGGGAGTTGTACTATTAAATACTTCAAAACATCCGGGAACAAAAGGAGAGCCGGTCACATTGACGGTTCTTTTTTGATCATGTCCAGTTCATCTGACGAAAAAATCGGCATTCCGCTATGCGGGGCAAGGATAAAAGCGTATTAAACAAGTAAAATTCGGCGGCTTGGAGCCGGATTTCTAAAGGGGGTGTGGCGTACACCGCTTTTTTTGGTTGTATAGATTTCCAGTCCTAGATTCCTAATAAAATCAGTTTTTCCGGAAGCTTCGGTAAAAAACTAGATTTTTATTTCTTTTCTTCCGCTGTATAATGTAAACGGTTTCTCTTGTAGTATACTTATACTATAAAGCGAACCTCACAGGAAGGATAGAAGAAACAGGTGAAACCAATGAATACAAGGCAAAAAGACATTTTATATCTGTTGATATCTGAACCTGAGGACTATTTATTAGTGCGGGATATTGCAGACCGGGCAAAGTGTTCTGAAAAAACGATCCGCAACGATTTAAAAGCGATTGAAGAGTTTTTAACCGAATATTCCGATGCCGAGCTCATCCGGAAACCGGGAGCAGGCGTTTCTTTAAAGATAGAAGAACACGAAAAGATGCGGTTAAGCCGGAAGCTGCGTCTAAAGCAGCGGCCGAAGGATCAAACCGATGAAGAGAGGGTGCTTGAGATCGCCTATCGCTTGCTCATGAATGCAAAGCCGGTAACAGTGAAAGAAATCGCAGCGCAGCATTTTTTAAACAAGTCCGTCATCAAACGGGATTTGGATATGATAAAAGAATGGCTGAAAGATTTTCATTTAACGCTCATTTCAAAGCAGCGGATCGGCCTAATGATCGAAGGAAACGAAAAAAACAAACGAAAAGCGCTGGCCAGAATATCAGATTTGATAGAAAATCAAGAGTTTGCCAGCGAATTCATGAAAAAACAGTTTTTAAGCCATGAAGTGCGTTTTGTGACAAATGAAATTACAACACTGCAAAAGCGTCATTCTTTACACTTCACAGACGAAACGTTCGAAAGTTTATTATTGCATACGCTGCTGATGATCCGCCGCATGAAAATGAAACAGCCGATATCGATTTCCCGGAAAGAGATGGCGCTAGTTCAAGAGAAAAAAGAATATCAATGGGCATCCGCATTTTTGAAAAGGCTTGAACCCGTTTTCGCCGTCCAATTTCCCGAAGAAGAAGTCGTATATTTAACATTGCATATATTAGGCGGCAAAGTGCGCTATCCGTTATGGCAAGATGACGAGGAAAGCGTAAAAAATCCTTTGCTGAGTGACGTTCTCGATCATTTGGTTGACCGCGTCTCCAAGCTGAAGATGAGCGATTTCCGTAAAGATGCGGGATTGATTGAGGGACTCAGCATCCATTTAAATACCGTGTTGAATCGGCTGAATTATGATCTTTCTGTATCAAATCCAATGCTTTACGACATTAAAAAGATGTACCCTTATATGTTTCATACCGTGGTGGACGTCTTGGAAGATATTAATCAATCATTTCAGCTCTCGATTCCCGAAGAGGAAGCGGCGTATCTGACCCTGCATTTTCAAGCGGCGATCGAACGGATGAACTGCGGCAGCCGGACGCAAAAGAAGGCGATCATCGTCTGTCATATGGGAATCGGAATGTCACAATTGCTGCGGACGAAGATTGAACGGACATTTCATCAAATCGCTGTGCTGGATTGCATTGCAAAAGCGGATGTAGCGGACTACCTGGCAAATCACGAGGATGTAGAGCTTGTCATTTCAACTGTATCATTAGAGGCGGTAAAGGTTCCTCACGTCGTTGTATCGCCGCTGTTGGAGCCGGCCGATGAGAGGAAGCTGGGCGTTTTTATGGATCAGCTTGATCAGCCGTCCTTCAACAAGCAAAAAACGTTTACGATGCTGAATAATACGACTCCTTTTTTAGTGTTTTTACAACAGGATGCAGAACACCGCTACAAATTAATCGAAACATTAGCGATGTCGTTGTATGAGAAAGGCTATGTCGAAAAGGATTATGCTCTCCATGCGGTGGTAAGGGAAAAAATGTCGGCCACGAACATCGGGGGAGGCATCGCCATTCCCCACGCTAATTCCAAATTCATAAAGAAATCGGCAATTGCCATTGCAACATTAAAAGAACCGCTTGATTGGGGAAACGAAAAGGTATCGCTCGTTTTTATGCTTGCGGTAAAACATGAGGACCGCGACATGACGAGGCAATTGTTTCACGAACTGTCTTTTTTAAGCGAGCAGCCGGAGTTTGTTCAAAAATTGACGAACGAAACAAATGTTATGAAGTTTTTATCATATTTGGACTATTAAAAGCAAGGATCAGTTCCTTGCTTTTTTATAGAAAAAAAGCCGATTTTTCCGGAAGTTGCGGTAAAAAACCAGACTTTTGACTTTAAGATTTTGATATATAGTAGACACAAGACTTGCGAATAGGAGGATTCAACATGAAACTGTTAGCGGTTACATCATGCCCGAACGGGATCGCTCATACGTATATGGCGGCAGAAAATTTGCAAAAAGCAGCCGACAGATTGGGCGTAAAAATGAAAGTGGAAACCCAGGGCGGGATCGGCGTCGAAAATGAACTGACCGAACAGGACATTCAGGAAGCAGACGCTATCATTATCGCTGCCGACCGCTCGGTAAACAAAGACCGGTTTACGGGAAAAAAAGTGCTGTCTGTCGGGGTGCAGGACGGGATCCGCAAACCGGAAGAATTAATACAAAAAGCTTTGCACGGCGATATCCCCGTCTATCAATCTAGTTCACAATCGGCAAAAGCGGGTCATCAGGCGAAAAAACAAAACCCGATTTACCGTCATTTAATGAACGGCGTTTCGTTCATGGTTCCGTTCATTGTCGTCGGCGGATTATTAATCGCACTTGCGCTCACGCTCGGGGGCGAAAAAACGCCTAAAGGCCTGGTGATTCCGGACGCTTCGTTCTGGAAGACGATCGAGCAGATTGGAAGCGCTTCATTCACGTTCATGATTCCGGTCTTAGCCGGATATATCGCGTACAGCATCGCCGATAAGCCCGGCCTTGTTCCCGGCATGATCGGCGGATACATTGCAGCGACGGGAAGCTTTTACGGCAGCGCGAGCGGCGCCGGTTTCCTCGGGGGGATTATCGCCGGATTTTTGGCAGGTTATGCGGCGCTAGGAATCAAAAGATTAAAGGTTCCAAAAGCGATCCAGCCGATCATGCCGATCATTGTGATTCCTGTACTGGCCTCGCTTATTGTCGGATTAGCGTTTGTATTTTTGATCGGCGCTCCTGTTGCGCACGTGTTTGAATCATTGACGGTTTGGCTGGCAGGTATGCAAGGATCGAGCTCGATTATTCTGGCATTGATTTTAGGAGCGATGATTTCATTCGATATGGGCGGACCTGTCAACAAAGTGGCGTTCATGTTCGGTTCAGCAATGATTGCAGAAGGAAACTACGAAATTATGGGACCGATTGCCGCAGCAATTTGTATACCGCCGATCGGGCTCGGAATCGCCACATTTATAGGAAAAAGAAAATTTCAAACGGCTGAAAGAGAAATGGGGAAAGCATCATTCACGATGGGGCTCTTCGGCATTACAGAAGGCGCCATCCCATTTGCGGCGCAAGATCCGCTGCGCGTGATCCCGAGCATTATGATAGGCTCCATGACAGGCTCGGTCATCGCCATGATCGGAAACGTCGGAGACAGAGTCGCACACGGCGGCCCAATCGTCGCCGTGCTGGGAGCTGTCGATCATGTTCCGATGTTCTTTGTTGCCGTTATTGCCGGATCGTTTGTCACTGCGATTGTAGTCAATATCCTGAAAAGAGACGTCACACAAGCGCAGCAGCAGGAGCTAAAGGAAGCCGCAGCGGCAAAAGAAGACTTGCAGGAAGACGTGCCGGCGGAAAACAGGCAGCCAGAGAAAACGCGCATCAACAAGCTGACGGACATCACCGGTTTAGACCTGATCGAACCTCAGCTATCCGGCATAACGCGCGACGACATTATTGATGAAATGATTCAGCAATTGTCCCGGGCAGGTGCGCTTAAGTCAGAAAGCGAATTCAAACAAGCAATCCTGAGCCGCGAACAGGAGAGCACAACGGCAATCGGAATGAATATTGCGATTCCGCACGGGAAATCGGATGCAGTGTTAAAACCAAGCATCGCATTTGGGATCAAACGGGCGGGAGTCGATTGGAAAAGCCTCGACGGCACAAAGGCGAAACTCATTTTTATGATCGCCGTTCCGAAAGAAAGCGAAGGAAATGATCATTTAAAACTTCTGCAAATGCTGTCTCGCAAACTGATGGATGACAGGTACAGGGAAACATTATTAGCCGTCCGGACAAAAGAGGAAGCATACAAGCTGCTTGAGGAAATCATATAAGGTCAGGTGATACACATGAAGACTGAACCATTATTTTTTGCACCCGTTTTCAAGGAAAGAATCTGGGGAGGTACGGCATTGGCTTCTTTCGGCTATGACATTCCGTCGGAACGAACAGGGGAGTGCTGGGCGTTTGCCGCACACCAGAACGGGCAAAGCGTTGTTCAAAACGGAATGTATAAAGGGCTTACGCTTACGGAATTGTGGGAAAAACACCGGCATTTATTCGGGCATGCAGAGGGGGACCGCTTTCCTCTCCTAACCAAAATATTAGACGCCAACCAAGACTTGTCCGTCCAAGTACACCCAAATGATGAGTTTGCACGAAAAAGAGAAAACGGCGAACTCGGCAAAACGGAATGCTGGTATGTCATCGATTGTAAAGAAGATGCCGAAATCGTTTACGGACACCATGCAACAACAAAAGAAGAACTGATCTCCATGATCGAGCTTAAAGAATGGAACCGGCTTTTGCGGCGCGTGAAAGTAAAGCCGGGAGATTTCTTCCATGTGCCAAGCGGAACGGTTCATGCGATCGGTGAAGGCATACAGATTTTAGAGACGCAGCAAAATTCTGATACAACGTACAGATTATACGATTATGACAGAAAAGATGCGGAAGGAAATCTGCGCGAGCTCCATCTTGAAAAAAGCATAGAGGTGATAGACGTTCCATTTACGGAACATCAGCCGGAAATCCGCCAAGAACAAACGAACGATCTCTGCGTCACCACATTTATCGAGTGTCCCTATTTTTCAGTGAAAAAGTGGGAGGTAAAAGGAACAGCCCGCTTAAAACAGGAAAAACCGTTCCTTCTTGTCAGCGTCATCAAAGGGGGAGGGAGCATCACCTCAAACGGACACGAATATTCATTGAAAAAAGGAGATCACATCTTGCTGCCTGACGGCTTCGGCCAGTTCGAGCTTAGCGGGCATGCCGAATGCATCGTATCAAGCCTGTAAAATGAAACCGGTTCCTTCCGTGCGAAGGAACCGGTTTCGTACTCAAGCTATTCTTTCAAAATCCGAAAATCGATAATATTTCCGTATCGATCTGATTCAATATGGCAGCATCCCGTCATCAGCTGCTTTAATTTTTCGCGCCCGCGCTGTACCCTCGATTTGGCCCCGGAATAAGACATCCCCGTCTTTTCGCACAATTCCTTTTGCGTGAGCCCTTGGATTTCTGTCAGTTCGAGCGCCTCCCGGTACTTTTCCGGGAGCCTTTTGATCGAGGAGCGAATACACGCAGCCGCTTCTTTTGTATCGTTTTCCTCTTCGATGTCATCGCTGAATTCAATCTGCTCTGGAAGCTGTTCAATCGATTTTTCTGTCCGGTAAAAGTCGATGATCGTATTTCGGGCAACCTTGTAGCTCCAAGCGCGGATGTTTTGTACATTCTTTACATTCGAAAGATGCATTTGAACCGATTTGCAGTAAATCATCAACTGCCGATTGGTCTTGGACTCTAAGCGAAATAAATGTTTTTAACGGCTCATGATATCTATTCCATAGATCTTCTACATTCACTTCAATATCCTCCTGCTGCATTTCCTGCGTCCATTTTACATGTGCTCATCCTCTTTATCGTAACAGGAAGCCGGGAGGATGTTGAATCATTTGCTTCCGCCGGGTACCTGCTTACAAAATATCGCATGAGGAGAGGATTGTTATGAAATACAAGAACGGGATTGCGCGTCAGCCGTTTGTGCCTGTGGACGATGAACTTTGGAGTGGACACAGATGAAAAAACAGCGTTCCGCATCATGGACGAAGCGCTCGATAACGGCATTCAGTTTTCGATACCGCCAATATCTACGGATGGGGCGAAAATGCCGGATTGACGGAAAGCCTCATCGGAAAATGGTCTGCCCAAGGGGGGCAGCGCCGCGAAAAAGTCGTCCTGGCGACGAAAGTGTATGAACCGATATCCGATTCAAACGACGGACCAAACGATACAAGAGGCCTGTCTCTTTACAAAATCAGACGCCACCTGGAAGGATCTCTGAAGCGCCTGCAGACCGATCATATCGAACTGTATCAAAATGCATCACATCGACCGGCGGACCCCGTGGGATGAAATATGGGAAGCATTCGAGGGCCAGGTTCGAACAGGCAAGGTTGATTATATCGGTTCAAGCAACTTTGCAGGCTGGCATTTGGTCAAGGCGCAGGCAGCAGTTGAAAGACGCAATTTCATGGGGCTTGTCACAGAGCAGCATAAGTATAGTTTATTAGAGCGGACGGCGGAAATGGAAGTGCTTCCGGCTGCCCGCGATCTAGGCCTTGACGTAGTGGCATGGAGCCCGCTTGCAGGAGGGCTTCTCGGTGGCCGTGCGTTAAAAAAGCATGCCGGAACCCGAACATCACAAAGGGCGGATTTAATCGAAAAGCACCTGAACACGGCTTGAGAGATTTTCGGCTTTATGCAAAGAGCTGGGGGAGAAAGAAGCCAATGTTGCGCTGGCATGGGTGCTCACAAATCCCGCGCTGACCGCACCGATTATCGGGCCAAGAACCGTAGAACAGCTGCGGGATGCGATTAGAGCGGTCGAAATTAGTTTGGAAGAGGACATTCTTAACGAACTGAACGACATCTTTCCCGGACCCGGAGGGGAAACGCCCGAATTATACGCTTGGTAGACAAAAAGTTATTTCAGTAAATCTTTCAAACATCAGAAAAACGAGCTGTGCGGCCGGGAGATATCCTGATCGCCGGCCGGCTCAGCCCTGGATTTCAGACTGTTACAGTGTCTTTATCGCTCCCCCCTGACTCTTTAACGCTGAAAATTTTTGCAGCTTCACTTCATTAAAAAACGATTGAGCATTGTTCGGTTCCTGATAAATTTTTATTTTTTTAATAAATTAAAAAAGTTAACTGATTAAATTAAAATGCTGGAAGTGATGTCAAATGATTTTTGTGAAACAGAAAGAAAAACCAAGATACAGAGAGTAAATAGGATATAAGAAGTTAAAAAGCTTTCAAAATCATCTCATTTCGTCATTTTTGATGTTTTATGGAACTTTACAGTTCAATTTAACGAGAGTAATATAAATCTCATCAAAAATCTGAATAAAATTTCCAATTATCGTAACCGCTGAATTCCAGTTTGGAAGCGGGGGAACCATTTTTGTGGCGTTGCCACTTGGGGTGAATCCTTTTTTGAAGGTAAGGTGACTCTTTGCACCTGAATCCGACAGCTAACCTCGCAAGCGTTTAAAGAGAACCCAAATACGTGCGGAAAGCACGGTTTCTTAACTGTGCCCTAAAAAAGCCGTAAGAGGTTTGTTCTCTTGCGGCTTTTTTTCATGCCGTTTACAGAAAACAAAGGGGGTGATGTACGTGTTGGATTTTTTGATGCTGGTCATCTTTGCCGCTTTGGTATCAATGATTCTTTTATTGGCCAAATGGGCTGAACATACAATCGGTCACGAACCAAAAAAATAACCGTGAAAGGAAGAATCCCAATGATTCTATTGATAGCTGCAGTTATCGCGCTGTTTATCTATTTGACATACGCCTTGCTTCATCCGGAAAAGTTTTAGTAAACACAAGTGGGGGTTGAAGAAATGATATTGTTTATTTCAATATGCGTCATCGTATTGATTGCACTTTTGTCAGCTAAACCAATGGGTCTTTACATTGCTAAGGCATTTGATTACGCCCCATCCAAAATCGACAGGCTGTTTCTTCCGGCTGAACGGTTGTTTTACCGAATTGGCGGTGTGAAAACGGAAAATCAATCTTGGAAGAAATACGCTGTCTCCTTAGTATTAACAAACGCGGTCATGATCTTGATTGTTTATGCGGTCTTTCGGCTGCAAGGAATATTGCCGTTAAACCCGACGAATGTCAGCGGAATGAATCCCTCGCTTGCGTTTAATACGGCAATCAGTTTTATGACTAATACGAATTTGCAGCATTACAGCGGCGAAACCGGTCTTTCCCTGTTTTCGCAAATGTTTGCGATTATCTTTTTAATGTTTACGGCGCCTGCCACTGCCCTGGCCGCGGCAATTGCCATGATTCGGGGCCTCGCCGGAAAACCGCTCGGAAACTTTTATGTTGATCTGGTCCGCTGTATTACCCGAATTCTGCTTCCGGTTGCAGCGGTCATGTCCCTTGTTTTTGTCGGTCTCGGCGTTCCGCAAACAGTTGATGCATCCGTAACCGCAAAAACGCTAGCAGGAGCGGACCAAACGATTTTACGCGGACCTGTTGCATCCTTTTTATCCATAAAAGAGCTGGGAAACAACGGCGGGGGATATTTCGGCGCAAACTCTGCACACCCATTTGAAAATCCAAATGGGTGGAGCAATGCGCTGCAAATGTTATTAATGCTGCTTATCACCGTTTCACTGCCGTTTACGTATGGGAAAATGGTCGGAAATCCAAAACAGGGGCGCATTCTCTTTGTTTCGGCGGGACTTCTCTTTTTATTCATAATGGGTGCAGCTTTTATGGCGGAATCCAACGGAAACCCGGCACTCAATGAAATGGGAATTCAGCATGAAGCTGGCAGTATGGAAGGAAAAGAGGTACGCTTCGGAACCTGGTATTCATCCTTGTATGCCATGGTGACAACGGCGAGTGAAACAGGTGCGGTCAATGCGATGCACGACAGCCTGATGCCTCTGACAGGATTGCTGGCCATGGCCAATATGATGCTGAACACCGTGTTCGGCGGATTCGGAGCCGGATTTATGAACATGCTGCTGTATGCGATGATCGCCGTGTTCTTGTCTGGTTTAATGGTTGGAAGAACACCTGAATTTTTAGGCAAAAAAATTGAAGGCAAAGAAATGAAGCTATTAGCTGTCACGTTGCTGATTCAGCCGCTGCTGATTTTAGGGGCGTCTGCACTTGCCCTCTATACCCATATGGGACGGGAAGCCATCTCAAATCCCGGTTTTCACGGGATCAGCCAAATTTTGTATGAATTTACGTCTTCAGCGGCAAATAACGGGTCGGGTTTTGAAGGGCTGAAAGATGCAACGCCGTTCTGGAATATGTCAACAGGGATTGTGATGTTCATCGGCCGTTATGTTTCAATTGTTACCCTCTTGGCAGTCGCCGGATCTTTGCTTGAAAAAAGAACGGTCCCTGATACCATCGGTACGTTCCGGACGGATTCGGGTATATTTGGCGGTATTTTCGTCACGGTGATTCTATTGTCGGGGCATTAACCTTTTTCCCTGTGCTGGTTTTAGGACCTGCCGCAGAATTTTTAACTTTATAGGAGGGCTTACAGTGAACGATTTCAGCAATGCCGATCGGCAGCACGGAGCGGATTCAGTCCGGAAAACGAATAAAACCCTTAATAAAACGATTGTAAAAGAGGCGCTTAAAGACGCTGTTTTGAAATTGGACCCGCGCATCATGATTCGAAATCCGATTATGTTTGTCGTTGAGATAGGCTTTTTTATCTCGGTTCTAATCTCCGTATTCCCGCAATTTTTCGGGAGCACGGCGCCCGTTTGGTTTAATGCGGCGGTCTCTGTCATTTTGCTGTTCACGATTTTATTCGCCAACTTCGCCGAAGCTCTGGCTGAAGGGAGAGGAAAGGCGCAGGCCGATTCTTTAAAACAGACGAAGAAGGGAATATGGGCCAATAAAGTAGTTAACGGGAATATAGAAAAAGTTTCATCTTCCGATCTTCGCAAGGGCGACATCGTCATCGTCTCCCAGGGAGAAATGATCCCGAGCGACGGCGAAGTGATCGCGGGCCTCGCATCAGTCGACGAATCGGCGATTACCGGCGAATCAGCGCCGGTCATAAAAGAGGCGGGAGGCGATTTCAGCTCTGTTACGGGAGGAACCCGTGTTGTCAGCGATTCGATTAAAGTAAAAATTACAAGCGAACCAGGCGAAACGTTTTTAGATCAGATGATTGCCCTTGTTGAAGGGGCAGAAAGGCAAAAAACGCCGAATGAAATCGCCTTGAACACGGTTTTGACAAGCTTAACGATCATCTTTCTCATCGTCGTCGTTTCACTCCCGTTTTTTACCGGCTACCTTGGGTTTCAAATCGATCCGGCGGTCCTGATCGCTCTGCTTGTCTGCCTGATTCCGACGACAATCGGAGGTCTTTTGTCGGCCATCGGCATTGCAGGCATGGACCGCGTCACCCGCTTTAACGTACTTGCCATGTCGGGAAAAGCTGTCGAGGCGGCCGGTGATATTCATACGATTATTCTTGATAAAACCGGAACGATCACATTTGGAAACCGGATGGCAAGCGAATTTGTACCCGTCGGTGATGAAACGCTCCAATCCGTCGGTGAATACGCGGCGATCAGCTCTATTCACGATGAAACGCCTGAAGGCCGGTCCGTCATCGACCTCGCCAAAAAACTGGCCATTGAATACGACCCGGCGTCTGAAGGAGAATGGATCGAATTTAAGGCGGAAACAAGAATGAGCGGCGTCGATTTGACGAATGGCAGAAAGGTTCGTAAAGGCGCTGTCGATGCCGTGAAAAAGTGGGTTGAAACAAACGGAGGAAACATCCCGCCGGACCTTGACAGGGAAAGCGGGCGAATTGCAAAAGAAGGCGGAACACCTCTCGCGGTTGCGGCAGACAACAAAATCTACGGTTTAATTTATTTAAAAGACACCGTAAAACCGGGGATGAGAGAACGCTTTGAGGAACTTCGGAGAATGGGCATCAAAACGGTGATGTGTACGGGTGATAACCCATTAACGGCGGCTACGATTGCCAAAGAGGCCGGCGTGGATGATTTTATCGCGGAAAGCAAACCGGAAGACAAAATCAACGTGATCAAACGCGAACAAGAGGAAGGAAAGCTGGTCGCCATGACAGGAGACGGTACGAACGATGCCCCAGCGCTGGCCCAGGCTGATGTGGGGCTTGCCATGAACAGCGGGACAACGGCGGCCAAAGAAGCGGCGAACATGGTCGATTTGGATTCCAACCCGACGAAAGTCATTGAAGTGGTGTCGATCGGAAAACAGTTGCTCATGACTCGCGGCGCTCTTACAACGTTCAGCATTGCAAATGATATCGCCAAATATTTTGCGATTATTCCGGCGATGTTTATGCTGGCGATCCCTGAAATGAAAGTACTGAATATCATGGGACTTGCTTCACCAATGTCAGCCATTTTGTCGGCGCTCATTTTTAATGCGGTGATTATTCCGCTGCTTGTCCCTTTAGCGATTAAAGGGGTCGCATACAAGCCGATGAGCTCAAATGCTTTGCTCGCCCGCAACCTGTTGATATACGGACTTGGCGGAGTGCTTGTCCCGTTTATCGGAATCAAGCTGATTGATCTTTTGCTTCAGATATTTGTATAAGGTGGGAGACTACAATGAAAGAAATAGGTGCAATGATAAGAATCAGTTTATTGCTGTTGATCGTGTGCGGGCTTATTTATCCACTGGCCGTTACGGGAATCTCACAGGCCGTGATGCCGAAAAAAGCGAATGGAAGCCTTATTTACAACCGGAAAGGAGAGGTCATCGGCTCTGAATTAATCGGGCAGCAGTTTACTGATCCGCGCTTTTTTAACAGCAGAGTATCCGGCATCGGCTATGATGCCGCAAGTTCCGGATCGCCAAATGAAGCACCTTCAAATCCCGAGTTATTCAAGCGGGTCAAAACATCAATCGCTGAATGGAAAAAGGAAAATCCGGATGTTCCCGTCAGCAAACTGCCGATTGATCTAATCACGAATTCTGACTCGGGGCTTGATCCTGATATCAGCCCGGCCGCTGCATATGCACAAATCCCAAGAATCAGCCGTCTGACAGGGATTTCAAAGGCAGAACTCGAACAATTAGTTGATCAGCACGCCGAGAAGGCTTCCCTCTTCAGCGAAGCCCGCGTCAATGTTCTGCTGCTTAATATCGATGTAAAAGAAAAGCTGAAGTAACGCTTCTCCCCGGTGCCTGCCCGCGAGACACCGGGGGAATCTTTAACGAAAGACGGAGATACATATGATGCGAAGAAAACATATCCGAGATTATCGAAGGAAAACGCCGGATGAACTGCTGGATGAAATCGAACAGCTGAAAAGAGGACATTGGACCATTTATATCGGATCAGCTCCGGGTGTAGGGAAAACGTATCGAATGCTGCAGGAAGCCCATGATGTAAAACGCGAAGGCATAGACGTTGTCATCGGTTTGATCGAAACGCATAACCGAACGGAAACGGCCGCATTAATAAAGGATTTAGAGGTCATTCCAAAACGGAAAATTGAATATAAAGGAAAAGTCCTCGAGGAAATGGATGTTGAAGCGATCATTGAGCGAAAACCCGACCTTGTCATCGTCGATGAACTGGCTCATACGAATGTACCCGGTTCCAAGAATGAAAAACGGCACACGGATGTTGAAGAGATTTTGAAAGAAGGCATCAATGTTATGTCTGCGGTCAACATTCAGCATTTTGAAAGCGTTCATGACATCGTACAGCACGTGACCGGCGTTAAGGTAAGGGAACGGATTCCCGACCGGATTTTAGATCTGGCGAGCGAAGTCATCCTTATCGATGTCACGCCGGAAACCCTGCAGAAGCGCCTGAAAGAAGGAAAAATTTACGAACAGCATAAAATTCAGCAGGCTTTAACCCATTTTTTCACAAAACATAATTTAGCCGCACTGAGAGAGCTTGCTTTACGTGAAGTCGCCGACGATGTAGACGACCGAATGGAACGTACAAACGGGCTGAATGGGAACCATCGTCCAAGAGGAACAAATGAAAAAATATTAGTTTGTGTACAGCACCGCAAAAATGCTGAAAGGCTGATCCGCCGCGGTTGGCGAATCGCGAGCCGCTTAAAAGCCGATTTATTTGTTCTGAATGTTTCCCGCAGCACAATGGAAAAAATATCGGCTGGCAAAAGAGATCAAATTAAACAATGGATACGGCTTTCTGCACAATTCGGCGCCGAGTTTATTTTTAAAATCGCAAACCAGCGCCATATTTCAAAGACGATTGCCCATGTAGCAACGGAAAAAAGCATCACGCAAATCGTTCTTGGACAATCTGCGCGTTCGAGATGGGAAGAAATCAGAAAAGGATCGATCGTAAATACGATCATGCGCCATACCGACGGAATCGATATTCACATCGTTTCTGATGAAAAAAAGTGAGATACTCGTCCGGTGCCAGACAAAAGCGGCGTTTTCAATAACGCCTCTTTTTTTGAATTCGATAAGCGATCTCCATAAGTTCTGCACATTTTCGTTCTATGATATTGGCAAATACCATTAGAAGGAGAGGATGTCATGCGAAAAAAACGATTTGTTCCATCATTGTTTGCAGTTCTTCTTATCGTACTTGGCGCTTGCGGAAACACAAACACGAATCAGGATCATGCAACGAAAGGAAACGATGAAGACACGCACGAGATGGATCACAGCAACATGGAGATCCCTAAAGGTTTAAAAGAAGCAAAAAACCCAACATATAAAGTGGGAACAAAAGCGATCATGAATGCACATCACATGAAAGGCATGAATGGTGCCGAAGCAACGATTACCGGAGCTTATGATACTGCCGTATACGCCGTTTCGTATACACCGACCACCGGCGGGAAACGAGTCGAAAACCACAAATGGGTCGTTCAAGAAGATATTAAAGATGCCGGAGATAAGCCTTTCAAACCGGGGGCAAAAGTAACCTTGGAGGCAAATCATATGAAAGGAATGAAGGGAGCATCCGCCACAATCGATTCGGCAGAAAAAACGACGGTTTATATGGTGGATTATAAGCCGACCACCGGCGGTAAAAAAGTAAAAAACCATATGTGGCTGATCGAAAGCGAGCTTTCGCCTGCTGATTAAATGAGTCAAAAGAGCTTATTCGCCTGAGTAAGCTCTTTTTTACTGTGCATTTGCAGCCGGTACAAAGAACGATGAAAAACATGTCCTGACTTAAAGTCTGCTCCTGAATGTATGTAAAAGAAGGGATAACATGTCAAATTCAAAAGAACGTTCCGCCGCACAGAAAGCAATCGGAGATGTTGCGCCAAAAACTCGCCGAATTAACCATTTCCTACAGTCCTTTAGGAGCCGGCCTTCTCAAATGAGCATCATGTTCCAGCGAGGAATAAGTGAAAAGCTGCAAAAGAACTAAATAGAAAGTGAGATTTCTTTTCTAAATTCCAATTTTCGATATAAAAGTGCAAGCATCATCGATGGAATCGTACAAACGATCATTCCGATAAAGGCATATCTTGGCTCAATTTCGTATAAATAGCCGCCGAAAATTGTAAACACGGCAGTGCTCCAGCTAAGAGCCAATGCTGAATAAATACCTTGTGCTTTCGGAATCTGCACATGTGAAATGTTCTTTATCAAGTATTTCATAAAAGCATAGTGCCCCATAGCAAATGAGCAGGCATGCAAGGTTTGCGCTATACAGAAAACAATTACATTAGGAAAAGCAAATACTAATATCCAACGTACGGAAGAACCAAATGCCGCCATTGCAAGCAAGGAGCCTACTGAAAAATTGTGAAATCTCCGGTCTGCAATTGAGAAAAAGATAATTTCTGCAATCACGGCAATGTTAATCATTGCACCTATTAAATATTGCGGTGCATGAATTTCTTGTAAAAAGAGATAACCGTAATTGTAATAAGAAGCATGTGCCGCTTGCAGTAAGATGACTATAACGAGTACCAAACGAAAGTGCTTGATCCGGAATAATTTTAACATGCTCCCTTTTTGCGTTTGGTCCGCCGGCGGCTTTTTGGACAGAATCACAGGTGCAGGCATGTAACCGAGACATACCAATACGGCTATACCTAGTAACAGCGCCCATAAAATCACTTCATCTCCCATTATCCCTGTAAAGATGGATAGAAACATGCCGGCCGAGATGAACCCAATAGATCCCCACTGTCGGCTTCTCCCGTAATGCCTTAATTGGCCGCTTTGCACGAGGGCTCCGGCAGCGCTATCAAGAGCAGGCATCAATGCCGGGTAAAAAAAATGGAATACTACTGTAACGATAAGTAAGCTGGTAAAGGAGCTTGCCGGAATATAAAACAGAATAGCAACCAGCGTACCGATTCCCGCCCCATTCAATAAGGACTTGCTGCTAAACTTCCCTGATAAATAAGGAAAGGCAGCTAATGTGGAAAGGCCTCTTGCAATCAAACCCAAGCTCATAATCAAACTGGCTTGAGGAACCGAAATCCCTTTTGTATGAGATCCATCCCGTCCAATAAGGCAGAAATATGCCCCATGTCATAAAAAAACTAAAAAACTGTATGCTCATCCAGCGATGTGTGTTCATTCTGCATCCCCCCATCGTTTGCATGTTATCATGTAAACAGACAAAAAAATATGAGATATCTCATATTATCGGGGTGGATGATGGAAATCTACAAGGGTGAAAAAAAGCGACAACAGATGGGGAGGCACTCTATTTCGCATTTGTTTTCTTTTCCAGTTGAAGAGTTTATGGAAGTGCACGAGTATCAACGCGATGAATGGATGATTCGGGAAGGTACGAGAACGGAGTTCCTATTTTACGTAATTGAAGGAAAAGCCAAAATATATGTCACACATCAAAATGGGAAAGTTTCCTTAATTAATTTTATCAACGCAAATGATTATATCGGAGAAATGGAATTATTACATGAAGTGTACTATACAAAAGGAGTCCAAGCATCAACGAAGACCATTTGTTTTGCTCTTCCTATTCACCGCTGTCGCAAACAATTAATGGAAGATGCAAAATTTCTACGTGAATTGACCAAGTTTTTAAGTATAAAGGCAACACTTATGGCTGCAAAGTACTCCCAAAGCCTTGCCTTTCCGCTTGAACATCGGCTTGCGGATTTTATTTTGCAAACAGCTGATGAAGGAGTTTATAAGGAGAAACATGTAACAGTTTGTGATTATTTAGGCGTATCCTACCGCCACTTATTATATGTGATGACACAATTTTGCGATAAAGGATATTTGCAAAAGGAAGGGCGGTATTTTCGTATTAAACAGTACGATTTCTTATATAAACTTACAGAAATGTTGAAAAATAAGTAGCCTTTCAGACAAAATTAAGTTTTAAAGTAACCCATGGAGTATGGACGGCTTTATGCGACATGATTCATTTTTTATTTTTATACTTATTATGTTGTTTAGTCGAGGCATGGGGGTTAAATCAAATCGCCGGAGGCTTTCTATTACTTTTTAGCTAATTCAGCCAAAAACCCTTGCGTTAAAGTTCACTTTAAGGTTTAACATATTCTTGTATCTTTTGATGAAGAAAGGGTGGGGTTATATCATGTGTAATCATAAAAGCATACCAAGCCGCGTGCTAAGCACTCCAAGCGCAAAAGCAAAATTCGAACTGACGACGATTGAGCGGAGAGATTTACGGCCAAATGACGTTTTAATAGATATTAAGTTTAGCGGTATTTGCCATTCTGATATCCATAGTGCTTATGATGAATGGGGCGGCGGAATCTTCCCGATGGTTCCGGGACATGAAATCGCCGGAGTCGTGACAGCAGTGGGAGGAGACGTTACCAAATTTGCCGTCGGGGACCGCGTCGGCGTCGGCTGCTTTGTTGATTCCTGCGGAGAATGCGAATACTGCCTGATTGGCGAGGAGCAATTTTGTACAAAAGGCGTAGTCCAAACGTATAATTCATTAGACTACGATGGAAATCCGACATACGGCGGCTACAGCCAAAAAATCGTTGTAAAAGAAGATTTCGTCGTCCGCATTCCAGACAATTTGGACTTGGATGAGGCAAGCCCGCTGCTGTGTGCAGGCATCACCACGTACTCTCCTTTGAAACACTGGAAGGCCGGATCCGGCAAGAAAGTTGCTATTGTGGGAATGGGCGGACTCGGCCATGTAGCCATCCAATTCGCGCATGCGATGGGTGCTGAAGTAACGGTCTTGAGCCGGTCTTTGAGTAAGAAAGAGGCGGCCTTGAGTTTTGGCGCAGATCACTACTTTGCAACGAGTGATCCGGCTACATTCACTGAGCTGGCCGGCCGTTTTGACCTGATCTTAAACACCGTGTCTGCAAACCTTGACGTTGATGCTTATTTATCAATGCTTCGCGTAGACGGAACGCTTGTCAACGTAGGTGCGCCGGCCGAACAGGATCAGTACAGCGTGTTTTCCTTAATCATGGGCCGCCGCAGCATTGCAGGTTCGCTTGTCGGCGGAATTCGCGAAACACAAGAAATGCTCGACTTTGCCGCAGAGCACGGTGTCGCTCCTAAAATAGAGATCATTCGTGCCGACCAAGTAGACGAAGCGTATGATCGCGTTCTTCGCAGTGATGTGCGTTATCGATTCGTTATTGACATCTCTACCTTGTAATTCAAGAAAAATGCCTTCTATTTTTGATAGAAGATGGGTTCAGCCAATTCAATTGGTTGACCCATCTTTTGCGTTTTTTATAGGAAATTTACACGTTTGCTTTCATTCGCGTCAAGCCGAGCCCATTCCGGACAAAATCTATTTAACGGCAGTATCAAATGGGGAAAATGAGGCAGGCGTACCTCCCGATGTTTTAGATGCTTTCCAATACACCTTGGAAAACGGAAAAAACCCTTGCCTTAAAGTCGGCTTTAAAGATTAATCTAAACGGTATAAGTCTGGCGTGATTGCCTTTAAAAAGGAGGGATGTTTGCCCACAAAAGTTTTGAATACTGATCAGTAGGTGATCTGGAGACAAAATAAATGTTAACAGGTGAAACATGATGATCGTAAAAAAGCTTATCGTTCAGCTTCCGCGGGGACTGCAAGCGAGACATTCGGCTATATTTGTACGAAAGGCATTTACTTTTAAGAGTGTAATCGTTTTAACAAAAACCGGGCGATCCGCGAATGGAAAGGATATCATGGAAATTATGAATCCAGCGGTTCAAGAGGGGGACGACATCACCTTAATTACAGATGGAATCGATGAGCAAGCTGCCGCAAAGACCTTGGAAACATTTCTTTCTTTTTTACAAGAAAAAAGCTGATTAACTTATCTTAATCAGCTTTACTCATTTCTGACTGGTGCTGTTTTTCCAATTGATTGTAGTATTCTATTTTCACGTCAATTTTTTGAAAAGCCCGATCCAGATCTCTTTGTTTCTCCATCATTTTCTCTTTATGTTTTTCAAGTATCTGTTTGCGGTTCGGGATTGTCCAATCTCCTTCTTTTGTCAACTCGACAATCTCGCGTAATTCAGAAAGAGCAATGCCGGTTTTCCGCAGGCAAATCACGAGCTCCAGCCATGTCAAATCATTTTCATCAAAAATACGGTTTCTATTGGCATCTCTTTTAATAAAGGGGAGAAGACCCTCTTGCTCGTAATACCGGAGCGTATGTGTAGGTAAGCCGACCTTTTCAGAAACTTCTTTAATAGAATATCCCATTGCAACCTCCATACTTTCATTATTATCATGTTCCAAAAAATAAAAAGCCCGCGGAAGCAGGGGAAAATCCAGCAACCGGCTATTTGCTTTGGATTCCAACATTATTATAGACCTTAAAGTAGACTTTAAGGCAAATCGTGTGGAAGATCAGTCAAGAATTCAAAAAGCCCCTTTTAAATTGGACTTTTGATTCGTAAACAGGCAAAGCTTTTAAGCCAGCAACTTCTTTCTTTAGCCTCGAAGAAGACGGCTCACAGTCATGCTGGTGTGTATCCGGAAACACTTGTTCGTGTGCAGGAAAATGATAACCAAAAAACATTTGTAAAATTCCCAAATATTCGCTATCATTGGTTTTAAACCCAATATATGCAGAGTAACGTTTGTATTGTATGCTAATCATCTGCTTAAAAGGAAAGAGCGGTGAGCATCCGGCCATGTTCCGCAGGCTGTTTGAACTGTCTTCGGCAGCATGTAGGCGGGAAGATTCAATGAGGAATTAGCCTGAGAATTTTCCGATCGCTGCATGCCAAAGCATAAGCGGTGAAAAACACGTGCTCTGTCTTCCTGTTATGCGCGGCAGGTGGGAGAAATCTGATTTAGGTAAGCATGAGCAGAATAATATCGAAAGGGCTCACAAACAGTGTTGGGAGCCGTTTTTTCCGGAAGGTATTCGACTATTTCCAGGCAGCGCCAGATACCTTGTGTGTGCCGCGCATTTGATCCCCGATCCGAACGCCGCCGGAAGTACTGGAGACCGCAATCTGCAGTTTCATATGTGGAACCGGAGCAGACACCATCTTCCCTTTAGGCACTCGCACCTGAAGAACTTGGGTTTTCAGATGGTCATCAGGATATGCAAAATGGTTTTGACTTTGAACATCCGGAAACAGAAATTGCAAAAACGATCATTGCCGAAGAACAGAACTCATCAAAACACAGCGGAAGAAAAGAAGGCGATAATTCGCATCAAGAAATTTATGTAAGCGTTTTCTTTTTTTCTTCAACCATTATTCATGAGCGGAAGCGAGGAGGAAAGCGATGGGAAAAGCAGAACTTCGATGGAATGACCCCTTCATTTCTGATCATGTATCGGCAGCTGATGTATTTACTCCGGAAGATTTCAATGAGGAGGAGCAGCTCATTTCAAAAACGACTGAATTATTTGTCAGAAACGAAGTAATCCCTCTTCTTGAATCGATTGATCAGCATCATCACGAAAACACAAAAAAGTTGTTTCAGAAAGCGGGAGAGCTCGGCTTGCTTGGTATCGAAGTTCCGGAAGAGTATGGCGGCCTGTCTCTCAACAAGAAGCTTTCAGGGCTCGTAGCCGAGAAAATGGGGGCCGGCGGATCGTTCAGCGTCTCCTTTAATATTCATGCAGGTGTCGGGACATTGCCGTACGTTTATTATGGAACAGAAGAACAAAAACAAAAATACCTTCCGAAATTGGCATCGGGAGAATGGATCGGAGCTTATGCGCTTACAGAACCTAACGCAGGATCAGACGCTTTAAACGCAAAAACGACGGCCGTCCTGAACGAAGAGGGAACGGCCTGGATTTTAAATGGCGAAAAACAGTGGATTACGAACGCGCAAGTGGCTGATGTATATGTTGTCTTTGCGAAAACGAATGAAGGCATGACCGCATTTATCGTGGAGCGGTCGTTTAAAGGCGTTTCGATCGGACCTGAAGAGAAAAAGATGGGGATAAAAGGCTCTTCGACAGCAACTTTAATCTTGGAAGAAGTCAGCATACCGGCAAAGAATGTTCTGGGAACAGTCGGAAAAGGTCATCACGTAGCATTGAACATTTTGAACATGGCGCGATTAAAGCTGGCGTTTTCGAACATTGGAACGTCAAAACAAGCATTGAAACTTTCCGTGAACTACGCAAAACAGCGTAAACAGTTTAATAGGCCAGTCATCAGCTTTTCGATGATTCAAGAAAAGGTTGCCGATATGGCGATATCTATTTATGGAGCGGAAAGCGCCGCCTACAGGACGGCAGACAGCTTGGACAATGTGTTTGAGTCTGCTGATCCGCTGGACGAAAGATTGAGAGAACTGGCAAACTATGCATCTGAATGTGCGATCAATAAAGTAAACTGTTCTGAAATACTCGGCCGGATCGTTGACGAGGCGGTGCAGATTCACGGCGGCTACGGATTTATGCAGGAGTATGAAGTCGAACGATTGTACCGGGATGCTAGGATCAGCCGAATATTCGAAGGTACAAACGAAATAAACCGCCTGACGATCGCCAAGCTTTTGGTGAAACAAGCGCATCAAAGCGTCGGCACTATGTTTGAAATTCAATTAAGCAAGCAAGAAAACCGCAACCGGCAATTCATCGACCTGTCCAACCGTCTCCTCAACAAATCTTTGAACGCACTGACACACTCCAACATTAACATTCAGCAGGAACAGGAATACTCGCGGCTCATCGCCGACATGAAAAAAGAAATCTATGTGATGGAATCCTCAGTCATTCGTACGGAAAAAGCGCTGCAAAAAAGCGGAAAGGAAAAAGAATGGTTGAAAGAGATGATGACCGCCGTCATTTGTGAAGAAGGGTTCCGGAGAATTGAAGAGATAGCGATATCCGTCTTATCAGGGATCGAATCAGATGAAGCCGAAAGAAAACTCGCATTGGAAGAGATTCGCAGCCTCCCTGTACCCCTCTACAGCAACCTGTTTGCTCAAAAACGCGAAATCGCAAAAAGAATAGCCGCTCATGAAAAATATATGGTGTGAACGGAGTGTGAAATGTTGTGAAAAAAATCGGGTTTATCGGTTTGGGCAACATGGGCCTTCCTATGTCAAAAAATTTGCTTCTGTCAAACTTTACTGTGTATGGAATGGATCTCAACAAAGATGCTGAGATGTCTTTTCATCAAGCAGGGGGAACGATCGGCATTCCGCTTGAAAAGATGGTTGAACTGAGTGATGTCATCCTTACAAGCCTTCCTTCATCAAACGCAGTAGAGGAGGTTTTTCTTGGGGAAAAAGGACTCGTCAATCTTGCTGAGCCCGGTATCCTGCTGGTCGATACGAGTACCGTCGCTCCTGAACTGAATATCCGCATTGAAGAGGCGGCGAAGAATAAAGGCGTCGATTTTCTGGCGGCTCCCGTCAGCGGCGGTGTAATAGGGGCGGAAAACCGGACGCTCACCTTTATGGCAGGAGGTTCGAAATCCGCTTTCGATAAAGCAATGTCTGTTTTTAAAGCGATGGGCGAGAATATTTTTCATGTGAACGGGAATGTCGACAGCGGTACAAAGACGAAGTTGATCAACAACCTCTTAATCGGATTTTATACAGCAGGAGTCAGCGAGGCTCTGCACCTTGCCAAAAACAGCAATTTAGATCTTGATCAATTGTTTGAGATGCTGAACGTCAGTTATGGGCAGAGCCGTATCTATGAACGCAATTATAAAAGCTTCATAGCGGATCATAACTACGAACCCGGCTTTTCTTTGAAACTCCTGCTGAAAGATCTCGGCTTTGCATTGGATTTAGCGAAAAAGAACAAGGTGGAACTGCCGGTCAGCAAAATCCTCTTTGACCTGTATGAAGAAGCCGAAAAGAACGGGTATGGCGAAAAGGATATGTCTGTCTTATACAAAAAAATAAGCGAGCAGACGACTGCTCTTATGTAAGGAGAGGCGATGATGAGATGATGAAAACCGACGCTAAAACAATGAAAAATAATATCAATGGAGAATGGGTTGATTCTACGGGTACCGAAGTCGAAGAAGTGATCAATCCGGCAAACGGAAACATAATCGCCTATGTGCCTCTGTCTGCGAGAGCGGATGTAGACCGCGCAGTACAGGCCGCACAGCATGCTTATCGGACCTG
Organism: Bacillus glycinifermentans; assembly: GCF_001042475.2. Taxonomy (GTDB): domain Bacteria; phylum Bacillota; class Bacilli; order Bacillales; family Bacillaceae; genus Bacillus; species Bacillus glycinifermentans. Next base: position 99,389 of record NZ_LECW02000026.1, read on the forward strand.
GTCATTGATGCCTGTCCCCAACAGGACAAGACGTTTATACAAATATTTGCAGCTTCTTCAAGAGCAAAAGGAACAATTGGCTGACATCATTACGATGGAAAACGGCAAAACGTTAAAGGATGCCCGCGGGGAAGTGCAGCGGGGGATCGAAGTCGTTGAACTTGCGACCGCAACGCCTACTTTAATGATGGGGGAATCCTTGCCCGCGATCGCAGACGGCATCGACGGATCCATCTGGCGCTATCCTTTAGGAGTCGTTGCCGGTATTACGCCATTTAACTTTCCCATGATGGTTCCCCTGTGGATGTTTCCGCTGGCTGTCGCTTGCGGAAACACGTTTGTCCTGAAAGCTTCGGAACGGACGCCTATTCTTGCAGAGAAACTTGTAGAGCTGTTCTATGAATCAGGTTTTCCGAAAGGTGTCCTGAACCTCGTCCATGGGGGGAAAGAAGTCGTAAACGGTTTATTGGAGAATGAAGATATCAAAGCCATTTCCTTCGTTGGTTCAGAGCCGGTAGCAAGGCATGTGTACCAAAAGGGTACAGCTAACGGAAAACGCGTTCAGGCACTTGCCGGCGCTAAAAACCATGCGATTGTCCTGGCGGATTGCCACCTTGAAAAATCGGTTCAAGGCATCATCGGCGCGGCGTTCGGAAGCAGCGGGGAACGCTGCATGGCATGCTCAGTGGCGGCGGTCGTTGATGAAATCGCAGATGAATTCATGGAATTGCTCGTTTCTGAAACAAGAAAACTGAAAACGGGAGACGGTAGATCTGAGGATCACTTTGTCGGCCCGCTGATCCGAGAAGTGCACAAAAACCGCGTCCTTGATTACATTGACAGCGGCGTAAAGGGAGGAGCCGTTTTAGCCGTTGACGGACGCGATCCGGGTGTTCAAGAAGGCTACTATGTGGGAGCGACTATTTTTGATCGCGTGACACCGGACATGAAAATATGGCAGGAAGAAATCTTCGCGCCGGTCTTGAGCGTCGTACGGGTGAAAGACCTTGATGAGGGGATCGAACTCGCCAATCAATCGAAATTTGCCAACGGCGCCGTGATATACACGTCGAACGGCAAAAGCGTTCAGCAATTCCGGGATAAAATTGATGCCGGCATGATCGGCGTGAATGTCAATGTACCGGCTCCAATGGCGTTCTTCTCCTTCGCGGGGAACAAAGCTTCTTTCTACGGAGATCTTGGGACAAACGGAAAAGACGGCGTTCAATTTTACACACGTAAAAAAGTTGTCACCGAACGATGGTTCTAACCTTTAACCCCCTCTAACAACTGGATAAAGACCTTTAGAGGGGTCTTTTTTATACTGGAGGGATAAATCTTGAACTGGAAATACGTAACGCTTAAAAAAGAACATTTTATCACGACTGTCATATTGAACAATCCGCCGGTAAATACACTATCTTCTCCCTGTATCGCCGAACTCAGGTCACTTTTTAGGGAACTCGCCGCAGATGATGACACAAGGGCGATTATCATCACAGGGGAGGGCCGCTTCTTTGCAGCAGGAGCAGACATAAAAGAGTTCGTTTCAAAATTAGGAGATGAAAAACAAGGATTGGCGCTGGCTGAAGGAGGCCAAGCGCTCTGCAATGAAGTCGAAGCTCTAAAAAAACCCGTCATCGCCGCGATAAACGGACCGGCTCTCGGCGGAGGTTTTGAACTGGCGCTGAGCTGTCACTTCAGAATCGTATCAGATCAGGCGACAGTCGGTCTGCCGGAATTAAAGCTCGGGCTGATTCCTGCATTTGGGGGTACACAGCGGCTCCGCAAGATAACGGGTACAGCCGCAGCACTTGACCTCATCCTTACAAGCCGAACACTTTCAGCTCATGAAGCGGTAGAGCTAAAGATCGCGCAGCTTGCCGAGAAGGAAGAGGAACTCATGAACACGGCAACTGCTGTCGCAATGTCATTTGTAGAAGGGAAAAGCATGACAAGTGTCATGCGTGCAGTCGAATGTATCATACAAGGCAGCAATGAGAGCATGGAACGAGGGCTGGAAAGGGAACGAAAAAGATTTGCCGAACTGTTTCTCTCGTCAGATGCCAAAGAAGGCATTCACGCATTCGTCGAGAAACGAAAACCAGACTTTTATCATTCATAAAAGGAGGGGATCAAGATGTCTGATGACGTTTTGTGTTCCGTCAATCAAAATGGCGTCGCAACTATTGTTTTGAACCGCCCGAAAGCGCTCAACTCACTCACTTATGACATGGTCCGCGTGATTGGCGAAAAGTTAACAGAATGGAAGACAGATCATAACGTTTCTGTCGTGATCATCAAAGGCGCTGGTCCAAAAGGGCTTTGTGCCGGAGGTGATATTAAAGCGCTCTACCAGGCTCGTTCGTCCAAACGAGCAATGCAAGCTGCTGAGCGTTTTTTTGAAAAAGAATATGAGGCCGACATGGCCGTCTACCGATTTCCGAAGCCGATCATCGCCTGTTTAGACGGCATCGTCATGGGCGGAGGGGTAGGCCTGACGTATGGAGCCAGCCACCGGATTGTGACGGAAAGGACGAAATGGGCGATGCCGGAAATGAATATCGGTTTCTTTCCGGATGTCGGCGCAGCCTATTTTTTTAACAAAGCTCCCGGTCACATTGGGCGCTACCTCGCATTAACGGCGTCTGTCATCCATGCTGCTGATGTGCTGTATATGAATGGTGCAGACATTTACATGGAAAGCGACGCTTTAGAGCAATTGATTAAAAAAGTGGAACATACGAACTGGAACCTTGTAAAAGTTGGGGAAAAGCTTGATCAGATGATCGGAGAATTTCGAACGGAGCCTTCTCAAAAGAGCGAACTCTCTTCTCATCAAAAAACGATTGATCATCATTTTAGGTTCAATACGTTGGAAGAGATCCTTCAGTCGCTCGATAGAGAGGAAAGCGACTTTGGCTTGAATATAAAGAAACTGCTTCTTTCCAAGTCCCCATTTTCATTGAAGATCGCGTTAAAGCAACTGGCGGGAGGCAAACAAAAAACGCTGGAAGAATGTTTTGCCACGGATCTGCTGCTTGCAAAGAACTTTTTGAGACACAGTGATTTCTATGAAGGCGTGCGGTCCGTCCTGATCGATCGCGATCAATCACCGGACTATGAGTACAAGCGCGTTTCAGATGTAAGCGATGAAGCGGTATATAAGTTCTTTAAACCTTCTGAATCTGCCAATTTTAATTTGAGCTGACTTTAACCGTCAGCTCTTTTTTGTGAAAAAAGATCCCTCACATACCCGCAATGTTTTTGGTATATATTTCTATCTTAAGAATATGTATACTAACAATATTTGGTTGGAGGTTGACAACATGAACATCGGAAAATTAAGCAAATATTTCTTGTCACTAGCTATTGCCTTCGCGGCGGTCCTGTCCTTTCATGGAACATCTGCAAATGCTGCATCAAGCGGGACCATTAAGCCAAGCGAATGCTCAACCCACATCTTCACCGTGTACGACGAAACAGTTGGCATTGGCGGTTCCGGCCGTGCGCATTTCTATTGCGGCAGTATCAATGGCGGTCCTAAAATTGAATTTACGGATGACGATTTAACGGTTTCGGTTGATGATCCCTTTATTCTTCATGCATATGCTAATCCAGGCTTGAACTCGGTGGACTATAAAGGCCTCAAAAAAGGGGATGCGGAGGTAACGATTTATTGGAAAAACAAGCCGGAGGGCACAAAATACACATTTTTATTGGTGCAAATAAAATAATGGCTGCAGTTTTTAGAACGAGGGTAAAAACCTTGAAAGGCCCGCGGCTTTTCAAGGTTTTTCGGTTTTCAGCATCGAAAACGAGACAAGAAAAGAAGAGGGGGACAGGCTTCAGCATTGAAAACCTGAAACAAACGGAATGCGCCGACCAGCTTTATCCGGCAATTTCAGCTGATTCAAACGTACCGTTTCGGTGGCCGCTGACGATGATCGAGTGTCCCCAAAACATATCGCCGTCATCAAAGAATACTTCAAAGTCTCCATCAGGATACACGCTGATACTGCTCAATTCCATGAGCTCGATGAACATCTTCTTGGTGATTTCCTCAAACTCCGCTTCGTCGTTATCTTGCAGCCATTCATTGGCCAGTTCGACCAGTTCTTCAGCAGCGTAAGCCCGTATTTTGGCATTCCAATGCGCCTGGTCTTGAAATAGAATATGTGCGGTTTCCAGCGAAGCCTGCATCTGCCGATCGTCTTCATCCCAATCAAAGTAGAGCTTTCCATTTTGTCCGGCCCAGGTGATGTCCTTCTCAAACACATTGACCGACTTGAACAGCTCAAAGGTGCCCAATTTCTCGTCCTCATAATATACCGGCTTTAATGATTTCTGCAAAATACTTTGCAATTCTTCGTCCTGATGATCCGTATCTGCAACCTTTACGAGCATCATGGCCTGATCACCCATGCGAGCATACAGCCTGACAACGGCATTCGCCTCCAAAAGATCTCCTGTTTTCTCCCATTCGTCGTCATCGGCCAGCCATTCCAGATCCAGCTCCTCCTGAACAGCAGGTTTGCCGTTCCCCGGCTCTTTCCAGGCAATCAACGGAATAGAAGCCCTCCACATCGCATCATCGTCCGCTCTTCCAGCTCCAATGCCGGATGGACCGGTGACTGCTGCCACCTCAATTACTTCTTTCCTAAATCGTTTTTCAAACTGTTTTATTTGCCTCGATCTCCCCATACTCTCACCCTCCTGATTTACTATGTATATCTGTAAACATTGTATCGTTGATCTGCGTTTCTTCGCTTATATTCGTACTGGAAGAACCAATCCAATTGTACCAAAAACAGCTGCAAAAAAGAATCAATTTCCCCATTGCTCTTTCTCCAGGCAACATAAAAAACACAACCAAAACCTCCATTTGGTCGTGTCTGATTCACTTTTTGTCTATACCTCTTGATGTTCTAGGTTTCTCCTCTTTCTGATTTTATTTCTCGTATCAGCCAAGATACTGTTTCAGTATGTCCAACCCCACTTTCAACTCCTCTAATGAGTTTGTAGAAGAAAGGGCAATGCGCAGATACTTTTCGCGTACAGTCTGCCCGCTGAGAAAACGGTCAGAATGAAAAACCCGAATGCCGCGCATCTTCAAATCCGCTTCCAACTGAGATGAATCAACATTCTCTTCAATAGAAAGCCAGCGGTAAAAACTGAGAGGATGTTCTCCAGGCTGACTCGGAGGAAAATAGTCCGAGTATATCTCATTTGCAGACTGGGCAAGTTGTTTCTTTTGCGACACAATTTCATGAGCCTTGCCTGATAGAATCAGCTCCGTGACGACCTCCGCATCTAACGAGGACGTTTTGACATTGACGTTGAAAATGCTCTGTAAAATATTCTGGCGGAAGGCATCCCCATACACCATATAGGCGACTCTTAATCCGGAGCATATGGACTTGGAAGTGCTGCAAATATATACGCTCTGGTCCGGAAGTAAATTGAACATCGGCTTCTGATAATCGGAGATAATACCTGCCGTCAGAAATGCATGGATATCATCCTCGATCAAAATCAAATGATGCTTGCGGATAACCGCCGCTAATTCATGTTTTCGAAAATCTGAAATCATGATTGTTGTGGGATTACAGCAAGAAGGCATCAGAAAAACCCCGTGTATTTTTGTTTGGCAGCACTGTTTTTCAAGTTCATCCGGCAGCATCCCAAACTGGTCTCCGGGAATGGGGACCAACTGTACATGGAGCATTTTTGCCAACTCAATAAAGTTTGAATAGGTGTATAAATCGGTTGCAATCCGATTACCAGGCTCAAACAGTGCCGTCAATGCAATGGCCAGCGCATTTTGGGCCCCGGAAACAATCGCCATATGCTCTTGGTCTGCCTGAATACCGAAAGACTCCATCCAATTTAACCCTGCCGTTTTTTGATGCGGAATTCCTGTCGGATCATTGTAATTTAAAAGCTTATCCAAATAGCTTTTCTCCGCAACCTTTTGCATAAGCTCCGATACGTTTCCGTTGGTTTGTTCAAAAGAGGCTACAAATCCAAAATCAATAAGATTTGTGATGTTATCCGCGGAGATGGTAATAGAACGGGCTGCATTGGGAGATACAAAGGTTCCGCTTCCTGTGATTGCATAAATCAAACCCTTGAACTCGCACAATTTGTAGGCACGGGTAACCGTGGTAAAGTTTAAGTCGAGAAAATCCGCCAATTCCCGCTGTGGCGGCAGCTTTGTCCCGGGCGCCAAGAAGCCGTTTACAATATCCTGTTCAAGCAGCTCCGCAATCGAATAATAATAAGGACGCTTTAACGCTTTTTTATCAGGTTTCCAAGACATTGGATAATGATCAAATGAATTTACCGGCATATTGCACCTCTTAGATCGTATTCCATACAATCATATCATTTATTGTATGGAATTTTATAATTGATCAGCTCCCATTTCAAAGATTGATTTTGAACAAAAGAATTGTAATCCATACAATTCTTTTGTTCATTGTATGGATTTTGTGTGTTAAATTTGTATGGAATAAAGTTTCAGCTAAGGATGTGGATCATATGAAAAAAAGAAATCAAATATGGATTGCTTGCCGCGCGGCTTTTCCGCATACGCTTCCGATTTTGGCGGGCTTTATATTTTTGGGGATTGCCTACGGAATCTATATGAATTCATTAGGGTTTAACGCCATTTATCCAATCATCATGAGCTTTGCCATTTTTGCAGGCTCAATGGAATTTGTCGCAGCCAATTTTTTGCTTGGGGCGTTCAACCCGCTGAACGCTCTTTTCTGTACTTTAATGGTGAACGCACGCCATTTGTTTTATGGCATTTCCATGCTGGATAAGTATAGGGGAACCGGTAAGAAAAAGTTTTATCTGATTTACGGGATGTGCGACGAGTCTTTTTCTATCAATTGTACCGCCCATATTCCGAAGAATGTAGACAAGGGCTGGTTTATGTTCTTCGTGACACTGCTTAATCATTCTTATTGGGTCATAGGAGCGGCGATCGGCGGCATTTTCGGATCTCTCGTCAAGTTCAACACAGAAGGGCTCGATTTCGTGATGACCGCTCTTTTTGTTGTGATTTTTATTGAACAGTGGATGAAAGAGAAACGGCACTTTAGTGCCCTCGCAGGACTTGGACTTTCGGCAGCAACCCTTATGATTTTTGGCGGAAACGACTTCATGATTCCTGCCATGCTTGCGATTCTGGGAGTGCTTACCGCTTTTAGAAAACCATTGGAGAAAGTTGAGGTTGCGGCATGACAATGAGTGTAACGCAGCAAATGATCACGATTGCTATGGTTGTGCTAGGCACAATGCTGACGAGGTTTCTTCCATTTATGATTTTCCCATCGGGCAAACCGACGCCGAAGTATATACAATATCTCGGCAAAGCGCTGCCATCAGCGGTCATCGGGCTTTTGGTCATTTATTGTTTTAAGGATGTGAGTTTACTTTCCGGCAGCCGCGGCATCCCTGAATTTATTGCAGTAGCGGCAGTTGCGCTGCTTCACTTTTGGAAGAAAAATATGCTCCTTTCCATAGCAGGGGGAACGATCACCTACATGATGTTAGTGCAATGGGTTTTTTAATTCCGCTTTTATTCGAAGGAGGAGCCGGCAATGAAGAAGAAAATTGACGAGGTCAACATTTACGAAAAACACTATCAACAAATTTATAAACATGTAAAGAACGATCCGTATGCACAATCGCTGGGAATTCAGCTGACAACATTTGAAGCAGGCTTTGCGGAAGCAATGCTTGAAGTAAGAAGCCATATGGTAAATGCATATGGGACTGTTCACGGGGCAGTGCTATACGCATTAGCAGATCATGCTTTTTCGGCAGCGTGCAATGCATACGGAAAAACATCATTAGGACTCTCGACAACCATCCAGTTTATTGAATCAGCTAAACCAGGGGACAAGATCGTTGCCCGCGCGACAGAAGTCAAGCGAAACTTTCGCACAGGTTTTTATCGAATCGACATCTTACATGGTGAAAATCTGATCGCAACCATGGAAGCAGTGTCTTATCGCAAGAATCATTATTTTATTGAACACGATGAAAATGATTAACTTGTCTTGTGGATAGTCAGTGACCGGAGTCGGCTTGCCATTACTGGCAATTGCAGCAATTGTATTGCGACCCTTTCTTTGAGAATAGAAGAAAAGAGATATATAGCAGAGTATTGTTATGATTTTCAGTAATCATACTCAAGAAGAGGAGGCATGTTCATTAGAATATGCCTCTTTTTTTATTGAAGCAAGTGTTCCACAAATGAAATTGATTCGTTCCGATAAGAATTGTTAATTTTATAGAATGTTTTTCATCTTGTGTATTTTTTTAACAACCAATTTATGTTACGCTGGTAATGACAAAAAATGAGTAAAGGAGCCTATGTACATGAAAGGAAAAGTGACATTTTGGTCAATCGCAGCTGTTCTATGTATCTCTCTTTTTGGTTTTAGCGGGACAAGCAAGGTAGAGGCAACAACAACTGTATCAACTCCTGAGACAAAAGCTCTAACACAAAATGATCTTGATGCTAAAAAAGAAGAGATTGCAAAACAAATCAAAATATATGGCGAAAATGGGGATGAAATTCATCCTTATACTTTGGAAGAACTGAAAGATATGATTAAACTCGAAGAGGAACAATCTGAAGACACTCCAATAAAGGTGATGTATAAAACATTTACGTCACCTGCCTTTAACTTTAATTATAATTACTGGCTCGGCAAGGGCTCATACGGTCAAGCGTTTAAAAATCCAAGAACCCTTCTTGTCACTCCACAAGGTACGGCTAAACCATTTTCGATAATTGTAGCATATGATAAAAACGGGGGACCGGGAAGCCGAGCAAAAAAAGTCTCGTTACCGGGTGGATGGAAAGGTGAAATGCATTACAATATGACTGACTTAAAAAGAGGTAAAAAGTATCGCTTCAAATTTGTGAATGATGGAAGCTCGAGCACAAATGTTAAAATAAAGAAAGTCTCTTTATGGTACGATTAATTCTTTTAATCTTAATGAAAAGCAGGCCATCATAGCCTGCTTTTTTTCTTGCTTTAAGCTTTTCAAATGCTCTTGCTGTTCTTTTTCTAGTACTTTAATATCCTTTTCGTATTTTTCTTTTGCTTCTTCAGGTAAATTTTCATTTGAATATTCCCAAAGTTTTGCCTTACTTTTTGTTTTATCGATACCCATTGATATAGTTGGATCTGTCTCTATAATTTGATAACCCCTGCTTATGTCACTATGGCAGTTGATTTAAGAAGGAACTAAAAAGGCCTGACTAGTATTACAATCATAGCTGTAAACAATTAAGTGACTCTGCAGAAAAGCATATTAGTTTTTCTATCTAAGTCACAAGGAGGAGATTAATTTTGAATGAATATATAGAACAAACAACTGCAGATATTGCAAAGGAGTCCATATCAAGCATGATAGGAGATATTCTTGTTGATGCACCAAGTTTCACTTGGCCTCAGATTTCAGGAGCAGTTCAAAGTTATAAACGTGCCCGTTTTGAAAAAAACAGCAAAACATTCACAGAAGAATTGCATTCTAAAATTGAGGAAGTCCGTTTAAACCTAGAATTGAAGACATTTAAACAAGAGGTAGATTTATATGCCTAAAATGGACAATATGCTAGCAATTCTTTGGATGCTTAGTTCAGGTGAAAAAATTACTGCCAAACAAATTTCAGAAAAGTTAGAGATAAATATAAGAACTGTATATCGTTATATTGATACACTTTCAACAAGTGGTGTACCTATCATTTCAGACCCGGGACATAACGGGGGGTACACTTTATTGAACAATTTTATTGAAGCTCCTCTTTTTTTTGATGTTGAGGAGCAAATCTCACTATTTCACGCTGCTGTTTTTGCAGAAGAAGCCGGATATTATGGAGGAGAAGTACTTAATAGGGCTGTTTCAAAGCTGAGTAAATATTCAAATCAAGAGCAGAAAACAAAGATAAACCAACATTTAATCAGTCTTGAAGTAATAAGTCGATTAAGTTCCTTCTCGATGGAACCTTTCTTAAAGGAGTTGGAGCTGGCCGTAGCTGGCGGATACTCTGTAAAAATTCTATACCATAAAATTGGCGAAGAGCAATCAAGTAATAGATTGGTTGATCCGTACAGAATGATTTATTGGAATCATAAGTGGTATGTGATTGGATTTTGTCATCTTAGAAAGGATATCCGCAGTTTTAGAGTAGATCGAATTGAAAGTCTAAAGCTAACCGAAAATAGGTTTAACCGGCCAGAGAAATTTTCAGCACGTGACTTTTTTATGAAAAACCTCCTTCCGACAATAGAAGATAAGGAAGGGATTATCCCTTTGGTTATTAACGGGAATACAAGAGCGTTGGATGATATTTGCCAACATTGGTTTTTAGGACATTATTTGCAAGAAAGGACTTCAAATCAAGCGGTATTTCTTCTTGAAAAAAATATGATACATACATATGTACCTCATTTACTTTTACCGTACGGTAAATCAATTCGAGTTATTGAGCCAATAAGTCTTAAGAAAAGACTTATCGAAGTTCTGTCGGAATTAATAAAATTTCATCAAGCATGATAACTTCCCTGACGTTAACTGTCAGGGAAGTTATATTATGATAGGTTATATCAATTGTAATGGGAGTGTTATTGAGTGCAAACAAAAAAAGTCTATCTTTATGTATTTCATACAATGTCAGACTGGGAATACGGATATTTAATTGCTGAACTAAACACAGGAAGATATTTCAAAAAAGGTTTAGCCCCTTTAAAAGTGGTTACAGTAGGAGCTAAGAAAGAAATGATTACGACGATGGGGGGACTGAACATAACGCCAGATATTTCCCTTGATGAGTGTACTTTTGGGAGTAAAGATCTTGTCATTTTACCTGGAGGGAATACTTGGGGAGAAAGTATTCATCAACCTCTTTTGAAAAAAATCGGCCAAGCTTTAAAGCTTGGCACTATTGTTGCTGCAATTTGCGGTGCAACTGAGGGCCTCGCGAATATTGGATACCTAGATTCCAGAAAACATCCAAGCAACAGCTTAGAGTATATTAAAATGGTCTGTCCTCATTATAAAGGAGAAAGATTTTATGAGATGAAACCTGCAGTATCTGACGAGAATTTGGTGACAGCATCAGGAGTAGCTCCTCTGGAATTTGCGATAGAAGTCCTGAAAAAATTAGATGTGTTTGCACCAGATACATTAGATTCATGGTATAACCTAAATAAAACTCATAAACCTGAATACTTCTTTCAGTTAATGAATTCAATCAATAGATGAGCTGAAAAAATCAACTTAGTATAATAATCACCATGCTTTAGGCGATATCAAAGCAGGCTGCCGATGTTCCCGGCAGTCTTTTTTGATTTTTCTCTAAGTTATCCAAAAATTACATGAAATAAAAAATCCTTGTAGGAAAAAACATGCTTCTTTTTTGTACTTACCGCATGCCAGCGAAAACCTTTGGAGATGACCTTTCATTTATGACTTATGACTTTACATAATATCATTGCTTCTGCCTAACATATAAGTATATAATTATATAGCAATATTCAAACTGGAGGAGTATCAAGTGAATAAAACAATTATAGAGATTGATAAGGCGGCAGAAGGATTAAAATTGCTCGGGGATAAAACACGATTAACGATGGCGGCTATTCTAAAACAGCGTGAATGTTGTGTTTGTGAATTTCTCGAGGTGTTTACCATGAGTCAGCCGTCCATTAGCCAACATCTTCGCAAACTCAAGAATGCAGGATTATTGAACGAAGAAAAAAGAGGGCAGTGGGTTTATTATTCTTTAAATCCGAAAAGCGAATTTTTCGAATTAATCGATGAGTTGTTAAAGCATATACCAGACCAAACAGAGCAAATCAAAAAAATAAATGCAAGCAAGGTTACAGCTCGTTGTGACTGCTAATAACAGTAGCGGAGGGGGCTTGAGAAAATGAGTCATACAGAAAAAAAGCGATTGTCTTTTCTTGACCGCTATTTAACACTTTGGATTTTCCTTGCCATGGCGATCGGAACAGGGACAGGGTTTGTCTTTCCCAATTTCGCAGACCGACTACACCATTGGCAAATAGGAACAACATCTATACCACTTGCGATTGGCTTAATTTTGATGATGTATCCTCCGCTTGCCAAAGTGCGCTATGAAGAAATGGGAAGAGTTTTTACAGATATCAAAATCCTTTTGTTATCGCTTGTACAAAACTGGATTATTGGTCCGATTCTCATGTTCTTATTAGCCATTGTATTTTTGCCTGATAAACCAGAGTACATGGTTGGACTCATTATGATTGGTTTAGCTCGTTGTATCGCCATGGTTATTGTGTGGAATGATCTAGCGAAAGGCGACACTCAATACGCGGCCGGATTGGTGGCTTTTAACTCTGTTTTCCAGGTACTGTTTTTTTCAGTTTATGCTTATATCTTTGTAACTGTCATTCCAGAACGGCTTGGTCTTGAAGGCGCAATCGTTGATATTACAATGGGCGAAGTCGCAAAATCTGTATTTATTTACTTAGGTATTCCGTTTCTTGCTGGAATGTTAACACGCTTAATACTTGTTAAAGCAAAGGGCAGACAATGGTATGAAAAAGGATTCATTCCAAAAATCAGCCCGGTTACGCTTATCGCTTTGCTGTTTACCATTATCGTAATGTTCTCCTTAAAGGGAGATATGATTGTAAGCTTGCCGCTGGATGTAGTCCGGGTTGCGATTCCGTTACTCATTTACTTTGTCGTGATGTTTTTTGTTTCGTTTTTCTTAGGAAAGAAATTCGGGTCAAACTATGGGGTTGCCGCAACATTGGCCTTTACAGCAGGCAGTAATAACTTTGAGTTAGCAATTGCAGTGGCTGTCGGTGTATTCGGCATTCACTCGGGTGCTGCATTTGCAGCGGTTATCGGCCCTTTAGTTGAGGTACCGGTTATGATCGGATTGGTGAACGTTGCTCTTTGGCTGCGCAAGAAATACTATGGTTCAAATGTCAAAGGACAATAAGCGAAAGGTTGGATGAAAAAAATGAGCAAAGAAAAAAAGACGATTTACTTCTTGTGTACAGGGAATTCTTGTCGAAGTCAAATGGCAGAAGGGTTTGGCAAAAAATATTTAGGCGATGAATACAATGTTTTTTCGGCTGGAATTGAGGCCCATGGTTTAAATCCGAATGCCGTAAAGGCAATGAAGGAAGCAGGAATAGATATTTCAAACCAAACTTCAGATATGATTGATCCTCAAATTTTAAACAAGGCTGATTTTGTCGTTACATTATGTGGCGATGCCAACGATAAATGCCCAATGACGCCCCCGCACGTCAAACGTGATCATTGGGGATTCGATGATCCAGCCAAAGCAACAGGAACTGAAAAAGAGAGATGGGCTGTATTCAAGCGGGTTCGAGATCAAATTGAAGAAAGAATCAAACGGTTTGCGACCGAGGGAAAATAAAAAAATGAAAGGTCCTTCAAAACAGAAGGGCCCTTCATTTGGTTTTACAACAACTTTTCCATTGCCATCACATCAACATACTGTCCATCTAGAATTCCTTGATTTTTAAAGATACCAACTTGCCTGTAGCCCATTTTTTTGTATAAACTTTGTCCGAGTCCGTTAAGGGAAACGTCTAGGACGATTTTATAAAATTCATTTTCTTTAGCTGTCTTTTCGAGTGCTTTAAGAAGTAAGCTGCCCACTCCTTTTCCGCGAAATGAACGGTCAACATAGACAGAAAGGTCAGCAACGCCTTTATAAACACAACGGTGGGAGTAAGGGTTTAAGGAAGCCCAACCCGCAATTTCTTCTTTTGATTCGGCTACAAGGATAGAATAACGTCCTTGATGTTCCTGAAACCATGTTTCAATATAGTTCATATCCTTGACTAAGGATAGCAAGAAATTAAGAAAGAACCTGGACAGTTTTACCAGGTTCTTTTTATATTGCACGAAAACAGACACGATGATATAATCAGATTACGTTTGCTTTCCATCAAATGTTATAGATATCCCATCTTATATTTTAATTGTACCATGCAGGAAAGCTCTTGTCAAATTTTTTTGAAGGAGAGATGGAGAATGAGTTCTTTGGTTCTCGGTTTTCACGAAATGGAAAAAACACAGTTTTTGCTCGTTGGGGGAAAGGGGTTACATTTAGGGGAATTATCAAAAATTCAAGGAATACAAGTACCGGAAGGATTTTGCGTCACAACAGCAGGATATCAAAAAGCCATCAAACAAAACGAAACGTTACAAACGTTGTTGGATCAACTGAACATGCTAAAAGTGGAAGATCGAGATCAAATTGGTGAAATCAGCAGGAAGATCCGAAAAACCATTATGGAAGTAGAAATTCCTTCCGATGTTGTGAAAACAGTTTCTCACTATCTCTCCCAGTTTGGCGATGAACACGCTTATGCCGTGCGTTCTAGCGCGACTGCTGAAGATTTGCCGCATGCCTCTTTTGCCGGTCAACAAGACACCTATTTAAATGTCATCGGCAAAGAAGCAATTTTGCAGCACATCAGCAAATGTTGGGCATCCCTATTTACGGATCGCGCGGTCATCTACCGTATGCAAAATGAATTTGACCACAGTCAAGTTTATATATCCGTTATCATCCAAAGGATGGTTTTCCCGCAGGCTTCAGGGATTCTATTTACCGCTGATCCCATTACTTCCAACCGAAAGCCGCTATCCATCGATGCCGGTTTTGGACTTGGAGAAGCGCTGGTCTCCGGCTTGGTATCTGCCGATTGTTATAAAGTACAGGAAGGGGAAATCGTCGATAAAAGGATCGCAACTAAAAAATTGGCGATCTATGGACGAAAAGAAGGCGGAACGGAGACAAAGCAGATCGATCCCGATCAACAAAAGACGCAAACACTTACTGACGGACAAATTTTACAACTGGCACGCATCGGAAGACAGATCGAAGCTTATTTCGGCCAGCCGCAAGATATCGAATGGTGTTTGGCTGATGATACATTTTATATTGTCCAGAGTCGGCCGATCACAACTTTATACCCGATCCCTGAGGCGGATGATCAGGAAAATCACGTTTATGTATCTGTTGGTCACCAACAAATGATGACAGACCCCATGAAACCACTGGGATTGTCTTTTTGGCTGTTAACGACTCCGGCAAACATGCGCATAGCCGGTGGAAGGTTGTTTGTTGATGTTACACCTATGCTGGCTTCACCTGCCAGTAGAGAAACTATATTAAAACTGGGACAATCCGATCCGCTCATAAAAGACGCGCTCATGACCGTACTAGAGCGAGAAGATTTTATAAAAAAGTTACCAAATGATGAAAAAGAAATGAGCCCCGGTAAAAGCACAAAAGGTATGCCGCCTGCGGATTATCAAACATTAAACGACTACGATCCGACAATCGTTTCTGATTTGATTAAGCGCAGTCAAACATCGATAGAAGAATTAAAACAAAACATCCAAACGAAATCAGGAACGGATCTGTTTGATTTTATTCTGGAAGATATCCAGCAATTAAAGAAGAGTTTATCTGATCCACAAAGCTTTGGTGTAATTATGACAGCCATGAATGCTTCAACATGGATCAATGAAAACATGAACAAATGGTTAGGTGAAAAAAACGCAGCAGATACGCTTTCTCAAGCTGTCCCAAACAATATTACTTCGGAAATGGGTCTGGCGCTACTCAATGTCGCAGATGTGATACGTCCTTATCCAGAGGTAATTGATTACTTACAACATGTAAAAGATGATAACTTTTTGGATGAACTGGCTAAGTTTGATGGCGGACGCGAAACCCGAGACGCTATCTATGATTATCTCAGCAAATACGGAATGCGTTGTCCCGGAGAAATCGATATTACGAAAACCCGATGGAACGAAAAACCAATTACACTTGTCCCGTTGATTCTGGGTAACATCAAAAACTTTGAGCCTAATGAAAGCCATCGGAAATTTGAACAAGGGCGGCGTGTGGCTTTGCAAAAAGAACAAGAAATATTAGAGCGATTGAAACAATTGCCGGATGGTGAACAAAAAGCCAAAGAAACAAAACGAATGATCGGTCTCATCCGGAATTTCATAGGCTATCGGGAATATCCAAAATACGGCATGATTCATCGCTACTTCGTTTATAAGCAGGCTTTACTGAAAGAAGCCGAAAAACTCGAACAAGCCGGCATTATTCACGAAAAAGAAGATATATACTATCTCACTTTTGAAGAACTTCACAAAGCCGTACGCACAAATACACTAGATTACCAGATCATCAGCAAACGTAAAGACGAGTACAAATTATATGAAAAACTAACTCCACCGCGCGTTATCACGTCTGACGGCGAAATCATTGCAGGTGAATACAAACGAGAGAATCTCCCGGCCGAGGCTATTGCAGGTCTGCCTGTTTCTTCCGGAGTGATAGAGGGACGAGCGCGTGTCATTTTAAACATGGAAGATGCTGATCTGGAGAATGGGGATATTTTGGTCACCGCCTTTACGGATCCCAGCTGGACACCATTGTTTGTATCCATCAAAGGCCTGGTCACCGAAGTTGGCGGCCTGATGACCCATGGAGCAGTTATCGCACGTGAATACGGCTTGCCAGCCGTTGTCGGAGTAGAGAATGCAACCAAACTGATAAAAGATGGACAACGAATTCGCGTGCATGGAACCGAAGGCTATATCGAAATATTGCAATAGCTGTCTATTGCACGTAGAAATCATCAATAGTCTTATTCAATAAACGAAAGACGAAAGACAATAGTCAACGAATAAATATCACTCATAAAAAGAACTCTCCAGATTCGGAGGGTTCTTACATTTTTATCCGCGTGTTTGCGGGCGGTGTCAGCTGCACTGATATTACCGCTAAAATGATGATGGTTGGATCTAAGGCTTGAGAAGAAAACAAGAACACCATAACGATTAGTAAGTTGACGACAGCTCAGGAGCATTCACAGAAGGGAACACATGCGAAAACGGCGCAATCGTTTCATATGGAGGGATATATTTGAATAAACAGGATTATTTAAATGATGCAACTGCAAATATGATAAAAATTATTAAAGGCATAAACTTTGAGAATATCGAAACAACAAAAGAAGTCATTTTTAGAATACTTTACTTTTTTAAAAAGTTTATCTTCGTTAAAGATTCCGGTTGATAATGAATATTCTGATACAGGATCGGAAAGACAAAAGGAACTCTCCAAATCCGTTGAGGAAATTAATGAGACTGAACCAAGGAAAAACTGTTATGAACTAAAAAGAAATTTAAAAAGAGGTAAATTAGATGAAATTGGTTTATATGTTCCTGAAACTATAATAAGGAGATATGGATTTGAAGAAGGGGATTTAATTTCAGCAGATCATATTTAGTGGCTTCTGAATACTTTGAAAATGGAGTGGTCAAAGATATTAAATGTAATGGTGTACCACATACCTTTCTTATAGATGACGAAACAAGAATAAAAGACGAGCTTAAACCAGGAGAAATAGTGGATATAGCCTATAATAAAAATAATCTAAATGAGTATAGAGTGATTTGGAAACACAATATAAATCGCTCTCAACATATCACTCCTTTACCTACTTCATACTATAAAAATAAAACTTCAAAATCAGAGACATCAGAAGTGTTGGAAACTGATGAATTACAAGGGAAAAAGATTTTACTTTTAGGTGGACAAGGTAAGACAGAATTTGAAAAAGCAATAGCAAACTTAGGGGGAGAACTAATACATGCCGATGGTAGCGAACCAAGCTGAAAAGGGTAAAGAATTTGCTAAGAAGCATGGAAAACCATTTGCTTTTATGGATAGCAGGGGATTAAGCAACTTCCTACAAAAAGTAAAGTCAGTAGTGAACATTTAACAATAAAGGGAACATAGGAGAATGGATAAAAAGGAAAAGATTTAATCGTTCAGCATAAACTGGTATAATGATATTAGGTGAAACAGCCTAGATCAATTTCTTTTAAAGGTGATCATCTCTTTTATGATATAGCTGAGAGTTGATCACCTTTTAAAAAATAAGGGGTTGTATAGAAGCATATGTATGATAGAAAAATATCTGAATTTATCCGAACTTTTGTTAGTGAAATACAAAATTCGAATGCGGGGATTTTTGCGGGTGCAGGATTATCTCAACCTGCGGGATACGTGAACTGGAAAGAATTGTTAAGGGACATTGCAGATGAATTAGGGCTTGATGTTGATAAAGAAGACGATTTAATTGCTGTAGCTCAATATCATGTGAATGAAAATGGAGGACGAGGAAAATTAAATCAAGTATTGATTGAAAACTTTACT
The DNA here is from genome assembly GCF_001042475.2 of Bacillus glycinifermentans. Lineage (GTDB taxonomy): Bacteria > Bacillota > Bacilli > Bacillales > Bacillaceae > Bacillus > Bacillus glycinifermentans. The sequence continues at coordinate 117,708 of NZ_LECW02000026.1, forward strand.
AAAGATGCACAATCAACTCGTAATCACGAAATATTATCTCAACTTCCCATAGATACATATTGGACAACAAATTATGACCATTTAATAGAGGATAGCTTGAGGGCTAACAATAAAATTGTTGATGTAAAGATGACTCCTCAGAATTTAGCTATTACAAAATCTAATGCAGATGCTATCGTTTATAAAATGCATGGTGATGTCCAAATGTCTGATCAAGCTGTTCTTACAAAAGATGATTATGAAGAATACGAGGTTACTAAAAGAAGGCTATACCTATTTAGCCCCCTAATGAA
>NZ_LECW02000027.1 GCF_001042475.2 Bacillus glycinifermentans
TAGGACGCCGCCAAGCAACCTGAAAGGCCAGCTTTACTAAGCTGGCCTTTTTTGTCGTGCATTTTTTCTTCGTGTTTTATGACAGTCAAAAGTGGAAATAATAAAGAGTAAAGAGCAATTAGTTGAAAAAAAATAAAAAACCACTTATAGTAAGATTAAAGTCAAATATAGTCAAAGTCAAGTGAAGGAGGGGGCTGAGTGGGGCAAAACATTTCCGATATCATCGAACAATATTTAAAACAAATATTAGAAAAAAACGGGAAGGAAATTTTGGAGATTAAACGGAGCGAAATCGCCGATAAGTTCCAGTGCGTACCTTCTCAGATCAATTACGTGATCAATACGCGGTTCACAAGTGAACGCGGGTATATTGTTGAAAGCAAACGAGGCGGCGGAGGATATATCCGAATTATTAAAATTAAAATGAACGACAAAATCGATTTGATCAATAATATTTTGGATCAAATCTACACAAGGCTTTCGCAGGCTGCTTCAGATGACATCATTTTACGGCTTTTGGAAAATGGAGTGATCACGGAAAGTGAAGCAAAATTGATGGTCAGTGTAATGGATCGTTCTGTTCTATATATTGATTTACCTGAACGCGATGAGTTAAGAGCTAGAATGATGAAAGCTATGCTGCAATCACTGAAATTTAAGTAAAGAGGGTGAAAAGCGTGATATGTCAAGAATGTAAAGAAAGGCCGGCAACTTTTCACTTTACGAAAGTCATTAATGGCGAGAAACAAGAAATGCATATTTGCGAACAATGTGCGAAAGAGAACAGTGAATCATACTCTATGAATGAGAACAACGGATTTTCTATTCATAATTTATTATCCGGTTTGTTGAATTTTGATTCATCATTTACAAACACCGGGGAGGCTCAGCTTTTTCAGCAGCCTGAACAAGTCTTGCGCTGCAAAAAGTGCAATATGTCATTCCCCGAATTCCGAAAAACAGGGCGTTTTGGATGTTCGGAGTGCTATAAAACATTTCACTCTTACATCACCCCGATTTTACGAAAAGTCCATAGTGGCAACACCGTCCATGCTGGAAAAATTCCGAAGCGGATCGGCGGAAACCTACATGTGAGAAGACAAATCGATACGTTGAAAAGAGAGCTTAACGAATTGATTCAGCAGGAGGAGTTTGAAAAAGCGGCCAATGTCAGGGACCAGATCAGGTCACTAGAACAAAACTTAAACACAAACAATAAGGAGGGGGAAGACTGATGTCACTGCAGCATTTTATTCAGGACGCTTTAAGCAATTGGATGCGGCAAGAAGGCCCTGAAAGTGACATCGTGCTGAGCAGCAGGATTCGTCTTGCCCGCAATTTAGAGAAAGTCCGATTTCCCACACTTTTTTCAAATGAAGAGGCTTCAGCCATTATTGCCTTATTTGAAGAGCAATTCACCGGATATGAAGTGCCGGGCATCGGTAAGTTTGAACTGGTGAAAATGGAGCAGCTTCAGCCGCTGGAGAAAAGGGTGCTTGTTGAGAAGCATTTGATCAGCCCGCATTTGACAGAAGCCTCTTTCGGTGCGTGCCTTCTTTCTGAAAATGAAGAGGTCAGCATTATGCTGAATGAAGAGGACCATGTCCGCATTCAATGCCTGTTCCCTGGGTTTCAGCTGTCTGAAGCTTTAAAAGCAACCAATCAAGTCGATGATTGGATTGAAGAAAGAATCGATTACGCTTTCTCTGAGCAAAGAGGCTATTTGACAAGCTGCCCTACGAATGTGGGAACGGGACTCAGGGCATCTGTCATGATGCACCTTCCTGCTCTCGTATTAACAAGGCAAATTAATCGAATTATACCGGCAATTAATCAATTGGGCCTTGTGGTTAGAGGAATTTACGGTGAAGGCAGCGAAGCTTTAGGGAATATCTTTCAAATTTCGAATCAAATCACTCTTGGAAAATCGGAGCATGACATTGTTGAAGACCTTAACAGCGTGGTTGCCCAGTTAATCGAACAAGAACGGTCTGCGAGGAGGGCGCTTTATCAGACTTCGCAAATCGAGCTTGAAGACCGTGTCTACAGATCTTACGGCGTTTTATCGAACTGTCGGATGATCGAATCAAAAGAGACGGCAAGATGCCTTTCAGACGTTCGGCTCGGAATTGACCTCGGTATCATTAAAGGTCTTTCGAGGAATATATTGAATGAGCTGATGATTCTAACTCAGCCCGGTTTCCTGCAGCAATATTCGGGAGGCGCATTAAGGGCTAACGAGAGGGACATCAGGAGAGCAGCCCTCATCAGAGAACGATTGAAATTAGAAAACAACGGCAATAGACAGGAGGATGAAACGGTATGATGTTTGGAAGATTCACAGAAAGAGCACAAAAAGTATTGGCGCTTGCCCAAGAAGAGGCTCTGCGTCTCGGGCACAATAATATTGGAACTGAGCATATCCTGCTGGGACTTGTCCGCGAGGGAGAAGGGATTGCTGCAAAGGCGCTGCAGGCGCTGGGACTCAGCCCCGATAAAATACAAAAAGAGGTCGAAAGCCTGATCGGCCGCGGACAGGAAATGTCCCAGTCCATTCACTATACACCGAGGGCAAAAAAAGTGACGGAACTTGCGATGGATGAAGCGAGGAAGCTCGGGCATTCATATGTCGGAACCGAGCACATCCTCCTGGGATTAATTCGTGAAGGCGAAGGCGTCGCTGCCAGAGTGCTGAACAATTTGGGCGTCAGCTTGAATAAAGCAAGACAACAGGTGCTGCAGCTGTTGGGCAGCAATGAGAGCGGAGGCGGTGCGTCCGGGGCAAATAGCAATGCCAACACACCTACCTTGGACAGCCTCGCCCGCGATTTGACCGCGATTGCGAAAGAGGACAGCCTCGATCCGGTCATCGGGCGCAGCAAAGAAATTCAGCGCGTCATCGAAGTACTGAGCCGCAGAACGAAAAACAATCCTGTGTTAATCGGGGAGCCCGGCGTCGGTAAGACAGCGATAGCTGAAGGCTTAGCCCAGCAGATTATCAATAATGAAGTACCTGAAATTTTACGCGACAAGCGGGTGATGACGCTTGATATGGGAACTGTTGTTGCAGGTACAAAATACCGCGGGGAATTTGAAGACCGCCTTAAAAAAGTAATGGACGAAATCCGTCAGGCAGGAAACATCATCCTGTTTATCGATGAACTTCATACATTAATTGGTGCAGGCGGCGCTGAAGGCGCAATTGACGCCTCCAATATCCTGAAGCCTTCCCTGGCGCGCGGAGAATTGCAATGCATCGGGGCTACAACACTTGACGAATATCGTAAATACATTGAAAAAGACGCTGCGCTTGAACGGCGCTTTCAGCCGATTCAGGTAGACCAGCCGTCACCTGAGGAAAGCATTCAGATTTTGAAAGGGCTGCGTGACCGTTATGAAGCACATCACCGCGTCTCTATCACTGACGAAGCGATCGAAGCCGCTGTTAAACTGTCAGACCGGTATATTTCCGACCGCTTCCTGCCTGACAAAGCGATCGATTTAATCGATGAGGCCGGTTCAAAGGTTCGCCTGCGTTCATTTACAACGCCTCCTAACCTGAAAGAGCTTGAACAAAAGCTCGATGAAGTCCGTAAAGAAAAAGATGCCGCAGTTCAAAGCCAGGAATTTGAAAAAGCAGCGTCATTGCGTGATACGGAGCAGCGTTTGCGGGAACAGGTAGAAGAAACGAAGAAAACGTGGAAAGAAAAGCAGGGGCAAGAAAACTCCGAAGTGACGGTTGACGATATTGCGATGGTTGTATCAAGCTGGACCGGAGTGCCTGTGTCAAAAATCGCTCAGACTGAAACAGATAAGCTGCTGAATATGGAAAGCATTCTTCATTCGCGGGTTATCGGTCAGGATGAAGCGGTAGTCGCCGTTGCGAAAGCAGTAAGACGTGCGCGCGCCGGACTGAAAGATCCGAAACGTCCGATCGGCTCGTTTATTTTCCTCGGACCGACCGGCGTCGGCAAAACAGAGCTTGCCCGCGCGCTTGCGGAATCGATTTTCGGTGATGAAGAAGCGATGATCCGCATCGATATGTCAGAGTATATGGAGAAGCATTCGACATCAAGACTCGTCGGTTCTCCTCCGGGATATGTCGGCTATGATGAGGGCGGACAGCTTACTGAAAAGGTGAGAAGAAAACCTTATTCAGTCGTCCTGCTCGATGAGATTGAAAAAGCCCACCCTGACGTCTTCAATATTCTGCTGCAAGTGCTTGAAGACGGCCGTTTGACCGATTCAAAAGGACGCACTGTTGACTTTAGAAATACGATCCTGATTATGACGTCAAACGTCGGCGCAAGCGAGCTGAGAAGAAATAAATACGTCGGGTTTAACGTACAGGACGAAACGCAGAATTACAAAGATATGAAAGACAAAGTGATGGGCGAATTAAAACGCGCCTTCAGACCGGAGTTCATCAACCGGATTGATGAAATTATCGTTTTCCACTCACTGGAGAAAAAACATTTGAAAGACATCGTCTCCCTCATGTCAGACCAATTGACAAAGCGTCTGAAAGAACAGGACCTTTCCATTGAATTGACAGAGGCGGCAAAAGAAAAAATCGCCGAAGAAGGCGTTGACCTTGAATACGGAGCCCGTCCGCTCAGAAGAGCCATCCAGAAACACGTCGAAGACCGGCTGTCTGAAGAGCTCTTGAAGGGCAATATTACAAAAGGACAGCATATCGTGCTCGATGTAGAAAACGGAGAGTTTGTCGTAAAAACAGAAGCTAAAACGAACTAATATAGAGAAAAAAGAAAGAGGCATACGTTTGACCAGTATGCCTCACTTTCTTATAAAAGGGAGATTTAAAAAATCTATGGCTAAAACAAAGACTAAATTTATCTGCCAATCGTGCGGTTATGAGTCCGCCAAGTGGATGGGAAAGTGCCCGGGATGCGGCGCATGGAACACGATGGTGGAAGAAACGGTTAAAAAGCCGGCCGCCAACCGAAGAACCGCTTTTGCACATTCCGTTCAAAGGGTTCAGAAACCGTCGCCCATCTCATCGATCGAAACGACGGAAGAGCCGCGAATCAAGACGAAACTGGGCGAATTCAACCGTGTGTTGGGCGATGGAATCGTCAAGGGCTCGCTTGTCTTAATCGGAGGCGATCCCGGTATCGGAAAGTCGACATTGCTGCTGCAGGTATCTGCCCAGCTTGCCGATGCCAATGAAAACGTCCTGTACATATCAGGAGAAGAATCTGTCAAACAAACAAAGCTGAGAGCGGACCGGCTTGGGATCAACAATTCAACTCTGCACGTTTTATCTGAAACCGATATGGAGTATATTACGTCTTCTATAGAAGAGATGAACCCTTCATTTGTTGTGGTGGATTCGATTCAAACCGTTTATCAAAGCGACATTACCTCTGCCCCGGGCAGCGTGTCCCAGGTAAGGGAGTGTACCGCGGAGCTGATGAGGATTGCCAAAACAAAAGGAATTCCGATTTTTATCGTCGGACACGTCACGAAAGAAGGATCGATTGCCGGACCGAGACTGCTTGAACATATGGTCGACACCGTCCTTTATTTTGAAGGGGAGAGGCATCATACCTTCCGGATTTTACGAGCCGTCAAAAACCGGTTCGGTTCGACAAATGAAATGGGGATTTTTGAGATGAGGGAAGAAGGCCTCACAGAGGTGCTGAACCCGTCGGAAATTTTTCTTGAAGAGCGTTCGGCGGGCGCAGCCGGATCGAGCGTCGTAGCGTCAATGGAAGGGACGAGGCCGGTCCTCGTCGAAATTCAGGCGCTGATTTCGCCGACAAGCTTCGGCAATCCCCGCAGGATGGCTACCGGGATCGATCATAACCGTGTGTCGCTATTGATGGCCGTGCTGGAAAAAAGGGTCGGTCTGCTTCTTCAAAACCAGGATGCCTATTTAAAAGTTGCCGGCGGCGTGAAGCTCGACGAACCGGCGATAGACCTTGCCGTTGCCGTGAGCATTGCGTCAAGCTTCCGGGATACCCCGCCGAGTCCGACCGATTGTTTTATAGGTGAGGTCGGGCTGACAGGAGAGGTCCGCAGAGTATCGAGAATCGAACAGAGGGTTCAGGAAGCGGCCAAGCTCGGGTTCAAGAGAATGATCATCCCTGCCGCAAATGCGGACGGATGGACAAAACCGAAAGGAATTGAGGTCGTCGGTGTTGAAAATGTAGCTGAGGCTCTTCGAACTTCATTAGGAGGATCATAATAGATGGAAAAAGAAAAAAAAGGAGCGAAACAGGACCTTTCAGAAATTTTGCAGTTTGTCGCGCCGGGGACGCCCCTCCGCGAGGGAATCGAAAATGTGCTGCGGGCGAAAACGGGCGGGTTAATCGTCGTCGGTTTTAACGATAAAGTAAAAGAGGTTGTTGACGGCGGATTTCACATTAATTCCGCTTTTTCACCCGCCCATTTGTACGAGCTTGCGAAAATGGACGGTGCGATTATTCTGAGCGATTCGGGACAGAAAATTCTCTATGCCAATACGCAGCTCATGCCGGAAGCCACGATTCCTTCCTCGGAAACAGGGATGAGGCACAGAACCGCGGAGCGTGTGGCAAAGCAGACAGGGTGCCTGATCATCGCCATATCCGAAAGACGGAATGTGATCACGCTTTATCAGGAAAACATGAAATATATTTTAAAAGATATCGGCTTTATTTTAACAAAAGCCAATCAGGCGATTCAGACTCTTGAAAAATACAAGCTGATTTTAGACAATGCCATTTCGACATTGAGCGCTTTGGAGTTCGAAGAGCTCGTCACATTCGGCGACGTCATTTCCGTGATGCATCGCTATGAAATGGTGCTGAGAATCAAAAATGAGATTAATATGTATATTAAAGAGCTGGGCACGGAAGGACATTTAATCAGGCTCCAAGTCAGCGAGCTGATCACGGACATGGAGCAGGAAGCGGCCCTCTTTGTGAAAGACTATGTCAAAGAAAAAATCAAAGACCCGTTCGTCCTTTTAAAACAGCTTCAAGATATGTCAAGCTTTGAATTGCTGGATGATTCCATTCTGCTGAAGCTTCTAGGTTATTCAGCTACTACGAATATGGAGGAATATGTGTTCCCGCGCGGTTACAGACTTCTTCATAAAATACCCCGTCTTCCTATGCCGATCGTCGAAAATGTTGTTGAAGCGTTTGGCCATTTAAAGCTTATTATCGAGGCTGATGTAAAAGAATTAGATGAAGTGGAAGGAATTGGAGCTGTTCGTGCCCAAAAGATAAAGAAAGGGTTAAAACGGCTTCAGGAAAAACATTATATCGATAGACAGCTGTAAGAAATTTTCATGGAACCGATTAAAAATTGCAATTTATGGGTATATTATTTTTACTTTTTGTTTTCCCTTTAAACAGCTGCTTTCATAAAAAATAAACGATAATAAAAGGAGGTGAAGGTATGTTGAAGCGAATAGTTTTAGCGTTCTTTGCGATTTTGGGAGGCGTTACCGGTATTTTTCTAATACCGGAATTGTTTGTGCTGTTAAACGCACAGGACATACCTTTAATAACAAACCCGTATACGTCCGCTTGTTTGGGAGCCGTCATCTTTTTTCTGCTGGGCATCTGGTGTGCGGATCATGTGATCAACTGGGTGAAAGGGATTGAGGATTCTCTAATAAAAGCGCCTGTATCAGATTTGCTGTTCGGATCTTTAGGATTAATCTTCGGACTTATGCTAGCTTTCCTAATCGTCAATGTCATCCCGTTAAAAAACATCCCGTATCAGCTGATCAGTACGGTCATCCCGATCGTTCTCGCCGCTTTTCTCGGCTATCTCGGATTCCGGGTAGGCTTTAAGAAAAAAGATGAGATGCTCACGCTGTTCTCGTCCCGGAAGAAAAAAGGAAATGCTGAAGAAGAGCGGACTGAAGAGGACAAAAAGCTGAAAATTTTAGATACAAGTGTTATTATTGATGGGAGAATTGCTGATATTTGTCAGACCGGATTTCTCGAAGGTGTCATTGTGATTCCGCAGTTTGTGCTGGAAGAGCTCCAGCATATCGCCGACTCTTCTGACGTCCTTAAACGAAACAGGGGACGAAGAGGGCTTGATATTTTAAACCGGATTCAAAAGGAACTGGATATCAAAGTTGAAATCTATGAAGGCGACTTTGAGGATATTCAAGAGGTCGATAGCAAACTGGTCAAGCTTGCAAAGCTGACGTCCGGGGTCGTCGTCACAAACGATTTCAATTTAAACAAAGTATGCGAGCTTCAGAAAGTCGCCGTATTGAACATAAATGATCTGGCCAACGCCGTTAAACCTGTCGTGCTTCCAGGGGAAGAAATGAAAGTGCAGGTGATTAAAGACGGTAAGGAACATAACCAGGGCGTGGCGTATTTGGACGATGGCACAATGATTGTTGTAGAAGAGGGACGAAACTATATCGGCAAACACATTGATGTGCTTGTAACCAGTGTGCTGCAGACAGCGGCCGGCAGAATGATTTTCGCCAAGCCGAAACTGCTGGAAAAGGCGCTTTAAAAAGGGAGACAGAAGATGAATTACGAAGTCGTCATTCCTGCCGCCGGACAAGGCAAACGAATGAATGCCGGGAAAAACAAACTGTTTATCGAGGCAAAAGGACTGCCAGTCATTATTCATACATTAAAGGTGTTTGAAGACCATGACGCCTGCAAAAGGATCATTCTTGTTATCAATAAGCGCGAATTCGGCGAATTTGACAACCTTTTGAAAAAGCATCATTTCAGGACACCGATCGAGATCGTTCCGGGCGGTAAAGAACGCCAGCAAAGCGTTTTTCAAGGCGTTAAAGCTGCTGGAAACGAAGAGATCGTTTTGGTTCATGACGGAGCCAGACCCTTTATTAAACGGGAGCATATCGAAGAGCTTGTCATGAAAGCGAAACAAACGGGGGCAGCGATCGTTGCCGTACCCGTAAAAGACACGATAAAACGCGTTCAAGACGAAGAGATAGCCGGAACGATTGAACGTTCAAGCTTGTGGGCCGCTCAAACCCCACAAGCTTTTCGTCTTTCTATTTTAATGAACGCCCATACCGAAGCTGAAGCAAAAGGCTTTCTCGGGACGGATGACGCGAGTCTTGTCGAGGAAGCCGGAGGCAAGGTCGCCATTATTCATGGGGATTATCAAAACATTAAGCTGACGACCCCTGATGACTTGCTTGTTGCCGAAGCGATATTAGAAGCGGAAAGAAGGAATGAACATGTTTAGAATTGGTCAAGGTTTTGACGTCCATCAGCTCACAGAAGGCAGACCGCTTATTATAGGGGGCGTCACGATTCCTTATGAGAAAGGGCTTCTGGGGCACTCCGACGCTGATGTGCTTTTGCATACGGTTGCGGATGCCTGCCTTGGCGCCATTGGCGAAGGTGATATCGGAAAGCATTTTCCCGATACGGATCCGGAATTCAAAGATGCCGATTCTTTCAAGCTGCTTCAGCATGTGTGGGCGCTTGTGAAAGAAAAAGGCTACACGCTTGGGAACCTTGATTGTACAATCATCGCCCAAAAACCAAAGATGGCTCCTTATATCGATGACATGAGAGCCAGAATTGCTGAGGGTTTGGAAGCGGATGTGTCGCAAATTAATGTAAAAGCGACAACGACGGAAAAGCTCGGATTTACGGGAAGAGCTGAAGGAATCGCTGCTCAGGCTTCCGTTCTGCTCCAAAAGGCATAATTCATTTTGAAGACCATTTCATTTGATGATAGAATAAATATAAATTTGAACTCTGATTGAGACGAAAGGAAGTTTGACAGATGGGAAACGAAGTTCGGGTCCGTTATGCACCGAGCCCTACCGGCCATTTACATATCGGAAATGCAAGAACCGCTCTCTTCAATTATTTATTTGCCCGCAGCCAAGGCGGAAAATTCATTATCCGGATTGAAGACACGGATAAAAAGCGGAATATCGAAGGCGGGGAGCAGAGCCAGCTCAACTACTTGAAGTGGCTCGGCATCGATTGGGATGAAAGCATCGATGTCGGCGGAGAATATGGACCGTACCGTCAATCTGAAAGAAATGACATTTACAAAACATATTATGACGAGCTTCTTGAGAAAGGCCTCGCCTATAAGTGCTACTGTACAGAGGAAGAGCTTGAAAAAGAGCGCGAGGAACAGGCGGCCCGCGGAGAAATGCCGCGCTACTCCGGAAAATGCCGCAACCTGACAAAAGAAGAACAGGAAAAGCTTGAGGCTGAAGGAAGGAAGCCGAGCATCCGCTTTAAAGTTCCTCAAGGGGAAGTCATCACCTTCAAGGATATCGTCAAAGATGAGATTTCATTCGAGTCGGACGGCATCGGCGATTTCGTTATCGTTAAAAAAGACGGAACGCCAACCTACAATTTCGCGGTAGCAGTCGATGACTATTTAATGAAAATGACGCATGTGCTTCGCGGGGAAGACCACATTTCAAATACGCCGAAGCAGATTATGATCTACAATGCGTTTGGCTGGGATATCCCGGTATTTGGACATATGACGCTGATCGTCAACGAAAATCGCAAAAAGCTCAGCAAACGGGATGAATCGATCATCCAGTTTATCGAGCAATATGAAGAGCTCGGCTATCTGCCGGAAGCGCTGTTCAACTTTATCGCGCTGCTCGGATGGTCTCCGGTCGGAGAAGAAGAGCTGTTTACAAAAGAGCAGTTTATCGAGATATTTGATGTGAACCGTTTGTCAAAATCACCGGCTGTGTTTGACGCGCATAAACTGAAATGGGTCAACAACCAGTATGTGAAAAAGCTTGACCTTGATCAGGTCATCGATCTCGCGGTACCACATTTGCAAAAAGCCGGCAAAGTATCTGAAGAGCTTTCCGAGAGCGAACGCGAATGGGTCTGCAAGCTGATTTCCCTATACCAGGATCAATTAAGCTACGGCGCTGAAATCGTCGAGTTAACAGAGTTGTTCTTTAAAGAAGAAATCGAGTATAATCGTGAAGCAAGGACTGTTTTAGATGAAGAGCAGGTGCCTGAAGTGCTGAGTGCATTCGCCGAACAGCTCGAACAGCTCGAAGAATTCACCGCAGATCAGATCAAAGCATCGATCAAAGCAGTTCAAAAAGAAACGGGGCATAAAGGGAAAAAACTGTTTATGCCGATCCGCGTCGCGACAACCGGACAGACACACGGTCCGGAGCTGCCGCAGTCCATTGAATTATTAGGAAAAGACACCGTATTAAAACGTCTGAGTACATTGATCAATAAGTAAAATCGTTGACAGGGAGAAGTATAAAGCCAGCGGCCTTTAAAGAGAGAGTCTTCATCGGCTGGAAAAGACTTAAGCGCCGGGCTTTAGAAATGCACCTCTTGAGACCTTTGAAGAACGTTCGCGAAACAAGTATTCAAAGGCGGTATCCGCCGTTATGGATTCGAGTTTGAGAAAACAGATCCGCTGTTTTCTAAACAGAGTGGAACCGCGTGTAAAAAGCGTCTCTGTCATCAGACAGAGGCGTTTTTTTATACGCAAAACAGATAACAGCAGAAAGCAGGAAGCGGGGAACGGGGGGAAATCGTGTGTTCTTTAAAATGCTGAAAGAAGATGTAGATGTCGTATTTGAACAAGATCCGGCTGCGAGAAGCTACATCGAAGTCATATTAACATATTCAGGGTTACATGCTATATGGGCGCATCGAATTGCACATGCTTTATATAAGAGAAAAAGGTTTTTCATCGCCAGAGCGATCTCTCAAATTGCCCGCTTCTTCACCGGGATTGAAATCCATCCGGGAGCCAAGATCGGCAGGCGCTTTTTCATCGATCACGGGATGGGGGTCGTGATCGGCGAAACGTGTGAGATCGGAAACAATGTAACGGTCTTTCAGGGCGTTACGCTCGGAGGAACAGGAAAAGAAAAAGGAAAACGGCATCCGACAATAGAGGATGATGCCATGATTTCAACGGGAGCTAAGGTGCTTGGTTCGATTACGATCGGAAGAGGCTCGAAGATCGGCGCCGGTTCGGTCGTCCTGCACGATGTACCTGAATGCTCCACCGTTGTCGGCATTCCCGGACGCGTCGTGGTGCAAAACGGAAAGAAAATTAAACGCGATCTGAACCATCAGGATTTGCCGGATCCCGTTGCCGACCGCTTCAAAGAATTAGAGAACGAAATCAGGCAGCTGAAACAGGAGCTTTTAGAGAAAAGAAAGGGAAGATGAGTTGTGACCATTACACTTTATAATACGCTGACAAGAAAAAAAGAGCCGTTTGTGCCTCTTGAAGAAGGCAAGGTCAAAATGTATGTGTGCGGCCCGACCGTATATAATTACATTCACATTGGAAATGCAAGGCCGGCCATCGTATATGATACGGTCAGAAAATATTTGGAGTATAAAGGCTATGATGTTCACTACGTCTCAAACTTTACCGACGTGGATGACAAACTGATCAAAGCGGCAAATGAGCTTGGAGAAGAAGTGCCGGTCATTGCCGACCGGTTTATCAAGGCATATTTTGAGGATGTCGGTGCGCTCGGCTGCTCAAAAGCCGACTGCCATCCGCGGGTAACCGAAAACATGGACGACATCATCGAGTTTATCCAGACGCTCATTGATAAAGGCTATGCCTATGAAGCGGACGGTGATGTTTACTATAAAACAAGGTCGTTCAAAGACTACGGAAAACTATCGCATCAATCGATCGACGAATTGAGATCCGGCGCCCGGATTCAAGTGGGCGAGAAAAAAGAAGATGCCCTCGATTTCGCTTTATGGAAAGCGGCGAAAGAAAACGAAATCTTCTGGGATAGCCCTTGGGGCAAAGGCCGTCCGGGCTGGCACATCGAATGCTCCGCCATGGCGAAAAAATATTTGGGGGATTCGATCGATATCCATGCAGGAGGCCAGGATTTGACCTTCCCGCACCACGAAAACGAAATTGCCCAGTCTGAAGCTTTAACCGGCAAACTGTTTGCGAAATATTGGCTTCATAACGGCTACATCAATATTGATAATGAGAAAATGTCAAAATCGCTCGGAAATTTTGTGCTTGTGCATGACATCATTAAAGAGCACGATCCGCAAGTGCTGCGGTTTTTCATGCTCTCCGTTCACTACAGGCATCCGATCAACTATTCAGCCGAACTTCTCGAAAATACAAAAAATGCTTTTGGCCGCTTAAAAACGGCTTATAGCAATTTGCAGCATCGCCTGAAAAGCAGTACAAATTTAACAGAGGGCGATTCCGAATGGCTTGAGAAAATCGAGGAGCAGAGGGAAGCCTTTGTTGCGGCAATGGACGATGACTTCAACACGGCGAATGCGATTTCTGTCCTGTTTGACCTGGCTAAGCATGCCAATTATTATTTGCAGGAAAAGAACACCGCTGAACGCGTGATTCAAGCGTTCATTCAAATGTTTGACGAGATCTGCTCCGTTCTCGGATTCTCTCTTCAGGAGCAGGAGCTGCTTGACAAGGATATTGAAGAGCTTATTGAAAAGAGAAACGAAGCCCGCAGAAACAGAGACTTTGCTACGTCTGATCAAATACGCGATCAGCTCAAAAGCATGAACATCATTTTGGAGGATACTCCTCAAGGAACGCGCTGGAAAAGAGGAGAATCGTAAACATGAATTTGGAAGCCATTAAAGACGCCAAACAATTAAACGGTTTGGCGCTTGCCTACATGGGTGATGCCGTTTTGGAAATCTACGTCAGGCATCACCTGTTAAAGCAAGGTATGACAAAGCCCAATGATCTCCACAAGCACTCGAGCCGCTATGTTTCGGCAAAAGCGCAGGCGAGCATGCTGTTTGCCCTTGAAGAGCAGGATTTTTTTACAGAAGAAGAAAAGGCCGTGCTCAGAAGAGGGAGAAATGCAAAATCCGGAACAGTGCCTAAAAATACGGATGTCCAAACATACCGTTACAGCACAGCTTTCGAAGCCGTTATTGGATATCTTTTTCTTGAGAAAAAAGAAGCGAGACTTGAAGAGATCATAAACAAAGCGTTGGAAATACGGGACGGCAGGGAGGAAGTCAAATGAGCCAGCAGCACGATTACGTCATAGGGAAAAACGCGGTAATTGAAACGTTAAAATCCGGCCGTGAACTGTACAAGTTATGGATGGCGGAAAACACGGTGAAGGGACAGGCACAGCAGGTCGTTGAACTCGCCGCGAAAAAAGGAATCACGATTCATTATGTCCCCCGCAAAAAGCTCGATCAAATGGTTTCCGGCCAGCATCAAGGCGTCGTCGCTCAAGTCGCGGCTTATGAATACGCCGAGCTGGATGACCTTTTTCAAAAGGCCGAGGACAGGAATGAGCAGCCGTTTTTTATCGTTTTAGATGAAATCGAAGACCCGCATAATCTCGGATCGATCATGCGTACGGCTGACGCGGTCGGCGCCCATGGGATCATCATTCCAAAAAGGCGTGCCGTCGGCCTTACGACAACCGTCGCCAAAGCCTCAACAGGAGCGATCGAGCATATACCGGTCGTGAAGGTGACGAACCTTTCGCGGACATTGGAAGAATTGAAAGAACGGGGCATATGGATCGTCGGCACCGATGCGTCGGGGCGGCAGGATTACAGGTCGCTTGACGGAAACATGCCGCTCGCGCTTGTGATCGGAAGCGAAGGCAAAGGTATGGGAAGGCTTGTCAAGGAGTCATGCGATTTCCTCATTCGCCTCCCGATGGCGGGGAAAGTCACGTCCCTAAACGCTTCGGTTGCAGCGGGACTGTTGATGTACGAAGTGTACCGGAAACGAAGCCCCTTGGGAGAATAGAAAAGGATGGATATCCTTTTAGTCGACGGTTATAACATGATTGGGGCGTGGCCTCAGCTGAAGGATCTGAAAGCGAACAGCTTCGAGGAAGCAAGGGACCTTTTGATTCAAAAAATGGCGGAATATCAAGCTTACACCGGTTTTCGGGTGATTGTCGTATTCGATGCGCATCTCGTGAAAGGAATCGAGAAGAAAAAGATCAATCACCGGGTAGAGGTGATTTTCACGAGGGAGAATGAGACGGCTGACGAACGGATTGAAAAACTGGCGTCAGACCTGAACAATATTCAGACGCAAATCCACGTGGCCACATCCGATTATACCGAGCAGTGGGCGATCTTTGGACAGGGAGCGTTGCGCAAGTCTGCGAGGGAGCTGCTGAGGGAAGTTGAAGCGATCGAAAGAAAAATCGAAAAAAGCGTCAAAAAAATTACCATGGAGCGTCCCGTCGGAAAAATCCCTTTATCTGAAGATGTTTTGAAAATATTTGAGAAATGGCGGCGCGGTGATTTGGAGTAGGTTGACGCTTTTTTGTCCATTACTGTATAATATTTCTATCTACGTGCGGTCGGGGGGATCGGAGTGAACTTAGGAAACAACCAGGGGAAATTCAGCAAAGAACAGTTCAGCAAAGAACGGTTTTGCCAGTTGGAAGACGAGCAGGTCATTGAAATGGTTCATGTCGGAGACAGTGATGCGTTAGATTACTTGATTACAAAGTACCGTAACTTTGTAAGGGCAAAAGCGAGATCCTACTTTTTAATAGGAGCCGATCGGGAGGACATCGTTCAGGAAGGAATGATCGGGCTCTACAAATCTATCCGTGATTTTAGAGAGGACAAGCTGACTTCGTTTAAAGCTTTTGCCGAATTATGCATTACCCGCCAGATTATTACCGCTATCAAAACAGCTACTCGCCAGAAACACATTCCGCTAAATTCTTATGTGTCGCTGGACAAGCCTATTTATGACGAAGAATCGGACAGGACGCTCCTCGACGTTATTTCGGGAGCTAAAGTAATGAATCCTGAGGAACTGATTATCAACCAGGAAGAGTTTGATGACATCGAGCTGAAAATGGGTGAATTGCTCAGCGATTTGGAAAGAAAAGTTCTTACGCTCTATCTCGACGGAAGATCCTATCAGGAAATATCCGAAGAATTAAACCGCCATGTAAAATCAATTGATAATGCGCTCCAGCGCGTCAAAAGGAAGCTCGAGAAATACCTGGAGCTCCGCGAAATCAGCTTGTAGGGAGACCTGCGGCATATTGACAGTGATTTTGGGACTGTGATATCTTACTAAAGAAATGATTGTCCAGAAAAAGGTGTAAACATGAAGAAAAAAATCACGTTGGCCTGTAAAAATTGCGGGAACCGTAATTATACGACAATGAAAAGCTCCGCAGCTTTGGCTGAACGGCTCGAAGTAAAGAAATACTGCAATAACTGCAATTCTCATACAGTACATCTGGAAACAAAATAGGGTTTTTGTTTTTAGGTTGTGGAGGTTTCTTACCATGGGTATTATGAAATTCTTTAAGAACGTCGGAAAAGAAATGAAGAAGGTCACGTGGCCAAAAGGAAAAGAATTAACGAGCTATACGGTCACCGTTATTACCACCGTTATCTTTTTCGTCATCTTTTTTGCACTGATCGATTCAGGAATTACTCAATTAATTCGTTTAATAGTTGAATAATGATCAGCATAACGTGTTATAATAGATCTTAATATGACTTGCCAAAAAACCCGTTCGACGGGTTTTTTCATTGTTTCAAAATATGAGGCTCGTATAAAAGAAGTGTCAGTTTCCCGGTACGGCCAATAAACATTAAGGTGTGGGGAGGGAAGGACTTAAAAGGGTCCTGAATGAGAATGGAAAAGAAATGGTATGTTGTGCATACGTACTCCGGCTACGAAAATAAGGTGAAAGCGAATTTGGAAAAACGGGTCGAGTCGATGGGGATGCAGGATAAAATCTTCCGCGTCGTCGTGCCTGAAGAAGAAGAGACAGATATTAAAAACGGCAAGAAGAAAGTTGTTAAAAAGAAGGTCTTCCCTGGCTATGTTCTTGTCGAGCTTGTCATGACGGACGACTCCTGGTATGTCGTGCGAAATACGCCGGGCGTGACGGGATTTGTCGGTTCTGCCGGATCAGGCTCGAAGCCGACGGCTCTGCTTCCGGGCGAAGCCGAAAAAATTCTGAAGCGGATGGGTCTTGAAGAACGCAAAACGGAAATCGACTTTGAACTGAAGGAAACCGTGAAGGTAATCGACGGACCGTTTGCCGATTTCACGGGCACGATCGAGGAAATCGACCATGATAAAAACAAAGTCAAGGTATTCGTTAACATGTTCGGGAGAGAGACCCCTGTTGAACTTGAATTTACTCAAGTTGACAAATTGTAATGGAAAAGCGCTTGAAATCACTATATAAAAGTGGTAATATACAAAGGTGCGTCTTGGCAAAAAGGCCAAGTCGGCTAGCTTGATATTTTTTCATCATTCATATAAAGAATGAGACCTTGAGTGGGAGGGTTCACCCTATTACCACATCACGGACTTAAGGAGGTGTGTCTCGTGGCTAAAAAAGTAGTTAAAGTTGTAAAATTGCAAATTCCTGCTGGGAAAGCGAATCCAGCTCCGCCAGTTGGTCCTGCATTAGGTCAAGCCGGTGTTAACATCATGGGATTCTGTAAGGAGTTTAACGCTCGTACATCTGACCAGGCTGGTCTTATCATTCCTGTAGAAATTTCGGTTTACGAAGACCGTTCATTTACATTTATTACAAAAACTCCGCCTGCTGCTGTACTGCTTAAAAAAGCGGCTGGAATTGAGTCAGGTTCTGGTGAGCCTAACCGTAATAAAGTCGCAACCGTTAAACGCGATAAAGTACGTGAAATCGCCGAAACAAAAATGCCTGACTTGAATGCGGCAGATGTTGAAGCGGCTATGCGTATGGTTGAAGGAACTGCCCGCAGTATGGGTATTGTGATCGAAGACTAATTTGTTTCTTTGTGGGTTGCGAGTTTGGATCAGACAAGTTCGCAACCCTTATTCGTGGGAGGTTATTTCCGCTAAAACCACTAAGGAGGAAATTTTGAAATGGCTAAAAAAGGTAAAAAGTACGTTGAAGCAGCCAAGCTTGTAGAGCGTACAAAAGCTTACGATGTAAACGAAGCGATTGAGCTCGTGAAAAAAACAAACACAGCTAAATTCGATGCCACAGTTGAAGCGGCATTCCGTTTAGGTGTTGACCCTCGTAAAAACGACCAGCAAATCCGCGGTGCAGTTGTTCTTCCAAACGGAACGGGTAAAACTCAACGCGTCCTTGTTTTCGCTAAAGGAGAAAAAGCGAAAGAAGCAGAAGCTGCTGGTGCAGATTATGTAGGTGATGTTGATTACATCAACAAAATCCAGCAAGGCTGGTTCGATTTCGATGTAATCGTTGCAACACCTGACATGATGGGTGAAGTCGGTAAAATCGGCCGCGTGCTCGGACCAAAAGGTCTTATGCCAAACCCTAAAACAGGAACGGTTACATTTGAAGTTGAAAAAGCAGTAAACGAAATCAAAGCGGGTAAAGTTGAATACCGCGTTGATAAAGCCGGAAATATTCATGTTCCGATCGGTAAAGTGTCATTCGAAGACGAGAAACTTGTTGAAAACTTCGCGACAATGTATGACACAATCTTAAAAGCAAAACCTGCTGCTGCTAAAGGTGTATACGTGAAGAACGTTTCCGTTACATCTACAATGGGACCTGGAATCAAAGTGGACCCTTCAACTTTCAACGTAAAATAATATTGACTTAGCTTGATACGTTCTGATATAATTCAAAACGTTGTAAAATAAAATATGTCCATTTATACCGTAGACAGTAGGTGCCTTCAGAGGCTTAATTTCCTACCGAGGTGTATATATATCACAGCTTTTACGCTACGTATGCTTGTATATACAGCCTCCATGTCGAATGGAGGCTTTTTATATGGAATCTGTCGTTAAAGAACGTGATCACCGAACGGTATAAGTGTTACACAAGAATCTACAGGAGGTGTAACCATGAGCAGCGCAATCGAAACAAAAAAAGTTGTTGTTGAAGAAATTACTTCTAAACTGAAAGAAAGTAAATCAACGATCATCGTTGACTATCGCGGTCTTAACGTGGCTGAAGTAACAGAACTTCGCAAACAGCTTCGCGAAGCTGGCGTTGAGTTCAAAGTCTACAAAAACACAATGACTCGCCGTGCGGTAGAACAAGCTGAGCTTGATGGTTTAAACGAGTTCTTAACTGGACCGAATGCGATCGCATTCAGCACAGAAGATGTTGTCGCTCCGGCAAAAGTTCTTAACGAGTTTGCCAAAAAGAACGAAGCTCTTGAAATCAAAGCCGGCGTTATCGAAGGCAAAGTTTCTACTGTTGAAGAAGTGAAAGCTCTTGCTGAACTTCCATCACGCGAAGGCTTGCTTTCTATGTTGCTTAGCGTACTTCAAGCTCCAGTTCGCAACCTTGCTCTTGCTGCAAAAGCTGTGGCAGATCAGAAGGAAGAACAAGGCGCTTAATCTTATCAGTCTTTAAAATTAAAACAAATGGAGGAATTACAAATGGCTTTAAATATCGAAGAAATCATTGCTTCCGTTAAAGAAGCAACTGTTCTTGAGTTGAACGAATTAGTAAAAGCAATCGAAGAAGAATTTGGCGTAACTGCTGCTGCTCCTGTAGCTGTAGCTGGCGGAGCTGTTGCCGGCGGTGCTGCTGAAGAGAAAACTGAATTTGATCTTATCCTTGCTGGTGCAGGAGACCAAAAGATCAAAGTTATCAAAGTTGTTCGTGAAATCACTGGTCTTGGCTTGAAAGAAGCTAAAGAACTTGTTGACAACACTCCAAAACCTCTTAAAGAAGGTATTGCGAAAGAAGAAGCTGAAGAGCTTAAAGCTAAACTTGAAGAAGTTGGCGCTTCTGTAGAAGTTAAGTAATCTTCACCTAATCTTTTAGGAGAAAGCTCGCTGTTAAAAGCGGGCTTTTTCTTTGCTAAATAAATGAGTTCTTTCCGCATAAGATAATCCATCTTGTCTTAAGATATCTGGAGAGTTCACCAATTGAGGAGGTTCTATGGATGACTGACCATTATTATTCGGAAAAACCTTCAGCAAAAAGCAGCAGAAAAACGTGGGCATTCCAATTAAGAAACCGGACGTTTACATTTATCAGCGACAGCGGAGTCTTTTCAAAAAAAGAGGTGGACTTCGGTTCCAGACTGCTGATCGAAGCTTTCCGTGAACCTGATCAAGACGGTGATTTTTTGGATGTGGGCTGCGGCTACGGTCCGATCGGCATTTCGCTTGCTGCGGATTTCAAAGATCGAATGGTTCATATGATCGATGTCAATGAAAGGGCTGTAGAACTTTCAAAGGAAAATGCGTTAAATAATCAGATTGAAAATGTTACGGTATATCAAAGTGATCTGTTTTCCAACGTCGAACCTGCAAAACAATTCGCTTCCATTGTCACCAATCCCCCCATACGAGCCGGGAAAAAAACGGTACACGCCATTTTTGAAAAAAGCGCTGAACATTTAAGGCCTTCAGGTGATTTGTGGGTCGTCATTCAGAAAAAGCAAGGCGGTCCTTCCGCTATTGAAAAATTAAAACAGCTTTTTGCGGACGTTGAAGTCGTCCAAAAAAAGAAAGGGTATTATATCATAAAAGCAAAAAAAGTTTGACTCGGATTTTCAGCTATGTTAACATTATAAAATGCCAATGTATATATTTTGCTTGCCGCTTTTAAGAAACGCCCAGGCCTGTATAAAATATACATTTTTGGGAACACTAATAAAATCGGTATTTTGTTTTTGGATGTGGTTTTCTAATTAGAAACCCTTTTTTCTTTTGTCTTGTAAAAGTATTTCTTACATATATGGGGAAGAAATGCTTGTTACACATATATTACGCATGATTTGAGGGGTGAATCAGTTGACAGGTCAACTAGTTCAGTATGGACGACACCGCCAGCGCAGAAGCTATGCACGTATTAGCGAAGTGTTAGAATTACCAAATCTCATTGAAATTCAAACCTCTTCTTATCAGTGGTTTCTTGATGAGGGTCTTAGAGAGATGTTTCAAGACATATCGCCAATTGAGGATTTCACTGGTAACCTCTCTCTGGAATTTATTGATTACAGCTTGGGTGATCCTAAGTATCCGGTAGAAGAATCAAAAGAGCGCGATGTGACTTACTCAGCACCGCTGCGAGTCAAAGTCCGCTTGATCAACAAAGAGACCGGCGAGGTTAAGGACCAGGATGTCTTTATGGGCGATTTCCCTATCATGACTGACACTGGAACCTTTATTATCAACGGTGCGGAGCGCGTCATCGTATCTCAGCTCGTTCGTTCTCCAAGTGTATATTACAGTGGTAAAGTAGACAAAAACGGTAAAAAAGGTTTTACCGCGACTGTCATTCCAAACCGTGGCGCATGGTTAGAATACGAGACTGATGCGAAAGATGTTGTGTATGTCCGCATTGATCGCACACGTAAGTTGCCGGTTACGGTTCTTTTGCGTGCTCTTGGCTTCGGATCTGATCAGGAAATCATCGATCTGATCGGTGAAAACGAGTACTTGCGCAACACGCTTGATAAAGATAATACAGAAAACACCGACAAAGCGCTTCTTGAAATCTACGAGCGCCTTCGCCCTGGAGAGCCGCCGACGGTTGAAAATGCGAAAAGCTTGCTTGATTCAAGATTCTTTGATCCGAAAAGATATGACCTTGCAAGTGTAGGACGCTACAAAATTAATAAAAAGCTTCACATCAAAAACCGTCTTTTCAATCAGCGGCTTGCTGAAACGCTTGTAGATCCTGAAACGGGTGAAATCCTTGCTGAAAAAGGAACGATTTTGGACAGAAGAACACTCGACAAAGTGCTGCCGTACCTGGAAAACGGAATCGGCTTTAAAAAGCTGTATCCGAACGGCGGAGTAGTCGAAGATGAAGTAACGCTTCAATCCATTAAAATCTTCGCTCCGAATGACCCTGAAGGGGAACAGACGATCAATGTGCTCGGAAATGCTTATATCGAAGAAGGCGTTAAAAACATTACACCTTCTGACATTATCGCTTCCATCAGCTATTTCTTTAACCTGCTTCACGGAGTAGGCGATACAGATGATATCGACCATCTAGGAAACCGCCGCCTTCGTTCAGTAGGCGAGCTTCTGCAAAACCAATTCAGAATCGGTTTAAGCAGAATGGAGCGCGTTGTTCGTGAGAGAATGTCCATTCAGGATACAAATACGATCACGCCTCAGCAGCTGATTAATATTCGCCCTGTCATCGCTTCAATCAAAGAGTTTTTCGGAAGCTCACAGCTTTCTCAATTCATGGATCAGACGAATCCGCTCGCTGAGCTGACGCATAAACGTCGTTTATCAGCGCTCGGACCTGGTGGTTTGACGCGTGAACGCGCCGGAATGGAAGTGCGTGACGTTCACTACTCCCACTATGGCCGGATGTGTCCGATTGAAACGCCTGAGGGTCCGAACATCGGATTGATCAACTCGCTTTCTACATTTGCGAAAGTGAACCGGTTTGGCTTTATTGAAACGCCTTACCGCCGCGTTGATCCTGAGACTGGAAAAGTAACGCCGAGAATCGACTACTTAACGGCTGATGAAGAAGACAACTATGTTGTGGCACAGGCGAACGCCCGCCTCAATGAAGACGGATCATTTGTTGACGACAGCATCATTGCCCGCTTCAGAGGGGAGAACACCGTCGTTTCGAAAGACCGCGTTGACTACATGGACGTTTCGCCTAAACAGGTTGTTTCTGCCGCAACTGCATGTATTCCTTTCTTGGAAAACGATGACTCAAACCGCGCCTTGATGGGAGCGAACATGCAGCGTCAGGCTGTTCCGCTTATGCAGCCTGAATCGCCGATCGTCGGAACCGGAATGGAATATGTATCTGCGAAAGATTCCGGCGCCGCTGTTATTTGCCGCCACCCGGGAATCGTCGAACGTGTTGAAGCGAAAAACATCTGGGTGCGCCGCTATGAGGAAGTAGACGGACAAAAAGTCAAAGGAAACCTTGATAAATACAGCTTGCTGAAGTTCGTCCGTTCCAACCAGGGAACGTGCTACAACCAGCGTCCGATCGTAAGCGTCGGAGATGAGGTTGAAAAAGGTGAAATTTTGGCTGACGGTCCATCTATGGAAAAAGGGGAACTTGCCCTTGGACGCAACGTCATGGTCGGCTTCATGACATGGGATGGCTACAACTATGAGGATGCCATCATCATGAGCGAACGCCTTGTAAAAGACGATGTTTATACGTCTATCCATATTGAAGAATATGAATCAGAGGCCCGGGATACAAAGCTTGGACCTGAAGAAATCACCCGAGATATTCCAAACGTCGGTGAGGATGCTCTCCGCAACCTGGATGAGCGCGGAATTATCCGTGTCGGTGCTGAAGTAAAAGACGGAGACCTGCTCGTAGGAAAAGTAACGCCAAAAGGGGTTACAGAGCTTACGGCAGAAGAACGCCTGCTTCACGCCATTTTCGGAGAAAAAGCGCGTGAAGTCCGCGATACGTCACTCCGTGTTCCGCACGGCGGCGGCGGTATCATCCTTGACGTAAAAGTCTTCAACCGCGAAGACGGAGACGAACTGCCTCCTGGCGTCAACCAGCTTGTCCGCGTGTACATCGTTCAGAAGCGTAAAATCTCTGAAGGGGACAAAATGGCCGGACGTCACGGTAACAAAGGTGTTATTTCGAAGATTCTCCCTGAAGAAGATATGCCGTATCTTCCTGACGGAACACCGATCGACATCATGTTGAACCCGCTGGGCGTTCCATCGCGGATGAACATCGGTCAGGTATTGGAGCTTCACCTTGGTATGGCTGCACGCCGTCTTGGCCTGCATGTCGCATCACCGGTATTTGACGGAGCCCGCGAAGAAGACGTGTGGGAAACTCTTGAAGAAGCCGGCATGTCAAGAGACGCGAAAACCGTCCTTTACGATGGCCGTACCGGAGAACCATTTGATAACAGGGTTTCCGTGGGTATCATGTACATGATCAAGCTTGCCCACATGGTTGATGACAAACTCCATGCCCGTTCAACCGGTCCTTATTCACTCGTTACCCAACAGCCTCTCGGAGGTAAAGCGCAGTTCGGCGGACAGCGTTTCGGTGAGATGGAAGTATGGGCGCTTGAAGCTTACGGCGCAGCATACACGCTTCAAGAGATCCTTACCGTTAAATCCGATGATGTCGTGGGCCGTGTGAAAACATACGAAGCCATCGTTAAAGGCGACAACGTTCCAGAACCGGGCGTTCCGGAATCGTTCAAAGTATTGATTAAAGAACTTCAAAGCTTGGGTATGGACGTCAAAATCCTGTCAAGCGATGAAGAAGAAATCGAAATGAGAGATTTGGAAGACGATGAAGATGCAAAACAAAACGAAGGTCTTTCATTAACAAATGATGAAGAAACCGAAGAGTTTGTTTCTGCTGACATAGAACGTGATGTCGTCACGAAAGAATAAACGAAATTATTTACGCAAGTGACATGGGTATAACCCGAAGATTGAAAGGGAGGTAGGCCCCTTGCTGGATGTGAACAATTTTGAGTATATGAACATCGGTCTCGCTTCACCTGACAAAATCCGTTCATGGTCTTACGGAGAAGTGAAAAAGCCTGAAACAATCAACTATCGTACTTTGAAACCTGAAAAAGATGGTCTGTTCTGCGAGCGCATTTTCGGTCCCCAAAAGGACTGGGAATGCCATTGCGGAAAGTACAAGCGGGTTCGTTATAAAGGCGTTGTTTGTGACCGTTGTGGAGTTGAAGTAACCCGGGCTAAAGTCCGTCGTGAGAGAATGGGGCATATCGAGCTGGCTGCCCCGGTTTCTCACATCTGGTATTTTAAAGGAATCCCAAGCCGCATGGGTCTTGTGCTGGATATGTCTCCGCGCGCATTGGAAGAAGTCATCTACTTTGCTTCTTATGTCGTGACAGACCCGGCAAACACGCCGCTTGAGAAAAAACAACTTCTTTCTGAAAAAGAATATCGTGCGTATCTCGATAAATACGGCAATAAGTTTCAAGCTTCAATGGGGGCAGAAGCGATTCACAAGCTTCTTCAGGATATCGACCTCGAAAAAGAAGTCGATATGCTTAAAGAAGAGCTGAAAACGTCTCAAGGACAGCGCCGCACCCGTGCGATCAAGCGCCTTGAAGTGTTAGAGGCTTTCCGTAACTCCGGAAATAAACCATCTTGGATGATCCTTGATGTTCTTCCGGTTATTCCTCCTGAGCTGAGACCAATGGTGCAGCTTGACGGCGGACGTTTTGCGACTTCCGACCTGAACGATTTGTACCGCCGCGTTATCAACCGTAACAATCGTTTAAAACGTCTTCTGGATCTTGGAGCGCCTAGCATCATCGTTCAAAACGAGAAGCGTATGCTTCAGGAAGCCGTTGACGCATTAATCGATAACGGACGCAGAGGCCGTCCTGTTACCGGTCCGGGGAACAGGCCGTTAAAATCCCTTTCTCACATGCTGAAAGGTAAACAAGGCCGTTTCCGTCAAAACCTTCTCGGTAAACGTGTTGACTACTCAGGCCGTTCGGTTATCGTCGTAGGTCCGAACCTGAAAATGTACCAATGCGGACTGCCGAAAGAAATGGCTTTGGAACTGTTCAAGCCTTTCGTAATGAAAGAGCTTGTCGAAAAGGGTCTTGCCCATAACATTAAGAGTGCGAAGCGCAAAATCGAGCGCGTTCAGCCTGAAGTCTGGGATGTTCTTGAGTCAGTCATCAAGGAGCACCCGGTTCTTCTCAACCGTGCACCTACGCTTCACAGACTTGGGATTCAGGCGTTTGAACCAACGCTTGTTGAAGGCCGTGCCATCCGTCTTCACCCTCTTGTATGTACAGCGTACAACGCTGACTTTGACGGTGACCAAATGGCGGTTCACGTTCCTTTATCAGCCGAGGCGCAAGCTGAAGCTCGCATCCTTATGCTTGCTGCGCAAAACATCTTGAACCCGAAAGACGGAAAACCGGTTGTTACGCCGTCTCAGGATATGGTACTTGGAAACTACTACCTCACGCTTGAACGCCCTGGCGCTGTCGGCGAAGGTATGATTTTCAAAGATACGGATGAAGCGCTGCTTGCTTACCAAAACGGATATGTTCATTTGCATACGAGAGTGGCCGTCGCGGTCAACTCGCTGAAAAATGAAACATTCACTGAAGAACAGCGTTCAAAACTTTTGATTACGACAGTCGGAAAGCTGATCTTCAACGAGATTCTTCCGCCGTCGTTCCCATACATGAACGAACCGACGAAGAGCAACATTGAGGAAAAAACGCCTGAGCGCTTCTTCCTGGACTACGGCGCCGATGTAAAAGAGGCAATCCGCAATCAGGAAATCAACGCGCCGTTCAAAAAAGGCATATTGGGTAAAATCATTGCGGAGATCTTCAAAAGATTCCATATTACCGAAACGTCCAAAATGCTTGACCGCATGAAAAACCTCGGCTTTAAATATTCAACAAAAGCCGGAATTACGGTCGGTGTTTCCGATATCGTCGTTTTGGATGACAAACAGAAAATCCTTGAAGAAGCCCAAGGAAAAGTCGACAACGTCATGAAGCAGTTCAGGCGCGGTCTGATTACGGAAGAAGAGCGTTATGAACGCGTCATCTCCATCTGGAGCGCGGCTAAGGATACGATCCAAGGCAAGCTGATGAAGTCCTTGGATGAAATCAACCCGATCTACATGATGAGTGACTCTGGAGCCCGTGGTAACGCCTCGAACTTTACGCAGCTTGCGGGAATGCGCGGACTGATGGCCAACCCGGCCGGACGGATCATCGAGCTCCCGATCAAATCAAGCTTCCGCGAAGGTTTAACAGTACTGGAGTACTTTATCTCCACTCACGGTGCGCGTAAAGGTCTTGCTGATACAGCCCTTAAGACAGCTGACTCAGGTTACTTAACGCGACGTCTCGTAGACGTTGCCCAAGATGTCATCATTCGCGAGACAGATTGCGGTACTGACCGCGGTATCCTTGCGAAAGCCATCACGGAAGGTACAGAAGTAATCGAGCGTCTTGAAGAGCGCCTCATCGGCCGCTTTGCGAGAAAGCCTGTCAAACATCCTGAAACAGGGGAAATCCTTGTGAAGGAAAACGAGCTGATCGACGAAGACAAAGCAATGGAAATCGTTGAAGCAGGCATTGAAGAAGTGTGGATCCGTTCCGCATTTACATGTAATACGTCACACGGGGTATGTAAACGATGCTACGGCCGCAACCTTGCGACAGGTACCGATGTTGAAGTCGGTGAAGCAGTCGGAATCATCGCTGCCCAATCCATCGGTGAGCCGGGTACACAGCTTACAATGCGTACCTTCCATACGGGCGGTGTTGCCGGAGACGATATTACACAAGGTTTGCCGCGTATTCAGGAATTGTTTGAAGCGCGTAATCCTAAAGGTCAGGCGACGATCTCCGAAATTGACGGTGTCGTAGCCGAAATCAATGAAGTCCGTGACAAACAGCAGGAAATCGTGGTGCAAGGTGAAGTTGAAACCCGTTCATACACTGCGCCTTACAATGCACGCCTGAAAGTAACCGAAGGCGAGAAGATTTCCCGCGGTCAAGTCCTGACAGAAGGTTCGGTTGACCCGAAAGAGCTTCTGAAGGTAACGGATATCACGACGGTTCAGGAATATCTTCTGCACGAGGTGCAAAAGGTTTACCGTATGCAAGGGGTTGAAATCGGGGATAAACACGTCGAAGTTATGGTTCGCCAAATGCTTCGCAAAGTTCGAGTCATCGATGCCGGCGACACAGAAGTGCTGCCTGGCACATTGCTCGATATTCACCAGTTTACCCAAGCGAACAAAAAAGTGTTGCTTGAAGGAAAACGACCTGCGACAGGACGTCCTGTACTGCTCGGTATCACCAAAGCATCGCTTGAAACGGATTCCTTCCTGTCCGCCGCATCATTCCAGGAAACAACACGCGTCCTGACAGATGCAGCGATCAAAGGAAAACGCGATGAACTTCTCGGTCTGAAAGAGAATGTTATCATCGGTAAACTTGTTCCGGCTGGAACGGGTATGCTGAACTACCGCAAAGTAAAACCGGTTTTACAAGTTGAATCTTCGGAAGAAATGGTTCCGGCAGAATAGATTTTAAATATCCTAAAGAAGGATGTCACTAAAAATTGTCATACTGTGTTGACATCCTTCTTTCAGGATGATAATATAACCAAGGTGCTCAATTTAAACCTGTTACTTTGGAGGATGTATAATGTCTTATGATAAAGTATCACAGGCTCAATCTATTATTATCGGTACGAAGCAGACAGTTAAAGCTCTCAAACGCAATTCTGTCAAGGAAGTTGTCGTAGCGAAAGACGCAGATCCTTGTCTGACGACAGGTGTTATCAATCTGGCAAATGAACAAGGCATTCCCGTCTCCATGGCAGATTCCATGAAGAAGCTAGGCAAAGCCTGCGGAATTGAAGTCGGTGCGGCAGCTGTTGCCATTATTCAATAACGTACTCGTTGTTTTTGCTTGCATGCAAAGACATTGTTTTTTGGCTTTAAATGAACCACCTGGGTATGTGGGTTATAAAACATGATGAAGGGAGGAAATACAACATGCCTACAATTAATCAGTTAGTACGCAAGGGACGCGTGAACAAAGTAGAAACTTCAAAGTCTCCTGCACTTAACAAAGGATACAACAGCTTTAAGAAAGAGCACACTAACGTATCTTCACCACAAAAACGCGGGGTGTGTACTCGTGTTGGTACAATGACACCGAAGAAGCCGAACTCAGCGCTTCGTAAATATGCCCGTGTTCGCTTAACAAACGGAATCGAGGTTACTGCCTACATTCCTGGTATCGGACACAACCTGCAAGAGCACAGTGTCGTATTGATCCGCGGCGGACGTGTTAAAGACTTACCGGGGGTACGCTACCACATCGTGCGTGGCGCGCTTGATACTGCCGGAGTTGAAAACCGTGCACAAGGCCGTTCTAAATACGGTACAAAACGTCCTAAGAAAAAATAATTCGGTTTAAATACAAAGAAAAGGGTTTTTAAAAGCGGGGAAATCTGGCAAAGCTGTTAGGGCATCGGACTTCCGCGGGAAGCGGGTTTCCGTGCTGTATCAGATGCCGTGAAGAACCCCCTCTGCATGAAACCTGTAACAAGAGAAGGGAGGCTAATCAGATGCCACGTAAAGGTCCTGTAGCAAAAAGAGACGTTTTGCCTGATCCAATTTACAACTCTAAGCTGGTTACTCGTTTGATCAACAAGATGATGATCGACGGTAAAAAAGGCAAAGCTCAAACAATCCTATACAAGTCATTCGATATCATTAAAGAACGTACCGGCAACGATGCAATGGAGGTTTTCGAACAAGCATTGAAAAACATCATGCCTGTACTTGAAGTTAAAGCACGCCGTGTAGGTGGTGCGAACTACCAAGTGCCTGTAGAGGTTCGTCCTGAACGTCGTACGACTCTTGGACTTCGCTGGTTAGTAAACTACGCTCGTCTTCGCGGAGAAAAAACGATGGAAGAGCGTTTGGCTAACGAAATTTTAGATGCAGCCAACAACACTGGTGCTGCTGTTAAGAAACGTGAAGATACTCATAAGATGGCTGAAGCGAACAAAGCGTTTGCTCACTATCGCTGGTAATCTTACGCGACAAAATATTATTTCCTAAGAAGGAAGGAGAAAAGACCCAATGGCAAGAGAGTTCTCCTTAGAAAAAACTCGTAATATCGGAATCATGGCTCACATCGATGCCGGTAAAACGACTACAACTGAACGTATCTTGTTCTATACAGGCCGTATCCACAAAATTGGTGAAACTCATGAAGGGGCTTCCCAAATGGACTGGATGGAGCAGGAACAAGAACGCGGTATTACGATTACATCTGCTGCAACAACAGCACAATGGAAAGGGCACCGCGTTAACATCATCGACACACCAGGACACGTAGACTTCACTGTTGAAGTTGAACGTTCACTCCGCGTACTCGATGGTGCCGTTGCCGTTCTTGACGCACAATCCGGCGTTGAGCCGCAAACTGAAACAGTTTGGCGTCAGGCGACAACTTACGGAGTACCTCGTATCGTATTTGTCAACAAAATGGACAAAACCGGTGCGGACTTCCTTTACTCTGTAGGAACTCTTAGAGACCGTCTTGAGGCGAACGCTCACGCGATCCAATTACCGATTGGTGCCGAAGACAACTTCGAAGGAATCATCGACCTTGTAGAAAACGTTGCATACTACTACGAAGATGATCTAGGAACACGCTCTGATGCGCGTGAAATTCCTGCTGAGTACAAAGACAAAGCCGAAGAGCTTCGCGCAAGCTTGATCGAAGCTGTTGCTGAGCTTGATGAAGAGCTTATGATGAAGTACTTGGAAGGCGAAGAAATCACAGTTGACGAGCTGAAAGCAGCAATCCGCAAAGGAACATGTAATGTTGAATTCTACCCTGTTCTTTGTGGTTCAGCTTTTAAAAACAAAGGTGTTCAATTAGTGCTTGACGCAGTTCTTGACTACCTTCCGGCTCCAACTGACGTACCTGCGATCAAAGGTATTATCCCTGATTCTGATGAAGAGGTTGCTCGCGAGTCTTCTGACGACGCTCCTTTCTCAGCATTGGCGTTCAAAGTTATGACAGACCCTTACGTTGGTAAGCTGACGTTCTTCCGTGTGTACTCAGGTACGCTTGATTCCGGTTCATACGTAAGAAACTCAACGAAAGGCAAACGTGAGCGCGTCGGCCGTATCCTGCAAATGCACGCCAACAGCCGTGAAGAAATCTCTACTGTATACGCAGGGGATATCGCAGCAGCTGTAGGTCTAAAGGATACGACAACTGGTGACACGCTATGTGACGAGAAAAACCTTGTCATCCTGGAATCAATGGAATTCCCTGAGCCTGTTATCCACGTTGCGATCGAGCCTAAATCTAAGGCCGACCAGGACAAAATGTCTACTGCGCTGACTAAACTGGCTGAAGAAGATCCAACATTCCGTGCGCACACTGACGCTGAAACAGGTCAAACGATCATCGGTGGTATGGGTGAGCTTCACCTTGACATCATCGTTGACCGTATGAAGCGCGAATTTAAAGTTGAAGCCAACGTAGGTGCACCTCAAGTTGCGTATCGCGAAACATTCCGTGCGAGCGCGCAAGTCGAAGGTAAATTCGTACGTCAATCCGGTGGACGCGGACAATTCGGTCACGTTTGGATCGAATTCTCTCCAAACGAAGAAGGAAAAGGCTTTGAATTCGAAAATGCAATCGTCGGCGGTGTCGTTCCTCGTGAATACATTCCGGCTGTTCAAGCAGGACTTGAAGATGCACTGCAAAACGGTGTTATCGCAGGCTACCCTGTCATCGACATCAAAGCAAAACTGTTTGATGGTTCTTACCACGATGTCGACTCTAACGAAATGGCGTTTAAAATCGCTGCTTCCATGGCGCTTAAAAACGCGGCAAGCAAGTGTAACCCGGTTATTCTTGAGCCGATCTCCAAAGTTGAAGTCGTTATCCCAGAGGAATACATGGGAGACATCATGGGTGACATCACATCACGCCGCGGTCGCGTAGAAGGTATGGAAGGACGCGGAAACGCTCAAGTCGTTCGCGCGATGGTTCCACTTTCTGAAATGTTCGGTTACGCTACGGCGCTCCGTTCAAACACACAAGGACGCGGTACGTTCACAATGGTCTTTGACCACTACGAAGAAGTGCCTAAGAGCATCGCTGATGAGATCATCAAAAAAAATAAAGGCGAATAATTGATTTTGCCGCTTCATTAAAGTATAACTACTATTGTAAGATGAGAAAGTGAAACACAGCTTTCACTTTCTATCACTCTATATATTAAAATAAACCCTTTTAAGGAGGATTTTCAGAATGGCTAAAGAAAAATTCGACCGTTCCAAATCACATGCCAACATCGGTACAATTGGACACGTTGACCATGGTAAAACTACATTAACTGCAGCTATCACAACTGTTCTTTCTAAATCAGGTAACGCTGAAGCTCGTGCGTATGATCAAATCGACGGTGCACCAGAAGAACGTGAGCGCGGAATCACAATCTCTACTGCACACGTTGAGTACGAAACTGAAACACGTCACTACGCTCACGTTGACTGCCCAGGACACGCTGACTATGTTAAAAACATGATCACTGGTGCTGCGCAAATGGACGGAGCGATCCTGGTTGTTTCTGCAGCTGACGGCCCAATGCCGCAAACTCGTGAGCACATCCTTCTTTCTCGTAACGTAGGCGTGCCTTACATCGTTGTATTCTTGAACAAATGCGACATGGTAGACGACGAAGAGCTTCTTGAACTAGTTGAAATGGAAGTTCGCGATCTTCTTTCTGAGTATGAATTCCCTGGTGACGATGTACCAGTTATCAAAGGTTCTGCTCTTAAAGCTCTTGAAGGCGACGCTCAATACGAAGAAAAAATTCATGAGCTTATGGCAGCTGTTGACGAGTACATCCCAACTCCAGAACGTGAAACTGACAAACCTTTCATGATGCCTGTTGAGGACGTATTCTCAATCACTGGTCGTGGTACTGTTGCTACTGGCCGTGTAGAACGCGGTCAAGTTAAAGTCGGTGACGAAGTTGAAATCATCGGTCTTCAAGAAGAAAACAAGAAAACAACTGTTACAGGTGTTGAAATGTTCCGTAAGCTTCTTGACTATGCAGAAGCTGGAGACAACATCGGTGCGCTTCTTCGCGGTGTAGCTCGTGAAGAAATCCAACGTGGTCAAGTACTTGCTCAACCAGGTACAATTACACCACACAAAAAATTCAAAGCTGAAGTTTACGTTCTTTCTAAAGAAGAAGGCGGACGTCACACTCCATTCTTCTCTAACTACCGTCCTCAGTTCTACTTCCGTACAACTGACGTAACGGGTATCATTCAGCTTCCAGAAGGCGTAGAAATGGTTATGCCTGGAGACAACATTGAAATGAACGTTGAACTGATCTCAAACATCGCGATCGAAGACGGTACTCGCTTCTCTATCCGTGAAGGCGGACGTACTGTTGGTTCAGGCGTTGTTACTACAATCGTTGAATAATACTTATGAAATAAAAAAACGGGATCCGCTCGGGTCTCGTTTTTTATTTGGGCGTTCTTAGTTCAATTGCGACTATACCAGATATAATGGGAGATTTTTTCCGCTGATAAGTCCTTGATAACATGAGGATTGATCTGTATAATTAAAAAAGTGTGCAAATGCCGGTAATATTGAATATTGCCTTGCAACATGCCTATAAATTTTGTATAATAGTGCATGTTGGTCTTTGACTGCGATGAAGTGAGAGGTTGCTGATACACCCGGCCGCTTTGCCATGGCAAGGTGATTCAGGTTTTTCTCACGGAGAATTGTCTAATGTAAGTAGGCGAAAAGGAGGGAAAATAATGGCAAAACAAAAAATTCGTATTCGTTTAAAAGCGTATGATCATAGAATCCTTGATCAATCCGCTGAAAAGATTGTTGAAACGGCTAAACGCTCCGGTGCCAGCGTATCTGGTCCGATTCCGTTGCCAACTGAGAAATCAGTTTACACAATCCTTCGTGCGGTGCATAAATACAAAGATTCTCGTGAGCAATTTGAAATGCGTACACATAAACGTTTAATCGACATTGTGAACCCAACACCACAAACTGTCGATGCGCTAATGCGTTTGGATTTACCATCAGGTGTTGACATTGAAATTAAACTTTAATCTAAATATAGAATGATCTTAACAGGAGGTGTGACGAATGACCAAAGGAATCTTAGGAAGAAAAATTGGTATGACGCAAGTTTTCGCAGAAAACGGTGATCTTATTCCGGTAACTGTTATCGAAGCTGCAGCTAATGTTGTACTTCAAAAGAAAACAGTTGAAAACGACGGTTATGAAGCGATCCAAATCGGTTTTGATGATAAGCGTGAAAAGCTTGCCAACAAGCCTGAAAAAGGACACGTCGCAAAAGCGGAAACTGCACCTAAGCGCTTCGTTAAAGAATTACGCGGAGTGGAAATGGATGCGTATGAAGTTGGTCAGGAAGTCAAAGTTGATATTTTCTCTAACGGAGATATCGTAGATGTAACAGGAATTTCAAAAGGTAAAGGTTTCCAAGGCGCAATTAAACGCCACGGACAATCTCGCGGACCTATGTCTCACGGTTCCCGCTACCATCGTCGTCCTGGTTCAATGGGACCGGTAGACCCTAACCGTGTATTCAAAGGAAAGCTGTTGCCTGGACGTATGGGCGGAGATCAAATCACTGTTCAAAACCTTGAAATCGTAAAAGTTGATGCTGAGCGCAATCTTCTTTTAGTTAAAGGGAACGTTCCTGGTGCAAAAAAATCACTAGTCACTGTAAAAAGTGCTGTTAAATCTAAATAATTCTCTTAGGAAAGGAGGAAATTGATCATGCCAAAAGTAGCATTATACAACCAAAACGGTTCTACTGCTGGTGATATCGAATTAAACGACTCTGTATTTGGAATCGAGCCGAATGAGAGCGTGGTATTCGACGCTATTAATATGCAAAGAGCTTCCTTGCGACAAGGAACTCACAAAGTTAAAAATCGTTCTGAAGTTAGTGGCGGAGGTCGCAAACCTTGGCGTCAAAAAGGTACTGGCCGTGCCCGTCAGGGATCTATCCGTTCACCGCAATGGCGCGGAGGTGGTATCGTATTCGGTCCTACACCACGCAGCTATTCTTATAAATTACCGAAAAAAGTTCGCCGCTTGGCAATCAAATCAGCATTGTCTTCTAAAGTGCAGGACAACAACTTGATCGTTCTTGAAGATCTTACTCTTGATGCGGTTAAAACAAAAGAAATGGCAGCTATCCTTAAAGGTCTGTCTATCGAGAAAAAAGCTTTAGTCGTAACTGCAGATGCTAACGAAACAGTTGCGCTATCTGCTCGCAACCTTCCGGGAGTTACGGTCGTTGAAGCTAACGGAATCAACGTTCTCGATGTTGTCGGTCACGAGAAGCTTGTGATGACAAAAGCAGCGGTTGAAAAAGTAGAGGAGGTGCTTGCATAATGAAAGATCCTCGTGATGTTCTTAAGCGCCCCGTCATTACTGAACGTTCTGCTGATTTAATGGCTGAAAAGAAATATACGTTTGAAGTAGACGTTAAAGCTAATAAAACAGAAGTGAAAGACGCAGTTGAAGAAATCTTTGGAGTGAAGGTTGAAAAAGTCAACATTATGAACTACAAAGGGAAATTCAAACGTGTCGGCCGCTACTCTGGTATGACAAACCGTCGCAGAAAAGCGATTGTGAAGCTTACTGCAGACAGCAAAGAAATCGAAATTTTTGAAGCTTAATCACTTGTAAAAAGAAGGAGGGAAATTCAAAATGGCGATTAAAAAGTACAAACCGACCTCAAACGGACGTCGCGGCATGACATCTTCTGATTTCGCTGAAATCACGACAGATCAGCCGGAAAAATCCTTGCTTGCCCCGCTTCACAAAAAAGGCGGACGCAACAACCAAGGTAAATTGACTGTACGTCATCAAGGCGGCGGACATAAACGCCAATACCGTATTATCGACTTCAAACGCGATAAAGATGGTATACCTGGACGCGTTGCTACAGTTGAATACGATCCAAACCGTTCAGCGAACATTGCTCTAATTAACTATGTAGACGGAGAAAAACGCTACATCCTGGCTCCTAAGGGCCTACAAGTAGGAACTGAAATTATGTCAGGTCCAGAAGCTGACATTAAAGTAGGTAATGCACTTCCACTTATCAACATCCCAGTTGGTACAGTTGTGCACAACATCGAATTGAAACCTGGAAAAGGCGGACAGCTTGTACGTTCTGCTGGTACATCTGCCCAAGTTCTTGGTAAAGAAGGTAAATACGTTCTTGTACGTCTTAATTCCGGTGAAGTTCGCATGATTCTTTCTGCTTGCCGCGCTACGATCGGTCAAGTGGGTAACGAACAGCACGAACTGATCAACATCGGTAAAGCGGGACGTTCACGCTGGAAAGGCGTTCGCCCTACAGTTCGTGGTTCTGTAATGAACCCTAACGATCACCCACACGGCGGTGGTGAAGGACGCGCTCCAATCGGACGTAAATCACCTATGTCTCCATGGGGTAAACCAACTCTTGGATTCAAAACCCGTAAGAAAAAGAACAAATCAGATAAATTCATCGTTCGTCGTCGTAAAAATAAATAACGGGGTTGTCTACGGTTCTTATCGGACCGTAGTGCAATCACGAAGGGAGGTTCCAAAATGGCTCGCAGCTTAAAAAAAGGACCATTTGTCGATGATCATCTAATGACAAAAATCGAGAAATTAAATGAAACGGATAAGAAACAAGTTGTAAAAACTTGGTCTCGCCGTTCTACTATTTTCCCGCAATTTATCGGTCACACAATCGCAGTCTATGACGGCCGCAAACATGTGCCTGTTTACATCTCTGAAGATATGGTAGGTCACAAGTTGGGTGAGTTCGCACCGACTCGTACTTACAAAGGTCATGCTAGTGATGACAAAAAAACAAGACGCTAATGAGAGGAGGCTTTTAAATGCAACAAGCTAAAGCTGTCGCAAGAACAGTCCGTATTGCTCCTCGTAAGGCACGTCTAGTAATGGACCTGATTCGAGGTAAGCAAGTAGGTGAAGCAGTATCGATCTTGAACCATACGCCAAAAGCTGCTTCCCCGATTATTGAAAAAGTTTTAAAATCTGCTGTCGCTAACGCTGAGCACAACTATGAGATGGATATAAACAACCTGGTTGTTACTCAAGCTTACGTGAACGAAGGCCCTACGTTGAAAAGATTCCGTCCGCGCGCTATGGGACGTGCAAGCCAAATCAACAAACGTACGAGCCACATTACTATCGTTGTATCAGAAAAGAAGGAGGGATAACTCGTGGGTCAAAAGGTAAATCCAGTCGGTCTTCGTATCGGAGTCATTCGTGATTGGGAATCTAAGTGGTTCGCTGGCAAAGATTACGCTGACTTCCTTCACGAAGATCTAAAAATCCGTGAATTTATTAATCAACGCCTGTCTGACGCTTCTGTTTCTAAAGTGGAAATCGAGCGTGCGGCAAACCGTGTAAACATTACGATCCACACAGCTAAGCCTGGTATGGTTATCGGTAAAGGCGGTTCCGAAGTCGAAGCACTTCGTAAAGCCCTTAACAACCTTACTGGCAAGCGTGTACACATCAACATTCTTGAAATCAAAAAAGCTGATCTTGACGCTCAGCTGGTTGCAGACAATATCGCTCGTCAATTGGAAAACCGTATTTCATTCCGTCGTGCGCAAAAGCAACAAATCCAACGCACAATGCGCGCTGGTGCACAAGGTGTGAAAACGATGGTGTCCGGTCGTCTTGGCGGCGCAGATATCGCTCGTTCTGAATACTACAGTGAAGGAACTGTTCCATTGCACACATTGCGTGCTGACATCGACTATGCTACATCAGAAGCTGATACAACTTACGGCAAGCTTGGTGTAAAAGTCTGGATCTATCGTGGAGAGGTTCTTCCTACTAAGAAGAAAACTGAGGAAGGAGGAAAATAATATGTTAATGCCAAAACGCGTTAAATATCGCAGAGAGCATCGCGGAAAAATGCGCGGCCGTGCCAAAGGCGGCACTGAAGTGCATTTCGGTGAATACGGTATCCAAGCTCAAGAAGCTTCTTGGATCACAAACCGCCAAATCGAAGCTGCCCGTATCGCGATGACTCGTTACATGAAACGTGGCGGTAAAGTTTGGATCAAAATTTTCCCTTCTAAACCATACACAGCTAAGCCTCTAGAGGTTCGGATGGGTTCCGGTAAAGGTGCTCCTGAAGGATGGGTAGCTGTTGTAAAACCGGGCAAAGTTTTATTTGAAATTTCTGGTGTGTCTGAGGAAGTCGCTCGCGAAGCTCTTCGTCTGGCATCTCACAAATTGCCAATTAAAACGAAGTTCGTAAAACGTGAAGAAATTGGTGGTGAATCAAATGAAAGCTAATGAAATTCGTGACCTTACCACTGCTGAAATTGAACAAAAAGTAAAGTCTCTTAAAGAAGAACTTTTCAATCTTCGCTTTCAATTAGCGACAGGACAACTTGAAAATACTGCTCGCATCCGTGAAGTGCGCAAGTCAATCGCGCGCATGAAAACTGTGATTCGGGAAAGAGAAATTGCTGCCAACAAATAATTCCGGAGGGAGGTTCTCTAAACATGAGCGAACGCAATCAGCGCAAAGTTTACCAAGGACGTGTCGTTTCTGACAAAATGGATAAAACCATTACTGTTGTTGTAGAAACTTACAAAAAACACCCTCTTTACGGTAAACGCGTAAAGTACTCTAAAAAATTCAAAGCACATGATGAAAATAATCAGGCTAAAATCGGAGACATCGTAAAGATCATGGAAACTCGTCCATTATCTGCGACTAAACGTTTTCGTCTAGTTGAAGTTGTCGAAGAAGCTGTTATTATCTAATAAAGTTCGGAAACTTTTTTCCGAAGGGAGGTAACAAATAATGATTCAACAAGAGACTCGTTTAAAAGTAGCTGACAACTCTGGTGCTCGTGAAGTTCTGACGATCAAAGTTCTTGGCGGTTCCGGACGCAAGACGGCTAACATCGGTGATGTCATTGTTTGCACGGTTAAACAAGCAACACCAGGAGGCGTTGTCAAAAAAGGTGATGTCGTAAAAGCTGTTATCGTTCGTTCAAAGAGCGGAGCGCGCAGAACTGACGGATCTTACATCAAATTCGATGAGAATGCATGTGTTATCATCCGTGACGACAAAAGCCCGCGCGGAACTCGTATCTTCGGACCTGTAGCACGTGAACTTCGTGACAACAACTTTATGAAAATTGTTTCTCTAGCTCCAGAAGTACTTTAATGATATCAATGCCGGACTTAAGGAGGTGCGATCAGGATGCATGTTAAAAAGGGCGATAAAGTAATGGTTATCTCTGGTAAAGATAAAGGGAAACAAGGAGTGATCCTTGCAGCGTTCCCTAAAAAAGACCGCGTAATCGTTGAGGGTGTCAACGTGGTGAAGAAGCACTCTAAACCGACACAAGCAAATCCTCAAGGCGGAATTTTAAACCAAGAGGCGCCAATTCATGTGTCAAACGTAATGCCGCTCGATCCTAAAACAGGTGAAGTGACTCGCGTAGGATACAAAGTTGAAAATGGCAAAAAAGTTCGTATTGCAAAAAAATCTGGGCAAGTTCTAGATAACTAGTAATAAAGGAAGGGAGGTCTATCTCATGAACCGCCTTAAAGAAAAATACACTAAAGAAATTACACCTGCATTAATGAGCAAGTTTAATTACAAATCTGTGATGCAAGTGCCAAAAATCGAAAAAATCGTAATCAACATGGGTGTTGGTGACGCTGTTCAAAACGCTAAAGCGATCGATAGCGCTGTTGAAGAATTAACGTTTATCGCAGGTCAGAAACCTGTCGTTACTCGTGCGAAGAAATCTATTGCTGGATTCCGTCTTCGTGAAGGAATGCCGATCGGTGCGAAAGTAACTCTTCGCGGAGAGCGCATGTATGATTTCCTTGATAAACTGATTTCTGTTTCTTTACCACGTGTACGCGACTTCCGCGGTATCTCTAAAAAGTCTTTCGACGGACGCGGAAACTACACGCTGGGAATTAAAGAACAGCTGATCTTCCCTGAAATTGACTATGATAAGGTAACTAAAGTTCGCGGTATGGACATCGTTATCGTAACGACTGCCAATACAGATGAAGAAGCTCGTGAACTATTAACTCAATTAGGTATGCCATTCCAGAAATAATCAATGAAAGGGAGGCGAAATCGTGGCTAAAAAGTCAATGATTGCGAAACAAAAACGCACACCAAAGTTTAAAGTGCAAGAGTACACTCGCTGCGAACGCTGCGGCCGTCCGCACTCTGTAATTCGTAAATTTAAACTTTGCCGTATTTGTTTCCGTGAACTTGCATATAAAGGACAAATTCCTGGCGTTAAAAAAGCCAGCTGGTAATCCCCGTTAATGGGAAGGAGGTTATTAAATAATGGTTATGACAGATCCGATTGCAGATATGCTGACTCGTATTCGTAATGCAAACATGGTACGTCATGAGAAGCTTGAAATCCCGGCTTCTAAATTGAAAAGAGAAATCGCTGAAATCTTGAAAAGAGAAGGTTTCGTCCGTGACGTAGAATACATTGAAGACAACAAACAAGGCATCATCCGTGTATTCTTGAAATACGGTCAAAACAACGAGCGCGTCATCACTGGTCTTAAAAGAATCAGCAAACCTGGTCTGCGCGTTTATGCTAAGTCAAACGAAGTGCCTCGCGTACTGAACGGACTTGGAATCGCAATTCTTTCTACATCACAAGGTGTGTTAACAGATAAAGAAGCTCGCGCTAAACAAGCTGGCGGAGAAGTTTTAGCATACGTTTGGTAAGAAGTTTAACATGAATGGAGGTGCTTGGTATGTCTCGTGTAGGTAAGAAGCTACTTGAGATTCCTTCTGGCGTTACAGTTACGCTTAACAACAATACTGTAACCGTGAAAGGACCAAAAGGAGAATTAACTCGTACGTTTCATCCTGATATGAACATTAAAATTGAGGACAATGTACTTACAGTAGAACGTCCTTCTGATAACAAAGAACATCGCGCGCTGCATGGTACGACACGCAGCATCATCGGAAACATGGTTGAAGGTGTATCTAAAGGTTTTGAAAGAGGTTTGGAATTAGTCGGTGTCGGTTACCGTGCTTCTAAATCCGGAAACAAACTTGTTTTGAACGTTGGATACTCTCATCCAGTAGAAATCGTTCCTGAAAACGGAATCGAAATCGAAGTTCCATCTCAAACGAAAATAGTCGTAAAAGGTACAGATAAAGAGCGCGTTGGAGCTACTGCTGCAAACATCCGCGCTGTACGTTCTCCAGAGCCTTACAAAGGCAAAGGGATCCGCTATGAAGGAGAAATGGTTCGTCGTAAAGAAGGTAAATCTGCTAAGTAAAACCGCTTAAAGTGAGAAAGGAGTGACTCTGGATGATTACGAAAACAAGCAAGAATGCTGCACGTCTTAAAAGACACGCCCGTGTTCGCGCGAAGCTTTCAGGAACGCCTGAGAGACCTCGTCTTAATGTTTTCCGTTCAAACAAACATATCTACGCACAAGTGATCGATGACATGAACGGTGTTACACTTGTGAGTGCATCTACTCTTGATAAAGACTTTGACGCTGAAAAAAGCAGCGATACGTCTGCGGCTGCAAAAGTTGGAGAACTTGTTGCAAAACGCGCTTCTGAGAAAGGTATTAAAAACGTCGTGTTCGACCGTGGCGGATACCTGTATCATGGACGTGTAAAAGCATTGGCTGACGCTGCACGCGAAGCTGGTCTGGAATTTTAATAAAAGAAGGAGGGACATGTGAATATGCGTCGTATTGACCCAAGCAAATTAGAGTTAGAAGAACGCTTAGTTACCGTTAACCGCGTAGCGAAAGTTGTTAAAGGTGGTCGTCGTTTCCGTTTCGCAGCTCTAGTCGTTGTCGGTGACAAAAACGGTCACGTCGGATTCGGAACTGGTAAAGCACAAGAAGTGCCGGAAGCGATCCGCAAAGCTGTTGAAGATGCGAAAAAGAATTTGATCGAAGTACCAATGGTTGGAACTACAATTCCACACGAAATCGTCGGACATTTCGGTGCAGGAAACATCTTGTTAAAACCTGCTTCTGAAGGTACGGGAGTTATCGCTGGAGGCCCAGTACGTGCGGTGCTTGAGCTTGCCGGTGTAGCTGATATCCTTTCTAAATCTTTAGGTTCTAACACACCGATCAACATGATCCGTGCAACAATCCAAGGATTGAGCGAACTGAAACGCGCTGAGGATGTTGCGAAGCTTCGTGGAAAATCTGTAGAAGAACTGTTAGGATAAGGAGGGAACATTAATGGCTAAATTAGAAATTACCCTCAAACGCAGTGTAATCGGCCGTCCGGAAGATCAGCGCATCACTGTGAGAACGCTTGGTTTAAAGAAAACAAACCAAACCGTCGTTCACGAAGATAACGCTGCGATCCGCGGCATGATCAACAAAGTATCTCATTTAGTTTCTGTTAAAGAACAACAATAAAAATAAATGATAGGCTAAGGAGGTGTCCTAATGAAACTTCATGAATTAAAGCCCGCAGAAGGTTCACGCAAAACGCGCAACCGCGTAGGTCGTGGTATTGGTTCAGGTAACGGTAAAACAGCTGGTAAAGGTCATAAAGGTCAAAACGCTCGTTCTGGCGGCGGTGTACGTCCTGGA
The DNA here is from genome assembly GCF_001042475.2 of Bacillus glycinifermentans. Classification (GTDB taxonomy): domain Bacteria; phylum Bacillota; class Bacilli; order Bacillales; family Bacillaceae; genus Bacillus; species Bacillus glycinifermentans. Next base: position 42,129 of record NZ_LECW02000027.1, read on the forward strand.
TTCGAGGGTGGACAAATGCCTTTATTCCAACGTCTTCCTAAACGCGGTTTTACAAACATCAACCGCAAGGAATTCGCTGTGATCAACCTAGACAAACTCAACAGCTTTGCAGAAGGGACGGAAGTTACTCCTGAACTTCTTTTAGAAACAGGTGTAATCAGCAAGTTGAAATCTGGAGTGAAAATTCTTGGCGACGGTAAATTAGAAAAAAAATTAACTGTTAAAGCCAATAAATTCTCCGCTTCTGCTAAACAAGCAATTGAGGCTGCTGGCGGTACAGCTGAGGTGATCTAACTTGTTTAAGACAATCTCCAATTTTATGCGTGTGAAGGATATTCGGAATAAGATTATCTTCACTCTTTTAATGCTTATCGTCTTTCGTATCGGTTCATTCATTCCTGTGCCGAATGTAAATACAGAGGTTCTGAAGGCACAGGATCAAATGAGCGTATTTGGGGTTCTAAACACATTTGGCGGCGGTGCATTATACAACTTTTCCATTCTCGCGATGGGGATTATGCCATACATCACCGCTTCAATTATCATTCAGCTTTTACAGATGGATGTTGTTCCGAAGTTCACGGAATGGTCGAAGCAGGGTGAAGTTGGCCGCCGTAAATTAGCTCAGTTCACAAGGTACTTCACAATCGTTCTTGGTTTCATCCAAGCTTTAGGTATGTCTTACGGGTTTAATAACATGGCCGGCGGCGCGTTAATCAATGACCCGGGAGTCGGCACTTATTTGACCATTGCGATTGTACTCACTGCCGGAACTGCTTTTTTAATGTGGCTCGGTGAACAAATTACGGCTCATGGAGTTGGCAACGGAATTTCCATCATCATCTTTGCTGGTATCGTTGCCGGTATTCCGCAGACGATCAATCAGATCTATGCTCAGCAGTTTGTAGATGCTGGAGATCAGTTATTCATGCAAGTCTTAAAGGTTGTCATTATATTGGTTGCGATTTTGGCGATCGTCGTTGGAGTCATTTTCATTCAACAGGCGGTAAGAAAAATCTCAATTCAATATGCAAAAGGTTCAGGCCGTTCACCTGCTCCTGGCGGTCAGTCAACGCATCTGCCGCTGAAAGTTAACCCGGCGGGTGTCATTCCGGTCATCTTTGCTGTTTCGTTTATCATTACGCCGCGGACCGTGGCATCATTCTTTGGCTCTAACGATGTAACGAACTGGATCCAAAAAACGTTTGATTACACGCATCCGGTTGGAATGTGCGTCTATGCAGCATTGATTATTGCCTTTACCTACTTCTATGCATTTGTCCAGGTAAACCCTGAGCAAATGGCCGATAATCTTAAAAAGCAAGGTGGCTATATTCCGGGAGTTCGTCCAGGAAAAATGACTCAGGAAAGAATCACGAGCATTTTGTATCGACTTACATTTGTCGGCTCCATATTCTTGGCTGTGATTGCCATTCTTCCTGTCTTGTTCGTTAATTTTGCTGGGCTGCCTTCTTCTGCACAAATCGGCGGCACGAGCTTGCTGATTGTGATCGGTGTAGCACTTGAAACTATGAAGCAGCTTGAAAGCCAGCTGGTGAAACGAAACTATCGTGGATTTATGAAGCACTAGAGGAAATGGGATGTGCCCATTCCCTCTAAAAATAGAGAGGACGGGGAATCCGAAATGAACTTAGTCTTAATGGGACTGCCTGGAGCCGGTAAAGGAACACAGGCTGAACGGATTGTTGATGATTTTGGGATACCTCATATCTCAACAGGAGACATGTTCCGCGCTGCCATGAAAGAAGAAACGGATCTTGGACTTGAAGCCAAATCATACATTGATAAAGGTGAACTTGTTCCGGATGAAGTGACGATTGGTATTGTCAGGGAGAGACTTGGCAAGAATGATTGTGACCGGGGTTTTCTTCTGGACGGATTTCCGAGAACAGTCGCTCAAGCTGAGGCACTAGAGGAAATTCTTAAAGGACTGGGCAAGTCGATTGATTATGTCATCAATATTCAAGTCGATAAAGATGCCTTGATGGAACGTCTTACTGGGCGCAGAATCTGCAAAAATTGCGGTGCAACTTATCATTTAGTCTTTAATCCGCCTGCAAAGGAAAATGTATGCGATAAGTGTGGAGGAGAACTCTATCAGCGCGAAGATGATAATGAGGCTACGGTATCCACGCGTCTTGAGGTCAACTTGAAGCAGACTCAGCCTTTACTCGATTTCTATGCGGATAAAGGATATCTTGTAAACATTGAGGGGCAACAGCACATCAATGAAGTTTACGCAGATATAAAAGAGCTTCTCGGAGGCCGGGGCAAATGATTATTTGTAAAACTCCCCGAGAAATCGAAATCATGCGTGAAGCAGGCCGGATTGTTGCTTTAACTCACGAGGAGCTTAAAAAGCACATTAAACCCGGAATCTCGACAAAAGAATTGGATCAAATTGCCGAACGTTTTATTACGAAGCAGGGTGCAATCCCATCTTTTAAAGGGTATAATGGTTTTCGCGGGAGCATTTGCGTTTCAGTCAACGAAGAGCTGGTTCACGGTATACCGGGAAGCCGGGTGCTTCGTGACGGAGACATCATCAGCATCGATATCGGTGCGAAGCTAAACGGTTATCATGGTGACTCTGCGTGGACGTATCCAGTGGGAACGATCAGCGATGAGGATCAAAAACTGCTGGACGTGACAGAGGAATCTTTATATAGAGGCTTGCAGGAAGCAAAACCGGGAGAACGTTTGTCGAATATTTCCCACGCAATACAAACGTATGTCGAAAGCGAACATTTTTCTGTTGTCAGGGAATATGTCGGACACGGGGTTGGGCAGGATCTGCATGAGGATCCGCAAATTCCTCACTACGGTCCGCCGAATAAAGGCCCGCGGTTAAAGCCCGGCATGGTCTTGGCCATTGAACCGATGGTCAACGCAGGCAGCCGGTATGTCAAAACGCTGGCTGATAATTGGACGGTTGTTACTGTGGACGGGAAAAAGTGTGCTCATTTTGAACACACGATTGCGATTACGGAGACAGGTTTTGATATACTGACAAAAGCCTAGGTGAATGAGATGATTCGGAAAACGCCTGAAATTGGACAGTTCGTACGTATTACACGAGGACGCGAAACGAACCAATACGCAGTTGTTATCGATATCTTCGATCATCATCATGTGCTGGTAGCAGACGGAGAAAAACGTAAATTTCATTCTCCTAAGAAAAAGAATATCAATCATTTAACCTTTTATGATTGCGTATCTCCGGAAGTTCAGAACAGTATAAACGAAACTGGGCGTGTGACAAATGGAAAATTGAGATATTCTCTTTTGAAATTTGTCAGAGAGCAAGTTACTGATTTGAAGAAGGGAGAACACTTGAATGGCGAAAGACGATGTAATTGAAGTGGAAGGTACAGTAGTCGAAACGCTGCCAAACGCAATGTTCAAAGTTGAACTTGAAAATGGCCACACGGTTTTGGCTCATGTATCCGGTAAGATCCGCATGCACTTCATTCGCATTTTACCTGGAGACAAAGTTACGGTAGAATTATCTCCATATGACTTAACTCGTGGTAGAATTACGTACCGTTACAAATAAGGCACTCCGGAAATTGAAGGAGGTTGGAAACACATGAAAGTGAGACCATCAGTTAAACCGATCTGTGAAAAATGCAAGGTCATTCGCAGAAAAGGAAAAGTAATGGTGATCTGTGAAAATCCAAAGCATAAACAAAAACAAGGCTAATTTATAAGGAGGTGCGAGAGAGAATGGCTCGTATTGCTGGTGTAGATATCCCACGTGACAAACGTGTTGTTATTTCATTGACATACATCTTTGGAATCGGCCGTACAACGGCTCAGCAAGTATTAAAAGAAGCTGGTGTTTCTGAAGATACTCGCGTTCGTGATCTGACTGAAGAGGAACTTGGTAAAATCCGTGACGCGATCGACAAATTGAAAGTTGAAGGTGACCTTCGCCGTGAAGTGTCTCTTAACATCAAACGTCTGATCGAAATCGGAAGCTACCGCGGAATTCGCCATCGTCGCGGATTGCCTGTTCGCGGTCAAAATACGAAAAACAACGCGCGTACTCGTAAAGGTCCGCGTCGTACTGTAGCTAACAAGAAAAAATAAGTAAGGGAGGTATTTGAACAATGGCTGCTGCTCGTAAATCAAACACGCGTAAACGCCGCGTGAAAAAGAATATAGAATCTGGAATCGCTCATATTCGTTCAACTTTCAACAACACGATCGTTACAATTACTGATGTTCATGGCAATGCTCTTTCTTGGTCAAGTGCCGGAGCTCTAGGATTTAAAGGATCTCGTAAATCCACTCCGTTTGCTGCACAAATGGCCGCTGAAACAGCTGCAAAGGGTTCTATGGAACATGGACTGAAAACTCTTGAAGTGACTGTTAAAGGACCAGGTTCTGGCCGTGAAGCTGCAATCCGTGCACTGCAAGCTGCCGGACTTGAAGTTACTGCGATCAGAGACGTAACGCCTGTACCTCATAACGGTTGCCGTCCACCAAAACGTCGCCGCGTGTAATTTGTTTGTATAGATTTTGTGTCCCTGTCAATAATGGGTTATGATACAGTTAATTTATAAAACGAATGCACACTCGTTGCCTGAGCACATACGGGACTAAACAATGGGGAATTTCGGATAGAATCAGAGAAATTCTGTCCGGGGTTTCGACGTTTTGAAGGAGGGTTTTATGAAATGATCGAGATTGAAAAACCAAAAATCGAAACGGTTGAAATCAGCGACGATGCCAAGTATGGTAAATTTGTCGTAGAGCCACTTGAGCGTGGATATGGTACAACTTTGGGTAACTCCTTACGTCGTATCCTTTTATCCTCACTCCCTGGTGCCGCTGTAACATCGATCCAGATAGATGGTGTACTGCATGAATTCTCGACGATTGAAGGCGTTGTTGAAGATGTTACAACGATTATCTTAAACATTAAAAAACTTGCATTGAAAATCTACTCTGAAGAAGAGAAGACGCTTGAGATTGATGTTCAGGGTGAAGGAGTTGTAACGGCTGCTGATATTACCCACGACAGTGATGTTGAGATTTTGAATCCTGATCTTCACATTGCGACTCTTGGCCAAAACGCGAGTTTCCGAGTTCGCTTAACCGCTCAAAGAGGTCGCGGGTACACACCAGCTGATGCGAATAAAAGAGACGATCAGCCGATTGGCGTCATCCCGATTGATTCCATCTTTACACCAGTTTCTCGCGTTTCTTATCAAGTAGAGAATACTCGTGTGGGTCAGATTACAAACTATGACAAACTTACGCTTGACGTATGGACAGATGGAAGCACTGGACCAAAAGAAGCGATTGCGCTTGGTTCAAAGATTTTGACTGAACACCTTAATATTTTTGTCGGCTTGACCGACGAAGCCCAGCATGCTGAAATCATGGTTGAAAAAGAAGAGGATCAGAAAGAAAAAGTTCTGGAGATGACAATTGAAGAACTTGACCTTTCCGTCCGTTCTTACAACTGCTTGAAACGTGCGGGCATCAATACGGTTCAAGAGCTTGCGAACAAGACTGAAGAAGATATGATGAAAGTTCGCAACCTGGGTCGCAAATCACTTGAAGAAGTGAAAGCGAAACTTGAAGAGCTTGGACTCGGCCTTCGTAAAGACGATTGACTAGTTTCCATGTGAACTAGGATTTTCGTGTGTTTTTTATTTCAGATAGAGTATTTCAATAAAGGAGGGGACACCACATGTCATACAGAAAACTAGGACGCACTAGTGCACAGCGTAAAGCAATGCTGCGTGATCTTACAACAGACTTGATCATCAACGAAAGAATCGAAACAACAGAAGCTCGCGCGAAAGAACTTCGCTCTGTTGTAGAAAAAATGATTACACTTGGCAAGCGTGGAGATTTACACGCACGCCGCCAAGCAGCTGCATACATCCGCAACGAGGTAGCAGACGCAGAGAAAGACCAAGATGCACTTCAAAAGCTTTTCTCTGAAGTAGCACCTCGTTATGAAGAGCGCCAAGGCGGATACACACGCATTATGAAGCTTGGTCCTCGCCGTGGTGACGGAGCACCAATGGCTATCATCGAATTGGTTTAATCACATATATTGTGTGTCTAAAGAAGGGCGGGACAGTTTTTAACTGGATCTATGCCCTTTTTTTAGATATCAGGTTTTTTTTATCGTTAACGAATAGTCAGATAAGCAGAGTTTTTAGATGAGAGGAGGCCGGATGGGCAAAATGAATCAAGAGCGATTGATAGCTGTAGAGGATATCACATTCCGTTACCAGAAAGACGCGGACAGTGCTGCGCTTGATCATGTATCGTTTCATGTTTCGAAAGGAGAATGGCTCGCGATCGTCGGCCACAATGGTTCAGGGAAATCGACGCTTGCCCGCGCTTTAAACGGCCTGATTCTGCCTGATGAAGGATCGATTGAAGTCGGCGGCATTAAGCTGACGGAAGAAACGGTCTGGGATGTCAGGAAAAAAGTCGGCATGGTTTTTCAAAATCCCGATAACCAATTTGTCGGGACAACCGTTCGCGATGATGTGGCTTTTGGTTTAGAAAACAACGGAGTTCCAAGAGAAGATATGGTGGAAAGGGTAGATTGGGCTGTTCAACAGGTGAATATGCAGGACTTTCTCGATCAAGAGCCGCACCATCTCTCAGGAGGACAAAAGCAGCGTGTGGCGATTGCGGGAGTGCTTGCCGCCCGGCCTGACATCATGATCCTTGATGAAGCTACTTCAATGCTCGACCCGATGGGAAGAGAGGAAGTGCTGGAGACGGTCAGACGGTTAAAAGACGAAGGAATGGTAACGGTCATTTCGATTACCCATGATTTAAACGAGGCGGCGAAGGCGGACCGGATCATCGTCATGAACGGCGGAAAAAAATATGCCGAAGGATCGCCGGAAGAAGTCTTCCGCCGCGATAAAGAACTCATTGAAATCGGACTTGACCTGCCTTTTTCCGTTCAGCTTGGCCGGCTCTTAAAAGAAAGAGGGCTGGCTGTAAACGGCGATCATCTGACACAAGAAGGATTGGTGAATGAGCTATGGACATTGCGATCAAAGATGTAGAACACCGATACCAGATGAAAACGCCTTTTGAACGCCTGGCGCTTTACGATGTCAATGCCGTGATCAACGAAGGAAGCTATGTCGCCGTTATCGGGCATACAGGTTCAGGGAAATCGACCTTGCTTCAGCACTTGAACGGGCTGCTAAAGCCGACGAAAGGACAGATTCGCCTCGGCGAAGAAGTGATTGAAGCAGGAAAAAAGAATAAGCATTTAAAAGCGCTCCGAAAAAAAGTCGGCATCGTGTTTCAGTTTCCGGAACACCAGCTGTTCGAAGAAACGATTTTAAAGGACATTGCCTTTGGACCCGTCAATTTTGGGGCAAGCCAAAAGCAGGCTGAAAAAAAGGCCAGGGAAATGCTGAAGCTTGTTGGACTGCCTGAGGAGCTGAGCGACCGGTCTCCGTTCGAGCTGAGCGGCGGACAAATGAGGCGCGTGGCAATCGCGGGAGTGCTGGCGATGGAGCCCGAGGTTCTCGTTCTCGATGAACCGACGGCAGGTCTTGATCCAAGAGGCCGCAAAGAAATCATGGACATGTTTTACGATTTGCACAAAGAGAGAAAGCTGACGACGATTCTCGTCACCCACAGTATGGAGGACGCAGCAGCATATGCCGACGAGCTGATCGTCATGCATAAGGGGACTGTAAAAGCAAAAGGAACCCCTCGCGAGCTCTTTTCAAAAAGCGATGAAATCGCCGCTTTCGGCCTTGATATGCCGGAAACGATTAAATTTCAAAAACGGCTTGAAGAGGCATTCGGCATCAGGTTTAAATCGCCGATCCTGACGATCGAAGAAGCGGCTTCCGAAATTAAAGCGCTCTTTCAGGAGGAAAATGCCTATGATGGATAGTATCATTATCGGCAAGTATGTTCCTGGTTCTTCGGTCATTCATCGTCTTGATCCGCGTACGAAGCTGTTATCCATATTTCTTTTCGTCTTTATCGTTTTTTTTGCCAATAATACCGTAACATACGCTTTGCTCGGCGTGTTTACCGTTCTTGCGGCCGCCTTGTCAAAAGTCCCTGTCCGCTTCCTTTTAAAAGGGATGAAACCGGTGATCTGGATTGTGCTGTTTACGTTTCTGCTCCATATCCTGATGACGCGTGAAGGACCCGTCCTCGCCGATCTCCGCTTATTTAAAATTTATGAGCAGGGGCTTGTTCAGGGCATTTTTATATCGCTTCGGTTTATTTATTTGATCGTCATCACGACGCTTTTAACGCTGACAACCACTCCGATCGAAGTGACGGACGGGCTTGAGCGTTTGCTCGGTCCGTTTAAAAAACTGAAGCTGCCCGTTCACGAACTCGCTTTAATGATGTCCATTTCGCTTCGATTTATACCGACTCTTATCGAAGAGACGGATAAGATCATGAAGGCGCAAATGGCGCGAGGCGCAGATTTTACAAGCGGTCCGCTGAAAGACCGCGTCAAAGCGGTCGTTCCCCTTCTTGTTCCGCTGTTTGTCAGCGCCTTTAAAAGAGCTGAAGAACTGGCGACGGCGATGGAGGCGCGCGGCTACCGGGGAGGGGAAGGCCGCACGAAGTACAGGCAGCTGACATGGAAAGGGAAGGACACTGCCGTTCTCCTCATTTTAGTCGTTCTTGCAGCCTTATTAATCCTATTGCGGACTTAGGTGATACATGATGAGAATGAAGTGCACCATTTCATACGACGGACATCTTTTTTACGGCTATCAGGTGCAGCCTGGGCAGAGAACCGTGCAGGACGAGCTGGAAAAGGCGCTGAAAACCCTTCATAAAACGAAGGAGCGCATTCCCGTCGTTTCATCCGGAAGAACCGACAGCGGCGTTCATGCGGTGGGACAGACAATTCATTTTGACAGTCCGCTTTCCATCCCTGAGGCAAAATGGCCGTATGCTTTAAATGCTCTGCTTCCTGATGATGTAGCGGTCACGACAGCGGAGGTTGTCGATGACCAGTTTCATGCGCGGTTTTCTGCAAAGAAAAAGGAATACCGGTATATGATCTACAAAGGCAGACACCTGAATGTGTTTAAACGGCATTATGCATATCATGTTCCATATGAGCTTGATTTGAAAATGGTGGAAAAGGCAGCACAACATTTAGTCGGCACCCATGATTTTACAAGCTTTTGCACGGCCAAAACCGAGGTAAAGGACAAAGTCAGGACGGTATATGAGCTTGAATGGTCTGAAACCGAAGACGGTCTGCAAATGCGGATCGTCGGAAGCGGATTTTTGTACAACATGGTCAGAATTATTACCGGAACGCTTCTTGATGTCGGTACCGGCAAATTTTCACCCGATGATATTGAAAAGATGCTCGCTGCCAAAAATCGCGATGCGGCGGGGCGTACTGCACCGGCGCATGGATTGTACCTATGGAACGTCATCTATGACAACTAGACCAGGTGTAACATTTTCTTGACAGCGAGTACAGAAAGTTATAAGATATCATATGGTATGTATTTCAACCCCACGATAAGCCCCGGAAACTTATTGTGTTTTGAAATAGAACGTAATTGAAGTTTATTGAAAATGGCAGATCATTTAGGAGGGAAATTTAATGCGTACAACACCTATGGCTAACGCAAGTAATATCGAACGCAAGTGGTTAGTTGTTGATGCTGCTGGCAAGACGCTAGGACGTCTTTCTACAGAAGTTGCATCTATCCTTCGCGGAAAACACAAACCAACTTATACACCACACGTTGACACTGGAGATCATGTGATCATCATCAACGCTGAAAAAATCGAGTTAACTGGTAAAAAGTTAACGGACAAAATCTACTACCGTCACACTCAACATCCAGGCGGATTAAAATCAAGAACAGCTCTTGAAATGCGTACAAACTACCCTGAGAAAATGCTTGAGCTTGCGATTAAAGGCATGCTTCCAAAAGGTTCTCTAGGTCGTCAAATGTTCAAAAAATTGAACGTATACCGTGGTTCTGAGCATCCACATCAAGCACAAAAACCTGAAGTTTACGAACTTCGCGGTTAATAAAAAAGGAGGTTACCAATTTGGCACAGGTTCAATATTACGGTACTGGCCGTCGTAAAAGCTCTGTAGCGCGTGTGCGTTTAGTTCCAGGAGAAGGCCGTATCATCGTTAATAATCGTGAAATCAGCGAACACATTCCATCTGCAGCTCTAATCGAAGATATCAAACAACCATTGACTTTGACTGAAACAGCTGGCACTTATGATGTTTTAGTAAACGTACATGGAGGCGGCTTCTCCGGACAATCCGGCGCAATCCGCCACGGCATCGCACGCGCTTTGCTTGAAGCAGATCCTGAATACCGTGCGACTCTGAAACGTGCAGGTCTTCTGACTCGTGACGCACGTATGAAAGAACGTAAAAAATACGGACTTAAAGGCGCACGCCGTGCACCTCAGTTCTCAAAACGTTAATTATGGCGTTTTAAAGGCTCTCAAGACTTTTGTCTTGGGGGTCTTTTTTATTTTATTGTTAGCTTACATTCCACAGCCTTGCATAGGCAGCCGATAGCGGTTCGCAGTTCATCCCCTGTGCCCAGATGGAGATTTGTCCGAGATGATGACTGATCAAGTGTCTTAAAACATCGCCTTGCGTAAAGGCTTCGTCCGAGCAAGACGTTTTGAAGGATCTTTTATAGCTATGAAAACCACGCTTTTAACTTCGGGACGAAATGCTTCAAAAACTGGATAACGTGCTAACTCGGCCGCCAGCCGGAAAAATCGGGGGCGAAATCAGGCTTTTCCGAAATCGTATACATCCAGCTCGCCTCAACACCGGCGATATGAAACAGGATTTCGAAATGTTTTCCATACTCCAGGCACCGGTCAAACCATTCATCGCACTTGCCAAGTGTACTGAAACAAACCTTTCATCTCATGCTCGTCTCTCCTTAAATATTCGATATTTTCCTCTGTTTCCCTTCCCGGATTGCCAAGGGTACACATTCATGATGTAATTAGTCTTACAAAGCATGAAGGAGAGAAAAGATGATTCAAACAATGATAAAACAATTGCATGCTGCATTAAACCAACATTTCCGTCCGTTTTTGAATCCTCCTGCAACAGAGGAAGACATTCAAAAAGCTGAAACTGAAATGGACGTCGCGTTTCCAGAAGAGCTCAGGGAGCTGTATCTTGCACATAATGGTGAAAAGGAATCGGGCCCCGGGTTATTTTTCGGACTTCCTTTTCTTTCTTTGCAAGAAATGCTCACGGAGTGGCGGATATGGAAGGGGCTTGAAGGAGATGAAGAACTGGATGAGATCGATGCATATTCAGTTCCGCCGTGTTGGATTAAAGAAAAATATGTGAACCGCCGATGGATTCCGATCAGCAGGGATTACGGAGGAAATCATATTGGCATAGACCTTGACCCTGATCAAGAGGGGAAAGCCGGACAAGTGATCAATTTTGGGCGCGACGAAGAAATAAAGTATGTGATTGCCCATAATGTGACAGATTTTCTGATCTATATAATAAATACGCTCAAAAACGGTCATTATACGATTGATGAATATGATGATGCCGTCAGCTGGAGCTACGGCAAAGAGGAAGAGCTGCATTTCTTGGATGCGATCCGTTCCATGGATCTTCCGGTGCTGCATGCAAGACCGCAGGAAGCCGATCTTGAACATGCAGACCGGTGGTTTCGTCAGCTGGACGATCGCTGGACTACGATTGTGGAAACGATGGCTGAAAGTCCAAAGGCATTTTGTAACAAGATAAGGTTGCGTTTAACTGGCCGGGAGCTGACAGACATTAAACCGATATCAATCTGCACGGATACGAGGGAATTGATTTTAAGCGCAAATCGCATTCATGATTTAACGCCTTTGCAAAGCATGATCTTTTTGAAAAAGCTTTATCTTGTAAATAACCCGGTAACAGACTTAACGCCAATCGCCCAATTGAAACATCTGCAGTATTTAAATGTGGCAAAAACAAGCGTGGCCGATTTGTCTCCGCTTGCGGATTTATCATCTTTGAGAGAATTGGATATGACCGATATTCAAGCTGCAGAATATACGCCGCTCAGTCACTGTAAAAACCTTGAGTCTTTAAAGGTAAATGTTTATAACGAAAAGCAATTAATAGATATTTCTCAAATCAGCGCGTTGAAACGATTACATATACGAGGAAGTGAACATGTAACCGAAGAAGAGATAAAAGCGATAGCAGGCTTGAAAACATTAAGGTTTTTAACAGTTGAAAATATTACGTTAGAAAACGTTGATTTCTTAGGCACGCTTCATACGCTTCAAACACTAACTCTTATAAATTCGTCCGTTAAAGACGGAACCGCTCTTGCCGGCCTGGAACATCTGAAAAGACTGGAATTGGAAAGTTCTGAAATCGCAAACCTTAAAGTGGTGGCGCAGTCGCCTTCGTTAGAAGAGTTTGCCGGTTCTTTTGACCAATTTTATGTATTGAAGGACATATGCAAGAAAAAAGTGGATTTCTCTAAGGTGATTGGCGAGATGTCTGAAGAAGAAGAGGAGATATGGAGCAGCTATGTGAGCGAATAGCTTTTCATCTCGCGGCTTCTAATATTTTCGGCTTCTTCCTCCGTTTCCCTTCGCCGCATGAGCATGATTTTCCGCTCCTGATTGCACAATACAATGTAAAAAGGAGGCGGTGTTATGGGGACGGTATTATCCTTCATTAATGAAAAACAAAAAAAGCAGGTAAATCTGGAGAAGCAGCTTCTGCGGGAGCTCTCTGTTGAAAAAATCATGGACATGGCAGAGGAATGCTTCGCCCCCCTTTTTCACTTTTTTTCGAAACATACGGATATTTTATATGACGGCTGTATTGATTTTGCGATTGAAGCATATTTGCTCGGCGCTCAATTCGGGAAGTTCGGCTATCATGGAGAGTCCGTCCAACAGGCGATGACCCGATCTGAAAAAGAAGAAAAGGAGCTCCTGCACGAGCTTTATGAATATGCGCTGAGCTGGTCGGCCGCTTTCAATATTACGCTATACGATGAGGGGCTTTATTATGCCTGTGAACGCTTTATCCAAACCTGGTGGAAGGAAGGCTTCAGCGAAAGGGAAAAACGTTTCAAGCTCCGTCTCAGATAAGATCCGGGATTTCGAAAAGTACAATTTGTCCGCTCAGACCGATCATATTTCCTCTCCTTGTCCCATATCTTGTAGTAAGGACAAGCGGGAGGGAAAGGGATGAAAGAAAAAATAAAATGGCTCGGGTTTTTGCTCGGCTTTGTCGCTTTATTATGTTTGTTTCAGTATCAATTCAATAATGATGATTCATGGAAATCATGGAATCTGCCGCTGAGCGGAAAAATCATCTACATTGATCCAGGGCATGGAGGACCGGACGGAGGGGCATCAAGCCGAGAAACCCTCGAAAAAGACATCGCGCTTGAGGTTTCTTTAAGAATCAGGGATTACCTTCAGGAGCAGGGAGCTTTGGTGCTGCTGACGCGGGAAGACGATCGCGATCTCGCCCTTGAAGAAACGAAAGGCATGAGCCGAAGAAAAGCTGAAGATTTGCGGAAGCGGGTCGACATGATCAACAATTCGGAAGCCGATCTTTATCTCAGCATTCATCTGAATGCCATTCCTTCCGCAAGGTGGAGCGGCGCCCAAAGCTTTTTCTACGGACAGTACGAAGAAAACGAACGGGCAGCCAAGTTCATTCAGGATGAATTAAGGCACAACCTTGAAAATACAAAGCGTAAAGCAAAACGGATTCACGGCATTTATCTGATGCAAAACGTAAAAAAACCGGGAGCGCTTGTTGAAATCGGGTTTTTATCCAATCCCGAAGAAGCAAAGCAGCTGGCAAAACCTAAATATCAGGACAAGATCGCCGCTTCGGTTTATAAGGGCGTGCTTCGCTATTTTACAGAAGACAGGGACCCTCCGGAATAAGGAGGGTTTCTTTTTACGTCAAAGACACCATCAGGAAAGATATGCTATACTTATTTTGTAAACGAATACAACAGAGGGTGAGATTCAATGATGCGAGAAGACGATGTAAAAAAAATAGTCGGCGATTTGTACGAGCCTTTTCTTCAAAAGCCGCTTGAAGAGCTGGATGCTGTGAAAGACATAAGAATCAAGCCTGAAAAACGGCATGTCAGCGTAAAAGTGGCGCTCGCAAAAACGGGATCTGCCGAACAAATGCAGCTTCAGCAGGAAATCGTTACACGGCTGAAGGAAGCCGGCGCTGAAACGGTAGGCCTGCGTTTCGAAGAGCTGCCCGAAGAAATCGTCATGAAATACCAGCAAACGTCTTCCGGACAGGAGAGGTCATTGCTGAACAGTGAAAAACAACCTGTCTTTTTAGCCGTTGCGAGCGGTAAAGGCGGTGTCGGAAAATCGACTGTTTCCGTGAACCTGGCCGTATCTTTAGCGCGGCTCGGAAAAAAAGTCGGGTTGATTGATGCTGATATTTACGGCTTTAGCGTGCCGGATATGATGGGAATTACCGTCAGGCCGACAATAGAGGGCGAAAAGGTCGTACCTGTTGAAAGGTTTGGCGTCAAGGTAATTTCCATGGGATTTTTCGTCGAAGACAACGCGCCGGTCATTTGGAGAGGGCCGATGCTCGGAAAAATGCTCAATAATTTCTTCAATGAAGTGGAATGGGGCGATGTGGACTATATTATTTTAGATCTTCCGCCGGGCACTGGAGACGTTGCTCTTGACGTCCATTCCATGCTCCCGAGCTGCAAGGAAATCATCGTTTCCACCCCGCATCCGACCGCTGCCTTTGTCGCAGCCAGAGCTGGGGCGATGGCATTACAAACAGATCACGAAATCGTCGGAATCGTAGAAAATATGGCTTACTATGAAAGCTCCAAAACGGGCGAAAAAGAATATGTATTCGGCAAAGGCGGAGGAGAAAAGCTGGCGGAAGAACTGGGCGTTCCGTTATTGGGCAAAATTCCGTTGAAGCAGCCGGATTGGGATGATAGCGACTTTGCGCCGTCGGTTTACGACCAAAACCACCCGACAGGCCTCATTTATATGGATATCGCGAAAAAGATCGATGAAACGATCAGCAAAAAAGCATGAAAAAAGCTTCTTCGGGGAAGAAGCTTTAACGGCGGACGGTTTACGTCTATTTTTCCCCGCCGCCTTCTTTCGCGGTTTCGGCAGCTGCTTTTTTCAGCTCGTCTTCAAATTGTTTCCTGTAAAGAGGGCTTGAGAGGGTTTCTGTTATCACTTCCTTAAGGTGGGTTCGAAACTCCCGGCTCTTGACCAGTTCACCGTATTTTTTTGTCATTTCCGGATCCTGAAGGACGCCCATTAGCATCTTTTGGTAATCCGGATCTTTCATTAATTTTTTCAGCACGGCTTCATGTTCATTTTGCATCGTTTTGGCGAAGCTGGAGGCAAATTTCGGATCTTCAAACACCGACTTCCAAAACTCTGTTCCTTTTTTGGAAGTCAGCGTTTTTTCAACCGTATCTTTAACCGTTTTTTCATCCATTGCAAGCGTTTGATTCATTTTGTCATCATTTAATACGTCTTGAATTGCTTTTTTTCCGTCATCTGTTTTTAATATATCGACAACCATTTTTTTTGTTTCATCATAGTCCATTTCAGCTGCTTGGTCCTTGGGAGCACAAGCTGTTACAGATAGAAACAGAAAACAGCTTATCCATAGCATTGCGGATTTTAACATGCTTAAGCTCCTTTCGAAAACTCGTCTTACCTTTAATATGAATGTCTTTCATAAATTTATGCATTACAAAATATCGTACTTAGGGGTTGGGAAGTCTACAATGAAAAGCCGTAACCTTGTTCGATTTTTCTTTTCTGTTTTAGGAGTAGGAGCGCTGACGACAAGTATTATCGGTTTTGCCATAGAATGGGGAAGATACAAGGAGCTGTTTCTGTCGTTTGAGGTATTGGAGATTCTTTCGGTTTTGTTTTGGTTTATCGGGGTGGGCATGATTTTCAGCGTCATCGCCCAAATGGGGTTTGTGATCTTCTTAACGATTCACCGTTTTGCGCTTGAGATTTTCAGATCGCATTCTTTATGGAATTCGATTCAGCTGTTTCTGATTATATTTGTAACGTTTGACTTGGTTTATTTGCGTTATTTGTTTTTTGGGGAGGGAAGCGGATCGATCGTTCCTTATATTTGGCTGCCGCTGTTGATCATGATCATCGGTCTTATTGCGG
This sequence comes from Bacillus glycinifermentans, assembly GCF_001042475.2. Taxonomy (GTDB): domain Bacteria; phylum Bacillota; class Bacilli; order Bacillales; family Bacillaceae; genus Bacillus; species Bacillus glycinifermentans. Next base: position 58,356 of record NZ_LECW02000027.1, read on the forward strand.
CTTACATGAAACAAAAACAGTCCTCGAAAAAAACGTTCGTTTCCGCATTGTTTTTAATGATCGTTTTTACGGTCATGGAGTGGTTCCCGGCGTTAAGGGTGAATGAAGAGGACTGGCTTTATTTAATGCTGCTTCCCTTGTTAAGCTGCAACGCTTTTCAGCTTTTAATGCTGCCGAAATTCCTAAGCCGTTCATAAACGTTTATTTGACCTCGGAAGATTTGGCATCGGTATTTGCAATTAATTCACTGATCGTTACATTTTTGAGCCCCTTGCTTCGCAGATGATGAATGATCTCAGGCAGAGCTTCTTCTGTCTGCTTTGCTGAATCTGAAGCGTGTAAAAGGACGATATCTCCGGCATTTACGGCGCCGCTCACGTTTTCAACAATTTTTTGGACTCCGGGGTTTGTCCAGTCATCGGAATTGATACTGTAATGAACAATCGTGTAACCGTATTGCTTTGCAACATCAAGGACATCTTTATTAAACTGGCCTGTTGGCGGTCTGAGCAGTGTGAGATCCTTCAGGCCTAATTTTTGAAAAGAATGCTGCGCCCTGGCCAGATCTTTTCTAATCTCGCTTTTTTTCATTTGAGAGTAGTTTTTATAAGCATATCCCATGCTTCCGATTTGGTGGCCGTCTTTTTTGATTCTTTTCACAACATCAGGATGACGTTCCGCCCATGAGGCCGACAGAAAAAAGGTAGCGTTTTTTATTCCGTTTGCTTTTAATGTATCTAAAATGGGTAAAGCTCTTTCATCTCCCCAGCTAATATTGAATGTAAGGGATACCTCATTTGTGTCAGAATCCCCTCTATATATCGCCCTTGTTTCGCCGCCTGTAGAAAACACGGGAAGAGGGAGCAGGTTTTGCACATAAAAAAAGGCTGCTGTAGCAAATGCGGCAATGATAATTATGATCAGCTGCTTGACCCGTTTGATATGCCACACATAAAAATGATTCACTGAAAAACTCCTCCTTGTCCATGCTGCTTTGTTTTCATCTTATGCTTGTATAAAAAAGAACATAACAATAATTCGCCTTTAGAATTAAAATAAAAAAGATGGTTGACTTCTTTAGGTCGACCGTGATATATTATTAAACGTCGCTGATGAACAGCTGACATAAAAAAGCTCCAATGAATAATTTTTAAAAAAGTTATTGACAATAAAGAGAGCTTGGTGTTATATTATTAAAGCCGCTAAACAAAGCGGAAATGATCTTTGAAAACTAA
>NZ_LECW02000028.1 GCF_001042475.2 Bacillus glycinifermentans
GCTGTAAGCAAGCTTTGATCCGGAGATTTCCGAATGGGGAAACCCACTGCTCGTAATGGAGCAGTATCCATATCTGAATTCATAGGATATGTGAAGGCAGACCCGGGGAACTGAAACATCTAAGTACCCGGAGGAAGAGAAAGCAAATGCGATTCCCTGAGTAGCGGCGAGCGAAACGGGAACAGCCCAAACCAAGAGGCTTGCCTCTTGGGGTTGTAGGACACTCTATACGGAGTTACAAAAGAACGAGGTAGACGAAGAGGTCTGGAAAGGCCCGCCATAGGAGGTAACAGCCCTGTAGTCAAAACTTCGTTCTCTCCTGAGTGGATCCTGAGTACGGCGGAACACGTGAAATTCCGTCGGAATCCGGGAGGACCATCTCCCAAGGCTAAATACTCCCTAGTGACCGATAGTGAACCAGTACCGTGAGGGAAAGGTGAAAAGCACCCCGGAAGGGGAGTGAAAGAGATCCTGAAACCGTGTGCCTACAAGTAGTCAGAGCCCGTTAACGGGTGATGGCGTGCCTTTTGTAGAATGAACCGGCGAGTTACGATCCCGTGCAAGGTTAAGTTTGAAAAGACGGAGCCGCAGCGAAAGCGAGTCTGAATAGGGCGCATGAGTACGTGGTCGTAGACCCGAAACCAGGTGATCTACCCATGTCCAGGGTGAAGTTCAGGTAACACTGAATGGAGGCCCGAACCCACGCACGTTGAAAAGTGCGGGGATGAGGTGTGGGTAGGGGTGAAATGCCAATCGAACCTGGAGATAGCTGGTTCTCTCCGAAATAGCTTTAGGGCTAGCCTCAAGGTAAGAGTCTTGGAGGTAGAGCACTGATTGGACTAGGGGCCCCTACCGGGTTACCGAATTCAGTCAAACTCCGAATGCCAAAGACTTATCCTTGGGAGTCAGACTGCGAGTGATAAGATCCGTAGTCGAAAGGGAAACAGCCCAGACCGCCAGCTAAGGTCCCAAAGTATACGTTAAGTGGAAAAGGATGTGGAGTTGCTTAGACAACCAGGATGTTGGCTTAGAAGCAGCCACCATTTAAAGAGTGCGTAATAGCTCACTGGTCGAGTGACTCTGCGCCGAAAATGTACCGGGGCTAAACGTATCACCGAAGCTGCGGACTGTTCTTACGAACAGTGGTAGGAGAGCGTTCTAAGGGCTGTGAAGCGAGACCGGAAGGACTCGTGGAGCGCTTAGAAGTGAGAATGCCGGTATGAGTAGCGAAAGAGGGGTGAGAATCCCCTCCACCGAATGCCTAAGGTTTCCTGAGGAAGGCTCGTCCGCTCAGGGTTAGTCGGGACCTAAGCCGAGGCCGAAAGGCGTAGGCGATGGATAACAGGTTGATATTCCTGTACCACCTCCTCACCATTTGAGCAATGGGGGGACGCAGGAGGATAGGGTAAGCGCGGTATTGGATATCCGCGTCCAAGCAGTTAGGCTGGGAAATAGGCAAATCCGTTTCCCGTAAAGGCTGAGCTGTGATGGCGAGTGAAATATAGTAGCGAAGTTCCTGATTCCACACTGCCAAGAAAAGCCTCTAGCGAGGTGAGAGGTGCCCGTACCGCAAACCGACACAGGTAGGCGAGGAGAGAATCCTAAGGTGATCGAGAGAACTCTCGTTAAGGAACTCGGCAAAATGACCCCGTAACTTCGGGAGAAGGGGTGCTCTGTTAGGGTGCAAGCCCGAGAGAGCCGCAGTGAATAGGCCCAGGCGACTGTTTAGCAAAAACACAGGTCTCTGCGAAGCCGTAAGGCGAAGTATAGGGGCTGACGCCTGCCCGGTGCTGGAAGGTTAAGAGGAGCGCTTAGCTTATGCGAAGGTGCGAATTGAAGCCCCAGTAAACGGCGGCCGTAACTATAACGGTCCTAAGGTAGCGAAATTCCTTGTCGGGTAAGTTCCGACCCGCACGAAAGGCGCAACGATCTGGGCACTGTCTCAACGAGAGACTCGGTGAAATTATAGTACCTGTGAAGATGCAGGTTACCCGCGACAGGACGGAAAGACCCCGTGGAGCTTTACTGCAGCCTGATATTGAATGTTGGTACAGCTTGTACAGGATAGGTAGGAGCCTTGGAAACCGGAGCGCCAGCTTCGGTGGAGGCATCGGTGGGATACTACCCTGGCTGTATTGACCTTCTAACCCGCTGCCCTTATCGGGCAGGGAGACAGTGTCAGGTGGGCAGTTTGACTGGGGCGGTCGCCTCCTAAAAGGTAACGGAGGCGCCCAAAGGTTCCCTCAGAATGGTTGGAAATCATTCGCAGAGTGTAAAGGCACAAGGGAGCTTGACTGCGAGACCTACAAGTCGAGCAGGGACGAAAGTCGGGCTTAGTGATCCGGTGGTTCCGCATGGAAGGGCCATCGCTCAACGGATAAAAGCTACCCCGGGGATAACAGGCTTATCTCCCCCAAGAGTCCACATCGACGGGGAGGTTTGGCACCTCGATGTCGGCTCATCGCATCCTGGGGCTGTAGTCGGTCCCAAGGGTTGGGCTGTTCGCCCATTAAAGCGGTACGCGAGCTGGGTTCAGAACGTCGTGAGACAGTTCGGTCCCTATCCGTCGCGGGCGCAGGAAATTTGAGAGGAGCTGTCCTTAGTACGAGAGGACCGGGATGGACGCACCGCTGGTGTACCAGTTGTTCTGCCAAGGGCATCGCTGGGTAGCTATGTGCGGACGGGATAAGTGCTGAAAGCATCTAAGCATGAAGCCCCCCTCAAGATGAGATTTCCCATTCCGCAAGGAAGTAAGATCCCTGAAAGATGATCAGGTTGATAGGTCTGAGGTGGAAGTGTGGCGACACATGGAGCTGACAGATACTAATCGATCGAGGACTTAACCAAATTGAATGTCATATCGTTATCTAGTTTTGAGAGAA
>NZ_LECW02000029.1 GCF_001042475.2 Bacillus glycinifermentans
ATATATATATATATATTTATTTTTTATTTATTTTTTCAGTAGAGGGAACATAGCAGAAAAGTATCAAAAGTAACACCAGTTTTTAACAAAAGGCCTAAACCCCTTATTGTATCAACGTTTATAGCCGATTCCATAAATTGTATACTGTTACTTTTTTGTTACTTTTTAATCGAGAAGAAAAGCCGTATTTTAAATAAAACCCTTCTCTAATTAATTTTTATAATTTTTTTCTTTGAATACTTGTGACATTACTTTTTAATTCCGATGGATTCTGCCCCTGTTTCAAAAGATTTAATTGCTTATGCAAATCTCGGTTTTCTTTTATTAAACCGATCCCATCAAAATAATTTTTGTTATAGTTGCCGCGATATTTTTTAAATCCACGAATTTCGAGTTGCCGATAAAATGCCCGGTTCTTCAGTTCAATTTCGTCATTTTCAAAACACCAGTCTTTGTAATCTTTATAGAGCTCCTTGGCCTCTACCTTGGCCTTCGGATGCTGGATGCATCTTTCTTCCATGAATGGACCGAGAATGTCCATATCCTCCCGATAGCCTTCTGTTGCCTTCTTGATCGCTTCCGGTTCTCCCAGGCCTTCCTTCTGCCACTTCAAACAGCCCTCAACAGCCCAGCGAAGGATCCCAGGCATTTCCGCAGCCAGTTTCTGCGGCAGTTTCTTGTCTACTTTTTCTTTTGGGATCGTGACAGTAAACGGAATCAACCGGATCCGGCGCCAAATACCCTCATCGCTGCCTTTAACGATCGGTTTATGGTTTGTGGTAAAGAAGACTTTAAATTCCGGCGTAAACTCAAAATATTCCTGGCGCAGGAAACGCGCCGACATCTTTTCGCCGCCGGTGATCTGCTTCACCAACGATTCAGACAGCTGCTGCCCTTCTTCACTCTCAACGGCCGACACAAACCGGGCGCCGTCCAGCCGGGCAATATCATTGTTTATGGCACTATCATTTTTCTTCTTAATGAAGGTGTCACTGTTTGTCTGCCGCCCATAGTCCCCGAACAAGTGCTGAACCGTATTGATAAAGGTCGATTTACCATTCCGGCCGTTCCCGAATAGAAAGAACATGACTTGTTCCGTGGTGTCCCCGGTCAGCGAATAGCCAATTGCCTTCTGCATGAAATCAATAATTTCATAGTTTGGCGTGCCCTGATCATCTATAAAAATACTTTCCAAGAAAGCTTTCCAGTTCGGACAGTCGGCGTCCGGTTGATAAGAGACAGGAGATATTTTTGTAAAAAGCAGATCCCGATCATGCGGCAGAAGTTCGCCTGTTTTTAGATCAATCACACCGTTATCGCAATTTAAAAGATATTTGTGGGAATCCAGTTCCTGCTTCCTCACTGAAACCATTGGCCGAACATCTAAAATTGTGTTCATCCGTATGTTGCGGCGCTCGCATTTCTTCGCCCAATCGTTCAGCTGCTTTTTTCGGAATTTGTCTTCTGTGGCCTTAGCCTCGCCGTACAACGCCCGTAATGTCTTAGCGGTAATGGCTTCAATTTTTCGTTTGCTGTCTTCTTCCCATCGCTTGCCGTTCCAGATCAGCCAGTCAAGCTCGTTACAATATCGAATATTCTTTCCGTGGTAGTAGACAACTCGTTCCGCGTTGCCGAGCTCCGTCAAATGAAACGCCGGCGGAGTGTCAATGATCTCTTCGATATCCTCAACTTGAGAATTTTCGGGATGGGAAATATATATTTCATACGGCTGTTCCTGCTGCTCTTCCAGTAAATCAGAAATTGTCGTATGAGTAGAATAAACGGCCGCGGCAATGGTCATTTCTCCATATGTAGCGCCGTCGGATGAATGCTGCCGATCCCATTTCTCCCGGAACAAACCTGATTCGCGAAACATTGAATCCATTTTTGCGGGATCCTTATCCGTCCAGAATGCCAAGTGATTACATAAAGCCATATCTGTGGCCGAGTGATCATCGTTTATCAGATGACCGTTAAACAGATCCTGAATGCTCTTCCCGTTCTTGCTGTTGAACATCCTTTCCCATATCTCCTTATTGGAGAGATTGCTCATATCACGGGATGAAGCAGCAGGCGGGTTGGACGGTTTCGATTCTTCTTTTTTGTCCTTCAAATATTTTTCGAACAGCTCTTTGAGCTCGTCCGTTCGTTCTTCAACGGCCCCGATTCCGAGACTGTTACCGGTAAAGGTAAAATAGCGGCCGTGGCGGTATACTTCCAGCCCAAGTTCAGGATTTTTTCTCCCTGTGCCCGGCCCGCGCAATGGGATCTTACCTTTTGTGATGATGTGGACTCCTTTGCCGCTGGGTGAATATTCGGTGTAACTGCTAATCGCCTGAACAATTTCCTCAGCGAACGGGGACAAGACACCATCTTCCACACAATGATCTATGTCTATGCCGATGAACGGATCATCTTTTGAAAACATGAAGCCGATCCCGTCATAATCTCGATCGTTATAAAATTTCAAAACGGTCGGGAATGTCGACCAGGTTCTTTTATTACTGGATTGAGCCATGCTGCCATCAATCTGGTAGGGCACTTTTGTTTTCTTACCGTCACGTTCTTCGGAACGCCATAAAATCCACTGAGGGGCGTTTTTTAGCTCTTGCGGTATATTCTTAAATTCGTACATGTGATAACTCCCCTTTAAAAACGAGGGAGCTATACACTCCCTCAAATGTGTTTTTTATGATCAAAACGGTACATCATCGTCACTGATATTAATTGGTTCGGTTTCCGGTGCTGGCGCTTCTGACGGCTTAAACGCTTTTACTTCCGGATATTTCTTGCCGTTATGCTCTCTTTCCCCGACAAGCAGGCGAACCGGTTTATTCAGAAACGCCTTGGCCCATTCGATATGATCCTTAAATTGCATTCCGTTTGGAAAACCCGCGGCCTTTGATGCTTGGTGAAATCTCCACATTGCATTTTCCGTAACGGTGAAATTGTCGTATAGAATTTTCTGGCCCTGGCATGGCTGCTCAACGTCAGAACGGATTTCATAATCTACGACAAGGCGCTCATTTCCGGATGCAGCCGTTTTGGCTTCAAAGTTGATAACTGTCGCTTCGTATTCTCCTGGTTTAATCGGTTCAAAAGCTTCACCTTTGCTGTGGTCTACTGTAAACATTATTTTTCCTCCTTAGTCTTTAAAGCTTGTAATCTATCAAGTGCGGCAGATGCCAGCTTAATAGTCCATTGATCAAGTTTTTTATTTGCTTTAATCTGAAATTCTTCAATCATCTGCGCGGCTGTCTCGTTGCCAGCAGCGATCGTTTTAATTTCATCAATCAAACGGAGCCGCTCAGCTTCTTCCTCTGCTTTCACGTCAATACCGAGCTCAAGCCATTGGTAAAGCTTGCGGCCGACTTCTGGATTGAGTTTAAAAGAAGAGCCTTCAAACATGCGGGTATTATCTTTGGAAGTTTCCGCCAAATGATCAATACCAATATTGAAATTGAGCATGAATTCATACTCCATTTCGTCTTTTTGCACAGGCTTGGTCCCGACCTTACGCGGCGCCATTTTCCCCTCACTGTTCGGCTCAACAACGTACTCAGTTTTGGTCCGAAGCGTCGCCAGAATGTGGACGTCATTTTGCGTTAACGTTTTTATTAATTTCGTAGTTTCGGGCGCAAGTTTACCCCAGTTTTGAAATGAGTTACCCTGCATTCCCCCATGTTTTTCAACAATGCCGCCTTCTCCCGCCCAATTGTGGGAAAGCGAGTCAATAATGACAACTTCGGCACCGGCTGCCTTAATTGTTTCAAGAGCCATTTGATAGCGTTCTGTTGTGTAAGGCGGGGTAAAATCGATGTGCTTAAAGCTTCCGATCCTTACATCATCAAATTGCAAGTTTGCATATAGTTTGGCACGGCGGTGTTCGGTATCCACAACACCGATCTTTGACCAAATTTCCTCATCGCTTGCCTCCGGGTATGCTTCCCGCATCATGCCGTAAGCGACAAGCAGGGCGCCGGCGGTCTTTCCGGATCCGCTCGGCCCGATAAAACCGACAATAGCCTTTTCTTTCTCCCGCTGTGCGTCTGTTACTTCAAACATCTATCACACCTCCACATTGAAGTTGATTGAGGCTGGTGCTATCTCTACCCCCGGAACAGCTTGTCCATTTTCATCAACGACAACCTTTTTGCCGCCCACCTCTTTGATGGACAGAGATTTTTTAAGGTCGCCCCATTTGACATCTTCTTTGATAAATTCAGTGAGACCGGCCTCTTTCACATGCTTGAGAAGCTGATCCTTATCGGCTGGCTTAGGCTGTTCTTTAATTGCCCGGCTTTTTGATTTGCCGTAAGGTGTGGAAAGTGTCTTTGCTTTCGGATCCTGTTCAAGCTGCTTTGAATGGTAGATGCTGACCAGGTTTTCAAAGAACGCCAGATTGTCCGCGACAGGTTTAAGTTCCTGGGTTTCCCATTCATCGATGCGCTGCCTTTCGGTTGCCGCCAAAGCCTTGATTTCTTTTTCCTGTGTCTTTAAAGCAGCAATTTTCCGGAACGCCCAATTTAGACTATTCATGTCCGTAATCTCAAACTGTGGACGGCTCTCCTGCTGCAGGCTATTATTTGAAATCTCGTTTAGTTCAAACGCCTGTAAAGGATTCATGTATATTGCCTCCTAATTGATTTTGTAATAGACTCCATTTAAAATGAGGTTGTTAAGTATTGTTTTTAGTCGCCTTTGCCGAGGCGGCTTTTTTGTTCATAAGCTGACGGATAAAATGCAACAACTTGAATTTCCCTATTAATTTCAGTTGTGTACCAAAAGCTATTATCGTAGGAACGCTGATTAATTTTTGTGTTCAATTTTTCAGCTGCATCCTGCACTTTTTGAAGAGCTGCCTCTTCATTCTTACAGTGATAGTCAATGCCAATCCGCCCGTCATTTTTTAATGCACTTTCAACAAGGTGCAATACTGCATCAATCTGCTTTTGATCCATTTTCACCCTCTCTTTCTGCATCCTTCTCGTCCTTCAAATATTCCAGAGGGTAGCCGTAACGGTTGATCTCTGTGATCAATGGATGCTCAATATTCATTGAAACGGTCTCCCTACGGCTGAAACGTTTAACCCCCTGCTTGCAAATTTGGACGCGATTTCGTGAAGCCGGACAACCTGTTCCGGGTGCTCCATCCGTTTAAGATCCTTGCAATTTGAAATGATTGTCGCCGCAATTTCAACGCACCCATCAAAGTCCTGGTCCTCAATGGCGGCGGGAAGCAATTCAGAAATAAGGTATTGAGTTGACTCGATCAGCCTTTCCGCCTTTTCGCGGTCAGTTTTTAGAAATCGGTTTAGGTTCATGCTTGCTCCTCCTTTTTTGGTATAATGCCCCTGTATAAGACAGGAGGTGAAACTATGAAACTTGATAAAAGCGACTTTGCACCCATTGAACAACTAGAAAATGATATGGAATTGATTCAAAAGGATGCTATGGATATCGCAATAACAGCATTACAAGATGGTTTACAACATGTCTTTGATGAAGCAGACAAGAAAAATTTATCCGATAAAGAATACCTCAAAGAACTTATTTCTGGTGCCTGTGGATTCGCTCTTTCTGCTTCCGCTCTTCATACGAAACATATTGTTTCGAATTATTTTCCGATAATAGTGGAAACGGCTTATCAAAATACTTCTCAACGTATTGAATCGCAGTTAAAACAGAAGTAGTAAAATCCAATTTATTAGTTTTCTTATCAACCTCTGTTGCCGCAGGGGTGGAGTTATTTTCGTTTTGATTGCTCATTTGTCTCTTTCTCCTTTACATTTTCAATCGTTTTCTGCACAGCTAGTCCGTTAAGAACATGCGTAAATTCAATTGCGTTCTTCTTTTCGCCGGTTAATTCGTTAAAAATCATCAGTAAAGCTGTGTTGGCCGCCGTGAAAAACTCGGTCAAATCCACGTCCGTTAACTCTTCTATAAAGTGCTCTGATTCTTCATTAAAGACTTCAAAAATTGCTCCTGAAAGTGCAACAGAATACATTTGATGCTTATCCATTGATTTTCTCTCTCCTTTCATTTCTCAAAATCTCATTTTTGCGTTTTCACAAAAGC
>NZ_LECW02000030.1 GCF_001042475.2 Bacillus glycinifermentans
ATTAGGGGGCTAAATAGAAATCACCACTAAAGATATTGTAACTTTTCACCCAAGGATTGGATAGTGATTTTGAATCAATGTTTATCGTTGAATTATTTGTAATGAATTATGATGCTATCGTAAGTAGGAGAGAGGAAGAAGGAAAAGACAATGATGACATGGGATTTTTGTGTTTTTTAATTGGGGAAGAGGGAGGGTGAATCGTAAAACATTTGGAGGAGAAGCGATTGAGAATTATTTGGGTAAGATAGAGAGTGTTTTAGAGGGAGGGGAGAGTGTGAAATGTGTTGATATTAACGAATTTTACGATAGCGATTACGATTGAATTTTGGCTGAAATCGAAAAAATGGTCTTGGTGTGGAAATGGAAGTGCTAGGGGCGAATATAACCCCATTTGACGCAATTTGGATGTTTATATACCCCCTCTATAACCTAATATATGGAATCCATTTACGGTTATAAGGACTGTTATAACTGGATTTATTGAACCGTTATTCAGGAATTAACTGAGAGCACATATTAATGAAAAGTCAATAGTTTGTGTGAATATTTTTCAAAAAATTTTATTAATGTTCACAATAACCCTGAAACATTTCTTTTTTATTTATAATCGTGAGAATAACAGCAAGCCGCGAGCCGAAGACTTATTTTCTTTTTAACACACTTGTACTATATTATTCATCCCATTCTTACACTTATTCAATCCACCTAAATCATAATAATCAACTTCATTTCATTAACTGTAAACAAATTAAAAATAATTACATGATATATATTGACTATCTTTAATAGTCGTGATACAATTTAAATATAGTTAATCGATACATATATAACCGAAAGGGGAAATGAAAAATGGCAAAAGCGATCAAATTTATGGGTCAAAATGAAAAATTCGAGAAATGTTTAAATGAAGCGTGGGGGCTGCATTTAGATGAATTCGCGCCCGAACTTGATAACCTTGAAAGCAAAACGATTTCTAGTGTAATGTTTAAGGTTTTATCTGAGCGCGACCTTGCGATTGAGGGACATACGAATGTGCCTTCAAAACACATCAACAAAGTAGATAAATTCCTTTCCAAGTGGAAAAATCACATTGAAAACGATGATGAGAAAGCAATGTATAGGATCTTTTAAAAAAGGGATATGGCCCTTTAAATTTTTCTCTTTTATTTCATACTCATTGAATATATAATATGTTTAGAGGAAGGAGGATAATTTTGAATCATTCGCGAAAAATCTCGCAAGCGTTCGTTAAGACTTATCCAATCCGGTAAATGGTTTAAAGAGTTTGCCCATGCTGAATATAATAACGATCTAAACGTTATGACTCTTTTGCGTTTCTGTTGGGGCTTAGATGATTCAACTAAACAATGGGCAAAGTATAGGCTGTCAGTTGCAAAAGGTGAATGCCAGGAAATCAAAGCAACACGAAGACTGAAAGGTCTAGTAAAGGAACGAAACAAGAAAGGGATTCATAAAATGACAAAAACAAATTAAAAATAGAAATAAAACACGACTCAGTTTTATAACTGGGTCTTTTTTATTTCTATTCTAACCACCTTTACAGCCTCATACAGACGTTACAATCAAATCCTAACCCAAATACACTCATCAACTTTAATCCTTGTTATATCGAACGTAAACACTCTTTATCTATCATCCTAAAAATTATAAACAAATTAAAAATAATGATTGACTATTTAAAGGAGTCGTGATAAAATTAATATATAGAAAGGAGGGGAAAATGTGCTTGATAAGGTAGGTGTTGTATTGGCTACCGTCCTTTCTTTATCAACGTTAACACTTAATATCTTAACGATCATTGAGAAGCTGACAGCGATAAGAAAGGAACGCCAAAAACAGCAAAAGAAAAGGCGTATACATAAGCGAATCCGGGCAAGGCATCGCAGACGTACACGCCAATAATACAGCAAGGCTAGGGGAGACTTCTCCCTTAGCTACACCTACAGTATAACACAATCAAGCACATGATAAAACATGAAGCGTAATCCATTATGGCTAACACATTTATTGTTTATTGTTTGCTTTGTTCTATTCTTGTTCAATAAACAATACTTCAGCAGCACAACACAGATCATTATTTATACGGTGTTTATTGTTACGCTTGTCCTTATTGTGGTTTCATGGTTTGTTTACTTTGGAATCAAGCGTAATCAAAAAAGATGAGTGAAGGTAATCGCTCATCAATACATAACATAAATTAAAAGGAGATAGTGAATGACAAAAGTTAAAGTAATTGATTCAATAATGGGAAGCGGCAAAACAACGTATGTAATTAATATGATGAATAATTCTTCAGAAGATGAACACTTTATTTTTATTACGCCTTATCTTGATGAGGTGGCAAGAATAAAGAAATCATGTACGAATAGAAAATTTTATGAACCTAAAGTTCACAGCGAGGAAGGGGAAACAGTATATAAACTTGATTCACTTCACAAATATTTAGCAGAAAACAGAGATATTGTAACAACACACGCATTATTTAGCATGGCTAATGAAACAACAAAAGAACTTATTTATTCTGGTAACTATACACTAATCCTAGATGAAGCTATGGAGGTTGTAAAAAAATTAAACATATCAAAAGATGATTTAGATATGCTGTTTAAAAACAAATGGATTATAAATAATAACGGTCAAATTGTTTGGAATGCAGAACATGAAGAAAAGTTAAACAGGGAATACAAAGGAGAATTTCAAAACCTTAAACAATTAGCATTGAGCAGAAATTTAATTTTACATAACGACAGCGTTCTTTTTTGGCAATTTCCAGCCGATATCTTTAAACAGTTTAAACAGGTATATAATTTAACTTATTTGTTTGATGCCCAAATACAAAAATATTATTATGATCTGAATAATATTCAATACAGTCTATACACAGTAATTAACGATGGGAATGAATATAAACTAATTAACTATAATAAAGACAATGATAAGAAAATAAAAGCGGATCTAAAAGACAAAATAAAGATATATGAAGGGCAATTAAACAAAATAGGTGATGACAAATATGCATTATCTAAAAACTGGTTTGAAAGACGTTCAGCACTACATAAAAGACTTAAAAATAATATCTTAAATTATTATCAAAATATTATTAAATCAAAATCAAAAGATAATCTTTGGACAACATTCAAAACACATAAAAGCAAATTGAGCGGGAAGGGATACACAAAAGGCTTTTTACCTTGCAATACAAAGGCAACAAATGAATATAGCCACAAAAAGACATTAGTCTATTCAATAAACAGATTTGTCAATCCAGCTATTGACGATTATTTCAGATCAAAAGGAATATTAATTAACCAAGATATCTATGCGTTATCTGAGATGATTCAATGGATTTGGAGATCAGCTATACGAAACGGAGGAACAATAAATATATATGTTCCATCTGCAAGAATGAGGGGATTGTTAAAAAGCTGGCTTGAAAACAAAATTTAAAAGAAGGATATGAAAAAAAAAGCAATAAACCATTTTTAAAAAGCTTGATACACAAGGGGTTTTTAGGCTTGTCTCGTAAAACAAAGGATGTATATAAATTAAAAGAATAAACAAATGAAAACCTTGGGATGCTGACAAACATTTAAAACAGCTTCGCTGCCTTAAATGTTTTGGTCTGCACCATCCCAAACCCTTCACAGACTAATACATAAATAAATTAAAAATAATACATAAATAATTATTGACTATCTAAAATAGTCATGATAATATAATGGTAGATCGGATGAACAAATTAAAAGGAGATATTTATAATGGCATTATCTTATTATGATAAAAGAACGGCAAAAGTTGAAATCATGTGTGAACTTAAAAAAAAGGGGTTGGAATGTATTCGGATATAAACCGGACAACAGTGATCCAATGACTGACTATTTTGATCCTGCATCATGGGATGGTATTGCAGAAAAAGACGGGTACATAATTCTGATTGATATTTATAAACACGATCTAAGTATGTCAGGCAAAAAGGTAACAAAAAAGGGTTATACTATTGATCATGCTAAAATTGCAAAACTTCAAGCAACAATTAATGATAGTGCAGCAAGTGAAAATGAAAAAGAAACGTCCAGAAAAATCATTGAAAAAATGAGACAAAAAGAAGAAATGGAAACAGTTGTTGTCTCTCAGTATCCAGTCTTTAAACATGCCAACCCAAGCCGAACAAATTGGCATATCGAAAAAGATGGGGAAATCATTGCTAAAGGTAACCGCGCTTTTTCTTTCTTTGATTGGAATAATAAAGAAGAATCACAAGCTAAACTTGTGAAATTCATCGACGGTTTAGAAAACAAAATCAATGAACAATCAAAACTAATTCCAGTCAAAAAACAAGTTATCAAAAAAGTTGTCAAACCTGTATCAATTGATCTGACTATTGAAGAAGCTCAAGAGGGACAGACATACCTTGTAATTGATAAGCCTTTGACATATGGTGTACAACAAGGATATGTTTATAAATTAACTAGAAAACAAATGTTTAACGGTAAATTGTCTGTATCTTTCGTAAGAATGAATAAAAAATTAAATAAAGAGCTTACGGGTTCAAGCAATCCAGCAAACACTATGTACTTTTCCGAATCTAATTTCAAAAGACTTTTTGAAAAAGGGTGCTTTCACTTTGCAGAGTTGAAAGAGGTGGAAGAGGTCACGGAAAAGACTGTATATGTAAAGGCAAAAAGAGACACAGCCCAAAAAGAAAACCTTTTAACAGGTGAATCAGTCGAAACAACAAACAAAGCGGCAAATGAAAACGTGCAAGAAACAACAGAACAAGAAACAGTTACATATACACTTAACGAAGAGAAAAACGGTGTTGAAATCCGTTTCAGCTCTAAACCATCCGAAGAGATACGGGAGCAGATGAAAGCGGTCGGGTTCCGGTGGTCACGTTATTCTAAGTGTTGGTATGCTAAACAGTCAGACAGTACAATTTCACTTGCTAAAAAACTAAGCTCGAATGATCTTGAAAGCCAAGAAAACGCCTTTGAATATCCTGAAATAGATATTGATGATGTTGAAACATATGTCATTGATCAAACAATACAAGATCGCGAACATGATGCACATTGGATTTTTAGAACAACTAAAAGAGATCACACAAAGGAAATACAAAACCTGTTTAATTCTTGGAATGATGAAGTTAAAAAGCTAATTAAAACAACTGATAATCAAAGCATTATATACCATCTTAAAAAGGACTTGCAGCGGTTCAAAAAGCGTTATTATGATCTGTACGTGAAGTATTTAACTTTAAGGGGAAATAACCCTTCCTGGGCGGTAACTGGACGTGCTGGGCGTAATATGAATAGATATAATAAGCTAGTAGACAGAGAAAACGCCGTAATGCTTGAGTTTACGGGAATTCCGGAGGAATTTAAAAGAAAACTATCCGAAGCAAAGGACAGAATTAGACATACAAAGAAAGAAAAAATCAAAAAACTGGTTTTGAAGATTAATAATGTTATTGAGTTTAAAGCAGAAAATAAAGAATTTACTTTTATGAATAATCTAGAAAAAAAGCGGGTTTACACTCACGGGGATTGGTTTATCTGCAAGACATGTGGGGTTTTTAGGATTTTTTATAAAGGAAATGAAGTCCATACAATGCTAACAACAGAAACATTAAACGATGCTAAGAAATACGCGACCTATTTAATAAATCAATCCAATACAAAAATATCATAAACGAATTAAAAATATATATTGACTATTTAAAATAGCTGATTTATAATAAAGCCATAAGGAAAAATAAATAAGGAGGAGAATAAAAAGATGAAAACTTATACATACAAAGGGCAAGAAATGAGCCTAGTAGACTTTTTTGAAGATATTATCTTAGATTGCTTTGCTGAAGCTGTCTTTAGTGTTGATCATTGCGTTTATGGGGATATGACAGAGGAGCAGCAAAAGAAGGTGAAACAAACATTCTTTGAAATGCTTGAACAAACGGAAATCGAAAAAGACTTTGATAAAAAATATAAATTTCCTATGATGATTTACGATTTCAAAGGAATGTATCCGGGGAACTGTGTTGCTGACCTTTTAGAATCATTTATGTATCGTGAAGACGAAAAAACATTCACCGAAGCGGCTAGGCAACTTGAACTTTTAAAAGACGAGAAGGTAACAATGCTCGAATATGATGACTTTGGTTTTCCAAGTGTTACGCAAACAGTTGTCAAAAATGTGTCAGTAGAACCTTATGCACAATATAAATACAGCCTTTTTCTTACTCACAGAGTGAAACGTAAACGCACTGATTATAAGGAAGTATTTACACCTGTTAATACATTAATTGTATATAGAGGGTGGCATGACATTGATCCGAGAGCTACAGAAGTAGTAAGCGAGACAGCGGACTTGATTGTAAAACAAAGCAGATACGGAGCATTTGACGCTCGTTTTATAACAGATGCTTCAAGCTCAACTAATTTAAAACCAGTTGTTTATATTACAAGGTAGTAAGAATAATGAGAAAAAGAGCGGGTTTCATGTATAGCAAGCGTGTAGGCGATCCATCAAGCAAATACGGTTTAAATCCTGATCAATTTGAAATTGATATCATGAATAAACAAAGGCAAACCCAAGAGCTTAAAGAACATTATAAAGAATCCTTATACGAGTTGATTAAAGTTAATGCTGTAGGGTATGAAATGTTTCCTGATGATAAATTTTCCTTAATTCTAGAATGTTTAAGAGAAATCAAAGACAAATTAAAAATAAATTAAAAATATGTATTGACTATTTAAAATAGTCGTAGTATAATAAAATCATAAGAGAAAGCGTTATTGAAAAACACTATAAACAAATTAAAAGAAAAAAACAAAGAGGGGGAGAAAATGAGAAATAAAAAGTTAATGGAAAAAGTAATTGATTTAGATACGCAAGTTTTACGAACAAGAGAGCAGAGTTTGAGGGTAATGATACAAATCGCAATAATTAGACAAGCGTTTGGAGTTAAAAACGATGAAACTAACCAGCCCGTTAGAGATTATGAACGAGATGTCATTCTATCCGATGATGAAATAAGAAAGCAATTCAATGAGGAATTAAATTGGCTAAACTTAGCTAAAGAAAGAAGTGATTTAGGGGACGTAAAAGAGTTTGAAAATAGAGTGCACTATTTTATTGACGGTGTAAGATTTTTTAATGCTAGCTTAGCAGATGAATTTGAAACATATGTTAATTGAAAAAGAAAGGAGCGGTTAAAATGACAAAACAGTATATCATTAAAGATCTTCAGACGGGAGACTTTTCACACCATAATACACTAGACGGAATTTTCAACGACCTAGTACAAGATTTCCTTACTTATGATTGGACTGACGAGGAAGCCGATAAATTTAAAAAGGAATTTAAAGAGTACACGGAAGATCAAAAAATAGACTTTGTACAAGACGAGTACGAATATAAGCTAATCCCGTATCCTACTCCGCAACAGATAGCAGAATGGGAGGAGTTCTCCGGAAGGAAATGGGAAGAAGCCGAAGAACCTAACAGGGTGTTTGTCGTCTATACTTTACATATTCGTGACAGAGGGAGAGGAGGGCACACATGGGGTATTGAAGGTGTGTTCTATGATCGACATAAAGCAAACGAAAGAGCTGTTGCAATAAGGGACAAACATATAGAAGAATGGTACACTTCTCAAAATAACGATTCTTATGAAATTTACGAGTTTATGAAAGGTTTACATACTAGTAGTGTCGAGAGTGATAACAGTTCTTTTGAAATCAGTGTAACGGAAGAATATTGCGAGTAAAGATATTTTACATAGATGGGAAGGATTTAACAATGACACACAACGAAAAATTATTAAACGCATTAATACAATTCAAAAATTCAGCATATGAAATCCGGGAATTTTGGGAGCAAGCCGACAGCATAACAGATAGTAATCTTTGTGATGATTATCCATTTGATAATGATTTCTGTGAAGTGGTTGAAAAAATCGGTGACTGGGTAATGACACAAAAAAGCTTATTAAATCAAAATAAAACAAATTAAAAGGATATAACAGACATCGTATAACAGTCGTGGCGGCAACATTAAACAGGCATTAAGCCGCCAGCATTCCCCTTATTGGGGAGGTTGCAACAAAAATAATTCGTGTTAGGAGTTTGAAAATATGTCTACAATTTGGATATTAACTGAGGAAGGTTGGAAAAACACAGATGAAGTCCTTACGCCACGTACGTGGAAGATTAAAAAGAAAGCAGTAGCACAACCTATAAAGGTTAATGAAGAAAGAACGAAAAAGATTTTAAGCGATTTACCGATGGTTAGGATTAATCGCCATAAAGGGTATTATCTGATTCATTGCGGTGGTGGCATAAGCTTTAGGTTTGATGATTAGGAAATAAACACGTACCAAAATTAGAGAATAAAATGCATATTTTAAACAGAATGGAGAGAAAAACATGTTAAAAAAAGGTGACAAAGTTGAGTACGAAGGTGTTATTACAACTTGTGTAAATGACTAAGCTTTTCGGTTATTTTCCATTAGTGGTTCAATTAGAGGATTTTGAAGGATTGATTAATGCAAAACTTCCTAAAAAGGTTGAGGTTAATGAAAAAGAAGATGCTAAAAGTTGACTAAGTTGAGTTCTGAATAAAACAACAATTTTAAACTGAATGGAGAGAGCAAAATGAAAACAAATAAATGTACACTGGATTATCTCAAATTAAAAGAAGAGTTAGAACAAGAAAATATGATTATCGAAGCTGTAAGAAGTAGAAGAAATAGAAATCAGAAATTGACATATATCTTTCTAAAATCAATGTACATAAAATATTTTGTATTTGTTGATGGGGAAGGTTACTATTCAGAGGGAGAGGAAACTTGCGTAAACGTTTATTGTGGCAACGGTGATACTAAATACGGAGCGTGGACTTTAGAGAGTTGGCGGCCGAGCTCAAGAAAATAAATAAACTTGGTTGAAATAAAACAGCAGTTTTAAAGGAATAATATGATGGAATATTATGCTATAATGTTGAGTTGATTAGGGGGGTATTTATGAAAAGAAAATTAATTCTAACTAGTTCAATTTTAATTATTACAATTGCTACATTTATTATTTATAAACACTATAATCAAACAAATAGTGAGGAGACCTATAATCAAGATAAGATCATCCAACCGAATCCGGTTGTGGATTTAAACTCAAATGAACCAAAGGACGAAACAGATGAATATGATGTTTACGCCTATCGTCTTGACACAAGAGAAATAAGCGAAAGAAATGGTGCAAAAGAATACGTGTATGGAGGAGATGCCCTAGATAGAAGTGAAGCAGAAGTTTATGGTTATAAAACCACACCTATAAAAAATGAAGAGGAACAGAGTTTTAAATTTTGGAGGTTTGACGTTGATTTTGTCCCAGAAGAAGGGGATATAATTTTGGTGAAATATCCAAGAGGAAATCATAAAGAATATACTGATATCCAAGTAATTTATGATCCAATTGGAGATCAAAGTAGGGATATAGATTGGTAAACCTAATATTTAAGAATGATTTAAATAAAAACACCATTTTAAAAAGAGTTTAAAGCAACCAAAAAGGGATACCCTTTATAAAGCGTATAACAGCTCTTATCCTTTTTTGCGGGCAAAATTTTGATACACAAATGGATTTTTTAAGATACTACATAGCTCACTAAAAAAATTAAAACAGTATAACAGCAGCGGTAAAAAGTTGCGGGCAATTTTTGCGGAAACGATATAACAGCCAACTTGAAAAATCGCGGGCATTTTCTTAAATAGGAAAATTTTGATTGACGTTTTTAAATAGTCAAAGTAAAGTTGTATAAGAGGTGAGAAAAATGATTAGATCAAATTTGAAGGCTATTGCAGATGAGGCAGGTATTTCAATTTCTCGATTAAGTGCCGAAATAAATCATGGGAAAGAAACCGTTAGAAAAATGTACAACGATGACATGGAACGATACCCACGGGAATTGCTTGATAAGCTTTGTAAGCATTTCAACTGTGAACCAGGAGATTTAATAAAATTTGAAAAAGATGAATAAATTTCTATTTTATTATTGACTATTTTAAATAGCCGTAATATAATTGAGTTATGAGGTTAAACGAATTAAAAATAATTTAATGGGGGATGAAATATGGTGAAATCAAGAGAAGATGTATTGAATTTATTGAAACGTAAAGGATTTGCTTTAAAGACATATGAAGATCAAGGACTTACATTTTATACAGTTACATATAGTGATCCTGGGATTGTAAAAGGGTTCATTGACAAGTTTTATGAACCGTTAGAAGAGGAAGAGGAAGAGGACTTCGATTGTACAGGTATTGAATTCGTTGTTGAGATTCGAGATGATTTTGAAACTCCTCAATGGTGCTTTGCTAATGGTTTAGAAAAATATCATATTTTTGATAGCGTAGATGAATTTGTTAAGTTCGTTGAAGAGCTGCCGAATATCTGAATGAAATCATACTTTTAAATAAATTAAAAAACAAGGAAAAGGGTTGAGGGAAATGAATAACTTAGAACAACATTTGAAAGAGCAAACAGATGCCTTTCTAATCGACTGCTTTAATGAAATTGAGGAATGGGGAAAATCTAGAGTCTTGGGGCAGGGGAAAGTCAGAAATCTGTATGAGTCGTTTAATTTAAATATTACTCAACTTCACATGATTAGTCAGGTTATTTACAAGGAAATGGCATCGCGGTTTGTTGAAAGCAAAGTGGATTGAACTGTTTTGTTCAATCCATAAAAAATAAGTAAAGGTGACAAATCAAATGGATAACAGCCCATCAGTTAGAACGTTAATTTTTTCCGCACATGTCCAGAGATTGAAAGAGCTGCTGTCTAAACTGCCTGATGAGTCAATTACAAACGAAGAACTACGCGAATTGGCCAAACTTCATGCAGAGTGTATAGAGATGTCTGCACATGTTGTGGAGGAAGCAAATCGATTTCTTTTAGAGTCTGATTTGCTTCCTGAAGACGATGCTAAAGAAATGAATGAGCTGCTACATAAGATCAAGGAAAGCAACAAAGGTAAGAAATATTTTTAGAAGAAGGAAGCGGGGGAGTATTTATGGAGCAGAAATATAGAGTGATCAAGGATATTCCGGAAGGATGGGAAACAGGTGCCACATCAGGGGATGTATTAACCGTAAAGCCTTGGAAAGGAGAATTGACCTTGATGAAAGGTGATAAAGCTGTATGCGATACTGATTCTGAATACGCTAAAGATTATTGCGAAGAGATTGAATAAAACCAGTCTTTTATATAGTAATAGTAATTGGAATAAGGGTGATGCTTTTTGCGAAAAAGAGAGATACATAAATACCGAGAAAAATTTATTAATAAATTTCTTGAAACCATAGAGCGTAATGAAAGCTATTTAGAATTCATTAATACTCATAAAGAAGAGCTTTTATCTAACTATAATATAGGTGTTTGGGAAGTTACATTTTTTGATGTTTTTAATAATAAACAATTGAACAATTTAATAAAGGGAATACATAATTTAAATAATAAAAAATACAGAATTGAACTTTCATTAATTCCTAAAAAATATAAGAATTTAATGTATTTGAATATCCAATACGATCGTTCTAGTACGCGGTCGTTATGCAAAGTAACTTTTTTAGATGATTTATTTATAGATGATGTGGAAGCAGGTTTTACACAAATAAATAATAATCAAGCAGTAGTTGAATTTAGAATCTCATTTAAAAAATCTATGACTCATGAGCTCTGGATTGATTTCATAAAAGAAAATAAAGAGCTGCTTTACAAGAAAAAGTTTTTTGGATGTTACGATATTGATAAAATAATTAGATCAGAGCATTATTCCTTGATTTATAATTCTATTTCTAAGGTTAGAGATGCAGCCCTGCAAGCAAAGCTATTAAATACGTTTAGATTGAATTTTGGAAGCGAATATATTTTGCCACAATATAACGCAGTTTATGTTCCTCAAGAACATTTTAAAAACGAGTATTTTAACGATGTCTTTCTCTGTAGAACTTATGAAATTGAAAATAAATATCTGGTTGTTGATTTAACGAGCGAAGAAGGATTAAAAATGAATTTGTACTTTTCTGGTGCATATTCAGCAATGAATTTTTTGCAACTACTTTCTAATTATAGGATGGATTTTTATTATTTTCTATTCGAAAAAATAGAAAGTTTTGAAATTGACTCAAGGATTAACAAATATTTTTCAGGTTCAAAAAAGAGGGTCTCCCTAAACGATTATAAATGGTTGATTAACAAAATACGTTCATTAAATGATAATAAACTACATCAGGGCTATCGCGATTCTAAAGAATTATTAGAAAACTGGACACCTTTTTATGGGGGGGAAGAAGAAGATTCAATTAGTTTTGAAAATGGGCAATATACAAAGAAATATAATACTATCTATGAGGAATGCTTTGATCATATTAAAATGGCTTATTCTATTCAGAAGGAAAATTTAGTTATACTAATAGCAACTTTATCACTCATTGCATCATTGATCGGTATTTTTACAACTGTATTGTTAGAGTTTATATAAAATTACGATTTTAATGGAAAAGGTGAAATCATGTTAAAAATCATTTTAAAAAATGGACGAGAGCTGTTGAATGATCCTGAACTAGGCTTGAATTTAGAATCAAAAGAAGAAATCGAAGAAAACTTAAGTGTAACTGGACGCTATGATTTGTGCACCAGTGATGAAGGATTTATTTGCTTATCTGTTGATGAGATTAAGGATATCATTTGAAATAATGATTGCGATAAAATGCAATTTTAAAGGGTGTTAACTATGAGAGTTAATCGAAATCCGTTAAGGGAAATAATAGGAACAATACAGGTTGAATTTTCACCTGACAGTATTTCAATACCCATGGAAGTTTATGAATGTGGACATTATGCTCCTCCAAAACAAGACATAATTGGCGAATACAATGCGGTAAGGAGAAGATGCGCGAAATGTGGAAGGGGGAAGCCTCCTCAACTTACAAATTTAGAAATAGAACAAATTAAGAACGGTAAACGATTGTTGAAAATAGAAGAGTAGACCGTGAAAATCGAGGTGAGAAAATAGATGATTAAGGCTTATACAGTCGGACATAGAATCCCTGAAGAGATCAAGGCATGTATTTCTGAATGGAATTACTGGAATTGGATTGTTACTGCAAATACACCGAAGAAAAATAAGGATGCTAAAGAGATTATAAACAAAATTGAGCCTGATGTTGATAAAGTTGCAGTATTTAAGAATGGGGATATTGACGTTTATGTTAGCTACATGTTTCCCGTTAAGTAACTTTAAATAAAAGAAGCATTTTATAAAAACTTATGCCCGGTACAACACCCTAATATTTGTGATATAATCTAAATATTACAATAACAGGGGAGTGATGGGGATGAGAAAAGTAAGAACAGATTTAAGCCCTAACGAATTGAAGAGAATGTTCGAGAGCGGGAATCTTTCATTTGATTACCCAATTCAAAGAAAGCCTGGGCAATGGAACTTGTTTAAACAATCAGAACTGATACATTCTTTTGTTTGTGATGATCCTATTCCTGATATGTACGCAGTACAGAAGGATGGAATAATCTATATCATTGATGGGAGCCAAAGACTAACAAGTGTCTTTTCTTACATAGATAATGAATACAAATGTCACCCGAACACTCCAAATGCCAAAATGGATTTATATAATATGAATATTGAGCTCTCAAATAAAGACTTCAGCCAACTAGATGAGGCTGCTCAAAACAAAATTCTTAATGAAAAGCTAAATGTCTACATCTTAGAAAATGCTACATATGAAGATATTGAGCGAGTAATAAGAAAATTAAACAATGGGTCTCCCATGACTAATTCACAAAAAATCAGAGGGGTATTAGGGAAGGATCTTTCAAAAACGCTCAAAGAAATTGCTAAAAAGAAATTCTTCGAACAAACAAAATTGACTCCTAAAGCCATTGATCGACATGAAGATGAGGCAGTTATCATACAGACTCATATGCTGTTTTATGAAAATGACTGGAACAAATTAAATTCTAGGGATGTTTTGAATTACTCTGAAGTGATTAGACGTGAAGATAGAGTAGATTGTCTTCAAAAAATTTCGGAAGCAATAGATTATTTAATAGAGGTTTTAGATATAGCTAAACAAAAATTTGTTTTTTCTAAGGAATTAACAAGGATACTAAGAAAGGCTCATCTTCCTATGATCATTTATACAGCGATATTTGCATTAGAAAATAATGTTACAGCAAGACATTTTGCAGAATGGCTGTTTACGGAGATGAATGATCAGCTTAATCCAGATTTTCCAATAGATACTGGTTATAAAAAATACTGTGGACATGGTTCCACTGCTAAAGTAAAGGTTCTTGGACGAAGAGACTACATGATGAGCAGTTTTGAAAAGAATCTAAAGAAGAGCGTTTAAATGCTCTTCTTCATCCCGCAGCGGCGACATTCACGCAAGAATATGCCGTCTTTAACCGAGCTTTTAAACAAGGTATTGTTACAATTATCGCAACGTCCATGATGAGCATCTGGATACTCTTTGTAGTCATAGACAATTGAAGTATCATAGCCCTTTGTTTCAAACTCTTTCTCCATGAAAAATCACCTTCATAATAAAATCAACTTTATAAGAATAACAAACCTTGATACTCAAATACAGACCTATTTTAAAGAAATGAGGAGACAAAATGAAACTGCCCAAAGTCAAAATTGACATCGAATGGAATGAGCTTAACAGTGATAAAAGGATTGAAGACATCGAGGGATTGATGGAAGCAAACAAATTAAAAAACAATGATTTTAGCTACTTTTTTGAATTGCATGAAGACGAAAATGCTGTAGTGTTTGTGAATGTTTCAGGGTATGACCTTGAGGAAGAAGATATTGAAAGTGGCACCGGAAGAGTTTTTCAAACTGAAACAGCAATTATTATCAAAAAAGCGGACAATGTAAAGCTAATCAATGAACTACGCTTTCGCGGCGACTATAATGGAGATATGCTTGATAAATTGAACAATTTATTAAAAGATAAACCTGTTTGGACAATAGATGATTTTGAAAAAGCTGGTGTAAAATTAAATGTTCACGGCTATGATCCTTTCGGATATTCTTGGTACGATTACATCGATGAAGAATAAAGCATTACCGTTTAAATCCTAATTAAAAGTATAAACAAAACACAAATCAGACATAACAGCAGCCGACAATGATTACGGCCAATTTAATCGAATTAAAACAAATTAAAAATAATTACATGGGGGGTGATTAAGATTGACTATTGAAAATTGGAAAGACAATTTGATCTTTATTGGTGTTTTAAGTCTAGGACTAACAGTGTTTGTATTATCTCTCGCACATTTTGGGCACTAATCCTTTCCTATGTTGTATAATGTTAATAATGAGAATACATAGATTGTGTTTGTATTATTGATTAAAGGAAGAGGAATCAAATGGTTAAAAATCTGAAAGCTGAATTAGAAAGGTTTAATGTTACACTGAAAGATCAAGACAATAGCGTCTTGTGTCAAATGGAACTGAATATTAGAAATCAGGATGAGACTATGACGAAAATTAGAGAACTCACTGAGTTGTATATGAAATCTATTGAGGGTGTTACTGCAATTACAGAAACAGTTCATTGCTTAAACTCTGGGCTAGAAATAGAAGAAACGGTGACAAAGATTTAAAACGATGAGGGGGAACAAATTATGATTTATGGATACACTCGAATGAGCATGGAGATACAGAAACCTATGCTACTTAAACATATTGATGAACTCAATAAAGCAGGCGCCGAAAAGGTCTATTACGATGTTCCCGGAAGACATGAACAACAAGCACTCAATGAATTAATCACTGATTTAAAGAGTGGGGATACAGTATATTTATTGAGTCTGGATCGTCTCTCAAGAGATGAAAAGGAAATGAAATCAATCTTAGAAAAGATTAGAGCAAAAGGCGCGGAAATAAAAGTATTGGTTAAATAAGGACAGAAGAAGATGATATGGTTGAGGATTTTCAAATAAAATAATTGTTTTAAGGGGATGTAGAGGTGCTCTATGAGAGACGATGAGCGTATTAACAGAATAGCAGGGTTGATTACTCAAATATGGGAGCAGCAGCACGACAAAAGCTTTCTGCAGCTTATTGAGACTTTAAAGATCGAATACATTAGTCAGCAGACTATTATAAAAAAAGAAACGGGTCTCGATGAGCTTAATGACGAAGAATTTGAGAGGTTTCTTAAAGAGCACTTAAATGACATAATTGGAGAGAATATTTATGACTGAAGGATGGACACGAGATCTGGAAAACAGAGTAAAAGAAAGAATATAAGAGAGGGTATAGAGCAGGGGCAAACTCAGCAGAGTAACAGAGTTAGAAAAAAGAATTCAAGTTCTAGAAAATGTTCTGCTTGAGTTCATTGGATACGAAGATGAGTGGTTGTTTACCAAAACGAATTTAATGAAAAGAAAAAAAGAAGAGCTTGTGGATATGGTTATTAATCAAAGGCAACTGATGCGGGAGCTTTACAGCAACTTAGACGACAAAACAAAAGCAGAATTAAACAAGAAAGTTGAAGATATTATATGGCCTGTGATGCACAGGGGAGAGTAAGCTCCTGTGCATTTTAAAATTTATAAACAAATTAAAAGTAACGATTGACTATTAATGTGTGCCATGATATTATGAATATATATTAATAGGGGAAACGTGGTGAAAGAATTGGAGTTAAAAAGGTTATTAAAGAACAAATGTGAGGAAGAGCGAGGACTCGAAAAAGAACTCGCTAAAATAGCTGGATATTCTAATTCATCTGGGTTTCATCAATTTATTTTTAACGAGAAAAAAGAAATGGATAACATCCAGGGCTTAATAGATGTTGTTCAAAGGGTTTCCCCTGATAATGAATTTGAATTAATGAGTGAATACATATTGACTTTAGATCCTAATAAGTCTGCTGCAAGACAAGGATTAGAGTATTTGAGTGTCAATCAGCTATACGATGCTTTAGATACTCATATCGAGAACTTAAGAGTTGCTAAAAATGCAATCAGTAAGGAATGGGGAAAGGTATACTCTCTCCAAAGAGAACTCGACTGCGGAAAGATAAGCATCGAAGAGTGTATAAGGATTCTAGGAGAAATTAATCCTAAATCACCTGAAATGAAGGTTTATTCAAGGTTAATCCCTATGTACGCCGCATTATCATTAAATCAATTCACTAGGTTGATGGTGATGAGCGAAGATGTAATTTTAAATAGAATTACAACACAAAATTATGTTTATTATTCGTACAAAAGCAGGTATATGCTTTTGTTGGCAAACTGTTGTTTTGGCAGTAATGATTTGAAAAAAGCTAGGGAGTATGCCAAGTATGGCATAAACAATTCAAATGTTAAAAGAATCATTTTTTTCTCCTACCTTACATATGGAACCACTTTAATGTTTAGTGATTACTCTTCTGCTAAGGAAATCTTTTTAAAGGGTATGGAAATTGCTAAAGGAAATGATTTTTATGAACAGCAAATAAAGAGAAGCCTTTGTTTTCTAGAAAACGTGTGGAATAAAGAAAACCAATATTTGAACATAGAGTCCAATGAAATTATGGATAAGCAAGAAGTTATTCACTATCTTATTAGAAAAGGAAACATTGATGAGGCTAAAAGAATGCTAGAGCAAATTGAAAAATTAAATCATGATGATTATGAATTGGGGATACATTTTTATTTAAAAGGTTTAATTGGTAACTCTCAAACTCATTTTTTGAGATCAATCAAGCACTTTAAGATCAGTGGGGATAAATTTTCGGCTACTTTGCCCATTATTGAATTAGAAAAATTAGGTTTAGACAAGGCTATCTTAGATGTTTTAACAATATAATCATCTGAACTTGAAAGGAGGTGATAATATATGAAGAAGTGGCTATTTGGTATTGCAGTTGTGGCAGCATTATTAATTACTGGTGTTGCGGTTGCAGAATCAACACATCAAGCTGAAGGTGGATATTATATTGCAGGATTTCCACGAGGAGCTTAATGTAAATTAAAAGTGGATTATTGAGTACATAACTGGACGTTTGACACTTTAGTCAAGCGTCTTTTCCATTTTCTTAGAATTTTCATTAAAATTCAAATTCTCCATTTCAGTAAAATCATAAATCATGCAGCACATTCAAAAAGAGCCAAAAAGAATGTGCTATTTGCCGTGGAAAAATAATCTAAAAGGGTTTACAAAGCTTACTATATCAATTAAAATGATAATATATTAATAAATAGTTTAGTTAGAGAGGGGTTAGAATATGATTCCATGCGGCAAACAAAGTAATAACACAATTGAGTACTTTAAACAAGCATATGAAAATAAATTGAGAAAGTACGGAGAAAAATGGATTTTTGATGTTGAACATAAACAAGAGCAGCTAGATAAAGAAAAGAGAAAAAATATTAGAAAAGAACTCACAAAAGGTTATATGGCGCTGCTGAGTGCACAAATAGGGGAAAAATAAATGAGAAAAACAAAAGACAAATTAAAAGTAGATAATGATTACGAAGAAATTGTAAAGAAGTTTCAAGACGAAAGGATACATATTAGACATCAATTATTACGATCCCGCAGCTCAATGGAGTTGTTTAAGGCGAAATTAAGAATAGATGAATTTTTTAAGCAAATAAACGAAACGATTAAAATAATTAGAATAACTTGTAGTGATCTATTTGAAAAGAAAGAAAAAAATAAAGAAGCTCTAAAATTTTTATTAGACATAAAAGAAGACGCATTATACGAATTTGGAGTTTTTTTATCTAAATAAACACAAATTAAAAGTATAAATTGAATACATAATATAGCTTATAAAAAGGGGGATCACGGATAATGGGTGCTGAAGTTAAGCCTATCCGGGAATACTCGGTCTTTAATGATATTTTAACCTATTTAAGAGAGAAAGACACCGAAAGCTTGGCCGGGAATGTTAAGGGATTTGACAGAAAACAAAAGAAAAAATCCAAGTATGGACTTCAATCTAACACAGCAATAAATTATTTAGGTGATATAAAGCAGTTCTTTAGATTTTATTGTAAAACTGAAATTGAATTTTTAAAAGAGGAGCATCTGTCTTTTAAAAGGTCAGATGTTTTGGCATTTAAACACCATCTTGCACAAAAGGGATTAGCTAACACAACAATTAATCGAAAGATCGCGGCATTGAAATCGCTTCACTCGGAGCTCAAGAGACTATATCCTGAATTTGTAGACGATGATGCTTTCTATAAAATTAAAAGAAGTCCTGAAATAAAGAGAACTAGGGCAAACACTTCCCAAATTCAAGCAGAGATGATCTGTGAAAATATGTTCATTTATGAAAAGCAAAAACCACTTTTAAAAAAATTGTTCGGAGGTTTTTTGCTTAGATCATCTTTCAGAATATCGGCTGCCCTGTACGTTAGATGGTGTGATTTTGAGGTTTCTGCTGAAAACCCAGATTGGTTTAGAGTCACTGTCATTGACAAGGGGGCGAAATTGCGTACTACAGGTATACACAGAGTGTTCTATGAACAGTTACTTGCATTAAGGAGCGAAGAAACAAAAGACACTGACAGAGTGTTTGAAGGACTTTCTGAAGACGCTTTTAGAGAATCTCTAAAGCGTGCATTAAAAAGACTTGGAATACCAGAAGAAAAAGGTATAGTGCCTCATTCATTTAGGGGTGTGGGAATAACTGAAGTATTTGAGGCGACAGGGAAAGATTATAGAGCTGCAATGAAGCAAGCAGACCACAGCAGATTCGACACAACACTACGTTATTTAAATGATAATAAAGACATTTCACAGACTGCAGGTATTATAATGGATGAAGAATTAGATGTATCAATTTTGAAAGACATTACAAAAGAAGAATTTTTACGTTTTTTTGAGCAGTGTGATAAACAAACTTTAAGAAAGGCATTACATTTTTTCGCGGTTAAACCATTATAATCTTGATTAAAAAAAGGCGATCTGCTACATTTAATTTAGATTAAATGAGGTGATGTAATGAATTCTCCAATCATTTTTGATGCGGAAGCAGATAAAAAATTAATGGATGGGCTACTTGATATTAAATTAAAAATACAACACGATAATAAATTAATGATTTCTTTTAGAAATTTGATGGCTAAAGATAAATTCCAGCCTGGTAAAACGCAGGAGCTTTTTAAACAATTGAGTAATCCAAATGCTGTTTTTACAACAATTGAAAAATATTTTCTTGCAAAAAATTTGTATACTTTAACAAGAGATGAAACAATTTCACCGGAAAATTATTTTCCCCCTAACCGCATTAAGGAGATGGAATTAAATTGGGAGGGTTATGAGAGTGAAGAGGTTTCATTTCCTTATACATTCACAGATGTAACAAAGGTTTCAGAAGATAATTTTATTTTTCTTGTTAAGGCAAGTGAACTGCATAAACTATATGAATCACAGTTATTGCGCTATAATCCAAAAGCTCAGAGAACAGATAAAACACTTTATATCGAAGAGATTGAAGATGAAATACCAGTTCCCGATCTTGTTGAGGCTTCCGTTGAAGCAATTGCAAAATTAGTGGAACAAAATGATTTAAATAAATCAGTATTGACTTTCAATGCCTTATTAGGCAGCTCAGAAGAGGGAATTGAACTGTTATTTGATCCGGAAGATAGAAAATTAACTGTCACTAAAGGGACGCAATTAGATGTGATTGATGGATGGCACAGATTGAACGGTATAAATAGAGCATTCAGAAGGAATCCAAGCGTTAACGATTTTTATTTGAAAGTTGATTTGTATAACTACACAATGAAAAAAGCGAGAAAACATTTTGGACAACAAAACACCATCAACCCTGTAGCAAAATCTAAAGTTGCAGAAATGAGTGAGAATGATTATCTGTCAACTATTATTAATTTTATTAGAGATAACAGTGATATAGGTGAGTACATTAAAGTAAATAGTGATGAAATTTTTAGAAATGAAAAATTCGTCATTACATTCCAAAGGTTTGTTTCAGGATTAAAAATGGTTCTCAATGCTTTAAATTACAAAGTGGATAATTTAGCTGAGGCAAGAAAGTTGGGCATGTATCTTACAGAAGTGTTCAACACTGTTTTTTATTCATATATTGATGATTTTACAAATCATTCATTTGGCAAAGAGAGAAGAAGTCTAATCACCGCGTCTCCTGTTATAATAGGCATTTTAGCATTAGGAGTAAAAATGAAACAGGAGTCAAAATCTGCCGAGGAAATCGATAAGGCACTTTTGAATGTGGATTTTTCCATGGATAACGATCTATGGAAAAGTCTAAAAGTATTAAATAATAAAAAGCATGTTCAGTTTAGGTACGGCTTAAAACATGTGATTGATTACTTTTCCAAGTTAGATGTCTAAGTTTAGAGGTGCTTATAATGAAATTATATAATGAGGATATAAAGAATAAATTTTTAGAAATAGTCAATGAGAAAGAGGTGCCTCAAATCCTTTCTATATTTAGAAGAGGAGCAGAGGTTGAAAAATTTTTAAAGAAAGATCTTTATGATTTTAACTCTAATGAAATCCTTGATTATTTGACACTCTTGAATAGATCTACAACTTCATCTTTATTGAGCTGCTGGTCACACATTACAAAGTATATTGATTGGGCGATTTATCAAAAAATAACTAAAGGCACTACAAACTTGTCTAGAGATCTGACAATTGAAGATGTTAAAAATTGTATTGACGAAGGAAAAAAACTTTATATTACTGCTAATGAATTTGAAGGGATTATTGACACTTTAGTTAATCATAGGGATAGAGCTATGTTTATGCTGCTGTTTGATGGAGTTCAGGGGCATAGATGTAGTGAAATACGTAATTTAAAAAAAGCCGATGTTCTAAAAGCCAAAGAAAACGGAAACATCTTAACTGTGCATGATGATAAATATGGCTCAAGGGAAATCAAGGTCAGCGATAAATGTCTAAATGAATGCATTCTTTCAGCAGATGAAAATAAATATCATAACAAGAATGGAGCTTCAGAATCATCAAAAGGGAGTATGTTTACATTAGCGGATAATGAATATGTTATTCGGAATAAAAAAACAAGTACCCAAAAAGACTTAGAGAGATCTTCTTTTAATGTTGTTGTTTATACGATGAGGACTGTATTGGCCCCAGAAGTTAATGATTACCCTTTCTTAAATCCGACAAGGATAAATAGATCTGGTGTTTTGTATGAAGGCTATAAAATATATAAGGAAAAGGGTAAATTAGAGAAAAAGGATTATGAGCAGATCATCAACAAAAGAAGTGAACGGTATGATGACTTATCTAAAAAAATTTATAGCATCAAACAGTATGTAAATGAAGAAGAGATTAAAAAGTATTACGCTAAAGAACTTGGAATTAAAGACGGCATTAAAATGCGTTAATGAAATGAGCGCCCAGAGTAGGGGTGCTTTTTTATTTTACTAAAAATCAGATTTGAAAATTCAATAAAATTTTGAGTAGATTTATCGGAGAAATCCATTCAAATGAGTCTATTCGACATAATGAGACAAAAATAGCTATTCTCTTAAGAATTGACATATAGTAACATAGTCATACGGAACAAAGAGATGTTGGTGAGTATAATGAGTCATAAGTCCTTTTTATTTAGGATATACTTTCAGAATATTATAAATAAGGTCTTTTAGCCTAGTGATTTGAGGATATAAAAATACCTCTAGAAATGTTTAGCAAAAAGAGGTATAATAAACTCACGAACAAAACAGAACAAGCGTTCTATTCCAGAAATTCATTATATAGGGGAAATGATAATGGCACAACAAAAATATCTAAACAATTGCTTGCTACAGATTGACACTTTCATTGAGAATTCAGCAGACTCTGTGAAATCTTCAAAAAACAAAGCTGAATTTTTACTTGAGAAATTGCAAGAGGCTTACAAAATTGTTTTTATAAATATAGACGGGGAAGCTGAAGAGTTTGATATCTGTAACCTTGAGTATGAAGTTGAAGACACAGAAGAATGGGAAGACGGCTATATAGAGGATACAGATGCAGCATTGAATCAAATGATTAAAATTTAAAAGGACAACTGAAATGGATATATCAATTGATATTGCCTTAGATAACATTGAAATCAAATTGAAGAGCAAAAGTCAAACCGAGAGCAATTTGAAATTAACGATTACCACTGAAGATATAGTGAAGTTAAGAAATGAAATCAACGAGTTCATCTTCAAAATCAGATGACAGTCAATGTCAATAGGGATGGATGAAAGTAAATAAATTTAATGACTTTTCAAATCCCTATTGACTAAACATTTTCTGTATAATACAATATAAACAAATTAAAAGTATAATAAGGGTGGTGTTAAAGATAGAGATTGTTTTTCAAAAGATGAAGAAGATACTTGATTCACACAGTAGAGCACTACATGACATGAAACAAGGGGATTTCAGACGGGCAATCGGGGACTTGCATTTTGTTATCGAAAACGCCCAGGAAGCAACATACATACTGAATGAACTCATTGAGGAGAGGGAAGAGAATGATTGCAGCATACCCGACGAAAATTTTTATGAAAGATTACAATAAAATTAGCTTATTAAAAAGAATTAGAGAAAAAGAGGCAGTAGGATGGGAGTGCGCTCAACGTATTTCAAAAAGATGTGTAGAAACAGTACTACATAACTGCAATAAACGTACATATTCAAGTCGATTCGAATATTTTGTGGTAATGAAGAAGTCAAACACTAATTAAAAGTGTAATTGAAACATTGTTTTAAATAAAAGATGTATTTTAAACAAATTAAAAAGAGGTGATTGATTGTTCGGATTAGGAATCGCCTTGCTCATTTGGTTAGCCACTGGATTCCTGGCAGGAGTAAAGATGGTTTTTGTAGATCAAATCTTTGAAAGAGATCTGGTAAGGGAGGCACAAAAAGAACTAGATCTGATGAAAGCGGATGTGGCAGAGTTTTTCCTGGAAAACAAAAAGGCTTTTATCGCGGCCATGACTTTGTTGGGGGTTGTAGTGGTTGTTGTCCTGCTCAAAGAAAACATAAAGTCGTGGATGAAGAATTAGTTTCAAAATAATTAAAAGGATGGTTAGGATGTTTGTTAAAAAACAAACCAAAAAGATGGTTATAGAAGTGTTTCATAATTCCTTGGACGAGATGTGGGAAACAATCAAGCGACTGGAACAAGAGGGGTGGTCTGGAAACACAAGAGTGAGCGTTGTAGGGATGCCTCTCTTTGAACTTAAATTGCGTAACGATGAGGAGGTAAAGAGGTTTAAAGAACTTTATCAGATGACTAAAGTGCAAGAACCTGAAAGGGGTTCATACTTTAATGATTGTCCATTTGTCCTCTTTACAATACATGAGCGTGAAATCAAATAAAATTGAAGTTTCAATTAAATACAGGAGGAGATCAGTGATTGCTGAAAAAACTAATGCCTCAGTAAAGATGTATTTAGAGGATGATCTAGCAAAGTTATATCAAGAACATTTTCGATTGATAACGGGGCAAGACCTAAAAAGTAATTTGATAGAGAATAAATCATCTGTAATAAGTGCAAAAGAGATTGAGAAGTGTATACAACTGTTGCATAACGATTATCATAACTTAGGGATTAGAATATCTGTGTTTCAAAATAAAATTCAAGCATTACTTAATTTTTTGAACCCACTTGGAGCACCTTTTTGCTTAAAAACCATCAGAAGTATCTTTAGAAAACAACTGGTTGGTTTAAATGGGTTTGGGATTATTCACATTTATCCATTCAATTATCCAAAAGATATAACGTACTACAAACAGACTATAAAGCTCTTTATTCTCGAAACACTGTATCATGAACTTAGACACGCTTACCAAGATGAGTTTATGACTTGCGTTAAAGATTCGAAATATATAGATGGAGGTCAACCTGGCTATTTTGCACAGAAAAGCGAGCGAGGACACTTTGCGACTAGAATGATGAATAAGTTTCATGATGACATTAATCAGATTCTAGGAATAAAGTTTAAATGGGAATCTTGCTGGGGACGATTAGAGATTTATGAATAAAATTAAAATAAAAAGACTGTTTTAAAGAGAAAGGAGCTGAACTATGGCAATTGATTTTGCAAAGCTAAATGATCCAGAATGGAAAAAGCAGTGGGCTGATGAAAGAAGGGAACGTGAGCGAGAATTTAAAGAAAAGGAAGCACTGAGAAAGAAAACAGTATGTTTCACAGGCCACAGACCAAACAAACTTGGTGGTTATGATATGAAAAATCCAACAATGCTTAAACTCAAAGATAAGCTACTTGAAGTCATTGAGGAGTTAATCATAAAAGAAGAGAAGTCGAGGTTTATAACTGGTGGAGCGTTAGGAACTGATCACTATTTAGCCCCCTAATGA
>NZ_LECW02000031.1 GCF_001042475.2 Bacillus glycinifermentans
GCAATGGAGAAAGTGAAAAAGACTGTCGCGAGCGCCTGACCGTTTGTGTAATAAAGCTTGACTTCCGCCCTTACCTGGCCATGATGTTTCAATTCTTCATCAGATAGGACATATTCAGCTTTCCCATTTACCCTGTCGGTCGGCGTCAAGCTCCGTTTATAAAACGAATCATCCGCATACAGAAGGACTATTTTGGCATCCACCGCCGACAGAGGCAACGGGGCGCCGTCTTTTGTAAAAGAAAAAGACAGCTTTGCGCTGCCCGTGTCCTGTGTAAAAAATTGAATGTTAGTAGAAATGGGCGCTGATCTCCGCGCATTAATATCTAATGGAATTTCGCCCTCTTTATAGATCATCGGTGAACCTCCTTACATCTGTGGGTGCATGAAGACCAATGCGACTCCATACCCTTTTTCGGCGGAATATGGCCGCTTTATACGCATCACGTAAAAACCTGTTCCGTCCTCTGATTTTGTCCCTATTCCGTAAGCTGGGACGATGTAGTCTCCTACCTGGACAGTCTCATCAATCCTGACAAATACCTGACCAACCAAACCGACGACATGCCACTCGTCCCGCTCTTCCCGGGGGATGTATTCAAGATCAGGGTTATAGTTTGGGTTTTCCATAGGTACTATGATCTCTCGACCATTATCATTAATGGTTTCATAGATAATACCGCCAAATTCATTTCTAAGGTAACGGTCGTTCCAATAAAATGCTGCACCACCCATGATGACGCCGGCCGTCTCAGAAATAACACCAAGAATCTTGTCCCCTTTTTCAGCTTTCCGGATCTTGTCGCCATCCAAAGTTACCAAGAAGCCGGATTCAATCTTACGGCCGTCTTTGGATTCAAAGTATTCTGCAAGGTCTTTAAAATCAGACACGCTTTCCACACGTCCAACACCTCGGATATTCCCGCCTGTGGAATCAATTTTCCATTTGATATTATTTTTCGACGGTGATCCGGTGCCGTATCCGCCAACTACAGAATAGCTGTCATCGTTAGTAACTGCCTGGGCAGCCATCACCACTCTTGCAGGTCCGTCCCCTTTCGTCTTTGAGTTGTTCGCTGCTATAATGGCCTGCCGTGATCCTTCTGTAGAAGAGCCGCCTGAAACGCCTCCCATGAAATTCCGCGGGCCTTTTGCAACATTGCCCCCAGTAGCCCCTACAATAGCGCTGGATTCGTCGAGAACAACGCTTGAGGCAGCCGCAGCTTTAAAGCCGCCCGGGATATTTGTCGGCACAAATGGATATTCTTTCTTTGCAAACATGGCCGGCACCTTGTAGCCTTCGGCCATAATACCGAAAATAAGCGCTTGGTTGTTCGGTGATGTAATCCCGTATGTCCCGTTTGATCCGATAAGTGACCCGCTTAATAAAGAAACGTTATAGACACCACCCCCTAACCCGATAGCCTGGGGCGCAGATTCACGGATGTCGATGTTTGAAATCTTGACATGATCTGCCTTCTGATCCCCTCCGATGACATGAATATCCATCCCGGCTTTTTTGAAACCCCGAATTTTAATCCCATTTACAGTAATGTTCCGGCATCTATATTGGAACGCGACAACCGGATTATTTTTGTAATCATAAGTTGGATCGCCAATGGCCGTAAAACCGTTGATCTGAACATTTTTATAAGCTGAAACAACTAACGCACGCGGAGACAGCCCTGCATACATATCATTAAATACAGGCTCAATCGCGGTACAATCCGTCAGGGTGACATCGTAGGCCGTCGAACTTTCCGGATCGGTCGCCAGATGGTGCCCGATATGTCTTAAATCATAGCCGCGTACATCCCGGTAAGATACATGTCCAATCACATGAACATTTTGGGATGCCGGCCATTCAGCATGAGCCTTGACTTCTACACCTCGAATATTGCCGGACGTATAGTTATTTAAAAGCCAAACATGCTTTGATCCGTCGTCCACTTCAATACCGTTTGAATTTGACTGTCCTTTCGCGTGGGCCGTACCTCTCGGATCGAAAGAATGAGAATTTGAAATAAAAATGTATTCGCTATAGTGTGTGGTAATCCCGTCGTCCCCTGCCCCATAGGCAACACAATTATCCAGCCACACATACCGACATCCATCTTTTGTGTACTGTGTAGACGCCAAGTGATCATATGTGGGCGCTGTTATGTCGAAACCGTGCAAACCCGGGTTAATAGCTTCAACATCCTTTACCCAGCCAAACTTCACATTTGCAAAGGTTAAACAGCTTGAATGTTGGCCACCCGTAGCCCCGACACCGCCCTGCCTGTCCGGGTTCCAATCAAGCGACATCCCCTGCACGAAAATATTTCTATTCCCCTTTTCATAATCGGCGTTTGTGATTACCCACTCACTGGCCGGTGTATCCTCATGTAGCTGCAGGATCGTCACACCTTTGCCCTGACCCACAAGATAGGTCCAGGATGGGAGCTTAACCCCTCGAATCACATAGATACCAGCGCTTAATTTAACCCTTACACGGCCGTTCCCCACCGCTTTTCTAAAAGCCTCAGAGCTGTCGGTTTTTCCATCCGGAACGGCGCCAAAATCATCAACATTTACTTCTCTTTTTATTTTCTGTTCTAGTTTATTAAACTCTAAATCCAGCCGGTCTTTCAACGTTTGTGCGATTTCCCCGGAAGTCGTCACCCTGGCATCCACGACCTCCTTTACATCCGTCCCGTCGTGATTCACGACCAGATTAGTAAAGCGGGCATATAGATTTTTCAACCGGTTCGCAACAGAAAAACCGCCGTGCTCGATTTGTTCCGATGTGTGGGCGGTTTGGGCTTTTTTATGAGATTGAAGTAGGCTCTCCTGCTCATTCAAGCCATTTTCTATGCTTTGCATATCCGATTTTAATTGAGCCTGGTGTCGGGAATTTTTTGTGTGATCATAGTCTTTTATCAGACGCACCATTTTACTCACTCCTTTTTGACAAAATAAAAACGCCTACCCAAGCGTTTTAAACAGCTGGTCTATATATCGTTTTTGATCTTTTAACTGCTTGGCCTGGTTTACCGCAACATCCTGAATGTCTTTTCTGAAATTCGCGAAAGTCAGTTTCGGGCTGCTGTATGGGTTCAATGGGTTATACTGAATTGAAACAAGCCTCACGTCATCCTCGAATGTGATCCCTGCCGCCGTGTCGGCTAGAATGTGAATTGTGTCGCCTTTCCAAAAATCCTGTTCAATCTTTAATAGCTTCGGCTCGTAGATTTTTTGGAAATCAGCTTCCACAGTCATTTCAGGATAAGGGTTAACATGTTTTTTCAGAGCTGAAACCATGCTGCTGGCTTTTTTGATCGTTTCATCTTTTATTGGGTCAGCCCATCTCGGCAGCCCTTCAAGCAAAAACTTATCCTCTTCAGGATGGACATACAAAATTGGCTCAAATTCATACTGTGGATTCTTGCTGTCAGTACTGTTCTTTTTCGTGGCTCCGTATCCCCAGGCTCGAGTTGTGCTGTTTTGCGAATTTACCTTAATGGATATGCCCGGCATGTTATAGCGGGAATCCAATGTAAAATTGATTTTTCGCCCCATCTTTTTATAGACAAGGATTTTATAATTATCAACATCCAGCTCAGGCCCATAATCAGAAACGATTTTATCAATCAATTCCGTCGAATTTCCATCCCCAAAGTTTTCTTGCTCCATAGCCTGAAACTCGTTCACTGGTGCTTTCAACTCGTATTTGAAAGGCGTATCCTTCAAGGCAAGGTCAAACGCCTCTTTGATCGTCATTTTTTTTGATACCGTTTCATTCACGTAATTATTGATTAGAAGAACAGAGAAAATATGACTTGCCGTAACAGTTTTCTTCAGGACATTATTTTCCTGTCGTACATCAACGTTTGTGATGTAATACTTTTGATGGTTGAATTTTTTCTCATCCAGATAAAGAATATTGTCATTCACCAATAAATCAAATTCTATGGCGTTTTCTTGCGTTTTAGTGATGGTGAAGGTAAAACTCTTCTTCCCGGAAGTGTCGTCCGTCAGATCGGGAATAACACCGGTAATTTCCACAACATCTTTGCCATCCTTTGTCGACACATGAAGCTGCGGAAAATCCACATCAGACGGCAGATTTTTATTGAGTGGGATGTCTTTTCCATCATACTCCTTACTTGGAAAATCCGGCTCCGATATCGGTGTTTCAGGTTCGTCGGGATCATCTGGTACCCCATCTGCTGAATCATACTGTGTTAGATTATATGTTTCAATTAGACCGTTTAATTTCGTCGCATAATTGGGATCAGTCGCATAACCAGCTTTTACAAGCGCAGCAGTCGCCTTCTTGTAATCTTTTTCGCCGACCACAGCTTTATAGTGATTCGGGTCCCAGCTCGTTCCGTTCACATAAAGCTTGGCTAAATCTTGCAGAGAAGCATACCAGGATGGATACTTTCTGAACTTGGCTTGTACCCGGGTTGCATTCCCTTTGCGATCGTATTCAGTCGTCCACATGAGAACATATTGCCCGTTATAAGTCCCCTTAATTCCGAATAGATTTTTTCCTTTCTGAGCGAGCCCACTTGTCCCCCATGCGCTCTCTAAACAGGCCTGAGCAATAATGAGAGACGCGAGAATATCATACTTCTTATATATCTTCTGCGCGTCTGGCGCAATCTCTTTTATAAAATCTGATCTTGCCATTTCAATTGCTCCTTATGCGTAGTAGAATCGTGTATCAAAAGTGATTTCAAAATCATCAGTATTTTGTATTTCAAAATCATTCATCCCCACATCAAGCCCCGGCAGTCTGCCTGAAGTTTTAACGGCTTTGTTATTAATCACCGTATACTGCTTAATAAAAGTGACGGGTTGTGATTTTTTCAATTCATGTTCAATTTTCAGCTTTTCGCCGCTTGTATGGTTGATGATCGTCACGTTTTTTCCTTTAGCTCGTAAGGTCACATTATAGTCATGCTGCATCGGATTAATATAGGCATCCCCAGTGTTATAAACCTGAAATCTCTTTCGGTTTTTGAAGGTATATTCCAGGTCATCGCGCATCTGAATATTCATACCTGGACTCCAATACTCCCCTTGAAAATTCTGTTTCGTCAAAGACGTTGATTTTGATTCGGCCAGCCCTGAAATATTATTAAAATCAACTGTGAAAGAAGTCTGGTTCTTCTGTTTTTCTTTCGGTATGCTGAAACTACCGTCACAGGTTACGAGAAAACGGAGATTCGGCAATAAATCAGTTGAAATATAGTAGGGGTAGGGCTTGACCAGAAGCGCATAAAGCTCGCGCCTGTACTGATAGAAATTTTCTGCAATGATCGAATTTAATAGGATTTCTACTTTAATAGAGCGCTCCTTAAAAACAACATCCCTGGGATGCTGTGGCAAAACAAGGCCACTGATCCTTGGGATTTTGACTG
The DNA here is from genome assembly GCF_001042475.2 of Bacillus glycinifermentans. Lineage (GTDB taxonomy): Bacteria > Bacillota > Bacilli > Bacillales > Bacillaceae > Bacillus > Bacillus glycinifermentans. Next base: position 5,411 of record NZ_LECW02000031.1, read on the forward strand.
TCTCCCGCTCTATCCCCGGTGAATCAGGAGTAAAGCTTTGCACCTTAAAATGTGGGAGCAAACTTGATAAACTCTGTTCTCCCAGGCCGTTATTAAAATCTAAATAAAGATTAATCAAGTTCGCCTCACCCCACTTTGATAAGCGCTTTGATCATATCGGTCTAAGCTCTTTCTATCCAAAATCCTTCCGTCACCTTGTTCAAAAACGATTTCCGCCACTTGCTTTCCGTCAATATTGACCGGCGCCGGCGAAATTCTAATCGGGCTCGTTGCGGCTGGGGCTGGCTGACCTCCAAGCGATAACCCATTTGATAAAAGCGTAATGAGTGCATCAAGCTTCTGATTCAGGGAAGGAGTATCAACTTCATTCCGTACCACTAATTCGGATCGCATCGACAAAAGTTCGTCAGCTGCACCTTTAATGTTAAACGCCATTTTGCTGATTTCTTGTTTTAGCGATAGATTTGCCCCCTGACCTAATGCCTGCGCGCTACGCTTGGCACGGTCTATAGTTTTGTTTATCCCGATCGCGAAACCGTCTGTAAAGTTGTTACCTTCTGCAATGGTCTTTTTCGCGGGAGATTTTGAAGCAATCGACTTTTTCAATGCAGATAATGCCGACTTACCAAGGTTCCACGCTGCACTAAAGAGCGAGCTGCTTCCAATTCCGCCCTGAATCCCTTTGATAAATCCAGAAACAAAATCCGAGCCTACACCGTCCGTCTTAACGCTTTTAAGGCCAGATTTTGCTTTGTTCGAAACTTTCGAACCTGCATTATAAGAAGGGGTTTGCTGACTTAACAAACCTTTGGTCAAGTCCATACCAGCTTTCTTCCCGCCCCCGCCGTCAGTAGTCTGGCCGAGACGTGTTGAAACAGTTTTTGAAACACCGGCCGCGGTTGCGCTATTTTTCGCCTTTGTGGAACTTAAACCGGCATTGTGCTGATCGCCTTTCTCTTTACCTGCTGCACGGGCTTGGCCACTGTTTTTAGATAGCTCACTGTTGACCGATTGGCGGAGTACGCTGCTGGATTGTTTATTGATCCCGAGCGTATTTCTTAAACCGAGCGCAAAGGCATTCCCTTTTTCTATACCAAACAGCTTCGGCTGGTTCTTCCCTTGGCTTAACCCTTGATTAGCACCTTTTTCAATCAGGCTGCCGGTGGTTTTGGCCGTCCCCAATGTACTGCTTAACCCAAGATTGAAGGCCGTGCCTTTTTCTCGTCCGGCTTGTTCGGCTTTTTCGTTGCCGCCATTCATTTTTTCTAAGACATTTTGAATAGCTTCATCAGCTTTGGCTTGAGCTTCCTGTTCTGTATTTCCAAGGCCAACATAGAAATCTTCCAGCGCTTGCCGAGTGGTCTCTATAGCTTTTTCTTTGCTTGTTCCGAGTTTGTTTAAGTATTCAATTTGTTTTTGGGCCCAGCGCTCTTGATATGCAGCTTCTGATTCTTCCTGCTTAATCACCATTCCCATAGAGTTAGAGAAAAACTGTTCCTGTTTTTCAAGAGCCTTTCCAGTTTCCAGGTCGAGCAGCTTACCGTTCCTGGACATTTTCGCAAAAAGAGCGCGAGAATTTTCTTCGTAAGATGCTGTATTTTTGGCAAGTATCTTTTGATAGTCAGCTGAACTTTTTTGCAAGAGGGCTTCTTTTTGTTGGGCGTCTATATAGCCTTGAGCATAGAGCTGATTCAAAATTTTATTTCGATAGTCATAATCCTCTTTTGCTGCTTTTTTGCCCTCGTCATATACCTTTTTAATGTCGCTGTTATATTTCTTTGCTTGTTGGAAAGAAAGCTTTCCTTGCTGTTCTGTTACCGCTTTTTGCATCGCAAGAGCTTCTTTTTGATTAGCTGCAAACTTACTGGTTGACTGTTCGAAATACGTGATAATTTCATTGAACCTTCTCTTTTGAGAGTCGTTCATTTTGGAAGAGACAAGCCCGGTTTCTTTCTGAAGTTTTTCCAATTCCTTGACCTTTTCCCTGGCCTCCTGAATATCGTGGTCAATATTACCGACCATCTTGTCAACGATCTTCTCCCCGGCCTTCTGAGTATTCTTATCTGTGTCATCCAGCAAGCCGTTAATAACAACTAAAGCATCTTTTTTGAGCATCTGAAGCTGTTGGACAAGCTCATCCCGCATTTTAGAATACGTTTCAACTAATTTCGCGGCCATCTTGTCAGCTTGCTCTCCAGAAACCCGGGTCAGCTCAAAAAGTTGGAGCTCCGCTTTTTCTCTTAAATCCACATAAGAGCTTGCAGCTTTTTGTGTCGCTTGCGAAACACCCTCACCAAACAGCAAGGCTTTCTCCTTGGCCTCTTCCTGCTTCTTCTTCATGTTTTCGGTCTGTTCTGAAACGGCATACATGGCAACTCCTAATGCGCCAAGTAAAGCTGTTCCCCCAACAATAGCCAAGCCAATAGGACCAGAAAAGGCCAACAAGGCACCGATCCCCGCCGTAAGAGTAGCGACAGCCGCGGTCACGCCTAAAACGCCGGCAGCAAGCACAGCCGTTTTTCCGATCGTTGCCTGGGTTCCTTTATCCAGATTATTAAACATGGTAAGAAGGGCGGAACCTTTGTCCGCAAGGTCACCAATTGAAGGAAGCAGCCCCTCAGTGACAGCAATTTTCGCACCTTCTAATGCAGACTCAAATTCGACAAGACTTCCATAGGCATTATCGAGCATCGTGTCGGCCATTTTCTTCGCCGCGCCATCGGATTCTTTTAGCTTTTTCGTATTTTCTCCCAGGGCTTTTGATCCTTTTTGAAGGAGAACGGCCCAATGTTTGTATGCCTCAGCTCCGACAATCGTTTTCAGAGTTGCCGCCTGCTGCTCTTTGGTCATGCCCTTCATGCCTTTTTCCATTTCTGCGATGACTTCAGGCATGCTTTTCATGTTGCCGGCAGCATCAAAAAATTCGAAACCGAGCCTATCAATTTCTTTTTGGGCCTTCCGTGCGGGTGTTGCCAGTCGGATAAGGGATGTACCAAAAGCCTGACCCGCAATAGAACCCTGCAAGCCGGCATCACCAAACGCCATGATCGCGGCTGCTGATTCTTCCATACCCCAACCGAGTGAATTAGCGTTCGGGGCCAGATACTTCATTGCCTCCCCCATTTGTTCAACGTTGGTGTTGGCATTTGCTGCCGCATAAGCGATGACATCTGCTGCATGCGCTGAGTCTTCAGCCTTTAATGCAAAAGCTGACATAATGTTTGAGGTAATGTCCGCAGCTGTTCCAAGCTCAAGCGCACCGGCCGCGGCAAGATTCAACATACCAGGCATAGCCCCGTAAATTTCATTTGTTTTAAATCCTGCCATAGCAAGAAAGCCTTGCGCATCCGCGGCCTGGCTGGCCGTGAAGACGGTAGTCGCACCGAGTTCCTTTGCCTGTGCTGTTAATTTTGCGAGGTCTCCCGCCGTACCTCCAGAAATGGCTTGTACTTTACTCATTTGCTTCTCAAAGTCTATTCCGACTTGAACCGCATCTTTTAAAGGAAGAACCAAACCACCAAAGGCGATACCCGAGGTCATAGCCACAGAAGAACCAACATTCCTCATTGTGCTGCCGACTGTATTCATTCTTTGACCCATTCTGTGGATGACAGAAGAAGCACGTCGGGCTTCGTCCTCCAGCCTTTTGATCCTCTGCGTGGTTTCCGTCAAAGCATTTTGCGTCTTATTCATTTCAGCCGTAGCATAATTGAGCCGTCGGGCTAACGTCTGCGTTTCCTGTGCATCTTTGCCCTTTTTGATAGCTGAATCAGCGTATGCTCTTTCAAGGGCCTTTACTTTCCGCTTATGAATATCCAGCTGTTGGCTGAGTGTTTTCGCCTTTTCTTGAGACGTTTTTAATTCATTCCCCCACACGCCTACAGCTGTTCGATTCTTCTCAAATTCGGATTTGACGTTTTTCATTTGGAGAGCGACAGCGCGCATCTCAGTTCTGAACTGGGTTGAATTTGAATACAGTTTGACTCTTATTTCCTTTGCCAATTGGTCACCCCCTTACCCAAGCACCTGGTCAATGTAAAGACGCTTTTCTTCTTTCTCTGCTGCTGATTTTCCGCCGGTTTCTTTTCGACGGGCCAGGCGGCGCAGATGGTACAGAATGTCCATTTCATCAATCTGGTTTTGTGTGTAACCAATCTCTTCTAACGCGTTGTACATGTCGATCACCGCGTCAGCCAAACTTACTCCCCCAGCTCTTCACCATCTTTTTTCTGATCAGGGCTTAAAAGCTGGCTGGCCTCTGCAATATTTCCCAAAACGTAATTTGCGGTTCCGTAGATCGTTCGAGTAATCATCCTTGAATCAATTCCATTCTCAAATTCATCAAGTGTGAATTTATCCCCGAACGCAGCACAGATAAATTCAATTTGTTTCTCGGTGAAAAGACGATCAGGATCATTTGACTCAAAATCCTCTGTGATCTCGGCCGCAAGCCGAAATAGCTTTCCAGGGATAAATTTTGGAGTTGCAAACTTTTTGTTTTTACCGTCGATTTTTAGTGTGATTGAAATAGGCTCCATCTTGATTCCTCCTTGTTTTTTGACAATAAAAAAGAGCGCCTATAAGCGCTCCAAGTTCTTTATTTACCTAAGTCGGTTGCTTTACTGCCCGAGTCGGATGCAAAAGCTGAACCGTCATAAACAACTTGATTAAACCAGCCCTCGCCATTAAACGTGTCGCTGTCCTCTGCTTGAGCTTTCCAGCGTCTTTTTCCTTTTGGATTTTGTAACGGCATAAATCCAACCTTAAACTTTGCACTTTCCGGATCTGCCTTGTCTTCTGTCGTTTTCGATTCAATTGCCATTAATTCAGGTAATCCCTTAAGAAACCAATAATACCGATACCCACCGGTTGACTTCTTCGCTCTGAAGCCAAAAGCCAAATGAATTGCCTTATCTTCAGCGCTTGCAAAAGAAACGCCATTCTCTTCAGTGTGGCCGTAAATTTTATTTTGCAATTTTAAAGGTAGGTCCGCCATTTCAGCTTCTAAATCAATGTCGCCCATGCTATTAAAAATGTCATAAACACCATTATCAGCCCAGAATTTTGTTTGTTCTGATTTTGGGTCTACCTTAATGCTTACTGCACCCGGAATCTTTATAGGTGTACCGAATTTCAAACTCTCTTCATCGTCTTGGACGACTTCCGCGCAGTGAAACATATCCAACCCATAAATTGTTTGTCCCATTATTTTTCCTCCTTAAAAAAAAGCTTTCTTATATCGCATAGCTTTGTGAAAAACCTTGTCCGCCTCTTCGTATAAATCTTGAGAATCATAGCGACCGTATCCAATCGATTTTAAAAGCCGATCAATTTCTTTGGCGATTTTAGTTTCTTTGCTGACAGTATTTGAATTAGTAAAAATGCTGATCTGAAAGCGAACCTCAGAGGATTGCGGCTGATTATCGGCATATGAACCATCAGCATTTTTCAACTCTGTATATACAACTCTCGGAAATGCGTTAACGTCTGAAGCGACTCTATTATGAAAGCCGCCTGTCACCAGTTCCTGTAATGATCGGTCGTTGACCAGGGCAGCGCTCAATTCTGCTTTTGCGTCAAAACTCATTTGATTGGCGCTGTTAGAATGCGGGCCATTACTTCCACAGCTGACGCCTCCCCTTCATCCCTACCTTTTTCGATAAAAGGATACGGCGGCATTTTTGATGTCCCATATTCTAAGAAGGCAGCCCGAAAGGCAACTTTTTTATTAGGTCCGATTGAAACGAATTTTTCTGCGCCTTTGGATTCCATGGCCTTTGAAACCGTAATGTTATCGGCTATATGGGGCTGATTTTTATCGCTTCGATTGACATTTTGTCGCTGGTGCTCCGCAATAATTTCACCGCCGGCTTGCAAGGCCACATCTTCCGCCTTTTCCACATCTTCACCGATTCTTTCAAAATATCGATCTAGATCGGCCAGCCCTTCAAAGTTCATTTCAGCCATTGAGCCCCACCTCCTGACACATAATTTCAAGCCACTTTTTTGTGTCTTCGGGATCGTTAAAGTCAAGGATGTCAAAAGCTCGGAAAATAGGTTCGCCCTTTTCATTTGTGCCGATCTGTTCAACAATTCTCATATCGCGTTGAATATTTTGCCGGAACCGAATGGTGATCTTTTTAGGCGATTTAACGCCCCATGCCCCCGCAACCATAGACTCATTGTTTCCGAGAGAGTTAAAACCCTCCACAGCGCCCCAGACGGTGAATAAATCAATATAAGTTTCGTTCCAGTTCAACTCTTCATCCTGAATCTCGGTCTTCTTTTGAAATGTCAGGCGGTGCCGCAGATCGCTGGTCCTCTTTCTCTTCATCTTCCTGCACCTCATCATCCGTATAACGCAGCTGCGTCATTAGATTTTCAACAGTAAAAGGGATGGACGAGCCGTTTGTCCCTGACTCATACATTCCTCTGTTTTCATACCAATGCTGGACAAGCATTTTGGCCACAATTTCAAACTGTGGGTTCCCATCAACAAACCGCCCAATAGCATTGACAATATAGCTTTTCGCTGCCGCAATAAATTGCGATAACATTTCATCATCTTCAGAATGGTCCAGACGGAGATAGTTTTTCATATCCACCAAATTCATGATGGTTCACCCGCCTTATTCTTGTGGCTCATTGTTCGCGGAATCGTCAGAGCCTGCCACTTTTTCTCTCAACTCATCAATTTGAGATTGAAGACTATCAAACATGGCCTTTACTTCGCTGTTTAAGTTATCCGGCATGACGCTGCCAGTACCAATGTTTTTACTTCTGACAACATTTTCACCAAGCATTTCGTGGGTGATGCTCCCGTCTTCAATGACAGCAGGATCACCTTTCTCACCTTTGGGTCCTGGCTCTCCCTGTGGGCCTCGTGGGCCGGTATCTCCTTTGTCCCCTTTTGGCCCTTGTGGTCCCTGGGGCCCTGGTTCACCCGGCATCCCTTTAATGTACAAAGGGTTGTCTTCACTGTTATTTTTCAAATAAACAGCTGTTACAGGCTTTCCTGTGCCATCATCCTCTGCGGAAGTGTAAACACCATTGCTCTGGTTTAAAAATTGATCTGCCATTTTTCATCATCCTTTTCTGTTATTTTTATTTTCCAACATCAACGGATTTTTCTTCTGTTGGGGTTTCCACTTGAGCATTTTCACCAACAACTAGATCAGTCACAATCACAGCAGCTTCTGGATCAACAACTTTTCCGTCAAAACGCTCAATTCCGCGGAAATAAGTCTGATCAGTCAAGAAAGCATCCCCGCCGACATCTGTTGATTTAATTTCGAACTTTTGACGATCAAACATAAAATATCCACGTTTGAAATCTCCAAAGAGAATGTGCGTTTTTTGTGTCTTATCGTCAGTAATAATTTCGTCATAGACTTCAACAGGACGGCCGAACAGAAGGAAGTTGTCTTCATCTCTAGGGTCTTGGGCTAAAATTCCTCTGCCGTTTTTGTCTTCAATGTTTGCCAGAGTTTCAAAGGCTTCAGTATTCATAACCCACTTTGCATTTTTACGATATCCGCGTTTAATTTGGTTCTTAACCTTACGCAGAAATTTAATTGTGATTACAGAAGGCGCTTTAAGAGTTTTATATTTGCCACTTGTGATAATGCCCTCGACATTTGTCTCCCCGCCTTTTCCATAAAAGATTTCTTCATTTTCTGTGACAACCGCAGACTCAGAGAGCCAGTCCACAATTTCTTTGACAAAATTCACGAATGAATCGTTTAAAAGTTCGTTTGGAGCTGGCATAAATCCAGCAAATTTCTTGACGTTGTACCAGATTTGATCGAACTCCATATTTTTAAGTTCCTGAATCTGTTCTTTTTCAGCCGTGTTATATAGTTTCCCAGCCACGCCTTTTCGGACTGTGTAACTACCAGATGGAGCCGTTTTGGGAACAACGCGAACCAAATTTCGAACAGAGTTCAGTTCCTGGATAGATTTTAAAATTTCTGTTGAAATGTCATCCGGTACAGTATAACCACCGTCTTTATCACTCCCTGAAGATAATGCGCGATTCTCCTTTAAGACTCGCTGCATCATGCTTCGCTCTTCTTCTCCAAGATCATGGCTACGACCAGTCAATACTTTAAACCAAGCTTCGCGATATTCTTTTGTGGCTGTTAAAATATCACGTTCCTCAAGTTTACTATTGGTGTTAAAACTTCGGCTCTCTTCATCATCCAAATCAAGTGTAACTTTTTTATTACTTTGTAAATCCGGAACTGCAAGAGAACGCCCTTCCGCCATTAATTCAATTTGATTTCTCAAGGTCTTTGCCTCGTCAAGCAGCGTACGTGCCTCTTCTGTATTTCCCTCTTGCAGCTTTTGATCTGCCGCATTTTTCTTTTCCGTAAATTGTTGTCTCAATTCAATTTCTTTTTTGCTCATTTGCATTGGCATAAACAGTTTCCTCCTTGTTTTTAGACACAAAAAAAGACCTCTATTCCGGGAGAATAAGGTCTAAAAGTTCTAATTCCATTTTTAAATTGTCATACGGCAGTTTCCGGGACTCTTTCAACTGCTCTACCTTCTCCAAACTCCGCGAACCAACGACTGCCTCCGTGTCGTTATATGCCGGGGTGGTGACAAGCGAAATATCATATATACGATGGATTTTATTAATCCGCCTTTCATAAATATCTTCCTCATCATTAAACCGCCATTCATCAGCATCCGTCTCATTGTGATTTAAGGAAAAGGCAAAAGAACACTGATTTATGACGCCGCTTCTTATATTCGCCATCAAATCACGCGCGTATGACGTTTCTGACGGCTTAAAACGGAATTTGAGACCTATGTTGTCCGCTTCTAATTCGAGCCGCCCTGCGTCCCCTGAGACGGTATTTCGGGCCAATGGGTAATCTTGCCGATGATTAAATAATGCAATAACATTTGAAAGATCAGCCGAATCCAAAGCGTTCCGGCTAATAATTTCCTTAAACCATCCCCCAAGCCGTTCAGACCACTTTTCAAATTTCAGTGCATATCCTTCCACAAATTCGCTTTCGCCTTCACCCTCTGAACGAACTTCAATAGGTGTGGTTAACTGCCGAATCTCTTTATCCTTCATCCTTTTTGTCACCTCCCTTCAGGGCGCCGCCGGCTTTAAGGCGCTGATATTCTTCCATAAAGTCCAGGAAAACATAGTTTAAGCTGGACATGAACTTGTCCCCGTATTCAATCGGGTTGCGTTCTATTAATGACCTAATCTCATTTCTATTTAAGGCCCCAATTTCTTGAAGTATTTTCAGGTATTCTGCCTGGGTCTTGCTGTCTCCACGTAGCTCACTATCAATATTAAATTTCACATAGTGGCCTGCGGCTGTTTCATGATCTGTGAAGAGCTTAACATTTAGTTCTTGCTCAAAATTAACAATCCACGGTTGAAGAGTGTTTCTCACATATTCAATGGATTGGTGTTCAATATTCGAGAATGTGGCCTTATCCAGCTCATTCAGTTTGTGCAAAGGCACTTTGTAGATCATCGCTATTTGCGCTTTATTGAATTTCATTGATTCCACGAATTGAGCCTCTTGCAGTGGCATTGAGATGGATTGATATTCAAGCCCATTGTCTATAATCGCAATGTTTTCACCTTGGTTTACACGTTTCCATTCTTTACGAACATTTTCTTTGGGCTTCTCATCTAAAAATGCAGGAACCTTTAAAATTCCCCGAGGAGTTGCGTCATTTTTATACAGCTTCGCATTATATTTTGTCGCGGCTGCCTGGGCTCCGATGTGTTCGCGGACAACGCCGACCGGTGACTTACCCTGTATGCCGTCAGTAGAAAGCCCTTTGAAATGTAGCACCTGGTGATCATATAACTCGACCGCTTTGTCATTGAGAGCCGTTTGATACCAAAGCATTCCCGTTTTCGGATTGATATAAGCATTCGTAGCGTCAGGCCGCAATGGATATAATCCTTTTGGAAACCCACTGGAATCAAATTCAATGTATGAGTAGCCATTCCCCCAAGTCAAAACATGAGTCATCATGAGTTTTTTCCACGTAAACGCGGTCATATAGGGATTAGGGCGCGCATTGATCATATACGCCACAGGATGCTCTGGTCTTCGCTCAATCCCGTTGTCTAACTTTTGGTAGGTATGAACAGGCAGTTTTGCGATATCATCAGATAATACATTCACACAGGCAAAAACATCCGGCTGCACAAGCGAATTTCTTTCATTCACTTTTTCGCCGCTTGCTGTCTGTCTGCCGCCAAACAAATTTATCAATTCATTGAAGCCACTGGCCTCAGAGGAATCTGATCGTTTTTCAAACACCCGATCAATTAGCAATTATTTCACCTCCCTTTCTTGGTCAGGAGATAGGCATAAAACATAAAAAATACACCCGTCAGAATCAGACCGATGTTCGTATTGAATCTATATGCAGCTGCAAGGATGAAGGCGGCCCCCACCACAAACAGCAGATCATTTAAAATTAAAAGCAGAAAGGCCAGGAATTTTTTCATTCTCTCACATCCTAAAAGCTGAAATTATCAGACATGAAATGTGCATTCAGGTCTACTTTTTGGTTTGTTTCGTGATACATCGCCCTGGCGTATGCATTAATGACAGCTGCAGCCGGGTCGATTCTTTGCGGAGATTTTGCTTTATCCAGCATGATATTCTCCTGAGGATCAATTTTCATGATCGCGTTATTGATTGCCCAATTTAAAACCGGGTCATCCCCGTGAACAACTTTGCCGTCATATACTTTTTGACGAAAGTCTTTTGTCGGCAAAGATAGATGATTGATTCTTTGCGGAATCTCCACCATGGTATGGCCTTTAGATTCAAGCCGTTGAGCCAAATGCAAGGCATTCCATTTGTCATATGCGGTTTCCTGTGGCCGGAACCGATGCTTGTAAATAAACTCAATGATCCATTTTTCAACTATTTGGTAATCAACAGCGTCGCCAGGCGTATACGTAATGTAGCCCATCTCTTTCCACAGGTCATAAGGCACTTTATCCGTCGCCATTTTTTCTTTTGCGCGCCCTTCAGGCATGAAGGAATGTTGTCCGACATAATAGATTCCATCAAAAACACCAACCCAGCCGACTGATGTTAAGTCGGTAGTCATGGACAAATCCAGCCCAAGATATACGGCCATGTTTTCCAGATCAGGAATTTCACCGCTGCACACGCGCCATTTTGACATTTTCATATAGCCGTTATCCTTTTGATCAACCCATCGGTTCATATTCTTGGTAAGGAAGCTTCGCATTTTTTCTGGAACTTCGAGTGCAACCTTTAAGGCAGAGCGTAGTGACTCCATACCTTCCGGATACGTTGCAACAATAGGGTTGGCTTTGATCCAGTTTGATTCGTCTTTTATGTCGTCATCTGGATCAAGTTCGCAGATCATAACAAAATAGTCATCGTTTTCTGTGTCGGCATCAGGATCGAGAATCTTGCTTGTATATTGGTATTCCTTAAAACATGGCCGCTCCATGTTAAACCCGGCTGTCGTGATGATTGCCATTAACGGGCTGCGCCGGGCCACCATACCACTGTCAAGCACATCATAAATCTCGCTGGTTTCATGTGCATGGTATTCATCCACAATTCCCAATGACGGGTTTTTACCGTCACCGAGCTTCCGCGCCTCCCGGGAAAGAGGCTGAATTATTGAGTTCGTTTTATGCTTTTTTACCCGGCCGTTTGCGGAGGAATATTTTCCTTCGAGGATCGGAGCATGCTGCAGCTGTTCAAGAATCGCCTGGTACACTTCGTCTGACTGCTCCCGGGACCATCCAGCAATAAACACCCGATGTTTTTCGGTGGTCGGGAACACTTCATAAGACGCCATGAGCGCAAGAAATTGCGATTTCGCATTCTTACGTGCAAGCTGGATATAGACTTTCCGGAACCGTCGGGCCCCATTTTCCTTTTTATAAAAGCCGTAGATATTGGCTGCAATAAAAAGCTGAAAGTCAGTAAGCTCAATTGGTTCGCCTGCCAGTATCCCTTCAACATGTCTAAACTGCTTCGCCCATTCGTAAAAATCCAGCACTGCTTCAGCGTCATAGTAAAAGGGGCAATCCGGGTCCGCTAACGCCTCCACATCTTTTAAAAACCGCTGCACAGCCCATTTATGCTTTTGACAAACCTTTATCTCACCGGAAAGTATTTTTTCGCAATAGGCCCATACACGCTCAATCAGAATTTCAGCGGTGACCTCTTGCATTACATCCGGCCCCCAAACCGCTCTTCCTCTTTTGATTTCGGCTTGTCGTCATCCTTTTTAGGAATCACGAGCTTGCAGCGCGAGGAAATGGTTAAGCCCAAATCACTGGAAGCCTGCCGGCATTGTTTGAATAGTTTATCTTGATTGATTAGCAAGTCCGAATACGCTTCATTGACTACCGATTTTTCTTTTTCCCCCACGATATTTCCCTGTTTGTCCACATCTCTGACGACTATCGTTTTCATTGGCCCCTGCTCAAGCAGCTGGTCCGTCACCTGAAGGTAAAGCTTCCGCGAATATAAAAAACGGGCGAGCGCATCAACATCTAAATTCGTCATAATTCCGATGTTTTTCAGCTCGTCCGCTATTTTTTTGAACTCCCTTTTTAAGTCTTTCGGTAAATAAGAAGGCGCCTTTACTTTGTCGCTTGGCGCCTTGATCTCCTGCTTTCTTCGTTCTTCAATCTCCTGTTTTGTCAGGTTTTTCTTACCTTTTACAAGCAATAAATCAACCGGTTGCCTTGGTCTTGCCATTCCCTCACCTCCTTCCGAAATTTCATTTAGGGAATTTTTCAAAATGTGGAGGGGAGCGCGGTCTCCGGCGAATCCTTTCCAGAGATTTAAGGGCGGGGGGTCTCCATTTCCTCCCGCAGCTGCAGCATGGCAGTCTCTAATTCTTTTCGAGCTTGCGTGTATTTTTGTTTGTATACGTCAATTCCCTTTTGCGCTTGTGCATTGAGACGCAGCACGGTCAGTTTCTTTACCTTCTGTTGCATGCGCCTGATCTTCTCGTTCGTGTAGTAGGACGTGTATTCAGTCTGACACCGCGGACACTTGATGTAATGCTGCCGCACCCCGTTGTCATGCTTCCTAACCTTCGAACATCCTTTGATATGAAGCTTGGTTCCACAGTGATCACATACGCAGGTTTGATGTTTTGTTGCCAAAGCCGCCATCCTCCTTCGCGGTCTTCCTGCTGTGGCAGGGCGCACACAGCGGCTGCCAGTTGGAAGAATCCCAAAATAGTTTTTTATCTCCTTTATGCGGAACGATATGGTCAACGACTGTCGCGGGAACCCGTCTGCCTTCCTTCATGCAGAAAAGACAGAAAGGATGCTTTGACAGGTACCCCTGTCTTGCCTTCCGCCATTTGCTGTCATATCCCCGGCGGGAAGCAGACTCACGGTATTGATCATAGGCCGACTTTGTTCGCTTGTGCTGTTCGCAGTAGCCTTCCCGGGTGAGAGTAGGGCAGCCTGGCTCATTGCAGGGTTTTAAAGGTTTATTCATCGCCTCGCACCTGCCATGAATCGCGTTAAGGTTAGCGCTGGACCCAGACGTATTAATCTAGGTTTACAGAACGGACGGCCAGCCAGTTGTATAAGTCCAAGCTCATAGTCGCGTTCTCTTCGTTGCTCTCGTAGGTATCTATAACGCTGCTTACGTTCCCTATTCATACGCTCTCTCACCGACCGCCAGTTCCTTCGTCTCAACTGCTAGTGCCTTATCAGGATCGTTACCATGCTTGATACGAATATAGGTAGAACCAACCTTATCGGCTCCCCCTGTGCGCCACTCAAAATCTATCGCAATACGCTTGGTGATCCTTTCGCCTTTATAGAAAACGTGCGGGATCGAATCAATATCCTCAAGCTCAATTTGCAGCAAAGGAGTTGCTTTTTTCGATGGTGCTTCTGTACTGTATCCACCAAATACCGAATATCTGTTATCATCATTAATAACTGCCTGGTCATCCACACGAACAAATCCAGTTAGCAAAATACCAAGCTTATAGAGACGTTTAATCGCATCCCTCGGCACCCCTTCATCAAAAACGACGTTATATAGCCCGTCGACTTCTGATCCATCCACATATCCGATAATATTCACATCGGGATATTTACGATGAAAAATCTTTACAATCGCCTTATTTACAAGGACTGGATAACCATTTTCTCTCGCAAATTCCATAAGCGCAGTTGTTTTACCAAGCCGCCTTTGTCCCTGTCTTACAAAAATAAACTCATTCTTTTCAGCAGCCTTTTCCAACAACTCTAAGATACTGGCATGCGCTAAATTCAATTCAAACATGCTTCTACCTCCTTTAAGAGCTCCAATCTTTCCTTCCGATTTGTTGTTTCCGCCCAATTATTAAACTCCTGAATTCCTATGTTCACCCGTTTTAAATGGAGTTCCTTTTGTTTCTCATTCAATTCAATTTTTCTCCGGCTGACTTCAATATCATAATTGATTTGTTTTAAAAGTAGCTCTTGTTCAGTACGCCAGGCTTTAAATTGTTTGACGTACAATTCATCCTCTGACAAGGTCAGTCCCCCTTTTGTTCGGTGAACAACTCACGTATTTTCTTTTCAGCTTTTGAAAAGCTCATTTCCTGTTCACCCGGAAAATAAAAGCTGCCTTCAACTTCAGCGGATTTAAAACGAACGGTGGCTTTTATCAAAAACCCATAGGTTTCAAATCCCATTATGCTCCCATCACTAAATAGGGTTTCTCCTTTTCTCTCAATACTTTCTATAACGACTTCCATCCGTAAGCCCTCCCTCAAATAAAAAAACGCCCTCCTATTTGGGAAAGCGCTTGGTTTTATATAACCATCTTTTTTAATAATTCATTGTATTCTTCCAGCCATTCAATAGGTATACGCCTATTATCTTGTATATAGCTCATGATAGCACCACTTAATTCCTCTGCTCTTTGCTCATCGTGAATGAATCTCGGTTTCACCCCAATAGATGGCTTTTCATCTATCATCG
>NZ_LECW02000032.1 GCF_001042475.2 Bacillus glycinifermentans
ATTTATTTGGGTCTCTCCATATTGGCCGAGGCGGTTTTTTCGGGTATGACACGGGCTTTATCGGACTTTACATTGGCTCAAGACCTTGATGAACTCATGTGCCGCCGGGGAGGTTTCACCAAATGAGTGCGCGATAATGCCGATCTCGCGGGTGATTCGGGGAAAGATATCCTTTTTGACCAGCTCATGTGATACGGACGAAAGCGTAAAGTTTGAAATGATGCCGATGCCTAATTGATGTTTGACCATATTCATCAATGTTTCTGCGTTTTGGACCGTTAAGGTTTCCCTTAATTCGATTCCGTGCTGCTCAAGCGTTTGTGATACGGCGATTTCATGGCCTCCTTTGCAAAATATCATATCGTGCTGGTACGTTTTAAGGTTGACGAGTGCAGCATCCTTTAATCCTGCATGCTGCTCAGGGATGACGGCTACCATGTAATCGCCGAACAATACTTGATGGTCAAACGGTTCAAACGGGGATGTGACGATTCCGAAATCAACCGTTCGATCCTCTACCCATCCTTTGATTTGCTCAGACGTCCCCTCAACTAATTCGATGTGAACGAGCGGGTATTCCGCTCTAAATGCCGCGATGGCCTGCGGCAAAAGATTCGTCGAGACGGCGGGGAACGAACCGATTTTCACCTTCCCGCTTAACAGCTTGTTTTCCCGGTCGGCCACTTGATGCATTTTGCTTTCGATTTCCATCATTTGTCTTGCCAGCAGCAGTATTTCCTTTCCGACGTCGGTAAGGATTAAGCCATTCTGTTTATCTCTGATAAATAATCGGACATCCAGCGCATTTTCCAGGTTTTTAATCGCTTTGCTTACCGCCGGCTGCGAGATGAACAATTCTTTGGCGGCTTCTGTAATATTCAGTTTTTCTGCGACCTTCACAAATATGTGAAGGTGATTCATGCTCATAACCAATTGGTTATACCTCCGATAATTAATAAGTATTTCAGTTATATATAAAGGTAGCATATCATAAAAACGAGCACGACATCTTATAAGAAAGGCGGCTGGATTTTATGATCAAGGTCATACTTGGAATCGTTTCGGTCACGCTCATTTGGGGCTATACATGGGTGGCGATGAAATTGGCGATCCACGACATTCCCCCGTTGCTGTTTTCGGCGCTGCGCCTGTTCATCGGGGCGGTTCCTTTATTTTTCATTCTCTTCATCAGAAGAAAAAAACTCTCGATCGGAAAAGAGCATCTAAAAAACTATATCGTTATGAGTCTGTTGATGAGTCTCGGCTATATGGGGATCTTAACGTACGGCATGCAATTTGTCGATTCGGGAAAAACGTCCGTTTTGGTATATACCATGCCGATTTTTGTTACCGTGATCAGCCATTTTGCATTAAACGAGAGAATGAACGTTTATAAAACGATCGGCTTGATATTCGGTTTCATCGGGCTTTTATTCATATTCGGCAAAGAAAGTTTCAATGCCGGCCACGGCGCGATCATAGGGGAGCTTTGCGTCCTCGCGGCGGCGCTCAGCTGGGGAATCGCGAATGTTTTCAGCAAGCTTCGATTCAAGGATATCGATATCATTCATATGAATGCCTGGCATCTCATGATGGGAGCTGTCATGCTGCTCGTCTGTTCCTTTATATTGGAACCCTCTCATGCGATCGAGTGGTCAAACAGCGCGGTTCTGTCAATATTGTTTAATGGATTGTTTTCGACGGCTTTCACATTTGTCGTTTGGTTTTGGGTGCTCAATCAGATCGAAGCGTCAAAGGCATCCATGGCTTTAATGTTTGTCCCCGTACTCGGTCTCTTGTTTGGGTGGCTGCAATTGCACGAGCAGATTACGATCCAGATCATGATCGGAGCAGTCTTGATATGCTGCGGGATCTTCATGAATACGTTCAAATTTGCCCAAAACAAAGCGTGAATTTTCTATGTCTATACATTTCCCCCTAAGAAAGATATGGTAATATCAAATGGGGGGATGAAAAATGAAAATTGAACACATCGCAATTTGGACGAAAAACTTAGAGGAAATGAAAGATTTTTATACGCGGGTTTTCAACGGCACGGCAAACGAAAAATACGTCAATCCGAAAAAACAGTTTGAATCGTATTTTATACAGTTTGAATCAGGGGCCCGGCTTGAGCTGATGAGGCGGCCGGACGTCGCAGAGGGAAGCGGGGAAAATGAAGGCTATGCGCATATGGCGGTCTCTCTGGGTTCACGTGAAAAGGTAGATGAAATGACCCGCCGGTTAAAAGAGGAAGGCATCCGTATCGCAGGAGAGCCCCGCGTGACCGGAGACGGCTATTATGAAAGCGTCATTCAGGATCCGGACGGCAACCTTGTTGAACTGACGGTATAACGATGAAAAAAGCTAATGTCTTTTTTAGACATTAGCTTTTTTGTTTAGATGGCGGCATCCAGCTGATTGATTTTCCATTTCTTGTTTTCCTTTACGAATGTGATCTTTCTTTTTGCAGAAGGCGATCCGTCTTTGGCAGGCACGGTAAATTCATACGTGCGGGCATTGCCTTTTTTGGAGATCAGCTTGAATGTTGCCTTCTTCCAATCCAACAGGTTGTCCCCGTCGCCGACCGGAACGGCCATTTTTCCTTTGTAACTGATGATATTGTATTTTTTTAATCCGTTCGTGATCGCATCTTTTGTGAAAACGGGAGTCAAGTAATTAGTCAATTTTGCTTTCGTACTGAATTCACTGCACATGTACACATACGGCAAATTTTGATATTCAAACGTTTTCGTTACGCATGTCGAATGTTTTGCTTTCGGATTGTGGCCGGTCATTGTATTCCAAAAATGCTCGCGGGCCTGTAATGTCATCGTCAAAACCTGTTGTTTCGTTAAGTCACCTGATGTATTTTTCGCATTAATTGTCGTATGGATCGGCAGAATCAAGAAGGCGGTCAAGGCAAAAACGATAAACTTTTTCAATGTAACTCTCTCCTTAAGAAAAATAATATATCTCTTATGTTACAAATGTTACAATAATTACGGTTAGATTACAAGGTGTTTTCGAAGAAAATTTTTCTGTCCGCTGATTTCCTTAAAAAATCCTCTTTTTTCCTTATATAGATGATGTAAAATAGGGCTTCGGGCAAACACCGCAATCTTTTTTTTACATTACACAATACCCCATTCCCTTTATTTAAAAACGGGGTTGCCCCAATTGTGGAAAATTAAAAATTTTATATAAAATCAAACTATATCAGTAAACAAACTGTAACCAAATTCACACCGATCTGTCACGGGGATGACATTTTGCTGTGTTACGATTTTCCCTGTTAGTTTCAAAAGAGCTAACAAGGGAGGATTTTAACTTATGAAGAAGACAATAATGTCCTTGGCTGCAGCCGCAGCTATGTCAGCGACTGCATTCGGAGCAAGCGCCTCAGCAAAAGAGATTAGTGTTGAAAAAGGGGACACGCTCTGGGGGATTTCCCGCGAATACGGGATGAACCTAAAGGACTTGAAAAAATGGAATCAGCTTTCCACAGACATCATTTTGCCTGGTCAAAAGCTGAACATTTCTTCTCAAGAAGAAAACTCAGATCAAAAGCAGTACACCATCAAACCTGGAGATACATTATCAAAAATCGCTCAAGAGTTTGGTGTTTCTGTGAACGATCTTCAAAAATGGAACAACCTCAAATCGGACTTGATTTTTGCCGGAAAAACCATGGCGGTAACCGGAGATGGGGCGGGTGTGAAAGCACCTGTAAAACAGGAAGCCGTCCAAAGCGGACAGCCTGCGGCGCCTGCAAAACAGAAAGCAGTCCCAAGCAGTCAGCCTGAAGCGGCTGCAAAAGAGATCACCGTAACAGCAACAGCGTATACGGCAAACGACTGCGGCATTTCAGGCATTACGAAAACGGGAGTCGATCTGAATGCCAACCGGAATGCTAAAGTAATCGCCGTTGACCC
Organism: Bacillus glycinifermentans; assembly: GCF_001042475.2. Taxonomy (GTDB): domain Bacteria; phylum Bacillota; class Bacilli; order Bacillales; family Bacillaceae; genus Bacillus; species Bacillus glycinifermentans. The sequence goes on from NZ_LECW02000032.1 coordinate 3,936, forward strand.
GGACGTGATTCCGCTAGGTTCCAAAGTATATGTTGAAGGCTACGGCGAAGCGACCGCTGAAGACACCGGAAGTGCCATTACCGGACATAAAATCGACGTATTTATTCCAAATAAAGCAGACGCGCTCGATTGGGGCGTTAAAACGGTTAAAGTGAGAATATTAGATTGATATAGAAAGGCACGGAATAGCATTCCGTGTCTTTTTTATATGTCATACGTTTGCCGCCTATAAATGAAAGCGCTTTGAAGACGCTTTCTAATAAAAAATGGAGTCGAGACATTTGGCAGATTACACACCTTGCGATTTCTGAAAACTTCGAGCTGATTGACCGGAAAATCGGTGCCGCTCATCCTCTGAAAACTTGAACGAATGGCTGAAAATCTATGAAACGAAATTCGACAATTTGATGGAACGAAACGTGATGGACTTTGGCACAAAAGGAGACGGCGTAACGGACGATACTCAGGCGTTTCACGACGCCATGGGAGAGGGCGGCTATAAAGTCGTCATTTCCGCTGGTGTGTTCAGAACATCAGGGAGAAGGCCCTGACGGCAAAATGGTCATGGCCCCTAAAGAAAATCCGGATTACCGCCCTGACCAAGAATACGAATCAAGAAACGATCGCGATGAATGGAATGTGGTCGGCCTTGTCGGACAGGTGTATATCAGATGTGACGAAACAGTCAAGGCAGGCGATTTGATTATAGCTGACTCAGGAATCGCAACAATTCGCTGAAAAAAAGCAGTCCGGCTTGATCCCGGACTGCTTTTTTTTACATATGCTGCACCTCTTCATTTTTGGCCTTGATCAGAAAAGAGAGCGCCAGCGCGACAATGGCAAAGCCGATGGCGACAAAGTAAGCCGTATGAACGCCCGCTGTCATTCCCTGCATTTGCAAATCCTTTTCGCTTGTTACCGCAGATTGCCGGATAAACCGGTTTGAAACGGTTGTCAAGATTGTCGTGTATAAAGCCGGGCCGATCGCGCCCGACACTTGGTTAACCGTATTCATAATTGCTGAACCGTGCGGATACAAGGGCTTGGGCACCTGGTTTAATCCAAGCGTCATGACAGGGGCCATCGTGAAACCGACGCCGAGCGTAAAGCCCGCGTACAGCATCATCGCAGCAGCCATCGAAGTGCCGCTTGAGATCCTTGTAAACAGCAGAAGCACGCAGATGACAATGATTAAACCGGTGAGAAGGAGCGGCCTGAAGCCGAGCTTATCAAACAGGCGTCCTGCAACGAGAGAGGTACAGGCAAGGACCAGTCCGCCAGGCAGCATCAACAAGCCGGTAGACAATGGCGAAAGGTCGAGCGCCATTTGGAAGTAGAGCGGCAAAATCAGCATCATCGAAAATTGCAGCATCATGATAAGCCACACGAGGACGACTGCCGTTGAAAACACCTTGGACCGGAATGGCCGCATATCGAGCATCGGCTCTTTTAATGTGAGCTGCCGGCGTACAAATAAGACTAATCCGGCGATCCCCGCCGCCAGTCCGATGACGACCATCGGGCTGTTCCAGCCGGCTTCTCCCGCGTTGCTGAAGCCAAATACGATTCCACCGAATCCGATGGTAGACAACATGATCGATATAATATCAATTTTCGGGTTGGTCTGTTCGGTCACATTCTCTAAGCGGAATGCCGCATAAATGATCATGAAGAACGCAACGGGCAGCATCATGAAAAAGACGACCCGCCACGAATAATGTTCGACGATGAAGCCTGAAATGACAGGGCCGATAGCAGGCGCAAATAAAATCACAAGCGTCATCATCCCCGTCATCGTTCCACGCTTATGCGGCGGAACGAGTGTCAGGATGACATTCATCACCAGCGGTAAAATAAGTCCCGTCCCCGATCCTTGAATAATTCGCCCTGTGAGGACGAGGGGGAAGACGGGGGCAATGCCTGCCAAAAGGGTTCCCGCTGTAAATAAGCTCATCGCTGTAAGAAACAGCTGTCTTGTCGTAAAGCGCTGCATGAAAAAGGCAGTAACCGGCACAGCGATCCCGATCATCAGCATGTATCCGGTTGACATCCACTGTGCCGTATTTGCTGATACGTTAAAGTCTTCGATCATCTTCGGCAATGCAACATTCATTACCGTTTCATTAATCAAAGCGAGGAAGTTGCCCACGATTAAAATGGCGATGATCATAAATGTGCTTCTTTTGGTGTGCTCCATTTCATTTCCCCTCCTTGATCATCGTTTGAATGTGTTCGGCGGCGGCGCTTAACGGCCGCCCGTTTTTTTTCGTGACGGACAGCACATACGCGCCTTCTATCATCGCTTGTATCGCGAGGCTCAGCGTTTTGGCTTTTTCTTTCGAAAAGCCGGACTGTATGAGCTTTTCTTCGTAAACAAGCCGCCAGTCTTCGTAAACTTGATCACACGCTTGTCTGAGAGTTTCGCTGAATGACCATGTTTCCGAAGCGAAAGAGACAATCGGAATGTCCTCGTAATCCTCCATGATGTATTCCTCAAACCCGTCGGCCATCGTCCGAAGATAGACTTGAAACGCCTCTGCCGGATCCGGTGATCGGCTGATTGCAGACTTGATAAATGCTTTAACCGTTTCACCGGTCATTTTGATGGCTTCTGCGGCAAGCTCTTCTTTACCTCCGGGGAAGTAGTAATAAAGCGAGCCTCTGGGAGCGCCGCTTTCTGACGTGATTTGATTTAAGCCTGTTGCATGGTAGCCTTGCTTGCGGAATAATAGCGAAGCCGTGCGCAAGATGTTATCCCGGCTGCTTGTTTTATCCTTCATCCGTTTGATCACCTTTCATTTTATACTGATCGGTCTATATAATTATAGCGAAAAAAAGAGCCTTTTCTAAAGGCCCTATTTTGAAATGATTGCAATGGACTATTTTTTTAGATATTTTCCGCCTTGTTCTTTTCGTCAATGTCTTCAAACGCCTGCTGGATCACGAATAAAAACATACAGGCGATGATTTCTACATCAAGAGGGATCGTGATGCTGTCCATCATCTCATCGGCAATGTGAATCGCGAGCCAAGTAAAGAAGCATTCGATTGCAAATGTTATGAATTTATGCCCGATCAGCAGGGCGAGAATTTTTTCGGGAATTTCAAAAATAAAACCGATTACAAAGCTCAAAAGAATAAACAGCAGCAAGGAGCCCGGTGAATCATAGGTAACGCCGAAAATCGCGAAAAAGCCGGTCACTCCGAAAAAATAGGCACCGACAAGCAGCGCAAGGGCAAAAATGATCAGAAGAAAGATGAGCGTAACGACAAGCATGTTCCCGAGTATATTTTTCATCATTTGGCATTCATTCCTAATCTGACAGTATACTTCTGATCATAACAAAAAATTCAGGAAATGTAATTTACAATCGTAGTAAATTTAATCAAACCTTATGAATACTGAAGGGAAAGGGGATATTTTAAAAAGCTCCCCCAAAACTTCCCCCAACTGCTTTTAAAGCTTGACTAAATGCCTCCACAGTTTCTTGTTCCAGATCCTTGAATGAGTGACCATAAATCTTTAAAATCATTTGTGGGGTGTTTCCCAAACGGTCTGCGATCACTTTGACGGGTATTCGCTGACTTATTAAAACTGTTGCATGGGTGTGGCGTAAGCCGTGAACCGTAATCGGCTTACAGCCAGCCTTTGCACAGATAGGTTTTATTTTATCACTAAGGGTACGGTAGCTTGCCGGCTCGGCTGTCTTAGTGGAAATGAAGACAAAATCATCATCAGTTAGATGTTTCCCCACTTTGAGCATGGCCTGTTTACACCAGGCTCGGTAAGTTTTTAGCTTCTCTATTATTATGTCATCAACGGGAATTGTCCTGTAACTATTTTTAGTTTTGGGTGATCTAACTCCGTTTTCATCTCGTGTTCGCTCGACTGTGAGAGTCTTCTCTCCAAAATCAATATTTCCCCATTTTAGACCGAAAGCCTCACCTTTCCGCAACCCTGTGAATGCTAACAGTAAAGCAAGTGAGTATTCTGTGATATCTAATTTTTCTTTTGCAGCAGTTAGAAATCTGTATAACTCGTTGGGAGTTAAAAAATTTTCATCATCCTTTTTCAACGAAATGGTTATTCTATTAAAACGATTTCTAGGAATGATTTCATCATCCACTGCTGCATTTACAGCTGTTTTGAAAACACCGTGGAATAGTTGGACGGTTCTAGGTTTGTAATCCTTTAAGAGTTCATTGATGAAAACACGTTTATAGAGTGTTTTGTCTAAATTGGATAATTTATATTTGCCCAGTAAAGGTTTTATATGATACCTAATAGCATTCTTACGATATTTCTGGGTAGAGATTTCCCAATCGTTTTTATAGGATTCAAACCATATATCCATCCATTCTGAAACCGTTAAATTGGATTTTTCAACTTGTTTAGCGCCACGGTCTAATATTGAGGCCTTCACTTCAAGTAAAGCCCTATAGGCGTCATTTTCATTTTTGAAGCCCATCTTGCCTTTTTCTCTTCTGTTCCCCAAGGCATCATAATACCGATGTCTATAGCACCATCGTTTTTCCTTTTTGGCATTGAAATAATAATACAGTTCTTTATCTTTTTTTGATTTATACAATTTCATTTAAATCTGCCCTTTCGTGCGTGGACAGACGCTTTAAAAGGGGAGAAGGTATCTACCGTAAAAAATCACGGTAAGACCAGCTTTTGGGCATCACCTCCTTTAATAAACAGAATGTACGTTCTGTTTTTGGGTTAAAAATTTTTAGCGATGTTAGATATGACTAACTGTTCTGGGATTCCGTATTGTTCAATTGCTTCTTTCACAGTTACACAGCCATTAAAGGATGAGAACAACAAATTAATTGCGAAAAAATTCGCTTCCAACTCGATTCGATCTGTTGAAAATAGAGTCTGCCTTTTTAAAAAAGGAGTGTTTGCGTCTGGATGAAAGATCGCATGACCTAATTCATGGGCGCAAATAAACTTCTTACTATGTTCATTCGCATTCTGATTAATATGGATGACTTTAACTCTGAAATGTCTACTGTAGTACCCCAAAGCTTTTCCTAAATCTTCATAAACCACCTCAATTCCTAATTCTTTTGCAATTATAAATGGATTGTTTGTTTGAAATTTCTCTGTTATTGATTTGATTTTTGAAGTAATTGACTCCACAAAAAGGCACCTACTTACGATATTTTTTAGGAGTGAATTTTTGTTTTGAAATTCTTTTGGCAAGACGTAGGGAGTTTTCCAAGCTAGCAATTAACAGTTCTCTATCTTCATCATCCATATCGTCAAGAGTTTGGCCGTCAAACGCAGCATATCCATTCTTGCCTTCTAACCCTTCTATAATTTTTTGTAGCTCTTTCTGTATATCTCTTTCATCTTTAGCAGTAAGTTCAGGCTCAAAGTTTTCTTTTTCTGTTCTGCCAAGAAGGTAATCAACTGAGACGTTAAAATAATCAGCTACTTTTTGAACTTTGTCTATACCTGGAGTTTTTTCATCCCATCTTCTAATTGTCCCATTTGATAATTTGGTCTTCCTTTCAAGTTCAGCCAAAGATATTTTATGCTCTTTTGCCAACTTTTTTATCCTTTCAACTATTGTCATATCAACCATCCTTAAATGAGCCTATGACAAAAATTAAACTTTATGCTATTTTTGTGTTGACAATTAGCATATAGTTTATTAAACTGTGTTCATAAGCTACTTATTTAGCTTTCAGGACACTACAAACTAAAGCCTAAGACCACGTTCCCCAACGTAAAAGGCTGTAATTGTAGGGTTTATTCGCTATGCTTAGATATTAGCATATATCCTATTTTTCAGTCAACAAAAAGCTAAATAATTAGCAAAAAATATATAGGAGGTGTTTTCTGTGGAATTGGATTTCGGAAAAAGGGTTAAGACCTGGTTAATACTCAATGGTATGCAGCAGAAAGAATTAGCCGAAATGCTAAACATTTCAGGCCCCTATCTCTCCGACATTTTACACGGTAAAAGAGAAGGCAAAAAAATCAGAGAGAAAATTGTCAAAATCATTGATATGAAGGAGGTTTCGTAAGTTGCCGATAGCTGAAATTAACATTGATGTGAATCAATCTGAAATAAGGGATTACATCAATCAAAAATTAGACGAAACCCTTAAAAATACGCTTTTCACTTGGGATTTGGATGAAATGTCAAAAAGAACGTGCATGAGTAAATCATTTTTGGAAAATGAGTTCTTGCGGGATCCCCGGATGAAGCTTCTCGAAAGAAGAAAAGAAAAGGGTAAGCGGTTTTGGTTTTATGAACAAAGTTTAGTTGTCATGAAAGAGATCATGGACGAATGGTAAAAAACGCGTGGACAGACGCTTTAAAATCCTAACCCTTGAAGGGAGGTGAGGAATTGAAGATCAAAACAAAAGAATGGCTTGCTCTAAGTGAGGCAGAGCGATTTAAGAAGATTTATAACGCTTTTGTGAAAACGCAAAA
>NZ_LECW02000033.1 GCF_001042475.2 Bacillus glycinifermentans
CTGGATACGTATTGAAATCGATAAATTTGGGGATATTCATAGTACGTTCGCCTCCATATTGTTTAGGTAAAACGCACTAGACCGAAAGGTGTGTTCGCATACTGTTCGCTTGTCTTTTGACATGAGAACGGTTACCATGAGGATGTGGCTACGCCTCCCGAGGCTAGTTACGTTTACTGCGTGTTATACAGATAGATAAGCGTTAAGTTCGCCGTGTTTCGATGCGTCGTAATTTTTCGCTAATCCTTTAATGACACGTTCGACTTTTTTGTAATGGACGCCTACTTTCTTTCCAATCGATGCGTAAGTAGGTCGTTCGCTCGAAAGATGCTCAGTAACGATTGCCGTCGTTATTGAGTCGGTGTTTTCTGTGAGGGCCTTGATAAGTTGCCGCTTATCATGGTCCGTTTTTATTTCTCCGGATGTACGTGAAATTACGTACTCCTCAAGATTGAAATGCTCGTCGGATTCAAATGTTGCCGCATTTTCCTCCGCAGTTGTGTCGACTGGAATTCTTCTATTAACATAAGTCATCTGTTTTCCTCTTGTGAAATCTATGGCACATCTAAATAACTGAACCTTCAGATGGTTTTCTATGTCGTCAGTTCTTGTTGAATCGAAATTATCGATACAAAACCATAGTCTCTCATTCAGAACACTGACCATGTCATCGTAAAGAAGTCGACAATTCTTGGTGTACTTCAAAGCAACCCCCTTGATCAGATATTGAAAGTGTTCAAAAACCTGATTAAATATACTGGGATCTTTTGTGCCTTGATACTTCTCAATGACCGATATTAAGTTTTTGTTTATTTTCAACTAAATCACCTCTCACTTATAACTGCGTATCCAGATTAGAGAATGGACACTCATTTGTATAATTTTTTTGTTTCTTTATAAGAATAGTAGCATATAAAATACTGAATTTTTCAAAAAGGAACAAACACTATAAAATTCCTACTTGTTCAAAATATACCTATAAAAAAGACACGATCTTTTCAGATCGCGCCTTGTCCTTTATTAACCTCCTAATTGATTTGCTGCTGTTTCTACTGTCGAATTAGATGCTACCTCAACGCCAAATAATCCGATGCTGATAATCACTGCCAACCCTAAAACTCCTAATAAAATCTTCTTCAAACAAAACATCTCCTTTTTCTTCTCGATTATTTTTCATAAGAGACATTACGAACTCGGAATCCTCTCCCGCTTTTATAATATCCCTTACAATAATAACTGCGTAGAAAAACTTAGAGTTGGACACAAAATCGAGAAATTTATTTGCTCTATCTTCTTTACTTCGATAACTTTCTGCATAATCAATGAATTGGGGATCTTTAATACTTACCAGACTGTCGTACTCATCGTTGTACATGCTCTCCCCATTCATTACTTTTTGTAGGGAAGTAAGTGAGGGATGCGCCCCTTCTTCGATCTTGTTATTAAGAAGTAATTTTGCGAAGTTTAAATTAAAGAATCCGAGCGACTCATAAATACCTCCAAGCTCTTTCGCTATCGAATAGCTTTTATTCAGATACATCAGGCATTTATCTGGATCACTTAGCAGGTGGGACATTCCAAGGACATAATAAGAATCAGACTCTATTCTCTTATTAATATTTGCGTGTATAAGAATGTTAGCGTATTTTCTCGCCGATTCTAGGTTGTTGAGTTGTAGGTGGGAATGAGCTAAAATTTCGGACAGTCGGTAAGCATAAAATTCTTTCATGAGAGAATAATTTCTTTCGTTCAGGGATCTTATATTATCTCCGATATTTTTTGACTTTTCGAGAACATTCAGGCAATCTCCTTCTATCAGATCAGCCAAACAATCGTAAATGTCCACAAGAATTCTAAGGGTATGCGCGCTTGATTTTTTGAATTCAGAAAGGCTGTCTTTCAACATGTAAAACTTTATTTCGCCTTTCATATATTTAAATAAAAATGAATAAAACCGAACATACTCACCCACAGTACCTTTTTCCTTCGCATGAACGTCTAAAAGTTTCTCGAGTAGTTCAAGATCTCTTGTGACCGCAGCATATTCAAACGAATTCTTGATGCAGTTGTCTGTAGAAAGGGACGGACATAACTCCCGCATTAAACTTTTATATTCCGCAGGATCAATTAGCATACAAAGTTTTAACATATGGTGAAAGGTAAGATTTCTCTGCCCACTCCTCAAGTATGTAAGCTGCCTAGAACAAACATCTAATACCCCTAGTAACTTTTCATCGGTTAAGTCGTCTCTGTCTTCTATCTTATTGAACAAAAAAGTCTTTGCGTCTGTCATTGTGTAAAGACCCCCTCTATCTCTCGAAAAATAATGAAGAAAATCTAAGATGAAAGTTCTTATCCCAATTATAATTATTTGATTATCGATATGTCAATAATTTTTTCTATATATTTATGGAAATTGAAAAGACAATACTATACAATAAATTGGACACCTTGAAGAATGGAGGTGTTTATTACGTATAAGGTCGGCAGATGCCGGATACCCGAGTGGTGCGAAATTCGTGGATATACACTTGTCCAAGTAGCAGACGCGGTCGGAATATCAAAGCAAACATTGAACCATTATATAAACTCACGACGCCACATACCAAGTATTGAACGAGCACGTAATATCGCGGAATTTCTTAAAGTAGATCCGATTGATTTGTATGAATGGGAATGGGTATCCGACACAAAAACGGAGGAGTAAGTCATCCTCCGCCGACCAGACGTACGTGTTTATACGTACAATTTTATATGTCGCTTAACGTCCTCCGCACGCTCATACACCGCCTTCAACTCCGCTCTTCCCTTCGCAATCAATAGTTCATTCGCATCCTTTCCTTCCGTAATATACCCGTGTGCCAGTCCGACTTTCCCGTATAAATAACGCTCGACCTCCGCCCGCAACTTCTCGCCGGCCTTATCGTTATCCGTCACGATTGTTACGTGTTCGATCGGAGACTGGACGATGATATCCGCTTTCCGTTGGTTGAACGAAGACCCACCGGTCCCGATCGCCGGCACTCCCGCCGTCATCCACGATTGCGCATCGATCTCCGCCTCGCATAAGACAACGCGTGTCAGCCGCCGATCATATACGACGTTCATTCCGTAAACAAGGTCCCGTATCGGCCAGCCGCCTTTGACGTACCAGAACGCCTTGCCCCGCGTTGACCGGTACTTTACGTTAGCAAGCCGACCGTTCGGCAACCGCCAGGGCAGCGCAACCGCACCGCCAGCCATTCCGACGCCCATTAGCCGCTGGACAGCCGGCATGATCCCGCGCCCTTTCAGATAATCGTTAGGACCCGCAGCCACGTCGTCGAGAATCGATTCTCTCAACGGTTCGCGATTCTTGGCGATCTTTAGCTTCGGCATCCTCAGCGTGAGCTTTCCGTCTTCCAATTCCGGCGCATACGCATCGATCAGGTATTCGACCGTCTCCTCTTCGGTCTCTTCGCGCAAGAATGCCAGCAGCTTAACGAAGCCACCCCGCGCATACTCTGCGTCATAATAGCCGCTATCGCCCCAATAGCCGGCCTTCGCGGTCGCCGTGTCTTCGAGATAAACGTAAAAGCTCGGCGTCCGGTCATAACGGAAAGGACTTGCGGCCAGCAAGCGCTGATCCGTCCAAGTCGGCCGCGTCCATTCGAATTGTTCGAGTTCATATCGGATGTCGACGTCGACCGGACGGCCGTTTAACGTCAATGTCGGCACTTTCGTCTCACTCCTTTCGTCTTAGAAATCGAACTGATCCGCTCCCCCTAGCTGCTTAATGACGCCAAACTGCGGCAGATAAACGATCTCAGCGCTCTTCCCTTCGCCGCCATCACGGCCTTTGTTCAGACCGATCAGGCCTCGCCCTTCCTCTGCGTTCGTATCCACCGCAATCAATAACGCAGCATCTTCGAGCAACGCCTTCGTTTTCTTGACGTCCTTACGCTGCGGTAGTTTTAATTCAAAGTCAGCGTCTTTCCCTTCGCCTTCTTCTGCTTGCGTCAACGCAAAGACAGTCGTTTTTGTTTGGCCGGCCAGACGACGGAGTTTTTTCGAAGTCTCTGCCGCGTCTCCCCCCGCAGTCTTTGACGTGTTCTTTTCGTAATCAAGGTAGTAAAACGGATCGATTAGAACGACGTCAGCTTTCGTTTCGAGTATATCCGCCTTCAGATCGCGGAGTTTCCGGGAGTCGAAGTCCTCGTCGTCTACCGCGCGGACAATGATGTTACCCGGAATCAATTCGTTCATCTTATCGAGGAACTCCATAAATCCGGCTTCGAATTCGTCGGATAGCTTTCCCTGGCGAACATCCCGCGAATTAAATCCGGCCTCAATATCGACGCCATCAAGATTCGCTTTTGTCACGCCAATGCTTGCCGAAATGGAAACGTAAAGCCTGACGAGAACCTCGTACCATCCCATTTCCATCGACCAGATTAGAACGTTCGCCCCCTGCATCGCGCAATTAATCGCTTCCTCCAACGCTATGGCCGATTTTCCCCGTCCGGATTTACCATAAATAACGTATACGTTCGACGAAACATAGCCGCCCATCGCCCGGTTTATGAATTCGAATTTACTGCGCCAGATCCGGAATGACTCGCCAGCCTTGCGGTTTTCGTATTCGGCTTTGAATTTGTCGATATCTTTTTTGATGTCGGTGCCAACCGAACTACGAACGTTTGTTCTAATTTTAAATCTTTCGGCTTGCTCCGTCAACCAAGAAAAAAATTCTTCCGGATTATCTTGCGCGCTCTCCCACCGCTTCATAAATTCGGATTCTCCGCCGTCTCCTCTACCGTTAACAATTTCGGAAAAGTCCCGTAAGGACGCGTAATTCTTCAATTTTTCCGCAAGGTAATCGTAACTGGCCTCGATGTTAAAATCCGGCTGGAAGTCCGGCACCTCATTCGCCACCATTTCGGCAGTCGGCGCCCGGCCTCCGTGTTTCTCTGCGTATTCCGTGATGTATCGGAGTGCTTTGCGTTCGCCTTCCGTTGGTAAGTCCTCGGCGGTAATATTAAAGCGCAGCAGCGCGTTCGGATCGTTCTGCTCGATCACTTTCGATAGCAGTAAAACACCGTAGTTCATCCGCGATCCCTCCTCTTCTTACGCTATATGTTCGATTTCCTTCATCCTCAATGCGTTGACCGCTCGTGCTCCTCCGTACTCTTCCAGCTTCCTATCGATGAAAGAAACGCCCTTCGCAGTAACATATGTCTGTACAAAGTTAACTCCGTAATACCTAGACGGTGATTGTTTAACTTTAAAATAGCCTTCGTTGATGTAGCGCTGATAAGGAACCGGCGAGCCTTCTTTCCGAACAAATACACCGATTGTCCGTAAGAATGTCGTTAATTTGTTTCGGCCAATTCCAATCGATTTGGCTACTTGCTCTAACGTCTGCACATTTGTCGCGGAAATAAAACGATCATGTTCCTCCGCTTTCGGTTTCATTTCGGAAATTACTTCGTTTTGCTTGCGTACAGTCTCTAAAGTTGCGCTAAATAAAAGTTTTGTTTGGTCGTCTGCAAACGGCAGATACGTTTGAATGAATAGATCGTCATTCACTACATAGCCGCCCGTTTTTCTGATTGTCGGAATGACTTCGTGAGTGATCCATCTTTTGAATTGTTTGGCCTCTGGTTTGCGGCTTCTTAAAATCAGAGAATAAAGACCCGGTTCGTTGATAATGAATGTTTCTTGATTTCGCCCTAATGAATCAGTGACCGGAATACTATTCCGCTCATCTTCATCAAGTAAATTCACTGATTTTCGAGCGTCTGTAATCCCTAAAACATCGCAGACATCTTTTGCAACAAACCAAGGTTCACCGTCCTTAACGACTGTCCTCACCTGTTGATCTTGATAATTGAATACTTTTTGTAATTCGTTCATCACCGCTTGACCTCCCGCTTTAATTTCGCCTTCGCCTCGTCCTGCTTCGCCTTATATTCCTCATCGCCGTACATCGCTTCCAAACGCTTGTAATCGTTTAACTCGTCGAGCAGATCATCAATTTTCTTCGCCTTGTCTTTCGCCATATCATCCCACGCCTTTTTAATTCCTTCGCTAAGCTTAGCTACGGTATCGGCATACGGTAATTCCGGAAGAAATTCCGCAAAGTGAAACGCCGTTCCCTCCGGCTCCGGATAGTTTTCGTAATCAACTCCGTCAAGATATTCGTCAACAAACTGACTGCGGCAGACTAGGCGGATGTCGTTCGAATCAGCGAGAATCCATTCGCCGTGAATTGCGTCCGTCAGATCGAACTCGACGTAATTGGAGACGCCGGTATCGTCCTCCTCTTCGACTTTCCGCCGCGCATCAACGTAGAAAATACGGTCCGGGTATCCGTCTACTGCGACCAAGTCTCCGAAAGTGATGTCGGCTTTCATCTCCGCAGCCCCCTTTTCGATTCTCCTTCGAATTCAATTACGCGGCATAGGTCACGAATCCGGTCCGTCAGACGTTGCTCTCCGAAAACGTCCGGCAGCCGTTCGATCGCAATGTTGCTCGTGTATATCGTCGGAAGTTGATTCGTCACTCTCG
>NZ_LECW02000034.1 GCF_001042475.2 Bacillus glycinifermentans
ATGTAATCAAGTGGTTACATAAAGGAGAAACAAATGACAAAACAATTGACAAGAGAACGTTTAATTCAGGCTGCGCTTACCCTTTTTAAAGAAAAAGGATATGCGGCGGCGTCCACGAGAGACATTGCACAAAAAGCCGGCGTCAATCACCTTACCCTCTTTAGACATTTCGGTAATAAAAGAAATCTGTTTCGCGAAAGCGTCATTCAGCATGTCGCCTCAGGCGATTTTACCAGCGCAATTGAAGGTAAGCTGTCCGGCAATCTGCAGGAGGACCTGGCATTGATCGCCAAAGCATACCTTGAAGAAAATCTGGAGAAGGACGGCGTGTTTTGGCTGTACTTCAATGAAGCGAAGCAAGATCCGGAAGTTGCCGAATTAATCGCAGAAATTCCCCGCAAATTACATGATTTTTTAGCCTCTTATTTTTCGCAGCTGCATGACCGGGGCAGCATTTCGAGCGGGAACTTCCAGCTTCTCGCAAGGATGTTCTTTGGATTGCTGAACCAGTATATTCTGTTTCGGAAATTGCCGGCCTTTGACGTAACAGCGGATGAAAACACGGATGCTTTTATCCATGAGTGCGTCGATTTATTCCGGACAAAGCTTGAAAAAGGAGCTGTCTTAATGAGCCGGGAGCCTGTTTTAGATATCCCTTCAACATCGCTATGGGACGAAAAAATCAAGATAAAATTAAGCGGCTTGACTCCGGGAGATAGAGCTGAAATCACCGCCCTGGTTCACGATGAAGCCGGCGTCACCTGGAGATCCCGGGCGGTTTTTCAAGCCGACGAATCCGGAGAAGTCGATCCCGCAATAACGGCGCCTTCGCAAGGCACATACAGCGTTTGTGATCAAATGGGGCTTTTTTGGTCCATGAAAGCTGAGGGCTCTTCCCGCTCATTTCAGAAAAAAACGGTTGCCCCCTCTGTTTTTGATATCGAGGTGAAGCAAAACGGCAGCCACATCTTAAAGAAAAAAATTGAACGATTGATGATTTCGGAATCGGTCATAAGAGAAGAAGTACAGGCAGACGGGGTAGCCGGAACCTTTTTCCGCCCCCGCGTTGTCGAACGTCCCCCTGTCATCATCGTATTGGGCGGATCTGACGGCGGACTTGATGAAACAACGGCAGGGATGCTGTCCAATTACGGGTACGCCACATTGGCACTCCCCTATTTTCGTTACGGGCACCTTCCGAAAAAGCTTGTTGACATCCCGCTGGAATATTTTCAGAAAGCCCTTGCCTGGCTTTTTGAGCAGGACGGACTAAACCATGAGAAGATCGGTATATTCGGGCGATCTAAAGGCGGAGAGCTCGCCCTGTTGATCGGTTCTCACTTTCCGGACATCCGTTTTGTCGTCTCACACGTGGGCGGGGGAATCGTTTTTCAAGGAGTGGGACTGAAGCGCCTGCGGCAGACATCTTCATGGAGTGTCGCGGGCTCTCCGCTGCCCTATACCCCCCTCCCGTTTTTCAGCCTTTCGATGCTGCCCAAATGGCTCAAACAAAAAATAAAGAGGCAGCCGCAATCCTATCTCGATTTTTATAAACATGCGCTCTATCAAGTACACGAAGATGATCCTTCGATTATAAAAGCAGAACATATAAATGGGCCAATCCTTTTAACATCGAGTACAGATGATTTGGTTTGGCCGTCGGCGTACATGAGCGAGATGGTTGTCGAACGCTTGAAAAAGCATCGCTTTTCGCATTCTTTTAAGCATGTATGCTTTAAACACGCGGGCCATCACATCAGGCCCCCGTATTTTCCAACAACGGCGAGAAACAGCGGGAGCATCGTGTACGGCGGAGAATCTGAAGCCGATGCTGCGGCATCGGAAACATTTTGGCGGGAGATGCTTCAGTTTTTAAAAGATGCAATATAACGGCAACAAAAAACAGCCTCTTTGGACTGAAAGACACCGCCCGACTGTCGGAGGTGCGTTTCCGCTTAGAAGCTGTTTTTTTTCCGTTTTTCTATAGCTGCTTCAGCTCTTTCTCAAGCGACTTAATGCTGGCATTTAAAGCTTCAGTCATTTTAGCGAGCTTTTCTTTTGACGAATATTGGGCGAAATCTTCCTGATTGAGGGGTTCGCCGATGATCAATTTCATTTTGCCTTTCTTGAAAAGCTCTTTTCCGTTGGAAGGACCGCTGTATGCGGCCGGAACAATCGGCGCTTTTCCCATCTGGGCGATCGTTACCGCCCCCCTTTTTAAAGGGACGTCTTCAGACGTTCTCGTCCCGCTCGGAAAGATGCCGACGATTTTTCCTTCCTTCAGGAGCTTGATCGGCGTTTTGATGCTGCTCGGTCCCGGGTTTTCGCGGTCGACAGGAAAAGCGTTGATGCTGGAAAGGAAAGAACCGGATAATTTTTTTTCAAAAAGCTCTTTTTTCGCCATGTAGTGAATTTCAAGAGGCAAAATGCCGACGCCCAATGTGACGACGTCCACCCATCCGGAATGTGTACAGGCAATTACAAAACCCTTATCTTTAGGAAGATTTTCCTTATTGTATACTTTAATTCCGCCGCGTAAAGAAAGAATCGCTTTTGCAGCATAACCGATAAATTGATACATATGGCACTTCCTTTATGTAGTAGTCAAATGAGGTTTTCCCTTCTTTATTATAACAATATTTTTTATTACCTGGTACTAAAAAATGATTTTTCATTTAAAAACCGGGGCATTACCCGGCTGTTTTTATAGCGGGCCATGAATTCGGGATTCAGTTTCTTTTTGTTTTCATCCATTAAGCGTCAGGCGGATTCGCCTTCCCCGTCCTGCTTCCGGCAGATCAAGCTGCCGATCGTCCATGAAATCCCCCTGTTTTGTTTTTCCCGGAAGCTTATGCACGAAAACGTCTTCTCTCTATCTTTCCGGATGATTTTTGGTTACTATATAGGATAGCGATGATTTTTAAGGGTAAGAAATTGGAGGAAATGACAGCCGTGGACATAATAAGTGCAACTTCAAACCTTTCTTATGCGTTTATAACATAGAGGGGAGAAAAGGCAGTGACTATCGATGAAATTTACCAAATGTACATGAATGATGTTTACAGGTTTCTGCTCTCCATGACGAAAGATAAGCATCTGGCAGAGGATTTGCTTCAGGAAACCTTTATGAGAGCCTATATACACATCCACTCTTACGACCACAGCAAAGTGAAGCCATGGCTTTTTCAGGTGGCGCGCAATGCTTTTATCGATTATGTCAGAAAGCATAAAAAGGAAGTGACGATTTCTGACGATCTGATCGGAAGCCTTTTTCAAACCGCGGTCCAAAGTCCGGCCCACCAGGTCGAAATCAAGGAAGTGTTGACGTTATATATGAACCAGCTGCCCGACAACTACAGGGAAGCGCTGACGCTGTATTATTTGAAAGAACTGAACTATAAGGAAGCGTCAAGCTTGATGAATATCTCGGAGGCTAATTTTAAGAGTGTTTTATTTCGCGCCAGACAGAGGCTGAAAGCACTTTACAACAGAGGTGTTAACGATGAATGAAGATTTCAAAAAACGTTGGGAACAATATAAAAACGGCGAGCTTTCCGAAGCGGAAATGATACAGGTGGAAGAAGAGCTTGAAAAGCTTGAAGCGTATCAGGAAATGCTTGATCAGGAAATGAAAGATGAAAACTGGGATCTTTCCATCAGTCCAGAAAAACAAAAAGCGATTTTGAGATACGGGAAAAACAAATCGTATTTGCGAATCTCGACGCTTGCCGTCATTTCAACGCTGATTATCCTGCCGCTCTGCACGCTCGGCAGCTATTTATACTACGGCTTGGGCGGACATGACAGCAAAGGGAATGAGCTGGTGCAGACCGCATCAATGACCGTGGCCGTCACCCAGCCGAATATTCAAATTGATACAGATGCGCTCGTGAACAAGGTCAAACTGTTCGGAATGAAAGCCCAGTTCCCGTTAAAAAAACAGATAGGAAACGTAACGAAAATCGTTGGAAATGAAGAAGTGGATATGTTCTTTGACCAGCTGAAGCCTCCGCAGGTCCAACAATACAACCAGGAACTTTCAAATGAGGAGCGGTATTTTGTCTATCCCGCCGGCCTGAAAGAAAAATCAGTGGCAAAAGCCAAAGCGATCCTTAAGCAATTGCCCGGCGGAAGCGTCACCGAAGCCTTCCTTTCTTTCGAAAGATCCTATCCGACCGATGAGCTGTATGATAAGTTAAAAGGATACGATATTCGCGTTCTTTGGAATGCCATCGAAACGGAAGACGATTTGAAAGATCACCCGTACGCCGAACCGATCGGTTTTCCCGGGAAGGATTCAGGCCGGATCTTTAAATTCCAGCATCCTGATCAAAATGAGAATGAGCAATTTAAATCAGCGCTTTCCTATATGGCGCAGCATCATAAATGGGCCGAAACCATATCAGGAAGAAAAGATTTGAAACTTGCAAAACGGATTGACTATGTTAACCAAAACGGCATTCATGTGTATGGAGCAGTCGTGACCGGTCCGTCAAAAGAAATCGAACGGCTGATCGAAAAAGGCCCTGTCAAAGCAGCTAAAGTAGGCGAGGTGGAACTATGGAATTGGTAAGAATCTTTAAGGAACATAATGTATTTGGATGGGTATCTGTCGCAACGGCGATTCTTTCCCTTTTCATTTTAAATTTGGCGATCTTGAGCGATACGATCTCGTATTCCTATAAAATGCTTCCTTTTGCAATGGCCGCCATACCGCTTGGAATCATCGAGCTGTTCATCAAAAAAGGCCGAACGGGTTTAGGGCTTCTCGGCGTCATACTCAATTTGTTCATCCTCATATGCGTATGGACCATCGTCTCGATCGATACGAATCTGCAGCTTGGCTTTTAAACGAAAAATCCCCGACTTGATCGGGGATTTTTTTATGAAAGCGTCTTGCGGTACAGATAGCTCGCCTTTTTGTAGTCCATCTTTTCCTCATAAAACCGGTGCGCCCTCTTCCGCGCTGTTCCCGACGAAAGAGCGACAGTGCAGCAGCCGTGTTCCCTTGCCCATTTTTCAACAATCCGTAAAAGCTGTTTTCCATATCCTTTTGAGCGGTGCTTTTTACACGTTATCAAATCGGCTACCCAAACATGCACGCCCTGGCTCAAAGACACTCTCGGCAGAAAGCCTGCCAACGCTACGGGCATGTCATCGTTGCAGAGTGCAAAAAGCTTGTAGTTTTCAGAAGCCTGCGCTTTGCTGACAAGCGTCAAGAACGCGGTTTCATCGAGATGGGGCCGAAGCTGTTTTATAATCGGATAAACCTCAAGCAGCTCTTTTTCAGATTGTACCTCTTTATGGTAAATCAATATCAACACTCCTTTCTCATTTACTTTACCTCCATAAATGGCATGATTAAAATAGTCAGTTTTGATAAAATAAAGCATGCCAGTTTTCCGTGAGAAAGGATGACAATATGGATATCACGCCGTTTTTAGAGCCCGAAAAAGGCAGACCGCTTTATCAACAGCTTTACTCGTTTTTCAAACGCGAAATTCTTGCCGGGCGCCTGAAGGCAGGAACAAAGCTGCCCTCAAAACGGGCGCTGTCCAAGCATGTAAATGTCAGCCAAACAACGGTTGAGCATGCATACGAACAGCTGACGGCCGAAGGCTATCTGATCAGCAGGCCGAGAAAAGGCTGGTACGCGGCTGAAGTAGAAGGGCGCTTCCATGGGACGGCACCTCCTCCCCCGCCTGAAACAGCGGCGAACGACGAAGCTTCTCCTTCCCGGCACATCATCGATTTTCACCACGGCCATGCCGATCTCAGAAATTTCCCCATTTCCGCATGGAAAAAAACGTTCGCCAATGCGGTTGATGATTTTTCCCTTTTTCAAAGCGGGCCTGCAGCCGGGGACATTGCGCTGCGATCGATGATTTCCTCTTACCTCAGAGAGTCGCGCGGCGTTGTCTCAACGCCTGAACAAGTCATCATCGGAGCAGGTACAACCATTTTGCTTCAGCTTTTATGCAGGCTGTTTGGTGAAGGTGCGGCGGTCGGATTTGAAAATCCCGGCTTTCACCGGTCAAAAACGTTTTTGAAAACCGGCGGTTTGCGAGTAATTCCGATTTCAGTAGATAACAGAGGGATGTCCGTTGAGGAACTTCGGCAGCACGATTTGAAGGGCGCGTATGTCACGCCGTCGCATCAGTTTCCGCTCGGGATGATCATGCCGGTCGGCCGGAGATTGGAGCTGCTTGACTGGGCGGCTCTAAACGGCGCTTATATTATTGAAGACGATTATGACGGCGAATTTCGTTATGCCGGACAGCCGATTCCTTCTCTTCAGGTCCTTGATCAAAACAGCCGCGTCATTTACATGGGCACCTTTTCGAAATCGCTCATTCCGTCGCTCAGAGTCAGCTACATGGTTCTCCCTGCCCCGCTTCTCAAAGATGGACTTAGGCTTGCATCGCTGTATAAGCAAACCGTCTCCCGCCACGTTCAGCATGCGGTCGCTCAATTTATGAAAAGCGGCGATTGGCAGAGGCATCTCAATCGAATGCGGACGCTTTACCGCAAAAAACGAAAAGCGCTCCTTGAAACTGTCCAACGGGAATTAGGGGAAAGCGTCTTAATCAAAGGGGAAAATGCAGGCCTCCACATCATTCTTGAAGCAAACGGTGCAGTAAGCGAAGAAACGCTCATTTCGAAAGCTTTTGAAGAAGGGGTAAAAGTGTATCCCGTATCAGCTTCTTATGAGGAGCCTCCTAAATCGGCATCCGTCCTTCTCGGATTTGGCGGACTCTCCGAAGAAGACATCGAAACCGGAATCAAGAAACTGAAAAAAGCATGGCGCTAAAAACACCCTGCATGATCGGGCACGAAATGTCGGATGGGCACATCCGGGATTCTGCTATTGTAAGACATGAGGAGGTCATACGATGGATACGCTTAAGATCATGAACGAAGCGATGAGATACATTGAAGAAAACTTGACGAACGACATTGACTATAAAGAAGCGGCAAGGCTCGCTTTCTGCTCTGAATATCATTTCAAACGAATGTTTTCCTTCATTGCAGGCATTCCGCTGTCTGAATACATCCGCCGCAGACGGCTTTCCCTTGCAGCATTTGAACTGAATGACAGCGGCGCCAAGGTGATCGACATCGCCGTGAAATACGGATACGATTCCCCTGACGCTTTTACCCGGGCATTTCAAAAATTGCACGGCATTACACCGACTGAAGCCAGATGCGGCGCACATACGCTTAAAGCGTACCCAAAAATGACCTTCCAGCTAACCATTAAAGGAGGAAGCGAAATGAACTATCGAATTGAAGAAAAAGGTGCGTTTCAAATAGTCGGTATACGAAAAAGAGTCCCGATCGTATTCCGCGGAATCAATCCGGAAATCGCCGCTATGTGGAAAACGTTGAATAAGGAGTCGATCGCTCAGCTAAAAAGACTGTCTAATGTGGAGCCTATCGGACTCATTCAAGCGTCCGCGAATTTTTCCGAAGGCCGGATGGAAGAGAAAGGAGAACTTGATCATTATATTGGCGCGGCCACGACGAAAAAGTGTCCGGATCACTTTGAACAGCTTGAGGTTCCTGCCTTAACATGGGCCGTATTCGAGGCAGCCGGACCATTTCCGGACACCTTGCAGGATGTATGGGGGCGGATTTATTCCGAATGGTTCCCTTCATCGAACTATGAACAGACGGAAGGTCCGGAAATCCTTTGGAATGAAAGCAAAGATACCGATTCGTCATCCTTCAAAAGCGAGATATGAGTGCCGGTTATGAAGAAGCGATAAATGTATAAAAAAAGCTATGGAAGATTTCCATAGCTTTTTCGAAGCTCACCCTATCATGACATCAAGCGGCTCAATGTGAGCTTTTAAAAAGTCGATATACTCATCAACCGTTTCCACCATCGTATAGGGGGAAACGCTGTAAAATTTTTGAACATAGAGCGGTACGGGCGATCGGCTGTCGACCGGATACACGTACCGCTGCTTTTTCGTGCTGCCGAAATAAGTTTGGCTGCGGAAGCGCCCCAATGTTTCGGCGATTTTTTCATTATACCGGTTAATCTCCAGAACCTCTTCTTCTGTTATGTTTCCGCTTATCTCATCTTGATAGCGGACAACTCCCGGGTAAAACCTGAAGGTCGTCACCGGCGAAATCCCATTTGTGACGGCCGCGTTCGGAAACGCTTCTGTCAGCTTCCTGCGAAACGCGGCATTCACCCTGATGTAGTTCGCCAACAGCTCCTGATAGCCCTCGATGCCGAAGGCAAGCAAAGACGCATAGATCGGAATGCTGCTTCCCATTCGCGAACATTCAAGGGTATAGCTAGTATGATAGCTGCCAAAGCCTCTGTTCCCGACATACGGCGTTTCATCCGGATCAAGATCGACCGCTCGCAATGCCGTTCTGTCTTTGACTAAAAATAAGCTTGTCGCATACGGTGTTTGGCCGAGCTTATGAAAATCGAACACGAGGCTGTCCGCAAGGCTGAGGTTCCGAAAATGAGACTGGTAGAACGCCAGTACGCCGAGTACTTCTTCCTCAAATCCGAGCGGATTTTCTTCAAAATGGTATTCGTTAAAAAAGCTGTACATTCCGCCCATCGCCGTATCGGCATGTATGTATATGTGGGGCAGCCCGTTTTTGGCTGTGACCTCCTCCGCCGTGCGCCTGATGCCCGCCAGATCGTCAATCCCGAATGTGTCAGTCGTTCCGAGCGTTGCCAGCACATAAACCGGAAGACCGCCGCTTTCGATGACCGTCTCCATTTTTTCGCGCAGATCAGCAAGGTTCATCGAATGGTCGTCATTTGTTTTTATCCGGATCAAATGGTCTGTCCCGATCCCTGCGGCCTGCATCGATTTATAGAGGCTGAAATGCGAAAGCTCTGAACAAAACGCGTATAAATGGGGCGGAGTTCCTTTTTCGTTTGCTTCGGGACAGGCATTCGCGATCGCGAGCCTGAGCGATTGAAAGACGGCTCCCTGCCCGCCCCATGTTGTAAATCCGGTGCTTTTTTGCCTGTCATAGCCGACGATGTCAGACAGCATCGCCGTGATCTCCACTTCCGTTTTGGCAGCTGCCGTGCCGTCGACATCCCATAAATTGTTTCCGTTTAAAAGCGCCATCAGCAGATTCCCGGCCAGGCTTGCATGATTTGGAAGCGGAGTGGCATTTGCAACATATTGACGGTTTAAAAAGCGATGCCCGTCCAGCAGGTTTAACAGCTGTTCAACGCTTTTTTTCGCGCCGAGTCCTTTTTCAGGCAGTGCGGCCTGATCGATGATGCGTTGATAATAATCAGCCGACACATCTTCCTCTTTTCCGAGTATGAGCCGTTTTGGATCCTTTCGCTTATCCATTCCGGCAAGCACTGTTTCAAACAGACCAAGCAGTTCATACCTGGCCTCTCTGTTGCCGTCTTCGCTTGGAAACATCCTTTGAATATGTTTCATCATATTCCCTCATCTCCACGTCAATTAAAATGTAAACACTCCGATTAAATTCAAAAAGACAAGCACAATGGCAAGCGGAACGAGAAAACGGAGAAGATAATACCAGACGAGAAAAAACCCTTTCCCCGCTCCCGATCCGCTTTTCATTTCATTGTATAAATCCGTTTTTGACAATTTTAAAGGAATGAAAAGCGACATTAAGAGCGCTCCCAGAGGCAGGAGGATATTGCTGACGACATAATCCGCCGCATCGAAAAACGTTTTGCCGAAAATCAGCGGCTGATCGAGCATACCGTAAGAGAGACATGCCGGAATGCCGACGATGAATATCAAAAGGCCAATCGACCATGTCCATTTTCGCCTTCCCGTATCATCGCCTTTCGTGATAGCCGCGACGATGATTTCAATCATTGAAAAAGCAGACGTCAGCGCGGCAAATAAAAACGCGATCAAAAATCCGACGAAAAACAGCATTCCGAACGGCAGCCGGTCGAAAACGGCCGGAAGCACCGCAAACAATAGCGTCGGCCCTTCATCTGCTTTAAGCCCGAATGAAAAAACAGCCGGAAAGATCGCCAGACCGGCAAGGAGCGTCACAGCGAGGTTCATGATCACAATCGACAACGCCGATTTCGGCAAATTTTGCGTTTTGGACAAATACGCACTGTACGTCACCATCACTGACACGCCGAGGGTCAGCGTAAAAAACGCTTGTCCAAGCGCAAAAAGAATCGCTTGAGGCGTGAGGCTGCCAAAGTCGGGTACGAGCAGAAAGCGAACGCCGTCCATCGCATGATCGAGCGTCAGTGCCCGCACGACGAGCGTGATAAATAAAACGAATAAGAGCGGCATCATGATGGAACTGACCCGTTCGATTCCTTTTTGCACCCCTTTGGCTACGACGATGATCGTCATCACGATAAACGCCAGCTGCGCCGCCAGCGTCTGCAGCGGATCTTTAATGATCGAGCCGAAAAGCTCCCCGTATTCAGGTTGTGTAAGTCCTGATAAAGAACCTGTCACGGCTTTCAAGATATAAAGCAAAATCCAGCCGCCGATCACGCTGTAAAACGTGAGCACGAGAAAACATGCGGCGATTCCGATCCATCCCGTTACAACCCAGGCCGTACCGGGCGCGATTGTTTTATATGTACCGATGGCATCAGACCGGGCTCTTCGGCCTAATATAAATTCTCCCAATAACAGGGGATATCCCAATAGGATCGTAAAAAGAACAAAGACGAGAAAAAATGCGCCTCCTCCGTTGGTTCCCGCGACATAAGGGAATTTCCAAATAGCGCCAAGTCCGATGGCAGACCCCGCAGCAGCGAGGACAAACCCGATTTTGGATGCCCATTTCACTGATAAATTTCGGTCGCTCATTCATTCACTTCCTTTCTGTTTCGATTCTATTATCTCTTATTTTGCGGCTTTTTTTAAAGCTTTCTTCCATATTTTCATTTTTCCGAATAGACAAAAAGAAGCAGCCTTGTCAGCTGCTTCTTTTCATATCCTTTTTAAGAGTCATTTTCCGTTTGCCCGAGTTTTGAATGCTTTCTCGAATACAGGAAGTAGACGGCAAGACCGATCACCAGCCAGATCAGAAAACGCATGATCGTTTCTCCGCCAAGGTTCAGAATGAGAAAACCGCAGAACAGCACGGCTAAAATCGGAACAAGCGGTACTGCCGGACATCTGAATGCCCTCGGCAGATCAGGCTGTGTCTTCCTCATCACGATGACCGCAATGGAAATCAGGATGAACGCAGAAAGCGTTCCGATATTGACGAGTTTTGCAAGCTCATCCAAAGGAACGAATCCTCCCATTAAAGCAGAAAGAATGCCGAAGAACCATGTATTGATATACGGCGTCTTATGCTTCGGATGGACTTTGGACAGCGCCCGGGGAACCAAACCGTCGCGGGACATCGCAAACATGACGCGGGTTTGTCCATAAAGCATGACCAGCATAACGGTTGTCATCCCGAGGATGGCCCCTACGTCAATAATGCCCGCTGCCCAGTTCTGGCCCGTGACTTGAAGGACAAGCGAAACCGGATGGTCGATGCCTTTAAACTGCATGAACGGAACGACGCCTGTCATGATTGCTGATACGACGACATATAAGACGGTACAAACGAGCAGTGAATACACGATCCCGCGCGGCAGATTGCGCGACGGATTTTTCGTTTCTTCAGCGGCGGAAGCCACGGCATCAAATCCGATGAAGGCAAAGAAAACGAGCGCCGCAGCGTTGAATACGCCCGTAAAACCAAACGGCATAAACGGCTGCCAGTTGGCTGGCTTTACATACATGACAGCAGCCGCGATAAATACGAATACGACGAGGATTTTTATCACGACCATAATATTGTTCACCCGTTTGGATTCACGGATTCCAAGATACAGTAAAAAAGTAATTAAGATGACAATTAAAAATGCAGGCAGGTTAAAATACGTTACAGTTCCTTTTATTGCGCCCGGAGCGGCTGTCAATTCAACGGGAAGCTGAATGCCGATCCCGTTCAAAAACGATTGAAAATAACCGGACCATCCGGCAGATACCGTACTAACAGCCAATGAATACTCCAGAATTAAATCCCAGCCGATGATAAACGCCATCAATTCCCCAAGCGTCGCATACGTGTACGTATAAACCGATCCTGAGACCGGTACGGTTGAAGCGAATTCGGCATACGCCAAAGCGGCAAACAAACACGCAAATGCAGCGATAACGAATGAAAGCACAAGCCCCGGTCCCGCCGTCAAAGCGCCTGTACCCGTCAGTACGAAAATACCCGTACCGATAATCGCCCCGATCCCAAGCATCGTTAAGTCAAAGGAGCCGAGATCCCTCCTTAAAGATTTTTCCCCTTTTGTCGCAGCAATTAAGCTGTCAATCCCTTTTTTTCTGAATAGTCCGCCTTTCATTATGACTTCACTCCCATGGAATAATGAATTTACCTGAGTTTGCGGTTTTAGCTCACCACTTTCTAAAGCACCACCCCCTAAAAATCCATATATTCTGAATTTTCAGTTAATATTATCCGAAAATACTACGCACATCCTGTTCTTATTATATAAGAAAAACGAAAAAAGAAAACAAAATTTTTAAAATATTTTCTATACTCTATCACATAGTTGGTATTACAGGAAAAAATACGTAAAATAATCTACCAATCTTAATTTTTGAAATAGTGTTTTACAGGGTCAAACCTGGATACATTTTCTAGTATTTACAAAACATTCACCCATCTCGCAGCAAAGGCTGCATATTAACCGGACTGTCCTTGACAGTATCAAACGTTCTCGTTTATCATTTATTTAACTTATTTAAATGTTAATAAACAGTAATTTTAACAAGAGGAATAAAAAGAGAAGGTGAATCAACAATGACAATCTCCCATACATCGAAAGAATGGAACGATTACACCGAGCGATTTCATAAGGCATTGGCGGCGACGAATAAAAAGCTGTTTACCTGGTTTACAGCAAAGCTCGAAGACGGTTTGACGGGGCAGCAATGTTTCATTCTGAAACAAATCGCCGATGAGGAGAGAATGACATCCTCTCTTCTGGCTGAACGAATGGAAGTAAAGCCAAGCGCCATCACGGTCATCATTGACCGGCTTGTGCAAAACGAGTTCGTCGAACGATTGAACGATCCGCGCGACAGGCGCGTCACGATTCTGAAGCTTACCGAGAAAGGAGCAGCGGCGCTTGAGAAAGCAAGCAGGCAGTTCCGCGACGCGCTCACGAGGCTGCTCGAAGTTCTTGACGAAGCGGAAATCAAGCCGTTTATTCAGTCGTTCGAGCGAATCGCCGAGGAAGCTCGCAAACTGGAATCGTGATCAGCACGTTTAAAACGGCAATGACAAATCAAAATGTTCACAGAGTGACCGCAATGGGACTTCCCATTGTCTTTCATTCGCTCCGTCCTGACCCGGCTCTAAAACCGGCGATGACTCCGAAAACAGGAAATTTGTCTCATTCTTTATTTGAATGTCCGGCATCCGTCAGCTTCAGAATCGCTTGACGGTGATCGCTGCTGGGCGTGATTCGCGTGCTGCAGAAGGCGAAAAATATGCGGAGTGATTGGTGTATGGGGTCATACAAGCAGTATGAGGATCAGCCATCGATTCAAGCGCCGCTGAAGAGGCTTCTTGAGTAAAACAATAGAGCAAAAAAACGAAACGGGCTGACGCCTTAAAGACCAACGTCAGCTTGTTTCGTTTTTTATTGTGTTAACGGAACGGCCATTTCTCCGATATATTTAGCAGACGGCCTGAAAATCGTATTATTTTCAGACTGCTCTAACACGTGTGCGCACCATCCGACCATTCTCGCTGCCGAAAATGTAGGCGTGAACAATGATGCGTCAAAATCGATCGCTTTCATGACGGCTGCCGCATAAAACTCTACGTTCGTATAAAGCTTCCGGCCCGGTTTATATTCTTCCAGCAGGGGGATGGCGGTGTTTTCGACATGAAGCGCCAGATCGATATCCCGATCGCCTCCGGCAATTTCCTCAGCCTTCACCCTCAAGGCCTTCGCCCGCGGATCGTGCGTCTTATACACGCGATGCCCAAATCCCATCAGCCTTTCGCCTTTTTCAAGCTTTTCTCTTAAATAGCTTTCGGCATTTTCTTTTTCCCGAATGTCCTCCAGCATTTCCGTGACGGCTGACGGCGCTCCGCCGTGCAGAGGCCCTTTCATCGTGCCGAGCGCGGACGTCACGGCTGAGACAAGATCGGATTCCGTCGATACCGTCACCCTTGCCGAAAAAGTTGACGCGTTCATGCCATGTTCCATCGCGAGAATCATATACGTTTCAAGCGCCTTTTTTTGCGCTTCTGTCGGGCGTTTCCCTTTCAGCATATAAAAATAGTTTTCTACAAAGCCCAGTTCGCTAAGCGGCTGTACGGGCTCGCGTCCGTCCGTTAAACGTTTTCTGTAAGCAATGATAGATGGAGCGGCGGCGATCAGCCGAACGGCCTCTTCCATTGTCGGGCGGAATGTATACGTTTTTTCTCCGAATGAAGAGATGACCGTACGCAGGACCGCCATATCGTCCATTTGCGCCGGCAGGCTCCTGATCAATCGTTCGGCCGATTCCGGCAATGCGCGGTAAGAAGCAAGCATTTCGTTGAATTGTCTGAGGTGTTCTTCTTGTGGGAGCGTTCCGTGAAGGATCAAATATGCGACTTCTTCAAAAGTTGAGGTGAGTGCCAGTTGTTCTGCGTTGTATCCCCTGTAGATGAGCTTTCCTTTTTCACCGTCAATATGACTGATCGATGTTTCCACACATGCAATCCCTTTTAATCCATGATATACCAACTGAGATTCCTCCTTTTTCCTTTGTCATTTTCATTATAGTTGATATAATATTTAAAAAATATTGAATTATATTGATGTCTTTGATTAATAAAATTAATCAGGAGGAACGATATGGATTTCAAATGGCTTCACACCTTCGTTACAGCTGCAAAATACGAAAATTTCAGAAAGACAGCAGAAACGCTGTTCATATCCCAGCCGACTGTCACCGTTCAAATCAAACTGCTTGAAGAAGAGCTCGGCTGCCAATTATTCGTCAGAAAAGGAAGAAGCATTCACTTAACGAAAGAAGGCAGGGCATATCTCCCTTTTGCCCTGCGGCTTTTGGAAGATTACGAATCCAGCATGGCCGAGCTTCACAGAATCAGGCAAGGATACTTGCAAACATTGAACCTGGCAGTCTCGCCGCTCATCGCCGATACGATCCTGCCTTTTATCCTGAAGAAATATACGTCATTGCACCCAGACTCGGAAATGAAAATCAAAATCGCCGAGTCGGCGGAAATCGCGCCTTTAATATTAGCCGGTGAAGCAGATGTCGGATTAAGCTGTTTAAAAGTGCAATCGTCAAACCTGACCTGCTATTCGATGTACAGCGACCCTGTCATTCTCGTCGCCCCTCACGACGGGCGCGAACCTGAAAGCGCTCCTCCGCTTGATGTCGAGGAACTGCTTGAACAATATTTGCTGCTTACCCACAACCATCCCGAATATTGGGATGATTTGGTCCGCCAGCTGAGGCTCAAATTTCCGTTTGTCAGAACGATGCTCGTTTCCCAGACGCATATTACGAAACGATTGATTTCGGAAGGACTCGGGATTTCATTTTTGCCGTTATCGACCGTGCGTCGCGAACTGATGGAAGGAAGATTAATAGAGGTTCCGTGCGACTTTATGCAGCTTCCGGTTGCAGGAGGATATGCAGTCAGCCTGATTGACAATGAGAAAGTACAGAGCTTTCTGGCGTTCTTGTCACAGTTTCGGTTTTAAGACGCAAAAAAACCCGTTCATCAGGGAACGGGTTTTCTAAAGGGGCGATTAGAAGCGTTTTGCGCCAAGGTAGCGCGGCTTCCAATAGCTTGATGTCATATCGCTGATCATCACGCCGTCTGAGCTTGCATGAATGAATTTGTTGCTTCCGATGTAAACACCCATATGTGACGGTCCTGCCTGATAGGTCGTAAAGAAGACAAAATCGCCAACCGCAGGGCTTGATACTTTTGTCATAGAGCTCCAGTATCCGGCTGTACTCGTTCTCGCCACATTTGTTTGCTTGTTCAACAGGTACCAGATAAATCCGCTGCAGTCAAAGCCTGAAGGAGTCGTACCGCCCCATTTATAAGGAGTTCCGATCAGAGCGCGTGCATCTGAGACAAGCTTTGATGTATTAAGCTTAGATGAGCTTTGTACTGTTTTTTTGCTGGATGTTGTCGTCTTGCTTGCTGTGCTGCCGGATGTCGATTTTACGCTGCTTGTCCCTTTCACTTTCAGGACTTGTCCGATCCGGATGAGATCTGTTTTCAAGCCGTTCAGCTTTTTTAATTCATTAACGGTCATGTTATAAGACCTTGAAATTTTCCAAAGGCTGTCTCCTCTGACGACCTTGTGCGTCGCTGAAGAAGAGCTGGATACTTTTGATTGTTTGCTGCTTCCATTGATGGACAGCGTTTGGCCTATGTAAATGGTATTTGACGTCAGTTTATTTTCCTTTTTGATCTTGCTGACTGTTGTTCCGTACTTTTTTGAATATCCCCATAATGTATCGCCTTTTTTCACCTTCACCGTCTGTGCGGATGCCGCACCTGCAAACAATGAACTTCCCAAAACAATCGCCGTTGTTGCTGTTAAAACTTGTTTCTTCATGTTGTCCTCCCATAAGCAGATTTTCACGAATTATTTTAAAATAATAGTTTCTGATAGAATCATCGAAACGGCTGACGCTTCAGCCTTCCTCTGTTTCTATTATAAGGAGGACATTCCAATAGAAATAGTCTTGACTTCCTGCATCAAATTGCTTAATTATTCGTTTTTAAAAAAAGTTTTTAAGGGTATTAAATATTTCATTTGTGTTTCAAACGTAACTGGAATACGACAAAGCCAAACTGGTTAAATCATTGCATTTATGGAGAATTCAGTCATGGGGTCTAAACTCTATGCATGGCAATTGTGAGGAAAAACGAAAGAATCCGGGTACGGCGTTTACAGATGGACAGGTTCCCCTTTTTGCGGGCAGTTAGGCTCATCTTGCGCAGTACAGCCCTCTTTAATCTGTTTAGCAGGCACACCGGCTATTGTAATATTTTCTTGAGTAAACGACTTATTGACGACGGCGTTGGCTCCGATCGTGATGCCGTTTGCGATCTGTATCTTGCCGAACAGCTTCGCACCCGGCCCGATCCATACATGATCGCCTATAGTGGGAACATCATATTGGCCATGGTTCTGTCCGATGTTGACTCCTTGGTGAATGTCGCAATTTGCGCCGATTTTGGCATTGCTGTTCACAACGATTAAGCCAAAATGGTTGATTCTTAATCCGGGCCCAAACACGTTCACGGGGATGTCGAAGCCGAGTTTTAATCCTTTTTTCTTATGAAGGTACCTGTAAACATGCTTCCATATTCTTGAGTCCGTATTCGTGTAGTATTCATGCTTTCGCAGGCATATTTGATATTTCCATATGTAATCGCCAAACCGTTTGGGCCGTTTTCGGTTTGAGATGCCTAAAGCCTTCTAGTCTTGTTCCAGATAATATCGCAATTCTTTTTTCGTAGAGATCACCAATAACACCCACTTTTTTCTTGATATTAACATAAAAACAATCGTTTGTAATCATTCTTCACCGAGGTATTTCGATCTATTTTGTGAATGTTCGCAATCCCGGCTTCTGCCTTTTTACAATTTTTTAACACCCTCTTTATGTTCCGTTAAAACACGTCAAACATCGTTCCTTTACGATAAAACATGAAGCTGATGCGCTAAAGGGGGAAATATCGAATGGGATTAAAGTCCAAAATTTTTGCGGTTGCCGGAATTTCAGCCTTGGCAATCGGAACTGTTATCGGCACGGGATTTAACGGAACAGACGAAGCGTTTGCAAAGCAATCGAAAAAAAAGGAGCCTGACATTAAAAACGTAATCTTCTTGATCGGCGACGGGATGGGCGTTTCCTACACTTCAGCCTACCGTTCATTCAAAAACAAAGAACAGGGCACACCGACTGAATTTGACAAATACCTCACCGGATTGCAAATGACGTATCCCGATGACCCGGAATACAACATCACCGATTCGGCGGCAGCCGCCACGGCCATGTCTTCAGGCGTGAAAACGTATAATAACGCGATCGCCGTCGATAAACATAAAAAACCGGTCAAAACCGTCCTCGAACAAGCAAAAGCGAAAGGAATGTCAACAGGGCTGGTTGCAACCTCAGAGATTACACACGCCACCCCGGCCGCTTACGGTGCGCACAACGAATCACGAAAAAACATGGACCAGATCGCAGATGACTATTTCAACGGCAAAATCAAAGGAAAGCACAGGATTGACGTTCTCCTCGGCGGAGGCAAAACGAATTTCGTACGGAAAGACCGCGATTTGACAAAGGCCTTTCAAAAAGACGGATACAGCTATGTGACAAATAAAAAACAGCTGCAGAAGGACAAAAACGGGCAGGTTCTCGGTCTGTTCGCGGACGGCGGGCTTGACAAAGCGATAGACCGAAGCGCGGAAACACCGTCTCTTCAAGACATGACCAAGTCCGCCATCGAAAGGCTCAAACAAAATAAAAAAGGATTTTTCCTGATGGTTGAGGGAAGCCAAATTGACTGGGCCGGCCATGACAACGATATTGTCGGCGCGATGAGCGAAATGAAAGATTTTGAAAAAGCGTTTAAAGCGGCCGTCGATTTTGCCAAAAAGGACAAGCATACGCTCGTCATCGCAACCGCTGATCATTCCACTGGCGGAATGACGGTCGGAACGGACGGACAGAAAAACTGGTTCCCTGAACCGATTTTGGCAGCCAAAAAGACCCCTGCCTTCATGGCGAATGAAATCGCAAGCGGCAAACCGGTTTCAAGCGTACTAAAAAACCGGATTGGCTTCACCTTAACGAAGGAAGAAATCAACAACGTTGAAAAAGCGGCCGAGACAAAAAATGCGGACGCCGTGGAAAAAGCGATTAAAGCGATTTTTGACAACCGTTCGCATACAGGCTGGACAACGGGCGACCACACGGGCGAGGAAGTGCCGGTCTATGCCTTCGGCCCGGGAAAAGAACAGTTCACAGGCCTCTTGGATAATACAGACCAAGCAAAAAACATCTTTAAGATCCTAAAGAACAGAAAATAAAAAAGAGGGGGGCTTCCCCTCTTTTTTCGCCTACAAATATCTGCGGTGAACCGCCTTTCCGTCATATGAAAACATGACGGGCTTATCCTCGAGCACGGTTTCGACATGGACGCTTCTTCCCCAGAGCTGATGGAGATAGGGAAGGACTTTTTCAAGGTATTTTAAATCCAGCTCGATCCCCTCGTACCAATGCTTAATATACAGTTCGTAATTTTTCATATAATCCCCGTCTTCAACGGTCAGATAAGGAAAGCCTCCGTTTACCCGCATGCTGACAAGCTGGTCGCGCACCGACTTCCAGTCCTTGTCAACGATTTTATAATCCCTTCCCTGTTTTTGAAACAGATAAAGGTCTTCCCGCCTGACGAGATCCTTCGTCAAATAATTGCGGATAAACGAAATATCTGATTCGATTTCTCTGACTTCAAAGATTTTCTCTCTTCCCGAGTCCGGCTGAACCCCCATCTTCTTCATGTCTTCTGTCGGGTTGTTGTACCGTTCTTCAATGTCTTCGAATATTTTCAGCCCGAGATAATATGGATTAATGCCGGTTTTGGAAGGCTGGACGACGCCGGCATTCAGCTTGGCAAACTCAAGCGCCTCGCTTGAGGTTAAGTCAAGCTCGCGCATGATCCGCTGGTGCCAGTAGGACGCCCATCCTTCATTCATGATTTTTGTTTCGAGCTGCGGCCAGAAGTACAGCATTTCCTCCCTCATCATCGTCAAAATATCCCGCTGCCAGGGCTCAAGCTCCCGTGAATGTTCCTCAATAAACAGCAAAATGTCTTTTTCGGATTTCGGCGGAAATTTCTTTTTCGCTTTTTTCTTGTTCTGCTTCGGCTCTTTCCGGTCCAATTCCCACAGATCATCATACGGTGATGAGGACTTTTCTTCTTCCTCATCGTCTTCATCATCAATGCTCCACGAAAGCTTCGGGCGCACCAATGACGGATCGATGTGCTCTTCAATCGCTAAAACCGCGTCGAGAAAAGCTTCGACCTCCTTTGCACCGTGGAGCGTCTCATAATGCTTGATCCGCTCCGCCGTTGCAGCCATGCTTTCGACCATATCGCGCTTTGTATTTTGAAACCTGCAGTTGTTTTTAAAGAAATCACAGTGGGCAAGTACGTGAGCGACAATCAGTTTATTTTGGACAAGCGAATTGCTGTCAAGCAAAAAAGCATAACAGGGATCTGAATTGATGACAAGCTCGTATATTTTGCTCAAACCAAAATCGTAATGAAGCTTCATTTTGTGAAACTGCTTGCCGAAGCTCCAATGGCTGTATCTCGTCGGCATCCCGTATGCGCCGAATGTATAGATGATTTCAGCCGGGCATATTTCATATCTCATCGGATAAAAATCAAGGCCGAATCCTTTCGCGATCTCCGTAATTTCTTCAATCGCCCGCTCCAGTTTTTTCTGCTCCCGCACGCTCAATACTGAATCCCCCCCGGTTGGACTTATCTTTATTGTATGAGGGGGGGCGTCAAAAGATGAAATGTGCGGGAATATGTTTTAATTAGCGATTTGCATATCAAGCGATGAAGCAAAGCTTTCGTAGCGGATGTTTTCCGTCGGAATTCCAAGTTTTTTCAATCCGCTGATGACGCTTTTCATGAAAGAAAGCGGTCCGCATACATAAAATTCTCCGTCCTGATCTTTCACGATCGATTTTAAAAGGTCCTCATCAATCCGGCCGTTGATCACGTGTTCTGATACGGCTTCAGTTCCGCGGCTGTAAATAAACAGCAGCCTGTTATCCTGATTTCCGCTGACGAGTTTTTCGGCTTCTTCTTTGAACGCGTGGTGCGTTTCTGATTTTGCGGCGTGAACGAATGTGATCCGGCGTCCGCTGTCTTTTGCGGCCAGCGTTTTTGCCATGCTCATAACCGGCGTAATTCCCGACCCGCCGCTGATGAAATAAACCGGCTTGTCCGATTCTTCGGATAGGGCGAAGTCTCCTGCCGGAGCACTCAATTCAAGAGAGCCGCCAACTTCCATTTCTTCATGTAAATAGCTTGATACTCTTCCTTTCGGTTGGCCTTCTTCAGCTTCCAGTTTGACCGATATCCGGTAATAGTCTTTATTCCACACATCTGACAGGCTGTACTGCCGGGTCAAGAAGTACTGCTCTCCGGGAATTTTGATGCGGACAGATACGTACTGGCCGGGAGTGAACGGAGGCAAGTCCGATCCGTCGGCCGGTTTCACATAAAAAGAAGTGATCGTTTCAGATTCCCGGCGTTTCTCAACGACGACAAACGGTTTGAAACCTTCCCAGCTTCCTGCCCTTTTGGCTTTCTCATACATTTGTTTTTCGATTTCGATAAACACCCGTGCGATTTCTTCATAAGCCTCTGCCCAAGCTTGGAGAATCTCCGGAGTCGCAGCTTCCCCGAGGACGATTTCAATCGCTTCCAGCAAGTGCTTGCCGACGATTGGATAATGCTCGGGTTTTACTTGCAGGCTTTTATGCTTATGGCCGATTTGTTCGACTACCGGAAGCAGCGCCTCAAGCCGGTCGATGTTCTCGGCAGCCTGCAGCACCGTAAATGCCAAAGCTTTCGGCTGTCCTCCCGTTTTCTGGCGGGACATGTTAAAGATATTTTTTAATTCGGGATGCGCGTTGAACATTCTCTCGTAAAAACAAACGGTGATTTCAGTTCCTCTTTCCTTTAATACAGGTGCGGTCGATTTCACAATTTGCATAGTTTTTTCAGATAGCATATCGTTTGCTCCTCTCCAGATCACTTTAAAAATGTATTTTAAATACATCTTTAAAGGTGCAATACGGTCATCTTTAAGCAAAATCATTTGTTTATTCTCAATTAAAGATGTATTTTGGATACATCTTTATCTTAGACATCCATTAGGATTAAAGCAATATTCAAGAAGAATGTTTTATAATTTTGTAACAAATTGACTAAGACCATCATAAACGAATGCAAATGTGATAAGATAATGGAAACTTGTTTGATTGAGGTAAATGCGATGAAATTAACAAATTATACCGATTATTCTTTACGGGTACTGATTTTTCTTGCAACCAGAAACTCAAACGAGCTTGTCAATATAAAAGACATCGCCGATACCTATTCCATATCAAAAAACCACCTGATGAAGGTGATTTACGATCTTGGCAAGCTTGGCTACGTTGAAACGATCCGCGGCCGTAACGGCGGGATCCGTCTCGGAAAGGCTCCTGAACAGATCATTATCGGAGAAGTCATCCGGAAAACGGAAGACGATTTTAATCTTGTGGAGTGTTTTAGCGAAGAAAAAAACAATTGCATTCTTTCGCCGAACTGCGGATTAAAACACGTGTTAAACAAAGCGCTTTCCGCATATTTGGCCGTATTGGATCAATATACGCTCCAGGATGTTATCTTTAATCAGGACAATATACGTAAATTATTGAGTTAATCGAAGGGCATCCGCCCTTCTTTTTTTTATAAAGGAAAAATCTGAACGCTGATAATCGCATTGGTGACCGGATGGAAATATACCTCGGCATGGGCGGGGAACGATTTGCCTTTCTGATTGACGGTTACCCGGAATACGTCTTTTGTCTCTTCATCATTGATTTCTGTCCGCCCTATATATTCATAATCCTTCAGAGAAGCGCCTTTATACTTTTCCTCCAGCGCGCTCCAGGCGATTCGTTCCCATCTTTCAACAGAATCGTGCTCTTCTATTGCATGATGGCCTTTTGCCGTGAAAGACGCGATGAAGACGATGCTGAAAAAAACCGCGCATAAAAGTTTTTTCATGTTTACCTCTCCGATTGTCATTGTACTCATGTTTTATCATGACCAGAAAACGGAGCTCCATGCAGACAGTTTTCGAATTTTTGCGTTATGCAATCCTCATATTTCTAGGCTGTCGCCTCAGGGAGACCAACTTTTGCCCAGAGAAAAAAACGTCCCCGGCACATAAAATAATCAGGACTCCTAAAGAAAGAAGGGAGAGTGGCGAATTGAATAACGCTGATTATGATAAAGCTTTGTACTATACACACCGGTCACAATGGGATAATCTTCTCATTCTCATGGTGCGCACGGAAGATGATTTACTGTCAAAGCGGATTGAACATTTTTTGCATGCCTACAATTTTGAAAGAGACGATGCGATTGTCGAGAAAAGGCTGTATGACCTGCTTCAGTATATTGACCACGCCTCATTTTCCGGACACGGTGAAGACAGCGGCGTGCTCGTTTTCACCTGAAAAAAGCCCGGCGCACCTTCGTGCGTCAGGCTTTTTGAAATTTCGCGAACTTTAGAAGTTCTTCCATCACATCTTTTATTTTCGCTTTTGCGTCTTCTGTGACGGTGTTGTTTTCATCGTCTATATGAATAGGATCGAGCACGAGCTGATTGGGAATCACGTTTGCGTAGACTCCCCGCGCCACGATGCGCATATTGGCCAACGCGTTAATCCCGCCTTTTCCGCCTCCGGCGCACGCGAAAATCGCAACCGGCTTGCTTGCGAATTGCTCGCTGCTTAAAAAGTCAAGCGCGTTTTTCAACGCGCCGCTCATGCCACTGTGATATTCAGGGGATAATAACACGACAGCGTCTGCTTCTTTAACTGACGTTCTTAACGTTTGGACGTTTTCCAGTTGAAACTGGTCATCTTCTCCATTGAAGATCGGCAGGCTGAATTCGCTTAAATCGATGAGACGGGCCTGATATGCAGCGGCGATATACGAAGCGGCAATTTTCGTTCTTCCTTTTTTTCTTGCGGTTCCGCTGATCACGGTTATGTTCATATTTTCATCTCCTAGTTTTTGGATCTATATGATGTTTCACGACAAACAGCGCTGCCTGCGTACGATCTGACAGGCCAAGCTTTGACAACAGATTGGATACGTGCGTTTTCACCGTTTTTTCGGTAATGAAAAGCGCTGCGCCAATTTCTTTGTTGCTCTTGCCTTTGGCGATTTCAAATAAAACGTCTTTTTCTCTATTTGTTAATTGGTGTATTTTTTCTTTTTCGTCGGCCTGTGCCATGTGGCGGAATACGTGGGACATGATTTTCGGATCCAATGTATGGCGCCCGGCGTGAACGGACCGGATCGTTTCGACAAGTTCATCAGGCTCCGTATCCTTGAGCTGATATGCTTCAGCACCTGCCTGGATGGCGGGAATGACGTGCGACTGATCGGCATAGCTTGTCAAAGCGATGACTCTGACGGAAGGATAGAGCGTTTTTATCCGTTTTGTCGCTTCGATGCCGTCCATATCAGGCATGGAAAGATCCATTAACACGATGTCCGCC
The DNA here is from genome assembly GCF_001042475.2 of Bacillus glycinifermentans. Taxonomy (GTDB): domain Bacteria; phylum Bacillota; class Bacilli; order Bacillales; family Bacillaceae; genus Bacillus; species Bacillus glycinifermentans. The sequence continues at coordinate 24,414 of NZ_LECW02000034.1, forward strand.
CGCTTTTCTTCCAGGATGTCCAATACTTCTATGCCTGTCGACGCTTCCCCGATGACGGCCAGGTCGTTTTTCGTTTTGAAAAAAAACAGCAAACCTTTTCTGACGATATGATGGTCATCGGCAATGACGATTTTCACTTTCTCCATTCGGCTTCCCCCTTCCCGTTGCAGGGCAGAATAATCGTGATTTTCGTTCCTTTATTCATTTCCGACCTGATCGAAAACGAACCGCCCGCCTGCTCTGTCCGCTCTTTCATCCCCTTTAAGCCGAGCGTTGGGATGTTTGAATCCGGGTTATATTTAAACCCTTTTCCGTCATCCTCGATTTCGAGCATGATAGATGACGAAGAACGGCTGATTCTCACCTCCGTCAGCCCGGCTTCAGCATGTTTTTTGCAATTGGCGAGGGCTTCCTGGCTCAAGCGCCAAATTAATTCTTCCTCTGCTTGTGAAAAACGGAGCACACCGCTTTGCGTCAGCTTCACATTGAGCCCGATGACTTCGGCGTATTTTTCAATGGCCGCCGCCACCCCCTCTTCAAGCCCCTGCGGCCTAAGCTGCCAGATTAGCGCCCTCATCTCATGAAGCGCTTCATGTGAGAGGCTTTGAATAAATTCAAGCATTTCGCGAAGCTCGGAATCGTCCGTCATCTCCCCCGCCGCTTTTGCCGTAAGGCTTACCGAAAAGAGCATTTGGTTAACCGAATCGTGCAGATCCTGGGCAAGCCTGTTCCGCTCTGTCAGAAGCGCGTTTCTTTGTTCATTTTCGGCAAGCTTCATCCGCTTGATCGCCGTGCCGATCTGAAGGGCGACGGCTTCCAGGAGAGCGAGCTCCTCTTTATCAAAATGAATCTTCTCCGGAGCCGCAACATTCAGCAGCCCGAAGCGCTTGTTTTGATCTGTGAGGGGCACCGTTGCATGCTGGGTAATGCCTTCGGGGTCTCCCGTTTTCATGTCAATCGCCGTATCGATCCGCTTGCATGGATCATATTTGTCGCTCTATCCAGTCTTCCCTGTCTGTATTGATAAAGACAGTAGCAGTCCCCTTCACACATTAAACGCTTCTCATCGTACATCAGGGCTTCAGGCAAAAAAGCAGAGGCTGTCAGCTCGAATCCGCCCTTGTCATCAATCAGGAAAATCCATGCCGTTTGAAGGCCTGTTAAGCGGAGCAGCTTTTTCAAAACGGCATTAAGCGTTTCTTTCAGGTCATTTCCTTCATTCAACGTCTCCGCTATTTCTTTCAATGTTTTCAACTTTTCGAAACGGGTGTCTTCTTTCAACCGTTCATCCGCCTTTCATGCCCTTTGTTTTCTTCATTATACACGCGTTTTTTTAAAAACGGCTCTTTCATTAGAAGGGAATAGCCGGCCCGATTCGCCTGAATTTTTATAAGACTTTGGGCTGAAACGTTAATCGTCCAGGATGTCTTTGTTTCTTTTGAAGGACATTTTCAAAGAGGCCAAACTGATCAAGGAACAGAATAATACGACAAGCAGGCCGAACAGGATCATTTTTCCCCATTCCCCGGCGTCATTCGGCAGACCGGTGAACATGACGTCGGCAAACAGAACGATCACGGCTCAGACCATGCTGCCGGACATCACTTGTTTTCTTTTTTTGCGATAGGCTTTCTCATTATCGATGTCCGTATACTCCATCCCTGACAACAAATAGCGGAAAAGAATATAAACAATATATTCTGCCAAATCCCTGTGCAGAACGGCGCCTCTGATAACGATGTCGGCCAGGAGCAGAGCGGCGGTCAATATGCCTGCTTCACTGAAAAATTGAGTCATTTTTTTTCAACGTATTCATCTGCTGATGCAAACCACTTCATCATCTTTTATCTTCCTCCCAAAATAAATCATCCAACGTTTTATCCAGCGCTTTTGCGATTGCGATGCATAACTGCAGCGTCGGATTATATTTTCCTTTTTCAATCAGCCCGATCGTTTGCCGCGTCACATCAACCCGTTCTGCCAACTGGGCTTGTGTTAATGATTTTTCGATCCGGGCCAATTTGACTCGGTTTACCATTTGCTCACCTGCTTCCTGCGATGTTTCTGTTTTGACTTTAGATTCAGTCAGTCATCCAAAAGATCTTTATTTTTCTTAAAAGACATGCGTAAAGAGATGACATTGATCAGAAAATAGAATAAAACAAACAGAAAGACCATCATCACAAGATCAAGCCATTCTTTTGCATGACCGGGTATTCCCGTGAACGCAATCGTTAAAAACAGAAAAATGAAACCTGACGTAATGCTGACTGCCATCATTTCTTTTCTTTTTTTGCGATAAGTCTGTTTGCTGGCAATGTCCGGGTATTCCAAGCCGGAAAACAGATACCGGAAAAAGACCCAGCCAGCATACAGTCCAAAGCCGATTCCGCTCACAACGTATTCTGATGGTTCTCTATCCAATATGATGCCTCTGACGATCACATCTAAAAGCAATAAAAAAGCGAGCAGCATACCGGATTCGTTAAAAAATTGGTTCATTTTCTTTTCAACGTATTCATCCCCGCTTTTCAAAAATTTCATGACAACCGTCTCCTTTCCGAAAACCAATGATGTAATATATATATTACATTTCGTTAAATATATATTACACCAGATGGATTCTTAAATCAACTCAAACAAAAAAGCCGCCTGCGGGTGCGGGCGGCGGCCTTTCAACCTTTATGCATTTGCTTTTACGATCGAGTCGATCTGTTTCATGACTTCGTCAGTCAGGGTATTCAAACGTGCTTCACTGTCTTCGTTTGTTTCTCCCTTGACGGCGAAGTAAAATTTCACTTTAGGCTCGGTTCCTGACGGACGGAGGCAGAACCATGAACCGTCTTCAAGGAAATATTTCAGCACATTCGATTTTGGAAGATCGATCGCCTCTTCCTTGTTTTCTTTGAGCAGCGTCCGTTTGCCGACTAGATAGTCTTCTGCAGATACAACGTCTTTTCCGGCGATTGAAAGCGGCGGCTGCTGTCTGAACGTGCTCAGGATAGCCGCGATTTGCTCGGCTCCTTCCTTCCCTTTTAAGGTGAGGGATTTCAAGCCTTCGCGGTAATAGCCGAACGTTTTAAACAGCTCAAGCAATCCGTCGTAAAGGGATTTGCCCTGCTTTTTATAGAAGGCGCATACTTCGACGGCAAGAAGGGCGGCCTGAACAGCATCCTTATCTCTTGCAAAGTCGCCGATCAAATAGCCGTAGCTTTCTTCATAGCCAAATTGGAAGGTATATTCGCCGGTTGCTTGATACTGCTTGATTTTTTCTCCGATGAATTTAAAGCCTGTAAGCGTGTCGACCGTATCAAGTCCGAACGAAGAAGCGATGTCGCGGCCCATTTCGCTTGTCACGATCGTTTTCAAGACGACTCCGTTTTCAGGCAGGATTCCTTTTTGCTGTTTTTGAGAAAGCAAATAATGAAGCAGGAGCGCTCCGGTCTGGTTGCCTGTCAGGACGACATAGCGGCCTTCTTGGTCCTTTACGGCGACACCGAGCCGGTCCGCATCAGGGTCTGTTCCGATCAATATATCGGCTTCCTCTTTTTCTCCCAGTTTGATCGCATATTCAAAAGCGGCGTGCTCTTCCGGATTCGGCGAAGACACCGTTGAAAAATCGGGATCTGGAAGTTCCTGCTCGGGAACGACTGTCACGTGTTCATAGCCGAGGGCTTTAAGTCCCCGTCTGACAGATTTGTTGGCCGTACCGTGAAGCGGCGTAAAAATGACCTTTACATCCGTTTCCTTCGCAAGGTCCGGGTTGACGGAAATTGATGTCAGCTTGTCAAGATATGCCTGGTCGACGTCTTCCCCGATGATCTTGATGAGCCCTTTTTCTTTTAAAGCTTTCTCATTACCCTCTGGAATCTCCAATTCGTTTTCAATCGCATTGACTTGCTCGATAAGCTTGTCCGCTGCGGCGGGAGGGAGCTGTGCACCATCGTCTCCGTATACTTTATAGCCGTTGTATTCCGGCGGATTGTGGCTCGCTGTAATCACGATGCCCGCATACGCGTGAAGGTATCTTACAGCAAATGAAAGCTCAGGCGTCGGGCGAAGCTCGTCAAACAGATACGTTTGCACTCCGTTTGCAGCAAGCGTTTTTGCTGCTTCCAGCGCAAATTCCGGCGATTTGTGGCGCGAATCGTAAGCGATGACGACTCCCCGCTTCTTTGCTTCTTCACCGTTTGCGGCTATATACGATGCGAGGCCGGCCGATGCTTTGCGGACCGTATAGACGTTCATCCGGTTTGGACCGGGTCCGATTTCTCCGCGCATTCCCGCCGTTCCAAATTCAAGCTTTTTATAAAAGCAATCCTCTAGTTCTTTCTCATTTCCTTCCGCATTGAGAAGGAGGGATTTTAATTCAGGATCTAAATTTTCAGTGTTTTTCCAGCGTTCATAGCTTGTTTTCCAGCTCATGTCAGACCTCCCAATTTTCTAGCTTATGTAGCAGCTGTTCTGCTTTTATATTATCGATAAACGGCGGCTTTGTCCAAAATAAGTTGGCACAACATAAAAAATGAGGCTGCCTTTATAAAGGCAGCGCCATTTCGGATATTCCGGTCCGGTTTTTCAACATGTCAGACCGTGTCATTTGTACGTGACGGGCTATTTGCTTTCCAGCGGAACGACCGCGTCATGAAGGAGCTCATCAAGCGTTTTCAGATGCTTTTCTTTCGTGTCTTCGTCCCAGTTCAGCTTATCGTTCATATAATCCGTAAGTCCTTCTTTATAGGTGCGGACCCAATTGATGTCAAAAAACAGTGCGCCCGTTCTGCAAACGAAGAAATCCGCCGGAACCGCGGCCATTTCTTCATCGATCGCGTAATCGATTTCCGCCAGTACGTGAACGGGAATACCGCGCTTGGCAGCTTCATCTTTCAGCATTTGAACCCGTTCAAACAGGCGGTCTGTGTTCGATCCGTATCTTGCTGCAAGGTGTCTGGCCGTTTGCTCGGTTAAGCCCGGTGCCGCTCCTTCTTTCGCCTTCTCCTCGATAAAGGCTTCAAGGTTTTGGGAACCGCCGATATGCCCTCCGGAAATCGGCATCGTTTTTGTTTTGCAAGGTCCGAAGTCTTTGTCCCCTTCTTCTTTTAACCGGGTTCTGATAAGGTCAACGATATGTTCAGCCATTTTTCTGTAGCCCGTCAGCTTTCCTCCGGCAATCGTGATCAAGCCTGAGTCTGATGTCCATATTTCATCTTTCCGGGAAATCTCAGACGGATCTTTTCCTTCTTCGTGAATCAAAGGTCTGAGTCCGGCCCAGCTTGACTCCACGTCATTTGCGGTGATGTTCAGGTCAGGGAACATATAGTTGATCGCGTCTATGACGTAGTCCCTGTCTTCGGTCGTCATTCTCGGATGTTCAAGGTTTTTGTTATAGACGGTGTCGGTTGTTCCGACGTATGCCTTGCCGTCCCTCGGAATGGCAAACACCATGCGGCCGTCCGGCGTATCAAAGTAGACGGCCTGCTTCAGCGGAAAGACCGACTGATCGAATACAAGATGGACGCCTTTTGTATGCTGAAGGTGCTTGCCTTCTTTTGAGCGGTCTTTTTCTCTCAGGCTGTCGACCCACGGGCCTGTCGCATTAACGATTTTTTTTGCATGGACGCGGTACGTTTTCTTCGTAAAGACGTCTTCGATCACGACGCCGGCAACCTTTCCGTTTTCGTAGATAAATTCTTTTACCTTTGCATAGTTGACAGCTTCCGCCCCGAATTTAACCGCTTCTTTCAGCACTTCGATCGTCAGTCTGGCATCGTCTGTCCGGTATTCGACATAATAGCCTCCGCCTTTTAAGCCGTCCTTTTTCACGAGCGGCTCTTTTTCAAGCGTTTCTCTTGCGGTCAGCATGCTTCTCCGCTCGGCTTTTTTGACTCCTGCCAAAAAGTCATACACCCTGAGGCCGATTGAAGTCGTGAATTTGCCGAAAGTGCCTCCTTTGTGCATCGGCAAAAGCATCCATTCAGGCGTTGTCACATGCGGGCCGTTTTCGTAGACGATCGCCCGTTCCTTCCCGACTTCGGCGACCATTTTTACTTCAAACTGCTTTAAATAGCGGAGCCCTCCGTGAACAAGCTTTGTTGAACGGCTTGATGTTCCCGCGGCAAAATCCTGCATTTCGCAAAGAGCGGTCTTCATCCCGCGCGATGCGGCGTCAAGCGCCGTTCCGGCACCCGTAATCCCTCCTCCGATAATAAACACATCATACTTCTCTTTTGTCATATTCTTTAGGATGTCATCCCGCTTGCGGCTTGAAAAAACTGTATCCATTAAAAGTCCTCCCTTGTTGTCACGGCAAATAATAGAAAAAGAGACCACAAACATCCAAAGCAATATAACTGCTTTGGTGCCTGTGGTCTCTCCTCTTCTCCAACCGTTTCTATTAACTTGCATTCATTGTAACATACCCGCTGCTTATTTGAAAGCCCTAGCTGCTTTAACTGCTTTTTTCCAGCCGCTGTAAAGGCTTTCCCGCTCTTCTTCTTCCATTTTCGGTTCAAATCGTTTATCCAGCTTCCACTGGTCTTCAATCTCTGACCGATCATCCCAGAAGCCGACGGCAAGACCCGCCAGATAAGCTGATCCGAGGGCTGTCGTTTCATTGATTTCCGGACGTTCGACCGGTACATCAAGAATGTCTCCCTGGAATTCCATCAGGAAGTTGTTTTTCACGGCGCCGCCGTCCACCCGCAGCGTTTTGACCGAAATGCCGGAGTCTTCCACCATGGCATCGAGCACATCTTTCGTCTGATACGCGAGGGATTCGAGCGTCGCTCTGACAAAGTGCTCTTTCGTCGTGCCGCGGGTTAAACCGAAGACGGCGCCGCGAACGTCGCTGTCCCAGTACGGCGTACCTAAGCCGACGAATGCCGGAACCACATATACACCATCAGCAGATTGTGCTTTTACAGCGTATGTTTCACTTTCCTTCGCATCTTTAAACATTCTCAGCCCATCGCGAAGCCACTGGATGGCGGAGCCTGCGACAAATACGCTTCCTTCAAGGGCGTATTCAACCTTTCCGTCAATGCCCCAGGCGATCGTCGTCAGCAGGCCGTGCTCTGACTTAATCGCTTTTTCGCCGGTGTTCATGAGCATAAAGCAGCCGGTGCCGTATGTGTTTTTGACCATGCCTTCTTCAAAGCAGGCTTGCCCGAACAGCGCGGACTGCTGATCGCCTGCCGCCCCTGCAATCGGAATGTTCTTCCCGAAGAAATGGTAATCGACCGTTTCGGCGTACACATGGGAAGACGGCTTGACTTCAGGAAGCATCGAATTCGGAACGCCGAGAATGTCGATCAGTTCATCATCCCACTTCAAATCGTAAATGTTGAACATCAGCGTTCTTGAGGCATTTGAATAATCGGTCACATGAGCTTTGCCGCCCGACATCTTCCAGATCAGCCATGAATCGATCGTTCCAAAGAGCAGGTCGCCGTTTTCCGCTTTTTCCCGCGCTCCTTCTACATGATCCAAAATCCATTTGACCTTTGTGCCTGAAAAATAAGGGTCGATCAACAGTCCCGTTTTTTCCCTGATCTTGTCTTCATATCCTTTGTTTCTTAATTCTTCGCAAATGTCTGCGGATTGCCGAGACTGCCAGACGATCGCATTGTAAACGGGCTGGCCTGTATGCTTATCCCAGACAACCGTTGTTTCCCGCTGGTTTGTGATGCCGATGCCGGCGATTTGTCCGGCTTGGATTCCTGATTCAGAAAGCGCTGAGGCAATGACAGCCAATACGGACCCCCAGATTTCGTTTGCATTGTGTTCAACCCAGCCGGAATTCGGGAAATACTGATTGAATTCCTTTTGCGCGGTATGCACAATCTTTCCTTCTTTATTGAAAATAATCGCTCTTGTACTTGTCGTTCCTTGATCAAGAGATAAAATATACTTTTCCATTTTAACTCCCCCTTATTGTCTCCTTAAGTTACAAATGAACCGAATTCTCTGCCGCTTGTTTTTTCGAATATATATAGAAACCTAACAATATCACAGCTACTGCAGCGCTTACAATCCAAAAGGTGTTTGTCATGTGCCCTTTAAATACCGCATTGTAAAAAACGCCGGCGAACGATCCTCCGAGAATCGGTCCGAAGACGGGCACCCATGCGTAGCGCCAGTTGGAGCCTCCTTTTCCCGGTATAGGAAGTACAAAATGGGCGATTCTCGGACCCAAATCACGCGCCGGGTTAATCGCATACCCTGTCGTTCCCCCGAGCGACAGGCCGATCGCCACGATCAAAAAACCGACGATCAACGGGTTCAGCCCTTCGGTAAATTTATTTGCGCCAATAGTCAAAATACTGAGTACGAGAATAAATGTACCGAATGTTTCACTGAACAGGTTGGCAAATGTATTCGGAATGGCCGGTCCTGTCGAAAACACCCCAAGCTTCGCTCCCTGGTCATCTGTTTCTTTCCAATGCGGCAAATAATGAAGAAAAATAAGAACGGCTCCTAAAAAAGCGCCAAGCATTTGTCCGCAAATATAGGCAGGCACTTGCTCCCAAGGGAAATCGCCGACAAATGCCAGTCCCAATGTGAGGGCCGGATTTAAATGGGCTCCGCTGATATTGCCGACGGCATATGCGGCCATGGCCACGCCAAGCCCCCAGCCAAATGCGATGACGATCCATCCCGATTGATGAGAAAGTGATTTTTTTAAATTTACGCCGGCGCAAACTCCTGCGCCAAAGACGATGAGCAGCATCGTTCCGATAACTTCCCCCCAAAATGCTGTCAAGGCTACCCCTCCTAAGAAAATCAGTCTTTATAAATATAAGTTTTCACTGTGTCTAAAAGACCATAAAAAAACACAGCAAAACTTCTTTACATAAGGTAAAGAACTGCTGTGGTCTCCGGGTCTCCGTCACAATGTATCAACTTGGTACGATCGTATCGTATAATGAAAGCGTTGTCAATATTTTTTCATTATTTTCGCTCAGATCCAATACTTTTTCCACAGCTCTGTATCGGACGTTGTTACAGCGGACGCCCCCGCCGCCAAGGCGTTTTTCACGTCATTCTCGGAGCGGATGAAGCCGCCCGCGAATATCGGAATTCCCGTTTTTTCTTTTACTTCCCTGATCAATTCAGGCACGACCCCCGGGAGGACTTCAATAAAATCTGGCCGGTGTTTTTTGACCAGTTCAATACTTTTGTCCATGGCGCTCGTATCGATTAAAAACATCCGTTGAATCGCATACACCTTCTTTTGCTTCGCCTTGGCGATCACGCTTGATCTCGTTGATAAAATGCCGGCCGGCTTCATTTCCTGGCAGATAAATTCGGCTCCGTATTCGTCATGCTTAATACCCTGGATTAAGTCAACGTGCACAAACATATTTTTGCCCCTGGCTCTCGCCGCACTGATCACGCCTCCCAGCCGTCCAAGGTGAATATCAAGAAGAACGCCGTATAAAAAAGGGCTGTCCAGGAAAATGTCAAACTGCTTCATATTGCGAATCGCCGGTAAAATTTGCTGATCGTGAAAACTCATGTTCCATCTCCTTCTTCGTTTGCATCCTGTATTACACTAAAGGAAATTCCCCTCTATTGCAATCCCCTGGTTAGGTATAATCGTTCCCCAGGCAGAACATTTTACATTCATCCTTTGCCAAGCCATAATGTTAGCATCATTTGAGAAAAGAAAGGGGTAATTTTCGTGAAAGCGATCATCCATAGCGGTACGGACGGTCTTGCGGGATTGAAAATAACAGACGCAGCCGTTCGATCACCCGGATACGGGGAAGTAAAAATCAAGGTAAAAGCGGCGGGGCTCAATCACCGCGACCTTTTTCTCTTCCGCTCGCGAAAAGAAGGCGAAGCGCCTTTCATTCCCGGATCTGACGGGGCGGGCATTGTCGAAGAAATCGGCGAGGGCGTATCAGGTCTCGCGGCAGGCGCAGAGGTCATCATCAATCCGAGCATCACCTGGGAATTCACGGATTCCGTCCCGCAAGTTCCCGACATTCTCGGCGGGCCTTCTGACGGAACCTTTGCAGAATATGTGATTGCCTCTGCAAAAAACGTCCTTCCAAAACCGGCCTATCTTACCTGGGAAGAAGCCGGGGTCTTGCCTTTATCAGCGCTTACCGCCTACAGGGCTCTTTTCACAAAAGGCCGGCTGGAAAAAGGCGAGCATCTCTTCATCACCGGCATCGGAAGCGGTGTGGCGACATACGCCCTGCTCATGGCCAAGGCGGCCGGTGCACAGGTCACCGTCACGTCGCGGAGCGAAGAAAAAAGAAAAGAAGCGCTGAATCACGGCGCAGATCGCGCGTTTGACAGCAGCAGCGATTGGAGCGAAAGCCTCAAAGGGGAAAAAGTCGATTTTGTCCTTGATAGCATCGGACCGGCGACATTTCCGAAATACTTTGACATTCTGAAGCCGAACGGACGGATCGTCAATTTTGGCGCAAGCTCCGGAGACAGCATCGAGCTTCCTCTGCGCTCGCTTTTTTTCCCGCAATTCAGCATCATCGGCACTTCAATGGGCAGCCTTGAGGAGTTCCGGGACATGCTTCAGTTTATAGAGCGCCATTCGCTTCGGCCGATCATCGATAAGATGTATCCTTTGTCAGATGCACGCAATGCCTTTAACCGGATGACGAATGGAGAACAATTCGGAAAAATCGCCCTCGTCATGGACGCGTAAAGTGCCTTTAGAAGCGGGCGGCCCGACTGACGGCCGCCCGCTTCTTTTAAGCTAAACAGCGCAGACTTTCCTTCAGCACGCTAATGATGAAGGAAAGGTCTTCCTCCGTCAAACTGAGAGGGGGCGCAAGCTGGATGACGTTGTTGTATCCGGCCGCCGTGTCCGCATTTTTACTGACGATCAATCCTTTCTGTCTGCACTCCCCGATCACTTTGTTCACGTCCGCCATATCGGCCGGCTCTTTCGTCCGTTTATCCTTTACGAGTTCGATCCCTACAAGAAGCCCCTTCCCGCGGACGTTCCCGACATTCGGGTTGTCTTCGGCCTCCTTCAGCTCGCTGAGCAGCCTTTCGCCAAGCACGCGCGACCGCTCGATTAAGCGCTCTTCCTCCATGATGGAAAGGTTTCTGATCGCCAGTGCACACGCGGCCGGGCTTCCTCCAAACGTATTGACATGGCGGAAACGGTCATAAGGGCCGTCACCTGCATACGCTTCATAAATCTCCCGTTTGACGGCGGTTGCCGCAAGCGGAAGATAGCCGCTCGTCATCCCCTTGGCCATTGTGATGATATCGGGTTTTACGCCGTAATTCATAAAGCCGAACCGCTCGCCCGTCCGGCCGAAGCCGCAAATGACTTCATCGCAGATCAAGAGCGCACCGTGCGTTTCACATATACCTTTGACTTTTGCCATATACCCGTCAGGCGGCATCAAAATGCCTCCTCCGGTAATGATCGGCTCCATGATTACGCCGGCGACCGTTTCAGGAAGCTCCCACGTCATCACCTTGCCAATGTCTTCAGCGCTTTCAAGCGTATCGCGATCAGCAGGATTGCGGTACAGATCAGGAGGCTGTACATGGATGAATCCGTGGCCGAGCGGTTCGTATTTATACTTTCTTTGCGCCTGCCCGGTTGCAGCGAGCGCTCCCATCGTGTTTCCGTGATAGGCTCTGTAGCGGGAAATGAATTTATATCTCGCATGTTCCCCGTTTTGCTGATGATATTGGCGCGCGATTTTAAAAGCCGTTTCATTTGCTTCAGAGCCGCTGTTGGAAAAAAAGATCACATAATCTCCGCCAAGCCATTCATTCAGCTTTTCAGCCAGCCGGACGGCGGGAACATGAGTGTTCGTCAGCGGGGCGTAAGGCATCTCAAGCAGCTGTTCATACGCCGCATCTGCGAGCTCTTTTCTGCCGTAGCCGGCATTGACGCACCACAGCCCGGCCATTCCGTCCAAAAAACGGCGGCCGTCAATGTCCGTAATCCAGGCGCCTTCGGCTTTTTTCACGACAAGCCGGGCCGGATCGGAAGCCGTCCCGCTCATGGCGTGCCAAAGGTATTGCTGATCTTTCGCTTTGAGATCCGCGCGATTTTCCTGTACCGTCATTTGTCCACCCCATTTCATGATCTAAAAAACCATACAATTTTATATGTATTTCATTTCTTCATAGGAGATGCAGTTCCTTTTCAAAGATAAAAAGGGCCGCCTGAAACATTCAGGTCAGACCCATACGGAAAGCATCCACAGTACAACAGGCAGCGTGCCGATGCTGAGCATCGTACTGATAAAGGTGGCGCTTGATACGATTTCCGGTTTTGTTCCAAATTGAACAGCCATCAGCGTTGTATTCGCGGCAGTCGGCATGGCAGCCGACAGGATCATAATCTGTTTGACCAAATCGCTGACAGGAAGGATAAGGGCAAACCCCAAAGCAATAAGCGGCGATGCGATGAGCTTGAGCAAAAGCGAGTAAGAGATTTTTCGATATTCGATATGTTTAAACGAAATCGCAGCGAGCTGCATCCCGAGAATAATCATGATCGTCGGAATCGCGGCGTCCCCGACCAATTTAATTGCCGTCATAAACTGTTCGGGAATCGAAATATGGCTCAGCTGTAGTGCGATTCCGAGCAGCGCCCCGTAGGCGACAGGCATCCGCGTCACGCTGCTCATCACCGTTTTAAAGCCGGCTCGTTCAGAGCTCCCTTTTGCCGCATAATAGAGACCGATCGTGCTCATGACGAGCTGCTGGATCACCATCAGCACAACGGCAATGTCAAGCCCTGCCGCACCGTAGACGAGCAAAACGACGGGCGTCCCATAATTCCCGTTGTTCATGAAGGCTGACGACAAAATAAGAGCGCAGCGTTCCTGATTGGAATACTTATAAATATAGGAGATGAGATAGACCAATAGAATCAAAGCGATGCAAAGGCCCAGGGCAAAAACGGACATATATAAATAATCCATGGTCAGCTTGTTTTCATAAAACGTATCGAACGCCAAAAAAGGAGACATTAAATAAAGGGACATTTTAGACAGGTTTTGAATGTCAAAGCCAAGCAGCTTCTGCCCGGCATATCCGATGGCAAATACTCCGAAAACAGGGAGCAAAACGAGTAGAAATTCCATGATGCACCTTCTTTTTATGTATAAACCGCTTTCAGTGTTATGTTTAATGATAAAGAAAATTCCATCTATTTTCAATATGATAGAATAAGCACGACGGATCAAATGGAAGGGAGCCTGCCATGGTCTTAAACGAACGGGATTTTTATGTGAAAGGAATGCACTATACGATTCGGTCGGCCGCCAAAAAAGACGCAGGAGCATTATCCGCATTAAGAGTGCGGATCGACGGGGAAACCGAAAATTTGGACAGGGAAAAAGGAGATGCATTCATCGATGCGCCGCGGTTTGAACAAATCATACAAACGCCGGAATTTATTTTTGACAGCGGAAGTACGAGGCCGGATCGCAGGTTTTTCAAGATGCGAAGGAGCAGATTTGAACAGATTCTCTCACAAGACCGAATTCGGGGTATGCGTGTTAAAGGATTTTTGGGGATACGGCATCGGGACAAACCTATTGCAGCAATCTATTTTTTGGGCCGACGCGAGCGGCATCAAAAAAATAGCTCTTCAAGTGTTAGAAACAAATGAGAAAGCGATTAAACGCTATCAAACATACGGTTTTGAGATAGAAGGCATCCTGAAAAATGACAAAATCCTTTCTGACGGCAAATACTACAATACGATCATAATGGGAAGATGGAACGAATGACAAAACAGCCAATGGAAAGTGCGGAGCCGATTCAGGCTCCGCCATTCTCTCCTCAACCTTCGCCTTCATTCCGCCGCTTCTCCCTCGCAAACGTATAATTGCCTTCATATCGCGTCAGACGGCCGCCGCTGAGCCAATACGTGACATTGAACATCCTGTCCAGAAAATATCTATCATGGGAAACCGCGATAATCGTCCCTTGAAATCGGGCGAGCGCCTCTTCGAGCACTTCTTTTGATTCGATGTCCAAATGGTTTGTCGGTTCATCGAGGATCAGCACGTTATGATGCTGATGGACAAGCTGGGCCAGGCGAAGGCGCATGCGCTCTCCTCCGCTTAAGTCCTTCACTTTTTTAAACACGGAGTGTCCGTAAAACAAAAACTTCGCCAGCATCATTCGGGCTTCGCCTTCGGTCGCAGTGACTTGATCGCGAAACTCAGCCAGGACGGAGTGCTCTTCATTCATTTCCGAGACATGCTGGGTCAGATGAGCGACAGACAAACTGCTCCCAAGCTGCACCTCGCCGCTGTCAGCCGGCGCAGTACCGCTGATGATCGAAAGGAGCGTCGTTTTGCCGCTTCCGTTTTCGCCGACGATGGCAACGCGGTCCTGAAAGCGGACATGCATGTGCAACCCGCTGAACAGCTCCCGTTTTCCAAAGCGCTTTTTCACATTTTCAAGCTTGACGACGTCTTTTCCGCTTCGGTCGTTCATTTTGAAGGCGAGATCGATTTTCTTTCGGTCGAGTGCGGGCTTTTTTAGAACATCGATGCGCGCCAATGCCTTTTCCATGCTTTTGGCGCGGCGGTGCAGTCCCTCGTTTGAAGGATTGGCCCTGTTTGCCCATTCCTTCAGACGCTTGATCGTTTCCTTCATTTTTTTGATCTTTTTTTGCTGGTCCTGATAATGCTGGAACTCTCTGATCAGGCGTTCTTCGCGCTCAATCGTATACCCGGAATAATCCCCCTGGTATACGTGAAGCTCTCCCTGGTCGATTTCAAAAATGGACGTTGCGACATCATCCAAAAAATACCGGTCATGAGAAACGATGACCGCCGTCCCTTTGTACTGTTTGACAAATGTTGTGAGCCATTCGACCGCATCCAGATCCAAATGGTTTGTCGGCTCATCCAATAAAAGCAGATCGGGAGACGACAGCAAAAGCCTCGCCAAGCCGACTTTCGTCCGCTCTCCTCCGCTTACATCCCGCCATTTTGCATCAAGCAGACGGCTGATCTTCAAGCCGGCGGCGACGCGTTCGATTTGCGAGCTGATCTCGTAACCGCCTTTTTGCTGAAATTCGTCCTGCAGCGCACCATAGCGTTCAAGCAGCCGTTCGAGTGTTTCCGCGTCTTGTTCCTCTGCCAGCCGCCGTTCGATGGCAGACAGCTGGTTCTGTATATTCCATAATGAAGCAAACACATCAAACAGCAGCTCTTTTACCGTTTGTTCCCCGGCATGCGCCGCCGACTGCTTCAGCAAACCGGCCGATATTCCCTTCTTCCATGTGACAAGTCCTTCATCAGGCTTCACTTGCCCGCTCATCAGCCTCAACAGCGTCGTTTTCCCTTCCCCATTGCGGCCGATCAGACCGATTCGTTCGCCTTGTTTTATTTCGCATGACACTCCGCTGAGAACCGCATGTCCTCCATATGACTGTGTCACGTTTTGTACACTGCATACTGCCATGAATCTCTTCCTCCGTTTCGCGAAGAGACATCCGGCCATAAAAAAAACGGCAGAGCTAACATGCTGCCGTCAAGATCAAAAAGCAGTTAAAATCCGATTGTGGGCAGATGTCTCTCACTGGTATTTTTTCCTCATGAATGTGTAAAAAAGGGCAGACTGATCCCGTAATACGCATTCTCCGGAAAAAATTGCGCGACAAATATACAAGTGGGCTTGCACGTCTGTCATGCGCTTACCAGTTTGATTCATCTTTTCCACCTCCTTTACATACATCCAATATATGAAAAACAAAACAGAAAGTCAATCGCAAAAAGCCGGCCACTAGGGTGCCGGCTGTTCACACGTTATTTTTTATAATGAATCCGGTAAATGTCGTGGCGTCTGTCTTTCAGCTGACGGACCGTACCGTCTTGGCGCTGCCTTCTGAGAATTTCCAGATCGACGTCGCCGATGACGACCATTTCAATGTTCGGATTGCATTCGCCGAAGATTCCGTCCCTTGCAAATTCAAAATCGGAAGGCGCAAAAATCGCCGATTGCGCATATTGAATATCCATGTTTTCTGTTTGCGGCAGGTTTCCGACCGTCCCGGAAATGACGGTGTACACTTGGTTTTCCACAGCTCTCGCCTGAGCGCAGTATCTGACGCGCAAATACCCTTGGCGGTCTTCTGTACAGAAGGGCGTGAAGATGATCTTCGCGCCTTTTTCCGTTGCGATTCTGGCAAGCTCGGGGAACTCGATGTCATAGCAAATCTGAATCGCGATCTTTCCGCAATCTGTGTCAAACACACGCACCTCGTCTCCCCTGCTGATCCCCCACCATTTCCGTTCATTCGGCGTGATATGAAGCTTATATTGCTTTTCAATCGTGCCGTCTCTTCTGAATAGATAAGCAATGTTGTAGATTTTCCCTTCCTCTTCGACAAAATGGGAGCCGCCGATAATATTGACGTTGTATTTGACGGCAAGGTCTGTGAACAAGCTGATGTAATCCTCCGTATATTCGGTAATCCGCTGAACGGCAAGGCTCGGGGAACGCTCCTCAAGAAAAGACATCAGCTGCGTCGTGAAAATTTCCGGATAAACAGCAAAATCGGCTCCCGCGTCTGATGCGACATCTGCATAGTACTCGATGGTTGGCGAACTCTTCAAACGAATGAATCTGCTTCATTTCGTATTGAATCACGCAAATCCTTACCGGGAAGGCCGATTTGTAGTAGCGTTTGCTTTGCGGCATATAGTCGACATTATTCCACTCCATCAATGTCGCATATTTGCTATGCCTTGTCATCCGGCAGATAGTTCGGATTGATCCTCATCATCGTAAAGCCGTTCAGCAGCTGAAACGACAGCACCGGATCATAAATCTGATGGTGAATGACCTGTTCGACGTACTGCCTCGGCGTCATCTCAGAGGCGTATTTGTGATAGTTCGGAATCCGGCCGCCGATGATGATGCTCTTTAAGTTGAGCCGCCTCGCCAGATCCTTTCGCGCTTCATAAAGGCGGTGGCCGATTTTCATTCTTCTGTATTCGGGATGAACCATCACTTCAATGCCGTACATGTTCAGGCCGTCGGGGTTGTGATTCGTAATATAGCCGTCATCTGTGATATCCTGCCATGTATGACGGTCGTCATATTCGTCAAAATTGATCAAGAGGCTGGAGCAGGAGCCGATCACTTCCCCTTCAAGCTCCGCACAGAACTGCCCTTCCGGAAAATACTGAAGATGGCTTTCCAGATGCTCCCGCTTCCAAGGAACCATCCCCGGAAAACAAAGCTCCTGAAGCTCAATGATGCTTTCAATGTCTTTTTCTTCGATATTGCGGATGACGATCTTTTTTTCAAAACGGGAAAGATCCAATTTTTCAGACACGTCTCTTCCTCCTCTCGCTTGGCTAAGCTTGATCAGACACTTTTTTGATAAGCTGTTCCAACTCCATTTCCGCCATCGATTCAAGGCGGTGATCATAATGCTCGAACAGCAGGCTTTTCGTCACTTTATTCGGCACGATGACACACTTCATTCCAGCGCGCTTTGCCGCCATCGATCCGTTGACGGAATCCTCGAAAGCGAGGCATTCCCCAGGCTGTACGCCGAGGCACTCGGCTGTCTGCAAGTACAGCTCCGGATTCGGCTTGACCTCCTCAACGTCATCGGCCGTTCTGATGCATTCAAAATCGTCGTACAGGCCGATCTGCTTCAAATGCTGTGATACCCATTTATAATCAGAGCTTGACGCAAGGCCGATTTTTAGTCCGAGTTCTTTTGCCGCCGTCAAGTAGGCCTCGACTCCGGGGCGCGCTTTTTCGCTTTCAAGCCGTTTCAAAAAGCGTTCTTTCCGCAAGCTTTCCAGCCTTTCCTGATCAAGCTTCTTTTGCACCTGTTCTTCCAGGTAAACAAAAGGCTGAAAGCCTGCAGCCGTTCCGATCACCTTCCCCCATACCGACATCGGAAGAGCTGAGCCGTGCTCTTCAAAAATTTCTTGAAGCACTTCATAATCGTGTGTTTCTGTATCTAAAATAAGGCCGTCAAAATCAAAGATCACTGCTTTTATCATCGTGCTTTGTCCAACTCCTTTTGCCTGTTTGCACACTAATTGTATCCTTCTTACTTTCCCTTGAAAAGCCCGGAGCATTCAAAAATGTTATGTTAAACACAAGAAGAGCCTGCTCATTTCGGCAAGCTCTTTTTGCTTTATTGCGTTTGAGTCGGAGTGGAAATGTTCGTGAGCGCCTGTCCCGCAGACTCGTTTGACAACTCGTTTACCGCGAGGTCCCCAAGCGCGACAATGCCGACTAAATGATTGTTATCCACAATCGGCAGACGCCGGATTTGACTCTGTGCCATAAGGTGTGACGCTTCTTCAAGGCTCATGTTCGGATTGCCTGATACAACATCCGTCGTCATGACATCAGAGACCGGTGTCTGGCCGTCCTGGCCTTGAGCCGTGGTTCTGAGCGTAATGTCGCGATCAGTGATCATCCCTTTCAATACACCCTGGTCAACGACCGGAATCGCTCCGACATTATGCCGGCTCATCAGTTCCGCCGCTTCTTTTACCGTCTGATTCGATGAAACCGTCACCACCTGCTTTGACATCGCATTGCTGACTTTATTCAATAGACTGCACCCCTTTCGGTTGTTAGTATGCACAGACAACGAACAGGCTACAAAGGAAGTTGAAACCATCCTTGTGTTTTTCGTATTTTTCCTTTATAGTCTTTTCATAAAAAAGAAGAGCTCTCCCCTGGGGGAAAGCTCATTACATCAGCAATTCCTGTTTTTCACTGTGCGGGATATGGAAGTCGGACGATGTTAACGGAAAGTGCAGGCCGCAAGTATTGAGCTTCCGGCTGTTTTTATCAAAAAGCTCGCGGTCTTTTAATACCCATTGTCGTTTCGATTTTGTAAGCAATGTGTGGATCAGCTGCAGGCTGGTGATGATCTGAAATGCTTCATCGAGCGTCCCCTTGTATACATGCTCCTTAAAATCGAGCACACCCTGCTGTTTCAGCTCTTTCAATTGTTGTTTGCTAAAGTAAATCGGAAATACTTGATAAAGCTCTGAGACAAGTTCTTCAATATAGATTTCCTGTTCTTCTGTTGCTGCTTTCACAATGCGCATATGTATCACCCTTCATCCCTTGTTGAAATCTCTTCAAACAGAATAGCATACAAAAACCCGGGGTTGTGGAGGTAAGTGTTTCCTGACGGCTGAAAGGCTTTAGACAGAAAGGAGAGTAAAAATGAACCAACAATATCACGGCTTGACTTTCCTTGCAGGCAGCCGCCACGACGGCGGCCATTTGTTTACGTTTTTGAAGCAGGAAACGAAGGCTTCAAAGCCGGTCATTCAATATTGGACCGCCAATCAAAAAATAAAAATCAATCATAAAGCGGTATCTGACAACGTGCGGCTGAAAAAAGGGGACAGAATCGACATCGATCTTAGAGAAGAAGAAGACAGCGGCGTTATCCCTGAGTACGGCGAACTGTCCGTTTTATTCGAGGACGACCATATGCTGATCGTGAACAAGCCCCCTGGCATGGCGACGCATCCTAATGAAAAGGGGCAGACAGGAACGCTCAGCAATCTTGTCGCATTCTACGATCAAACAAACGGGGCAGAACGAAAAATCCGCCATGTCCATCGCCTTGATAAAGATACGAGCGGGGCGGTCGTATTCGCCAGGCACCGCCTTGCCCACGCACTATTGGACGAACAGCTGCAAAGGAAAGAGCTCGCAAGAACATACATCGCCATAGCGGAAGGCGCCTTCAAAAACAAAAAGGGAACCATTGCAAACCCGATCGGGAAGGACAGATACCATCCTGTCAGAAGACGGGTATCCCCGACAGGACAGCCGGCCGTCACCCATTATGAAGTAAAAGGCTACCGGCCAAAATACGATGTCTCATTGTGCGAGCTGCGGCTCGAAACGGGCAGAACCCATCAAATCCGGGTTCACCTTTCCCATCTCGGCCATCCCATTTCAGGAGACGCGCTGTACGGCGGCTCAACCGGCCTCCTGAAAAGGCAGGCGCTGCACGCCGCAGAAATCATCGTCACCCATCCGATCAGCGGTGAACGTCTGACCGTCAAAGCTCCGCTTCCCGATGATTTGAAAACCGCTGCCGCAAAAGCGGAACTGCTATGATCACTCAAAAAAGGATGATCCCGTGAAGTTTTTAGGATCATCCTTTTTCATTAAGCTTTTTTTCCCTTTAGCGGAGAAAGTGTCCGTTCCAGCCAGCTCATGAGAAGATCGGCGATAATCGCCATGAGGGCGGTCGGGATCGCCCCCGCCAAAATAATCGCCGTTCCGTTTGTTGCATTTGATCCCCTGACGATGATATCGCCAAGACCGCCCGCCCCGACGAATGTTCCGATTGCCGTTATTCCGATCGCGATGACAAGCGCAGTTCTCAAGCCTGCCATGATGACGGACAGGGCAAGCGGAAGCTCCACCATCCGTAGCACCTGCAATTTCGTCATGCCCATCGCTTTCGCGGCTTCTAAATAGGCGTGGTCAATGCTTTTGATCCCAGTATAAGTGTTCCTGATAATCGGCAAAAGCGAATAGAGAAACAGCGAGACGATCACCGTATTCGCTCCGAGGCCAAGCACAAGCATCAAAACGGCGAGCATCGCCAGTGCCGGAATCGTTTGTATCACATTCGTTACGGCAAAGATCCAGCCGCTCAATGTTTGATAGCGGGCGATGAAAATTCCCGCCGGAATGCCGGCAATTGCCGCAAACAGCACGCCGTAGGCGGCCATCAGAAAATGCCTGTAACATTCTTCAAGAACATAGCCGCCGTTATGCGCATAATACGTGCCAAGCTGCTGCAAGACATCCATTGCCATCGATCCCTCCGTTTCATTTAAAATAGTGATGTTTTTCTAAAAACTGCTTGGCGACGACCGACGGCTCCTTGAGCTTTCCGTCGACCTCATAGTTCAGTTCCTGCATCGTCTCCGTGTCGATTTTTCCGATCAGCTTATCGATAACGCCTTCAAGCTCCGGGTGCTCCTTCAGCACGTTCTCGGGAACGACGGGAGAGCAGTCATACGGCGGGAAAAACCGTTTGTCGTCTTTTAACATTTTCAGGTTGTACGCTTTAATCCGCCCGTCTGTCGAATACGCGAGAACGACGTCCATCTTCCCGTTTTTTACCGCGTCATAGACGAGGCCGATCTGCATCGGGTACGTGGAGCCGAATGCGATGCGATAATCGTTCATAAAAGCGTTGTATCCGTCTCCCTCTCTTTTCATCCAGTAGTTATCGAC
Organism: Bacillus glycinifermentans; assembly: GCF_001042475.2. GTDB lineage: Bacteria > Bacillota > Bacilli > Bacillales > Bacillaceae > Bacillus > Bacillus glycinifermentans. The sequence continues at coordinate 45,645 of NZ_LECW02000034.1, forward strand.
GCCAAGCTTATATTGGGATGCGTCCTTTTTCAAATCGGATATCGTTTCAAGGTGATGTTTTTCCGCCAATTCCCGTGTCACGGTGAACGTATAGGTGTTATCAAACCCGTACGAATTAAACCATTTCATTTGATACCGTTTTTTAAATTCCTTTTGCGTCAGCTTGAGCGCCTTTTCCGGATCCTTTTCAGGCTTCATCCTCAGCGTTCCCGTTAAAGCATCCCCTGTGTAGCGGGTTGCCGCCACATCGATTTCGCCCTTTTGCAAAGCCTGCTGCTGTACCGCATTGGACCCGAGGTTTTTGATCGTTTCCGTTTGTAAACCTGTGTTGTGTTCGATCAGCTGAGCGAGTATGCTTGCGATGATTTCCGATTCGCTCATGCTTTGCGCCCCGATCTTTATCGTTTGTCCGGCGTCTCCTTTTAGTCCGGGGAGCGCGCAGGCGCTAAGCATGATGAAAGATGCGGCGATCAGTATCCTCCTGACATATGTCATGATCATATTCAGCCAACTCCTTATGAAACTTCTTTCAGCCCTTTTAATCCATTCGGCGTCACTTTTCGTTCCGTCCGTGATAATACAGCGTCGGTTATCATGGCGAGAAGCGTAACCGGTACGGCGCCTGCGATGATATATTCCGGCTGATACAAATTAAGCCCGATGAAAATGTAGTCGCCAAGGCCGCCGCCGCCGATGAAAGATGCTAAGGTCGCCCAGCCGATCAAATAAATCGCCGATGTCCTGATCCCTGCCATGATTACCGGAACCGACAGCGGCAGCTCCACGAGGCGGATCTGTTCCCATGCAGTCATACCGATTCCTTTTCCCGACTCCAATAAATTGCCGTTCACACTTTTTATCCCTGTATATGTGTTTCGTAAAATCGGTAGGACTGAATAGAAAAATAAAGCTGCGATCGCCGGTACCTTTCCAACTCCTAAAAGCGGAATAAAAAATGCCAAAATCGCAAGGCTCGGCAGCGTCTGAATGACATTTACAACCGCGATGACAGCACCCGCTCCCCTTTTCATTCTCGTCAACAGCACACCGAGAGGAACCGCCGCAATGATTCCGAGGAATAGGGCGATGAATGAAATATAAAAATGCTCCCATGTTTTATAAAGCAGTTCTGATCCGTTTATCTGCAAAAAATGAAGAGCTTCAGCCAAACGAAGCACCTCCTGCGCTCAGCAGATTTTCTTCTCCCCAAATCGATTCGTATACGATTTCGACGAGGCTCGCTCTTGTGACGATGCCTGTGAGGCGGTTGTGTTCATCGACGACAGGCACATATTTGATGCCCCGTTTTAAAATTTTCCTTACGGTATCGCGAAGAAGCTCGTGTTTTTTCACCGTATAAATGTCGGTATGGACGACCTCGCCGACGAGCTTTGCTTTTCTTCGCATCTGATCGATGATTTCAACATCGACATATCCGCGAAACCGCCGCTTTTCATCGATGACAAGCAGCGAGTCGACGCGATGCCGCCTCATGATCTGAATCGCCTCTGACAACGTTTTATCAGCCGTTACGGTGACTGGATCGGCATTCATGATCTGTTCCACACGTTCGATTTCGGGGGTCGATTGAATGAGCCTGTCTTTTCCGATAAAATCTTCGACAAAATCGTTTGCAGGGTACCGCAAGATGTCATCTGGAGTGCCGACCTGGACGATCCCGCCGTCTTTTAAAATGACAATCCGGTCCGCAAGCTTGATCGCTTCATCCATATCATGGGTCACAAAAACGATCGTTTTGTTCAAGGTTTTCTGCAATTTTTTAAACTCTTCCTGGAGCGTATCACGGGTAATCGGATCAAGCGCGCCGAACGGTTCATCCATTAAAATCAACGGCGGCCCGGCGGCGAGCGCCCGCAAAACGCCGATTCTCTGCTGCTGACCCCCGCTCAGTTCGTGAGGGTAGCGGTCCAAATACTCCGGCCCCATATCAACGAGCTGTAACAGATCGCGCGCCCGTTCTTTCCGTTTTTCCTGAGGCCATTTCAGCAGCTTCGGAACGAGCGAAATGTTCTCCTGAATCGTCATGTGCGGAAAAAGCCCGATTTGCTGAATGACATAGCCGATCTTTCGGCGAAGCTTGACGGCGTCCTGAGTCATGATATTTTCACCGTCAATATAGATGCTGCCTGACGTCGGTTCGATCAGGCGGTTGATCATTTTCATCGTCGTCGTTTTTCCGCAGCCGCTCGGGCCGATGAAACAGATAAATTCGCCTTTTGCGATGTCCAAATGAATGCCGTTAACAGCTTTTTTGCCTCCTTTATACACCTTTGAGACGTTTTCCAGTTTTAGCAACAACTGCACCTCCACAATTTTGTTAAAAATATTAAAATCGTTAAATTTATTTTTGTTTTTTCAGAAAAATTTAACGTTTATATTATAAATGATCATCTGAAAAACCTAAAGCTGATGAAGCGGCCATATTAGATGTGAAATATTTGTGAATGCAAGTGTCCTCTGTTCAACTGCCGTATCCTCAAGTTTGCTCCATATTCCTTTGGAATCCTCGTGAAATAAGCAATTTGTCACGAATAAGAAAACGGCTGTCAGCCATGTGACAGCCGTTGCTTTCTTAAAGCGGCTTCGCGTATATAATGTAGCGCTGCGGCGCGTTTCCGATGTAAGAAAACGGATAACACGTCGTCAACACCAATTCCTCTTTTTTGTTTTGCAGCGTGATGATCGAAGTATCGTCTTGGTCAACGATTTTTGTTTTGATGATTTCGTATGCATAACGGCCATACGGCATTTCTACTTCCAGCCGGTCTCCGAGTTCAAGCTCCCCCGTTCTGCGAAAAACCGTGTCCCTGTGCCCGGAAAGAACGATTTGGCCGTTCTGCTTAGGATAGTAGCTGCCTTTATAATGGCCGACGCCTTTTTCTAAATCATCAGCACTCGTACCTTCCACGATCGGCAATTCGGCCTTTAATCTCGGAATGTATAAAATGCCGACAGCTTCTCCCATTGCAGGTTTGAACGATTCGGCAGACGATCCGTCAAGGGAGCCTCCCGCGGCGACCGCCTTTTTGGCATCTGTCAATGAATCTCCCGTTTGCCTGTTCGTGTCGTATATTTTCCAGCCGCCGTAAACGATAATCAATAAACCGGCTGCAATAAGCAGCAAAGAAAACACCTTCATTTTCATAGATTGGATGACCCCTTTTTCCGCATATAAACCATTATACCGCAGAAAAGAAGCACAATTCCCAAAAACAACGGACTGTACAGATTCGCGGCGGTATCCGAAAGGAAATGCCGGTTTTGTTCGTTATCGTTTCTTTTCCCCGGAAATATTCCCTCCGAACGTTCTGCTGTATGGGTACCTTGAGTAGCGCTTATTTCGTCTCCGCCCTGCGCGGGCAAAAACCCTTTTGCGCTTTTAGGCGGGCCCGGCAAAGAGCCGCCTGCATCATCAGGTTTTTCATCTTCTCCGGGCGAGGGATCGTTCGGAGCATCATCAGGCGGTTCACTTCCTCCGTTTCCCGGTTTCTCTCCCGCACCTCCGTCTCCCCCGAGCTTTTTAATTCTCCCTTCAGAGGTATACGATATCGGTTCTTTAAAGCTTTTGATAAATTGCACCGTTGCCTCGATATCTTCAGGCCCTGTCACCGGGTTTTTTCCGAGGCGGGAAATCGGCTGATATTTGCCGCCTGATGCAGATGCCATAAAATGATTGACGGTTACCGTATAGGTTCGGTCTTTGTCAATCGGTGAACCGTCCTCTAAGAGGATTTCGGCCGTTTTGTTTGTTTTTGGATCCCAGGTGTATGTAAAGCCGCTGATGCTGTAGTCAGGACCGTATACCGGAGAAATTTGCGCATCGATGATGTCGTACAAATCCCTTCCTTTAATCTCAAGCTGGACAAGGACGTTTCCGAATGGCTGGATATTGAAAGCATCTCCCCATGTAATCGGGCCTTTTTTTAAGTCCTGGCGGATTCCGCCGCCGTTCATTAAGGCAAAGTCAGAGTTCATCGCATGCTTCATTCCGTCGGCGATTAAATTTCCGAGCGGGGTATCCCCGTCGTTTGAATATCCGCCGGCCATGTCATGAGCCGCCTCACCGATTTTTTCTCCGATGATCGGGCCGACCATCTGTTCATATTTTTTTAATATGCCGGCTGCAGCCGGATCGGGGCTGATCGTTTTCTTGTTGACGTATTCGACTTCCGCCTTTTTTCGGACGATATCCTTCGTGTCCCTGTCGATTTCCAGGTCAACCACACCAATCGCTTTGCCGTATTCGGAGGCCTGAACGATTAAAGCCCCGCCTGCCATGCCGTTTACTTCTTCATGGTTATGCCCGGCAAAAATCACATCTACTTCAGGATCCGCCTTTTTTGCAAGCTCGGCCGACTCACCCGTTACGCCGGTGCCATGTTGGGAAGCCGTCATATGAGCAAGCACGGCGATTGAGCGGACGCCTTTTTGCTTCAATTCACTAACGGCCTGATTGACAGCTTTTGTCTCATCGGTGAATTCGATGTCCTTGATTCCGTCAGGCATGACCATATCGGCGGCAGACCTTGTAACCACGCCGATGAAAGCAACCGGAACGCCCTCCACGTCAAAAATCTCATACGGAGGCAAAAAGGCGGCACCGCTGTTTTTCAGCTTGCAGTTGGCGCAGACGAGCGGAAAATTCTGCCCGTCGTAGCCTTTCGTCCCTTTGCCTTCCGGATGCTCTCCGCCGTGCAGGATTCGAAGAAACTCGTCTGTTCCTTCGTCAAATTCGTGGTTTCCGACCGTGCCGACATCAAAGCCGATTTCCTCCATGAGTTCGACCGTCGGTTCGTCTTGAAGCAAAGAGGATACAGGCGAGCTTCCGCCAATCATATCTCCCGCGTGAACGAGGAGCGCGTTTTTCCGCCCGGCTTTTCGCTCTTTTATTAAAGCGGCGGCATAGTCCATTCTGCCGAAGGTTCCGTCCGTTTGTCCGTCACCGTCAAGATCAAGCTTATACTGCTGATCGATTTTGCCGTGCAGGTCGTTCATGCTTAAAAGGCGCAAAGAGATATTTCCGCTGTTTTCCTTTTTCGAATAGCCGGCTCTTTCCGCTTCCTCTGAAGATGCGAAGAAGATTCGCCTTTCAACCGGAACCTCGCGCCATTTGTCGGGCGCCACATACGTTTTGTCCTCCGAGTCGCCGACATACCTCGTCAGCCCTTTCCCCTGCTCTCTTGCACGGAATTCAAACGGCAGTTCAAGAAGCGGGTCATCCGCGTCCCACATGCCAAGCCGCTCGTCTTTCGCTTTTTTGACCGCCTGTTGGAACAGCTCGTAGTCCGTTCCGCTGCTGACAGGCCAAATAAAATATGTCACAGCCAGCCCTTTTTTGACGAGTTCCAAATTCGTGTTTACGCCATCCTCTGTCATGACCTGGGCGAGCAGCCTGCCGTAGCTGTCCTTCGCTTCTTTGCCGACTTTTACGGTTACCTTGTCTCCTCTTGACAACATCGACTGCAAGTATTGTTTCGCACGGTTTCCGTGTTTCAGCTGGTTTTCATCCAGCTCGTTTTTTGGTGTATGATACGTTTCAGGCGTATCCATATTCACAAATCGCACCTTTGTCGTCCCGAGCACCGGTTCCTTTAAGTGGATCGTATCCCCGTCAACGACGCGGTCCACAACGCCTTCATACTCGCCTTCCGAAACGGGAGGCGGATTGTCGGTCCCGTCCAGCTTTTTGATGTCCTCCTGCTTTCTCGGCAGCAGCTGAAGCGTATTATAACGGCTTAAAATCCCAGTAACCTCAAACCATCTGCCTTGTTCAATCAAGTGAACGGCGTTCGTGTCTTCCATTACCCGGAGCGTCAGCGGGTTGTAGTTTGCATCGATCATCGTGATGTTGTAGCCTCCCCCCGCCGGGGAGTCAGGCTTTGTTTCAATAAATCCTTTTATTTTCACGAGACGCCCTTCATATTGATCCTCGATTTCTGCGCGTTTCAGTTCTTCTATGGGCAATAAGAACGCATTCGGCAGGGTCGCACCTTCACCTGTTACCTCGATTCCGCCGGAGGCGGGAACGATTTCTGTCAGCCCTTTATATGACGCGACTTTTCCAGTGACCGAAACGTTCATCCCTTCCTTCAGCTCCGGAAAATCAGCTTGGGAAGGAGAAAAAATGTTGATTCCCCCCGTATCGTCCTGCATGTAGGTTGACAGTTTCCCGCCGCCTATCGCAGACTGGTTCGCCGTGACGGTCCCTTTGATTGTGACGGTTTCATTCATGCGCTTGCGTGCTTCCGCTATCGACGTTACGTCCGGGCGGGGAGGTTCTCCGCTGCCCTCCGTCAGCCTGATGGATTGAACAGATTTTAAACCCGGGGATTGAAAATATGAGGAACGTTCTCCTTTAACGATCAGTTTTTTTCCGATAAGGTGCGGATTCGTTTTTAAGCCGAATTGGCTTCTGAATGCGGCGGGAATTTGAACGGGAAGTATGTTCTCAGGCGATGTTTCATCTTTTTGATCAGCGATTGCCATGTTGTAATCATTCTCAAATGGGCCGGTGAATCTGTAGCTTCCTTTCGAAACGGTGTGGCCGACGACATCCCCTTCAACAAGAGCGCTCCCCGGGTTATTGCCGATCGCTTCCCTTACCGTTATCGGCTGCTCCTCTCCTCGAGAGACTTGCGTATACGGCGCGAGGAACGATGACGCCATAAACATTGCGATGACCGCCAAAGGCGCAAAACGCTTCTTTAACATTTTGACCATATATCCGCCCCCTTTTTTGTTGCTTCCTGTCAAATATACCTGATGTTTATAAAATCCATATTAGGATTTTGTAAACATTTTAAAAAAGAATGAGAACAGGGCTGACCTTATTCTCATTCTTTAGCCGGAAGCTTCAATGTCACCTTCGTTCCCTTGCCTTCTTCACTTTCAAAATGAATGCTTCCCCCGTGATTTTCGATGATTTTAAACGTAACCATGAGCCCGAGGCCCGTACCTTTTTCTTTCGTCGTGTAAAAAGGCTCGCCGAGCTTTTCGAGCGCTTCTTTCGAAATGCCTTTGCCTTGATCTTCAAAGGTAATGAAGACGCTGTCTTTTTCCCTGTATGAGCGGATGGAAATCACTCCTTCGGCATGTTCCATCGCTTCGATCGCGTTTTTAAGAATGTTAAGAAACACCTGTTTCAGCTCATTTGAGACTGCGAGAATCTCAGGAAGCTTCTCGCTCAGCTCCTTCTCGATCCGCACATTGTTCAAAACGGCTTGCGATTCCAAAATCATGCAGACATCTTTGAGGAGCGTGTTCACCTGAACCTGATCAAGTGTCGCCGATTTTGTTTTCGCCAATACGAGAAACTCGTTGATGATCGACTCAAGCCTGATGAATTCCGACATCATCACTTCGGCGTATTCCTTCTCGTATGTTTTCGTCTGAATCATCAATTGGAGGAATCCTCTCAGCGATGTAAGAGGGTTGCGGATTTCATGGGCAATGCCTGCTGCAAGCTGTCCAACGGCTGAAAGCATTTCCGATTTGATAAGCATTTTTTCCGATTGCTTCTCATTTGTGATATCTTCGGAAATCTGCAGAACCTGCTGCACATTCCCCATCCTGTCTTCCACGGGAACGAGCGAAACCTGCTCCCACTTGTCGCGGCCTTTCTCATCTTGATAATGAATTTCGCCGGTCCAGGGCTGCTTTTCAGCGGCCAGTTTCCAACGGGCAGAAAGTTCATCACACATAAAATGATGTTCGTACAAAGCTATAACGTGTTCGCCGATGATCTCGCACTGTTCTTTTTCGATCAGCTGACAAAACCGTTTATTCGCATATTGGACGGTTCCGTCGACAGAAGCGATCAAAATATTGGCCGGACTTTGTTCAATCGCCTGAGCGCTGATGTGCAGCGCCTCATTCGTCGCTTTCAGCTCGGTAATATCGGAAAACGTCATCACGATCCCCTCCGCTTTTTCGCCCGAATAGGAAGGGATCATTTTGACCGCGTACCAGTCACCGTTCCCTGCTTTTATTTCCTTTTGAATCGTTTTTTTCTCAACCAGCGTCCTTTTTAAGTCTTCCGTATAATCGGCATATTTGAACAGACCTTTGAGATCGCCTATCGGTCTGCCCGTGTCACTCTGCTTCAATTGAAGCATCTTTGCCGCTTCAGGAGTGAACAATTTCACGTTCAAATTCCCGTCCAAAAAAAGCGCGGCTATGTTCGTGTTGATCAGCAGATGGTCCAAATGGTCATTGAGGGAAGACAGCTCATCAATTTTCCTTTCAAATGTCTGATTGATCGTCATCAATTCCCTGTTTGCGGTCATAAGCTTTTGATTGGCGGCGGTCAATGCTTCATTAGAAACCTCAAGATCCTTTATTATCCGGTGTAAATGCCGAATATCGGAATGGGACTGATCTTCGTCACCTTCAACAGGCGGCAGCTTGTTTTTCCCCGTTTTTTCTTCTTTCATAAACAGCACGTAAAGCGTATGGTATTGGCGCGGAAAACGCTCCAGCTTCAAGGTGATGAAAGAAAGCTTTCCGTTCAAATAAACCGGAACGTGATTGAACTCGACCTCCCTTTTTTCTTTTCTTGCCTTTTGCAAAGCTGCGCTGACCGGAACGGAGAGACCGGCGGGAAAAACGCGGCTGCTGTTTCCTTTTGAACATTTTAAAAATTGATCTGCACTGACCGAAGACGCCACGATTTCTCCCCTGTCATTGAGGATCAGGCACGGGTTTACATACTGATCGATCAATGACAGAAAAATATCATCCAGTTTGTGGAATTCACTTAGTTCATGGATTTTTTTATATACGTCCGTTTGCACCTTTGAATACACAGTTTCAGCATCAGAAAATAAACCTGATAGTTTTCCGATTGTTTCACTTGAGCCCAGCATATAAAATCCTCCTTTTCTAAGCGCAAAATAAAAAAGGAAACAAACCTTTTTTCTCAAGAATCATGATGAAAATAAATGCTTCGGCAGCTGATACGGTTTTTCCGGAGGGAGAATCCTTACAGATGAACGCGGAGAGGCGGTAAGGGATGTTAGAGAGTACACTTCCTTTCATTTTAAAAAGCTTTCATGACGAAAAACCGGCCGGTTTCGTAAGTTCCGAAATTCCGGCGGCCCTCTGATTTGGGCACGATCATTTTTTACTTTCGCCGGCCTTTCGTCCATAACAGACGGGGGATCTGACACGGATCTTTAGATTCGGAGACCGCCATTGTTCGCGGGCTAAATCCTAAGGAGGATTCAGCTATGAACCCCTTTTAATTTGTTCTTCTGAACTACTCTATTCGACGGTTCGTACAAAATCCCTTTAAATCCATTCCAGCGAATACTCCTTTTTTGAATAAAAATGCAGGTTCAGACAAAAAATAACACCTGTACTAAATTGAAGGAGGATTCCACAATGGATCAGCAAAACCAGGATCAAATGCAAATCAACAAGGGCAACGAAGGAATGCAGCACATGAATCACGGGGGCCACGAGGTTTTTGACATGCACGAAGTGCTGTCTGGTATGATCGGCATCCTTGAGCAGTACATGATGTTCAGACAGCATGTCCAGGATCGTGAGCTGATGGACATTTTAGACAGACAGCATCAATTTATTATGTCACAGTACAATCTTACGGCGGAGTGCTTCCGGACGGGACAAAAGCCAAGCCAGGAAACCGCTACTTATATGATGAAAGAGAATCGTCAATTCGTATACGGCTTAAAGGAAACCCAGCCGAAAAAGCCGAAGATGTCCCCTCAGCAAATTGATGATGCGTGCATCAGCAGCTTCATGCTCGGCTTGCTTAAATCGGGCACTTCAGCTTTGGCGATGGCTGCTCCGGAAGTGACAAACCCGGTTTGCAGAAGGGTGCTGGCGGACCAAATTCCTCACTATATTGAAATGGCTTACGAAATTTTTGTTTATCAAAACAAGCACGGCTATTATCAGGTTCCGCAGCTCGCTCCTCAGGACATGCAAAAAATGCTATCCCTTTACGCCCCGGTCCAAGGCCAAATGCAGATGCCAACCAAAGGCGCAGGACAGCAGGGACCCATTCATTAACAAAGAAAACGGCATTGGATCGCACAATGCCGTTTTTTCGTGATCATATTTTCGTCTAAACTCCTCTTCAAACTGTGATATATCCTCGTTGACGGCGGCTTTGAAGCCTTGTTCGAAAGTATGGCCCTCCGCTGTCTCTTTCATGATATCGAGGATAACGCTTTTGCCTTTTTTTCTGACAAGCTCATCAATCATGTAATAGCTCTGCAAATAAATGTCCGCTTCATCCTCCTCGCGCATTTTTTGCCATTGCCGGTCAGTCTTTAATTTGGCAAAGGGGACGACGGACGGCAGCGCCCGTACATATGCCGTATCATGGGCCGCAGCCCATTCGGCGACACCCTCATGAAACCAGAGCGGATAGTCCTCCGGCTCAGATCCGAGCTCCCTGAGCTTTTCATGAAAGGCATAATGAGTATATTCATGAATCAGCACCCGCTCGTAAAGAAAAACGGCAAATCCTTCTCCTTTGAGAAGGCGCTCCCGTTCCTCAGGAAGCAGTCCGATCATTCGCGTTTCATCCGAATAAAAGCCTGTGATATTTGACAGCTTTGAAAATGCTTCGATTTCCTTTGGGCTTGAAAAAAAGACGAGATCAATCCCGTGTAAACGCAGGTTTTGAAACAGCATCCGATTGAGATCTGCAGCATCGTTCAGCGTCTGTTTCGTCAGCTTTAGCAAAGGCTTTTCCCGTTCTGAATAATACATGCTGACTTGGCGAAAACGGGTCATCTCCTTCGACTTGAGCAATTCCTGCGTGTCCGGGCCGCCGGAAACGGGGATATCGCCTGCCTTGTCTTGATGAAAAACGGCCGCAAACAATATGCCCGCCGCCAATAGAACGAGGGCCGCTTTTACACGTTTCCCCACCGCTGCACCCCCACTTTAAGAGTGTGTCTCTTACTTTATGCAGGGAACTCTAAATGTGTGCGTTCGGCCAAAATAAAAAAGGCCGGCGATTTTTAAATCGTCTGCCTTTTTCAACCTGGTGTTATTTTTGCTCAGGGAACATCCTGCGGGTCATTTGGCCAAATTCATCAAACAAACCTTTGATTGGTTCACCTTTTTGAATTCTTCTTCCATAATCCTGCATCCGGTCAACAAAGTCCGGATTAGCCGAAACATAGACATTATTAATGCTTTTGTCTGTTGCTTTGACCTTGTCGGAAATTTTCTTTTTCAAACTTTGCGTAACATCTCCTTGCTTATTTCCCGTCAATACAACCGCCACATAAGCATTGTTGTCTGTCACGATAACAGTCGCATTGTTAACTTCCTTCATGTCAGTGATTTTGTCGGCGATATCGTCAGCCTCTCTCATATTGTTTCCATTGCGGTTATCATCATTTACATTGTTGACATTGTTGACATCATTGACGTCTCTGACATTGTTTCGATCTGCGACATTGTCCACTGGTGTACGGTCATTAGCATCGCGGTTATCCCTGTATGTGACATTTCTAAAATTATCGTTGTTACGGCCATTCTCCCCCTGATTCGCCATTCCGCATCCGGTGACAAATAATAACGGGAGAAGAAAAGCGGCAATTGCGCTTTTTTTCTTGTTGAACATGAACAAAGTGCCTCCTTTAATGATTTACCTTTAGGTTTTTCTTTTTCGTGTTATTTATTCGTACAAAGCACGACTTTTATACCCGCAAATCTGTTATGATGATCTTTGAAGACATACAAAAATTGGAGGTGCTTCGAGAAGTGCAGCATACCGATGCTTTGAAGAAGGCGAAACAAATATTTGACGTTTTGCGCATTACCGATTTTGCCGTCCATCCTGAGGAAACGCAGCTTGTCTTTGATACCAATATCAACGGAAAATCAAACCTGTGGGCGATGGATCTTCCTCATCTCTATCCTTATCAGATCACTTTTTTGAATCAGGATTCAAGCGGAATCGCCTACAGCAAAGACGGTTCAGAGCTCTTTGCCGCATTTGACAACGACGGAGATGAACAAAGCTGTTTATACCGCTTCCCATCCGAAGGCGGGGAGATGCGGCTTTTAAACGGAAATCAGCTCGACCGCCATTTTTCGCCGATCCCCGTAAAACATGCTGTTTATTATTCATCTGAAAGCGGCAACCGGACATTTTTGAATACATACAAGTACGATTTGCAGACAGGCAAAGAACGGCTCGTCTTTGTAGGAAAAGACGGTTCATCGCAGCTGGGTGATGTAAGTCCGGGCGAGAAAGCCGTCAGCATCCATGTGTCATATGTCAACAGCCATTCCGTCTGTATGGTTCAAACCGGGGACGGACACGCGAAAGCGGTCGTTCCCGATGAAAAAAAGCCGCACATGGTGCATTCATCATATTTTCAATCAGATGACATACTATATGTGACAACGAATTACGATTCCGAGTTTTCCTATCTTGCGTCATACACCATTTCTACCAACACATTCACCCCGCTTCTTTCGCTCGACAAAACAGAAATCACATCGATTTATGCAGACCGTGAAGGAACAACCCTTTATGTCACCGGAAAAAAAGGCGTCCTAGATCTGCTGTATCAGTATGACACAACAACCGGAGAAAGCCGCGTCATCGATTGCCCGTGCACATCGATCACCAAAGTCGTCTGCGCCAAATCCGGATCGCTTTACGTTCTCGGGTCGACCCCGACGAAGCCGGCTAACATTTTTATGAAGGCGAAAAACGAATCCGAATGGCAGCAATTAACAAAACATCAAGTTCCCGGTTTTTCCGAAGACGAGCTCTCCTATCCGGAAATTGTCATATATCCGTCCTTTGACGGGCTGCCAATTGAGGGCTTGCTGTTTAAACCTGTTCCACAAGAGGCAAATGGCTATACCATCATTTGGCCTCACGGCGGACCGCAAGATTCAGAACGATTCAGGTTTTTCGATATCTTTCAAATTGCAGCCAAAATGGGCTACCAGGTTTTCGCGCCGAATTTCCGGGGCTCGGCGAACTACGGCCACACGTTTTATCAAATGGTGGAGCAGGATTGGGGGGAAGGGCCGCGCCTCGATATGGTGTCAGGGATCGACTGGCTGATTGATGAGAAGCTCGCAGACAGGGACAAGCTGTTTTTGATGGGCGGCAGCTACGGCGGGTATATGGCTCTTCTTCTGCACGGGAGGCATCCCGAGTATTTCCGCGCCGTCGTCGATATTTTCGGTGTGAGCAACCTGTTTACGTTTGTCGAGTCGGTGCCTGACTTTTGGCGTCCCCTTATGGAAAAGTGGGTCGGGCATCCGGAGCGTGATCAGGAAAAAATGGCTGCCGACTCACCGATCACCTACTTGGAGCAAATGACAAAGCCTATGCTGATCATTCAGGGAGCTAACGATCCCCGCGTCGTAAAGGAAGAATCCGATCAGATCGTAGATAAACTGAAGCGTTTGGGAAAGACGCCTGAATACATCGTCATGGAAAATGAGGGGCACGGTTTTTCCAAAAAAGAAAACAGAGTGATGGTGTTTACTGCGATTTTCAACTTTTTTGAAAAACACCGGTTATGCGCAGCCGCCGGGACTTTAGAATAAAACAAAGACGTTAAGGGGATGGTATACATAAAAAGGAGGTAATCCCTTTGTTCAGAAGAAAAACAGGCATTCACCCGGCCGTTTTAGTTCTCGGATCTGCTGCGCTCACTCTCGCCTTTTCCCCGGAGCTTCGCAAGAGAGTCACCGGCATGTTTGCAGGCCGAATGGGCGGACAGCGTCAAAACAGCTCCGCGAAAAACATGATGATGAACCCGGCCGATTTCATTAAACAGGCATTCACTCAAGGAAACCAAATGCAAAGCAATCAGGGGAGCACCCAGAACCAGTACAGTACAGCAAGCAGCCAGGGGGCTTCCGGACAAATGGCGAACAGTCACACAAACGCCGCACATCATCACGGACAGGCGCAGAGCCATACGAACCATATGCATTAAAAAAATCCGCACACGCTTAAAAAGCGGTGCGGGCTCTTTTTTATACTTCAGCTTCGATGATGTTAGTCCGGTCTTGATACGTGTCTGTTTCAAGCTCCTTCGTCACTTTGCTTGTGATCAGACCGGACGTCATGCTGCCGCTGACGTTGAGGGCCGTACGTCCCATATCAATGAGCGGTTCGACCGATATCAATAAGCCTGCAAGAGCAACCGGCATATTTAAAGCAGACAGCACGAGAAGCGCCGCAAACGTTGCACCGCCGCCGACACCGGCTACGCCAAAGGAGCTGATCGCAACAACGGCAACAACGGTGACCAAAAATGACGGATCGAGCGGATTTTGTCCGATAGTCGGCGCGATCATAATCGCCAGCATTGCAGGATATATTCCCGCACAGCCGTTTTGTCCGATCGACAGCCCGAATGATCCGGCAAAGTTCGCAATTCCTTCAGGAACCCCGAGGCTTCTTTGCGTTTTAATGTTCAAAGGCAAAGCGCCTGCGCTTGATCTTGACGTAAATGCAAAGATGAGGACAGGCAATACTTTTTTCACGTAGGTCACCGGGTTCAGTCCGCTGAATGTAATCAGCAGCAAATGAATGATGAACATAACGATCAACGCCGCATAAGAAGCGATCACAAATTTACCGAGCTTGACGATGCTGTCGAGATCGCTTGTTGCGATCGTATTTGTCATAATCGCCAATACTCCGTAAGGCGTCAGCCTTAAAATCAGCGTGACGACACGCATGATGATCGCATAGACAGCATCAACCAACTTTTTGAAGAGCTCGGCTTGTTCCGGCTGTTTTTTCTTGACGCCAAGGTATGCCATCCCGAGAATAGCGGCAAAAATAACGACTGCGATCGTTGACGTCGGTCTTGCTCCCGTAAAGTCTAAAAACGGATTGCCCGGCAGCAGCTCGACGACTTGCTGCGGAAGCGTTTTGGCTTCCATATCCTGAGATTTCTGCTCAAGCTCCGCGCCTCTTGAAGCTTCCGCGCTGCCGTGGTCCACCTGAACGGCCTGAAGATCGAAAGCGAGCGCTGATGCGATCCCCACCGCCGCAGCGACAGCGGTCGTTGCAATCAGAATCCCGATGATGAGACTGCTGATTTTTCCGATATTACTTGTCAATTTAAGCTTTGTAAATGCCCCTAAGATCGAAATGAACACAAGCGGCATGACAACCATCTGCAAAAACTTGACATAGCCGCTGCCGGCTATATTAAACCAATCAGATGTCTGAGTGATCGTTTCTGAAGACGAACCATATATAAAATGCAAAGCAAACCCAAAGACGATTCCAATTCCGAGCGCAGTAAACACCCTCTTCGAAAACGAAACGTGCTTTTTTTGCATGATATAGAGGAGCGCCATCAAGCAAAGCAGGACGAAAATATTTAAAATAACCAAAAATGCCATAAAACACATGCCCCCCAGAATTTTTTAACATTATAAAACTATAGTACAATAAACCTTATTGGTCAAGTAGGAATTAACAATGTCTGCCGTCCTCTCAATAAGTTTATTCCCCGATTTTTTTTAACGGTACAAATGTCGGAATCTGGGCTCCGTTAAATTCTTTTTTGATGAATTCAGCCGTATCGTCAGACTGATAGAGCTTGACGATCTTTTTTAAGGCTTCGCGGTTTTTGTCTTCGGTTCTGGCCGCGATGATATTGATGTAAGGCGTTGCCGTTTCGTCTTCAAGCTCAATCGAGTCTTTGACGGGATTCAGTCCGGCATCAACGGCGATTCCGTTGTTGATGACAGAGGCGGCGACATCCTGGAGCACCCGCGGCGTTTGTTCTGCAGCCACTGTCGTGATCTGAAGCTTCTTCGGATTTTCCTTGATCACGTCAAGCGATCCGTTCCCGTCAAAGCCGTCCTTCAGCTTAATTAACCCCGCCTGCTGCAATAGGAGAAGCGCTCTTCCCATGTTTGTCGCTTCATTCGGCACAGCAATTTTTGCGCCGTCCGGAATGTCTTTAACCGATTTGTAATGATCCGAATAAATGCCCATCGGCGCGATGATCGTCGTCCCGATCGGCGATAAATCAAGGTTGCGCTCTTTTTTAAATGAATTGAAATACGATATTGTCTGGAAGGCGTTTGCGTCGATGTCCCCGCTCGACAGGGCCATATTCGGCTGTACATAGTCCGAATATTTGACGATTTCGATTTTTAAGCCTTCCTTTTCGGCTTTTTTCTTTACAAAATCCCACACCCTCGTATCCGTTCCGCTGACGCCGATTTTAATCGTCCCGCTTTCTGAATTGGAACAGCCTGCAAACACGCTCAAGATGAAAAGAAAAATCGTGATGAAAGCAAATTTTTTCATAGTTGGATACCTCTCTTTTTATCGTCTTCTTATTTTTTTGCTCAGCACATTACCGGATGACTGCAATCCCTGGACAACGATGACCAGAATCGCAACCGTCACGATCATCGTCACAGTATCAAATCTCTGATAGCCGTATGTAATCGCCAAA
The DNA here is from genome assembly GCF_001042475.2 of Bacillus glycinifermentans. Taxonomy (GTDB): domain Bacteria; phylum Bacillota; class Bacilli; order Bacillales; family Bacillaceae; genus Bacillus; species Bacillus glycinifermentans. The sequence continues at coordinate 62,120 of NZ_LECW02000034.1, forward strand.
TCTCCCAGTCCTCCGGCGCCTATCGCACCTGCCATCGCCGAAGCGCCGACCAGGCCGACGGTCGCTACCGTAAAGCTTAGCACTAAAGAACCGAGCGCTTCTGGAATCAAAAAGCGGAAAATGATCTGCCGCGGAGTCGCCCCCATTGCTTCAGCCGCTTCAATCACTCCCGGATCGACTTCCAAAAGCGAATTTTCAACAAGCCTTGCGATATATGGCCCTGCATAAAACGTAAGCGGAACAACCGCGGCCCATGTGCCGATCGACGTCCCCACGATAAGTCGTGTCAGCGGTATAAGGGCAACCATCAAAATGATAAACGGAACAGACCGGAAAATGTTGATGATAACATTGACAACCGTAAACAGTGCCGTATTTTCGAGAAGGTGCCCCTTTCTAGTCACCACAAGGAGAATCCCGAGCGGAACGCCGATCACGCTTGAAAACAAAAGCGAAAACAACGTCATTTGAATCGTTTCGATCAAGGCATCAATGATTTGGTCATATGTCACAAGCATGTCACTTTACCTCCTTGACTTGAATGTTTGCTTGCCTGATAAAATCGAGCGCCCTCGTAATTTCTTCGTCTTGGCCCGCGAGTTCGACCGTAATGCTTCCAAACGGAATTCCCTGCAGCTCTGTTATCGTGCCGTGAAGAATATTGACGTCCACGTCAAAGCGTTTTGATACTTGGGATAGAAACGGCCTTCCAGACGATTCTCCGACAAATTGAAATTGGTAAAGGTGCTTGATGTTTAACGTTTTGATCGATTCAGGAAGTTCGAAATCGATCTCCGAACGGATAAAGTTTTTCGCCGTTTCGGTTTTTGGAGCGGAAAAGACGTCAAACACGCTGCCCGATTCGATGATTTTCCCTTTTTCGATCACCGCGACTTTGTCGCAGATTTCCCTTGCGACATTCATTTCGTGGGTGATTAAAAGAATCGTAATATTGTATTGTTCATTGACACGCTTTAAAAGCTTGAGAATATCGCCCGTCGTCTGCGGATCAAGGGCTGATGTCGCTTCATCGCAAAGCAGAACCTCCGGGTTTGTCGCAAGCGCACGCGCTATGCCGACGCGCTGTTTTTGCCCGCCTGAAAGCTGATCCGGATAAGCGTCCGCCTTATCCTCAAGACCGACAAAGCGGAGCAGTTCCGCCACCTTTTTCTTGATTTCGGCTTTCGGCGTTTTGACGAGCGTGAGCGGGGCCGCCACATTCGCAAAAATCGTCTTCGAATTTAATAGATTAAAATGCTGAAAAACCATTCCGATTTTCCGTTTAACCGAGCGGATTTCGTTTTTTGACAAGGACGTCAAGTCCCGCCCGCCGACGAACACCTTTCCCGCCGTCGGTTTTTCAAGAAAATTGACGCAGCGGATCAGCGTGCTTTTTCCCGCTCCGCTAAATCCGATGACCCCGTATATGTCCCCTTTTTCGACATGAAGGTCAATGCCGTTAAGCGCCCGGATTTTCTGCCCGTTTCTGTCATAGACCTTTTCCACGCCCTCGAATGTAATCATGTTGATCCCTCCGCTGTTTTTTGGATAACAAAAAAAGGCTTCCTCTTAGAAAATAAGAAGAAGCCTTTGGACTCATTAGCAATAAAGAGTGCATCCGACCTTCTTATCTTCCAAGCCTTTTTCAGCTTGTTGGAGTTGGCACAGTATTCTGCATCATGCAGAACCCGCTGCCGAGGCTTCATAGGGCCAATTCCCTCCGCCTCTCTTAATAAGAAGTAATGAAAGTGTGAAGTTTTACCTAACTTTACAGCTTCTTTGCAATGTTGTCAATCGGAATTTTTAATATTTTCAGGCTCATATGCGCTTCAAAAAACGCACAATTTCAGGCGCGGAGAACGGCTTTTCACTTTTTTAAAAAAATTGCGTTCAAACAGTTGTAATTTCCCTTAAACACTGGTAAAGTAAAGGTAATTATTTTTGTTCGAACTATCTTTAAGAAGAAAGTTTTGTAAGAGTTTTCGTCTTGGAAGTTTGTTTCAGAGCAAGAATAGTGAATTTAAGCGTTATCGCTTTAGGAGGAAATTTCATGCTAGAAGGTAAAGTAAAATGGTTTAACTCTGAAAAAGGTTTCGGATTCATCGAAGTTGAAGGACAAGACGATGTATTCGTTCACTTCTCTGCTATTCAAGGCGAAGGCTTCAAAACTTTGGAAGAAGGCCAATCCGTAACTTTCGAAATCGTCGAAGGAAACCGCGGACCTCAAGCTTCTAACGTAGAAAAAGCTTAATAAGCTTTTCTTCAGGACTGCTGACTTTGTCGGCAGTCTTTTTATGTGCATAAAAAAGCACAGCGCCGTTTAGGTGCCGTGCTTTTTCTTTTTATGAAGCGATGTCCCTTTTCGTAAACACGCCGAATGCGAGCACTTGAAACATAATAAAATAGACCGCCAGCACTGCAATCGAGAACCCCATCGTCATGCCTGAAACAAGAGGCATTCCGTCGACATACTGCGTCAAATCAGTGTTGGCAAATAAAATGTATTTTGCCCAGTCGAATTTCATTGCAAGAAGATTGGTCACCGTTCCGCCCATGACGAGCAGAAAGATCGATATCCCGACGGCCAGCGAGCTGTTTCTGAAAACCGCCGAAATCATAAATGCCATCGTCGACATCATCAAGAGAGAAATCGAATGAAGCAGATAGCTCCCGGCCAGGTGCAAGATCATGCTTTGTTCTTTAACACTTCCATTTGCATATGCCAAATGAACCTGGCTCCCGTCTCCCGTTCCGAACAAAACGAGACCCGTAATACCTGCGCTTGCAAACAAAATGGCAATCAAGGCCAATGCAAAGAGCAAAACGGTAATGTATTTTGATAACAGAATCTTAAAGCGGCTGATCGGCCGAATGACGAGCAGCTTCACCGTTCCCCAGCTGAATTCGTTTGCGACGATTCCCGCCGCAACCGTAATCACAAACAGCCCGATCAAAGAGATCATATCCCCGGCATCACTAATGAATGACAATGCCGAATACGTCCCGTCTTCCGGCAAATCGTGTTTAATTCGGTATTCATTAATGGCAATCGACTCTTTGTATTTATTTTCAAGCATCGGGTTATTGACACCTTTCAGCTCTTTCTTCATATCGGCATTTTCCTGAGCCAGTTCCTTTTTCCAGTGCGTACTCGGATCTGTTTCTCCGATCGTCTTGGTAATAATACCCATACCGATAACGACGATCAGCAGGATTCCGATCATGACATAGGTTCCTTTGCGGTTGAAAATTTTGATCCATTCGTTCCAAATCAGATTAAGCAAGTTTTGTCCCCTCCTGTTCCTCGGTGATTTCCAGGAATCTGTCTTCCAACGATTTGGTGACGGCTTTCGCTTCATATAAACGGATGCCATTGTCGGTCAGATGCTTAATGAGATCAGGCACTTCTTCTTTTAAAAGACTGAGTTCGATTCCGTCCTTCACTTGTTCGATGCTCCGTTCTCCAAAAGCTGACGCATGACGGAGCAGCGCATCTCTGTCATCGGCTTGAAGAAAGTACCGCTTCTTCTCATCTGCAGCAGGTTCATGGACATGTTGAATATCGCGGAGCGTTCCATTTTGAATAATCGCAATTCTGTCGCACATGATTTCCATCTCTGACAAGAGATGGCTTGATACGATGACAGCCAGGCCTTTTTCCTTTGTCAGCCTTCTTAAATAATCGCGGATTTCCCTGATTCCGGCCGGATCAAGCCCGTTTGTAGGCTCATCAAGGATGAGCAGCTTCGGATCGTGCAGAAGGCTTTGGGCGAGACCGAGCCTTTGCCTCATTCCGAGCGAATACGTTTTCACCTTATCGTGAATCCGGCTCTTCAAGCCGACAAGCTCAATGACCTCATCGATTTTCCTTTTCGTTACCCCTTTTGACATGCGCGCGTATTGCTGAAGATTTTGGTAGCCCGTTAAAAATTTATACAGTTCAGGGTTTTCGACAATCGCCCCGATATGCCGGGCGGCTTTTTCAAAGTTCTCTTTTACGTTGACGCCGCATACGATAATGTCGCCCGATGATATGCCCATATGGCCGACGATCATCCTGATCGTCGTCGTCTTTCCCGCGCCGTTCGGGCCCAGGAAACCGAATACCTCTCCGGCGCGCACATCAAAGCTCAAGCCGTCGATAATTTTCTTTCCTCTGATCGTTTTTGAAACGTTTTTTAACTGAAGCAGCGTTTCCACTGATTTCTCCTCCTTTATTTGTCTTTGAGAAACGTTTTAAACCATTGCAAAAGCGACACCCCGAATTCTTCGCGCAGCTCTTCGACGTTCCTCTTGTCTTCGATCCGCCCGTTTAAGACGACAATGACTTCATCCAAAATTTGTTCGATTTCGTTAATCTCATGCGTCGCGATGAGCACCGTCTGTTTTTCAAGGTCAAGATACGAAATCAGGCTCTTTACGATCGACTCCCTCACAAGCGGATCGAGGCCTGACAAAGGCTCGTCAAGCAGAACGACCGGGGCTTTGCGCGCTAAAGTCAGCGTCAGCTTCAATCTGCCGCGGTTCCCTTTGGAGAGATTTCTGATTTTTTGTTCCCCGTCGATTTTCATTTCTTTCAAAAGGTCAAACGCTTGATCAAGCTGAAAATCGGCGAACTGGCTTTCATAATAATAGACGGCATCCTTTACGCGGAAAGGCTCATAAAACATGTCAAGCTCTGTCAAGTAAGCGATGCTTTTGCTCATGCTTCTTGCGGCCGGATCATTGCCGACTGAAACCGTCCCCGAATCGGGATATACAAGTCCTGCGATCAGCTTTAACATCGTGGATTTGCCGCTGCCGTTCGGACCGGTTATTCCGTAGATTTTGCCCGGAGACAGCGACAGCGAAGCATCCTTTAAAGCGAATTGTTTACCGTATTTTTTCGTCACATTCTTTAGCTCAATCACTTAGAATCACCTTCCTGCAAATAGCGGTCTAGCTCGGAACGTATCTCCTGCTTTGACAAGCCGAGCTCTTCCATGCCCCGGACAAACTGCTCCGTGACCTCCGCCCGCATCTCCCGTTTAAAACGATCGATGACCTCCGGCTTTTCAACAACAAACGTCCCCTGTCCACGTCTCGTTTCCACGATTCCCATCCTTTCCATTTCATTGTAAGTTCTTTGAATCGTATTCGGATTGACCTGCGTCTCGACAGCCAGCTCGCGGACCGAAGGCAGCTTATCTCCCGGGCCGATCTCGTTTCGGATCATTCTTTTCAAAAGCTGTTCGGCAATTTGCCGGTATATCGGCTTTGATGATGAAAAGTTATCTGTCATAGGATCACACCTCGACTTTTTTATCAAGCAGCTTGCCGGAGGCATAAAAAAGACATGCGGCTAAAACGGCGTAATACACGATAAGAACAATCGGAATATCAATTTTTGAAAATACAACGGTCCATCTTGCATCTTGATAGTGAAATTTGAAAATCGCTTTTAACGGAATACTCCATAATTTTTGTACATTCTCAAACAAAACACTCATTATGAGCCAGCCCTCCAGCAAACTATAGGCATTGTAAATCAACAAAGGGACGAGCCAGCGGATATTCTTGAGCGCCGGATATTTTCTGAGTGTTTCATATACCGTCCACAGAAACATGACCCACACGGCAAGGAGCACAGACCCTAAAAAAACGGCAACGTTGGCCAAAAACAGATCCCAAACAGAAAACATACTGTCGGTTGCGGATTGGAGGATGCCTCTAATAACCAATCCGAACATAAATAGAATCGCTTGGGAAACGAATTGATAAACAGCGGCTGACGCCAGTTTTGACAGCAGCAAAATCGCACCCTTGTTCGGATTGTGCAGCCACAGCTGGGTCTTCCCTTCCAAACGGAGCTGGCTGATCACCATGAGAGGGCAAAACAGACTTTGAAACAATAAGATGGCGACAAATCCCCCAAACATCGCCATCGGTTCGCCTGTGTAATAGGCAAACGTACAACAGGCAGCGATCGCAAACAGCGTAAACAGCACCCCAACGACGGACCAAAATCTTGAGATGAGCAAATCTTTTCTAAATAAACCGCCGAAAGATTTCAAACGATATCCTCCTCTGTATTAGTGTACTATTCATATAGTACACTAATACAGAGGGAATGACAATAAAAAAAGCAAATCCGCTGATACCCAGCGAATTTGCTCTTAATCCTGCTTACGTTTTTGCATGGACTTTAACGCATTCCGATAGTCCATGTCATCCATTTGCGTTTTTTCTTCAAGTTTATTCTGTTCTTGAGGCTGATGAAGCTTTTTCAGCGTTTTCCGGTATGTCTCATCATTCATGGCGTATGGATCATCCGGTTCGGAAGGGCCTTCCGGCAGCCGGTGCCGGTGTTCTTCCCGCTGTACTTCAGGGGCTTCCATGTCTTCGGTGCGGTCCTCCACAACAGTCTCGTCTCTGTCCGGGGATGCGGATCGTACATTAAACACAACGAGTCCGATAATGACGATAATTGCAGCGATAACGGTCACGATTATGGCCATGGCAATCGCTCCTTTACTGCCCGCTGACGAAACGGCCGGTAACCTGTGCGACGCGTCTGCCCAGAGCCCGTCCCAGCTCAAGCCCTTCTTCGGAAATCAATTCGTCGCTGTCTACCGGACAAGTGACGCCGACTCCGTAGTAAGAACCGTATAACGCATTTTCAGGCACGTTTCCCGGCAAACCGACAACCACCATGCCCTGATGCAGCATCGGGGTGATCAGATTAAGCATTGTCGCTTCAAGTCCGCCGTGCGTCGTAGCTGTTGTGCAGAAAACTGCGCCGACCTTATTGATCAGCTTTCCTTCCGCCCAAAGGTAGCCCAGTCTGTCGATCCAGGTTTTTAAGCCTGAACTGATCGTGCCGAAATGGCCCGGGCAACCCCAAACGATAGCATCCATTTCCTCAAGCTTTCTAATGTCCGCCTCGCTGACATGGTCGATCAGCACCTCTGCAGATTCTGATTCCCGTGCGCCTTCGGCAATAGATTGAGCTAATTTTTTCGTATGCTCGCCTTCACTGTCATAAACAACATAGATTTTCATGTTAAAACCTCCTGGTTTAAGACTCTTTCGCTTCCTTCGGAGCCGGCAGCAAAGTCAGCTCTTCCGCCTTGTTTTTCTTGCGTTCCTTGTCTTTTCTTACGTCTCTTAAGAACAGACTTAATACCAAACCGACTACGCAGAGCCCAGCCGCCCACATAAATGCGTCATTAATGCCCAGCACGTTGGAGTTGAGCTGCGCCTGTCCTGCCAAGTTTTTCATCACATATTGTTGTGCTTGTGCGGCAGATATATGCATGGATTGCGCGACTGACTGGATCGTTGACTGCAATGTGTGCATAAACGTCGGATCGGCCGTATTCGTTTGATCCGCCATCGCCGCGTAATGGAATGTCGTACGGTTCGTATAAATCGTCGTAAGTACGCTCGTTCCGATTGAACCGCTGATTTGGCGCAATGTATTCGCCATCGCCGTTCCGTGGCTGTTCAATTGCTTCGGAAGCTGGTTCATACCGGCGGTCATAATCGGCATCATCAAGAGCGACATACCGAACGCGCGGATCGCATAGATCACGACAATGTTTATATACGGCGTATCAAGGGTAAGCGTCGTAAATTCGTAAGTCGTAACTGCGGTGATCAATAAACCGACGATCGCCAGCGGCCTCGGTCCGACTTTGTCGAACAAGATTCCCGAAATCGGCGACATGATAAGCATCACGATAGCCCCCGGGAGCAATAGCAGCCCTGACTGAAGCGCCGTAAAGCCGACAAGGTTCTGCAAATAAATCGGGAGCAGGAACATCCCGGCAAACATTGCAACCGTAATAATCGCATTGATCACGCTTGATAGTGAAAACATATCGTATTTAAACACTCTGAAATCGAGCATCGGGTCTTTTGATTTCAATTGCTGAACGATAAAGGCAATGATGCCGATTGCACCGACCACAACAGTCGTAAGAACGATCGGATCATCCCAGCCGTCAGAGCCCGCTTCACTTACACCGTAAAGCAATGATGCAAAACCGACGATGGACAGGATCGCACCCGCGACGTCAAGCTTCACTTTTTTAGGCTCTGTCATGTTTTTAAACAGGAACAATCCGCAAACAATGACGATCACTCCGATCGGAACAAGTCCGTAAAACATGATCCGCCAGCTGAAATTTTCGATGAGCCAGCCGGATAAAGTCGGTCCGACCGCCGGAGCGAACATCATCGCCAGGCCGAAGATTCCCATCCCTTTCCCGCGGCTCTCCGGAGGGAAGATGAACAGAATCGTGGTCATTACGAGCGGCTGAAGGATTCCTCCCCCGGCAGCCTGAATGAGGCGGCCGATCAGCATCGTTGAGAAATTGGGCGCGATTCCGCATATGAACGTTCCGATCGTGAACAGCGACATGGCTGTCACAAATAAACTGCGTCCGCCAAACCGCAAGATCAGGAAAGCCGATAGCGGAATCAAAACGCCGTTGACAAGCATATATCCCGTTGTCAGCCATTGAATGGTCGTGGCGCTTACGTTAAATTCCGTCATCAGATGCGGCATCGCCACATTAAGCAGCGTCTGATTCAAAATGGCCAGAAATAAACCGGCCATTAATATGACAAGCAGCGACATATTACTTTGTTTGTTTTGGGAAGCCACTTATGACATCCTCCTTTCGCTGTTTTTTATCCCCTTCGGTTATTTTGAAATTTTCACTGATGCGTTCATACCTGGAAGCACTTTGTCAGAAGGGTTTTTAATTGAAATTTTCACAGGTACTTTTTGCGTTACTTTCGTGTAGTTTCCGCTTGTATTTTGTTGGGACAGCAGGTTAAATGTTGAATTTGTCGCATATCCGATTTCTTCAACGTTTCCTTCAAATGTCGCGCCCGGATCACCGTCGACGACGATATCCACTTTGTCCCCTTTTTCAATGTCTTTCACATCTGTTTCCTTAATGTTTGCTGTAATGTAGAGGTGGTCCATGTCAATCGTTTGGGCAAGCGTTTGTCCAGCTTGTACCATTTGTCCGTCTTTTGCTTCATTTTTCACGATCGTTCCGTCCATGATAGACTTTACATCAACCGTTTGTTCACCTTTGATTTTTGCTGTTTTTTCGTCTTTCGTCACTTTTGTTCCTTCATCAATATCCCATCCTGACAGCTTTCCGGAAGCCGGTGCGGTGATTTCCGCCATGTCTCCTGCAACGTGCGCTTCGTCTGTTGTCACGTAGCTCACGCTGTTATAGTAGTAATACGCGCCTCCTGCTATAATGGCAAGCACGATGATAAGTCCGATAATGTTTGTTAAAATTAAACGTCCTTTGCTCATTTTTTATTTTCTCCTTTCGTGTTCCTTCTATTTTTTCATATAACCACAGATCGTTTATTGATCAGCGATTTACACATACCTGCATATTACGTTTCCCAATTTCCGCCCAGAACATTACGGACGTGTACATGAGCTACTTATGTAAAAGTTGCTCAAAACTGAGCAAGAAAAATCGGAAACCGCAACACGCATTTTTACCCCTACACAACAAAACAAAATAGTTAACAAGATTAAATATTAGTTAATGTAATCAAAAATGTCAATAAAATTGTTCAAAAAAATTCATATAAATATTTTCCACGACAAAAAAGCCTCTGAAAACAGAGGCCTGACTTGTTTCTATTACGTATACTGGTGCTGTTCTTCATTGCTGAAAAAGCTCTTCAGCGCTTGAAACACATCCGCTTTTTGCTTTAAAATATAATACTTAAATTTTTCATTTTTTATATTTTTATAGGCTGACATCAATGTTGAATGCCTGTTGTACTGATTGACTTCGCCATAGCAAAACAAATTCGCTTTTTCCATGATTTCGCCGACGAGCTTGACGCAGCGTACATTGTCAGACGTTAAATTGTCCCCGTCGGAAAAATGAAACGGATAAATATTATAGCGGGTCGGATGGTATTTTTCCTCGATCAGCTCGAGCGATTTTCTGTAGACGGATGAGCAGATCGTCCCCCCGCTTTCCCCTTTTGAAAAGAAATCTTCTTCAGAAACGACTTTCGCTTCCGTATGATGGGCGATAAATTCGATTTCGACAGTTTCATACTTTGTCCGCAAAAAGCGTGTCATCCAAAAGAAAAAGCTGCGCGCCATATATTTTTCCCAGACGCCCATCGAGCCGCTCGTATCCATCATCGCCAGCACGACAGCCTTCGATTCCGGTTTTACGGAATCATTCCATGTTTTGAATTTCAAATCCTCCGGAAAGATCGGATAAAACGACGGTTTTCCGGTCATCGCGTTGCGCTTGAACGCCGAAAGCATCGTCCTTTTTTTATCGATGTTGCCGGTCAGTCCGGTTTTGCGGATATCGTTAAACTCAATGTCTTCAACGACGATGTCATCGCGCTCTTTCCGCTCTAAATTCGGCAGCTCCATCTCGCTGAAGAGCGCCTCTTCCAGATCCATCAGCGACACTTCCGCTTCATAATAATCCTCACCGGCCTGATCGCCCGCTCCCCGGCCTTTTCCGGCGCCGCTCCTTTTATCAGCGCCGTCTCTCGCCACGATATCTCCGACTTGACTGTCCCCGTCTCCCTGTCCGGCATGTTTATTTTTGTCGTAGTTGTAGCGGATTTTGTACTCATCCAATGACCGAATCGGAATTTTGACGACATCCTTGCCGTTGGACATGATGATGCTTTCTTCTGTAATTAAGTCAGGCAGATTGTTTTTTATCGCATCCTGCACCTTTTTCTGATGGCGCTGTTGGTCATCATACCCTTTTCGATGGAGGGACCAGTCTTCCTGAGAAATAATAAAATGGCCGTTGTCTTTATGGGACATGAATTCCCCTCCTTATTGATAAATCCGAAAAGCCAATCGCTGTAAAACAAGTCTTAAAAAATGTTTATTTTTATCCTATGCAGGATGCTGATGACGCTTGACAAACATTTGTGAAAATGGGACAAAAGAGCCCGCCCTTTCCGGACGGGTCTTGATTTACCGGTTTAACAAGCTTCCTACGTATTTCAGCAGCTCGTTGGCGCTCGTCGAGTTATAGCCGTGTTCATCGATGAGCCGCGCGACAACCTCGTTGATCTTTTTGAGCTGCTGTTCATCAGGCGTTTTTGTCGACGTCGTGATTTTAACAACGTCCTTCAAGTCTGCAAACAGCTTTTTCTGAATGGCCTCCCGCAGGCGTTCGTGCGAATTGTAGTCAAACCGCTTCCCTTTTCTCGCATAGGCGGAAATTCGGATAAGGATTTCTTCACGAAAGGCTTTTTTGGCATTTTCGCTGATTCCGATCTGCTCTTCGATCGATCTCATCAGCTTTTCGTCAGGATTCATTTCCTCGCCTGTCAGCGGGTCGCGCAGCTTGATTTTATTGCAGTAAGCCTCGACATTGTCGAGATAATTGTCCATAAGGGTTTTAGCCGACTCCTCATACGAATAGACAAACGCTTTTTGCACTTCTTTTTTCGCCATCTCGTCGTACTCTTTTCTCGCTGCCGAAATAAAGTTCAAATAACGCTCGCGGTTTTCAGAAGATATCGAAGGATGCTGATCAAGCCCTTCCTTTAAAGAGCGAAGGACATCGAGGGCGTTGATCGATTCCATGTTTTTGCGGATGATCGTCGAGGAGATTCTGTTGATGACATACCGCGGATCTATGCCGCTCATGCCTTCGTCATTGTATTCTTTTTTCAAATCCTCGACATCGGACGAGTTGTAGCCTTCAACGCTTTCTCCGTCATACAGCCTCATTTTTTTAACAAGATCAATGTCAGAACGCTTCGGTTCTTTCAGCCTCGTTAAAATGGAAAACATCGCAGCGACCTTCAGCGTGTGCGGGGCGATGTGCACGTCGGCCACATCGCTTTCGGCGATCATTTTCTCATAGATCCGCTCTTCTTCAGATACCTTGAGGTTATAAGGGATCGGCATGACGATAATGCGCGAATGGAGCGCTTCATTTTTCTTATTGGCGATAAATGAGCGGTACTCGGTTTCGTTCGTATGGGCGACGATCAATTCATCGGCCGAAATCAAGGCGAACCGGCCGGCTTTAAAATTCCCTTCCTGCGTCAGGGACAACAGATGCCAGAGAAATTTCTCATCGCATTTCAGCATTTCCTGAAATTCCATCATTCCCCTGTTCGCCTTGTTCAATTCCCCATCAAAGCGGTATGCGCGCGGGTCGGATTCTGATCCGTATTCGGCAATCGTCGAAAAATCAATGCTTCCGGTCAAATCGGCAATATCCTGCGACTTCGGATCAGAGGGGCTGAACGTTCCGATCCCCGTCCGTTTATCTTCGGAAAAAAAGATTCTTTCAATCTTTACATCTTCGATTCTTCCGCCGTAATCCTGCTGAAGGCGCATCATGTTCAACGGCGAGAGGTTTCCTTGGATACGAATGCCGTATTCCTGATAAAAATCCTCACGCAAATGCTGCGGAATGAGATGAAGCGGATCTTCATGCATCGGGCAGCCTTTAATCGCATAGACGGCTCCTTCATCCGTCAATGAATAGGCTTCAAGTCCTCTTTTCAGCATCGTCACAAGCGTCGATTTCCCGCCGCTGACCGGTCCCATCAAAAGCAATATTCTCTTTCTGACATCAAGCCGTTTTGCGGCCGGATGAAAATATTCTTCAACAAGACGTTCCAAAGGCTCCTCAAGTCCAAACAGCTCTTTGTCAAAAAAACGGTATACTTTTTTTCCGTCTTTTTCTTCTATGCCGCTGTTTTTTATCATATTGTAAACACGGGAATGAGCAGATTGAGCGACAATCGGATTTTCTTTGACGATTTCCAAGTAATCACCGAAGGTTCCTTCCCATTTCAGACGCTGCTCTTCCTCTCTATACTGTTCAATCTTTTTTAATATATCCATAAGAACCTCCTATATGATGATTGATGCAAGGTGAAAAGTGAATCACTGTTACATTCAATCTATGCGGAGATGTCCCTTTCGATGCTTTTTTAGGTTGAATTTGAAATGCACTTCCTCTAATTGACAAGGACGGAACAAACCGGTCATAATAAAAGCAGATAAGCCCGGATCGCAGGCTGCACGCGGACCGGCTGAATACACCGCATGCGAATAGACAACAAGGGACAAACGGATGGAGAGGGGGATTTGATGAAAACGCTGATTATGATGGGGGTCATCCTCACGTTTCTCGTATCCATTTTCACCGCCGGGTATGAAAGCAAACCCGGAAAGAAACACTAAAAAGAAAAAGGATGGCTCGGGTATCCGGCCATCCTTTTTCTTTATCATAACATAACACTGTTTTATTATATTTGTCGATTCTCTTTTACCTCGGCCTTATCGGAAACGTGATAATCGCTGTTGTATTCAACGGTTTCAATCCGGCAGCCGGGTCCTATGCGGACGCGGTTTCCTCTGACGATCCCGGCCGAAGTATTCTCCAGGTAAATATCGTCTCCCTCGATGACTTTTGCTGATAAAAAACCGCTGTTTTTTTTAAACAGTCCCCGTTTGTTTCTCACCTTGATGGCCGTGCCGCCGATTTCGCCAACCGAACTCTCCCCGAACCGCAGGGCGACGTCAACCTCGCCTGCGTTAAGGAGACCGTCTATTTCAAGGTTTCCGTTTAATGTAAAACGCTCTGCTTCACAATCGCCTTTAACAGCAACGGTCCCTTTAATGTCGCACTCATCTCCCGTTAAGTTTCCGCCGACCGTAAGAATGCCCTTCACGGCCGTTTCGCTGATGTCGGCATTGCCGGAAATCTCAGCCGTACCGTAAATTTTCGCTTTATCTGCTTTCAGCCGCCCGGCGACTTCCGCCTCGCCGTATATATGCAATGATTGCACTTTCGCATCCCCGGAAAGGACGCTTGTGCCGTAGCAGCGAAACTTCGCGCAGTCAAGACCTGCCCCGATCGTTCCTTCGCCTTTGATGACGACGTTGTGATAGGTGCCTCCGGCTGCACTCCCGGACCCGTTGATTTTTAAATTGTTTCCCTCCATATCGCATACCCTCCGCTAGATGTTTTGACTGTCTCCGACTTTTGCCGATTTCGCCTGCCTGAACTCTTCTTTATATTCGACAAGCCCGATGTCGCAGTTTTCGCCGATGATAACCGTATTGCCGCGGACGATTTTCGCCGTTGTATTCGCGAGCTCAATATGATCCCCTTCAATCAATTCGGCAGTCAGCGCCGGGCCGGGGAGAAACGGCTTTAATAATGAAAGAAACTTTGACCGGTGGGCCGTGCAGCGTATCCGCCGGCCGCCGATTTCCTTCGCCCTGCTTTCGCCCCCGTGGATTTTGATCTCAACCTGTTCAGCGTTCAAAAGTCCGTCGATCGTAAAACAGCCTTCTGCCGTAAAATGTTCCACTTCACAGTCTTTGCCGATTGAAGCCTTTCCCCGGATGATCAGGTCGTCGCCTTTTACATGACCTGATAAAGACGCATGTCCGGCGATCTTTACTTTATCGGCATCTACATCCCCTTCGATCTTGGCCGAGCCGTCGATCCGCACGGATGAAGCAGCAATGCCGCCATGAACGCTTGCACGGCCGCTGATTTTCACGGTTTCTGCTTTCACATGTCCTTTCATCGTCCCCGCTCCGTTGCAGGAAAACTGTTTGCACTCGACATCTCCATTGATCGTTCCTTTTCCGTTTAGCTCGACCGTCTGAAACGTGCCTCCGCCCGAGCTTCCAAATCCGTTTATCGTTAAGCTGTCCATCGCTTTTCCTCCATTACACCAATTTTGTCTTCAATTCTTCCCCGGCTTCTGCGAGGCTGATAGTTGCAACCACTTTCACCGCCTGTTCAAAGACGACTTCTCCCTCGGCAATAAAGCATGTGGCAATGCCGAGCTTCCTCAGCACGATCAGTCTGCCGCGTTCCGGGCGTGCCCCGGAGAGCATCACCTCAAGTACCATTTTCCCTTCCTCAAGACTGATGTCTCCCGATTGAAGCAATCCTTCCAGCACATATAGCGCAAGCACATCCTCCAGTCGAAATGAGTCATCCCGTTTATCAGCATTCTCTTCAAAAAATGACATGACAGGCTCTGATATCAGCCCTTTTTCAAGCAGATCGCTGCGGCTGATCTCCAGTTGATCGAGCTTTGGAGAAAACATTTCCGCCATTTCATCAAGAGACAGATTCTCTTTCATGCTTTGAATTTTTTTGATTCTTTTCAGTATGTCTTCTTTCGGAAAAAACGTTTCCTGACCGGTAAAGGTAGATTTTCGAATAAACCAGTCCTCGGGTATTAAATTTTTCCGTTTCCATCTGTACAGCTGCCCGTAGGAAATCGACGTTGCATCAAGCAGCTCTTTTTTTGAAATTAAATCTTCCCGGTCCATTTGCTTCACTCCTTCCGATTCATTGTAACATAACACTGTTACGTTTTAAACAAAAAAAACCGCCCCCCTTCATTTATGGGGGACGGAAATGTCATCCATTACGTTAAATCTCTGTAGTTTTGCTGCCGAAGCGCCTCATACACAAGGATTGCGGCCGTATTTGACAAATTCAATGATCTGACGTGCTCGGTCATCGGCAAACGCAGGCAGCGGTCCATGTTTTGTTCGATCAGATCTTTCGGAAGCCCGTTCGTTTCTCTGCCGAATACGAAAAAATAATCCTCAGTTTGATCTGAATAGTCGAATGATGTGTGCGGTTTTTGACCGAACTTTGTAATAAAGAAAAATTTCCCTTCTGGATGAGCCTCAAACAGCTCTTCCAATGAGTCATGATAAACGATATTGACGAACTCCCAGTAGTCAAGTCCTGCGCGCTTAAGCATTTTATCATCTGTTGAAAAGCCGAGCGGCCTGATCAAATGAAGAGTTGTGTCTGTTGCTGCACAAGTTCGTGCGATATTTCCTGTATTCGCAGGAATTTCGGGTTGATATAATACGACATGCAATGCCAAAATGTTCACCTCTGTTTTTCTGAATCCGTGTTTATTATACCACTCATTACGCTTTTGTCGTATCATCTGCAATATGAAAAAACGCATAACGGATCGACGGGGTGTACGCGGGGGAATCTTCGTATGACCAGTATCTCATCCGGCAGTCATGGGTCTGGGCGTTTACAAGCGGCATGTTGCCTTTATCCTTCGCGGTCACGATCGCCACGTGGTCAAACCTTCCGTCACCGTTGAAATCGTAGCAGATGACATCGCCTTCCGTCAGCTCTTCGGCAGCGCCCGCTTGAATTGCGCGGAGACCTGTCTTTGACCGCTTCAAAAATGTTCTGAGCGAATGGGCGACGGTCCAGCTGTAGCTCCACGAATGATTCTGCATCCACCAGCCTGCGCCTCTGTTCGGATAGCCGCGCATCGGCGCATCTCCGGCGCGGATGCATTGGGAGATAAAATTTGTGCAATTGTCTTCAAAATTTTTATAAGCCGAATTCCGCTTATTCCAAAACGTTTCGGCGTAGCGGACGGCAGACAGCCTGTCATAGGTGAACGCCCGCCCCAATAGTTCGCGCTTTTCGGCATCGGCGCAGTACTCATCATCAGAAATCGGCTGAACGGACGGACGGGGAATTTCCGTATCCTTGACCACCATCTGGTCATATAAAAGAGCGGTCCGTTTTTCGATTTGTTCTTCCATATACATATCATCCCCATCTTTGCACAAGTATGCCGTATGGGATTGATAATTGACATGCGCCGTTCCGTCATCTTCAAGCCAATGATCTTTGATCGCCGTCTTCATCCTGGCTTTGACGATTTTGACGCCGCGTTTTTCAAAGAGCTTCTTTTTCCGTTCAATGACTTCGGCATCACCGGCGTCACGCCAGCTTCGCTGATCATTGCCGTTGATTAAATAGTCCAGCCTTGCCTTCAACAGCTGTTCGATAATCTCTTTCAAAGGCTACACCACCATATGTTTGATGATCGAAAAATACCCGCCTTCCAAAACGGAAGAACAAGCGGTTTTTCGCTCCTGCTACAAAACATATGTCAGGACAGCCCTCATTTAGTCATGGCGGTTTCTGTTAAAAGCTGAATGCCTTTTTGAATTTCCGCTTTTGCTTCGTCATCCTCTTCGCGGGACAGCGCTTTTTCAAGCTCCTCAAGCATATCCGCTTCCCCGATCTTTCCGATAGCCCATGCTGCAGTTCCCCTGATGACAGGACGCGGATCTTGATGCATAAGAGAAATGAGCTCAGGCAGTGCGCCCGTTTCCTTAAAGTGGGCCAGAGCGATGATCGCGTTTCGCTGAATCGGTTTTTTCCCCCTCCAGGAACCTGCGATATGGCCGAATTTTTCTTTGAACTCGCGGTTCGAGATCGTAAGCAGAGGCTTTAAAAGCGGCTTGGCAATCTCCGGATCGGGCTCCATTTCAGGGTGAAGGTGAAAGTCCACGCCTTTGTTTTTCGGGCAAACCATCTGGCACGTATCACATCCGTAGATCCGGTTGCCGATTTTCGTGCGGAACTCATCGGGCAGAAAACCTTTCGTCTGCGTCTGGAAAGAGATGCAGCGCTGGGAGTTGAGCTGTCCGGGATTGACAAGCGCACCGGTCGGGCAAGCTTCAATGCATTTGTTGCATGAACCGCATTGATCCTCTATTCTCTCATCAGGTTCAAACGGTATATTGGTAATCATCTCTGCCAAATAAACGTATGAGCCGAACTCGGGGGTGATGATCATACAGTTTTTTCCGCTCCAGCCGATGCCGGCCCGTTCGGCGACAGCCCGGTCTGAAAGCTCGCCCGTATCAACCATCGATTTCGTTCTGACATCTTCATGCTGGGACTGCAAAAATTCTTCGAGCTGATCAAGCTTTTCCCGCAACACATGGTGGTAGTCTTTTCCCCAGGAAGCTCTGCAAAAAATGCCCCTCCGTTCCCCTTTTACGCTCCTTGGCGCATTTTTCATCTTTGAAGGGTATGCGAGCGCAATTGCGATGATCGATTTCGCCTTCGGCAATAGGAGCTTTGGATTTGTCCGCTTTTCAAGATCAGGCTCTTCAAATCCGGACTCATATCCAAGCTTTCTGTTTTCGATTAAACGCTCTTTTAACGTTTCGAATGTATCAGCGCTGGCAAAGCGTATTTTGTCGATTCCGATTTGCTGCGCGAATTCAATCACATCTGCTTTAAGCTGTTTCACGTTCATAACGGATAAACCTCCTTTCTTTGTTTTGATTTTCAGACGCTGTATAATACAAGTGTACCATGACGAAGGGAGTTAAAGTCTGAAATGGAAATCAACCTGCAAATCGCCCCCGCTGTTTTAGAGCGCGTCCCCTCCTTTAAGGTCGGCGCTGTTTTATATAAAGGAATTGAAATCGCAGACTCGCCGCAAATGCTAAAAGGCCGGCTGCGCCTGTTTCAGGAATCGCTGTTTTTTGATTATGCCGACAGGGATCTCTCCGATGAGCCGGCAATCAAAGAATGGCAGGAGACCGTTGCCTTGATTGACCCGTCGAATACCGGCCTGCAAACAAGCCTTGAACGGCTGCTGACGGACATCAAGCACCAGCGATACATACCATCCGCCGATTCGGCATCGGATTTAAGCCGTTTTTTCTCGCTTAAATATTCGGTTCCGATTCATATTTATGACGCCCGGATGCTAAAAGGGCCGATCCGTATCGAGATCGGCGGAAATGAAGAGATCCTCCATGTTTCCGGCGAATCCAGAACGTTCGGATCCCTTTCAGATCAGATCAACCGCTGCCCCGTCAAGCCGGGGACGAAGGATGCCCTCCAGCTCGTTTTTTTCAGGCCTTCCACCTCAAAAGACGAAGCAATCCGGCTGCTAAAAGCTTTGACAAAAATGTTTGAACAGATTCACGGCGGAGAACATATATCCGCTGTCATTCCTTAACACCTGCTTTCTGGAAGCAGGTTTTTTTCATACATGAAAAAACGCAATGCTTCGTTTAATCTGAGAAACGAAACACTGCGTTATAAACAGTATGTATGGAGCGGGTGATGGGAATCGAACCCACGACATCAGCTTGGAAGGCTGAGGTTTTACCACTAAACTACACCCGCGCAGTCTATTCAAAACCGTTCATCGTTTTGACTTTTATAATGTTACACGTTTATTAAATTTTCGTCAAGGGGATATTAAAAATTTGTCGAAAAAAAGCGCCGGAAAAATCGGCGCCTTTTTTCATTATCGTGCTTTTTACCAGCTCGATTTTTTCACTCCCGGAATTTGTCCTTTGTGAGCCAATTCCCGAAACGCAATCCGCGACATGTTGAATGTTCTCATATATCCTCTCGGCCTTCCTGTCAGCTCGCAGCGGTTATGCAGCCTTGATGGCGCTGAATCGCGCGGAAGCCGGCTGAGCGCCCTGTAGTCGCCTTTTTCTTTCAGTTCTTTTCTGATGGCCGAGTATCGTTCTACAAGTTGTTGCCGTTTCTTTTCCTTGGCGATTTTCGATTTTTTCGCCACTTTTTATCCTCCTTTGATAAATCGTAATAATTACGTTTTGACTATATCATACATCCCCTTATGCCCGCAAATAAAAAAGCCTGCATAAAGCAAGCCTGATGAGTTATCATTTCTTTTTTTTCCCGTAAAAAAAGGATATGACAGCCGCTATGATAAAGATGCCGATAAATAGTCCGAACATAATGAAGAAAAAATTCGGCTTCACCTTCAGCGAAAAAGACGACTCGCTCTCCATCACAATAGACAGACTGTTAAACAAAATACCGGTATTCGTTTGACTTGAAAAAAGGTGGTAGAACAAAAGCGCAGCAGCTACCATCGGAAATGCCAGGAAGCTTGAGAAACTGGCAAATATGAGTCCCTGCTTTAAAGAATTTGCATTCATGATGATTTCCCTCCAATTCCCCTGATCATCAGCTGTTTCATTATCGATTTTCCATCCCCCATAAACGGAAGCAAATAGAGCATATGCAGAGCATAGGTCGCAAAGAACAGGAGTATGCCCGCTGACACCATGTTTTCCCGCAGGCAAAGGATCGTAAACAGCACGCCGGCCACCCCCAAAATCCCCGGAACGAGCGGACCGAGCACCGTTATCCAAATCATTTTTTTCCTGTACGGAGAAACCGCCGGCCTGACAAATTTTACGGACATCATGTCAGCCGCCAAAAATCCATCCGGCCCCTGTTTTCCGACGAACCTCCTGTGAACGGTTCCATGCACCGTCTCATGCAGCACCGTTCCCGAAATTAATCCGGCATAGATGATAGAAAAATAAACGGCGATGTTGACAATCGACCGATCCGGCACCGCAATATAAGCTGCAATCGACAGTACCAAAAAGATAAACCAGAATAAAATGATTTTCCTTGAAATAATATGAAGGCATGTTATGTAAAGAAACAAAAATGAATCAGAACGGCCTGAAAACCTTTCCCTGTAGCCGGGGCGGTACTGACTCAAAAACTGTTGGAGAAACCCGCCATATTTCCAATTGATCAGATACCGGCGGTTAAGTCCTGTCAACAATTCGTGCAAATCTTTTTGTAGTACCGATTCGCTGATGCGAAAAACATCCGCAAGGCCGGCTGCAATCTCCGCTTCATCCTTTTTTCCGTCGATTTCTTGCAGCATGCGGTAAGCTGTCGGATTGATCGGAAAATCGGCGCCCAGGTCATGATCTGAAATGTATTTTTCATTAAGCGTCACATGCTCCGGAAAATAGGGGATTTTTTTCACCGCAAAATATGTTTTCAGCATATTAATGATCATAATGGTACCTCCATTTAAACCCGCCGTGCAAGAGCAGGATTAACAACAGTTCCAGAAACGGGACGAAAAACAACAAGCCATGCCCCAAAATCTTATCGATTACGTAATTTCCTATAAAAAACAGCGGAATCAAAAAGAGAAGGAGCATCCCGAACGAGAAGATTCCCATATACGGATTATTTCGGTCAAGCGGAAACATGATGCCTGCTAAATAAAAGACCGCAATCGAATTGAGAAGGACGGCCATCGTCTTCCAAAAGACCGCGAAGCTGTCCGGAAAGGTCCAAGTCAACAGGGAAAACGTGCATAGCTGAACAAGCCCCAGCGCACACAAGCCGAGATATTTCGACCATAAAACCGTTGTCATTTTCAGATGAAGCGCCTTGTACACCGGCATCATCCGCTTATCATTGCCAAAGGAATTGAAGGCCACGATTCCGGTCACGCCGCCAAGAACGATGTAGCTCTCCCCGGTAAACCCGAGCTGGAATTTGTATTTTAAAAAGCAAAATGCCAAAAGCAGAAAAATGAAGTTCAGCACGTTTTCCTCGTTCCTGGCCTGTGATTTGATTTCTTTCACCGTCAACGCCAACGATTTTGCCGACGGGATTTTCAAAAACGAAAACAGCTTAGACGATTTTTTTTCGGTGAGGATCGGCACAAGATTCAGCGACAAAAAAGAGGCCGATACGGCGGCTGCCATCACGGTCAAAACCGCTGCGGCACCAAAGCCCGCTTCCTGACCGTTCAAAAGCTGAAACACCGGTACTGCAAAATACGTCAGGTTGTAATCAAAGGACAGATAGGCGTTTTGTATCCTTTCCACATCAAAGCTGGACAGACCGTAATACACGGCCAGCGCGATGAGCGCAAACAGCGAAAAAAATTTTTGCAGCGGAAAGCCGAATGCTAAAATGACGATGTACGCAAGGTTGTAAACAAGATGTAAAATTGAGAAGAAAAAAATGATTTGCACAAACAGCGCCGCAAAAAACGCAGCCGTAAATCGAATTCCTACACCACTGGCAATAAAATTTGGCACGAGCAAAATAAACATGATAAATAAGACCAGGCACGCAACTGCTCCGGCAAATGGAATATAATAGCCGAGGCTTCTCTGAAAGGGCGTCAGCGGAAACCAGCTCAGCTGCATCGAGAAACTGTTCTGCTCAGGCGTCCGTACCGTGAACAAAATAAAGAAGACAAACGTAAAAATCGAAGCGTTCATCAGCATTGAAATGACGAACAATCCGAGCGGGCCCTTGTCGCCGTTTAAAAACGAGCTTAAAAACATCCCGGTGAAGCTGTATCCGACCATGGCTCCTACCCCGATTGCCACAAGGAGAAAGGATAAGGCCAGCATTTTTTTCGTACCGGTGTTTAACAGCTTGTGTATTTCCTTTTGCCACATTTTTAGCATCATCTTAGAAATTTCGAATGATTTGATCAAAATGCGCACCCCTATCACTCAGCATCGAAGCTTTTAAAAACACTTCTTCAAGCGAATCGCTGTTATATTTAAGCTTTAATTCGCCCACTTTTCCTTCATCCATTTTGACTCCTTTTGAAAGGATGGCGATTTTATCGCACAGCTCTTCAGCTGAAAGCATATCGTGCGTCGACAGCAGAATCGATCCCCGGGTTGCGGCATAACGCTTCATCAGTTTTTTCGTGTTGATGACCGCTTCAATATCAAGCCCCCGAAACGGTTCGTCCATAATGACAAACTCGCTGTCCAGCATAAAAGCCGAAATCAGCTGCGTCTTTTTTTTCATTCCGTGGGAATACGTTTCAATCGGCTCGTGCAGAGCCTCCTCCATGTCATAGAGTTCAATTAATTGTTTCCTCCTTTTCTTTGGGGTACAATGATACATTGAGGAAACAAAATCTATATATTCGGCAGCGGAAAGGGCTTCCGGCAGCAGCAGGTCATCGGGAACATAAGCGAGCTTTTGCTTAAATTCGGCCGTCTCGTTCGGCAGACCGTCCAAAAGAATGGTTCCTTCACTGGGCTTGATGATGCCCAAAATTGAATTGATGATAGACGTTTTCCCAGAACCGTTCGGACCTGCTATCGCGACAATTTGATTTCTATCAATCTTTATATGAAACCCGCTTACGGCAGTCACATTGTTTTTATATGTTTTAGACAGGTGATCGATTGTAAACATAATGCCTCCAGGGTAATGTAGATGGTAGAGGACTTAACCGCCCCCCACAGACGGTTAAGCCCCTGTTATGATATGTCTCGATGTATACAGATGACCCTAAGTATAGCTATTTCCTGCACTCAATTTTAACCTCTAGACCGTTGACCCATTTGACGGCTCCCGTGAAGCTGCCGTTTCCGTTGGCCACGCACCATACCGCTGCGCCGAGAACAATCGTTGCGCCCAGTGCCAGCAGTACTGCGATAAATACTAGAAACCACGCTTGATCTTCGATCGCAGGACTTACGGAATAATCAACCTGCGGTGCTGCGTATGTCATTTTTCCCCCTCCTTTCTATCAAGTACCCACAGAGTAACATATCCAAAATCATACTGAAATCTATGAATTTTCCTATTCCGCAAATATTACATTCCAACTATTTATTTAATTTTTTTCGGATTTTTCTATCTATTTTCCCACTCATTTTTGCATGGAACCGGCTTTTTCTTCAGGCCTCATTCATTCCTCCCCTGAAATTGATCACTTTTTCCCATCCCCCCATTTCTCCGGCTTTTTTTGAACGACAGTGCTAAACTTGAGCTTTATGATAAAAGAACCAAGAAAAAAGATTCATCTCTCCTCGAAATTCCAAGCCTAAAACAACCTTAAAGACCCTTTTTTGGAAGCTTGGGATAGTCCGATTTGATTGTTCCATTTTTTTCAATTTTATGTATAAATTAAAATATTGTGGAGAACAAGCCATCGTTTCTAGCCCAAAAGATCTTGATTGCTTTGTAAAAGAAAATTAACATTATGTTAAGTCCAATTAACAATATGTCAAATATACTATATAAACAAAGAATTGCAGGTGGTACCATGAATAACAAGGTCAGGGAACTGAGAGCGAGGTACGGGTATTCACAGGAAACTCTCGCAAAAGCGGTTGGAGTGACGAGGCAGACCGTCGCGGCTATCGAAAAAGGCAATTACATACCGTCTCTCCTTTTAGGATTAAAGATTTGCGAAGTATTTCAGTTAAAAATGGAAGACGTTTTTTGGTTGGAGGAGGACAAAAGATGAGTATGAAAACGAGAACTTTTTTTCACATCCTTCTGTTCGGACTTGCCTGCTGGACGTTTATTTCGTTTTTTCATGCTGCCGAGCAGATTGCCGGCATTCTGAAAACGGACGGGGCAGACTTGCATGTCGTTCTGAATCTCATTCCGATTCTGCTGTTTGTTTTTGTACTGGCGATTTATTCATACTTGGAAAAAAGGGGGAACTCCCGCAGGCATAGCCTTCTTCTCATACCGGATGAATTTAAAGAGCAGGATGAAAGGGAGCAAATGATCACCGCCAAAGCTTGCAGAACCTCCTATATCGTCCTGTATGTGGCGATGCCCGCCGCGGCGCTCTTATTGATCTTTTATCCGTTTTTTCAGGCGAAAATGCCGTACTTCCCGATCATCGTCATCTTTGTATTAATTACGATTCAGCATCTGTCATACATGCTTTCCTTTCATAAGCACAGATAAAAAAAACTCCAGAATGCCTGGAGTTTTTTCGTTTACAGCGTTTTTTCCTTATGTGTTGACGGAAAGCGGTCATTTCCGATGACTTCGCCTGATGCTTCTCTTTCAAGTTTCGTCCGAAACGGAAGGAGAGGAAAGACCTTTTCGGCAAAATGATACGCTTCTTCAAGATGGGGATAGCCCGAGAAGATAAACGACTCGATCCCGAGGTCGGCATATTCTTTTATCCGGCGGGCGACCGTTTCCGGATCGCCGACAAGCGCCGTGCCGGCCCCGCCTCTGACAAGTCCGATGCCGGCCCAAAGATTCGGGCTGATTTCCAGCTGGCTTCTCTTTCCTTGATGAAGCTGAACCATTCTCTTTTGCCCTGATGAATCCATCCGCTTCATCGCGTTTTGGGCGGCAGCAATCGTGTCGTCATCAAGACGGCTGATCAGTTGATTCGCTGCCTGCCACGCCTCTTTTTCCGTTTCACGGACGATGACATGCAGCCTGATACCGAAACGGACGGTTCTTCCTTCTTTTTCAGCCAGCTTTTTGACGGATTCAATTTTTTCTTTAACGAGATGCGGAGGCTCTCCCCATGTTAAATAGACATCTGCGTGTCTGGCGGCGGTCTCCTGGCCCGCTTTTGAAGATCCGCCAAAATAGATCGGCGGATGCGGCTCTTGAACCGGCGGGAAGAGGAGCCTGCCGTTTTCGGTCTTCAAGTGCTTCCCTCTGTAGCTGACGGTCCCGCCTTTTAAAAGCGAACGCCAGATGTCGAGAAATTCATTTGCCGCTTCATACCGCTCATCATGGCTGATAAACAGGCCGTCTCCCGCCAATTCATACGGGTCCCCGCCGGCGACCACGTTGATGAGGAGCCTGCCGTCTGCAAGGCGGTCGAATGTGGAAGACATCCGCGCGGCAACCGACGGCTGCATTAAACCCGGCCTGACGGCGACCAAAAATTTCAGGTTTTTCGTGACCGCAGCTAAAGCGGCAGCCGTAATCCACGGGTCTTCGCACGATTTTCCCGTCGGCAAAAGAACCCCCGTATATCCAAGCCTGTCAGCCGCCTGGGCCACCTGTTCGAAATACGTATGGTCAGCGGCCCTTCCCCCCGTGTTTGTGCCGAGATAACGTCCATCACCATGAGTTGGAATAAACCATAAGATTTCCAAACCGATCTCCCCTTTACTTTTGATTTCCTTGGTAGCTGTTTCTCCAGCCCAAGCACTTTCTCTCCAACACTCTGACAAATGAATCCGTCAACTTTCCGACGGCTGCGAAAATCAAAATCCCGACAAACACCTTATCGGTTTGCGAAAACTGTCTGGCATCCATGATCATATAGCCGATTCCAGCGCTTGATCCCATCAGCTCGGCAACGACTAGGCCGAGCCACGATACGCCGAGCGACAGGCGGATTCCTAAAAGGATGTTCGGAAGCGATGCAGGGAGAATGAGCTTTGTCACCTGTTTCAGCCAATGAAACTCCAATACCCTCGCCACATCGAACAGCTTTGAATCGACGCCCATGATCCCCGAAAATGTATTGATATACACCGGGAAGAAGGCGCCAAGAGCGATCAGCAGCACCTTTGACAGCTCATCAAAGCCGAACCATAAGATAAACAGCGGCGTGACGGCGAGATGCGGAACGGTCCTCAGCATTTGCAGAGAAGGATCGAGATAGTCCTCGGCTATTTTGGAGAATCCGATGATAAGCCCGAATAGGAGCCCGAGTCCGGCTCCCAGGAAAAAGCCGAGCGCGGCGCGCTGAATGCTGATGCCTAAATGAGCGAAGAATTCTCCCGACGCGATAAGGTCGCGGAAGGTCAGCAATATGTCAAAAGGCGCCGGTAGCACGGTCTTTGAGATGAGCTCCAATGACCCGACAAGCTGCCATAATAAAATGATGATGACGGGCAATACAAATCCTTTTCCCCAGGCCAGCCGAAAAGCGGCCGGCTTATGTTTGGCGGCTGGTTTCGGCCCGACTGCAGGGGTGTTTGATGAAACAGCCCTCATTCGTCGTCTCCTCCTTTGAGCGCTTTTTTCATAAACGAGTTGTCAACCACTTCTTTTACATCAATCTGTTTGTTGATCGCTTTTAACTCGTATTGAAAATCGGCAGTTTCCTGCTGCGTTTGAATGATGCGGTCTGTGATCGGTTCGTTTAACGGTTCGGTGTTATCAAGCACGTTTTCTACGACCTCTTTGTCGATGCCTTTGATTTTCGAATACGCTTCAACCGCTTCTTTTTTATGGGCTTTCTGCCACTTCACGGCTTTGTCGTACACCTTCAAAAAACGGACGACCTCTTCCGGATGCTGTTCGGCAAATTCGCTCCGTACAAGCGTAAAACCCGGAGAATACCGGTCAATTTGCTCCCCGTCAACCAAAATCTCGGCATCGCTTTTGATCGTTTTAAGGGACAAAAACGGCTCCCAAATCGACCACGCGTCAATCGCCCCGCTGTCAAATGCAGGCATAGCCTCATCAGGCTGAAGCTGGATGATGTTCACGTCGGAAGGCTTCAGACCGGCCTTGTCGATCACTTTATAAAGAAAATCGAATCCGCTGCTTCCTTTTGCCACCGCCACCTTTTTTCCTTTCAAATCCTTGATGTCATTGATGCCGCTTCCTTTTTTCACAAGGATGCCGTTCGCTTTTAAGCCGTCTTGCGAAAGGCCGATTTCCTTAAAATCGATGCCTGCCGCCTGTCCTGCGATCACCGGTGAATTGCCGACCTGGGAAAAGTCGAGTTTGTCTGCGGCGATTCCTTCAAACTGCGGCGGACCGCTTTGAAACTCCGTCCATTTCACTTTGATTCCTTCTTTGGCAAACTCTTTTTCAAACCAGCCTTTTTCTTTTGCGAGCAGCAGCGGACTCAAGCTTTGCTGCACCCCGATGTTAATCACTTTCAAATCCTTGCCGCTTCCGTTTGATCCTGCTGCTGAACAGCCCGCAAGCAGCAGCAGGCAGCCCAGCACATACAACGGCCATTTTTTCATCCGTTTCCGCTCCTTTCTGCTTAAATCCCCGAACCTTCTTGAAAGCTGAATTCTTCCGTTTTCTCAAATTCTTTCAGCACTTTTTGCCTGATCGATTGAAAAACGGGCGATGTTCTGCTGCGCGGAAATGGCAGATCAACCGGAATCAGTTTATGAATTCTCCCCGGCTTTGCGGTAAAGACCGCGATCCGGTTGGCTAAATAAACGGATTCGTCGATATCATGGGTGACCAGGATCATCGTCATTTTCTTCTCTCTCCAAATGTCTGCCAGCACATCCTGCAGATGCTTTCTCGTAAAGGCGTCCAAGGCGCCGAAAGGTTCATCAAGCAGCAAAATCTCGGGCTCCCGCAAGAGTGCCCTGGCAATCGCGACCCTTTGCGACATTCCGCCGGACAGCTCGCGCGGATACAGTTTCTCCGCGCCTTTCAGCCGTACCGTTTCAATCAATTCATCCACTTTCTTGCGTACCGATGGTTCTTTGAGGCTTAAATCTGCGGCGATATTTTGCTCAACCGTCATCCACGGAAAAAGCCGATGCTCCTGAAAAATAAAGCCTTGCTGAATCCCCGGGCTCTTGATTTCTCTGCCGTTCATGCTGATTCGCCCTTCATAATTCCCGTCAAGGCCCGCAACGATTTTTAGGAGCGTACTTTTTCCGCACCCGCTTGGTCCGATGACAGTCAGGAATTCGCCGTTTTCGACCGCAAGCTTCACGTCTTGAAGCACGCTCGTTTTACGGCCGCCGTTTGCAAATGCTTTTTCATTAACACGGATTGATAAAGACATCTTGTTCCCCTTTCTTTGTCATTATGAAAATAAAAAGCTCTTATCCCAAATTGGGATAAGAGCCTTCGGTTGACCGATCAGCGCTGATGGAATGTTCCGAAATATTACATAACATACTAATTCATATTATTCTGACCTGTCAACCCTATTTTATAAAAAAACAGACGAAAGGTTCCCCTTTCATCTGCTGCACCCGCCCGTATTAACTGTAAATCTTGCCGCCTGCTTTTTTAAATTCCTTCGCCTTCTCTTGCATTCCTTTTTCAACGGCCGCCTCTTCATCAAGATTGTTTTCCTTGGCATAGTCGCGAATATCCTGGGAAATTCTCATGCTGCAAAACTTCGGCCCGCACATCGAACAAAAATGCGCCGTTTTCGCACCTTCAGCCGGCAAGGTTTCATCATGGTATTCTAGCGCTCTTTCCGGATCGAGCGACAGGTTGAACTGGTCGCGCCAGCGGAATTCAAAGCGCGCCTTTGACAGCGCATCATCGCGGATTTGCGCGCCGGGATGGCCTTTAGCGAGATCAGCCGCATGAGCCGCGATTTTGTATGTAATGACGCCTTCGCGGACATCGTCTTTATTCGGCAGTCCCAAATGCTCTTTCGGCGTCACATAACAAAGCATAGCCGTGCCGTACCAGCCGATCATCGCCGCTCCGATCGCAGACGTAATATGATCATAGCCCGGCGCAATATCGGTTGTCAGCGGCCCCAGCGTATAAAACGGCGCTTCCTTGCATATCTCCATTTGCTTGTCGACGTTTTCTTTGATTTTATTCATCGGCACATGCCCCGGCCCTTCGATCATCACCTGAACATCGTGCTTCCAGGCGATCTCCGTCAGCTCGCCGAGCGTTTCCAATTCGGCAAATTACGCCTCATCATTCGCATCCGCAATCGAGCCCGGACGAAGGCCGTCCCCCAGCGAAAATGCGATATCGTACGTTTTCATAATCTCGCAAATCTCTTCAAAATGCGTGTACAAAAAGCTTTCTTCATGGTGCGCCAGACACCACTGCGCCATGATGGCCCCGCCGCGGGATACGATTCCGGTGACGCGCTTCGCCGTTAGCGGCACATACCGGAGAAGGACGCCGGCGTGAATCGTAAAATAATCGACGCCTTGCTCAGCCTGTTCGATCAATGTGTCACGGTAAATCTCCCATGTCAAATCTTCGGCCGCTCCGTTTACTTTTTCAAGAGCCTGATAAATCGGCACAGTACCGACGGGGACGGGACAGTTGCGGATGATCCATTCCCTTGTCGTATGGATATCCTTGCCTGTGGACAAGTCCATCATCGTGTCTGCTCCCCAGCGGATCGCCCATGTCATTTTCTCCACTTCTTCTTCAATCGAAGAGGTGACAGCGGAATTGCCGATGTTGGCATTGATTTTGACGTGGAAGTTGCGGCCGATAATCATCGGTTCGCTTTCCGGATGGTTGATGTTTGACGGAATAATCGCCCGGCCGCTGGCCACTTCTTCCCGGACGAATTCCGGAGACACATGCTCGCGGATCGCGATGAATTCCATTTCAGGCGTGATGATTCCCTTTCTCGCATAATGAAGCTGAGTGACATTTTTTCCTGGCTTGGCGCGAAGCGGTTTTCTTTTTAACCCTGGATAGCTGTGATTCGCGTGATGCTGTTTTTTAAAGCCGTTATCTTCAGGCTTCACTTCTCTCCCCTCGTATTCCTCGGTATCTCCGCGCTCTTTGATCCAATCCGCCCGCAAAGGCTTTAACCCTTTCCGAATATCGACTGTTTCATTTGCGTCGGTATAAGGGCCGCTTGTGTCATACACGCGGACGGGCAGATTTTCTTCTTCGCCGAATGACCCCGTCGTAGCGCTCAGGGCGATTTCCCGCATCGGCACTCGAATGTCTGGCCGCGATCCCCCGACATATACCTTCCGGCTTCCTGAAAAGCTTGACATAATCGGGATATTTGCTTGCTGCACTGACTCATGTTTCATGTTTTGATCCTTCCCCTCTTTCAAAATGATCAGGACAAAACTCCAGAACAGCACCAGCACAAAAAAACCAGGCACATATTCATGAACCTGGTTTACAGTCAGTAAAATATCGACAGATGGCCGCATTACATCGCCCGGCATCTGCAAACACCTTTTTACTTCCCCACGCTGGTACGAACCAGATCAGGTCCAAAGGGTTAAGAAACGGATTGTTTCTCTCTCAGCCCTCGACAGGGCACCCCTAGTAAAGCTATTACATTCGTTTCTTATGGTAACACATCGATTTGTCAGTGAAAAGAAAAGTTAAAACGATTCAGAAATAAATGAATCCTTTTGACTATAAACGGCGTATAAAAGTTGCTTTTATTTCAGGAAAGGGAGAAGATCAAAACATGTCACTGTTTAAAAAGCTTGCGGCAAGCGCAGGCATCGGGGCGGCAAAGGTCAATACGATTTTGGAAAAAATGAATTTCTGCCGGGAGAGAAAGTGAACGGAAGCGTTCATGTAAAAGGCGGCAACGCCGAACAGCACATCAGGTACATCGAATTATTGCTGGAGACGGAATACGCCATCGTAAAGGATGATAAAAAAGAGCGGAAAACCGTCACCATAGAATCCCGCCGGGTAACGGAAGCATTCACCATCAGTCCGGGGGAAGAGCGGCGTTTTCCTTTTTCATTCATCCTGCCGCTTGATACGCCGATGACGATGAAAGAGACGCGCGTTTTCTTATTTACAGACCTGGACATTCAAGGCGGCATCGATAAATCGGATAAAGACCCGATTGCCGTCAAACCGCACCCGTGGATCGAATCTGTGCTGGAAGCTATGGGAGACCTCGGATTCAGGCTTCAAGAGGCGGATTGTGAATATGCTCCATACTTTAAAAGGCGGATGCCTTTCGTTCAGGAATTCGAATTCGTTCCGGTCTCGCAAAAATACCGCCGCCTGTTTGACGAATTAGAGCTTATTTTTCTTCTGGAAGATAACGGTTTGGACGTCATCATCGAAGTCGACCGCCGCGCCAGAGGGTTGCGGGGATGGCTGGAGGAAATGTACAACGAAGGCGAACAGCTCGTCCGCGTTCATTTTGCCGAAGCAGAGCTGAAACATACAGAAAAGCTGAAAACATCGCTTCAAGCGATCATTGAGCAGCACGCCGGATAAAAGGAGAAGGAGCCGCAGCGGCTCCTTCTTTTATTCATAAATTTTGATGCAGTACGTCAAGTATCTGTTTCAGATCTTCCGCCGCGATTTGGCCGGGTGCGGACGCCTTTTTTGCCGCCCCGAAAGTCATCGCCGACCCAAACACCTCTCCGGCCAGCCGGCTGATCACGCCTTTTCCGGCCATTGACATCGTAATGATCGGGCGATCCGCGTATCGCTCGTACATCGTATGAGTCGCCTCAAGCAATGTCAGCACATCTGCCGGTGTTTCAGGCATCACTGCGATCTTGGGCAAATCGGCGCCCAGTTCCTGCGCTCTGCGCAGACGGGACACGATCTCTTCCGCTTTTGGCGTCTTTTCGAAATCGTGGTTGGACATAATGACGAAGACACGATGCATATGAGCCGCTTCTACCAGTTTTTTAACATCCTGCTCTTCATTGAACAGCTCGACATCAATCACATCTGCCAGCCCTGTTTTGACAACGGCATGATTTAAAGAACAATAAAATTCCTTGCTGACTTCTTTTTCGCCCCCTTCTTCTTTGCTGCGGAACGTAAAGATCAGCGGAATGTCTTTCAATATCGCGCGGATGTCGGCCAGCGCCTCTTTCACTTTTTCAACGTCTTCCACACTCTCAAAAAAATCCGCCCGCCACTCGGCAAGATCAGGATCAGCAGACTGCAGAAAAGCAGCTTCTTCTTTCAATTGTTCCAGCGTTTTTCCGACGAGCGGCACGCAAATTTTCGGGGCTCCTTCTCCGATGGTCACCCCTCTGATCTTCACCGTATTCATCAACGGCCTCAACTCCTGTTCTCTATATCACAATGTTCTTTGCATTAACGGTACCGGAGATTGGTCATAAGCGCAAGCAGAAATTCAAGGTCGGCGCCTGGGAGAGAACACAATAATGGTCGCACGAAAGCGGGCGGCCAAGTTCATTTATCGCTTAGCAAATGAATCTACGATCCCTTGAAGAATATCACTCATTTCTTCAGGCGATTCTTTCCGGCCTCTCTCAAACCACCTCGAAAGGATATTCCAAAAACCCCCCGCACTAAATGCAAGCCCGTACTCCAAACTGATTTGATTTTTAAAATGAAAGGTGTCTTCTATAAACTTTTCATGAAGACCAGGGAGTAGTTCATTATATTTCTCAACGACCAAATAAAACAAATGATTCTGATGAAGGGCTTGCAAAAAGTCGGCATGCCGGCTCCAAAAGGTGAAATATGCACGCCCAAGACTGGATAAGTCAATATGTTGTTCCTGAATGATGTAATCGGAATATTCACTGCAAAGCTGCTCAAAATAGCGGTCTAATATATCTTTTTTTGAACGGAAATGCCGATAAAACGTTCTTCTGTCAAGCTGTGCTTTTTCCGCTATCTCCGTAATGGTAATGTCTGAAAAGTTTTTTTCCTTCATTAGCTCCAGCAGTGAAAGGGTCAGCCAGTCTTTAGATTGCTGAGCTGTTCTTGAGGGGATTCGATTCATGCTCTCGCTCCTGTCTCACTTTTTATTGCGATGTAGCACTTATCGTTGTCTTATTGACTTTGCTCATCACGAAGTGGCACAATTGTGGCACATAAGAGGGGGAATGTAAATGGATAAGATGCAATTGATTTCCTGGCTGCTGCCAGCATTATTTATACTGCATGATTTTGAAGAGATGGTGATGGTCGAGGCATGGAGCAAAAGATATCGAAGCAAACTGAAACAACTGAAAAAAGCTCCATTCGGACATGCCAAAACCGCTTCTTTTGTTTGCGCTGTGCTCGAAGAATTTATACTAGCTGTTGGTGTAACTGTCATCAGTATTTATTTTAATCAATATATCGTCTGGTTTGGTTTCTTTTTTGCTTTTACTGTTCATTTCCTTGTTCACATCGTCTTATGGTTTACATTTAAACATTATGTACCCGGCATATTAACATCGATCTTTATGCTGCCATTTTGTTGCTATCTGCTGACCGCTGCCGCAGAGATAGAAAAATTCAGTTTTCCTGCAATGATCTTATCAGCCATATCCGGAACACTTATCGTCTTTTTTAACCTTAAGTTTCTGCATAAAAAAATGGGAAGGATTCAAGAAAGGCTGGAAGCATATGGTCGCACATGAAAAGCAGGCACTTACGGAAACCTCCGACCCTTTGACTAGAAGCAAAGCATTCGACGAAGACCCGTCAGACACGAAAAAACTGCCCTTCAAAAGAAAGGCAGTCTGATCTATAAAACATGGCACTGCTAACGATGATTCAATGTTCGTTTCAAAGCTTGTCTTTCCGGCTGCAGACGAGACGCCTCCCCTGCAGCAGCCGCTTGCACTTCAGCTTTCCAGCCTCTCATCGTTTTGATGATGGAGCATTTTCAGTTTTTCCCGGAGCGGCATTGAAAATCGAATTCGCCAACAACCGGTATTGATGCTGCGAATGATCGTCATTAGTTAAATCGTTAGCGAAAACAGTCAAATTCTTGTTGTTCCCTTTGTACGTGAAAGCCATGATCTTCCCTTTGGCAGCATCATGTCCCGGCCACCAGCCTGCCTTAAAGAAATGGGCTTCATCAGCGATCACTGCAAGCACTTTTGCCGTTTTAGGAACAGCGGTAATATAAGAGCCAGTGACTGTGTAGAAGTATTCCTGTTTATTGTAAGGGGCTGTAATGGCATGATCTTGCATGACATTTGCCAAGAAGACGCCTTCGTATCTCTCCCATTCAGGTCCTTTAAAAGAAAATCCAGGGATCCACTTCCGAACATTCGTCATACCCATATTTCCAAATGCAATGTAAGGCTTTCCTTTATTAACATATTTAGAAGAGTCGAACGTATTGACAAGCACATCTGCGCCCGACTGTTCTGATGTGACTTTAAAGCCCAGGTTTTTCAGTACATAAGCCGCTTCACCAAGAGCTCCTACAGTAGAAGCCTTGAGAACTTTGCCGCTTGGCTTCGTATTGCTGAATGTGCTCACGTCGAGATAGTACTTCGAGGCCAATGGATTCAGGTCGTTGTAGGCAACCACGAAGTCACCTGCTTTATATCCTGATCCGCCCTTGGTGAGCATCGTAACGGTCTTGCCGGCTGCCAGTAACTCGTTGACTGCCTTTATTGCATCATTGTTTGTGTTCCGGATCAGAACATGCTCGGAGCGTTTTGGCATTTGAGTCCCCGGAACCGCTGCGGATGTGACCGGAGAAGTCTTGCCTTTAAACACTCCTGCTTCTCGAATCACATAACGGTCAAATCCCCGCATATCATGGAAGTTTTGAATAAACTCACCGGCTATCATTTCATAATCAGATACATCTATTCCATCGTACAAGACCAGGTTTGCGAGGCCGCGATTGGCCTGATGCATGTTTACAACAAATGATCCCGCCGGATAAGTTTTCCCGTTAACGGTTACCGCTTTTGTTGAACGTTCAACCTTAACTCCGTTGCGAAGAAAGTACTCAACCATTTTATAGATTTCCAACGCATTCTTTTGAATTCTTTTATCGACCGGCAGTACGTAATATTCCGGGAAGAAGTTTTGATTGCCCTGCCGCGGGCGGCCGATCTCTTCATTTTTGGCATTGACCAAGTAATGATCGACAGCACGGTCATCGATATTGTCCACCCCGCGCTCAAATATTTTTAATTGGTTCAGAAACAGTTCTTCTTTTTTCCCTGCTACATATTTTGTAGCTGCCGCAGAACTATAATAAAGGGCTTTGGTAGACTCTTCATTCGACTCAGGTATTTCCAGCGTGTGCCCCATCGCACCGTGATACATGGCAAATGCAGCTGTATATGCTGCAGATGCATCATCCCATCCCGAAGCCGTGCCTTTTGACACATAATTCGGATCTTCTGCAGTTTTCCGATGTTCTTCATAAGGGATGTGATAGTAGTCGTACTTCGTATTTGCAATCCCTGCCTCCCCCATAGCCTTTGCCTGTTCCACCATGTGATCAATCAAAAGATCATACTCAACGTTCGGGTTATGAGGCGGAGTAGAGGGCTCAATCAGGAAGTTGGAATCGAACCCGTGCATATCCAGAAATGACAGCGGCGACCACTTCGCGATTTGTTCCGTGACACTTCGCGTTTCAGGCTGGGTTTGGTATGAATTATCCCGGTTCAAATCGAAATCCTCGGCATTAGAACGTGTTGTATGAACCCGGCCATCCGGATTGTCAGTATAAACGAACAGGAAGAAAACATTTTTCAATGCATCGTCTATATTCAATGTTGTCTTGCTTTTCTTGCCATTCGGCAGGACTGTATCATACGTAATGCTCTTATCCAATGCCATTGACTTAAAATAATTCATGATCGCGTCGACTCCAGGCGCTTCATTCGGATGAATATTGTTCAACCAGATCGGCACCTTATAGTCGCCAAATGCGCCAGATTTAATGTCGGCCTGCAACTTCTTCGGGTCAGTCAGCATGGCAGGGTGAGTCACCTTCTGATACTTATCGACAGAGGCTTTATCCTTGGCCAGTACTGTCAAATAGATATCACGGCCTTCGACCGATTTTCCAATGGAAGTCGTTTTGATATATCTGTTATTTTTTTGCGCCGCTTTTGCTGTGATGGAATCGATTTCCGGTTTCAGCTCATCGTAAGTGTGGAAGCTGTCATATGGCGTCAATTTTACGGGAGCATGGGCAACTGCTCGTCCGTTCACTGTTGCTGCCAAATCATATGTGCCCATCAGCGATGCGTAAAGCGGACGCTGCAATCGCGGCTCTGCCAGATTGTCTGTATCATATGGAAGATCGAAGTTGATGTTAGCATGAACCTTTCCGTTGGTCACTTTTACATGGCTGACAGTAATGAAAGGTGCACCGGTGTAATCACGGTCCTTATATTTTTTCCATTGAGACAGCGGTTTGCCGTCATACGTCCAGCTTAAGCTTTTCACGTCAACACCTTGCGGAAGCTTGAATGTAGCATGAAGCGTTCGTTTCTCTGTCATTGAAGCAACATGTTTGTCCAGTTTCATCTTTTGAGATGTTTTAACCTTCTTTGGATTTGGCGTCTTTGCTTTTGTCTGCTGGCCGGACGCCGCCCCCTTGGTCGCCTGCGCCATTGCAACGCCTGGAGTTATCGCTCCCAGCAACATCGCAAGCGATAAAACCAATATCAGATAACGCTTTGTGAACGATTTTTTAAACATAGAAGAATGCCATCCCCATTTCATGATATTTTCAAATTGCAAATTTGATAAGAGAAAAACCGATACAAGGATGAGGGGTTCTAGCTGCATTTCATTGATGAATAACATAAGCCTGTAGAACTTTGGGTTCTACAACTTCCTCGCACTCTGATTCAGCATGAACTCATCCACCGCATACTCCGATATATTTCGGAATTCCCGATAGGCTAAAAGCCTGAAGGAGCTACCTGCTCAGACGGTTCCTTCAGACAAAATGTTAAAGACCGCCTACCTCGGTGGCGTCGGCCCTGTGACGGGTCCCAAGGCGCTGAATGCCCGGTCAAAGCGTCGCATCGCTGTCTCGAGCGGACCGGTAGGAAACCGTGCAATAAGCCACCCCGTCACCGTCGTCACGGCCGCGACGAGCAGATCACCGAATGGAATTGCCCCGATATCATACTCGGCCCCCGAGATTTCAAGAGCCCATATGACAACAAACTGAGCTGCATACATCGTCAACGCTACGCGTCCGACTCCCGCGAACGGCTTTAACACGGCAGAGGTCTTCTGCGGCACGAGACATACCAATCCAAGCACCAGAAATGCGGCCCCAAGCCCCAGCAGTGTCTGGAACGTTGACGCACTGTGCGGAGCTATCGCAAGAAGATTGTGCCACACCGGCGGTTCCACGTTGTGCGGCCAGATTGCATACTGATCCGGCTCAGCGGCGGCGGTGCCTTGAACACTTACGAGCCACTCTTCGAAGGAACGGCTCAGGCCTGGAAGAACGAAAGTGCCCAATACCTTTGAGACGATAAGCATGATTGCGCCGCTGCCCACGAGCCAGAGTGCAGTACGCATCTTGGTAAGATCAAAGCGCCCGATCGCCATACCGGCGACGAAAGCGGGTGCAAGTGCGAGCGCGGACAGCGGGCCGCCTGCAATATCACTAAGTAAGAAAGCTCCCGACAAGACGCTTCCTCCGAGAATCATCAGCGGCGGGCTCACTATAATCAGAGCTGCTGCTGTCGTAACGAGCACACGCGTCGAACGGCGAACCAGCACCAACGCCAGCACAAAAAGTGCAGCATAAGCCGGCAAAATCACCCCGAACGGAGTATTCAGCATGATGAGCAAATATCCTATAATATCGATAAATACCGCGCGGGCAAGCATCCGCGTCCGAAATGCGACCGGCTCCATTCCTCTGTCCATCATGCGCCCGGCCATGATCGAATAGGAGATTCCTCCGCAAAGAACAAATAGAAGCGTCGTATTCCCGGAAACGATCGAACCGTTCGTTTCGTTCAAGGCGAAGTGCTGCAAATACATCCCGATGACCGCCAGTCCCCGTGCTGCGTCAAGTGCCACAATACGCCCTGTCCCCCGCGATTTTTCACGCACGATCTTCTGTCCTTCGGCTGAGTCCCGGGTGACAATTTCAACGAGTGCACCGTCCTGAAGCGGAGTTGATAAATCTACAAGCTTTCCGTTTAATTTACCTGCAACCGCATGTTCCAGACCACAGCTAATGGAAGCAGCAACATCTTCAATACTTGCTTCCCCCTCAAATTCTCTGACAGACCCGTCAGGCAGTTTAATGCTAATCGACAACTGTATTCCTCCTCAAAAAATTAATCCTTTACGTGTTCCATAGTTCCTTTGTCTATATTTGGATGAGATCTAGCTGTATTCAATATAGCGGGCAGATGTCGCTAAAGTTTGATCAACTTGTAAACAAAACGTAAAAAGGCGATCGGAGGATCGGGACATATCATTTCATAAAGAAAAGCACCTTGTCGATGACAAGGTGCCTCATTCTCACTAAATGTGATCATTTGATTGGATAAATTTCAATGGCGATGAATGAAGAGTTAGAGTGCGGACAACATTTGATCATTGTGTTTATTTTGATAGCTTTCTGCTTTGATGAGGAATTAACAAAAAGAGCGTTCCTTTTGTAGGGAACGCTCTTTCATCGCTTGGCAATACGATGTTTTGTGATACCGGTGGTCGGGGTCGAACCGACACTCCCGAAGGAACACGATTTTGAGTCGTGCGCGTCTGCCAATTCCGCCACACCGGCATGTGTGAGCTATGGTGCCGAGGGCCGGACTTGAACCGGCACGGTAGTCACCTACCGCAGGATTTTAAGTCCTGTGTGTCTGCCAATTCCACCACCCCGGCAAGGGCACTAAGGCGACACCCGGATTCGAACCGGGGATAAAGGTTTTGCAGACCTCTGCCTTACCACTTGGCTATGCCGCCATCATTTTAAGAAATTGGAGCGGAAGACGGGATTCGAACCCGCGACCCCCACCTTGGCAAGGTGGTGTTCTACCACTGAACTACTTCCGCATTTTAATCATGAACTCATTTTAACATATTCAACTTATTGATAAAAGATGAAAAACTGGGCTAGCTGGATTCGAACCAGCGCATGACGGAGTCAAAGTCCGTTGCCTTACCGCTTGGCTATAGCCCAATATGATCATAAAGGGCGGTTGATGGGAATCGAACCCACGAGTGCCAGAGCCACAATCTGGTGCGTTAACCACTTCGCCACAACCGCCATACGTTTCAATACGTAATTGGCAGGGGCAGTAGGAATCGAACCCACACCGGAGGTTTTGGAGACCTCTGTTCTACCGTTAAACTATGCCCCTATAGAAATGGTGGAGGGGGACGGATTCGAACCGCCGAACCCTGAGGGAGCGGATTTACAGTCCGCCGCGTTTAGCCACTTCGCTACCCCTCCAGAACAGTGCCGGCCAGAGGACTTGAACCCCCAACCTACTGATTACAAGTCAGTTGCTCTACCAATTGAGCTAGACCGGCAAATGGTGGCTCGGGACGGAATCGAACCGCCGACACACGGATTTTCAGTCCGTTGCTCTACCAACTGAGCTACCGAGCCTTTATTTAAATGGCGGTCCGGACGGGACTCGAACCCGCGACCTCCTGCGTGACAGGCAGGCATTCTAACCAACTGAACTACCGGACCAATACTTTGGTTGCGGGGGCAGGATTTGAACCTGCGACCTTCGGGTTATGAGCCCGACGAGCTACCGAACTGCTCCACCCCGCGATAATGTTTTATATTAGTAGATATGGTGGAGGATGACGGGATCGAACCGCCGACCCTCTGCTTGTAAGGCAGATGCTCTCCCAGCTGAGCTAATCCTCCGAAATACAGGACGTACAAGTGCATGCGTTGCAACAGGACATTGCGATCTTAGCATGACTTCCTTTAAAAAGCTCCGGTGCAAACCTTATGCTTTTTAGCGTGCTGTCCAAAAAATAATGGTGACCCGTACGGGATTCGAACCCGTGTTACCGCCGTGAAAGGGCGGTGTCTTAACCACTTGACCAACGGGCCATATATTTGAAAGTGGCGGAGAGCAAGGGATTCGAACCCTTGAGACGGCGTTGGCCGCCTACACGATTTCCAATCGTGCTCCTTCGACCACTCGGACAGCTCTCCAATCATATGGCTCCGCAGGCAGGATTCGAACCTGCGACCGATCGGTTAACAGCCGATAGCTCTACCACTGAGCTACTGCGGAATGATGTCTGCCTGGCGACGTCCTACTCTCGCAGGGGGAAACCCCCAACTACCATCGGCGCTGAAGAGCTTAACTTCCGTGTTCGGCATGGGAACGGGTGTGACCTCTTCGCCATCATCACCAGACAATTTAGTGACAAAGATCATTATACTATGTATTTTCAAAAATGCAAGAGTTTTTTTGAAATTATTCTCTCAAAACTAGATA
>NZ_LECW02000035.1 GCF_001042475.2 Bacillus glycinifermentans
CCAACAGGAGCGACAGGTCCGACAGGAGCAACCGGTCCGACGGGAGCGACAGGTCCAACAGGAGCAACCGGTCCGACGGGAGCAACCGGCCCGACAGGAGCGACCGGTCCAACCGGTCCAACCGGTCCAACTGGCCCTACAGGCGCATAACCACAATTTAGCTGCTATATAGCTTGTTTTCTAACTGGTTTGTCTATTTGGAATCGGGGAAAGTTTTAAGGGGTGTATGAAAGCTTCGGTTTTCATGCGCCTCTTTTTATGTACTGAAAGAAATACTTCACTTAAAAAAGGACTGCCGATAAGCTAAGGCAATCCTTTCTTTTTATTGATCAATCAAATTGTCAGTAAATGTTTGATATTCATTTTTATATCATCAATGTTTTGTTTATATGTTTCACCACCGGAGCTTAAACTCAAATCAAAGTAGTGCTCCATTTTTTCAATCAGCGGTTTGACGCACTTTTTCCTCTCTTCCTGATCAAGATGCTGTGTAAAGCTATTGCTTTGGTAATCAATTGCAGTGTCCGCATAGACTTTTCCAAGCGTGTAGTACTTCAGTGCGGCTCGCTCCCGCGGCTCCAGTTCATTCCATTTGATGTTCGGCAGGTAGATTTCTTCGCTGAAATGGTTGATGATATACTCTATTACATAAATAATAGATGGAATTCGTTTAGCGACATTGTAGGTGAAATTATCCTGGTGCCTGCGGTAGCAATAGGCAGGTTTGTGAACGTATCGGCGTTTCCAGCCGCGTTTGATGTTTACGATGCTGTTGAGCGCGTCACCGGCATATGGATTTTTGGGATCGACCACCCAGGAGTAGTGATGCTTCCGGTAAAAAGACAGTTTGTATAGGCCGACCATTGGATAAACGCCGGAACCGCTTCTTTCAAAGGTCTTGCGGACGGTTTCATCATCTGTATAAGGTTGATAGATCCAGCTCCCGATTCGATTTCCGTTCTTATCGACGAGCAAAAAGTCGCCGTACACATAATCCAAATCCTCTTGTTCAAGAAAATATGTGATAAAATCAGCGAGCACTTCTTCATGCGCCAAATAGTCATCCGCGCTGATAGGCATAACATATTCTCCAGAAGCTTCTTCAAAAATTTCTGCAAATGCCGTATCCGCCATGCCGGAATTTTCGCGATGGCATATAGCCTTGATATGGGGGTATTTGTCTTGATATGCATTGATGATGTCAAGCGAGTCGTCTGTAGAACAGTCATCTGCGATGATGATTTCGATGTTCGGGTGCGTTTGATTGAGCACAGATTGAAGGCATTGTTCCAAAAAACGGGCATAGTTGTAATTGACGATGCCGACCGTGATTTTAGGCGGATTCAGGAAGGCTGTCCGGGTTTTTGTTTTTGCGGGTTTGGCAAATCGGGAGACGGTTTCGTCAATTGTTTTCATTTGTTTTTCTAATGAATAATGTTCTTCGATAAAGGCGCGGTATTGATTTGATGAATAGTCGTCTTCAGTGACCATTTCGACGAGTTCATCAATCGTATTCCATACATAGGATTCATCATAGATCGTTTTGGCCCCGTAAAAATTGTGAACGAGCGGTTTCAGCCCTTTTGCCATTGCTTCCATTACCGACATTTGCTGGCTTTCTAAAAGGCTTGTCGAAATCAGGTAATGCTTATCTTCCAAGTATTGATTAATATCGCTTTGCCAGCCGTCGATTTGAATGCTGTCTGTAAGGCCGAATTCCTCGATCATTTGCTGAAAATATAATTGATAGCGGATGTCTTGGTATCGGCCGGCAATAAATAGCTTGTATCTTGGATCTTTGTCATGGATGGCTTTAAACGCATGCAGAAGCAGCATGGGTCCTTTTTTATAATTGATGAATCCGACATAGGCGATATGAAACCCTTTTTCGCGTTCTCTATACGTATACCGCTCTAAGTCAACTCCGTTTGGAATCGTCACGGTCTTCGTTTTATCCAGGCTTTTCACTTGCTTGACGATGTATTCCTCCATATGCTTACCGTCAAAAATGACCTGATCAATGACATCCCAGCGAACCTGATAAGGATACGATGTAAAAGCCTCATAACTGTGAAGCCTGCAAATTAATGTTTTTTCATGAGCGAGAGGCAGTTTGCTTCCGTAAATGGTTAGGTTGTCGCACCATTCAAACCAGCAAATGTCCGCCCACTTCATCCCGTTGTCGATTTGTCTGAGATCTGTGATGATCAGTTTAAGTGTTCTGTATGATTTTGGTAGATGTTTGGCTACAGGGTGTATAAACGTATCTAAACCGGGTTTGACAAAAAAGACGATTTTCGGCCGAAGGCTTTCGACGCTTCGAAAAAGTCCGATTTTCTCCCGAAACAGTTTTTCTTTCTGTACTTTATCCATAAAAAGAGCGGCATCATCATACCATTCACAGGCTTCTTGAATGCGGAGCTTTTTCTCATTGATAAAACCTAAACTGACCAACGAGGCAATCTCGAATGGATCGGTTTTCATTTTCTCCTCAATCAGCCGTTCAGCTTCGTCCCACCTGTTTTCATCTATCATTTCCATGATGCCGCTTTCCGTAACAGCGAGATCGAGTGAACACAACAGCAGTTCCAATTCATTGTTTTGGGTCATCAAAATCCTCCTGTTAGACGTTGAATTACACTAATAATATCTATATTCACAAATAGAAAGAAGTTTCCGGGTGATCCATTGATTCATGATAAGGACACAAACAAGAAGCATCATGCTCTCATAATCTATTGAAGTGAAAATAAAGATGAAGGAGTGAACGGTTTGATCACAATCAGCCTATGTATGATTGTTAAAAATGAAGAAGAAGTATTGGCAAGATGTCTTGATACCGTAAAAGACATC
Source organism: Bacillus glycinifermentans (assembly GCF_001042475.2). Classification (GTDB taxonomy): domain Bacteria; phylum Bacillota; class Bacilli; order Bacillales; family Bacillaceae; genus Bacillus; species Bacillus glycinifermentans. The sequence continues at coordinate 2,854 of NZ_LECW02000035.1, forward strand.
GTAGACGAAATCAATATCGTCGATACGGGATCGACCGATAAAACGGTGGAGATTGCGAAACAATACACAGACCGCGTCTTTTTCTTTGAGTGGATCGGCGATTTTGCAGCCGCCAGGAATGAATCGTTTAAGTATGCCACGAAAGATTACATTCTATATCTTGATGCAGATGATGTCCTGCTTGAGAAAGACCGCAAGAAATTAAAAGAATTAAAAGAGACGCTCGATCCGTCCGTTGATTCGGTTTCGATGTATTATGACGCCGGAACGGATGAATTCGGAAACGTCACGTTACGATACCGCCGCAACCGCCTGGTTAAACGCGAGAAAAATTTTAAATGGAAAGGCGACTGCCACCAGTACCTGGAGGTTTACGGCAACATCATCAATGCTGATATTTCCGTAACGCATAAGAAAATCCGCCATTCCGTCGGACGGAATCTCAATATTTATCAAACGAAAATTGACCGCGGCGATGCGTTTTCTCCGAGAGACCATTTTTACTACGGAAACGAATTAAGAGAGAACGGGCATTATGAGAAGGCGATCGAAAGCTATAATAAAAATATTGAAATGAAGGAAGGATGGATTGAGGACAAAGTATACGCCTGCATCAATAAAGCGGACTGCTACCGCTATCTCGGGGATTTGGAAAATGAGCTCAGATCGCTGTTCCAGTCGTTTGAATTTTCGAAAACGCCGCGCGCGGAGACGTGCAGCCGGATCGGCTACAACTTTCAGCGCAGGCGGGAATATCAGGCGGCGATTTATTGGTATGATCAGGCGACAAAGCAGGTTCCAGACTCAAACAAATGGAGCTTTAGCTATCCGGCGTATTACACGTGGTATCCGCACTTGCAAATGTGTGTGTGCTATTACAACTTGGGAGATTTTGAAAAGTCATATGAACATAATGAAGAGGCCAGAAAATATCGTCCGGAGGATAAGTCCGTCCTTCATAATAAACAGTTGCTTGAAGGAAAATTAGGCATAAAAAAATAATCGGGGAAAAGCTTACTTTTAAAAAGTAGGCTTTCTTTTATGCGGCGGGTGGCAATTTGCAGCGCGACATCATAAATTATTCCAAATCAAGCTGAATAACGAAGGAGGGCTCAAAGCTGCGCGATATCTACCTTTCATTTGGCGGCCGTGCCAGGATCATAACGGATGAGCCGTTATTGACAGCATTGGAAAATACGTTCACGATCGAGTTTTGGGCAAAGCCTGAGGCTGAGACTTTACACGATTTCCGGTTCGCCGTTACGCCGATTTCCGGAGCCTATGGGGACGGCGATGATTCACGGGCCGGTGTGGGTGTGGCCGTTGGAACGGACGGCGTTGTCATATATGAGCATACAGCAGACGACCTGGCCGCTGTTTTGCATTGTGCCGCGTCGCTCTATGATTGGATGCACATCGCTGTTGTATATGATGATAAAGTGCCGTCCATTTATATCAATGGAGCGTTTGCCGCAAAGGGTACTGTCAGCCGAAGCGATGCGGCGGTTCCGTCAGGCGTGTTCGGGGGAATGAAGACGGGCGGCTTTTATGAGGGAGGCCTGAAAGAAATAAGAGTGTGGAAGGCAGCAAAAACACAAGCGGAGCTCAAACGGCACATCAATCAGAAACTTCACGGAGATGAATCAGGCCTTTTCAGGTATTGGAAATTGGACGAAGGAGCTGGGGACACGGTCAGAGATTCGGTCAATCATCTTCACGGAACGATTGTAAAAGCGAAATGGCAGACGTCTCATTCGCCGGCTCCGCTAAACATCCTGTTTGCGTACATCGTACCGAGCGGAGGGATTGAAACGCTAAACAGGCAGCGCTACTATGGATTGGCTAAACATATGGTTAACTGTCATTTTTTATACACAACAGACGGGATCGGTCTGCAAAATGAGCTCGATACGTCAATCTTTGTCACGAACAGTGATGAAGAAATTAAACAGATCATGTATGAGGGGAATTATGACGCGATCGTCGTCAGCTCGGATGTTCGGCTGGCGAAAAGACTGCGCAATCTCGGATACCAAGGGATTCTGATTTATGAAATTCAAGGGGCGGGGATCAACAAGGAATACATCGGCCAATATATTAAACATTTCGCTTACGAGGTAGTTCAGAAGGAATGTGACGCCGTACTGCACCCGCCGACGCCGCACCTCGTCAAAGCGATCAATACGTATTTTCCAGCTAAGAAAAAGTTTTGTTTGCAAAATTGTTTTCATACGAAAGAATTTCACTATCAAGTCCATCCTTTAGAAAAAAAACCGGTGATCGGCTGGGTGGGGAGGCTTGAAGACAATAAAAACTGGCGGGAGTTTTTGTTGATCGGAGCGGAATTTATCAAAGAAAATCCTGCGGTCAAGCTATGGATGTTCGAAGACAGTACCTTATCGAGAGCAACGGAGAGAAACGCCTTTGAACAAAAACTCAAAGAGCTGAATATCAGCCGGAATGTTGAGATTTTTGCCAATCAGCCCCATCGTAAAATGGCGGAATACCTCTCCATCATCGGCGATTCCGGCGGCTTTTTGTGTTCTACATCAAAAGTGGAAGGGTTCGGGTATGCGGTTCTAGAAGCCATGGTTTGCAGATGCCCCGTCCTGTCTTCGGACTCGGACGGCGTGCGCAATTTTATCGACCACAACGTGACGGGGAAATTCTATCCGTCAGGCAGCATTGAAGAAGCGGTCAAAGAAGGGAAAGAATTGATGGATAATCTAGCTTTAAGAGAAGAGATCAGACAAAATGCCGTCAAACACATTGAAACGAATTTTTCTCCGGACAAATACGCAGAAGAATTCTTACGCATGATAAAAAAACTCAAAAAAGGGTGAAAGTCAATATCCCTCTGAATTCAGAGGGATATTTGTCATTTCTTTAAAATGCCGTCAAGCGTTTCCGTATGATATATCTGGCCGAATGCCGGTTCGTTTTCCGGGAGGACGGCACGATGGCTGACTTGCCCTTTATCGTTGACAAAAAAGATGATATGCTTTGCGTCGGCGCCCCTCGCTTTGTATTGAAGATAATAATGAAACAAACGATTCAGCATCACGTGATTCGAAGGAAAAGCGCCTTTTCCGTAAAGCATGGAGAGCGGTGCATCGGCATTTTGGATTCCGGTTAAAATAGCGGTGTCTTCAGAGGCACCCGGAATATGGAGAAAGGTCAGCCGCGGATCTTCAATTCCTTTAAGCGCTTTGGACGCCGATTGATCAGGCGTTGTATCAAGCACTGTAATCTGATAATTGCTGAACGTCTGTTCAAGGAGCCGCTCCAGTTGATCGATCGTTTGCAGAGATCCGTCAGAAACCGGATAGATGACCGTCAGCTCACACGGAATGTTCCGCCGCTTTCTGGCCTCGAGCTTTGCAAGGTTTAGCGCATGGCGAAATCTGCGATGCTGCTCCTTTGAGTGCCTTAGCTGCGCCGATACGCTCAATGGGGAATTGACCCGGTACGCCGCAAACACCTCCGGAATGTACACAATATCGCAATGTTCGGTCAGCCGCAGCCAATATTCATAATCTTCGACGGGCCACAGCTGATATCCGCCCGTTTTTGCCGCCGCTTTTGATGTGTACATAAAAGAGGCGCCGATAAAGCAATTATCAAGCAGCGTTTCCTTCGGCTGCCCCTGATAATTGGAAAATTGCTCTCTTAGGATGGTGCCTTTGTGGTCAATATGGTGAAAATTGCTGTAGGATAAACCGACGTTTTCCGGCGCGTTTTCCAGCGCGTTCCGATGCTTTTCGATAAATTCCGGATCATACACATTATCGCTGGACACCCATGTTAAGTAACGAATCGATTCAAACTTCTGCAAATAGTTGAAACCGGTATTTAATGCTGTTGCGATCCCTTCATTTTTCTCCTTTTCAATCAGATGAACTCTTCCGTCTCCTTCGGTTTCGCGTTTGATGATCTCGATATGATCGGCCGGTGCCCCGTCAGATACGACGACAAAATAATAGTTTGTAAAGCTTTGCTCAAGCACCGATTTTAGCGCAAGTTTCAAATAGTCATGATTCTGTTTATACACGGGCATGACAATTCCGACATCCCTCATTTGCATCCCTCTTTAGCTTCAAATTTTCAAACCCTCTTGATAGATTATGTTGTTCTTCATTTTGCTGATATGGGCTTTTCGCCGCTACAGCCGTGACAAGTTCGGAACGTCACACATAAATTATTGGGAACTTTCTCTTGAAGGAGGAATCGGGATGATCCCGTTAATCAATTTGAAACGGCAGTTTCAAACGGTAAAACAAGATATGTTAAAAGAGTTTGAGCGGGTATTGGACAGCGGGCAGTATATATTGGGGCCGAAAGTCAAAGAGCTGGAGAAGAAAACGGCCGAAAAGCTCGGCGTGCGGGATGCCGTGGCGGTGGCAAACGGAACGGATGCTTTAGTGCTGACGCTGAAAGCGTTCGGCATCGGAAAGGGGGATGAAGTGATCACAACGCCGTTCACCTTTTTCGCAACCGCAGAAGCTGTCTCAAGGGTCGGGGCGACCCCTGTGTTTGCAGACGTCGACCGCGGCACATACAATCTCGATCCGGCAAAAATAGAAGAAAACATCACACCGGCTACAAAAGCGATCATTCCCGTTCATATTTTCGGCCAGCCGGCTGATATGGACGAGATCAATGCGATCGCCAAAAAGCACGGACTGATTGTGATTGAAGACGCCTGCCAGGCCTTCGGCGCGGAATACAAAGGCCGTCCCGCAGGCAGCATCGGGGATGCGGCCTGTTTCTCATTTTTTCCTACGAAAAATTTAGGCACGCTGGGCGACGGGGGAATGGTGACAATGTCCGACCCTGAAGCAGCCAGACGTGTAAGGACGCTCAGAACGCATGGTACAAGCAAAAAATACTTTCACGACAAAATCGGTTTTAACAGCCGGCTTGATGAACTGCACGCGGCCGCCTTGCTCATTCTGCTTGAAAAAATCGACGGCTGGAATGAACAAAGAAGAAAGGTCGCCGGCAAGTACCGGGAGGCATTGAAAGAGGCCTCACATCTGACGCTGCCGACAGAAAAAGAAGACCGATCCCACATCTACCACCTCTTCTGCATCGGGGCAGAAAACCGCGAAGAGATCATGCAGGCGCTGGACACCCGGCAGATCCATTCAGGCATATACTATCCTTGCTGTCTTCATCTTCAGGATGTCTACTCTTCATTGCAATACAAAAAAGGAGATTTCCCGGTGGCCGAATCATTGTCTGACACGCTTTTTGCGATTCCGATGGACCCTTTCCTTACAAGCGATGAACAGGATCAGATCATCTCCGTGCTGCTAGCAAAAGGGGGAGGGGAGACGTGACGATTCGATTTGGACTGATCGGCTGCGGCTATATATCCAAAAAACACCTGTTCACCTTAAGCGGGTGCCCTGAAGCAGAGCTTGCAGCCATCAGCGATGTAACCGAAGAGCGAATGGCCGAAGCAGCTGACTACTATCAGTCGTTGAGAGGCTTAAAGCCTGAGGTCGCCCGCTATCGGGAATATACCGACATGCTGGCCGATCCGTCGATCGATGCGGTAATCGTTGCGGCCGTTTCGGGTCTTCACGCCGAAATGGCGAAACGATCGATACTGGCCGAAAAGCATGTCATTCTCGAAAAACCGATGACACTGTCGCTCGAGAAGGCCGATGAGCTTATCCGGCTGGCGAAAGAGAAAAAACGTAAGCTCATGGTCTGCCATCAAATGCGTCATCGGCCGATCATGAAAAAAATAAAAGAAACGATTGAAGAGGGAAAATTAGGGAAGCTGTACTTAGGTACGGCTGCGCTCCGGCTCAACCGGTCTCCAGCTTACTACGCAGAGGCTTCATGGCGCGGGAATTGGGAAAAAGACGGGGGGATGCTCATCAATCAGGGAATCCATCTGATCGACCTTCTGCAATGGTTTTTAGGAGACGTGACAAGCGCATACGGCGATATCCTGACTGCTTCGCCAGGGAAAGAAACGGAAGACGTAGCAGCAGGCATCCTGACGTTTGCCAATCAGGCAAAAGGCGTCATAGAAGCCAACATCATTACACAGCCGAACAATCTTGGAAGCTCGCTGTCCATTTTCGGGGAAAACGGTTCGATATCGTTGGAAGGCCCGTCATTAAACCGGATCAGCCGCTGGTATATTGCAGGGGAAGAGACGGATAGGGAAGAAGCGGAAAAGCTGAATGACCTCCGGGGCGAACAGGAGGCGATGTACGACAACTTCATCCGCTCCATCTGCGCGGACGACCCGCTCCTGGTTGACGGCAGCGAAGGAAAAAAAGCGCTGGAAACGATATTCGGAATCTATCAATCCGCACTGACAAAGGAAGTGGTGCACCTCCCCCTTCCATCATTTCAAACAGCAGACATGAGAAAGAAATAGGTGTCGCAAATCGGTAAACCGTCCCTTTCAAAAAAAGAGATAAAACATATTTTATTAAAGGAATGTATGAAGGGGCGATTAAATACATGAACAATCAAGAACAGCAACACCGGACGATAGCTGTCATAGGCCTGGGGTTTGTCGGTCTGCCCTTGTCTATGCTGCTGATATCAAAAGGGTTTTCTGTCATTGGCATCGATTTGGACGAAACGAAAATCAAATCTTTAAAAGCCGGGAACAGCTATATTTCTGATATAAAAGGAGAAACGATCAAGAGCGCCATTACGAGCGGCTCTTTTCGGCCTGACGCTGACTACGGGCTGATCAGAAAAGCCGAGGCGGTGATCATTTGCGTGCCGACGCCTTTGGACGATGAATCGGCTCCGAACTTGGACTACGTGACAAAAGCGGCGGAATCGATCAGAGAGCATCTGCAAAAAGGCCAGCTTGTTGTCTTGGAAAGCTCGACATACCCGGGCACGACGAAAGATCTCGTCAAACCGATTTTGGAAAAAAGCGGCCTGGTGTGCGGGAAGGATTTTTATCTTGCCTATTCCCCGGAACGCGTCGATCCCGGCAACAAGTTTCCGATCGAAGTCGTTCCGAAAGTTGTCGGGGGAGCGACGGACGCCTGCCGGGATCAAGTCTATCAGTTATACACCAGCATCTATCAGGAAGTCGTTCCGGTCACATCTCCTGAAACGGCCGAGCTGACAAAGCTGCTCGAAAACACATACCGGTTCATCAACATTTCATTTATTAACGAATTTGCGATGATCTGCGACAAGCTAGGTGTTGACGTATGGGAAGTCATCAGGGCGGCAAGCACGAAGCCATACGGATTTGCTGCGTTTTATCCGGGTCCGGGAATCGGCGGTCACTGCATTCCGGTCGACCCTTTATATTTGCAATTTATCATCGGAAAAAAAGGCATCTCAAGCGACTTCATTCGCCTTTCGGAAGAGATGAACGAAAGGATCGTTCGCTATATTGCCGAACGCTCGCTGCAATTGGCGCAAAAAGAAAACACAACAGAAGCGAACATTCTCATCTACGGCGTCACCTATAAACGAAATGTCGCGGACGTGCGCGAATCAAAATCGCTCGACATCATCGAGAAGCTCGTCGGGACGGGTGCGGAGGTTTCCTATCACGATCCGCATGTTCCAGAGCTTCGTATCGGCGGAAAGACGTTTTTCAGTCAACCGATTAATTCCGAAACGCTGAAGGATTACGACTGTATCGTCATTTTGACGGACCACGCCGAACTGCCAAAAGAACTCCTTTTGCAATACGCAAAAGTCATCTTTGATACGAGGGGAATTTTAACAGACAGCTCAGGAAACGCTAAAGTCGTTCAGCTCGGAAACGGTCTTTCACAGCCGTGTCATCCGTCAGCAGAAAACGAATGAAATATAACGGATATATCATGAGAAACAGGTTGAACGACCACCAGAGCGGATCGAAATCTCCGCTGAACAGCCAAAAGGCGATCGCTTGCAGGCCGGAGCAGAATGTTAACACAAGGGAGACCAGGGCGGCGCTTTTCCATAACGGCCGCTTTTTTTTATGCAAATATAAGCTGGCGAGCCCGCTGATCGAAATCAAAATATCCAGCGGCAAAAACGACCAGTTCCAAGCGATGACGACCGGATCGTCATAATCCTTAAACGCCGCGTTTGCCGGAATGAGGTGAAAAAACGTAATGAACCAATATAAAATAAAGCCGATATCTGTAACAAACAAAAATGGTTTCAAATATTTCACGGTTTCCTCCCGATTCAATTGATTGGCCGGTGCTCTGTTATATTCAATGCGACGACTCCGGTGATAATCAGAATGATAGAAACGGCCTTCACGATACTGACGCTTTCACCTAAAAAAAGAAAACCGATCAGCGAAATCAAGACGATTCCGACCCCGGACCAAACGGCATAAGCAACGGAAACGTCCATCGTTTTCAGGGTGAGCGTCAAAAACGTCAAGCTTGCACCGTAAAATGCAAGCAGAAGAACGCTCGGAACCACCTTTGAAAAGCCGTTCGACAGCTTCATGCTGACCGTTCCCGCCGTTTCAAACAAGACCGCTAAACATAAATAAAGCCAGTGCACATCGATTCCTCCTCTAATCTTGTTTTGTGCTGATCCCGTGTATCAAAATATCGACGGCGGACTTCAGCATCTCTCCCATCGTAAAGCGGCTTTTCAAAGAAGAAGCTGGATCATAAATCTGATTCAGGCTCCCTGTATACATGTGAATGAATAACGGCAAATCGATCTCTTTGATGATTCCTTGCGCCATTCCCTGGTTGAACAGATCTTCTACAACGGCCCAATCGTCCTTTAAGAACGAATCGAGCTTCAGCCATTGGTCATAGTGATATTTTTTCAATTCCGTCAATAGGCGAATATCCATGAATTCAAAATCGGCGGGAACGGCAATCAAAATTTGTTCAATTTTTTCTATGGTGCCAAGCTGTTCATTAGCTGCGATGGCTTGCTCTTTTTCTTTAATCTGTGAGACGACATGATCGATGACTTCGGCTACAAGGTCATCTTTTGATGCGAAGCATTCATAAATCGTGCGTTTGCTGACGGCCAGTTGTTTCGCTAAATCGCCCATCGTAAAGGTGAAGCCTTTTTGCCTAATGAGATGAATTGTTTCTTTCAGCATTCGTTCTTTCATTCCTGTTTGTCCCCTTTCTGGTACTGATAAAAACTTTTTGGTACCAAAGGTATTGTAACCCGGAATTGGACAAATGTAAAATTCTTCTCACTCACGCCCAGATCAATTCAGAATACAATGTGGTAAAACAGTGCTTAAAGGGTGAGGGCCGTGTGGATCGGAATATCGTTGATCGTCTTGGGGCTGGGGATCAGCATTTTTGCCGTCAGTCTCATTGTCAGCTATTTGTTTGTGATGCCAAACAGGAGCAGCTATGAAGAAACATTTTTCAGCGGGGTCAGAAATGGGGAGATTATTGACGATGTGTATCGGTCGCACGACAAAGAGGAGCTTTTTTTGACTGCTGAGGACGGCTGCCGGCTTCATGCGCTGTATTTCCCGGCTCCGGACAGCCGGAAAGCCGTGATTATCGCCCATGGCATTAAATGGTCGCTGTTTGGGGGCTATAAATATGTTGAGCTGTTCCAGTCGCTCGGCTATCATGTGCTGCTTTGCGACAGCAGATGCCACGGATTAAGCGGCGGTTCGCATGTTTCCTACGGATATTATGAAAAGAACGATTTGGCGATGTGGGCAGATGAGCTTGAAAACAAGCTCGGCAAAGGCGTCTTTGTCGGTGTGCTCGGCGAATCGCTCGGAGCGGCGGCCGCCGTTGAACTGATGAAACAGGATGAGAGGATTCGATTTTGCATCGCGGATTCGTGTTTCAGCGATTTAACAGAGCTTTGCCGCTACCAGCTGAAAGGGGCCGTCAAGCTGGTTGTGCCGTTTCTCATTCCGCTGACGAGCAGGCTGATTAAACGGCGTCACGGCTGGAGCCTTGCCGACATTTCCCCGGTCCGCGATCTTGAAGAGACGGATACGCCGCTGTTCATTATCCACGGCAAAAATGATCAGCTCGTCCCGCCGCAAATGGCCGAAAGCCTGTACGAGCGGAAAACGGGAATCAAGAAGCTGTATTTGATCGAAGGAGCGGGACACGTCGGAGGATTTCGCCAAAACCCCGAAGAGTATATCCGGAGGATTCAAGACTTTTTACTGCAGGTTGAACCGGTCAAATAGTTACTCGGCAGCCGCCGATTGTTTGCGCGCTTCTTCGATTTTATCGGCATGCGACACTCCCCAGCTCATCATTTGGTTGATGATCGGAATTAACGTCTGGCCGAATTCGGTTAAACGGTATTCGACTTTTGGGGGAACCTGCTTATAAATTTCGCGGTGAACGATGCCGTCGCGCTCCAGCTCGCGAAGCTGCAGGGTCAGCATTCTTTGCGTCACTTTCGGGATTAAGCGGCGCAGCTCGTTAAAACGCTTTTTCCCGTCTATTAAATGAAACAGGATCACGCTTTTCCATTTGCCGCCGATAATGTCAATCGTCGCTTCAACCGGGCATGAATATCCGGCCGGTCCTTTACAGTCTGCCATCTTCATCTCTCCTTAGTATAAAAAATGATACTATCCAACAAAAATGTGCGTACTTTTTATCTTTTATTATAATAATTAGAATGTAATTGAAAAAGGAATACACTTTTTAGTAGAGGAGAGAAGCAAATCATGGCAGATCAATCAAAGAAACAGGAGATTCTTGAAGCATTTCGATTCAGACATGCCACAAAAGAATTCGACCCGGACAAAAAGATTTCAGATGAAGATTTTCAGCTTATTCTGGAGGCCGGCAGACTGTCGCCAAGCTCGGTAGGACTGGAACCGTGGAAATTTGTCGTCGTTCAAAACAAAGAGCTGCGCGAAAAGCTCCGTCAAGTCTCATGGGGGGCACAGGGACAGCTCCCGACCGCCAGCCATTTCGTGCTGCTGCTCGGCCGCACGGCTAAGGAAATGAGATATGACTCCGACTATATCGCACATCAATTAAAGCATGTGAAGAAAATGCCGGATGACATCATCGAAAACATGGTAAAAGAAGACGGCGTGATCAAGAGCTTCCAGGATGGCGATTTTCACTTGTTCGAAAGCGACAGGGCGATGTTTGACTGGGTCTCCAAACAAACGTACATCGCGCTTGCCAATATGATGACGGCAGCCGCTTTGATCGGCATCGATTCCTGCCCGATTGAAGGCTTTAATTATGACAAGGTTCATGACATCCTTGAAAAAGAAGGCCTGCTTGAGGAAGGGCGGTTTGACATTTCGGTGATGGCCGCGTTCGGATACCGCGTCAAAGAGCCTCGTCCGAAAACAAGGCAGGAGCTTGATCAAGTCGTGAAATGGGTCAACTAAAAGCTGGTACTCTTTAGAATCGGCCAGGCTGTCGAGAAAATCTCGATAGCCTTTTTAATTATAACCACAAAATATACAGATAGATTTCACGAGAAATCCTCTATATATAGTGTCTTGAGATTGCGGAAATAAAAAATGAGGGTTTTTTGACCTGCGTCTTCAAACCCCCACTTTCTCTTTAAACTGAGAACGCCCAATTAGGGTGCTCTTTTCACACTGGGCACAATTACAACTGTACGACTTGGACTCACTCGGTTGAAATTGAAAAAAATAGATGATTTTCTTTTTATTACCATAAAATGTGATACAATTGACTCGGGCAAATAAACAAAAAGGGGTGAAATTTAACTTAAATCTTTTGTGCTCAATTCTTTTGGATAAAGACAGAATCCCAAAACCAGTAAACCAAAGCCAAAAGAAAACTGAAAACGTACAATTTATACCACAAAAAAACAATAAGGCCATAGTCAGTCAATAAGGCCAATATCCCACACACAACTAGAGAAACTATGAAGTAAGTCACTAAATACCACCCATGAAATTTTTGGGGATTGCGATTTAAAAAGATTTGAACTGGAGTTGCAAAAATAAGATAAGCGACCAACATAAACAAACTTATCGCTCTAAAAGACGCAAAACCAAAACCCTCTAAGAACATCAATGTGTAAACAATTGTCGCTGATAAAACGGAAAAGACAACAGTACACAAATAATCAATAATCCCTCTCAAAATACCCATTAGTTAACTCCTTTTCTTCTAAAATTTAATTAATTTAACTAAAGATCGGAGGATTTTTTGTGAAAAAGTTTTTTGTTTTACCATTCTTCCTAATACTGTTTCTTTGTTTATGTTCAATACCGAAAAGCTATGCAAAAGAAGCCTCTATTGATACCAAAGTGAAAAATGGACATTTTATTTTAAAGGTAAACGAAAAAGGTGATAAATACAAGTTCTTCAAAAATGGGGAACCTGTTTACGAAGGCTCTTCTAGTAAAGTCAGTGGTGATATATCAATGGTTGGAGACAAATATAAAATTGGAATTTTTCAAAATGACAAACTAAAAAAAGTGGTCACTCTCAACGTTCCTAATGATTTGCAACAAGAGACTCCAAATTCATTCGAAGGATCATATGCCGAAGATTTAATGGCTTACCAAATTCAAAAGGGGCATTTAAATATTGTAGCAGATACTGAAAGCGTAGAACTTTCATGGGATGAACTCCCTGATAAGGACGGGATATATGAGGTTTATAGAGACGACCAAAAAATAGGTGAAACAAAAAATAGGGAGTTTACAGACAACAATGTGAAATCGGGTGAAAGGTACAACTACTCTATACAAGTAAGAATAGACCCTTCCTTACCAGAGCAAAAAGAGATTGAGAAAAAGATACAAGAGCTAGGTTCAAACCTTTCTGAGGAAGAAAAATCTGAAATCATGAGTGTCGAAGGTTCACTCTCTGCAGTTGTAGACTTGCCGGAAAACAAAGAATCATACCTAGAATCGAAAGATTCTATATTAGACGATGTAACGAATAACGATAACTTTTCAGTACAAGGAAAACTACCAAAGGATAATATGAAGGGGTGGGATTATAAAACTTTTATTCCCTACAAATCTGTTGCTGACCCTAAACCAGAGTTTAAGAAAACATACTTAAAGGGAGATAATAGAGGGTTTTCAGACACTTCTAATAAAATCAGGACACAGGCATTGGTCAATACGCAGTTCCATTCACCAACAAGTATAACTTTGTATAAAAAAGTTGGACAATCTGCAAGATGTAGTGATCCGGACTGCAAAAAGGTTATCGCAAGAAAAACCGCAAGCAGCGCCGGAATAAAACTTTATATTAACAGTAAGAAGAGCGACTATCTACATTGGACTGTAACTCATGCAGTTGGAATACCATTCGCAGACTACTATCCAAAGATTGACTACAGTTACAATGTAATTCTGACGAAGGGAATGGCGTCCATTTCAGGCAAACACGATAAAGCTCCAAACCATGAGTTCTATTTAAGCGCGCCATCTGCTTCTAAGTCAACGACAATCTACAGATATGCGGTTAAATCAAAGGATGACTTTTGGAATTTGTGGTTCTGGGCTCCTAAAAAATCCTGGAAAACTGAACTTTTCTAGACTGTTATGTATGATCTCTTCGTATCCAGTAGAGTAAATTTTATTCTGACTGTAGTAAGGGATTTTCCTTTAATGTAAATAGAGAGATTTACTGTAGCTAAAGTATATACCAGACGTATTAGTCCATTTTGTCTCGTCACCTAAACCTTAGTTTTAAAGTCTATTTCTATAATATTATAAGAATTGTTAAATGTGTTATGTCTTTTTACAGATATTAAAAAAGGCTTTTCTCTACAAACTGAGCCGGTTCTCCGCAGAACCGGCTTTTTTATATTTACATTAGATTGCTTTTTTTCCGGTGGTAAAGGTAGAGACCGCTTCCGGATGCGAGCAGCAAAAGGCCGAGCATAAGCCAATTGTAGATATTAGAGGCCGTATCAGGCAATGATCCGTTTGCCTGATCAGCCGGGGCTTGTCCGCCGTTTACTCCGTCTGTGCCGTTTCCGGAGCCGCCGGCGGCGGAATCGTCTCCGCTTGCGGGCGGCGCTGAAGGCGTCCCGGCATTGCGTGCGTTTAAGACGGTATATTCGCTGAAATGATTCACATATCCGGCGACGGTTTGGTCTTTCGTGTAGCCGTTTCTCACTTTTGTGAAGCGGTTATGCTTCCGGTCGACGTGATAGACACCTGCTTGTTTGTCAGGCTTATCGACTTGGAAAAACAGTCCGACCGGCTTTTTGAATGAGCTGACGGCTTTTCCTTTTTGGCGGATGCTGAAATCGTACACTTTGGTAACCGCCTGTTTGATGTCCTTCCCGATTTTGATGCCGATCTCCGTCTCTTCCTTTTTCAGATTTGCAGCCGGAAGCACCATGGCGATTTTTTCGTTTTTCAGCGTAATGTTTGGATCGTTTGTTCTTCCTTTGATGAGATTGGTTTGCGCTTTTGCCATGTTCAGCTTAATGTCTTCCCGCTCTGTATCAGGGAAATAGACGATCGCCTTGTTGGCGTTTTGCGCGTACGTTTGAAACGGGTCTTCCTTCAGCGTCCAGGCGCCGTTTTCCTGCCTGTCCGGCAGGAAAACTTCCGTAATTCTGTCTTCGATGTTCGGTGAGACCGAAGCGGATAATTTAAGCTGTTCCGTAAAAATCTCATAATCGGTAAATCCGAGATCCACTCCATTTTTCGCTTGTTTAAAGACAGAGTAGCCGTCACCGCCTCCGCCCATGAAGTTGTTTGTGGCGACACGGTACGTTTTCTTCTGATCAAGCGGCCGGGACTTTCCGTTTTCATCGACAAGGTTCACGTCTAAGATGCGTTCTCCTTTAGGCTTGTTCAATGTAAAAGTATACGTTATACCGGCCACATGAGGAAACGAGCCGCCGCCTTCTTCCACCTGACTGACGCCGTGCTCAAGCGCTTCTTTGATCTGTGCTCCGGTCAAATCGGCGGCATAAAGCGTATTTCCGAACGGCATCACGGTAAGAACCTCGCCGAGAGTGATGGGGCCTTTGTCGATTCCGCTTCTGATTCCGCCGCCGTTTGTGATCGCAATGTCAGCGCCGCCGGCTTGTTTGGCCTTTCTAAGCATACCGTCTGCAATGAAGTTCCCGAGGTTGGTTTCCTTTGACCTGACATGCTCGCGGGTTCCGTCCAGGGGAACATCGGCAATGCCGACGACTTCGGTTTTTAAGTCTTCAATTTCGTTTTTAAAACCGTCAAGTACACCTTTGGCATCTTGATCCTCGGCCGTATTTTCATCGATTGCGATCAACTGGGAGCCCGATTTGCCCGTTTGAACGATGCCGTCCTCATCAAAGGCGACATCGACTCTCCCTAAAAACTGTCCGTAGTCTTTTGCCTGGGCAACGATTGTCGGCTCCTGATTCGGAACGACTTCCAACCGGTCGACGAGCGTATGCGTGTGTCCGCCGATGATCAAATCGATTCCCTGCACTTTTTTCGCCAGCTCTAAGTCGCGGTTATAGCCGATATGGGTGAGGGCGATGATTTTGTTGACCTTTTCTTTCTCTTTGATGTCTTTGACGGTCTTTTCGGCGGTTTGATACGCGTCATTGAAGGCGATGTTTGCCCCGGGACTTGACGTATATGACGTATCCTCGGTCGTCAGTCCGAAAACGGCTACCTTTTCGCCGTTTACATCAAGCAGAATGTACGGATAGATTCCCGTTTCTTTAGGTTTGCCGGCCTTTAAGACCGCCGGTTTTTTCTCAAATCGGTTCAGCTTCGGCTCGTTTGACACATCGACATTTGAACTGACGATCGGAAATGCAGGCGCCTCGAATTTATGTTTGTTCCCCGGATCAACGGCGGCGCCGTTTCCGCCGAGAAAATCGGCAAGAACGCCCGGTCCTTTGTCAAATTCATGGTTGCCGAACGTCATCGCGTCATAGCCCATCATGTTCATCAGCTTCAGATCGGCGAGGCCGTTCCATTTTGTAAAATAAAGATCTCCGGAAAACACATCGCCGGCATCAAGCAGAATATTGTTTTGTGTTTGCGAGCGGACTTCTTTTACCTTTGCTGCGCGCCTTGCCGCATTGTCCAGGTGTGCGTGCGTATCATTCGTATGCATTACCGTTAACGTCCAGTTTTCATCATCTTTCGGCGGCTCTGATCCATCTGCGTCAAAATTCAGCTTGTATACGCCGTATCCGCTGTTTTCGGATTCTCTGACGAAACCGATGTCTTTTGCTTTCTCAGCAAAAGGCTTCGCAAGAAGGGAAGATTCAAACGTCACGTTTGCTCCTTTAATCGGCGCGATCGACCAGTTATTGTCCGCGGCCGGATTGATCGTTCCTTTTTCTATAATGTAATTCATCAGCACCTGCCGGTTTTCGTCAGCAGCGGCGTACACGACTTTGTCCTGTGTCAAGTGAGGGAATCCGCCGCCCCCGGAAGCGCGGTAGTTGTTGGTGACAACGAGAAATTCCTGATCGTCCTTGACGGGCTTTCCGTTATAGGCGAGGTTTTTGACGCGGCTGGCCTCCGGATGTTTCAGCCCGCCTGTGGCGTTGTATTTAGCCTGCTGTGTGACATCGATCTGATACGTCACACCGTCGATCACATCGAAATTGTATGATCTGAAGTCCGGGTTAAGGAGCGCCTGTTCTCCCGTTTTAGATGGATCGATTTGGTTGAACTGCCCCGCGGACATCTCGATCCAGTCTTTGACCTCTTTTCCGGTCAGTTTGACGATATACAGCGTATTGTCGTACAAGTACAGGTCGCCGATGTTTTTTATGGCGAGATCGCCTGCTTTTATGTTCGTATAGTAATCAGCGCCGTTGCGGCCTCCCGCTTTAAACGGAGCGCCCGCTGACAAGATCGGCAAGTCCTTGTATTCCGTATCTTTCATAACGTCCTCGGCATACCACTTTTGCGCGTCAGTGACGATCTGGATGGACGGATCATCCTTTACTTGGGAGAAAAAGCTGTTAATATCCGTTTCCGTTTTGCCGACGGGTTTACGGACGTAGTCCAGCGTTTTCTCATGGGTATCTTGAATGGCCGACGCTACTGTTTCGTTTTGCGAGGATACGTTTCCGGAAACGGCTTCCGTTTTCGCGCTTGCATCTTTGACCGTCCATTTTCCGTCGGTTTTTTCAAGCTGCATATCGATAATGCCTAAATGGCTTCCCCAGTTTTTCGGCATCACGACCGGAATCCCGTTGATTGTGCCTTTTTGAATATCAATTTTCGCATTTCCGGCATAATCGGGGCCTGGGAACAGGCCGTGCTGATGGCCTGAGATGATCGCGTCGATCCCGTCAGCTTTCAAAGCAAGGTCAAGCACGGCATTTTCCGCTCCTGCCGGCTGTTCTTCAGTTTCGATGCCGGTGTGAGCGATCGCGATGATCACGTCCGCCCCCTCCGCTTTCATTTTCGGAATCGTTTCTTTTGCTGATTCGGCAATGTCCTGCACCTTGATTTTGCCGTCCAGGTGCTTTTTATCCCATGTTAAAATCTGCGGCGGGACAAACCCTGTGTAGCCTACTTTCAGCTGCTGCTTTTGCCCGCTTTCATCGGTGAATGTCCGCTCTTCTATGTGAAACGGCTTGTATTTGTTTTGCCCGTCCATCGTTTTGATATTGGCGTTGACGATGGGAAATTGTGCACCTTTGAGGGTTCCGTCCAAAAATTCAAGCCCGTAGTTGAATTCGTGGTTTCCGAGCGTGCCTGCGTCATATTTCAGCTTGTTCATGACATCAATGATCGGGTGTGTTTTCGAGCCGGAGATGATCGGCTCACGTTCATGTTTGAAGACATATTCTCCAAGAGGGTTTCCTTGAATCAGGTCGCCGTTGTCGACGAGAAGCGTGTTAGGATTTCGGCTGCGGTATTTTTCGATGAGCTGCGCCGTCCGGGACAGCCCGAATTCCGCCGTCTCTTTGTCGGCATAGTAATCATAATTCATCATATGTGCGTGAATATCCGTCGTGCCTAATATGCTGAGATTGACAAGGGGATGTTCTTCCGCATGGGTCTGGGTGTTTGGAAAAAGTAAGCTAAGTATCATCGCTGAGGTAAGCAGAATACGGAGAACTGAAAACCGTCTATTCTGTATTCCCACCATTTCTCCACCTTTCAGATTAGAGTAACACCCTCTATTGTAAGAACTTTTTGTAAAGTTTTGTAGATATTTCGTTTCGAATATTGTAAACAGTCTGAAATTGATTCTAAAGTCTTCGTCTGTCTGATCGCCTTTTTGGGTATTTCGGCGGATCCGGCCGCAGGATGTTTTATTTAGTGTGGCAGGGGTAAAAGGATTTATGTAGACAAAAGATGTTGGGAGTGAACGTAAATGGGCAAAAAAATTGCAGTTCTGCTGACAGACTACTTTGAGGATTCCGAGTATGCCGAACCTGCCAAATCGTTCAAAGATGCCGGACATGAGCTGACCGTCATCGAAAAAGAAAAAGGCAAAACGGTGAAAGGGAAGCAGGGACAGGCAGAGGTTGAGACAGACGCATCGATAGACGAAGTCAGTCCCGCCGATTTTGACGCCTTATTGATTCCGGGCGGATTTTCGCCTGATATTCTAAGAGCGGATGGACGGTTTGTATCATTTGCAAAAGCCTTTATGGAAGAGAAAAAGCCGGTATTTGCGATCTGCCACGGACCGCAGCTTTTGATCACGGCCAAGGCGCTTGACGGCAGAAGCGCGACAGGCTACACATCGATTCGTGTTGATTTGGAAAACGCCGGAGCTAAATTTCAGGACAAAGAAGTTGTCGTGTGCCAGGACCAGCTTGTCACGAGCCGGACGCCGGACGACATTCCGGCGTTTACGCGTGAAGCGTTGAAATTGCTCGGCTAAGCAAAAAAGACCGGATGTGATTCCGGTCTTTTTTTTTGCAGAGAGCCTATTTGCGCAGCGCAGCCAGCTCCTCGGCGATCGCCTGCATTTCGCTTGGGCTGAAGGATTTCTTTTTCATCACCATTTTGTGCAAATATTCAAGATCATCAAGCTTTTCATCGCTGAAGTCCTCCGCTTTGATGACACTGATGTTCAGCATGTTTAACTTTTGCGAGATCTCTTCGACCATTTTGTTCAGCACCGCTGTTTTTTGATCAGACAATCGGGCACTTCCTTTCCCTCGGATTTCGTAGTTTTTATTGTAACAGAAATGCCGGAGAAGAAAAGGACCATTTAGATCCATCATAGACGCGATTTCTGGTAAGCCGTGGAGACTGATCAGGTTCGCAATCGCCATCAGGCTGATTCCGGTCGCTCCGTCTTCTGCAGCCTGGACGAGAATGATAAGGCCGGAAAAGACATAAAATAAGGCTGTGACCGGTGCCGGCTGCCAATGGCCACAGGGATCACAAAAGCTATGACGCCGATTGGCTTGAATATGACTGACTCGAAAACTTAGGGAAGGAGCCTCGCCGTTACATATTCCCCGTTCAGGACCAAAATCGCTCCGATAAAAACAAATACATTTTATCTTCGACTGCCGAAACTCCTCCTCAATCAGGGGCAGATATTCTGACCAAAGTTGAAAAAATAAGAAAAAACTTTAGTATAAAATCAAATACGTTTTTACTTTTAGAAAAGAGGGGAAAGAAATGATAAAGGTGTTATTCGTCTGCCTCGGCAACATTTGCCGGTCGCCGATGGCGGAAGCGGTATTCAACGACATGCTCAACAAAAGCGGGCTTCGCCAACACATAGAAGCCGATTCGGCCGGCACCGGAAACTGGCATGTCGGCAAACCGCCGCATGAAGGAACGCGCGCATTGCTGGCGGAAAAACGGATCAGCTGTGAGGGGCTGTATGCGAGACAGCTCATGGCAAACGACTTGGAAGTGTTTGATTACATCATTGCGATGGATGCTGAAAACGAAGGGAATATCAGAAGGATGGCCGGATTCGCCGAAAAGCCCGCGATCAGGCGGCTTCTTGACTTTGTCGATGACAGCAAAACGAAAGATGTCCCTGATCCTTACTACACGGGAAATTTTGATGAGGTGTATGAGCTCGTAGCGGAAGGCTGCCGTCAATTGCTGAATGAAATCAAAAAAGAGCACAATTTATAAAAAAAGGGAGAGATCTTTGATGAAAGGTGATCGCGTCGTTCTTAGAAACATCCTCCTCGGCGCCTCGGTCGGGGCGGTCATGTCACTCTTGCACAAACCGACAAGGGAAGCCTGCGGTGAGAAACTGTCGGCCTGCAAAAGCAAAATCAAGCTTTACCGGAGCAATCCGAATCTGTTAACCGACTGCATCAAAGAGAAAATCGAAGAAACAAAAAAGCTGTCGGCATCTGTTACAGACGATCTGAATTTTTTAAATCAACAGATCAGGGAATTGAAAGAAACCACCCCGAAGGTGATCGAATTAATCGAGGAAACGAGGGAGCATTTCTCCAAAAAAACTGACAATCGTCTGGAGTGAGAAAAGTGGTGAGTTTTATAAAAGAGCTGGTGTGGCGGTTTCTGCTGCATGAAGGGCCGAGCAAATCAGCCGAACTGGCGTATTTTTTCCTTTTGTCCCTGTTTCCGTTCATGATCTTTTTGCTCACGCTGATCAGGTATCTGCCCGTCAAAACGGCGGATGTCATCGGCCTGATCGCACAGTATGCCCCTGAGGATACGCTGTCGATCATCGAAGAAACGCTCAAAACGGGAAACAGGGGACTCCTTTCATTCGGTATCATCGCGGCCGTATGGTCGGCTTCAAACGGAGTAAACGCGATTGTCAGGGCGTTTAACCATGCGTATGAAGTAAAGGAAACCCGCTCTTTTATTATGGTTCGCCTGACATCGCTTTTCCTGACGGCGGCGCTGGTGTTCACGATCCTAATTGCCCTGCTTCTTCCGGTATTCGGCAGAGTCATCGGCCATTTCATTGCCGGTCTAGACGGTACGCCGCACATGTTTCTTACGGCCTGGTCAGCGATTCGCTGGGGAATCAGCCCGCTCGTCCTGCTGATCGTATTTACGGCTTTGTACTTTTTTGCGCCGAACAAACGGCTGTCATTTACATTCGCGCTTCCCGGCGCGATTGCGGCAACCGCAGGCTGGATTATCGTCAGTGTCGCGTTTTCCTATTATGTCAGCGAATTTGCAAACTACAGCGCCACCTACGGAAGCCTCGGCGGAATCATCGCTTTGATGGTCTGGTTTTATTTAAGCGGAATGATGATTATTTTAGGAGGCGAAATCAATGCCCTTTTACATAAACGTAAAATCATTCCTGAAGAAAATCCGGCAAAACGAGCAACCTAAAAAGGAACCTTTTAAAAAGTTCAAAGCGGAGGGATCATCATGACAAAGCATACGAAAAAAGGCGGAAGCCATAACAAGCAAAACTCAAAGCAAAGCTCAAAACATAAAACGAGCGGGAGCGCCAACGGACAAAACGGATATCATTAAAGGCTCCCGGGCATTCAACAAGGCCGTCTGCATTCATGCAGGCGGCTTTTTTAAAGCGGTTTTGCCTCTGACTGCTGCCGGATGCCTTTCATACCTTTAGATCTTCCAAAAAGCACGCCAAACCAGATCAACGCCATCACAAATGTAATGAAATAAAACAGATTTCCGTTCTCAAATGTTTGCATATACCAGCCGCCGGCGACGGGCCCGAAAATGCTTCCGAAGCTGAAGGTAATCCCGCACATCAAGTTTCCGGCCGGAAGAAGGTGCTTTGGCAGCAAATCGGCCATAAAGCTGATGCCGAGAGAAAAAGTCGAACCGACGGCCATCCCAGCCGCAAAAAAACATCCCGCTAAAAACGGCGAAGAATAGGAGAACCCTGCTGTGAAAAAACACCCCGCACCGATGGCCAAAATCACGAGCAGCACCTTTTTTCTCCCGAATTTGTCGCTCATGATGCCGAGCGGATATTGAAACACGATGCTGCCGATGGCAAAGGCGGGCAAAATGATTGATACCCCTTCAACAGAGATCCCCGATCTGAGCGCATACACCGGGAAATTTCCGTTCAGCGCGGTCTCTAAAAACCCGTAGCCAAATGTCGGCAAAAAGGCGACCCATCCGAGCAAAAACGCCTGGAAAAAGCGCTTCAGGCTATTATCGGTCCTGGTGTCTGCGGCGCTTTTTTCAGGGAAGTCATTTTTCAGGAAGAAAATAAACAGCCAGGCCGTTAGGCTGAACGCACCCGAGATGATAAACGGCAAGGACGGTGCAACCTCAACAAGCGGCGTTAAAAAAGGTCCTGCGGCAAACCCGAGCCCGAAAGAAAGCCCGTATAACGAAATATTCCGCCCGCGGTTTTTTTCAGACGACAGGGTCGTTACCCATGTCTGTGTTGAAAAATGGAGCATATGGTCGCCGATTCCGATTAACAGCCGCAAAAAGAACCAGACGATATACGACTGAAACAACAGAAAGCTGAACAGGCATGCGGCCACCATCATCCCGCCGATCACGATCAGCGGCTTAAAGCCGAGCCTTCTCAGCGGCGCTTCCATGAACGGGGAAGCGATCAATACGCCGATGTAGAGGCCTGTGGCGTGAAGCCCGTTCAAAGCCGCGGAATGTCCTTCCTGTTCAAAAATAACCGAAATGACCGGGAGCAGCATCCCTTGGGAAAATCCTGATATACTGACAATTAAAACGAGTATGAAAAAGTGAAATCGTGACATCGCCAATTCTCCTTATCGTAGTTCTTCTTTGATCGTACAACTAGAGGAAGTTTTTAGGTAAGACGATTTTCAGCATGAGGTGAAAACGATGGAAGTGAAATCGAATCAGAACGGCTTTTATGCCGATTTCGAATATGGCCGTCTTACGGTCTCTGGCCATGAGGAAGAGGGATTCAGACCGTATCAGCTCATGGTCGCTTCGATCGCGGCTTGCAGCGGGGCGGTCTTTCGCAAAATCCTTGAAAAAAAGCGGCTGCAGCTAAAAAGTATGACCATCAAGGCAAAAGAAGAACGCGTACCGGAAGAAGCGGACCGTCTGAAAAGCATTCACCTGCATTTTGTTTTAAAAGGAGAACGCTTAAGACCCGATATCATGGAAAAAGCGCTTAAGACAGCGATGAGAAACTGCGCGATGGTCAGGTCTGTTCAGGGCAGCATCGACATTACGGAATCGTTTGAAATCATCCCATAGGTGTTTCAAACATTCGCCGATGCGGAATAGAACAGTATGCCCGTATATAATCGGACGGGTTCGTGCAAAAATAACCTATAACGAAATGTAAGAAATGAGGAATCTAACATGGGGCGTATTTTCTTTCTGATGATGGCTGCAGGCATCCCATTGTCGATTGCCGGAAGCGTTTTGCATTGGCCGTCTACGCTGATGTTCATCATTTACTGCCTTACGATAATCGCGCTGGCCAGCTATATGGGGAGAGCGACAGAGAGCCTTGCGATTATCGCCGGCCCGAGGATCGGCGGTCTCTTAAATGCCACATTCGGCAATGCCGTTGAGCTGATCATTTCCATTTTCGCATTGAGAGAAGGGCTGGTCGGAATCGTGCTTGCTTCCCTGACAGGTTCTGTTCTCGGCAATCTTCTGCTTGTAGCGGGCCTGTCGTTTTTCATCGGCGGCCTCAAATACAAGAGGCAGGAGTTTAATGTTTATGATGCCAGGCATAATTCAGGTCTGCTCATGTTTGCGGTCATCGTCGCTTTCGTCATTCCGGAAGTGTTCACGATCAACATGACCGAGCCTAAGAAACTGACGATGAGCGTCGGGATCAGCATCATCATGATATTGCTGTACTTGGCCGCGCTTTATTTTAAGCTTGTCAGCCACAGAGGGGTCTACCAGTCAAATCTCGAAGCCGAAGAAGAAAAAGAAGAGCCGGAATGGTCGGGAATGCGCGCTACGCTGATTTTGTTTTTGGCGACGCTTGCCGTCGCTTACATTTCGGAAAACCTCGTTCATACTTTTCATTCGGTTGCCAAACAATTCGGCTGGTCAGAGCTTTTTATCGGCGTCATCATTGTCGCGATCGTCGGAAACGCTGCAGAACATGCGTCAGCTGTCTTGCTGGCTTATAAAAACAAGATGGATATCGCGGTTGAAATCGCCATCGGTTCAACCCTGCAGATCGCGATGTTCGTCGCGCCGGTGCTCGTGATCTGCTCCCTGTTTTTCCAAACCGGGATGCCGCTCGTCTTTACTTTGCCGGAGCTTGTCGCAATGGCCTCCAGTGTTCTTTTGATGATCGTGATTTCCAACGACGGGGATACGAACTGGTTCGAAGGAGCGACATTATTGGCGGCGTATATCATTATGGGAATCGGTTTCTTTCTTCTTTAAAAAAAGATGGATAAAGGCGTCTGTTACGGAAAACACTAAAGAAAAAGGAACAGAAAGAGTGATAGTATGAAAAAGCTTTTGTGTTTTACGCTGACCGCGTTTTTATCCTTTAGTTTTTTCGCTGTACAGGAAGCCGATGCAGCTAAACCGATCAAGATTCCAAGCTCTGTCACTAACATTTCCAAAGAAAATACGTATCCGAACGCCTCACAGGACCAGCCGCGGCTGCAGCCGAGCGAATTGGCCCAAGAACTTCTGAAAACATCAGATACGGCGATCGAAAACCCGCATTTGATCAAAATGCTGAATGAAACAAGCATTTCGGGAACACCGACTGCCATTGGATACAGAGCGACGATTTATTTGGGAAGATGGGCGCTGGGATACACGTCCAACGAAACAGTCGCAAACTGGGAATACCGCAAAATCAACACAAACCGCTTTGACAACAGAGGCGGAAAAGCGCCTGTCGAGCTGACTTATTCGCAGGAGCAGACGAGTAAAATCAAGGGCGGCTTAACCGCAAAAGTGCCGAAATCAGACGATGTAAAAAATATGATGATGCTCAAGGCCATGGAAAAAACGAAGCTGCCGCTTGCATTTGAAACTGTCGTAGGAGCCGGCACAAAACGGGATCAGGTGTATAAGATTTCGCCGAAAAAGCTCGGTTACCTGAATGCATACGCCCCGGCCGTAAATGAAAAGGGGAAAGTCACCTACGGAGAAGTCTACCTTGTCCTAAGAGGCAATAAAAGAAAGCTTGTCGTCAAAAATATTACCTCGCAGGGAATCGGAGCTTGGATTCCTGTACAGGATCACCTGACTTTCAGCTTTCAGCTGAGCCATCAGCCAAAATAAAAAAGCAAGCCGAAAAAGGCTTGCTTTTTTAGATTCTTGCTTTCCGGGAAGAAAAATCGACATTTTCGTAATAGCTGTTCTTCACCAATACATTCGGGCCGAGGCACCTCACGTTTGGACAATGGCAGCTCAGCTCCCGGGCAAGGTCTGTTTTTCTCCATCTGTTGTAGGCATCTGTCAGGCTGTCTGTTTGGATATTGCCGAGCGGCGGAGTATCGCCGAAATCCGTCACAATAATATTGCCGTCGAAAATATTCACATTCAGACGGGAACGCCCGTCAGGATCATTTCTGACCGTGACGTTTTTGGCTGTGCGAAGGCGCTCGAGGAGAGCGTGGTCTTCGGGATCGGAGCTGCACGCATAAAAAGGCAGGGTCCCGAACAGCATCCACGTATTCTCATCGCGGATGTCGAGAAGGCGGTGAATCGCTTCCCTCATCTCCTTCAAGCTCAATGACTCGAGCGCGCTTGCAAAATCGCTCGGATACATCGGATGCACTTCATGGCGCTGACATTTCATTTCCTCAACGATCTGGCGGTGAATATGTTCGATATGAGGGAGCGTCCGCTTGTTCAGCATCGTCTCAGCTGATACCATCACTCCTTCATTGACGAGCGTCCTGCTGTTTTCGATCATTTTCTCGAAATAGCGGGCGCGCTGCGCAAATGTCGGCTTCTTATCCATCATCGCAAAGCCGATTTCGGCAAAGTCCTCGACCGTTCCCCAGTTGTGGGAGATGTGAAGAACGTCCAAATAAGGGATGATCAGCTCGTAGCGGCCGATATCGAGCGTCAGGTTTGAATTAATCTGCGTCCTGACGCCGCGCTCGTGTGCATATTTTAATAAAGGAACGACATATTCCTTTACCGATTTTAACGAAAGCATCGGCTCTCCGCCGGTAATACTTAAAGAGCGGAGCCGCGGAATTTCATCAAGCCGTTTTAACAGCAGGCTGAGCGGAAGCGCGTTCGGATCCTTCGGCTGAAGGGTATACCCGACGGCGCAGTGCTCGCAGCGCATATTGCAAAGTGTTGTTGTCGTAAATTCAACATTCGTCAGCTGCATATCGCCGTATTGGTCAACGTCCATATACGCTTCCCACGGATCATATTCCGGCGTGATCGGACGGACCGTCATTTTTTGTGTCATGGCATATCTAACTCCTTTATCGATAGGACATACTAATATAGCCCAACTATTCATTTTAGACCTCATCCCTGAGCTCTGCAAGTGAAGGATCATTGAAAAAAAGCGGGGAATAGGCTACCATAAAGGAACAAAAAGGAGGAGAAGCATGGGCAACGCAGTAACCGATAAAGAACAGCAAGTGAATTATTTGAAAAACAGATTGGATATGTTTATGTCTGTCATCGATTCTTTAGACCCTGAATCGACGGACATTGAAGATATTGACAGGTTGATCGGCATGCTTGACGATCTTGAAGCCAAGTATGAACGATTTAAAAAAGACTGGAAGTAAAACCGCGAGCCCTCCTTAAGCCGCGGTTTTTTCGTGTTTTCCAAGTGTTGCTTAGTATGAAAAACAGAGCTCTTTTGCACAATAAGGAAAAATGAAGCTGGGAGCGAAGATCATGAAACGAATCTGTGCCATATGCTGCGGATTTCTGATGATGCTGGCTTTTTCGGGCAATGCGCAAGCGATATCCAACAAGCCGTTTCATTGGGGATTCGCCAAAAGCAAAAACCATCAGCCGGTAGACGCGGGAAAAGAGCTCAACGAGATGTTAAAAAAGTACGACGCCTTTTATTTGGGCAACACAAAGGAAAAGACGATCTACTTAACGTTTGATAACGGCTATGAGAATGGATATACCCCGAAGGTGCTCGATGTCTTAAAAAAACAAAACGTCAAGGCCGCTTTCTTTGTGACAGGCCATTTTGTCAAAGACAAGCCCGAGCTCATCAAAAGGATGGCAGATGAAGGCCACATCATCGGCAACCACTCGTTCCACCATCCAGACCTCACGACAAAAACGAGCCGCGTCATTCAAGAGGAATTGGAATCGGTCGACGAGGAAGTGTTTAAAATCACAGGCAAAAAGAATAATCTCTATTTGCGCCCGCCGCGGGGCGTATTCAGCGAACGGGTACTGGACGAAGCGAAAAAGCTCGGCTATCAGACCGTCTTCTGGTCAGTCGCCTTTGTCGACTGGAAAATCGACGCCCAAAGAGGCTGGAAATACGCCTATGACAACATGCTGAAACAGGCGCATCCAGGCGCCGTCTATCTGCTGCACACGGTGTCAAAAGACAATGCCGATGCACTTGACAAGGCGATTACCGATTTGAAAAAAGAAGGGTATACATTCAAAAGCCTCGACGACCTGATGTTTGAAAAATATATGATGCTAAAGCCCCTATAATGAAAATCCTCCGGAAGTACGGAGGATTTCAGCGTGTCGACAAACCCTCGCATTCGTTGTCAGGCCTGCGCGTCGGTGCTCACGAATTCCAACATTCGCTCCGCTCCGATGCTCGGCCTTCCTAGACTGCAAGGGTTTTCAATCACGCTGAAAGGATGACAAAATCCTAAAACTATAAACCGTTTTATGATTTTGTCAACAATCTGAAATCCTCCGGAAACGGAGGATTTTTCTTTAGGCTTAAAAATAATGCTTCCGGCTCTTTCATTTCCTCCAAGCGATCCCGCAGAATAAAAAACCATTTTATATACATATATTACTAGATTTAAAAAAGAAATAGGTTTATTATTATATTCGAAGGGGGAATTACCATGTCAAATTTAGTGAAGTCAGTCACATCACCTAAAAAATTTATCACGGGAAAACGATTGCTTGAGAATATGAACGATTATATTAAAGATTTAGGCGACAAGGCTTACATCATTTGCGACGCATTTATTTTGGAACGGGCCCAAAAAGAAGCCGGAGAATCCATTAAAAAAGCGGGCAATCAAGCCGTTTTTGAAAAATTTAATTATGAGTGTACACAGGAAGAAATCGATCGAAACAGGGAGCTTGCACGCGAAGCAGGCGCGAACATCATCGTTGGGATCGGGGGCGGAAAAACGCTTGATACGGCAAAAGCGACAGCATATTATGAAAATCTGCCGGTTGTGATTTTCCCAACCATTGCTTCAACCGATGCTCCTTGTACGGCGCTGGCCGTCATCTATAAACATAGCGGAGCATTTGACCGCTATTTATTTTTGCCGACAAACCCTGACGTCGTTCTCGCCGACTCAGATATTTTATCTGCCGCGCCGCCGCGCTTTTTCGCCGCCGGAATCGGTGACGCGCTGGCGACATACTTTGAAGCGCGGGCATGTTATCGCGCAAACGGGGACAACCTTGTGCTGATGAAGCCTTCAACAACGGGTCTCGGTCTTGCCCGCCTTTGCTATGATACGCTTTTGGAAAACGGCGTAAAAGCGATGCAGGCTGTCAAAAACGGAATTTCGACGCGCGCCGTGGAAGATACCATTGAAGCGACGATTTATTTGAGCGGAGTCGGCGCGGAATCAGGCGGACTTGCCGCAGCCCATGCCATCCACAACGGCATGACAGCCGTACCGGCTCTTCATCATGCACAGCACGGCGAAAAAGTCACCTTCGGCCTTCTCGCTCAGCTCGTCCTTGAAAACGTGCCGACAGAAGAACTGGAAACCGTCATCAACTTCATCAAAGGCGTCGGCCTCCCGCTGACATTAAAAGACCTTGGAGTCGAGGAATTCGTCGAAGAAGAATGGCGCCAAGTCGCTCAAAGCGCTTGTGCGGAAGGCGACACAATGGGCAACATGCCGTTCCCTGTCACACCTGACGACGTCTACAACGCCATCATCGCCGCCAACGCGATCGCAGAGTCTTATCACGATTAAGGCGGACAAGCTGCTTCCCGGGGAGGGGAGCAGTTTTTTTAGATATGGGGAAAGGAGAATTGATGAAAAAGGTGTTTAGCCGTGAAACTTTTCTTTGTTATTAAACATAACTACTGTAATGATTTTTTGATTATATTAATTAACCTAGTATGTATGATAAACAGCTCTATTTTACAAGTCACCGAATCTTGTTTATTAGCGTTTATGAATATCTATCAATGTCGATATCGTATACTTCCAACTCTATAATATGAATAGTTGTTGAATCGCTTTCGAAAGTGTATGCTTTTTTACATTTTACCAAGATACCAATTGTCTCGCATGATTTTATTGAATTTAAGATGTCTTGAGTTTTAACTTTTGAATTCTCAAAGAATAGTTTAGGAATATAGCGTCCATTGGAATGGTCATAGAATTTTAGTGTGGCCGATTGGATTTTTCCGTTTTTATCAGAGTTACTGCGGTTATTTATTTGACCTTGAACAAAGAAGTAGTCAGGAAGAACTCCTTTTATTTGATTAGAATACATAAAAGGGTAACCCTTTTGAGAATATGAAATTTTCTCTTGGGAAAAAACTCTATAAAGTTCTTGGCCTCTTCCTTTTTCTTTTGCATCATTTATGTGATAAAAATATTCGTCAACGGTTCGTATAAGAAAGCTTCCTTTTTTTCTAGAGCTGTACTTTGATTTCGGGCGTATTATTTTGTGTGAGTCCCGGTTACATTTTTCTGCCTTGGTAGTGGATTCTGTTTGAATATTTGAAGTGTGGGGAAGGGATGGCACTACTTTCGGTTTGTCTAAAAGAGTATGTTTTCCCTGTTGTATTTCATAATTCATGCTGACATATTCATATCCATAAGAACAATGATCAAGATGTTGGTGAGTTTTCGAAAAAACTCTAAAATACCCACGTTTATCGATTGTAAGAAGTGTCTTACATTCAGGGCAATAGAAATCATATAAAATCTTAAATTGCATGATGTTTTCTTGCATTTCTGCTCTAGTCATTTTCTGTTTTTCGTCTATATAATCCTTTGCGGTTCCTTTTGGAAGATATAATGCAGAATTAATGACTCTCCCCATTACTAATCGCTCCTTCGATAATTGCAATTCGTTGTTGCTGCAGGCTATAAGTTTAACTGCTTTATAAGTGACTTTTTTTGGTTTCTGCAGTTTAATAAGTGAGTCTAAATTTTAATAAATATTTACTTTAAAACCTCAATAACAAACTCCGGCGCCTCGATATCACCAGACATTCCCGCATCTTCATTCCCGGGGGCCTTGAACGTGATGTCGTACGTTTTTTGCGAATGGGGCGGTGCTTCCAGCGTTTCCGGCTTGAAGTGAAATTCATAGACATTGCCAGGCGAAAGCGAGACCCGCTCGGTGTTTGCTCCATAATTGTTCACTTTGACCGTACAGTTCATCTCGCCGCCATCTTCATCCCCGTCATAGCTGCACGTACTTTCTCTGCTTATGTACTCGACCGCATCGGGGCCTGTTGCGTTCCATTTCAGAAAAACCATCAATTGCTCGGTGACAAGCGGGTAAAGTGCGGTCAATCCCATTATAAACAGGAACAGCTTAAAGCGGATCCACGGCGTTTTTCTGTAATGGAGCGAAGCAAGCACGAATCCGGCAATGACGAGAAAAATACCGGCAACAGCGGCGTAATAAAGGCCGCCATGGCTCCGGACGGGTCCGCCAAACATGCGGATGATCGTTTCGCCTGCCGGAAACTCCTGATGGGTATTGGCGCCAAACAGCAAACCGAACACAATCAGGCCGATTCCGACCGATCCTTTGTGAAGCTTCATGTTGCCCCTCCTCATTTATATCGTCTCATATAGTAGTCGAAGCGGTGCTTAAAAGGTTTCCTTTTTTACTTGAAAATGTCAAACCATCCTTTGTGGCGAAACCAGATGATCATGCCGGCGACGACGGCGGCCATGACGCCGAGGACGATAAAATATCCGTAGCGCCAATGAAGTTCGGGCATGTTGTCAAAATTCATGCCGTATACACCGACGATAAACGTCAGCGGAATGAAAATCGTCGATACAATCGTCAGCGTCATCATGATCGCGTTCATCCGGTTGGAATTCAGCGTCTGGTAGCTGTCTCTTAAATCAGCAGTCATGTCGCGGTTGTTTTCGACGATTTCAGTCAGCTTGAGAAGATGGTCGTAGATGTCATTGTAATAGGCTTTTCGTTCGCGGTGATCTTTTAAATGCTCAATATTTAAGATCCGGTAGAGCAAATCGCGCATCGGAATGATCGTTCTTCTGAGCTTCAAGAGATCGCTTCTGATATCAAACACTTCGTTCATCAGCGTTCCAAACGTTTTCCGGTTGTCGCTTTCGGCGATTTCATTGAGCCGGTCTTCGATTTGATACAAGATTGGAAAATATTCGTCGACAAGCTGATCCATAATCATATAGGCAATGTGGTTCGGACCTTTCTTCCAAAGCGCTTTATTTTCTAAAAACCGCTTTCTCACCTTTTCAATACCCGTTGATTGATGAAAATGAAATGAAACAACGTAATTTTTTCCGACGAATAGATCGACTTCTTCAGAAGCCAAAGTTTTTTGATTTAAAGCATGAATAACGAAAAAAAGATATTCTTCATATTGATCAAGCTTCGGGCGCTGCAAATAATGAAAGCAGTCCTCAATCGACAATGGGTGAAAGTGAAAATGGTCTTTCAGCAAAGAAGCTTCTTCTTCCGAAGGCTGATCGAAATCGGTCCAATACCACTCTATGTCTTGATCTGCCAGCCTTTCCGTAGAAATGCCGGATAAAAGCCGTCCATCTTTTGTAATCGCGGTATGTGTAAACATTGGCAACCCTCCACCTTCATCATAGCATGCTCCCGGCACCTGGTATCATTCAGTTTAAAAATTAAATTTCCGCCGTTTTATAAGTGAAAAGCAAACATGGTATACTGTGGACAAAGAAGAAAAGGGATGGGAAGCCATGTGGAAGGAAATCGTAAGCGTAACACCGCCTTATCAATTTGACCGCGTTCTTGAGAGACTGTCTCTTGATCCGCTCAATGCGGTCAGCCTTGAACAACGGGAAGTCAGGCTACCGCTTCGCAATCAGGCTAAGGAGCCGTCCATCGTCACGGTGCGGGCGGCAGGAACGGTTGACGCTCCTGAGTTTGTCGTCAGCGGAACAGACGATCAGGAACTGATGATGGAAGAAGTGAAACGGATTTTCGGTTGGAAAGAAAGCCTTCAGCCCGTTTTGGATCATTTTTCAAAAACAAGCTTGTCCAAGCTGTTTGAAGAGCATGCTGGGACGCCGCTAGTCCTCGATTTTCAGCTGTATCATTGCCTGATGAAATGCATCATCCACCAGCAGCTGAACCTGTCGTTCGCGTTTACGCTGACGGAGCGGTTCGTTCATACATTCGGCGAACTGAAAGACGGCGTCTGGTTTTATCCGCTTCCCGAAACGATTGCAAAGCTCGATTACGCCGATCTGCGCGACCTTCAGTTCAGCATGCGGAAGTCCGAATATGCGATCGATACGTCAAGAATGATCGCAGAAGGGATCTTAAACCTTGATGAGCTGGCATCACTGACAGATGAAGAGATCATGCAAAAGCTGGTGAAAATCAGAGGGATCGGCCCGTGGACCGTGCAAAACGTCCTGCTCTTCGGACTTGGGCGGCCCAACCTGTTTCCGATGGCCGATATCGGTCTGCAAAATGCGATCAAGCGCCATTTTGGCTTAACAGATAAACCGACAAAAGACGAAATGCTTGAAATGAGCAGGGAATGGCAGCCTTATTTAAGCTATGCTTCCCTGTATTTATGGAGGAGCATTGAATAGAAATGGAGAGAACATGAGTGAAACGTGAAAGCAAAAGATCATCAGCAGAAATAAAAGTCGGACAGCAATTTCCGCTGACGATCAAACGCCTCGGCATTAACGGCGAAGGCGTGGGCTATTTTAAGAAAAAAGTCGTCTTCGTTCCTGGCGCCCTGCCCGGCGAGGAAGTCGTCGTCGAGGCGACAAAGGTTCATCCGAAATTTTCCGAAGGGCGTGTCAAAAAGGTGCGCAAACGCTCGGAGCACCGCGTCAAACCGCCCTGCATCATCTATGAACAGTGCGGGGGCTGTCAGCTTCAGCACCTGGCATACGATCAGCAGCTGAAAGAAAAACGGGACATCGTCATTCAGTCGCTTGAACGCCACACCCGCTTTGACATCGGCAAGATGGAGATCAGGCCGACGATCGGGATGGACAACCCGTGGCATTACCGGAATAAAAGCCAATTCCAGCTCGGCACGAAAAACGGAAAAATGGTTGCCGGCCTGTACGGGCTTGATTCGCATCGCCTCGTTCCGATTACTGAATGCATCGTCCAGCATCCGGCGACAAACAAAACGACGCAGACCGTCAAGCAGATTCTCGAGGACTTCGGCATCTCCGTCTATGATGAACGGAAGCGGACCGGCGACGTGCGGACGATCGTCACAAGAGCCGGCTTTGAAACGGGAGAAGTGCAGGTCGTGCTCGTCACGGCAAAAGACGAACTCCCGCGCAAGGAGCTGATCGCTGAAGAAATCAAAAAACGCCTGCCTGAGGTGACATCTGTCATCCAAAACGTCAACAAAGCGAAAACATCGGTGATCTTCGGCGAAGATACAAGGCTGCTTGCCGGCAATATGGTCATTCAGGAATTTCTCGGAGACGTCTCATTTGAGCTGAGCGCCCGCGCCTTTTTCCAGCTCAACCCGATCCAGACCGTCAAGCTCTACGACGAAGTGAAAAAAGCCGCCAAGCTGACCGGCACAGAAAAGGTCGTCGACGCCTATTGCGGGGTCGGCACGATCGGGATGTGGGTCGCAGACGGCGCAGGAGAAATCCGCGGTATGGACGTCATTAAAGAATCGATCGAAGACGCCAACAAAAACATGAAAAAGCACGGCATCGAAAACGCCCGATATGTCACAGGCACAGCCGAACACTGGCTGCCAAAGTGGACGAAAGAAGGCTTCCGCCCTGACGTCGTCATCGTCGACCCGCCGAGAACCGGCTGCGACCGGACGTTTCTTGACACGATCAAACAGGTGAAGCCGAAGCGGTTTGTCTACGTCTCATGCAACCCGTCAACGCTCGCCAAAGACCTGCAGTATTTAGCGAAAGATTACCGTGTCGAATATATTCAGCCTGTCGATATGTTTCCGCAGACCGCGCATGTGGAGAGTGTCGTATCGCTCAAGCTGAAATAAAACGCCTTTCACAAGGCGTTTTTTAGCGAAATCACAAGGAGGAACACACGATGAAAAGACTCTGCGTCATCCCCTGCGGCAAGAAAAAGATCTGGGATATCGACCCGTCGAAGGGGCCGTCTGCCGCGCGGAACGTGTATCTCAGCCCGTTCCATCAGGCGTGCCGCACATATGCGCAAACCTTTTTTGCCGATTGGACGATCCTCTCCGCCAAGCACGGTTTTCTGCGGCCGGACGATATCGTGCCGGAAAACTACGACGTCACCTTCGGTATGCGCCACCCGGAGATCATGCCGCTTGATGCGCTGAAGGCGCAAGCCGAACAGAAACATCTCATGCAATATGACGAAATCGTGATGCTAGGCGGAAAAAAATACCGTCCCGTCCTGATGAGCGTGTTTGGAAAAGAGCAGCAGATCACCTATCCGCTTGCCGGGTATCGGGGAATCGGCTACATGCTTCAGGCGCTGAAGCAGGCCGTGGATGAAAGATTAGAACTTGGGACAAAATGAATGTTTTTCATTTTGTCTCTTTTTTTATGAAAAGTGTAACAAATGAACCGCTTGCGGCCACTAAATACTTGGGAAGAAAAATGCAGGGTGTCCACAGGTTTGAGGATTCAGCCGGCGGTCAAAACGATCGCTTTTTTTCATTGCCAAACATGTGTTGAAAAAGCCTTTTCGCTCCAAGCGGTATAGAGCCGGTCTCGGAGCATCTTTTTCACAGGGCAAAACGAAATGGAGGGATACCATGGAAGATAAGATGCGCTATATTATTCGCGATTTGCTTCCTCTTTACCGGGAAGGACTGCTGAGCGAAGAGACGGAGGAGTGGTTTGATGAGCAGGTCAAAAACAACCCGGAATACAAAAAGCTGGTGACAGAAACCCCGCCTCAAAAGAAAAGTATCGATCGCAGGCTTTCTCTTTATCAGATCTTGTTTACGGCCATTTCTTTTTTTCTCGCGCTTAAAATGTCGCTTTTAAATGGAAGCTTTGGCTTCATATTGTGGTATGCGGTCCTTGGCCTCTTAATCTATCTATTCTATCGGAATGTTAGAATCGTTTTCCTGTTCTCATTTGTTCCGATTTTCATTTGGGGAATTACCGATTCGCTTGCAGAACTCGCTGGCGGGGATGCCATCGAAGGAGCGACGCTTGGGGAATATGTGATCAGCTCGATTTATGGAGCAGTCTGGCTCGCCGCGATTCACTGTTTATTCGCCGTTGTCGGAAGCTTTATCGGCTGGCTGTGCATCAAACTGACAGAAAGCAGGTCATGTCATGAAAAAGAAAATCGTATATAGTGCGCTCCTTTTCATTACCGTAGCTTTCGTACTTGTTGCATACAATTCATTCAACGGCAACCCGGTAAGCGGGATGTTGGCGAAAAAAGCGCTTGAGCGTTATTTGGCAGACCGCTATCCTGACAAGGAGCTGCAAATTGAAGAGGGCGTATACAACT
Organism: Bacillus glycinifermentans; assembly: GCF_001042475.2. Taxonomy (GTDB): domain Bacteria; phylum Bacillota; class Bacilli; order Bacillales; family Bacillaceae; genus Bacillus; species Bacillus glycinifermentans. The sequence goes on from NZ_LECW02000035.1 coordinate 38,462, forward strand.
TTAAGTTTGCCGAATATGTGTTTGATGTCATGGAGGTTGGCGATCAAACAAGATCGTATCAGTTCACGCTTACCGGGTTTTTCAAACCGGAGGTGAACATTGACGGCATTCACGATGCGAATCTTGATGAGCAGCTGATGGAGCGGCTTGGCGGCGAAGCTTCAAAAGAACTGAAAGCGATTTTGGAGCAAAAAGTAAGCCGTCTCGTAGGTGTCGACGTTTATCTGGAGGTTTTAAAGGACAAACTCGCAGATGACACAAAATGGAGCAAAGGCATCAAGCTCGATGGACCGATGCAAATCGAACTTGTACTGGATGCGGCAGACAGCGATCAGGAAGACGTTTATCACGCCGCGAAAACGGTTCAGCATGTTTTGAAAGATCAAGGATATGATTATGGATATGTCAATATCAACGCAAATGATTTTGATGGAGAGGACACAAAAGATATGGAAAGCGGTTATGTCAAATATGCCGTATCGTTTGAAAAAGACGCTGATATCAAGCTCAGCGATGTTGAAACACTCAATCAATAAACCATTCATCCCTATTTCCTGCGATTGGAGATAGGGATTTATTCTTTTTTCAATCCGCTGTAAAAAGCGGCGACCGTCTGTTTCACAAATGCGTCTTTTGCGATTTTTTGAAATCGGCCTGCAGCAAGCGCATTTGATGAGAAAAATCCGTATAAAGTTGTCAGAAACACGAAAGCCTGCGAACCTGCATCACCTGTTTTGACCAGGTCTTTCTTTTGCATTGTGACAATATAATCTGTCACATAACGAAGGAGTTCTTCCGTGTGCTTCAAAATAAAACCAAACAGATCAGAAAGCCTTTCTCCCTCTTGGACGGCGATGAGATACAGCGGTTTGTTGTTTTCCATGAGCTGCAGATAGGATTCGGCAATCAGCGTTAAATCTTTTTCCAAGTCCCATGTAATGCTGTTTTCAAAGATCGTTTTAAAGGCGGGGATATATGAAAATTTTTGAACGGCGGCTTCCAAAAGGCCTTTTTTTGTTTTGAAATGCCGGTAAACCGTCATTTCGCTTACGCCTGCAGAAAGGGCGATATCCTTGATTGTAACTGATGTAAATCCGTCATTTTGCATTAAGTCCAAGGCAGCAGAAATAATCCGGTCGTTCGTCTCTTGCATGCATAAATCCCTCCATTTTATGATAGTTAGTAGTAACTAACATCAGTCTAAACAGGCGGCATTTGCATGTCAAGCTGTTTAAAAATGAACGAAAAGGAGTTTTACAGGTGGCAAACGTATTAATCGTAAACTTTCCGGCAGAAGGTCACGTCAACCCTACTTTAGGCATCACAAAGGCCTTTGTTGACAGGGGAGACAATGTTCATTACATTACAACGGGAAAATTTAAAGACAGATTGGAAGGTGTGGGTGCGACTGTCCATCTGCATGAAGATTTGCTTAGAACCGCGAGTATCGATCCGGGGTCTCCTTCCGGTCTTCTTTCGTTTTTGAAGATTCACCTGCGGACATCGCTGTATATATTGGAGGTCGTGAAGGAACTGGCAAAAAGCATTCAGTTTGATTTCGTTTATTATGACACATTCTGTGCGGGGGAATTGGTCAGGGATTATTTAAATATCCCGGGAGTCGCGTCATCTGCTTCATTCTTATTCGGAGAGGAGCATCTGGATATTCTGCCGATGCATCCGGATTCGGGCGTGCCGCTCAAAATGGACAAAGAATGTGTAGACCTGCTCGCCGAGATCAAAGAAACATACGGAGTATCCCCGCGCCATGTCTCTCAATTTATGAGCAACCGGGCTGAGTTGACCGTCGTGTATACAAGCCGTTATTTCCAGCCTGAGAGCGACCGGTACGGGGATGACTATTTGTTTATCGGCCCGAGCTTTCCGAAACGGCTGGACAAAAAGCACGATTTTCCGCTTGAGAAGCTAAAGGGGAAGAAGGTCATTTATATTTCAATGGGCACGGTTTTGGACAAAACGGCGGAATTTTTCAACCTGTGCATTGATGCGTTCTCTTGTTTTGAAGGCATCGTCGTGATAGCGGCGGGAGAAAGAGCCGACTTCTCGCATTTGAAGGACGTTCCCGAAAACTTCATCATAGCCCCTTATGTTCCGCAGCTTGAAGTGTTGAAAGAAACGGATGTATTCATTACTCACGGAGGAATGAACAGCGTAAATGAAAGCATCCATTTTCAGGTTCCGATGGTCGTCGTGCCCCATGATAAGGATCAGCCGATGATCGCCGGGCGGCTTGCTGAATTAAATGCAGGCTACCCGATTTTCAAAGACAAGCTTGATGCGAACACATTGCGGCACGCTGCAGATCAAGTATTGAACAACAGCCGATATAAAGAAAACATTCAAAAAATCGATGAGAGCTTCCAGAACAGCATGGAGATGAACGAAGCGCTTAAACGCATTGATCAATATGCCGCCCAAAAAGCAAACCGCTAACCGGTTTGCTTTTTTTACCATTCGTGTGCATAATTCGCCTGAAAAAGAAAAGAATAGAACGAATAAATTTTGAGAAAGGGTGTTTGTGCAATGCGTAAATTATGGCTGTCTTTATTGGTAATCGCGCCGTTGTCCTTCTTCGTCCCGCTTTCTGAGGCGCACGGGGAAACGCGCGTTTATCAGGATCTGACAGAACAGCAAAAAAGTGAACTGGCTTCAATGCAAAGGGATATTATGGAGAAGAAAAAACAGCTGATCAACAAGTATGTCGAGTACGGAATTATCGATCAAGAGAGAGGGAAAGAGATCAAATCCCATATTGAACAACGCTATGACAAAGAGAAAAAGAACGGGTTTATGCCGAAGTGGCATCAAGACAAGGAAAAGAAGTTCCATAAACATCATATGCCATAAAAACGCAAGCCCCGGGATGGCAGCCGCAATTTCTTCGTGACAAAAGTGTAAAGACAGGTGTAAACTAATACTCATGTAAAATCAGCTAAGAGGTGAGTGAGTATGAAGAAAAACCGTCCGGCTTCCGAGCGGAAGCTGCTTGGCATTGCTGGTCTCGGCTGGCTTTTTGATGCCATGGACGTCGGAATATTGTCGTTTATTATCGCTGCTTTACACGAGGAATGGAAATTGACGCCGGAGGAGATGAGCTGGATCGGCAGCATCAACTCCATCGGCATGGCTGTCGGGGCTTTTTTGTTCGGGCTATTGGCCGATCGCATCGGCCGAAAATACGTATTTATCATTACCCTGCTGTTTTTCTCGGTGGGCAGCGGCTTATCCGCTTTGACAACGACACTTACGGCATTTTTGGTTTTGCGCTTTGTTGTCGGCATGGGGCTGGGAGGAGAGCTTCCGGTCGCATCAACGCTCGTATCGGAAACCGTTGCACCCGAGCGGCGGGGAAGGGTCGTCGTCCTGCTGGAAAGCTTTTGGGCATTCGGCTGGCTGGCCGCAGCACTGATTTCGTATTTTATTATTCCGCATTACGGCTGGCAGATCGCCTTAGTCATTACCGCGCTTCCGGCGTTTTACGCGCTGTATCTGCGCCTGGCGCTTCCCGACTCGCCAAAATACGACACGATTGCTAAAGAGCGGAAGCCGTCCATCGTTGACAGTATAAAAAGCGTCTGGTCCGCCCGTTTCGTCCGTCCGACGGCAATGCTGTGGATCGTCTGGTTTTGCGTCGTTTTTTCCTATTACGGCATGTTTTTATGGCTGCCGAGCGTGATGGTCATGAAAGGCTTCAGCATGATTCAAAGCTTTGAATACGTATTGGTCATGACCTTGGCCCAGCTGCCCGGCTATTTCTCGGCTGCCTGGCTGATCGAGAAAGCCGGCCGGAAAATGGTCCTCATCCTTTACCTGCTCGGAACAGCCGTCAGCGCTTACTTTTTCGGAACGGCCGAGTCGCTTGCCCTCCTGTTGGCGGCGGGTATGTTTTTATCTTTCTTCAACCTTGGCGCATGGGGAGCGCTTTACGCGTATACGCCCGAGCAGTACCCGACGCAGATCAGGGGGACCGGCGCCGGAATGGCCGCTGCGTTCGGCAGAATCGGCGGGATTTTGGGGCCGCTTCTTGTGGGAAGTCTCGTCAGCAAGGGCACATCGCTTTCCGTCATTTTCCTGATCTTCTGCCTGGCGGTTTTGGCAGCCGTCAGCGCCGTTCTCTTTTTGGGAACGGAAACGAAGCAGCAGGAGCTTGCTTAATTGAGCGAAGGACATAAAGAGGGATTGGGAAAAGCTGATAAACATCGCTTAAAGACGTAGAGAGAAGGTGGCCGCACCTTCTCTTTTTTGTGAAAATAGTACTATTGATGCAAAAGCCTGAACAGAATAGAATCGTAATAAGAACAAAATATCGGCGGGTTTGTTACTGGTAAAGCAGGCAAGACCTAAAATGTGATAAAGGACCTACTCCTTTAGTGCGCTTTATTGCGCCTATCGGCAGACGTCTTTTGCATGTTTTAGGTCTTTTTTCGTTAGGTTGCCGACGCGTTTTTCCCGAATGTCACATTTTTCATTTTGATCGCGGGCTGCTCATTTGATAGGATAAAAAAATTGAAGGAGGAGGCACCGGTTATGGAGCATAAAGAAATCGCAAAAGAACTGTTGTCCAGGATCGGCGGCAGCGAAAACGTCATCGATATCAGCCACTGTACGACAAGGCTGCGTTTCAATGTCAAAGATGATACAAAAATAGATATTGCCTCTATCGAAGAGCTGGAGCACGTGCAAGGGACTTTTTTTAGGTACGGCTTATTTCAAATCATTTTCGGAGCGGGTACCGTTAATAAAATCTACAAAGAAATGCTTCAATTATGTGAACCGGCTCCAATAGAGAAGGAGATAGAACCGCAATCTCGAATGAATCATTTTACGAGATTTGCAAAAACATTGTCTGATATATTCGTCCCGATCATTCCGGCAATGGTCGCAAGCGGGCTGATCAAGGGGCTGATCGGGGTCCTCAAAGAATTTGGACTAAGCGCAGCGGACGTCCCGGCTATGAAAATGCTCGATATTTTTTCGAGTTCAGCATTTATCATTCTGCCTGTGCTGCTCGGATTCAGTGCGGCAAAGCAATTTGGTGCGAATCCGTATCTTGGAGCGGTCATCGGCGGTATTCTCACCCATCCGGATTTGCTCGATCCTTCATTGCTCGGCAGCAAAGCACTGCCAACCGTTAATGTTTTCGGGCTTGAAGTGCCATTGATCGGATACCAGGAGACGGTCATCCCGGTTCTGTTGTCCGTTTATATCATGAGCAGCATTGAAAAGCTGCTGAAAAAAATCGTTCCCTGCTCTTTGGATTTGCTTGTCATTCCGTTTGTGACGGTGATGGTTACAGGATTTGCCGCACTGTTTATCATGGGGCCTGTTTCTTTATTCATCGGCCATTTGATGAGTGAATGCCTCGGCTTTGTTTATCAATATGCGGGACCGGTTGCCGGACTGTTATTTGGCGGACTTTACTCATTGCTCGTCCTGAGCGGCCTGCATCACAGCTTTTATGTGATCGAAGCGTCGCTGCTTGCAGATCCCGAATACGGCGTCAATTTTTTGCTTCCGATCTGGTCGATGGCCAACGTCGCTCAAGGGGGAGCCGGGCTTGCCGCATTTGTTAAAACGAAAAACGCCGATATCAAAAAGATTGCGATACCCGCCTCACTTACCGCCTTTCTCGGAATCGCCGAACCCGTGATGTTCGGCGTCAACCTAAAATATCTCAGGCCGTTTATCGGTGCAGCGATCGGCGGCGCGCTTGGCGGTGCATATGTGACCTTCGTCCACGTCGCCGCCAATTCATACGGGCTGACCGGCATTCCGATGATTTCGATCATTTTGCCGCTCGGAACCGCCAATCTCGTTCATTACCTGATCGGTTTTGCGATTGCCGCGGTTTCTGCGTTCGTTGCGACGCTGTGTCTTGGCTTGAAAGAGGAAAAAGAATAGTTCCGTTTTCATTACCAAAACAGGGATGAAAGGAAGGCAGCTATGAAAATCAAGAAAATCTTAAATAACAACGCGCTGGTAGTGAAAGACCGTGATGAAGAAAAAATCGTACTGGGGTCCGGAATCGCCTTTCAGAAAAAGAAAAATGATGTCGTGGACAGGTCTAAAATCGAAAAAATCTTTGTCAAAAAAGATTCAACAGAGTACCTCCAGTTTGAGAATATATTAAAAACGCTCCCGGAGGATCACATTCAGATTGCAGAGGACATCATCTCTCATGCGGAAAAAGAGCTGGGGATTAAAATCCACGAGCGGATCCATGTTGCTTTCTCAGACCACCTGTCGTTTGCGATTGAACGTCTGAGCAAAGGAATGGTCATCAAAAATCCGCTGCTTCATGAAGTCAAAGTCCTATATACGAAAGAATTCCAAATCGGACGCTGGGCGAAAGCGCTCATTAAAGAGAAGCTTCACATCGACATTCCCGAGGATGAAGTCGCAAACATCGCTTTACATATACATACCGCCAAAACAAACGCCGGGGATATGACCAAAACGCTCGACCTTACGACGATGATCAGGGACATCATCAGAATCATCGAAAACAGGTTGAACATCACGATCAAAGACGAAACGATTTCATATGAAAGGCTTGTCACGCATCTCCGCTTTGCGATTCAGCACGTCGAAGCGGGTGAGACCTTTTATGAACTTGATAGTGACATGATGGACCTGATTAAAAAGAGGTTCAGACAAGCCTTTTTGTGCGCGCGCGAAATCGGGAAATTCGTCAAAAAAGAATACGGGTTTGAATTTCCGGAAAAGGAATTATGCTATATTTCAATGCATATTCAAAGGTTTTACCAGCGGTCGATTTAACATTATAAGAAAACACCGGCAGTCTGAGCCGGTGTTTTTTATTGGACGAGCATTCCTTTAGCAACTGCATCGGCTTTTCTTTGCCGTTTAACAATTCGGCCAGCTTTAAGGCGAACGGGATCGTCGTCGCAGGCCCGCGGGAGGTAATGATATTTCCGTCCATCACGACGTTTTCATCCGTGACGATGTCCGCTCCTGTAAGCTCCTTCTCAACGCCGGGGTAGCAGGTTGCTTTTTTGCCGCTGACAAGCCCCGTTTTTCCGAGCGTCATCGTCGCGGCGCAGATGGCGGCAACGTAAGTTCCGGATGCTGCGGCTTCTTTTAAAGTCTCATGCAGGGCATCATGCTCAAGCATTTTTTTGCTTCCCACGTTTCCTCCCGGCAGAATCAGCATGTCCGCTTCCCGAAAGTCGGCGTCGTCAAACATTTTGTCAGCTTCAACGACGATGCCGTGCCCGCCTTTGACGCTTCGTTCGGGATCGAGGGAGACGGTGACGGTTTCCACTTCTGCCCTCCGTAAAATATCGATCGTTGCAATGGCTTCGATTTCTTCAAATCCGTCAATTAAAAAGACATATGCTTTTGTCATGGAATCGACCTCCTTAATCTCCATTCTAACGGCCAAAAAGTTTTTCTGGCAAATCATTCGTAGACAAAACGAGACACGGGTCTCATTTTGTTTCTTTTTTCGCCAGTCTCTTTGAGATCCATCTGCGGCGGAGCGGCTTTTTTATGTTGGCACGATTTTTGCTTAATAAAAAGTGAGCGATAAAAAGATAGGGAGGTTTTGTGTAATGGTAGCGGCATTGACAAAGGAAAAAGCGGAATGGATGTACCAAAAAATGCTCGAAATCCGCAAATTCGAAGACAAGGTGCATGAGCTGTTCGCCCAGGGAATATTGCCGGGATTTGTCCACCTTTATGCTGGGGAAGAAGCGGTTGCGGTCGGCGTCTGCGCACATTTAAACGACAAAGACAGCATCACGAGCACGCACCGCGGTCACGGGCATTGCATCGCAAAAGGGTGCGACATCAAGGGAATGATGGCTGAGATCTACGGAAAAGCGACAGGGCTTTGCAAGGGCAAGGGAGGATCGATGCACATCGCAGACTTTGACAAAGGAATGCTCGGCGCAAACGGGATTGTCGGCGGCGGTTTTCCGTTGGCCTGCGGTGCTGCTCTAACAGCCAAATATAAAGGCGAGAAAAATGTAAGCGTTTGCTTTTTCGGTGACGGCGCAAACAATCAAGGCACTTTCCACGAAGGGATCAATCTCGCCGCCATCTGGAAGCTGCCCGTTATCTTCGTCGCCGAAAATAACGGCTACGGTGAAGCGACACCGTTTTCCTATGCGTCGAGCTGCACAGCGATCGCCGATCGTGCCGCGGGCTACGGGATTCCAGGCGTACAAGTGGATGGAAAAGACGTGATGGCCGTCTATCAAGCGGCCGAAGAGGCGGTAAAACGGGCGAAAAACGGCGAAGGACCGACATTAATCGAATGCATCACATATCGCAATTACGGCCATTTTGAAGGGGATGCCCAGCGCTACAAGACGAGCGAAGAAAAACTGGAGCATCAAGAAGAAAAAGATGCGATCTCTACTTTCAGACGCGAATTGCTGACAAGTCAGAAGCTGACTGAAGAGGAGCTTGACCGGATTGAAACATCTGTCGCAGAAGCGGTCGAGGAAGCGGTCGAGTTCAGCGAAAAAAGCCCGTATCCGGATCAAGCCGAACTGCTGACAGACGTGTATGTTTCCTATTAATCGATTCAAAAGGGGGAATTGAAAAATGGCGAGAGTATTAAGCGTGTCCGGCGCGCTCAATGAAGCGATCAAACTGGCGATGAGAAAAGACGCCGATGTCATTTTAATGGGGGAAGACGTTGCCGGCGGTGCAAACGTCGATCACCTGCAGGATGATGAAGCATGGGGCGGCGTGCTTGGCGTGACAAAGGGGCTCGTTCAGGAATTCGGAAGGGAGCGGGTCCTCGATACGCCGATCAGTGAAGCAGGGTATATCGGCGCCGCAATGGCTGCCGCTTCAACGGGTCTCAGGCCGATCGCCGAATTGATGTTCAATGATTTTATCGGCAGCTGTTTGGACCAGGTGCTGAATCAAGGTGCGAAGTTCCGCTATATGTTCGGCGGAAAAGCGGAGGTGCCGGTAACGATCAGAACGACGTACGGGGCGGGCTTCAGAGCGGCTGCTCAGCATTCGCAAAGCCTGTATGCCCTTTTTACAAGCATTCCGGGGCTGAAAGTGGTCGTGCCTTCTGCGCCTTATGATGCCAAAGGCTTGCTGCTCGCGGCGATTGAAGATCCAGATCCCGTCATCTTCTTTGAAGACAAAACATTATACAACATGACCGGCGACGTCCCTGAAGGTTATTACACGCTTCCGATCGGCAAGGCGGATGTGAAGCGGGAAGGTTCTGACGTGACGATCTTCGCTGTCGGCAAACAGGTCAACACGGCTTTAGAAGCAGCGGAACAGCTTGCGGCCCGGGGAATCGAGGCGGAAGTCCTTGATCCGCGCAGCTTGTCGCCGCTTGATGAAGAGGCGATTCTCGCTTCAGTGGAAAAAACAAACCGGCTCGTGATCGTTGATGAAGCGAATCCGAGGTGCGGCATCGCCGCGGATATCGCCTCACTGGTCGCAGATAAGGGATTTGATTTGCTGGACGCCCCGATCAAAAAGGTGACGGCGCCGCACACACCTGTCCCGTTTTCGCCGCCGCTTGAAGACATCTATCTCCCGACGCCTGACAAGGTCATGAACACCGTTTTGGAGCTTGTGGGAGAGACGTCATCTCAAGGCGTGTGACATTAAGAAAGGAGAGAGAAAAATATGGCCGTCGAAGTTGTCATGCCAAAGCTTGGAATGTCAATGAAAGAAGGTATCGTGTCCGCCTGGAATAAAAAAGCCGGGGAATTTGTTGAAAAAGGAGAAAGCATCGCAAGCATCAACTCTGAAAAGATCGAAATGGACATCGAGTCTCCGGCAAAAGGGACCGTTTTAGAAATTAAAGTGCCTGAAGGAGAAGGCGTGCCGCCGGGAACCGTCATCTGCTGTATCGGCGATGAAAGCGAAAAGGCTCCGAAAGAAAAACAACCGAAACCGGCGGGAGAACGCCTGAAAATTTCTCCAGCCGCCCGTAAAATCGCTGAAGGCGCAAACGTGGACATTCATTCGATCCAGGGAACTGGACCGGGCGGAAGGATTACGAAGGCTGATGTTTTAAAGGCGCTTCCTGAGGAGCCGAAAACACAGCCGGCCGAAAATGATCAGCAGTTTGTGAGCACGATGAGGAAGACGATCGCCGCAAGGATGACGGAAAGCCTGCAAAACAGCGCACAGCTTACCATCACGATGAAAGCCGATGTAACGAAGCTGACCGTCCTGCAGCATCAGCTTAATGAAACGGCCAAAACAAAATATGATACGAAGCTGACGATGACCGATTTTGCCGCAAGGGCGGCGACGCTTTCGCTATTGGAGCACCCTGAGATGAACAGCTCATATCAAGACGAAAGGCTTTCGGTTTATGAACACGTCCATCTAGGAATTGCGGCCGCATTGGACGGCGGTTTGGCGGTTCCCGTCATCCGCCATGCCGAGCGCCTACCATTAATCGAACTGGCCAAAAAAATAAAATGGTACGCTGAGAAAGCGCGCGAAGGCCGGCTTCTTCACGATGAGATTGAAGGTTCAACATTTACGATCACAAACCTGGGGGCATACGGAGTTGAGCATTTCACACCGATCTTGAATCCGCCTGAGGCGGGAATCCTCGGAATCGGCCGGATGTACGAAACGCCCGTTTACAAGGAAGGGGAATTGTGCAAAAGCGATATTCTTCCGCTGAGCCTGACGTTTGATCATCGAGCGCTCGACGGGGCGCCGGCCGCGGCGTTTCTGTCAACCGTAAAAACGTATTTGGAAAACCCGGCATCGATTCTTTTATAGAAAGAAGGTGAAAACATGACCCTCGCCATTATCGGAGGAGGACCGGGAGGATATGTGGCGGCGATTACCGCCGCCCGCCTCGGCAGGGAAGTCATATTGATTGACCGCGGGCCATTGGGAGGGACGTGTCTGAACGAAGGCTGCATTCCGACAAAAGCGCTGCTTGAAAGCGCGGATTTGTATGAGAAAATCAAGGCGGCCAATGAGTTCGGCATTGATCTGCCCCAAGAAGGAGCCGTCATTCGATGGCAGGCCGTTCAGAAGCGAAAAACGGCGATCGTCCGAAAGCTTTTAGGAGGCATCACCTATTTAATGAACAAAAACAGGATCAAGGTGCTGAACGGAAAAGCGTCTTTTCTCTCTGAACGTGACATTCTCGTGGAAGGAGAAGGGAAGAGGGAGGTCGTCAAAGCCGATCAAGCGATCATCGCGTCAGGTTCTGAACCGGCGGAGCTGCCGTTCGCCCCTCTTGACGGGAAGTGGATCATCCATAGCGGCGATGCCATGGCGCTTCCGTCCATTCCCGACTCGATTTTCATCATCGGAGGAGGCATCATCGGCTGCGAATTCGCGAGCATTTTCAGCAGAATGGGCGCTAAAGTCGTCATCGCTGAGAAAGCCGGGCAGATTCTGCCTGAAGAGGACCCTGACATCGCCGCATTTTTGCGCAGCAAGCTGGAACAATCCGGAGTCGACGTCATGACATCCGTATCTGTTGAACGGCTTGATCACATTCAGAAGAAAGCCTTTTTGAACAATGGAGTAGAAATCGGTGCGGACGTTTGTTTAACCGCGATTGGCCGGAAGCCGAGGGTGTCGGATTTAAACCTTGATCATATCGGAATTCAATATGACAGCAGGGGCATTTACGTTAATCAGCATATGCAAACGAACCTTCCGCACATCTACGCCTGCGGTGATGTAACGGGAGGCGTACAGCTTGCACACGCGGCTTTTCACGAAGGAAAAATCGCCGCTTCCCACGCCTCGGGCAAAGACGTGCAGGCAAGCGGCGAGATCATCCCGCGCTGCATCTATACTTCACCTGAAATCGCCGGCGTCGGACTGAATGAAAAGATAGCAAGGGAACGATATGGCGATATTCGGGTGGGAGAGTTTTCGTTTTCCGCGAATGGGAAAGCGCTCATCTTACACGAGCCTGTCGGCAAGGTGAAAATCATCACGGAGCCGGAATATAACGAGATCGTCGGCGTGTCTATCATCGGGCCGAATGCCACCGAACTGATCGGGCAGGCATCCATTATGATGCATGCCGAGATGACGGCTGACGCAATGGAGAATTTGATCGCTGCACATCCGACTCTTTCAGAAACGATTCACGAAGCATTGCTGCAAACCACGGGGCAGGCCGTCCATTGCTGATGCGTCTAAAAAAGCAATGTTGAAAGCGCTTTTATAATTCTCTATAATGAGAAAAAAGCCCTTAGGAGAGGATGGAATGAATCCGACGCCCTGCTATTTAAATACGTGGAAGCGCTTCGTTCAGGAGGGGCTGCTTGACGGGTCCCGCCTGAACAAAAGAGTCATGGAATCATGGTACCGCTGTAAAAATGCAAATGTGAATCCGTATTTAGATAAAGGACGGTCAATATTGCAAAAGGATTTGTTCAACGCTCAAAAACAGAAGCATTCCGAATTTTTTGATGCCGCCCTGCCTTATTTGAAAAAGATCAGCCTTGAATTGGAAGAATCGGAAATGATGGCTCTTCTCATCGATGGAGAAGGCTATGTGCTAAGCTTGGCGGGAAGCCAAAGAACGCTTGAAGAAGCGGGAAAAATCAATTTTGTCGAAGGGGTGTGCTGGACAGAAACGGAAGTCGGCACAAACGCAATCGGTACGGCGCTTGAAATCGGCGAGGCCGTCACGATTAACGGAACGGAGCATTACTCCGTCGCCTCCCATCAATGGAGCTGTTCAGCCGCCCCGATCCGGCATGAGGACGGAACGATCTTAGGCGTCATTGACATTTCCTGTCTCGCGGACAGGCGGCACCCTTTTATGCTCGGCATGGCAGCGACCGCGGCCCATGCCATTGAACGCGAAATCAATGTCCGCTCGAAACGAAAAGAAATGGAACTCGTCAACCGTTGTCTTGAGATCATCGATTCTGATGAACCGTTCGTCGTCTGCAATGATAAAAAAGCGATCGTTTCAGCAAGCAAGCCGGTGCGCGAGCGTTTTTCAGACTGGCGCGGCTTGAATGTCAATGAATTGCTTAGCCGAGGGTGTTACACCCGTGAGGAACAGAAAGTTGTCTCAGACATAAACGGAGAGCCGCTCGGAACCTCAATCTCATTGAGAGAAGCCCCGCGAAAAGAACATGCCGGAACATTTTTATCCTATTTCAGCTATAGAGGAGCCGCAGGAACAAGCGAGATATTTCAAAAGGCGCTCAACGAAATGAAAATGGCAGCAAATACGGATGCCAACGTATACATATGGGGGGAAACAGGTTCTGGAAAAGAACTGGCGGCAAGGGCGATCCATGAGGGGAGCGCCAGAAGAAACGGCCCTTTTATTGCCGTGAATTGCGGCGCCATTCCTGAAAGCTTAATGGAAAGCGAACTGTTCGGCTATGCGGAAGGCGCGTTCACCGGGGCGAAACGCCGCGGCTCAAAAGGGAAATTTGAGCAGGCTGACAAAGGAACGATCTTCTTGGATGAAATCGGCGAAATCCCCCATGCGATGCAAGTTGCGCTGTTAAGGATCATCGAGGAGCGAAAGGTCACCCCGATCGGCGGCACTCATGACATTCCTTTAGACATCAGAATCATTTCCGCAACCCATCGCGATATTACCGAGCTTTTACGAAAAGGGAAGATTCGCAAAGATTTGTATTACCGCCTTCATGTCTACCCCGTCAACATTCCGCCGCTGAGAGAACGGAAAGAAGATATTCCCGATTTGTTCACCCATTACAAAAAGAAGCATCAGTGGAATGCCGAATGTCCCGATCATTTTTTTCGGCGGCTTGAAGAATACCATTGGCCTGGAAACATTCGTGAACTTTTCAATGTTTTTGAACGTCTGAGAGTGTTGTTTCCATCCGGCGGGATGATCTGCGAGGCCGATTATGAACCGGTCCTGGGCGCGCTCGATTGGCAAAGTTCAGGATCGCCTGCCGCAGATCACTGTTCAAGTGCGCCGCTTACATTCAGGGAGCATATCCAAAAACATACGATGATGGAGGCTTTGCAAAAAACGAAAGGCAATGTGACAAAGGCCGCAAAGCTGGCAGGCATTCCGAGAAGCACGTTCTACAAGCGCCTGCAAAAGTATAATTTATAGCTATCCCCTCGGCGCCCAAAGCATGATGCATACACCCGCTAAACAGATGACAGCCCCGACCCAGTCATAGAGGTCAGGGGTTTTTTTGTCGACCCACCAGCCCCACAGAACGGCAAGAATGATAAACACACCGCCGTAGGCCGCATACACCCGGCCGAATGACGGGAACTTCTGCAACGTTGGGATGATCCCGTAAGCGATTAAAATCAGACTTCCGCAAATTCCGTACCAAGCCGGCTTGGACTCCCTCAGCCACAGCCAAACAAGATAGCCCCCGCCGATTTCAGCCAAACCCGCAAGTAGAAATAATAGCAATGCAATCAGCATAAACGAAACACTCCAATTACGATGTCTTACACAGATTGTACAATAATGCCATGGGAAATTTCCCGCTTTCCGTGAAAATAAACAGAACACGATTATAGGAACTGTCTGCCCCAAACCTGTTGGATGCCGATGTAAAGCGTGATATAAGTAACATGTAAACGCTTATAAGGGGGCAATAAAATGAACAAATCGTATTCAATCGTCATAGCCGGAGGAGGAAGCACATTTACCCCGGGAATCGTTTTGATGCTGCTGGACAATCTTGATGACTTTCCGATCTCCCGCCTGAAGCTTTACGATAATGACGAAGAGCGCCAAAACAAAATCGCCGGGGCCTGTGAAGTGTTGATTAAAGAGAGGGCGCCTTATATTGAATTTTTGGCGACGACAGATCCGAAAGAAGCGTTTTCTGAGGTCGATTTTGTGATGGCTCATATCAGGGTCGGAAAATATGCGATGAGGGAGCTTGACGAAAAAATCCCTCTGAAATACGGAGTTGTCGGCCAGGAGACGTGCGGACCTGGAGGAATCGCCTATGGAATGAGATCCATCGGCGGCGTTCTTGAGCTGATCGATTTTATGGAGACCTATTCTCCTGATGCGTGGATGCTCAACTATTCCAATCCGGCTGCCATTGTCGCCGAGGCGACGAGAAGGCTGCGTCCGACTTCAAAAGTGCTGAACATATGCGATATGCCGATCGGCATTGAAGACAGAATGGCCCAAATCCTCGGATTGTCTTCCCGGAAAGAAATGATCGTCCGTTATTACGGCCTCAATCACTTTGGCTGGTGGACGTCAATCTGTGACAAGGCCGGAAACGATCTGATGCCGGCGATCAAGGAACACGTCGGAAAGTTCGGCTACATTCCGAAAAACGAACAAGAACAGGCGGAAGCAAGCTGGAATGATACCTTCAAAAAGGCCCGCGAAGTCTACCAGCTTGATCCGGATACGCTGCCAAACACATACTTGCAATATTATTTCTACCCGGATGATATGGTGAAAAAATCGAATCCCGATTTTACCCGGGCGAACGAAGTCATGGAGGGCCGGGAAAAATTCATTTTCGGCGAATGCGAAAAAATCGTCAGGGCGCAATCGTCTGCAGACAGCCAAATCAAAATTGATGACCATGCTTCATATATCGTCGACCTTGCCCGTGCGCTCGCATATAATACGGGGGAACGGATGCTGTTAATCGTTGAAAACAACGGTACGATCGAAAACTTTGATCCGACGGCAATGGTTGAGGTACCGTGTATCGTCGGCAAAAACGGGCCAGAGCCGATCACGGTCGGCCGGATTCCGCAGTTCCAAAAAGGACTGATGGAACAGCAGGTATCCGTTGAAAAGCTGGTTGTCGAAGCGTGGATTGAAAAGTCATATCAAAAACTGTGGCAGGCGCTGACGTTGTCGCAGACGGTTCCAAACGCACGAACGGCAAAGCTCATTTTAGACGACCTGGTTGAAGCAAACAAAGATTACTGGCCGCCGCTGGCAGAAAAAAACCTTCAGCCGTCTTTATAAAGAACGTCACGCTTTACATGCCAACCGGCAGGTGATTCATTGCTTGGCATAACCCCCATTTTTTCTCGTATTTTATATAATAAAAATAGAGAAAAAATGGGGTGAACATGATGCAATTGGAAGAATTGATGAACAAGCATTATAAAAAACTAAATGAAAATGATTTTCATATTTTGAAATATATTTTGAATCATCAGGATACCTGCTACAAGTTCGGCATAAATGAACTGGCTAAAAAGTGCAATGTTTCACGCACTTCTATTTTAAGGCTTTCTCAAAAGCTTGATTTCAGCGGATACAGCGAATTTCGGGTGTTTTTGAAGTGGGAGGCGGAGAAGCGGGAGGAAGAGCGGGATGAGTGCCGTTCTTTCGAAGGGCTGATGAGGGATATGGAAGCCAGCATGAAATATTTGAAAAATACGGATATGCGGAAGATGTGCAAGCTCATTGACGAAGCAGACCGTATTTTTGTGTACGGCTCCGGCACGGCCCAAACTTCCTGCGCTTGCGAGCTGCAGCGCATGTTTATACCCCGGCACAAGTATTTAATGGTTATCAAAGATCAAATCGAATTCGAAATGATGATGTCTGATTTCACCGATCAAGACCTTATCATTATCATTTCGCTGTCCGGAGAAACCCCGTCTCTGATTCCGCAAGCCCAAACGCTCTCTGCAAAAGGGATTCCGTTTATTTCCCTGACCAATCTGAAAAATAATTTACTCGCCCAATTGACGCCGTACAACCTCTATGCGACAAGCCAGCCTGTAACGATTTCTTCTCATACAGAACTGACGGCGTTTGCTCCTTTTTTTCTCGTCGGGGAAGCGTTGTTTCGCAGTTATATCGATTACACTGAAGAAAAGAACCGGACCGAAAAAAATCATGTTTAATAAACAAGGGGGGATTTTACATTGATGCAAAAAGTGCAGCGATTCGGAAGCGCCATGTTTGTTCCGGTTTTGTTATTTGCTTTTGCGGGAATCGTCGTGGGACTGAGCACTTTATTTAAAAACGACCAGCTGATGGGGGCGATCGCCCGGCCTGACACCTTTTGGTATAAATGCTGGTATATCATTGAGGAAGGGGGCTGGACCGTATTTAGGCAGATGCCGCTGTTGTTCGCGGTCGGCATCCCGATCGCCCTCGCGAAAAAAGCTCAGGCGCGCGCATGCTTGGAAGCGCTTACCACCTATTTGACCTTTAACTATTTTATCAGCGCCATCCTCACCGTATGGGGCGATTTTTTCGGCGTAGACATGAGTCAGGAAGCCGGGGGAACCAGCGGACTTGCAGAAATTGCAGGCATCAAAACGCTTGACACAAACATCATTGGCGCGATTTTGATTTCTTCTATTGTCGTGTATATCCACAATCGCTACTTTGATAAAAAGCTGCCCGACTTTCTGGGGATTTTTCAAGGTTCTTCATTTGTCGTGATCATCTCGTTTGCCGTCATGCTGCCGGTCGCTTTGGCAACAGCGTATATTTGGCCGATGGTTCAAGGCGGCATTGCATCACTGCAAACATTTCTCGTGGGGTCGGGCGCATTTGGCGTATGGGTCTACACATTTCTTGAAAGGGTCTTGATTCCGACGGGGCTTCATCATTTCATCTACACGCCGTTTGTTTTCGGACCGGCCGTTGTTGAAGGCGGGATTGTCACCTATTGGGCCCAGCACCTTGGGGAGTTTTCAGCCAGTGCGCAGCCGCTGAAGGAGCTGTTTCCGCAGGGCGGGTTTGCGCTTCACGGAAACTCCAAGATCTTCGGAATTCTTGGAATCGCGCTTGCCATTTATGTGACAGCCAAAAAGGAAAAGAAAAAAATCGTAGCCGGCTTGTTGATTCCGATTACCTTGACGGCCATGATAGCCGGCATCACAGAACCGATTGAGTTTACCTTTTTATTCATCTCGCCTTTGCTGTTTTTGGTCCACAGCCTTTTAGCGGCTACAATGGCGACATTGATGTATGTTTGCGGAGTTGTCGGGAATATGGGCGGAGGTTTAATCGAAATCTTGACGCTCAACTGGATACCGCTCTTTCATTCGCATGGCAGCACTTATCTATTTCAAATATTGATCGGCCTTTCCTTCTCAGTCATCTATTTCTTCGTATTCAGGTTCCTGATTTTAAAAATGGACATCGCAACACCGGGACGGGAAAAAGGTGAACAGCAGGAAACGAAGTTTTATACAAAACAAGATTTCAAGGCGAAGAAGCATTCAGAAAAAGAGGTTTCAGCGGGCAGGGAACACGAAGAAGATCAAGCGGTCCTTTGTATTCGCGCCCTCGGCGGAAAAGATAACATCGCGGAAGTGACGAATTGTGCGACGCGTTTGAGGGTTAGCGTCTATGACGAATCAAAAGTGCAGCCGGACAGCGAATTTAAAGCGCTGGGCGCCCACGGTGTGGTCAGGAACGGCAAAGCTTTGCAGATTATTATCGGCCTTTCGGTTCCTCAGGTAAGGGAAAGAGTGGAGAAGCTGCTGGACAGCTAAAAAAGAGCATGCTGCCTTTAAACATTTTGAGACAAGGCAGCTTTTTTATGTGCCCGGCTTTATGCATTAAACTTCAGTTTTTCGATATCGCGCCTACTGGCCGCAATTTCCTTTGTCATCTCATTCAGGTTGTGATCGAAAAACGAGGTTCTTTGAAATAATTTATCGAACTTCTTTCCTGTATCAAGCTTAAAAGCGGACAGTTCTGCCTGGGTTTTCTCCTGCGCTTCTTTAAGCGCCCCGAGCATAGAAAAGACCTCGGTTTTAAAGTGATCAAAATGTTTTTGATGTGCCAAGGTTTTCACTTTAAAAGATGTAAATTCTTTTTTAAACGATGTGAGGTCTTTTTTGAGAGTGCTCATTTCGTCTTTAAGAGAAGTAAAATCTTTTTTTAAGAAGCCGACCTCACCCTTAACAGAAGCCAGGTCCTTTTTAATAAAGCTGACTTCGTCTTTAATTAAGATGAGTTCCTTTTTAAAAGGATGAAGCTCTTCTCTGAATATGGTCCTGATGGTTTGTTCGAGTGCTGCGCTCATGTTTTCGCCTCCTTTCCGCCCTTTCACTATACCATGGATTGAAGTGCTGCAAAGGAGGGGAAAGGGGGTTTTGCCGTTTGAAAACGTATAATTGACTATAGGAAAAACTGAAATGCAGCAAACAAAAAAGGCAATGCCCTGTCGGCATGCCTTTTTAATGATTTTTTTTCTGAAGGTTTTCGATTTCGACCCATTTCTGCGACCAGTCTTCGATTCCTCTTAGCACGGGTTCAAGCGCTTGTCCTTTTTCTGTCAGGGAGTACTCAATCCGCACGGGGGTTTCGGGGTAAACGTGGCGGTGGATGATACCTTCATGTTCAAGTTCTTTTAATCTTTCGGATAACAGCCTTCCGCTGATGGGAAGGGATGATTCTATATGACAAAACCGCTGCGGGCCGTTTAGAAGCTGGTGAATGATCAATCCGTTCCAGCGCTGACTTATCATTTTCATTCCTTTTTCAAATTTGGGACATAAAGATGATAGGCTCATGTTCTTCACCTCTCTAGGTATATTATAGCGATTTTCGAATAAATGAGCAAAGATCAGGAAATGTCTTGACGTAAGTATGTTATTTATATATACTAACTTACACAAAGTAAGTAACGAACGAAAAAAGGAGGATATTATTGTCACACCTGATGAGATGTTAATAGATTGATAGGATGGATGTTTGCTGGTGTTCAAGATTGCGGACTTAAAATAAAACCAAAAAGGAGATTATGATGAATAAAAAATACGAAATTGGTGCATTAATATTACGTCTGATTACAGGTTTTACGTTTTTCCTTCACGGATTGTCAAAGTTTCAAGGGGGAATTGAAAACACAGTCGGATTTTTCAGCAGTGTCGGGATTCCGGGCTTTCTTGCTTATATCGTAGCGATCATCGAGCTGGCCGGAGGAGCCTTGATGATCCTTGGCCTTGGTACGCGGATTATCGGAGTTTTATTTGCTGTTGTCATGCTCGGAGCTATTTTCACAGTGAAGCTTTCCGCCGGGTTCATGGGAACTGACGGCGGCGCGGGCTATGAATTTGATGTCGCGCTCCTTGCAATGTCCGTTTCCCTTGCATTGAGCGGAAGCAGCATGCTGTCTCTGGACAGATTGTTTCGCGCCAAACAGCAAGAAGATTTGTCTGAGAAATTGTCTTAAGGAAACAGCGCCGGAAAAGGAGGAAATGATAATGATTCAGCAAATACATCCGCATACAGAACTGGGCCATGTCAAGCTAAAGGTCAGCAATCTCGAAAGGTCCATCTCCTTTTACCGGGGCGTGATCGGCTTACAATTGTTAAAACGGAATGACAAGACGGCGGAGTTCACCGCCGACGGAATGCATCCGCTGCTTTTGATCGAAGAGATCCCAAATGCGGTGGTGCTCCCTGAAAGGTCTGCTGCCGGTCTTTATCATTTTGCTATTTTGCTGCCAAACCGCAAAGAGCTGGGCTTGACTTTGAAAAACTTGCTCAGCTCGCACATTGAAATCGGCCAGGGGGATCACCTCGTCAGCGAGGCGCTGTATTTGTCAGATCCGGATCAAAACGGGATTGAAATCTACCGGGACCGGCCGCGTGAAGGCTGGAATCGCGATGATGAGGGCAATTATGTGATGGGAACGGAGCCCGTTGATATAGCGGGGCTTTTGGAAGAAGCCGGTGACCGGGAATGGAAGGGGCTTCCCCCTGAAACAAAAATCGGCCATGTTCATTTTCACGTGAGGGACTTGAGAGAGGCAAAAGATTTCTACCATTCTGTCCTCGGATTTGGCATTGCGGGGGATTATCGATTCATGTCAGCGCTTTTTGTCTCTGCGGGCGGCTATCATCATCATATTGGATTAAATGTGTGGGCCGGGCAGGGTGCTCCTTTTGCTCCGGCTGAAGCCGCCGGCATGGCTTATTATACGGTCCTTCTGCCGAATCAGGCCGAGCTTGAAAACACCATTTATAAGCTGAAAAGCTCAGGACATGCGCCCCGCCGAAAAGAGGGCGCATGGTTTGTCAAAGATCCGGCTTCAGGAGTCGATATCAGATTAGCCGTTAAGTAAAGATGAAACGATTGGTTTCATCTTTTTTTTATGCTGTAAACAATGACAAATACAGCAAAGAATGAGAAAAAACAGACATCAATAACAAAGATTCGCGATCGAGAGCTGTGCTAACATAAATGTACCAAATGCTTTTATTTGGAAAAATAAAAGGGGTGAGGATTGATGGCAAAGCATCTAACCGGGAGTTTGCAGCAGCGGGCCGTCTGGAATCCCAACATCGGGAATGGGCGTTTTCGCAATCCTGTTCTGTTTATGGATTATTCAGACCCTGACATCGTTAGAAAAGGCAGCGATTTTTTTATGGCGGCTTCAAGTTTTTCTTGTTTTCCTGGTATTCCGATTTTGCATTCCCGTGATTTGGTGAATTGGAACATTATCGGCCATGTGTTTGATCAGCTTCCATTTGAAGACTATGAAGAGCCGGCGCATGGAAAAGGGGCATGGGCGCCGAGCATTCGATACCATAACGGCGCTTTTTGGGTATACTTTGCCACCCCTGACGAAGGGGTTTTTATGAGCAAAACAAAGGATCCGTTCCGCGGTTGGGAGCCTTTGGTTCATGTCAAAAAAACGAAGGGATGGATCGACCCGTGCCCGTTTTGGGATGATGACGGCCAAGCCTATTTGATACACGCTTATGCAAACAGCCGAATCGGCATTAAAAGCAAGCAGAACCTGTGCAGAATGAAAAACGACGGAACGGCTTTAATAGACGATGGAAAAATCGTGTATGACGGGACGCTGAACCATCCGACGATCGAGGGGCCGAAGCTGTATAAGCGGGGCGGATATTATTATCTTTTCGCCCCGGCCGGCGGGGTGAAGGAAGGGTGGCAGACGGTTCTCCGCAGCAGGAGCATCTACGGTCCGTACGAAGACCGGATTGTCCTTCATCAAGGGAACACGGACATTAACGGACCGCATCAGGGCGGCCTTGTCGAGCTTGATTCAGGTGAATCATGGTTTCTCCATTTTCAAGACCGCGCCGCATTCGGCAGGATCGTCCACCTTCAGCCTGTAAGCTGGGAAGACGGATGGCCGCGAGTCGGGGAAGATATCGACAATGACGGCATCGGCGAGCCCGTTTTGGAGTGGGAGAAGCCGAACACGGAAAGCGAAGACGTACTTGAGCCCCATTGTCAAACAAGCGACGATTTTTCTTCAAAAAGCCTTGCCCTTCAATGGCAATGGCAGGCCAATCCAAAACGGAAGTGGTACTCTCTCCATGCCAGGCCGGGACACCTTCGCATGTACAGCCGCCGTGTGCCTGACCGCTGGAAACTCGGCAGCATGCCGAACGTCATCATGCAGAAATTTCCGGGGCCAAGCTTTACGGCGACGGCCAAACTGTCGTTATACGCTTTATCAGAAACAATCCGCGCCGGGCTCGCCGTTATGGGAAAAGAGTATGCCTATCTCGCCTTTTCTAAATCAGAAAAAATCGGGGCTATCATCGCCTTTTACAAAGGCAGCATTGAGGAGGGATCAGAGGATATCAAAACGGAAGAGCACGCAGTTTCCGACGGGCCGGTTTATCTCAGGGTGACAGCCGACGAAAAAGCGGTATGCCGATTCAGCTACAGCTTTGACGAGAGGCATTTCACGGCAATAGGCGAGGCATTTCAGGCCGTCCCCGGACTATGGATCGGCGCCAAGGTGGGAATGTTTTGCGCAGATGCCGGAACAGCCGGGCCCGAGGGTTATGGCGATATCGATTGGTTTATCGTTGAACAGAAGGGAGCCTGCCGGGATGAAGGATAACAAGACGTATACAAATCCTGTAATGACAGGTTTTCATCCTGATCCGTCGATTATCAGGGTCGGCGACGACTACTATATGGCGAACTCCACCTTTCAGTATTTTCCGGCGATTGCGATTTCCCATTCTAAGGATTTGGTGCATTGGCACATCATCGGCCACGGCATTACCGAAAATGACGGTTTGGACCTTTCTGAAATTAAAGATTCCCACGGCATATGGGCGCCCGATTTATCGTATCATGACGGAACCTTCTACATTTTCGCGACCTTCAGGCTGAACGAGCCGACCATGATCAACGGAAAAAAGCTGATCCGCAGACAGATCATGATCAAATCAGATCGTCCGGAAGGCCCTTATACAAAGCCGGTATTCATCGATGAAGGCAGCGGTATCGATCCTTCCCATTTTGTCGATGATGACGGAAAGCACTATATGCTGCTTAGTCCGGCATGCACGCTTTTTCCGCTAAATGACGAATGCACAGAAATCACAGGCACGCCGTCGCTGATTTGGGAAGGGACGGGCAGAAGGGCGCCGGAAGGGCCCCATCTCCTCAAAACAAATGGATATTATTATGCCATTTTGGCTGAAGGAGGAACAGGCTATTCCCATTCGATCACGATCGCGCGCTCCAACCATTTATACGGTCCATATGAGCCGTGTCCGCATAATCCGATTTTAACGCAAGCAGATCCCGATGCCGTTTTGCAGCGGGCAGGCCACGGCAAGCTCGTCAAAACGCAAAACGGCGAATGGTGGGCGGTATACCTGTGCGGCCGGCCGAATGAAGGTAACTTCACAACGTCGGCAGAGAAACCGCCTTGGACCCCGTGCAATGGAGAGAAGACGATTGGTTTGTCATTAACAATTTACACGGTCCGAGCACGATCCAGGCCGCCCCGAACCTTCCGGAAGTCAAATGGGAGGAAAAGGATTTCGATGATTTTCTTGATGATTCGCTTGATTTACAGTGGCAGTTTGTCAGGAATCCAGACCATTCCGGCTGGTCTTTAACAGAAAAGCCGGGCTCTCTCAGGCTCTGGACAGGTGATGCTGATCTAGGCGAAATAAAAGCGAAAAATACGATCGTCAGAAGGGAAAAACACCACCAGTACAGCGCTGTGCTGAAGCTCTGCTTTGCGCCGTCGGAAAACGGGGAGCAGGCGGGGCTCACCTGTTATTACAGCACGAATAACTACTTGATATGCTGCCTCATCTACGAAGACCGTTTGAAGGTCAAAGTGATCGAAAACCGAAACGGCGTTCAGAAAACGCTGGGCGAAAAAAACGTCAAGGAAGGGCCGATATATGTAAAAGCCGTCATCAATAAACAGACGAGGAATTTTTACTACAGCTATGAAGAAAAGCATTGGCACCATGTAGGCGGCACGGAAGACGCCACCTTTTTAAGCGATGAAGGCTCCCGCGATGAAAAAGGCCATACGGGGACGATGGTCGGGATGTTTGCGAACAACGGTGGAAGCAACAGGGGGATACCCGCCGACTTTGACTGGTTCCGCTACACGGCTTTTTAATAATCTCTGCTCTTTTTCCGGTACTGAAGCGGCGGGATGCCGACGATGTCTTTAAATACCTTGTTGAAGTGGCTGATATGCCTGAATCCGGTTTTTTCGGCTATGCTCAACATCTTCTCATCCGTATCGCGAAGGTATTTTTTCGCCTCCCGAATTCTGATGTGCCGGATATATTCATGAAGATGAAAGCCTGTGACTTTTTTAAACGCCCTGCTTAAATAGGAAGGGCTGATGTAAAACCGTTGTGCCAATCCGTTCAGCGTGATCGTTTCATGAAAGCGCCCGTTGATGTATGAGGCGATTTCCGATATTTTTTCGTGCATCGGATGAAGCTTCGGACCCTCTTTTTGGCCGCCGCTTTGGAGGGAGCGGTAAATGCTGAACAGCAATTGAAACAATAAAGCCCTGACGACATCCTCATACCCGTCTTTCTTGAGCCTGCACTCCCGTTTCATGTCCAAAAGAAGCTGTTCGACAGATGTTTGTTCTCTCAGCGGAAGCGAGATGCAGTTTGTATGCTCAGGAAACGGAAGCAGCGGGTGTTTGCTGCATGCGAGAAGCGGCTTGATGAAATCGTGGGAAAAATTGACCAAAATCCGCTCGAACTCCTGAACTTCCGTACTTGACGTTCTGTGTACGTCATGGGGGTTGATGAAGATCAGACTGCCTTTTTCGGCGGTATATACCTTTTGGTTAATAAAATACGTTCGTTCGCCGTTCAGCAAATAATACAATTCATAGCCTTCATGACCATGCGGTGCGTTCATTTCGGTAAAACCTTTTCTTTGCATGTACTGAATCGAAAAAGAACGCTCGTCAATGTAATATTTGGGGTGAAGCATGGCGGGCATTTCTCCTTTTTGAAAACGTTATCTTTTTAGAAACGGGAGGGACAGCATGTACAGATTGTTTTGTTTAGTGTTGTTGTTCGCATTTACAGCCGGCTGCGCAAATGATGAAGAAGCGGCGACAGAAGAGGGGACTGCACTTACGATTGACTGGCTGGTTCCGCTTCATACCCCGCAGCCGCCGAAAGGCGAAGCGCTTGCTATGATTGAAGAAAAGACGAATATGAAGCTTGACCTTATATGGGTTCCGGACTCGACCAAGGAAGAACGCCTCAATGCTGTGCTTGCCGGCGGGCACATGCCTAAAATCATCATGCTGCCGGACCTTGACGACTCCGCAGCCGTAAATGCTTTGCGGTCGGGGATGTTTTGGGAAATCGGTCCGTTTTTGAAAGACTATCCGAATTTAAAAAAACTGGATAAAACCATTTTAAAAAATATCTCGATTGATGGCAAAGTTTACGGGATTTATAGAGAACGGCCGTTGGCGAGACAGGGTGTCGTCATCCGCAAAGACTGGCTCGACAATCTCGGACTGGACATGCCGGAGACAGTGGAGGATCTATACAGCATTGCCAAAGCGTTCACAGAACAGGATCCTGACCAAAATGGAAAGGACGATACGATCGGTCTTGCCGACCGCAACGATTTGGAATTCGGGGCTTTTAAAACGATGGCATCGTATTTCGGAGCCCCGAATAAATGGGGACAGACCGAAGACGGAAGCTTGTTTCCCGATTTTCGAAGCGGCGCATATCAAGAAGCGATGAAATGGATGAGAAGGCTTTACGACGAAGGACTGATGAATCGGGATTTTGCGGTGACAAGCAAAACACAGCAGCAGGACTTGGTGATCCAAGGAAAAGCGGGGATATATATCGGAACGATGAGCGATGCGATGAATTTGCGCGATCAAGGCTTGAGCTTGAATTCTGACTTTGAGCTTGATATCGCAAACCGCATCAAAGGCCCCGACGGCAAGGAGCAAACATGGGCGCCATTTCAAAGTCAAGCGTCAAAATGGAAAAAGAGGTTAAGCAGATCCTTGTGTTTTTTGACCGAATCGCTGAAGAGGATCTTAACCATTTAATGCTGTACGGCATTGAAGGCGTTCACTATAAAAAAAGGGAGATCAACACTACATTCGAAAACAAGAAAACTATCATCGATGGGAGGCGGACATTCAGCCGCTGCAGCAGCTGATCGGCATAAACAAGCAGGCGTTGAAAAGCGCAGTGGATCCGCTGCGCGCCAAACACGAGAAGCTGGAAAAAGACAACCGGGAGATTGCCGTTGCCAATCCGGCTGAGCCATTGTGCTCCACAACCCAGATGGACAGAGGGACGGAATTAAAAAAGATCATCGATGATGCGACATTTCGATTTATTCTTGGAGAAATTGACGAAAAAGGCTTTGAGGAAGCCGTCAAGAAATGGGAAAACCAGGGCGGGGAAAAGATCATCGAAGAGTTAAATGAAGATGCCAAAAAATCATAAAAGCCCCTGGGAAAGGGGCTCTCCGTCACCGGACTTGAAGAACGGACGTTAAATAGTGCTTCAATGCTTCGATCTGTCCCAGTGCATCGGCTTCAGCCTTTCCTAAATAAATCGTCTGCATGACGATGGCATCATTCATGTTCATGAAAAACTTTGTAATCGTTTCGATCGGCTGAAGCGGATCAAATTCGCCATTGTCTGCGCCTTTTTGCAAAAGCTCGGTGAAATGAGCGGCAAACGTTTCATACCTTTTGGTAAGGTATGTTTTCCGTGAACCGTTCCGCCAGCTTGTAAAGAAATATTCAAATTGGACGGCTGCAAACGAATCCGCAATCTCATCCAGCCCTTCTTTAAAATCATCGATATACGAGAGAATGATGCTCCATACGCTTTCATCAGACTTTGAGCGTTCCTGCAAATCTGTCAAAAAAACGTCAAGATGCTCTTCAATGATGTGTTTGAACATGTCTTCGGTGCTTGAAAAATAAAGATACACGCCCCCGCGGCTGAAGCCGGATTCTTCAACGATGTCTTTCATCGTCGTCATTTCAAAGCCTTTACGCTTAAACACACGTTCCGCAGCTTTTAAAATCTCAGCCTTCCGTCTGTCTTTCTGTTCCTGTGTGATTTTCGGTGACAATCGGTGTCCCCCTTCCTTTGGATAACATGATAACCGCCGCCCCCAGGACTGCCAGCAGGCTTCCGGAGAGGACGAATGCGTTTTTGACGCCGGCCCATTCTGCGAGAAGGCCGCCGCAGCTCATTCCCGCCACAGACCCAAAAGTGGTCGCGCTTTGTATGGTCCCGAAGATGCGCCCGCTGTATGAAGCCGGAACGGTTTGCTGGGCGAGGATATGAAAAGGAATGTATACGAGGGAAAATCCAGACCCTGCAAAGAAAAAAACGGTTAAAAATAACACGTGCAGCCATTCGCCGGCGAGACCGGCGACAAACGGCGCACTTCCGATCGAAATCCCGAGCATCATCGAGCCGCCGATAAAAAAGCGTAAAAACGACCGGATCACGATTTTGCCGAGGAAAGCGGTCGTTAAAAGCATTCCTGCCCCGCTTGCCGACATACAAGTTCCGATCAGTTCGGCAGGGGCCCCCGGGAGCTCCCGGATGAGCACGACGATTTGTGAATCCGCGATTTGCAGCACCAATATGACAAAAAAGGATACAGCCAAGCCGGTGAAAAGCAATCTGTTTTTTTGAATGAAGACAATCCCTTGTTTAAAATCAGCAAACAGCCGGACGGGTGATTTCAGCCTGCCAGATCTTCGCTCAAGATAGGGATCTTTCGGCAAAGCGAAAAGGAGAAGGCCTGACAGGAGAAACAATGCCGCATTGACGTAAAAGGAGACATGGATGCTAAAGGCTGCGATCAATCCCCCAGCAATCGCAGGTCCGATGATTTTGCTCCCGTTGTCGATCATTCCGCTGACAGAAACGGCTTTCTGCATGTGCGGTTCAGGAACGATTTCTTTTAATTTACCATTTTTAGCAGGGACGAAAAAAGAAGAAAATGAGCTTAGAAGAAATAATAAAACGTAAAGGCTCCATATTGATTCGGCGAATAACATCAAATAAGCCGTGCAAGACCGTCCGATTTCAGAGGTGATCATGATCGTTTTCCGGTTATAGCGATCTGCAAGCACCCCCGCGAACGGCGTGATGCCGATCACAGGAACGGCAAAACACATCATCAATGCCGACATTTCCAAAGGAGACGCCTGAAATTGAAACCCGGCCAAACTTAAAACCGCCAATACCTGAATCCAATCGCCAAAGCTTGAAAGAATTTGAGACCCCATCAGTATGAAGAAAGGTCTGTTCAGAGCCAATCTGTTTTCAGCGTTCATATGTCCTCCTTATAAAAACGACACATGTGTCGTTTTGTTCTATTCTACCAAACGTTTTATGGAAAAACATCAGTTTTTTGGAATATAGGGTCAACTTCTTTAAAACCTGTTAAATAAACAATATAATTCCATAGAGGAAAGCATAAAGGAGGAGCTAAAGATGGAGGTTGCCGTTATATACGCACATCCCAATCCAAACAGTTTTAACGGAGCGATTCTGAACGAGGTGAAAAAAGCGCTTGAGGATGGAAACCATTCCTATACGGTCATCGATCTGTACAAAGAGCGTTTTGACCCGGTCCTTGTATTCAATGAAAAGAAACGGCGGTCTGACATGAAGGGCGACCCTGAAACGGCGGAATACCGGAAGATTATGAAAAACGCAGATCACCTCATCTTGATTTATCCGTTGTGGTGGGGCGGAATGCCGGCGATTTTAAAAGGGTTCATCGATCGCGTATTTGTCGCCGGTGAAGCCTATACTTATGAAGGGAAGCTGCCGAAAGGACTGCTGAAGGCGCGCACGGCTTCGGTTTATTATACGGCTGATGCACCCGGCTGGTATCTGCGGTTTTGGCGGCGGGATGCCGACTGGATTACCGTTAAAGACAACATCTTGAAATTTTGCGGCGTTCGGCGTGTCAGACGTTTTTTATTTCCGCAAGTGAAAGACAGCACGGTTGAAAAACGAAAAAAATGGCTTGATCGCGTATATCGGTCGGCAGCCTTTTCATCTAAAGGGGGATGATGATGGAAAAGAATACGAAATGGCTTGATTGGGCCAAGGAAATACAGGCGCTTTCACAAGCAGGGCTCGCGTATACAAAAGACGATTTTGACAAGGAGCGCTTTCTGCGTCTTCGCGAGATCAGCTGCGAAATCATCGCCGGGTACACAGAGGCCGATTTTTCGAAAGTAAAAAAGCTGTTTGCCGGCGAATCAGGTTACCAAACGCCAAAAGTAGATGTCCGCGCCGTCATATTCAAAGCGGACCTCCTCCTCCTCGTGCAGGAAAAAGCGGACGGCAAATGGGCGCTTCCCGGCGGATGGGCGGATATCGGCCTGACGCCGAAGGAGATCGCCGTTAAAGAAGTGTTCGAAGAAACAGGCTTTAAGGCTGAAGCCGGAAAGCTTTTGGCCGTCATGGATAAAAAACGCCACAACCATCCGCCTTCAGCTTACCATGTCTACAAAATGTTTATCGCCTGTGATATTGTTGGAGGGAAGGCAGCCGCGGGAACGGAAACGAAAAACCTCGGTTTTTTCTCATTGGAAGATCTGCCTGATTTATCAGAGGCAAGAAATACGTACGCTCAGATCAAATTTCTTTTTCAAGAAAAAAACGGTTCCGATCAGGTGTACTGTGACTAAAAGGGGGCAATCACACTGGAAGATCTAAGATATCCAATCGGAACATTTCAAGCTCCGCACCAGACGGATAAACAAGAGCGCGCTGATTTGATCAGAGCACTGAAACAAGCGCCCGCTATGCTGAAAAAAGCCGTATCAGGGCTGAATGACACGCAGCTTGATACGCCTTACCGAACGGGAGGATGGACGGTTCGCCAAGTCGTCTCCCATATAGCCGACAGCCATCTGAACGGTTATATACGCTGCAAACTGGCCCTCACGGAGGAAACGCCGCTCATCCGGCCGTACGATGAGCAAAAATGGGCGGGACTGGCCGACTCCCTTACATTCGATCCGCAATTGGCAATAGAGCTTTTGGAGCCGCTTCACAACCGCTGGGCAGCTCTCTTTGAAGCGCTGACAGATGCGGATTACGATAAAGCGTATTTACACCCGGACACCGGGGAGGAGATCAGCCTCCATCATGCGCTTGCCCTTTATGTTTGGCATTCGAAACACCATACTGCCCATATCACGTCGCTTCGGGACAGAACAGGCTGGATCTAGCAATGAAACGCGCACTCGGCGCGTTTTTTTGCTTGACTGTCTGATTTCCCGGCGGGTTGTTAAAAATGTGAAAAGAAGATGTTTTAAAATAAGAAGACGAGGGAATCGATTGAAACATACGATAGAGAGAAGAGGTATTCATGAAAAAAAATGCGCTTTCTGTCTTAAGAATTATGTTGCCGGCAGCCGTACTTCTGCTGGTCGTTTATCAGGCCAGAAAAGAGCTCGCCGGGTTGTCCGTTAAAGAGACCTTTCTGATTATAAACAATGTCGAAAGAAGCAATCTGTTCATATTGGTTTTTATCGGTCTTATGGCCGTTCTTGCCATGTCTTTATACGATTTTGTGCTAGTCCGCTCTCTCGGGATGAAGATTTCCAGGTGGAAAACGGTCAGGGTGTCATGGATCGCCAATTCGTTCAACAATGTCCTTGGATTCGGCGGCCTGTCAGGCGCCGGTTTACGAACGATTCTTTATAAAGAGCATGTCAGTGATGTCAAGCTGCTGATCAAAGGAATCGCAACGCTTGCAACCTCCGTTCTTCTCGGACTGTCCGTTCTCAGCATGTTCGTCTTCATCGGGCTGCTGTCTCCGGGAAAACTGATTTTTGAAAAGACGTGGCTCTTCCTCGGTGCCATCGGAATGGCGCTGATCGTTCCCGTCCTCATCGTCTATTTGATCATCAAAAGGAAGAGAGGCGGCGCCGTAGAAAAAGGTTTGAGACCTTCCGTCTTTTTTTCATATTTGGGTGCATCTGTCTGCGAATGGATTGCGGCGGGACTGGTCATGTATTTCTCGCTCATAACCTTGGGAATAGACCTTGACGCTAGAAAGGTCCTCGGCGTTTTTGCGATCGCTTCTGTCGCGGGAATGATCAGCCTTGTCCCTGGCGGATTCGGCTCGTTTGATTTGCTTTTTTTAGTCGGTATGAATCAATTCGGCGTCGATAATGAAATTATCCTGACAGCCATTGTTCTTTACAGGCTTGCCTACTCATTTATTCCTTTTGGGTTCGGCCTTCTTTTTGCGGCGGCGGACATGACGGGGAATACGATAAAAAAGCTTGAAGAAAAGCCGATTATTGCCCCGGCAATTGAGACGACCAACATCCTGCTGGTCTTGCACAGAGCTTTGTTGTTCCGTTTGCTGAACGGCTCGCTTGCCGTAATTTCATTTTGCTGCGGAGCGATTATTCTGGCGTCTGCCGCCCTCCCGATCGACAGGAGCACGCTCATTACGGATATTCCCCGCCATATGCTGACGGTATTAAACGGCCTTTCCATCAGCTTTGGTTTGATTTTATTGATCGTTCCGCTTGAGCTTTATAAGAGGACGAAGCGTTCCTTATATTTGGCCTTGACAGCTTTGGCATTTGCTTTTGTGTTCAGCATTTTTAAAGGTTTTAATATCAGTGCGGTATTTATCACGCCGATCGTGTTCATCCTGCTTATTTTGCTGCGACGGCAGTTTACGAGGGAGCGGTCTGTATATACCTTTGTACAAATGGCGTGGGCGGCATTTATTTACCTTTTTGCCCTTTGGAACTACAATATCATTGCCTCCATCATGTGGGAGAGGCTCGGTCATGTGGTCGTAAAAGACTATTACATCCACAGCGAACAGCATGTCGATTATGCGACAGTGTTTGCTTTATTGTTTGTTCCGATGTTTTGCATCATTTTTATTTGGCTGTTCAACAGAAAGGTTAACCCGATCGGGGAAGAGCCGGACTTTGAAAAGCTGGAGCAATTTTTGAATGAAAAAGGCGGGAACGCTTTGAGCCATTTAGGTTTTTTGGGAGATAAGCGGTTTTTCTATTCGAGTGACGGCAATGCGCTGATTCAATTTGCGAAAATCGGCCAGCGCCTCGTTGTTCTCGGCGATCCTTCCGGCCAAAAGGAATCCTTTCCCCTCATTTTGCAGGAATTCCTTCATTTGGCCGACCAAAAAGGCTACCTCGTCATTTTCTACCAGATTGAAAGGGAGGATATGGCGCTCTATCACGATTTCGGCTACCGTTTCTTTAAGCTTGGCGAAGAGGCGATCGTCGATCTCAACACCTTTACGATTAAAGGAAAAAAACGGGCCGGATTAAGGGCGATATACAACCGCTTTGAACGGGAAGGGTATACGTTCCACGTCGAACAGCCGCCGTTTTCAAGCGACTTTCTCAATCAGCTGCGGAACATATCTGACGAGTGGCTGGGACGAAAAAAGGAAAAAGGATTTTCGCTCGGTTATTTTAAGGAAGAGTATTTGCAAAAGGCGCCGATCGCTGTATTAAAAGATGAAGACGGAGAGATCGTCGCATTTATGAATATCATGCCGATGTACCAGGAAGGCGAGATTTCCATCGACTTGATGCGTTATTCCCACAAAGCGCCGAAAGGCATCATGGATGCGCTGTTTATCCACTTGTTTCAATGGGGGCAAGAGCAGGGCTATACCGCGTTTAACATGGGAATGGCCCCGCTCTCAAACGTCGGCACATCCTTTCAGTCATTTTGGACGGAGCGGCTCGCCGCCGTGATATTCAACAATGTCAGCTATTTATACAGCTTCAGCGGCCTCCGCTCATTCAAAGAAAAATACAAACCCGAATGGCGCGGAAAATATTTAGCCTACAGAAAAAACAGATCGCTGCCGGCCACGATGTTTCTCGTCACAAGGCTGATCGGGAGACGGGAGAAGTGATGGGCTGTCTTTTTGTTAAAAGACAGCCTTATTTGTATAACATGAATTTCATTCCCGAAAATCAATTTTTCCGCAGTTTCAAAAAGTCATCACTCCCCTTATAATGAAAAGAAACCGCGAAACAAGGGGGATCCAGATGAAACAAGTCGAAGTACTCAGATATGATGCATTTTCAAAGGAGCCGAATAAAGGAAATCCGGCGGGGGTCGTGTTGGAAGGGAGTCGTTTGACCGACGAAGAGATGCAGCTGATTGCAAAGAAAGCAGGATATAATGAAACTTCATTTTTGCTGCCGAGCAAGTCGGCTGACCTTCGCCTCCGCTATTTTACGCCCGGACACGAAATGAATTTATGCGGCCATGCGACCGTTGCTTCCCTTTATGCGCTTTATGAAAAAGGCGGGATTGGGCCCGGTGCAGAGCTGAAGGTAGAGACGAAAGCCGGCAATCTGACCGTTAAGACGGGTTATGCTGATGAAGAGAAGCATTTTTTTGTTACGCTGGAGCAGGCGCCGCCGAGCTTTCGTCCGTTTGCGGGAGACAGGGCCAAGCTGGCTGAAGCACTCGGCATCACTGAAGCGGACTTCCACGATTCGTTGCCCATCGTTTACGGAAGCACCGGGACTTGGACGCTGCTGGTGCCTGTTCAACATTTGGCGGCATGCCGGAAGATGCAGCCGAAAAATTCCGAATTCCCAGCCATTTTAACGGACATGCCCCGCGCTTCTGTCCATCCGTTCTCTTTGGAGACGATCCACCGTGACAGCCATCTCCACGGCCGGCATTTTTCTTCTCCGTATTCCGGGACGATTGAGGATCCCGTTACCGGAACAGCTTCAGGTGTTATGGGCGCCTATATGAAAACGTACGGAGAAGCGGATCAAAATGTATTTTTGATCGAACAGGGGCAGGAAATCGGCAAAGACGGCAAGGTGAAAATCGAAATTTTTGAAGAAAACGGCGAGATGAAGGCGAAAATGACCGGAACGGCCGTTTTTGCAGAAAAGCAAATCATCGACATTTGAAACCTCCGTTTCCGTTCTGAATGAATGGTTTATCGTTGAAAACGTGAAAATAAACCTTTATAATCAACAATGATAATCATTTTCATTTGAGGAGGCGCTGATATGAGCGATATCTTGCAGTCTGAAAAAGGCAGCATTCGTAAAGCGATAAGAAATAGAAGAACGGTTCGGAAATTTAAAAGCGATCCGGTGTCTAAAGAGGTTGTCCTTGAGCTGCTGGAAGACGCAGTTTATGCGCCAAATCACAAGCTGACAGAGCCGTGGAGGTTTGTTTATGTCGGAACAGAAAGCGGAAAACAGAAGCATGCCGACAATTTAGATAAGGCACTCCAAGAGATTAAGCCCGATAGGTCGGAAGAACAAATCAAAAAATTCAGGGACCATATTATGAGTGTTCCGGCTTTTCTCTTTGTCATTTTGAAGGAAGACGAAAATGAACGGGTCAGAAATGACGACTTCGCAGCCGTCAGCTGTTTGATTCAAAACCTTCAGCTTCTCGCCTGGGAAAAAGGGATCGGGATGGTGTGGAAAAGCGGACAGGTGCTTTATAATCGAACGCTTCAGCAATTGATGGGGCTTGACAGCAATGAACGGTTTGCCGCGATTTTGCAGCTCGGCTATCCGGCGGAAATTCCTAAAGTGCAAACAAGGACGCCCGCAAAGCGGCTTCTTACGGAGCTTTCTTAAAGAAGAAAGCCCTGCAAACAGGGCTTTCGAAATGAATGGCTACTTTGACTGCCGCTCTTTGGCGCGTTTGTCAGCTGCCTCCATGCGGCTTCGAGCCTCGCGATCATCCTGATCGGCAAGTTCAGCAGAATATTCCTCATAAACGCCGTCAGTTTCTTTTTTATACTGATCAGGCACTTGAGGAAGCTTTTGTTTGTTTTTGTCACGGTTTTTGTGGATTGAATTTCTGCCCATTCTCACATCACCCCTAAGTCATTAATCAGCCGGACAGTGTTATTGTTGGCTGATCAGACTGCCGCTATGCATTATGATTTTTCATCGGCGGCCCGCTTTGCTCTTTTAAATTCCCGCTGATACATGACTTCCTGTGTTTTGGTCAAGGTCGTTTTAATTTGATCACGCTTTTTCTTTTCAGCCATTTTTCAAGCCTCCTAAACATCAGATTATTCACAGGCTGTCCGTTTTGGAGGCATTTATACAATGTTACGCTTCTTTTAAGCGGAGGCTTTCGTCTTCAAACGTCCGCAGGCTGTGCAATGTGTAAAGATCTTTCGGGATTTCAAACAAAAGAAATGCATCGCTGTCCCCGCGGTTCAGCCTGCCGGGATCAGCCTGAACCGCGTATGGCAGCTTTTCTGCGGCTTTGAGGGAGCGTGTGTTTGTTTTTCTGATTTTCATAAATACCGTCTCAACGTTTTTTTCATAAAAAAGCTCGCAGAAAAACGCGTTTTTTGCCCGCTGATTATAGCCTTTTCCGTGGTAAGGCTTCCCGAGCCACGTTCCTAAAAACCCCGTATTTCCCTTTATTTCATATAAACTGATGCAGCCGATCGGATTCTCCCATTCGTCGAGAATCGTGCGGGAGATCAGTTTTCCCTGTTCTTCCTCTTCAATGGTGTTCTTCACATGAAACATATACTCTTCAATGGTCTCCGTTTTATTCCGGACAAAAGGAAATACTTCCGGATGTTTCACAAGATCAAAAAGTGCATGGCAGTCGGCCATTTCACGTTTTTTCAGCATGGCAGCCCCTCCTTGAGGGCGGCTTTCCTTCATCAAAAAGATGCTGCTCCACCCTCGAAATTTTTTAATCAAATATGTCTTGCTCATCCATTAAAAAATTCGGGGTGGGAATCGAACCCACTAAAACCAGAGACCTGGTGGCGCACCATTTGCCTTCCCAATTCATATCAAATTGCTTTTGATTTCTATATTTTACGCAGCAAAAAAGCGAAAAGATACAAGGCTATTGCGGGAAAATTGCGCGGAAAAAGCTTATTTGGTGAAACCGGTAAATTTCTGCTCTTGCACGTGAAGTATTTTTGTTCGGCTTCTGCCGGTTTTCTTGATAAAATGTAGACGTGATGTCCGAGCGTCTGTTAAGCGCCGGAAATTACATCATGATCTCTCAAACAGAAAACGGGAGAAGGGAGTTTTTTATGCCGTATATTACAAAAATCTCCGCCCAGAAAAACAATAAAGACCGGGTCAATATTTTTCTGGACGAAAAATACGCGTTCAGCGTTGACATGGATGTTCTCGTTAAGTTTAATCTGAAAAAGGGAAAACAGCTTGATGAGCTTGACGTCATCGAAATCCAGTATGGTGATGATATTAAAAAAGGTTTTAATCAAGCGCTCGATTACCTTTCGTACAGAATGCGCTCGATAAAAGAAGTCAAAGACCATTTAAAGAAAAAAGGTGTCGCAGATTCCGCAGTGACCGAAATCATTCATATGCTGAAAAGTTATAAATACGTAGATGACCGGGAATTCGCGGCCGCTTATGTAAGCACTCACCGCAAAACGAGCGGCAAGGGCCCCGATGTTCTATATAAAGAGCTGCAGCTGAAAGGAATCGATGAAGAGCTGATCAAGGAGGCATTAAGCTCATTCACGTTTTCCGAACAAGTGACAGCCGCTGTAAAACACGTTGAAAAAGTGCTGAAAAAGGGAAAAAAACTGTCTTCCAAAGAGATGAAACAAGCAATCGAACAGCAGTTAATCCGAAAGGGATATTCATTCGATGTGATTAATTGCGCTCTTTCGGAAACAGACTATGAGAATGATGATGATGCGGAAAAAGAAGCGCTGTACAAGCATGGGGAAAAAGCGATGAGGCGCTACAATTACGACGGCTCGTACGAAACGAAAATGAAAGTCAAACAATTTTTGTTTCGCAAAGGATTTCCGCTTGAGATGATCGATCAATATTTAGACGAAGAGAGATGAGAAAATGGAGAAAAGATACAGTGAGATGACGACATCCGAACTGCAAAGGGAAATCGGCCTCCTAACGGAAAAAGCGAGAAAGGCGGAGCAAATGGGGATCGTCAACGAGCTTGCCGTTCACGAACGGAAAATCGCGATGGCAAAGGCGTACCTTTTAGATCCGGCCGATTTTAAGCCGGGTCATGTATATGAAATCGAGGATGCAGGAGAGGATTTTTACATCCGCTACCTGAACGGCGTCTTTGCCTGGGGATACCGTCTCAAATCTCCCGAGCATGAAGAAGCCCTGCCGATTTCTTTATTAAAAGAAAAGGATTAAGGCAAGCTTAACCCTTTTCATATCGGCGGCTATCTTGTACGGATGCGCGTGTTGCGCTGGAGAATGATGAGATCCTGGGTCTGCTGTGTTTCACCGTTTACCTGCGCCCGCGCATGTTTTGTGTTTGCCCAAGGCTGCGGATAGTTTTGCGTTTTCATCTGGTAAAAATCGTTTATATAAGGTTTGCGGTTTGCACACAAAGAAACTCACTCCATCCAGAAAAAATTTAGCGTTTGCCGGAAGCCCTCATTCTTTCTTGAGGATGGGTATTCGTGCTTCCGTCAGCGCGCTTTGAAGCAAAATCATCTTTGGCCCGGGGCTCACCTTCAAATTTGTTGTTGTTCATGTTCGGAAAGCCTCTTGCTTTATTCCGCATATGTTATAGGCTCCTCCATTCACATCCAAAATGTTTGACGTCTTCGCTTTAGAAGACGTAATGTTAGTATATGAAATGGATGACGTTTTCAAAAAGAAAGTTTTTTCCTAAAGGAAGGAGGGAAAGTTCAAGGTGAAAGCACACTTTGAAAAGCTGACAAATGCGCTTCTTGAAAAGAACCATATGCTGAGCTACGCGCAAGCCAGAACTTGGGTAGCGCTCTTGTGGGAAGACTTTGAAACGGTATTTGCCAAAGCCGGCCATCCTTACAGGGGAATAGAACTGACGGAACGCGTCGTTTTAGAATGGATTGAGGACAACGGCAGCCATCTGCATTTATTCGAAACCGGCAATTCTTCTTTTCAAGACCTGTTTACCTCAGACAACGGACTGCTGCATTAATCGCTTTTTCATTTTCTATGCGAAAGGAATGTGATGAATTGAAGGCAATCGTTATCGGTTCAGGGATCGCAGGCGCGAGTGCCGCATATCATCTCGTGAAAAAAGGAGCGGACGTATCGATTTTGGATGAAGGGCATGAAGGGCAGTCAACCAAAGCCGGAGCGGGGATCATCTGCCCGTGGTTTTCTTCCAGAAGCGAAAACTGGTATCGTTTGGCAAGAGCGGGTGCCGCATATTACCCTTCCCTTGTATCACAGCTTAAACAAGACGGGGAAACCGGTACGGGCTACGCCAAAACGGGTGCCCTGCGGGTCAGCGGAGACGTTGGAGCGCTCGATCGAATTGAAAGAAAATTAAGAGAACAAAAGCGTGAAGCGCCTGAAACCGGTGACATCACCCGCTTATCAAACGAAGAGGCAAGGCGGCTGTTTCCTCCGCTTGGTGAAGGGCTTGAAGCGATTTATGTATCAGGAGCAGCCCGCGTGGACGGCCATCTGCTGCGAAACACGCTTCTTTCGGCGGCAAAAAAGCACGGGGCTGTCTTATTGAACGGCAAGGCGGAGCTCTCTGTTGAACAGGACGTCATAAAAGGCGTAATCATAGACGGCCGGCTCCTGTCTGCAGACGCGGTGATATTGGCCGGAGGCGCTTGGACGAATCAATTGCTTCAGCCTTTGGGCATACAGCTGCCATTGGAGCCGCAGCGCGGCCAAATCGTTCATTTGAAGGTTCTTGACGGGGAGACTGGAAAATGGCCGGTTATTTTACCCGATACAGACCATTATATCGTATCATTTGACGGTTCTCGGGTGGTAGCCGGAGCGACAAGGGAAACCGGTTCAGGATTTGATTACAGAATCACCGCCGGAGGAATAGAGGAGGTTTTGAATAAAGCCTTGTCCGTTGCACCCGGCCTCCACGGTGCAGCTCTCGAAGAAATCAGAATCGGATTCCGTCCGTTCACAAAGGATTTGCTTCCCCTTCTCGGGCACATTCCGGGTGCGGACGGTTTGATCGCGGCCACGGGATTCGGCCCTTCAGGCTTAACGATCGGCCCTTACGCCGGTTCGCTCATCGCTTCTTTGGCGTTTGGAGAAAAGACGGATCTTCATATAGACCAATACCTTCCAGTAAGAGACATATCAAAATAATCGGAAACAACTCCTTAAATTTTTTCGGGTTATATCATTTTTTGCCACTTGTTCATAGATGTCTGATATAATGACAAAATAATGTTGTGGAAAATAGTGCAGCATGCCCACTGTTTTCCTTTTGTTGTGTTTTTATAGGCGTGCGAAGTTATCCTGCTTATTTTTAATATGTCCAAAAGAGGTGCCTTTAAGTGAAGAAAGGAATCGTTTCGATTATTATTCCTTCCTATAATGAAGCAAGCAACATTAAACTGGTTTATGAATCATTGAGGAACGAATTTCAATCCATTGATTATGAATATGAAATTTATTACATAAACGATGGCAGCACAGATCAAACTTTGGAGGAAATCAAAGATCTGGCGGAAAAAAATGAGCGGGTGAAATATATTTCATTTTCAAGAAACTTCGGCAAGGAAGCAGCTATTCTTGCCGGTTTTCAGCATGCCCGCGGCGATGCCGTCGTCGTCATGGATGCGGATTTGCAGCATCCGACATACCTTTTGCCTGATTTCATTAAAGGGTATGAAGAAGGCTATGACCAAGTGGTTGCCCAGCGGAATCGAAAGGGCGACAATCCTGTACGGTCTTATCTGTCTTCACTTTACTATCGTTTCATCAACAATGCGGTCGAAGTCGATTT
The DNA here is from genome assembly GCF_001042475.2 of Bacillus glycinifermentans. Classification (GTDB taxonomy): domain Bacteria; phylum Bacillota; class Bacilli; order Bacillales; family Bacillaceae; genus Bacillus; species Bacillus glycinifermentans. The sequence continues at coordinate 78,435 of NZ_LECW02000035.1, forward strand.
AAGAGACGGTGTCGGCGATTTCCGGCTATTGAGCAGAAAAGCCGTAAACGCGCTGCTCAAGCTGAGCGAAGGGAACCGTTTTTCCAAAGGGTTGTTTTGCTGGATCGGCTTTGATCAAAAAATTATTTATTACGAAAACGTCGAACGAAAAAACGGAAAATCAAAGTGGTCGTTCCGGCACTTGCTGAATTATGGAATCGACGGCATCGTTTCGTTTAACAACAGGCCGCTGCGCATTTGCTTTTACACCGGAATGTTCATTTTGTTCCTTTCGCTTATTTATATTGTTGCAACGTTTATCAGGATTTTGAAATACGGTGTTATCGTTCCGGGCTATTTTACGATCATTTCGGCTGTTTTGTTTCTCGGCGGAGTTCAGCTTCTCAGCCTCGGGATCATCGGCGAGTACATCGGGAGAATCTACTATGAAACGAAAAAGCGTCCTCATTATTTAATACAGGAGGCAAACATCGGGCATGGAGAAGCTCATGAAAAAAATGAATCTTGAATTTATTCGCTTTGCCATTGTAGGCGTCGTTAATACGTTGAATTACTATGCGGTTTATTTACTGCTTCACTTTTTGCTGCATATCGATTATATGGCATCACACGTTGCTGCTTTTCTTGTCAGCCTTGTGATTTCTTTTTTCCTGAATTGCTATTTTACGTTTAAAACGAAGCCGACTTTTGCGAAGTTTTTGCAGTTTCCGCTGACACAGCTGTTCAATCTGGCCGCATCTTCTTTGTTTATGTACGTTTTTGTGAATCTTTTGCACATGAACAGTGCGGCGGCTCCGCTTGCTTCCATGTTTTTAACCGTTCCTCTGACATTTCTATTGACAGGGAAGATTTTGAAAAGAGACAGGGGAAAGATATGAAAAAAACAGCATTATTATTTGTCATATCAAGCATTGCCATTTCTTTGGCCGCCCATTTGTTTTTTCTGTTCGAATGGGCACACGGCCGCTATATGACGGGGAACGGCGACGGGCTTGCGCAGATGGTCGTGTTTAAATCGTTCCTTTTTGACCAATACAAACAAGGCAACTTTTTTTATTCCTATGCCTTCGGCCTTGGAGGCGGAATCTACAGCCAGCTTGGTTATTATTTCACGACATCTTTCGTGTTTCTTGCCTCTTTTGCCGCGGTACTGCTGCTTCAGTTTTTTCATCTGGCGGGGAATGCGGATCCCCTGTTTTGGGCGAATGCTGCGGTTTTTATCAGTGCAGTTAAGCTAGGCCTGATTATTTTGACCGCTTCGTATGCATTTTTATATATGGTGAAAAATAGAGCGTCCGCCTTTACCGGAGCCGTTTTGTACGGAACGTCGGTCATCTATTTCCGCCATACGGTGTTCTGGGAGTTTTTCAGCGATTCGATGCTCTGGCTGCCTCTGCTTGTCGCAGGAGCGGAAAAAATCATCAGGGAAAAGCGTCCGGGCCTGTTTATCATAGCCTGCTCTTTGACGCTGTTTAACAATTTTTATTTTGCGTACATCAATTTGATTTTCATTGCGATCTATGTCGTCTTTCGCTGGTTTATTCATCTTGATGACCGCGAGGCGTCAAAGTGGGAGCAATTCAGGATGTTTTTCGCGTCGGGTCTGATTTCCTTCGGGATCAGCGCAGTTTCTTTTGTGCCTGCCGTCTACGGCTTTTTGAACAATTTGCGGCCGCCGTATGATCAGCCGGTCCCGTTGTACGACTTCACAGATGACATCTTGTTTTCGAGCCGCATCATCCTGCTGCCGGCGGCTTTTGTCTTGTTTTTGTTCGTTTTTTCCTTTTATCAAAACAAAACGTTCAGGCTGTTTGCCGGAATCAGCCTGCTCTTGGGCCTTCTTCATTTCAGCCCGCTCGCCGCGAGCGCGTTTAACGGCTTTTCTGCCCCGCAGAACCGTTTTGAATATCTGCTTGCCTTTACAATCGGAGGGGCCGCGGCCGCCGGCTTGAGCGGCATCAAAAGCATCAGGCGCAAAGAAATTGCATGGTCGTGCCTATTCACTGTTTTGGTATACATAGCAGTCATTTTCCGCGAAGACCTTGATTTGTCGCTGCTGAGAAATTGGAGCTCGCTCGTTTTGCTGTTTTTAACAATGGGCGCATTTATCGCCGCCGGTTTGCGATATCGAAAATCGCTGCTCGTTTTGCACGGTTGTCTTTTGGCATCGGCTGTGTTCGTTGCCAATACGTATGAAAAATACGTCCTTTCGGAATCGAGTGAAATTAAATCCGTTTCGAAGAGCTACTTGACGAGCAATGACTATGACGGCGAAGAACAGCGGGAGCTCCTGGAAAACATCAAAAAAGACGATGGAGGAGATCCATATACGAGAATCGACTGGATGAACGGTGTCCGCAACAATACGCCGATGATCCAGAAATTCAACGGCTTCAGCGCTTATTCAAGCATCCTCAACAAAAATCTGCTGCTGTTTTATTGGACAGACCTTGAAGTCGATATGGGGCGGGAAAGCGTCAGCCGCTATGCGACAATGGGCGGCCGCGCCAATTTGTACAGCCTGTTGTACGGCAAGTATTACATGAGAGAGAAGGAGAACGCTTCTGACGTTCCTTACGGATTTGAGAAAACGGACGAGTCGAAACATTATATCGTCTTTAAAAACAACTATACGCTGCCGTTTATTCGGACGGCCAATACCGTTTATTCAGAAAAAGACCTGGATAACGCGCCGGTTTTGGCTAAAGAGCATGCCATGCTGAAAGGAATCGTTTTAGAAAACCCGGGCGAAAAAGCGAAGCCTCCTACAAGCTCTGATTTGATGGGACAGACGAAGTTGAAGATGAAAGGGGCAAGCTACGAAAACGGCGTGCTCAATGTGACATCGGAAAGCGGCGGAATCGATCTCATTCCGCCGGATAACGTCCCGAAAGAAGGCGACTACTATGTCACCTTATATTTGAAGAGCCTTGCAAAAGACCAGTTTTTCAACCTGAAGGTCAATGATTACGTCACCTCAAGAAAATCAAACAAGTCGATTTATAAAACGGGGGTTTACAATTTGACGATCAGGGTGCCGAAAGCGGAAAAGGTTTCGATCCGGCTTCCGAAAGGGAAATATAAGCTCGACAATCTGAAGCTCTATCAGGAGGATTACCAAACCTTAAAACAAGCTTCGGCGAAAAAAGCGCCGGACGCACGCATGAACTGGAAACAAAACAAATTGTTGATCCAATATCAAAACAATAACGGCGGCCGGTACATGGTGCTGCCGGTTCCGTTTGAAAAAGGCTGGGAAGTCACGGTGAACGGAAAAAAACAAACCGTTCAAAAAGCGAACTACGCATTCATCGGCTTTTCCATCGACAAAGGGAAAAACGACATTCAGCTCGCATATTACCCGCCTTATTTCAAAGAAACGCTTGCCGTCACCGTCATCGGTCTTGCAGCGGGAATCTGGTACAGCCGGAGAAGAAAAAAGCTTGGCTCTTAAACGGAGCCAAGCTCAGCGTGTCGACAAACCCTCGCATTCGTTGTCAGGCCTGCGCTTCGGTGCTCACGAATTCCAACATTCGCTCCGCTTCGATGCTCGGCCTTCCTAGACTGCAAGGGTTTTCAATCACGCTGAAAGGATGACAAAATCCTAAAACTATAAACCGTTTTAGGATTTTGTCAATAATCTAAGCTTGGCTCTTAAACGGAGCCAAGCTTTAATTTTTTCTGCAATTTTTCTTCGCTGAAAATCCAGCCCGTATACGACCTCATTAATTCCAAAGAGTCCCGGTCGATATGGGCGATGGCAACGAACGGATAATGTTCTTTGCTGCGGTATCTCAAATCGATAAAACGGACCTCATAATGGTCCTTATACGTATCGATTTCCCATTTGTAAACAGGCGAAAAAGACAGAAAGGCTGAAATGTTCTTATCCTGTTTCGCTGCTTTCATGACGGGCGAATCCGGTAACGGAACCCTGTTGAATGTATCAAGGATGACGATGTTTCCGTCGATGCTTCTGCCGACGTAAAAAGCCGATTTGGCCTTGACGGCGATTCGCCACTGTCTGAATTTCATCGTCGGTGATATAATGATCTCTTCAATATCATCGATTTTCCTGCGGAGCTTTTGTTTGATCCGTCTTTGCATCACAAACCTCAGTATATAGTACCCGGCGAGGATGATATAAAGGGTCAAAAACGTATAGCCCTGATCTGCGCCCGCAAGCCAAACGGCGATTGCCGCAAGATGACTGACGAAGATAAACGGGTCGAATGTATTGATCAAACCGAGCGCCACCCATTTTCTTGTAAACGGTCGAAGCGCCTGGGTGCCGTACGCATTAAAAATGTCGACGAACACATGCAGGGCGACTGCGGCAAGCGTCCACAGCCAAAGATGAAGCAGGTTTGCTTCCGGGTAAAACAAATACAGCATCCCCGGAAACAATAATGACCAAATAAGGACGGCGGGAATTGAATGGGTAATTCCCCTGTGATGTCTAATATAAACAGCGTTGTTTTTCAATTTTAAAATTGTATCGATATCCGGCGCCTGTGATCCGGCGATTGTCGCGATCATGACGGCCTGAGCCATTGACGGATCCATTCCGACGGCGGGATCCAGCGTCGCGATGCCGCCGAGCGCAACACCCATGACAACGTGTGTGCCAGTATCCATTGGTGACCTCCCCTAACGGTGTTTCAAAAATCGTATTCCATTGCCTTAATCCGAACGCCGTCCCAATTGACCAAACAGGAAAAGCAGCAGCTGAAATATTTAACGCTTTTGCTTTCCCCGCTTTTCATGTAACATGTTTATCGTGTATGCATTTAGTTTACAACAAAAAGCCAAAAGAACAAAAGTGCAGTGTGTAAATGTGACGAGGACAGGCAAGGAGAAGTTTCATGATTGATCTGAAAAATAAATTAGAGCAAAAAAACATTAAACAATTTCAAGAAGATTTAATTTCTTGGTATGAAAAAGAAAAACGGGATCTTCCGTGGCGTTCTGACAGCGATCCTTACAAAATATGGGTTTCTGAGGTCATGCTGCAGCAGACCAGAGTGGATACGGTGATCCCGTATTTTAACAATTTCATCGAAAAGTTTCCGAACGTAAAGGCTCTGGCTGAAGCTGATGAAGAAAAGGTGCTGAAAGCCTGGGAAGGACTCGGCTACTATTCCCGTGTCCGGAATCTGCAAAGCGCAGTCAAAGAAGTGCATGAACGGTACGGCGGAATTGTTCCTTCCTCAAAAGAGGAATTTGGCGGTTTGAAAGGCGTGGGTCCTTATACGAGAGGAGCGGTGCTGAGCATCGCCTACAACCAGCCTGAACCGGCGGTCGACGGCAATGTAATGCGGGTGATGTCACGCATTCTTTCGATATGGGATGACATCGCAAAACCGAAAACCAAAACATTGTTTGAAAACATCGTTGAAGCCTTTATTTCTAAAGAGAAGCCGTCTGAATTCAATCAAGGGCTGATGGAGCTCGGCGCCATCATCTGCACGCCGAAATCGCCTTCCTGCCTTTTGTGTCCCGTCCGTGAACATTGTTCTGCTTTTGCGGAGGGGTGCGAAAAAGAGCTGCCCGTCAAAAGCAAAAAGAAAAAACCCGGGGTAAAAAGCCTTGCCGCCGTTGTTCTGACAGATGAAGAAGGCTCAGTCTACATCCATAAAAGGCCAGGATCCGGGCTGCTTGCGAACTTGTGGGAATTTCCGAATACAGAAACGCAAAAAGGCCTGAAAACAGAACGGGAGCAGCTTTCGGCATTTTTGAAGGAACAAGCCGGAGTCGATGCCGAAATCGGTCCTCTTGAAGGAGTCGTCGAACACGTCTTTACACACCTTGTCTGGAACATTTCCGTTTTCTTCGGGAAAACGCGTAATCAGCCGGATGATTCATATTTGAAAAAAGTAACAATAGAAGAGCTTGATGAATACGCCTTCCCGGTATCACACCAGAAAATATGGAATATGTATATGAAATAGGCAGCTTGACCGTGCATGCTGCCCGTTAATCATACTGAATATCGGTGCCGTGCGTATAATCGGCTTCACGGCGGCTCAGACCGCCTCTTGCTTTAATCTCTTTTACAACCTCCACATATTCCGCATGTCCCTCTTCATTTAAAAAGGGCATTATTTGCTGGAAGGCGTGGTGGAAATAGAGGAGCTCCGCATCTTTCCATTCGTGCTTCGGCGTTTGATCGAGCTCGCTCATGTCACGTCCGACGTACATAAGGCGAAAGCCTCCTTTTGAAAAAATGGATGACATTATTTTGTAACGAAGTGAAATAACTATACTAGGAGATGAATAACAGATGGAACAAAGAAAATGCGCGCTTATTACAGGAAGCAGCAGGGGAGTCGGAAAAGCGGCTGCTCTGAGGCTCGCGGAAAACGGCTACAATATCGTCATTAACTATGCGAGAAGCAAAAAAGCAGCTTTGGAAACCGCTGAAGAAATCGAGCGTCTCGGCGTAAAAGCGCTTGTTGTCAAAGCGAACGTCGGCCAGCCTGCGAAAATTAAGGATATGTTTCAGCAAATCGACGAGGCGTTCGGCAGACTTGACGTATTTGTCAACAATGCCGCATCAGGCGTTCTCCGCCCGGTCATGGAGCTTGAAGAAAGCCATTGGGACTGGACGATGAACATCAATGCCAAAGCTTTGCTTTTTTGCGCACAGGAAGCGGCGAAGCTGATGGAAAAAACAGGCGGAGGCCATATTGTCAGCATCAGCTCGCTCGGCTCGATCCGCTATTTGGAAAACTACACGACGGTCGGCGTATCAAAAGCTGCGCTTGAATCTTTGACAAGATATCTCGCTGTCGAGCTCTCGCCGAAAAATATCATCGTCAATGCCGTATCCGGCGGAGCAATTGACACAGACGCGCTGAAGCATTTTCCAAACCGTGAGGAGCTTCTTGAAGATGCCCGGAAAAACACACCTGCCGGCCGCATGGTTGAGATCGATGACATGGTCGATGCGATCGAATTTTTGGCATCCGGAAAAGCGGATATGATCCGCGGTCAGACGATCATCGTTGACGGCGGCCGTTCCCTGCTCGTTTAAATTTTTGTGCATGAATGAATAGGATATCACCCGACTGCACAATCTAAGTGTCGTGGAGGTGATATACAATGGCTAACCAACAATCCAAAACAAACGCACAAAAAGTAAGACAACAAAACCAAGCTTCTGCACAAGGTGGTCAGTTCGGCACTGAATTTGCCAGCGAAACTGATGCGCAGCAAGTAAGACAAAATAACCAGCAAGCTGAACAAAAGAAACAACAAAACAGCTAATCACTGAAACAGGAAAAAGCGCTTCACCATTCGGTTGAGGTGCTTTTTTCTTTGCGACAAAAATTCCGAATCTTAGGCAGAATCAGTCAAAGGACATTTCCCGTGTATAGAGAAATGATACTTAGGCAATAAATGGAGTAGAGCAAAGAATGGAGGATATCAATGCCGGAATTTGAAAACTTGGTTCAGGGCCAGCTGGAGATTATGGACAAGTTGTTATACCTTCAGGCAGAGATTGAAAGATGCCAGGAAATCGAAAAAGAACTGATAGCCTTTGAAAAAAAAGCCCAGCTTTTATCAATTCGTGAAGACATCTCCCAAAAACGAAGAGATCTCGCCGCTATACAAGATTTGTTTCAAAAGCAGACGGAACAGGTAATACAGGCTTATCAAAAAATCGAAGCCTAAAGTTTATCTTTATCGCTTTTCTGAAAAAAGAGCCATTCCTGATCCGGAGTGGCTGTTTTATTTTCATTTTTTATTTTCAACCGTTATAATAAATAAAAGAACTGTCGGACAGGCGATGTGAAACACTGACTTGTAAGGCTTTTGCAAAGAAAGTAGGGGAGAAACATGGGCTTTCCCAAGGAAGGAGAAACCATTCAAATTCATAGCTACAAGCACAATGGGCACATTCATCGAATATGGAGCGAAACGACGATATTAAAAGCAACGGAATTGTGCATCATCGGCGCCAACGACCGGACGGTGGTCACCGAATCAGACGGCCGGACATGGGTGACACGAGAGCCCGCCATTTGTTATTTCCATGCCAAGCAGTGGTTTAACGTCATCGGCATGCTTCGAGAAGACGGCATTTATTATTATTGCAACATCAGCTCGCCGTTTGCATTGGACGATGAAGCCATCAAGTACATCGATTATGATCTGGACGTGAAAGTCTTTCCCGATATGACCTACCATATACTTGACGAAGACGAATATGCAGACCATAAAAAAGCGATGAATTATCCGAAGGAAATAGACGGCATCTTAAGATACCATTTGAATACGCTGCTGCATTGGATTCACCAAAGGAAGGGTCCATTTGCTCCGGAGTTTATCGATATTTGGTATGAACGGTATCTCCATTATACAAAATAAACCAACAAGCCTGTTGAGAATCAACAGGTTTTTTGCAGTGGACTCACACCATCAAAAATAGAGAGGGGGATATGAGTGTGGGTATTATCAGAAGATATATGGAATTTGTCAAGCCATATAAGTGGAAAATCATCGTTACAGTTCTGATCGGCATCATTAAATTTTCGATTCCTCTTGTCATTCCGCTTCTTTTGAAATATGTAGTCGATGACATTATTCAAGGAAACGGAACGGTCCAGGAAAAAACATCTTCACTATTTACCGTAATGGCGGTCGTGTTCGCCATTTTTTTGCTGCTTCGGCCGCCTGTCGAATACTATCGGCAGTATTTCGCGCAATGGACGGCAAGCAAGGTGCTGTATGATATCAGAGACAGGCTTTTTTCTCATATTCAAAGGTTAAGCCTCAGATATTATGCGAATACCCGCGCCGGCGAAATTATTTCAAGGGTGATCAATGACGTCGAACAGACGAAAGAATTTGTCATCATCGGGCTTATGAATGTTTGGCTTGATGTGATGACGATTTTTATCGCCATCGCCATCATGATGACGATGGATGTGAAGCTGACGATTATTTCGATCATTTTATTCCCGCTTTACGGGCTGTCGGTTAAATACTTTTACGGCAGGCTGAGAATCTTGACGAGGGAGCGGTCCCAGGCTTTGGCCCAAGTGCAGGGCCACCTTCATGAAAGGGTTCAGGGAATGCCGGTGATCAGAAGCTTTGCCATCGAAGAACACGAACAGAGGCAATTTGACAACGAAAATGGAAACTTCCTCGGCAAAGCGATCCGCCATACGGCATGGAACGCGAAAACGTTCGCAGTAGTCAATACGATTACGGACCTCGCACCGCTCATCATCATTACGGTTGCAGGGTACCACGTGATTCACGGATCGTTGACGGTCGGAACGATGGTCGCGTTTGTCGGGTATATCGAAAGACTATATAATCCGTTGAGGCGGCTCATTAATTCGTCGACAACATTGACCCAGTCCGTCGCATCGATGGACAGGCTATTCGAATTCATCGATGAGCCGTATGAATTAAAGGATAAACCGAATGCCGTGAAAGCAGGCCGTTTAAAAGGCGTCGTCGAGTTTAAAAACGTCTCGTTTCAATATGAGGAAACAAACGACATGATTTTGAAAAACCTGTCTTTAACGGCAAACCAGGGCGAAACGGTCGCACTCGTCGGCATGAGCGGAGGCGGAAAATCCACGCTCGTCAGCCTGATCCCGAGGTTCTACGATGTCGCGTCAGGGAGTCTCTTAATCGACGGCGTAGACGTCCGGGATTACGAGGCGAGAAGTTTAAGAAACCAGATCGGCATGGTGCTGCAGGATACCTTTTTGTTCAGCGAATCGATCAGGGAAAACATTTCGATCGGAAATCCGGAGGCATCTATGGACCAAATCATTGAAGCGGCAAAGGCGGCGAATGCCCACGATTTTATTATGGAGCTGCCTGACGGATATGAGACGAAGGTCGGTGAACGGGGCGTCAAGCTTTCAGGAGGGCAGAAGCAGCGGATTTCGATCGCGCGGGTTTTCTTGAAAAACCCTCCGCTTTTAATCCTGGATGAAGCCACCTCTGCGCTTGACCTTGAAAGCGAGCATTATATTCAGGAAGCGATGGAAAAGCTCGCCAAAGACCGAACGACCTTTATCGTCGCCCACAGGCTGTCAACGATCACACACGCCGATAAAATCGTCGTGATTGAAAACGGACAAATCGCCGAAACGGGAACCCACGAGGAATTAATGAACCGTGACGGCCATTATAAGCATTTATTCACCATTCAAAAACTGAATTGATATATAGGCCCGGCTTTCATTAAAGCCGGGCTTTTTTTTCTCCCCTGCAAATTTCGTACATATTTCCTACCCCGTGTAAATACAATTTAAAAAATACAAGCATCCGGAGGTGAATGTGTGACAAAAGAGAAATTGCTTGAAGTAGCGGATCTTTCCGTTTCCTTTCAAAAGAAAAAGACGGAAATCCCGATTGTTCAAGGCGTTTCTTTCACCCTCCATAAAGGTGAAATCGTTGGAGTCGTCGGTGAATCCGGCTGCGGCAAAAGCGTCACCTCCATGGCTTTGATGGGGCTGAACGCGAATGCTCATACAACGGGTAAAGTCCTGTTTCAGCAAAAGGATCTTCTTAAGCAGTCGGAAAAAGAATGGCGGCATATGCGCGGCAATGATATCGCAATGATCTTTCAAGAGCCGATGACCTCTCTTAATCCTCTTTTCACGATCGGAGATCAGCTCACAGAAGCTCTATCCAGCCATACTGACATCCACAAAAAGCAAGCGGACAATAAAGCCGTCCGCATGTTGGAAACCGTCGGTCTTCCGAGGCCGGAGCAGCTCATGAAACAGTACCCCCACGAATTATCAGGCGGCATGAGGCAGCGCGTTATGATCGCGATGGCTTTGATCTGCGACCCGAAGCTATTGATCGCAGATGAACCGACAACGGCTCTTGACGTCACCATCCAGGCGCAGATTCTTTCCCTTTTAAAGAAAATGAACGCAGAATTTGAAACAGCTATTCTTCTGATCACGCATGATCTCGGCGTTGTACACAACATTTGCGGGCGGGTGATGATCATGTATGCCGGCCGGATCGTTGAAGAAGGAAGCGTCACCGCCATTTTTAAAGATCCGAAGCATCCTTATACGAAAGGGCTGTTTGCTTCCATTCCCGCATTCACCGGCAAATCGGAGAGACTGACTTCGATTGAAGGACAAGTGCCGAAGCCGGGAACGATCAAAAAAGGCTGCATGTTCGCCCCGAGATGCCTTCACAAAACCGGCCGCTGCACGATAGAAGAACCGTGCCTGAAGAAACTGAACGATGAACACGCCGTACGGTGCTTTCTCTATGAGGAAGGAGGGACAAATGAATAACGAACTGTTGAACGTCAGCCGGCTGAAAACATATTACCCGGTTTCGCGAAAAAAAGCGGTCAAAGCAGTAGACGATGTCTCATTTTCAGTGAAACAAGGGGAAATCCTGGGGATTGTAGGAGAATCGGGCTGCGGCAAATCGACCTTGGGTAAATCGATATTGCGGCTAACAGAACCGACGTCAGGCAAGGTGACCTTTCTCGGGAAAGAGATCACCGGACTCGGGCCAAAAGACCTTCGGAAGATGAGAAGACAGTTTCAGATGATTTTCCAAGACCCTTATGCTTCTTTAAACCCCCGCATGAAAATCAAAGACATTTTAGAAGAGCCGCTGATCGTCCATAAGCTCGGGACAAAGGCTGAAAGAAAAGAAGTCGTCCGATCGATGCTCGGGATCGTCGGCCTGGATGCTTCGTATGGAGAGCGTTATGCGCACCAATTCAGCGGTGGCCAGAGGCAAAGAATCGGAATTGCGAAAGCGCTGATCACAAAGCCGAAGCTGATCATCGCCGATGAACCCGTTTCAGCGCTCGATGTGTCTGTACAGGCGCAGATTTTAAATCTGCTGTCAGATCTGCAGGAAGCTTTTTCATTAACCTTTCTCTTTATTTCGCATGACCTGGGGGTCGTCCGCTATATCAGCGACCGGGTGGCGGTCATGTATTTCGGAAAAATCGTCGAGATGGCCGCTGCAGATGCATTATTTAGAGCGCCGAAGCATCCGTATACGGAATCCCTTTTGGCCGCTGTGCCTGTTATCGGAAAGGGCGAAGCGGATGAAGCGGTGTCTGAGGGCCCGGCCCCGGCAATCGATGTAAAAGGGTGCCCCTTTTACGGACGGTGCCGAAAGCGGGAAGCCAGGTGCAAGGAAGCGGTGCCTATGCTGGAAGAAAAAACGGAAGGCCATTATGCCGCGTGCCATTTACTTTAGCTGAGGAGGCGATAGGATGAAAAGAAAACATTGGCTGAAAGGCCTGGGGCTGCTGCTGGCTGTCTCCTTATTTTTAATGGGGTGTTCTGATTCAGAGAGCCAAAAAGAAGGAGGCGGGGCAAAAACCGGAAAAGATACGCTGATTTTCGGGAGAGGCGGTGATTCCACCTCGCTTGATCCGATAACGACGACAGAAGGCGAAGCGTTTAAAGTCACGACCAATATCTTTGAAACCTTGCTGAACTACGGAGAGCAGGACACGACGCTAAAACCGGGCCTGGCCGTCAAATGGGATGCTTCCGATGACGGGCTGACCTATACGCTGCACTTAAGAAAAGACGTCAAATTTCACGACGGAACCGATTTTAATGCAGAGGCAGTCAAATACAACTTTGACAGGTGGATGAACGGGGACGAGGAAAAATTTCCTTACTACGGGATGTTCGGAGGCTACAAAAAAGATAAGGGGCACGTTATTAAAGATATCAAAATTCTCGATGATCATAAAATCCAATTTATTTTAAAACGGCCGCAGGCGCCGTTTCTAAAAAACCTCGCCATGACCTCATTTGGAATCGCAAGCCCTGAGGCGATCGAAAAATACGGGGACAAATTCAGGGAGCACCCGGTCGGCACGGGTCCGTATCAATTCGTAGAATGGAAGCCGAATGACCGCATCGTCCTTGAAAAGAATGAAGACTATTGGGATGAGGAAAAGCCGAAGCTGAAAAAGATCATTTTTAGAGCAATTCCGGAAAACTCGGCCCGTCTGAACGCGCTAAAAACCGGTGAGATCGATTTGATGGACGGCGTGAATCCGTCGGATATCGAAAGCATCAAAAGCGACCCCAATCTGAAAATAATTGAAAGGCCGTCGATGAATATCGGCTACCTCGGGCTGACGACAACGAGAAAGCCGCTTGACAATAAGCTTGTACGCCAGGCGCTAAACCATGCCGTCGATAAGCAGGCGATCATCGATTCCTTCTACGGCGGGCTCGCAGACCCTGCGAAAAATCCTTTGCCTCCTTCGCTTGAAGGTTATAATGACAAGGTCGAGCCGTATCCGTACGATCTCAAAAAAGCAAAAGAGCTCTTAAAAGAAGCGGGCTACCCGGACGGATTCAGCATGGAGCTGTGGGCGATGCCTGTTCCTCGTCCATATATGCCTGACGGGATGAAAATCGCCGAGGTGATTCAAGCCGATTTTGCAAAAATCGGAGTCAAAGCGAAAATCGTCACTTATGACTGGGCCACGTATATAGACAAAGCGAGCAAAGGCGAAGCCGATTCGTTTTTAATGGGCTGGACGGGCGACAACGGCGACCCCGATAATTTCCTCTATACGCTGCTTGACAAAGACAATATCGGGGGCAACAACTATACCTACTTCAGCAATGACAAGCTTCACGACATCTTGATCGAAGCCCAGTCAGATCCCGACCAGACTAAACGAAACAAGCTTTATGAACAAGCGCAGGAGCTGATTCACGAAGAATCGCCGTGGATTCCGCTCGTTCACTCGACGCCGGTTTTGGCCGGGGCGAAAGATATTGAAGGATACGTCCCTCACCCGACGGGGAGTGAAGTATTATCAGACGTACAATTTAAATAGTGCACAAGGTGGTGACAGCCGTTGCTTGCTTACTGTTTGAAGCGGACCGGCATGCTGATACCCGTCCTTATCGGCATGACGCTGGTCGTCTTTTCCATCATCCGCTTTATACCGGGTAACCCCGCCCAGGTAATTCTCGGACAAAGGGCGACAAAAGAAGCCGTTGAACAGCTGACTATGCAGCTTGGCCTTGATGAGCCCTGGTATGTTCAATACGGAAAATATGTCGGAGATTTGCTGAGAGGGGATTTAGGGACGTCCATCCGCACGGGGGCGGCGATTACTAGAGAAATGCAGCCTTATTTGTTCGCCACCCTTGAGCTCGCTTTTTTTGCGATGCTGATCGCCGTACTCCTCGGTGTGAATGCGGGAATCGTCAGCGCCTGGTTCAAAAATTCGGTGTTTGACTATACGGCGATGCTGATCGCTTTAGTCGGCGTATCGATGCCGATTTTTTGGCTCGGGCTGATGGGGCAATGGTTTTTTTCAATCGAGCTTGGCTGGCTGCCGACCACCGGAAGGGAGGATGTGAGAAACCCGGTTGATACGATTACCTATATTCATACGCTTGATACACTGCTAAACGGGCGATTCGACCAGCTTGGAGAAACGATCCGCCACTTAATCCTTCCTGCATCCGCCCTGGCCACCATCCCTGCCGCGATTATCGCAAGAATTACGAGAGCGAGCATGATCGAGGTTCTTCAGTCCGATTACATCCGCACCGCAAAAGCAAAAGGCGTTCGTATGTTTTTCGTCATCTATAAGCACGGTTTAAAAAACGCGTTTATTCCGATTCTGACAGTCATCGGCCTGCAGACGGGACTTTTGCTCGGCGGCGCTATTTTAACGGAAACGATTTTTGCCTGGCCGGGCATCGGCCGGTACATTTATGATGCGATCAGCTATCGGGACTATCCGGTGATCCAATCGGGAATCCTCGTGATCGCCTTCATCTTCGTCATGATCAATTTCGTCGTCGATCTGTTGTATGCCGTCATCGATCCGAGAATTAAATATTAGGAGGCGGTGAAATATGGATGTGCTGCAAGATGAACGCCGGGAGGGAGAAGCGAAAGGCCGCTCTCTTCTTGCGGAAAACGTTCAGCGGTTTTTCGAGCATAAGCTTGCTGCGGCCGGCAGCATTCTGGTCGCAGCGTTTATCCTTTTGGCCATTTTCGCGCCGCTGATCGCACCTTACGGGTTAAACGATCAGTCGTTATCAGAAAGGCTTGCTCCGCCGTCTGCCGAACACCTCTTTGGAACGGACGATTTCGGCAGGGACATTTTCTCAAGGGTGCTGTACGGAGCAAGGCTCTCCCTCTGGGTCGGATTTTTCTCCTGTTTAGGGTCAGCCATTGCGGGAACGCTCTTGGGCCTGATTGCGGGCTTTTACGGCAAATGGGCGGACGGGCTGATCTCAAGGATATTTGACATCATGCTCGCGTTTCCCAGCATCCTTCTCGCGATTGCGATCGTCGCCATTCTCGGGCCCTCGCTTGAGAACGCGCTGATTGCGATTGCCATCATCAATATTCCGACGTTTGGAAGGCTCGTCCGTTCAAAAGTGCTCAGCATCAGGCAGGAGGAGTATATTCTGTCTGCGAGAGCCGTCGGTATGTCCAACATCCGCTTGATGCTCAAGCATATTCTCCCAAACAGCATGGCGCCTGTTATCGTTCAAGCAACGCTCAATATCGGAACGGCGATTATTGAAGCGGCGGCTCTCGGTTTTTTAGGATTGGGGGCTCAGGCTCCAAATCCCGAATGGGGGAAAATGCTTGCCGACGCCCGCCCTTATTTGGCACAGGCTCCATGGACCTTGTTTTTTCCGGGAATTTCAATCATGCTGGCGGTGCTCGGCTTTAATTTAATGGGCGACGGGCTCCGCGATACGCTTGATCCGAAAACGAAAGAAGGGAAATAAAAGACCCCGGTTAACGAAAGCGTTAACCGGGGTCTTTCATTTAATCATCATCGACTTCCAGCTCGCTGTCTTCGCGGTGATACGTTTGGAAGCTTGAGATCAGCGTTTCCAAATGGCAGAGCTGTTCGCGGTATTCCACGGCGCTCGCCATGATGGTCAGCATATTGTAATCCAGCAGTTCTTCCTTTAATTTATCCTGGTTTTTCAGGAACGATTCGGTCAAATGCTGTTTGTATACGTCTCCTTCTTCGAGAAGGTCTTCGGTTTCATGCGTTTTGATCCTGCCGACAAACCGCATCAAAATCCGCTCGTGCCAATGCAGAAGATAATCGAGTTCTTCGATCAGCGTATTCTGGAATTCCTCCGGCATGTGATAAAAATCGTTTTCAAGCCGGTGCAGCTTTTTCAGTGTATCAAGCGCACGGTTTGACGCGATAATCGCCTGTCTGAAAAGGACGAGCTTTCTTGACTTCACGTAAGTGGTTCGTTTTAAATAGCTCCGTTCTTCTTTGTAAAGCAAGTAAAGATGGTCGACTTTCATCATTTTTTCTTTCAGTTTTTCGATGTCTTCTTTCAGCATGGTGTGCTCTGTCGTTTTCCGCGTCAACAGACGGATCCATTTTATGACTTCGTCCGTGTTTTCGACGATATGGCTGACGAGCTTTGTTTCATATTTAGGCGGCAAAAAGATCAGGTTGACAAGGAACGCAGACAGAACACCCAGGATGACCGTTGCTGTTCTGATCAATGCGAACATCAAAAAGTCGTCGCCTGAGCTTTCCAGTATGGCAATAACGGTAACAAGAGCAATCGAAATCGTGTTCTCGATCTTCAGCTTTAAGTTAATCGTAATGACAATAACCGCCGTCAACCCGATAATAATCGGACTGGGTTCAAAAATAAGACCAAAAATGATAGCTGTCGCTGCTCCGATAATATTCGCCTGCACTTGATCGACAATCGTCAAAAATGAACGATAGATCGAAGGCTGGATTGCAAAAATGGCCGCAATACCGGCAAAAATCGGGGTCGGCAGGCCGATCCAAGCCGCAAGGTATAGAGCGAGCGTAATGGCAATGCCTGTTTTGAAAATACGGGCACCTAGTTTCATTAGGCTTTACTTGCATCCCTTTCTATAATAAATTCGTTATTTCTGCTAATTTGCCAAACAATAAAGTAATATACAGCGATCTCCGGAAATATTCAACCCATTTTTAAGAAAAAACAAAGCGTTGTCAAAAAATTGATCCGATAAGGTTCAAATGTATAAAAAAGAGAGCAAACGTGCTCTCTTTTTTATACCTGCTGTTTCAATTGTTTGAACGATTCCTCGACGGCCTCAAGCGTATCCTCGATATCTTTTTCCGTATGCGCGATCGTGATAAACCACGCTTCGTATTTTGACGGGGCGAGGTTGATTCCCCGTTCCAGCATCAGCTTGAAAAATGCGGCAAACATTTCACCGTCGGTATTTTCGGCCTGTTCGTAATTCTCGACTTTCTCCGTTGTGAAATAGACGGTGAGCGCGCCTTTCAAACGATTGACCGTGATGTCGATGCCATGCGTTTCGGCATGTTTTAAGATTCCCTCTTCAAGCATGGCGCCGAGACGGTCCAGCTTCTCGTACGTTCCTTTTTCTTTCAGGACTTCAAGACAAGCGATGCCCGATAAAATCGACGCCGGGTTGCCGGCCATTGTACCGGCCTGGTATGCAGGACCGAGCGGGGCAACCTGCTCCATAATTTCCTTTTTGCCTCCGTAAGCGCCGATCGGCAGCCCGCCGCCGATGATTTTGCCGAGCGCGGTCAGATCAGGCTTGACGCCAAGCAGGTCCTGTGCTCCGCCATACATGAAACGGAAGGCGGTAATGACTTCGTCATAAATGACCAGTGCACCGGCGTCGTGAGTCAGTTGATTCACCTGTTCGAGAAAGCCGCTTTTCGGTTCAACGATCCCGAAGTTTCCGACGATCGGTTCAACGAGTACTGCGGCAACATCGTCGCCCCATTTGTCAAGGGCTTCTTTATAGCTGTCAATATCATTGAAAGGAACGGTGATCACTTCGTTTGCGATGCTTTTCGGAACCCCGGCGGAATCAGGCGTGCCGAGCGTTGAAGGACCTGACCCGGCGGCGACCAGCACGAGATCGGAATGGCCGTGGTAGCAGCCGGCGAATTTGATGATCTTCGTCCTTCCGGTATACGCGCGGGCGACGCGAATCGTCGTCATGACCGCTTCCGTTCCTGAATTGACGAATCTCACTTTATCCAAAGAAGGAATGGCTTCCTTCAGCATTTTGGCAAATGTGACCTCGTGCTTTGTCGGTGTACCGTAAAGCACGCCGTTTTCCGCCGCTGTTTGAATGGCCTTCGTAACGTGCGGGTGGGCATGTCCGGTAATAATCGGCCCGTATGCCGCGAGATAGTCTATGTACTTATTCCCGTCAACATCCCAAAAATAAGCGCCCTTTGCTTTTTCCATCGCGACCGGAGACCCTCCGCCCACAGCTTTGTATGACCTTGACGGACTGTTGACGCCGCCTACTATATGTTGAAGAGCTTCTTCATGAAGCTTTTCCGATTGTATATGCTGCATAATATCCTCCTCATTTCTATAAAGCCTCTGTCTATGGCTATATTGTAACACGTTGTGAACCGAGAGCAAAAATGAAGCGGTGACGATTTGAACACGGGGGAACTGTTTTTTATAATGAGAAGAAGCAACTGATTAAAACAAACAGGAGGCAAAACAATGACTGTAGAAATTGGACAAAAGGTGCCTGATATCGAACTGCTGGGCGACCATGGCGAAAAAGTGAAATTGTCGGATTTTCAAGGGAAATATATCGTGCTCTATTTTTATCCGAAAGATATGACGCCGGGATGTACGACCGAAGCCTGCGACTTCAGGGACAGCCATCAAAGCTTTGCAGAGCTTGATGCGGTCATTATCGGCGTCAGCCCGGACGATCAGGGAAGACATGAAAAATTTAAAGAAAAACACGATCTTCCGTTTCTGCTGCTTGTCGATGATGAACATAAGCTAGCCGAAGCGTTTGACGTATGGAAGCTAAAAAAGAACTTCGGCAAAGAATACATGGGAATCGAACGCTCAACCTTTCTCATCGATAAAGAAGGCCGCCTTGTTAAAGAATGGCGAAAAGTAAAGGTGAAAGATCACGTCGCCGAGGCTCTTCAAGCTGTAAAAGAGGTTTCAGAAAAATAAGAACGGCACGGGGCCGAGCCTTTATCAGGTTTGGCCCCGTTTGACGGGTACATAATTGGCCGGCTGTTAGACCATCATGTAAATATAAAGCGGATTTCACCTTGGAAAAGGGGATTTTGAGAGGGATTGGAATTGACAAAGATTCTTCTCAGGAGTTACACTATTTATAAACGTTATAATATAAGAATTTTTTTTAGAAGAGAGGTGCATGACGATGGCTGAACATAATCTGAAAGAAGCGTTGGAAGCGTTGAAGGAAACCGGGGTGCGAATTACTCCTCAACGTCATGCCATTCTGGAATTCCTCGTAAATTCTATGTCTCATCCAACTGCCGATGATATATATAAAGCGCTTGAAGGAAAATTTCCAAACATGAGCGTCGCAACGGTTTATAACAATTTACGGGTTTTTAAGGAATCAGGGCTCGTTAAAGAATTGACATACGGAGATGCTTCAAGCCGGTTTGACTTTGTGACTTCCGAGCATTATCACGCGATCTGTGAGCGCTGCGGAAAGATCGTAGACTTTCATTACCCTGGGCTCGACGAAGTAGAGCAGCTCGCTTCACACGTGACAGGATTTAAAGTCAGTCACCATAGACTGGAAATATACGGTTTGTGTCAGGAATGCGATAAAAAAGAAAGCCATTAAAAAGAGCTGGCCGCTTTTTTAACGGTCAGCTTATTTTTGTTTTAGAGCTTTTCGATTATACGATTCATTAAAGTCCTTACCTTCAAGGTTTTTATCGAGTGTAAGAGGTTCCCTGCAGTGCATGCACATGTCGACCCGGCCGAGGATCTTGGTCGGCTGTTCGCAGTTCGGACAGATGACTTTGACCGCTTTTGTCGAAAGCATTCCTATCCAAAAATAAACCGCAGTGCTTAACATGATAGACAATACCCCCAAGAGCATAAACACCGACATCACTAAGACCGACGACCTGAAAAAGATTCCGACGTACATAATGATGAAACCGATAAATACCAAGCTTAACGCAAACGTTCTGATTTTATTGATTTTGCTAGAATATTTCGCCATATCCATCCCCCTCTCTCTAATATAGCATATTGAAGATGTGATATTCTTTAATAAAATGGAACTTTTTTATAGAGAGTTTCCGGGGAATTGATTATAATAATTCAATGTGTTTTCAAAATAAAGGAGTTTTTATTGGCTCGTAGAAGTAGGTAGAAAACGAAAGAGAAGCATTTTGAGCAATGTATTTTACATCGTATTGGAGGAATGGTGATGGAAAATCTTCTCCGTCTGATTTACCAGGAAAGAGCAAGCCGCCCTGATACTTTAGCTGTTATGATGATTGAGAGGAGAAACCAAACCTCATCTGCAACAGATAACTTTGATGCGGCATTATTAGTGATTGTAAGCAAAGCCGAGGAACCGATATTTGTGAAGCATTACGAGTTCGACGGAAAGACGGCTTCTCTTCATATCATTTCCGTTGAACAGCTCCAAGAATGGATTTTGCTCGGTACAAACAGGAGAATAATAGATTGGATTCTGAACGGGAAAGTTCTCTTTGACCGAAATGAATATATCGCAAAGCTGATTGAGCAGCTTAATACGTTTCCTTTTTCAGAGCGAAAACTGAAAATCGGACTTGAATACGGAAAGTTAATCAGAAGGTATATAGAAGGAAAAGCGTTTTTTGAAGAGGATCAGTTCTTGGATGCATACAATTCAATCGTGCATGCTCTGCACCATTTGGCAAGAATCGAAGTCATAGATAAAGGCTTTCATCCGGAAGTGACGGTTTGGAATCAAGTCCGGCATATGGAGCCGCAGGTGTACAAGCTGTATAAAGAACTGGTAGAAAGCAACGAAAGCCTGCAAAAAAGGCTTGAGTTATTGTTCCTCGCAAGCGATTTTCTCATTCATTCCAAAGCCGAAGTCGGCGCGCAGCACATTTTGGATGTGATGAGCGAAAAAAGCGTATGGCAATTTGCCGAACTGCTGACACACCCAGAGCTCACATATTTTACGGCAGACCTCGGAGTCATCCTCGAGTTTTTGGCCGAGAAAGACCTGGTGGGTATAGAGCCAATTGAAACAAAGGGCCAAAAAATTTATCACCGGGGATATTTTATCAAAAAAAGTGTTGACTCTGATTCGTGATGGTGATATATTATTAGACGTCGCTGTTAGCAAAACGTTTTTTCACGAAAGCAGCAGCGACTGGAAAAAATAAAAAACATTTGACACACTCAGTTGAAAATGTTATACTAATAAAGTCGCTTCTTGATGAAACGGAAATGATCTTTGAAAACTAAACAAGACAAAACGTACCTGTTAATTCATTAAATAAATCGCACGTGAAAGTGCGTAGTCATTATCAAACTTCATGGAGAGTTTGATCCTGGCTCAGGACGAACGCTGGCGGCGTGCCTAATACATGCAAGTCGAGCGGACAGATGGGAGCTTGCTCCC